>VIAD01000019.1 GCA_006546595.1 Moraxellaceae bacterium AER2_44_116 | reverse complement strand
TCCAGTTCCAGTTCCAGTTCCAGTTCCAGTTCCAGTTCCAGTTCCAGTTCCAGTTGCCGTGACGTCAGAAGTGGTTTTGACTGTTGAAGCGGATATTAATCCATCCAAAACCGAGCATATTCCTGAGCCTGCTGTCTCACATGTGGAAGAAATTCCTTCTGATGAACCTACAATGACGCACACCGCGACAATTTTGCCATTTAATAAAGCACCGATAGTGGCGGAAGGCTTATGGTCGCCACAACGTTGGTTCGATTGGGTGACGAATGGCAAATTAACAGGAATGGCCTTAAACTTGGCCAAACATGCTCTGTTACAGGGGCAGCAACAGGGAACGGCGGTCTTAGAGGTCTCTCCACGTTATGATGTGTTGGCGCATCAGTCGTATGAAACCTTAAAGAGTTGTTTGTTGCAGGACTATCCGCAGTTAGAATTACAACTCGCAATGGTCGAACCGATTGCAGAAACACCTGCCCAAATCGAAGAACGGCGGTTAATCGAGTTAAAGCAACGAGCAGAAGTCGCGTTTTTGGCTGACCCTATCGTTCAAAACCTGATGAAAACATTTAATGCCCAGTTAATTTCAGAATCTTTAATAGTTGGAGAAAAACGATGAATATCAATGCCCTCATGCAACAAGCGCAAAAAATGCAAGAGCAGATGCAAGGCAAAATGCAAAAAGCGCAAGAAGAATTGGCCAAAACCGAAATTATGGGTGAGTCAGGCGCAGGCTTAGTCAAAATCACCATGACAGGTAAATATGACGTGAAGCGTGTTGTGATTGCACCAGAGTTATTGCAAGAAGATAAAGATGTCTTAGAAGACTTAATTGCGGCGGCGGTGAATGATGCGGTGCGTAAAGTCGAAAATATTAGTCAAGAAAAAATGTCAGGTGCAACCGCAGGTTTAGGTTTACCTGCTGGCATGAAATTACCGTTTTAAGTGGACGGCAAACCCTCACTCCTGCGTTGCTCTAACTCCTGCATTCTTGCAGTCGTCTCTCTCGGGGAGAGGGGGCATTAAGTCCTCTCTCCCCGAGGGAGAGAGTTAGAGTGAGGGAGTTGGCAACCGAAAATAGACTTCCTTTTCTACGCTCAGATAAAGAATTATGTTTAGCCCCCTTGTTTCAGAATTGATCGCTGCTTTACGTGTATTACCTAGTGTTGGCCCTAAGTCGGCACAACGGATGGCATTACATCTGCTCGAAAGAAATCGTCAAGGTGGTCAACGTTTAAGTGCGGCATTGGCGGATGCCATGAGTCACGTCAGTCATTGTCAGGACTGTCGGACATTTACCGAAGAAGAAGTGTGTCAAATCTGTGCTAATCCTTCCCGTGAGCAGCAGTTGTTGTGTGTGGTTGAGTCTCCTGCCGATATTTTAGCGATTGAACAAAGTGGCAGTTATCGTGGTTTATATTTTGTCTTATCGGGGCATTTATCACCGTTAGATGGGATAGGGCCGCAAGAATTAGGCATTCCTCAGCTAATTGCCAAATTAAAGCATGGCAAGGTGACGGAGTTGGTCTTGGCAACCAATGCGACTGTGGAAGGCGAAGCAACGGCTCATTATATTCGGGAAGCGAGTCGTGCTTGTGGTGTCAATGTGACTCGTATCGCTCATGGAGTGCCATTGGGTGGAGAGTTGGAAATGGTAGATAGTCATACCTTAGCGCGGGCGTTGAGTCAGCGGCAGAATTATTCTTAAAAATTCAGTATAGATGTGTCTTTTTACGATCTAAAATAGTTGTTGGACGATTGTATAAAATATACCAAGCAATCGCTTGGTTGTTTATATAAAATATGACAGTATTGCCTGATTCTACTTTCAGTGACAGGCGTATCTCATGGCTCTCTATACTTCTTATTTCACCGACACCCATCAACAAGTGCGATTAACCACGCGCAAATTCGTCGATCAACATATTCGTCCCTTCATTAATGACTGGGAAGAAGCAGGCACATTTCCGCGTGAATTATACAATTTGGCAGGTGAGGCTGGTTTATTGGGTATCGACCATCCCGAAGCATTAGGCGGTTCTGGTAACGATATTTTTATGAAAATAGCCGCCAGTGAAGAGTTAATGCGTGTTGGCTCGGGTGGCTTAGTGGCCAGTCTAGGTTCTTTAGATATCGGTTTACCACCCATTGAAAATTGGGGGAGCGACGAGCTCAAACAGCGGATCGTGCCCGCCGTCTTACGAGGTGAAAAAATTGCAGCCTTGGCGATTACCGAACCCTCAGGCGGCTCAGATGTTGCGAACTTAAAAACCCGTGCCGTCAGTGAAGGGGAGTTTTATCGCGTGAATGGCAGTAAAACGTTTATTACCTCGGGCTGTCGAGCTGATTATTACACGGTGGCGGTGCGTACAGGAGATGTCGGTTACGGCGGTATTAGTTTGTTGTTAATTGAGCGTGAGCGTGCAGGATTTTCGGTTGGTCAACCGCTGAAAAAAATGGGTTGGTGGGCGAGTGACACCGCCGAGCTGTTTTTTGATGATGTTTTAGTCCCCAAAAGCAATTTAATTGGTGCAGAAAACGCTGGGTTCTTTGTTATTATGAGCAATTTTCAGAAAGAACGCTTAAACTTGGCCGTTATGGCAAATATGACCGCGCAGTTAGCATTAGAAGAAAGCTTAAACTATGTGCATCAGCGTGTTGCTTTTGGAAAACCCTTAGCCAAAATGCAGGTGATTCGCCATAAATTAGCCGATATGGCTACCGAACTAGAAGCAAGCCGCGAGTTTACCTATCGTGTCGCGGCGCAAATTGCCGATGGTATTCCTGCGGTTAAAGAAGTCTCTATGGCAAAGAATTTTGCCACACAAGTGAGCGACAAACTAACCTACGAAGCCGTACAGATTTTTGGCGGCATGGGTTTTATGCGCGCCAGTTTAGTAGAGCGACTGTATCGGGATAACCGTATTTTATCAATTGGTGGCGGCACTCATGAAATTATGAATGAGGTGATCGCCAAACAACTGGGATTGTGATGAACTGGGAACTAATAACAGACCAACGCCGTTTTGCAGAATTATTACCTTCATGGGCAACGGCTAACACCATTGCCCTTGATACCGAATTTATGCGGGTGAATACCTTTAATCCGCAATCCGCACTGACGCAATTAAACATTAATAATGCCATTTATTTGGTAGACCCTGTCGCTTTAGATACCAACGACATTGGGCCGATATTTGCTAACCCACGGAGCTTGAAGATTCTTCATGCCTGTTCAGAAGATATTGAAGTATTTTTCTATCAATATCCGCAAAACAAGATGACAAATATTTTTGATACGCAAGTGGGCTTGGCATTTTTGGGCTATGGTTTACAAATAGGCTATCAACGCGCGCTGAAAGAATTTTTAAATGTCGATATTAGCAAAGCAGAAACCCGTTCGGATTGGTTAGCTCGGCCATTATCAGCGGATCAATTACGTTATGCCGCTTCAGATGTTGAACATTTGCCCAAATTATATGAGTTTGTCGTCGGCCAATTAATAGAGCGCAATTTGTTAGCCTATTGCCAAGAAGATTGTCAGTTAATGCTGAAAGAAGGTGCTCCTGTGCCCCCGATGCTGACGATTTATCAACAGTTTAGTAATGCATGGCAATTTAATCGTCGTCAATTATCGCTGTTGAAAATGTTGGCGATGTGGCGTGAAGGCTCTGCGCGTTTACATGATATTCCACGGACATTTGTCTTGAAAAATCATACCTTATTGGCCATTGTCCAAGAAGCGCCACAGACCTTGGCAAAACTATCACGTATTGAAGATTTGCATCCGCGCACTTATCAAAAGCACGGTCAAATGATTTTACAAATTATCAAACAAGCCAATGATAAACCCGATGAGCAATGTCCGCCGTTATTGCCGTTGCCATTACCAAAACAAGCAAAAGTGTTGTTTGATGAGTTGCGTGTTATTGCTGATCGTGTTGCCAAACAGCATCAAATTCCCGCGGATGTCTTGTTACGCAAACGCTGGTTAGATAATTTGGTGTTGGGCTATATCGATCACGGTGAGGCCGCTGAGTTGCCTTTGGCTTTACAAGGTTGGCGTTATGATTTGTTGACCAAGCCATTATTGACGGCATTAGCAAATCAACGTGAGCAACTGTTACTATGGCGACGTTATCGCCATCGAGAAAGCACATGAGAACAAGTCTATGAGTGTCAAACCTGAAATTTGTAGCATTTACAAAAGCTCAAAAAGAGACGAAATGTATTTGTATGTGCGTAAAGCCGACGGTTTTCAGCGTGTTCCTGAAGCGTTAGTGGAAATGTTCGGCAAAGCGACATTGTTTGGTACATTACTGTTAACGCCTGAAAAAAAACTGGCACGCGCTGATGTGGCATTAGTATTAGCCGACTTACAAGAGAAAGGCTTTTATTTACAAATGCCGCCACAACGTGAAAATTATATGTTGGACTTGTTTCGCCCTGACGAAAGCAAATATCAGTAACACTTAGCCGAGAGACTGCGATTATGGTGGGTTATTTGGTGGCTTGGCTGGTTTATCTTGCCGCAGCGTTTGGTTTGTTGTGGGTTTATAAGAAGGGTTTTGCCCATTATTTTCCTCAGTCGGTTCAGCCAATTTTGTTGGTGTTATTCGCGTGTATTATGTTGACTCCTTGGCCAATTGATAGCACAACATGGGTGCCTGCACCTGCGATTGTGGCGACGATGTTTCACGCACTGTCGGGTTTTGGTGTAACAGCATTAAAAAGTTTATTTCCCATTTTAGCGGTTTCAACCATTGCTTGTTTTGTGGCATGGTTCATGACTCGAAAACAACCAATTTGATGTGAGGGTGATACGATGCAATTTACGGGTACAGAAGCTTATGTCGCAACGGACGACTTAAAAATGGCCGTCAATGCGTCCATTACTTTGCAAAGACCTTTATTAATTAAAGGTGAGCCGGGGACAGGTAAAACGCTATTGGCCGAGCAAGTTGCTCAATCCTTAGGCTTAAAATTGATTCAATGGCATGTGAAGTCAACCACCAAAGCGCAACAAGGCTTGTATGAATATGATGCTGTTTCTCGTCTGCGCGACTCACAATTAGGCGACAGCCGTGTGTTTGATATTAAAAACTACATCAAAAAAGGCAAATTATGGGAAGCCTTTGAAAGTGATGAACGTGTTGTACTATTGATTGATGAAATCGACAAAGCCGATATTGAGTTTCCGAATGACCTGTTAACCGAATTAGACAAAATGGAATTTTTTGTTTACGAAACAGGGGAGACGATTAAAACCAAACATCGTCCGATTATTATCATCACATCAAACAACGAAAAAGACCTCCCTGATGCCTTTTTGCGTCGTTGTTTCTTTCATTATATTGTCTTCCCTGATGTGGAAACGATGAAAAAAATTGTTGCTGTGCATTATCCCAACACCCAACAAAATTTAGTCAAAGAAGCGTTAGAAATATTTTTTGATCTCCGTAAAGTACCGGGTTTGAAAAAACGGCCATCCACCTCTGAATTAATTGATTGGTTGAAATTGTTGTTTTCTGACGATATGCCCGAAAACGTCTTGCGTAATCGTGACACGCGCAGTGCTATTCCGCCGTTGCATGGCGCATTGTTAAAGAATGAGCAAGATGTACATTTGTTGGAACGTTTAGCGTTTATGACGCGACGTGGATAAATTCGTGGCTAGGGGCGCGATTTATCATGCTCTTAGCCATCAGTCTAACGGACACCTCTGCTCCTAGTCATTAAAACGTGTATAATCTCCCACCTTGCGCTTGGCTGGGATTTGTTATGTTCTATTCGCTTATTCGACAGTTACTGTTTCGGCTGTCGCCAGAGGCTTCGCATCATGCGGCGTTACGCAGTTTAGCGATTGGTGAGACGCTCGGTTTACTTAAGTTATTCTATTCAACACCTAGCCAGCCTGTTCAGGTGATGGGCATAGACTTTCCTAATCCCGTCGGTTTAGCCGCAGGTTTGGATAAAAATGGCGATTATATTGATGCCTTAGCGGCTCTTGGTTTTGGTTTTATCGAAATCGGTACGGTAACGCCTCGCCCTCAAGACGGTAATCCTCAACCACGTTTATTTCGTATTCCCGAAGCTCAAGCCATTATTAACCGCATGGGTTTTAATAATTTAGGCGTTGACCATTTGGTTGAGCAAGTCAAAAAAGCAAAGTTTGATGGTGTGTTAGGCATCAATATCGGTAAAAATGCGACGACTCCTGTCGAAAATGCCGCCGAAGATTATGTTCATTGCTTAGAAAAAGTGTATGAATACGCCTCTTATGTTGCGGTCAATATCTCATCGCCCAATACCCAAGGACTACGCTCTTTGCAAACGGGTAGTGCTTTTTCAGATTTACTGCAACAACTGAAAGCATGCCAAGCACGTTTAGCCGCGCATCATGGTCATTATGTGCCATTAGCGGTGAAAATTGCGCCTGATCTCCAAGATGAAGATATTGAATACATCGCTGAACAATTGGTTGAACATCGTATTGATGGTGTAATCGCCACTAATACCACTATTGGCCGAGCAGGTATTGAAAGCCTAAGTTTAGCCAATGAAGCAGGCGGCTTAAGTGGTAAGCCATTGAAAGCATTGTCTAATTATACCTTGGCACGTTTGTGTCAAGCACTTGATGGTCGAATTCCCGTGATTGGTGTTGGTGGGATTATGGACGGTGTCAGTGCCGCTGATAAAATGGCCGCAGGCGCGAGTTTGGTGCAAATTTATACAGGGTTTATTTATAATGGCCCTCCATTAATTCAAGATGCCGTACAGGCTATTAAAGCAACACAGTAGGGGCGAATTTATTCGCCTAGTTCGCCTCCTTTAGCCAAGAGATACCCCGTGTTATGCCGTTAGCTGATCTTGTTATTTTGGCAGTCATTGCACTTTCGTTATGGAAAGGCTTTACCCGTGGTTTAGTCCGAGAATCATTGGCGTTGATGGGCTGGGTGATGGGTTTGCTTGTCGCTATTAACGGCTATCAATCGTTTGCCCTCGTATTAGCCCCGTTAATTAAAACGCCTTCATTACAAAAAGCGGTGGCTTTTTTAGTGTTGTGTTTAAGCATGGTGTTGCTCAGTTACCTGATTGCTTTAGTACTACACAGCTTATTAAAAGCCTTAGCCTTAAATCCTGTGGATAAATTAATGGGTGCAGGCTTTGGTGCAGCGCGTGGTTTACTGATTGTTTTATTAGTGATTAATCTACTCGCACCTTTCCTCAAGAATGATGCGTGGTGGCAAGAAGCCACATTTCCGAATGCCTTATTACCTTATGTGCCTGTTGCCCAGCAATTTACCGACGAGGTTAAAAAGCAAGTGCATCAGTTACCTAAAACACCGATTATTATTCCTAAATCCAGCCAACATTGAGGTGAACTATGTGCGGTATCGTCGGCATTGCCGGTAAGTCGCCCGTCAATCAAGCTCTTTATGACGCGTTGACCGTATTACAACATCGAGGCCAAGATGCCGCTGGCATTGTGACTATTCACGATGGCCGTTTATTTTTGCGTAAAGATAACGGTATGGTGCGAGATGTCTTTCATACTCGTCACATGCTGCGTTTGATTGGTAATTTTGGTATTGGTCATGTGCGTTATCCCACCGCAGGCTCATCGAGTTCTGCCGAAGCACAGCCTTTTTATGTCAACTCACCCTATGGTGTGACCTTGGCACATAACGGTAATTTAACCAATGCCGATGAAATTGCGAAAGATTTATTCCGTAGCGATTTACGTCATATCAACACCGATTCTGATTCTGAAGTTTTACTCAATGTCTTTGCCCATGAGTTGCAAGCACTGGGCAAATTACAACCCACTGAGAATGATATTTTTCAGGCGGTGAGTGCAGTACATAAGCGTTGTCGTGGCGCGTATGCTGTGGTGGCGATGGTGACAGGTTATGGCCTATTAGGTTTTAGAGACCCAAATGGCATTCGTCCTATTATTTATGGCGAACGCGAGACAGCAGAAGGTAAAGAATACATTATTGCCTCTGAGTCGGTAGCCATTACCGCATTAGGTTTTAAAGTGGTTCGTGACTTAGCACCCGGTGAGGCCATATTCATCAATAATGAGGGTGAAATGTTTAGCCGCCAATGTGCGGATAACGTCGTTTTTGCGCCTTGTATTTTTGAATATGTTTATTTTGCCCGTCCAGATTCGCGCATTGATAATATCTCAGTGTACAAATCACGGTTACGCATGGGTGAAAAACTGGCGATGAAAATCAAGCGTGAGTGGGGTGAAGACCATGACATTGATGTCGTCATTCCGATTCCCGATACTAGTCGTACCGCTGCGCTAGAGTTAGCCAATAAGCTCAACGTGAAATACCGTGAAGGCTTTATGAAAAATCATTATATTGGTCGTACGTTTATTATGCCGGGTCAAAGCCAGCGTAAAAAATCGGTACGCCAAAAATTAAGCCCCGTTGATTTAGAATTTCGCGGCAAAAACGTGTTGTTAGTGGATGATTCGATTGTTCGTGGCACAACCTGTAAAGAAATCATTCAAATGGCGCGTGATGTTGGCGCACGTAAAGTCTATTTTGCTTCGGCAGCTCCGCCCGTACGTTTCCCCAATGTCTATGGTATTGATATGCCTGCCAAATCGGAACTGATCGCGCATGGCAATACCACGGAAGAAATTTGCCAATTGATTGGTGCTGATGGCTTAATTTATCAAGATTTATCCGACTTAATCGCCTCTGCGCGTGAAGGCAATCCTGATATTGAACAGTTTGATTGCTCGGTATTTGACGGCCAATATATTACGGGTGATATTGATGATGCCTATTTAGACCGTTTAGCCAAGTCGCGTAACGATGGTGCTAAGCGTAAAGTACAGCAAGTTGAAAATGTCACCATTGAGTTAGCTAACGTGCAAGATATAGACTAAGGAGTCTGTCATGTCCCCCGAAGTAAACGATGATGTTTGGGCAGAAGTTGCGTTTGATACCTTAGCTGTGCGTGCAGGTTGTGCGCGCACCAACGAAGGTGAACACAGTGAAGCGTTGTTTTTAACCTCGTCGTTTGTTTTTGACAGTGCCGCCCATGCCGCGGCACGATTTGGTGGTACAGAAGCGGGCAATATTTATTCTCGGTTTACCAATCCTACCGTTCGCACCTTTGAACAACGATTAGCGGCCTTGGAAGGTGGCGAGCGGGCAGTTGCCACCAGTTCGGGCATGGCGGCTATTTTAGCAACCGCTTTAGCTTTTTTGTCGGCAGGCGATCATGTTGTCTGTTCGCGCGCGGTCTTTGGTACAACCAATGTCTTGTTTGAAAAGTACCTGAAAAAATTTGGTGTAACGACGACTTTTGTCTCTTTAACAGATTTAGAAGAGTGGCGAGTTGCCATTCAACCAACAACTAAATTGTTCTTTTTAGAAACGCCCAGTAATCCGATTTGTGAGGTGGCGGATATTGCCGTATTGGCAAATTTGGCGCATCAACACGGTATTTTGTTGGCGGTTGATAATTGCTTTTGTACACCAGCCTTGCAAAAACCGCTCGCTTTGGGTGCAGATTTAATTATTCATTCGGCAACTAAATATTTAGATGGTCAGGGACGCGCTTTAGGTGGTGCGGTGGTTGGCAGTCATAAATTAGTCGAAGAAGTGTATGGTGTGGTGCGTACGTGTGGCCCCACGATGAGTGCGTTTAACGCATGGATATTCCTCAAAGGCTTAGAAACCTTACGTTTACGGATGGAAGCGCATTCTGCCAGTGCGTTGGCGTTAGCGGAATGGTTAGTTAAACAGCCCCAAGTGGAGCAGGTGAACTACTCAGGCTTGCCTAGTCATCCTCAACATCAATTAGCAGCTAAACAACAACGTGCCTTTGGCGGTGTATTGTCCTTTGTGGTGAAAGGCGAGCGTGAAGGGGCATGGCGATTTATTGATGGCACTAAAATAATGTCAATTACCGCTAATTTAGGCGATGCAAAAACCACCATTACACATCCCGCTTCAACAACACATGGTCGTTTGAGTCCTGAAGCTAAAACAGCCGCGAGCATTAGTGAAGGCTTGATTCGTATTGCGGTTGGTTTGGAAGATATTAACGATTTGAAAGCAGATTGTTTACGTGGTTTTGCTAATATGCGTTAACGTGATGAAAGTTTTTTTAGTCGGGTATCAAGCTTGACATCCTTTGTGGAACACGGGATCTACAAAACTAAGTTTGTGAGGCAATAGCGAGTGTCCGTTTCGACAAAGTAGGGACATGTTCTAGGGGCTGTTGATATTTTGATGTTTAGATTGTTTTTTGCTAAAAAATCTAAGTTCAAGTCTATAAGAAAAGGCTTCGACTCTGCTCAGCCAACGTAAAAACGCTCCCTGAGCGGAGTCGAAGGTTTGGTTTAAGCAAATGTCAACAGAACCTAGCCTTCGCTACTCAAAATTTTTACCAATATGCTCACTAAACGCTGCTTTAGTCGTTTCACCAACGATCCTCGCTTGGCTTAACTCCAACCCTTGTTCAAAAAAGAGAATCGCAGGAGGGCCAAATACTTGAAAGCGTTGCATGAGTTCGCGGTCTGCGACCGTGTTGTTGGTGACATCAGCGCGTAACAATACCCAACCATTTAGCTGTTGTTGAATATCGGCTTGAGCAAATATCTCTTTATCCATAATTTTACAACTGACACACCAATCAGCATAAAAATCGACTAAGACTTTTTGATTGTTGGCGTAAGCGGCAGCAACGGCGGCATCTAACTCCGCGACATTCTGAATTTTTTGAAAGTTAGTGATAGCGTTCTGGTTTGATGTGGTTGTGGTGGATGGTGTTGCCGATATTACGCTAGGCGTTCTAATAAAATCTAAAGGTTGTAAAGGATTCGTTCCTCCAGTGGCAGCACCCACCAACAAAGTCGCACCCCAAATTAAGAAAATATAGGAAGCACTACGCCACACTAAACGCCATTTTCCACCCCACATATTGAGCCAAAAACCTGTACCGACACTTAATATTGCCCACAACACTAAAACTGTAGAGCCGTGCATCAGTCGTGACATCAAAATAACAGCAACACCTAATAACATCACACCAAATAATTGCTTCACCCGATTCAACCATAAACCTGCTTTGGGCATGAATCGCCCTTCACTCGCCCCTAAAATCATTAACGGTGTACTTAAACCCAAGCCTAAAGTAAACAAGGCGATTGCACCCATGAGGGGATTGCCTAATGTTGATACCGATAATAAAACCCCTGCCAATGGTGCAGATACACACGGAGAAACGACAAGAGCCGAGAAAAAGCCCATCAACCATGTTCCGACAAAACTTCCAGCTTTGCCTTTTTTGCTTAACGCATCTAAATGGTGTTGCCAACTGCTAGGCAATTGCAAATGAAAAACATCAAAACTGGCGAGAGCCAAAATAACAAACAACGCACTAAATGCCGATAAAACAATGGGATGTTGCAGCCATAGCGATAAATTAGCTTGGCTACCAAACAATGAAACTAATGCTCCTAGTAGTGCATAACTCGACGCGACTCCGACACCATAAGCAAACGCCAAAAAGAAACCTTGTCGCGCATTACTCGCGTGTTGACGGGCAACAATACCCGCAACAATGGGCAACATGGGCAGTACACAAGGCGTAAATGCCAAACCAACCCCTAAGGCAAATAAGGTAAACAGGGCTAAAAAGGGATTGTTTCTTAAATCAAAAGTGTCGTCTGTTGGCATTTTAGTCACGACGGTTTGGCTTGTCGTTGCAATTGATGACGACGGTAAACTACTGGTTTGAGTAATTGTCTTGCTGGGATTATTTTCATCCACTATTTCATAACTAACTGTTGGAATCAGTGTAGGAATGGGGATACTGATTTCCTCTTTAGTGACTGAAAGCGTTTTTTCAGGTTCGGCAGTCGTCACAGCGGTATTATTAATCATCGTATTTTGCGGGTTTTTGCCACTAATATTGACGACTTGGCTTTGCGGCGCGTAACACAAGCCTGCATCAGCACAACCTTGCCAAGAAATTTTTAGCTCCCCGCTGCCATTTACAGGGGCAGTGACAGTCAAACTTTCATGAAATACCTGCACTCGACCAAACTCGGCATCGTCTTTCCATTCAGGTTCAGCACTATAAAATGCTTGGCCAATAATGACATTGCCCGATTTAACTTGAAACTTAAAACGGTCTTTGTATAAATAATAATCGGGTGTAATGGTGAAGCTTAACGTTAACTCTTGATCTTTTTGCTCGGCCAGTAATTGGAAGGCTTGTTCGGCAGGTAAAAATTGAGCGGTTTTATTGCTATTCTGCGTTGAGTTGCTTGCGCCAAAGCGTTTAAATTCGTCGGCATGAGCTTGTTGTAGGGTAAGCAAAAGTAGTAATTGCCCAATAAATGTGATTAGCTTCAACACGTTTGCCTCAATCTGAACTAGGGAGTTGCCATGAATACTGGCCTAATAAAATACGCGTTTATTGCCTTTGTCGCATTAATACTTGTGTTAACGCTAAATCCTTTTGTCGTCATTGGCGCAGGTGAGCGTGGTGTGGTGATGAATTTTGGCGCGGTACAAAAGGAAATATTAAACGAAGGCTTGCATATTCGTATTCCGATTATGCAAAAAGTCATCATCATGAATGTGCAAGTCCAAAAAGGCGAAGGGCAGGGCGATGCGGCTTCTAAAGACTTGCAACAAGTCACCACCAATGTGGCTATTAACTATCATTTAGACCCGTTAAAGGTGGCTCATGTCTATCAATCCATTGGTACATTTAATCAAGTGGGTGAGCGTATTATTTTGCCTGCGGTTTCTGAATCGGTCAAAGCAGCCACAGCACAATATACCGCTGAAGAATTAATTTCGAAACGCCAAGAAGTCCGCGAAAAAATCCGTCAGTTATTATTAGTGCGTTTGGCCGTTTATGGCGTGATCGTGGATGATTTTTCGATTGTCAATTTTGCTTTTTCACGCGAATTTAGTAATGCTATTGAGTCAAAAACTACGGCTGAACAATTAAAACTCAAAGCTGAACGTGATTTAGAACGCATTCGGATTGAGGCTGACCAAAAGATTTTACAAGCCCAAGCCGAAGCCGAGTCTTTACGTTTGCAAAAAGAAAATGTCACTGAAAATTTGATTAAGTTACGTCAAATCGAAATGCAGCAACGGGCGATAGAAAAATGGGATGGAAAATTGCCGCAAGTTACAGGCGCAGCAACACCGTTTATTGATTTAAGAGGTACACCATAACTTCGTCGTAGGCGGTGAGCCGTTACGCCCACCGCCCATTTTTCATCAAGCGACAACGATTTTCTGTTTGGTTTTACGTTTTTCTGGCGTAACGCTGGGCAGCGCGCTGTAGCTTAGGTCATAATCTTGCAAATTCAATGAGCTTAAACGCTTTTTCAGTGTTGCTAATGACCAAGGCCATGCCGCAAAGTTACGGCCATTGGCATCTAAATAATAGCTTTTACAGCCGCCGCTATTAAATACCGTGGTTTGTAAATGCTTTTGCACTTCTTGATTATGGTGACGTAATACTGTGGGCTTAATCGTTAATTTGCTAATGCCTTGAGCTTTGATTTGTTGTAAACCATCGACAATATAATCCAGTTGCGCTTCGGCCAAACCAATAAAGGAATCATAAACCAAGACATTAGGGCCTAGCATTAAAAAGGCATTCGGCACGTTTTCGAGGTTTGTCCCTAAATAGGCTTCGGGTGAGCTATCTTTCCATAACTCGGACAAGCGTTGGCCGTTGGTATTATGAATTTTTTTGCCAATCGGTGGATGAGACACTTCAAAACCTGTCCCCCAAATAATCACATCCACTTCGTGACGTTCGCCATTGGCTGCGACAACCGTATTTCCTTCGACCTTGACTAAACCATGAGGAATTAAATGCGTATTAGGAGCTTGTAAAGCAGGGTAGTAGTTATTGGCAAACAAGATGCGTTTGCAACCGACGGTAAAACCCGGTGTGACATTTTTACGCAATATAGGGTCTTTAACTTGCAATTTGAGTAACTGTTTACCGATAACATTCAACGGTTTAAGGGCAATAGGATTACGCAAACCAAAGTTAATAGCATTTAATGACTGTGCCACACTGTTACGCCACGTTTGCTGAATAGCGGGATACTTAGCGATGATGGATTTGCCCCAATCATTCAGATTCATATCAGGCTTAGGCAAAACCCACGGTGCAGTCCGTTGAAAGACATACAGCTCTTTCGCTTTGGGCTGAATTTGTGGCACAAATTGAATCGCAGATGCGCCTGTACCAATCACGGCAATGCGTTTGCCTGTTAAGTCATAATCATGATTCCATTTGGCCGAATGGAACATTTCACCTGTAAATGTGTCCAAGCCGTCAAGTTTTGGCGTTTGTGGTTCGGTAATCGGGCCAGTAGCACAAATCAGCGTCTTAGCTAAATATTGACCCTGATTCGTATCTAGCACCCATAAGTGACGGCTATCATCCCAACGCGCATCATCCAAAGATGTATTGAATTGAATCAATGGTTTGATGTTAAAGTTCTCACTGACTTCTTCTAAGTAATTCAAAATTTCGGGTTGTCTAGCAAACAGATGACTCCACTTGGCACTAGGCGCAAAGGAGTAGGAGTAGAGTGCAGACGGTACATCACAGCCGCAACCAGGGTAAGTATTTTCGCGCCATGTGCCACCGACACGGCTGGCTTTTTCAATAATTTTAAAGTTGTTATAACCCACTTTTTGCAAGCGAATAGCCGCAGCGATGCCAGAAATGCCAGCACCAACAATAAAGGTGTCATAAATATGCGTGTGTTGAGTCATGATAAATCTCGAGATATTGTCTGGTTAGGCTATTTAAAAAACGAGTAGGAAAAGCCTAAGAATTTGGCGTACAAGGTCGGTGATGCGCGTTTCATCAGCCAAAATAATTTGGCATCCAGTTGTGGAATGGTGTACAGCTTGCCTTTGTCGAGACGATTAAGCGTCAGTTTGGCCACCGACTCGCTAGTAGTCATCGCAAAGTTCATTAAAGCATGGTCAGCCAAACCCGAATAACGACTAGGAATTCGACCATTTTTGATAATGTTGGTGGGGACTAAAGTAGGGCAAAGCACATTCACTTTGATATTGGCTTTTTTCAGCTCAGAAGACAGCGTTTCAGATAACGCCAATACGCCAGATTTCGTGACATTATAAGCCGTCATTTCAGGCGCAGCCGTGTAACCCGCAGCCGAAGCGACATTGACAATCGCGCCATAACCGAGCTTTTTAAACTTTGGTACAAAGTAGTGACAGCCGTGAATTACGCCCCACAAATTAACATTCGTGACCCATTGCCAATCTTCGAGTGATAACTCATCAAACTTGCCACCCAAACCAACACCTGCGTTATTGATAACCAAAGTAACGGGATGTTGCATTAACTGCTCGGCTTGTTCGGCCAATTCAGCAACTTGTTCGGCCACGCCAACATCACAAGCAATGGCAAAGCCTTTAGCACCCAGTTCGGCTAATAAACTCACCGTTTTTTTGGCTGCCGCTAAATTAATATCAGCACAAACCACCGTACCACCACGCTTGCCTAACTCCAACGCAAAACTTTGGCCAATGCCGCTCCCTGCGCCTGTGACAACGGCGAAGGCTTGTTGACTCGGTTTGACGGTTTTCTTAAATAAACCCATGATCTACTTCCAAAAAATGAGGGTTAAGCCGCGCGTACCGCAGGCGTAAATTCTTTAACAAAGAAGGGTGTTAATACGCCAGTTTCTGGGTGTAATAACTTTTCTTTATAGTATTTAAGGTAGGCAGTGGTGTCGTGGTCGTTGGGATGAAAGTCAGGTCGGAAATAATCGAAGATATGACCTGTCGTGCTACCAAAAACACCATTTTCATAACCAAATAGCAAGCTGGCACTGGATTTGGCTTCTTTCCAAAAGCTTAAACTGACAAGATTGCTGGGTTTTCTTAAAAACGGCAGTAATAATGAGCCAAGTGAAACCCCGCCCAAAATCGTGACAAAAGCGATAGCAAAACCTGAAATCCGTAGCCAATAATTACCCGATAGTGTTTGGTACACATCATAAGCTACGTCTTTATGTTCAGATTCTTCAAGCATATGCCACATCCATAAAGCCCGCGCTTTTTCATCATCGGAATGATAAAAATGGTCTTCGTGTTTCATCATGTATTCAGCAAGCACTGCCGTAAAATGTTCAATACCAGCCATCATCGACAGTTTTAGCGGCTGAGGAAACTTCAGAAAGGTATATTCAAATACTTTTTCGGCCAAAAAACGATATAAACCCACAGGTAAATGATGTGGTTTCATAATGTCGTTGTATTCATTATGAAATTTAGAATGTAAGGCTTCTTGACCAATCAACGCCGAGACACGCTGTTTAAGAATGGGGTCAGTAATAAAGTCACGATGATAACGAGCCGTTTCAATCACTAATTCTTCACCATACGTCAAAAAAATCGACAGAGCAAAAAAATAGGCACTCGCCCATTCTTTTTGCAAATAGAACCGATCATCAAAGGTTTTGGCATCAAAATTAAAATTGAAGTGGCGAATCGGCATCGTGCCAGTGCTAACAAAATCAGAAATTTTAATGTGTTTACGGAGTGGTAGTTTTTTGATAATGGCGTGTTGTAACGTGCTTACGGTCATGATGGATACCTTGCATTAACGATTGATGGGTTAAATCTAGAAGCTATCGCCAAATCTCAACAGTCTTGAGCGTCTCATTCAAATTAACATACCAAGCGTCCGATAACAGGTGATTACGGGACAAAAATTGGTGATTAGGGGACAGATTTGAATAAAGCGATGGTAAGGGGGGAGGAAATTGGCTATTTGATAAGCTGATTTTGTGCCAAGTATTGTCGTGAGGGGCTGATCCGTTGACGTTTTGAAATTCAGGTTTTTTTCTCAAAAGTCTAAATAAAACTTCGGAGAAAGAGGCTTCGATGCCGCTCAGCCCGCGCAAAAACGCTTCCTGAGCGGAGACGGAGGGATAACTTAAGCAAACGTCCACAAGCCTTAATAAAAGATCAAAAATTCAGTCGTGTAATGACGGTTTACTGCCTAGCTATTTCTTTCTATCTTGTCAGCGTAAAAATTGCGACTATTCATCCACAAAAAGTTGCCACAAATTGTTGACACTAGAATACACTTAGCCAGCTTTAGCTTTGGCTGTTCGGGACTGATTAAAGTATCGCTTAGATCATGACTTTTTAAGCACCAAAGCACTGCGTAACGCCTGCGGCACATTGCTATGTGCCTGTGCCGACTAACCAAAAATGATGGAGATTTAGGCATGATTTATTCGGGAACTGCCATCAGCGTCCAAGCCCTTGGCGATGGGATTGCTGAGTTTAAGTTCGATCTCGCCAACGAATCGGTCAATAAGTTTAACCGTGCAACATTGGAAGACTTACAAAGCGCGATTAACGCGGTCAAAGCAGACAGCAGCATTAAAGGCATGGTTGTCACTAGTGGCAAATCAGTCTTTATCGTTGGTGCTGATATTACGGAATTTGTCTCCAGTTTCGCTCAAGGCGAAGCCGCGATTGTTGAGTGGGTCAACTCTGCGAACCAAATTTTTAACAGCTTTGAAGATTTACCTTTCCCTACTGTCGCTGCCATTAATGGTATTGCGCTCGGTGGTGGTTTTGAAATGTGCTTAGTCTGTGATTATCGTGTGGCTTCCACATCTGCCAAAGTGGGCTTACCTGAAATTAAATTAGGTATCTTCCCAGGCTTTGGTGGCACAGTACGTTTACCGCGTGTCATTGGTGTTGATAATGCCGTTGAATGGATTGCCACAGGCGCAGAAAAGCGTCCAGATGCAGCCTTAAAAGATGGTGCGATTGATGCGGTTGTTGCGCCTGCGCAATTAACAGAAGCAGCCGTTGCTTTAGTGAAGCAATGTATTGACGGTAAAATTGATTGGCAAGCCAAACGTGCTGAAAAATTAAACCCCGTCAAACTCAATATGCTTGAGCAAATGATGTCGTTTAATACCGCGACAGCAATGGTTGTGAGCAAAGCAGGTCCGAACTATCCTGCGCCAAAATTGCTATTACAGGCAATGCAAGGCCACGCCAGTTTGACTCGTGACGATGCGCTTAAAGTAGAAGCCAAAAACTTCGCTAAAGCCGCTGTGACACCACAAGCAACTGCGTTAGTCGGTTTGTTTATGGCAGACCAAGCGGTGAAAAAAGCCTCTAAAAAGCACGAAGCCAAAGCGACGAAAGAAGTTAAACAAGCAGCGGTATTGGGTGCAGGCATCATGGGTGGCGGTATCGCTTACCAAGCTGCCTACAAAGGCACACCGATTATTATGAAAGATATTCGTACCGAAGCTTTAGACTTGGGTATGAACGAAGCGACTAAATTGTTGAGCAAGCAAGTCGAACGAAGTCGTATGACTCCTGCCGACATGGGCAAAACTTTAGCGCGTATTCGCCCAACCTTAAACTACGGTGATTTCAATACCGTCGATATCATTATCGAAGCGGTTGTTGAAAATCCAAAAGTCAAAGGCGCAGTATTAAGCGAAGTGGAAGGCTTGGTGAATGAAGACACGATTTTAGCGTCTAATACCTCAACAATCTCCATTACGCATTTGGCAAAAAGCCTCAAGCGTCCTGAAAACTTTGTTGGTATGCACTTCTTCAATCCCGTTAACATGATGCCTTTGGTTGAAGTTATTCGTGGTGAAAAGTCATCTGATGCCGCCGTTGCTGCAACCGTGATTTTAGCTCAAAAAATGGGCAAAACTCCGATTGTTGTTAACGATTGCCCTGGTTTCTTGGTTAACCGTGTACTGTTCCCATACTTTGGTGGTTTTGACATGTTAGTGCGTGATGGCGCTGACTTCCAAGCCGTTGACAAAGTCATGGAGCGTTTCGGCTGGCCGATGGGTCCTGCTTACTTGTTAGACGTTGTGGGTATGGATACAGGCGTTCATGCAGCCAAAATCATGGCTGAAGGTTTCCCTGACCGTATGAAGCCAGACTACAAAAGCGGCACAGAAATCATGTTCGAAAATAACCGTTATGGCCAAAAAACAGCCAAAGGTTATTATGTTTACGAACAAGACAAAAAAGGCAAACCTAAAAAAGTTGTTGACCCAACCGTTTATGACTTATTAGCGCCAGTGGTTGCAGCTCGTAAAGAGTTTGAAGCCCAAGAAGTGATTGACCGTTGCATGATCCCAATGGTTAACGAAATCGCTCGTTGCTTAGAAGAAGGCATTGTGGCTAGTGCTGCTGAAGCAGATATGGCGTTGATTATGGGTATTGGTTTCCCTCCATTCCGTGGTGGTGCTTGCCGTTATGTTGACCAAGTGGGCATCGCTAACTATGTCGCAATGTGTGAAAAATATGCTTACTTAGGTAAAGCATACGAAGCACCACAATTGTTGCTAGACATGGCTGCCGCTAACAAGAAGTTCTTTGGCTAATTAGGAGCGAAAAATGACTCTCAATCCTCGTGATGTGGTTATTGTTGATGGCGTACGTACCCCAATGGGACGCTCCAGAAACGGCCAATTCCGTAATGTGCGTGCAGATTCGATGTCTGCTGAATTAATTAAAGCGTTGTTTCAACGTAACCTCGGCATCGACCAAAATGAAGTGGAAGATGTGATTTGGGGTTGTGTTAACCAAACGCTAGAACAAGGTATGAACGTAGCACGTAACATCGCTATGTTGGCTGAAATGCCGCGTACTGTTGCTGGTCAAACCGTTAACCGTTTGTGCGGTTCGTCGATGCAAGCTTTGCATACCGCTGCTGCGCAAATTATGACGGGCAATGGCGATATTTTCGTTATCGGTGGTGTTGAACACATGGGTCACGTACAAATGACTCACGGTGTAGATATTAACCCGGCCGCGTCTAAATACTATGCAAAAGCGTCTAACATGATGGGCTTAACGGCTGAAATGTTAGGCATGATGCACGGTATTAGTCGTCAGCAACAAGACGAATTTGCCTTACGTTCACACATGAAAGCCTATGAAGCCTCACAACAAGGTCGCTTCAAAAATGAAATCGTGGCGATTGAAGGTCATGATGCCAATGGCTTTAAAGTATTGTGTGATTACGATGAAGTGATTCGTCCAGAAACGACTTTAGAAGGTTTAGCGGCTCTTAAGCCTGCGTTTAACCCTAAAGGCGGTACAGTAACGGCGGGTTCTTCGTCAGCATTGTCAGATGGTGCTTCGGCAATGTTGATTATGAGTGCTGAAAAAGCCCAACAATTGGGTTTAAAACCACGCGCTCGTATTCGTAGCATGGCCGTTGCAGGTTGTGATGCAGCAATCATGGGTTATGGCCCTGTTCCTGCCACACAAAAAGCCTTAAAACGTGCAGGTTTAAGCATTGCTGATATTGGTATTGCTGAATTAAACGAAGCTTTTGCTGCTCAATCGTTACCTGTGTTGAAAGACTTAGGTTTGTTAGGCGTGATGGAAGAGAAAGTGAACTTGAACGGTGGTGCGATTGCTTTAGGCCATCCACTCGGTTGTTCCGGTGCGCGTATCACTACAACATTGCTTAACGTGATGGAATGGAAAGACCAACAATTTGGTTTAGCGACTATGTGTATTGGTTTAGGCCAAGGCATCGCGACCATTATTGAACGTGTCTAATGCTCTGATGTAGTGGCGAATTTATTCGCCTTATACAATCGTTTTAGTCTTTATCCAAGACGAAAATAAGCCCCGTTATTCACAAGATGACGGGGCTTTTTTATTAAAACTGCCGTAAAATTTCGTTCTGAAGAGTTTGATTTTTATTAATAAATTAATTAAAATCAATGGGTTGTAATAAATGCAAGTAAGGAAAAGTGCTTTGGTTGGAGGAGATGTTTGAATAAGAGTATTCTTAAACCGCCGCCAACGCTTCATGTAACCGCCCAACGCCTACCACTTCCAAGCCTTCAATTTCTTGGCGTGGTACATTGCCTTTAGGCACAATCGCCCGTTTAAAGCCATGTTTTGCCGCTTCGCGTAGTCGCTCTTGACCATTAGGCACGGGACGAATCTCACCCGATAAACCCACTTCACCAAACACAGCCAAGTCCGTCGGCAAGGCTTGGCCACGTAAACTTGAGGTGACCGCCAACAATACCGCCAAATCAGATCCCGTTTCCAATACCTTCACACCACCCACGACATTCACAAACACGTCTTGACCTATGGTATGAATCCCCCCATGCCGATGTAAAATCGCCAATAACATCGCTAAACGGTTTTGATCTAAACCAATCGCCACTCGACGCGGATTACCATAAGCATCGTCAACCAACGCTTGTACTTCTACCAACAACGGACGAGTACCTTCTCGGCTCACCATGACAATAGAGCCGGGAATAGGCTCATCGTAACGCGATAAAAAAATCGCCGAAGGATTGGCGACTTCACGCAAACCTCGATCGGTCATGGCAAATACGCCCAATTCATTCACGGCACCAAACCGATTTTTTACCGCTCGAATCATTCTAAAGCGTGAGTCCGATTCACCCTCAAAATACAACACACAGTCAACCATGTGTTCCAATACTCGAGGGCCCGCTAACGAGCCTTCTTTGGTGACGTGGCCGACTAAAAATAATGCTGTACCGCTTTGTTTAGCATAACGGGTGAGTAGGGCGGCAGACTCTCGTACTTGTGAAACGCCACCGGGTGCAGATTGCAACGCCTCTGTATATAAGGTCTGAATAGAGTCAATAACTGCAACTGCAGGTTTTTCGGTGCGGAGCGTGGCAATAATATTTTCGACACAGGTTTCCGCCATAATGTGCAGTTTATCGCAGGGTAATTCGAGGCGCTTACCACGCATGGCAACTTGTGACAGTGATTCTTCACCTGTGATATAGAGTGCAGGTTGTGTCTGAGCAAGATAAGTCAAGGTTTGTAATAAAATCGTTGATTTACCAATGCCGGGGTCGCCACCAATCAAGACCACTGAGCCTGCGACTAAGCCGCCGCCAAGCACGCGATCAAGTTCAGAAAGTCCTGTTTCCGTACGGGCAACTGAACTAAAAGCGACATCATCTAAGATAGTCACAGGGCTAGCTTGACCTGCATAATTACCCCGTTGGCGGGGATTGCCTAAAGCCTCTGCTTTGATTTCATGAATGCTATTCCATGCGCCACACTCCGAGCATTGACCTGCCCATTTAGAAAATTGACTACCGCAGCCGTTACAGGCATAGGAAATTTTGGCTTTACTCATGATAAGATTGACAACAGAAGATGAATGAACGCTAGAGTAGAATCTTTTTAGAATTCACGCAAAGCTAATGCGACGGCAATTGTCGCTTATATAATAAATGAGGGGAAAATGAAGCATAGCATCCATTTATATAGCCTAATTGGTCTCTCGGTGTTAGTCGTGGCTTGTGGCCGAAGTGAACAAAGTCAGCAAGCCGAAGCAGAGCGAATCAGCCAAGAATACCAAAAAAAAGTAGAGGCAGAAGAAAAAGCACAAGAACAGTCTCAGAAACAAGCAGGCACTAGCACGACACCATTTAAACTGCCTCCTAGACCAGAAGATACACCTGAGCCCGTAGGCCCACCACCCAATGTTGAGCTAATGACGAATCCCGATTTAATTGCTAAAGAATTGCTTTCTAAAGACTCTCAACAGCGTTTGGCAGCAGCGACGCGTTTAGGCGTTTTATCGCTACAAACAAAAATTCCTGACAGTGCATTACAACGGTTGATTAATACGTTTAATGCGGATAGCGATCAACGCGTGATTGATGCCGCAGCACATGCATTGGGACAGACGTGCCATCCTACAGCGATGTTAGTCTTATCTAATAATCTTCAGCGCAATGTATCTGATGTTAATAGTCAAGCAATTGTTGAATTAGGAGAGCTTGCAGGTTTTAGAGTTGCCGAGGCTTTGGATGTGTTTATCAGTAAGTTAGACGACTCAAACTCAGTAAAAGCAACGACATTACGCAAGCAGGCTGAGGCTGCAAAAGCTAAAATTCTGAGCCGTAATGGCAGCCCCGTATGCGCGAGTTAAGATTGTTTACGTTGTTCTGTGTTTATAAAAAAATTGCCCAAAATGAAAACCCCGCAGAACATCGCGGGGTTTCGTACGCCTGTACGGCGGACGGTATAGGTGCGAACACCTTAGAAATTAAAACCAAATTGCTGTTGAAACGAACTCACAAACGCTAATTTTTAATTCTCCTTTCAGCCAGCCTACAATTTAACTATAGATGACAAAAAAATGATTGCCAGATTACTTTTGTCTAAATATAAGTTTTTTTAGTTGTAAAAGTTATATTGACTGTTGCTGATATCCCTTCGACTCCGCTCAGGGAACGTTTAGTTGTTGACTGAGCGTAATCGCGGTGGCTGAGCGGAGTCGAAGCCTTGGTTATAGACAGACGTTAAACTACAAAACGCTCTGCACGCGTAGTGGCCTGACAAAACAACTCGTAGCTAATGGTATTGGCGGATGCGGCAATTTCATCGGCAGTTAAGTCTTCACCCCAAAGCACAACAGCATCTCCGCGTTCAGCGGAAATATGTGTGATATCAACCGTCATCATATCCATACTGACACGGCCAACAATAGCAGCACGTTGGCCATTAATTAATACACAGGTATCACGGCCAATATGGCGTGGATAACCATCACCATACCCCATCGCCACGACACCTAAACGGGTATCTTGTGTCGCTTGCCATGTACTGCCATAGCCAACGCTTTCGCCTGTTTTAATCTGTTGAATCGCAATCAGTCTCGAACTCAGCGTCATGACGGGTTGTAGGTTTAATTCGCTAGCGGTTTTATCGGCAAAAGGCGATGAGCCATAAAGCATAATGCCCGGTCTGACCCATTGATAATGCGTTTCTGGCCAAGCCAAAATACCTGCGGAATTAGCAATACTTTTAGACAGTATCGGTAGTGCTTGTGCCAACTGCTCAAAAACAGTAATTTGCTGGCGTGTTTTGGCTGACTGTAAATCATCGGCACAGGCAAAATGACTGGTTAAAATAATCTCTTTCACGACAGCCAATGCGTTTAGCTGTTGGTAAGCATCAATGGCGGCTTGCGGAGAAAAACCTAGGCGATGCATGCCGCTATCAATTTTTAACCAAACACGCGTATCTAGGTCGCCTCTGTAATCTTGTAATAATCCAATTTGTTCGGGTTGATGTACGACCAAATAGCATTGTGCTGATAGTGCCGCTGCCAACTCGTCAGCAGAAAACACCCCTTCTAAAATTGCAATGGGACAACGAATCCCTGCCATGCGTAACGCTAAAGCCTCTTCTAAAAAAGCCACACCTAATGCATCGACATGCGGCGATAAGGTGTCAGCGACAACTAACGCGCCATGACCATAGGCATCGGCTTTGACCATTGCCAATACTTTAGCGTGTGGCGCAGCCAATTTTACTTGGCGAAGATTATGGAGTAAGGCTGAACGATTAATCGTTAATTGAGCATCACGCATTATTCATCATCGGGTCGATAGTATTCAGGAGCTAAGGTCTGGAACTTGGTTAAATGCCCCAAGAAAGCTAATCTTGATGTACCAATAGGGCCGTTACGCTGTTTGGCAATAATAATTTCGGCGGTGCCTTTATCTTTAGAGTCTGCGTTATACACTTCATCACGATAAATAAACATAATTAAATCAGCATCTTGCTCAATAGAACCCGATTCACGCAAGTCAGACATAATGGGGCGTTTGTTGGGACGACTTTCTAAATTACGACTTAACTGTGACAGTGCAACAACGGGGCAGTCTAATTCTTTGGCTAATGCTTTCAGCGAGCGGGAAATTTCGGCGACTTCATTCACACGGTTATTATCAAAACCGGGTACGCGCATTAACTGTAAATAGTCAACCATGATTAAGCCCATTTTGCCACCATGATCGCGGGCAACACGACGGGCGCGGGCGCGTAACTCTGAAGGAGGCAAGGCCGCACTGTCATCAATATACAGGAGTTTTTCATTGAGTTGAGTAATCGCCGACGTTAGGCGTGGCCAGTCTTCATCTTCCAATTTGCCCGAGCGTACGCGTCCTTGGTCAACACCACCAATCGAAGACAACATCCGTAATAATAATTGGTCGGCAGGCATTTCCATCGAAAAGACCAACGCGGGTAAATCGGTGTTAAAAATGACACTTTCGACGAGATTCATGGCAAATGTGGTTTTCCCCATACTGGGGCGTGCCGCAACAATGACCAAGCTACCGCCGTGCAAACCCATCGTGCGTTTATCTAAGTCGGAAAATCCTGTGCTAATGCCTGTTAATGCTTCACTTGAGTGAAAAAGTTCATCAATTTTTTGCAATGTTTTAGCGAGCAAGGGCTTAATCAGTTGTGGGCCACTTTGCACGGTACGGTTTTTTTGTTGTTCGGCAATGGCAAATATTTTACTTTCCGCTTGATCGAGAATCGCTGAGGCGGATTCACCTTTGGGATGATAAGCCGAGTTGGCAATATCACTCGTGCTTGAAATTAGTTGTCGTAAAATAGAAAACTCACGCACACGCTCCGCATAAATTTCGATGTTGGCGGTTGTCGCAGGCGAGTCACGTAGAATTTGTCCTAAATAGGCTTCACCACCTGCTTTTTCTAATGTACCAATCTCTTCCATGTGCTTGGCAACCAGCAGGGCATCGCAGGGTTGCTCCTGTTTGATTAGCGTCGCAATGGCATCAAAAATCATCTTATGGCGTGGCGAGTAAAAATCTGTATCGCTGATAATGGCGGCTAAATTATCCCACACTTCGGGTTCTGCCATTAATCCTGAGAGAATGGCTTGCTCTAGTGTGAGACTATGCGGCGGCACTTTGAGCAAAGTAACAACATCATTGTCAGCAATTTGAAGACTTGTATTCATCGTGATACCAGCGAAAAATGAACGACGGTAGATAGGTTTTTTAACGTAATACGTGCTTGGCGTAGATTGTATTTTCTCTTTGTTTTGGCGAGCAACACGGCGATGCAGACCTTAATTAAGCCACAAAATAATGTATTAACCTAGATTTTTTTAGAGATTTTTTATTGGCGAATGTGTTGCATTTGAAAAAACACAGAGGATAAAAAAGCACCGTTATGTTGCCATAACAGTGCTTTTTATTGCATCAACGGCTGTTCTTATTCAGAAACAATCGTCAATGACACTTCGGCAACCACATCGCTATGCAAATGCAGAGCAATCGTGAATGCGCCCGTGTTACGAAGTGCGCCATTAGGCAAGCGAACTTCGAGTTTGTCAACAGCAACGCCAGCAGCAGTAATTGCTTCAGCGATGTCGCGTGTACCAACAGAGCCGAACAGCTTGCCTTCGTCGCCCGATTTAGCAGCGATAACCACAGCAACACTGGACAACTGAGTAGCACGTGCTTGCGCGTTGGCTAATACTTCAGCTTCTTGACGTTCTAACTCAGCGCGACGGGCTTCAAAAGCTTCCAAATTGGCTTTAGTCGCAGGAACTGCTTTGCCATAAGGAATCAAGAAGTTACGGCCATAGCCAGATTTTACGTTTACTTTTGCGCCTAACGCGCCTAAGTTGGTGACTTTCTCAAGCAGAATAATTTCCATTATGCACGCCTCTTACTGATGGTTGTCGGTATAAGGGAGCAGAGCCAAATAACGGGCTTGCTTGATGGCTAATGCCAACTGACGCTGATAACGAGCTTTTGTACCTGTAATACGGCTAGGGACAATTTTGCCATTTTCAGTGACGTATTGCTTCAAAGTTTCTAAATCTTTGTAGTCAATATAAACGGTGTTTTCTGCGGTGAAACGGCAGAATTTGCGACGACGGTAAAAACGCGCCATGATGAATCTCCTAAAGGTTAACCTTCATCAGAAGAAAGGGAGTCGTCAGAGCGTGCAGCTTTACGAGCGCGTTTTTCTTCGGCACTTTTAGCTAACAAGGACTCTTCGGTAATAGCAGCATCGCGACGAATAATCACGTTACGAATAACGGCATCGTTGTAGCGGAAGGCTTCGCCCAATTCATCAACAATTTTTTGATCGCATTCGACGTTCAACAACACATAATGTGCTTTGTGAATTTTGTCGATGGGATAAGCGAGTTGGCGACGACCCCAATCTTCTAAACGATGGACTTGACCACCAGAGTCTTTCACCGTCGCGGTGTAACGCTCTACCATAGCAGAGACTTGTTCGCTTTGATCTGGGTGAACCAGCAAAACGATTTCGTAATGACGCATGTTTGCTCCTTACGGGTTGGCAGCCCCAGCGATATTGCGGGGGCAAGGAGTAAAATCACAATAATTAACAGGACAAACAAAAAATACCTTCGTCAGCCGTAAACACGTTATTGGATTCGCTACCTTTGTTGAACTTGCAACAAAGGGTGGCGGATTATACGGTAGATAGGTAAGTGAGGCAATGAATAAATGTTTATGGCTACTGCGGTTTTGGTTACACTTTTTGAAGTGTAAGAGGTGTTAGAATAGTGTACGCACATGGTTTATAGTTGATACACCATGAAAAAGTCTGTTGTGATGGAAAAAATAAGGAAGATAAAGATATGTTGCTCAGTAATCTAGAGATTATACCTGATCGTCAAATTATAGCTCATCTAGGTGTTGTCCAAGGCAGTACAGTCCGTAGTAAGCATGTTGGGCGTGACATTATGGCTGGGCTTAAAAATGTCGTGGGTGGTGAGTTAAAAGCATATACCGAGCTTTTAACGGAGGCACGTAATCAAGCGACCAATCGTATGGTAGAGCAGGCCGAGCAATTAGGGGCAAATGCAGTATTAAATGTTCGCTATACATCAACATCCGTAACGACGGGAGCCGCAGAGATTTTAGCCTATGGTACTGCGGTAACGCTTAAATAGGATGTCGATATTATGGCGGCTGTCATTAAGTTAGCGATCTTTTTGTTGTTCGTTGTTATCGGCTATTTCCGTGGTCGCCACAACGAGAGAGTGCATTTGCGCTCACTTAAAGAGGAAGAACTCACCGTTAAAAATATATTGGTGTTTGCAACGCGTTATCCTCAACGTATTCCTAATACTAGACAAGACCCCATGTTAGTTGCGGGTAGTGCAGTGATTGGCTCAGACTATTTTCGTTTTCTTTTAGGTGGATTGCGGAAGTTTGTGGGTGGAAATTATTCTGTGTATGAAGACTTAATCCACAGGGGGCGTAGGCAGGCAATTGTTCGGATGAAGCAAGCGGCAAAAGCTCAGAATGCCTCGATGATTTTTAATGTTAAATTTGAAACAACGCAAATTTCTAATCCTCGACAGGGTGAAGCACCGCAAGTTGAAGTGCTTGCTTATGGAACTGCTTTTGTCACGGCGCAAGATGATGTTGCTTGTAGTGTGGCGCATTACCAACCTGTCATCATCCCTGAAGTAGAAACTAAACAGTTTCAGACGTTTAAAAATAGGTATGCTCAAATCAGTTTGGGTGTAACTTTACTGTTAGCAGTTTATTGTATTTCTGAAAGCGTTCTTGCTAATAAAATACCTTTGTTGCGTTACGTCAATGGTGCTCCGTGGC
The DNA here is from genome assembly GCA_006546595.1 of Moraxellaceae bacterium AER2_44_116. Classification (GTDB taxonomy): domain Bacteria; phylum Pseudomonadota; class Gammaproteobacteria; order Pseudomonadales; family Moraxellaceae; genus Agitococcus. Next base: position 20,964 of record VIAD01000019.1, on the reverse strand, counting down.
GTGTTTTCTTTTGTGTTGCAAGTTTATTAGCGATCACCGCGATCTTTCGTAGTAAGCGTTCTAATTTGCCAATTTCCGATAAAGTACTGCTGACGGTTTTGTTTGTCCCGATGATGGCTGCGGCATTATATTTTATCGCTTTACGCCTTAACACTCTAACCGCTTCGCCTTTGCAGGACGTGTCTTATGTTTTGCAGGAAGATATCAGCTTAAAACCGACGAAGTTATTGTTTCCAGTTATTCGCTTTGACGATGTCAATGATGATTATTGGCGGGCACAAAAAACAGGAATGGTTATCTCAGTCCCGCTTCAAAAAGGTATATTAGGCTTTTATCAATATGATGCTGACGCTTTGTCTAAAAAATATCGTGAATTTTATCAGTCAAGGCATCAGATACACGGGCAAAAGTAAATACGTTAATGGTGCTTAAAGTAGGCAGGAAGGTCATGCATGCCGATAGGTAATGTGGTATTACCTGTCGGCATGTACTGTTGTGCAGCCAAAATTCGTGAAATGGTATCAGGATGTGATTGTGTCCAAGCGAGTTGTGGCTGATTTTTTGTTTCCTTGTCGAGTGTTTTCATTAGGCTGACCATTCCTTGAGTGTGCCCGTAACGCTTTTGACTTATTTGCATCGCCATAAGATCGGCTTCTTTTTCCGCAGAGCGTGAGTAGGCCATTAATCCCAACTGACTACTATCGCCTAATATCCAACGACCTAAACCTGAATTATTCATATGCATTGCTGATAACGTACCGATGAGTAACAGAGATCGGCTCATTTGTTGTGCGATATGCTGTTTGTAGACGTGGGTTATTTCGTGTATTAAAACGGCATCTAGCTCTTCTTCAAACTGAATTTTATCTAATAAGCCTTGATAGATAAATAAATGTCCTCCAATGGTTGCAAAGGCATTGACAACACCAGTATCGACATAGTGAACAGTTATGGGCATGTCAGTCGGTATTAACATCAACCTCGCAATGCCATTAGCCCTCTGTTGTAGTTCGCGCTCGATAGCATGATGGGTGGGTGCGGTATTTTCTTTCGCAATAAACGTGGCAACATTAACGGTCTGCGCGAGATAAGTTTCCCAAATAAAGGGTGTTCTTGGTGCTAAAAAATAGACCAGACGGTCAATAAAGCCAACTATAACGACAATTATGACAATAACTATGCACAATAATCGTATGAGTTCTCCTAATTCACCTCGTGCAACAGATTCGGGTTCAGAAGTCGGTAATTCTGGGTTGCTATAATTCATTTGTTTTTCTCTTATATTATGGGAAGCAATCTAAATCCAACCTCGTTCCGCTAGCGAGACAACGTCACTATCACCAATCACCAAATGATCCAGCACGCGGACATCAATCAACGCCAGTGCCGACTTTAAACGCTCAGTAATACTTTTATCGGCGGCAGAGGGTTCGGCATGACCCGAAGGATGATTGTGGGCAAAAATAATACTTGCGGCATGTAACGCGATAGCACGTTTAACGACTTCTCGTGGATGCACAGCACAACTATCTAATGTGCCTTGAAATAAGATTTCAAAAGTCAGTAATTTATTTTGCGTGTCTAAAAATAACGCCGCAAAAACTTCATGACGTTGATGACGTAGGCGAGCGCGTAAAAAGCTTTTTACCATTTGCGGATTGGTCAGTAATTCTTTTTCGCCAAGAGATTGGGCTAAATGTCGCCGTCCCAATTCGAGAGAGGCCATTAATAGGGCATATTTAGCAGGGCCAATGCCATCTTGAGCGAGTACATCTTCAGGCATTGCTTCTAATAAATGGCGTAATGAACCAAAGTTGTTAATTAAATCGCGACCAATATCAACGGCTGTTTTTTGGGCTGTGCCTGTTCGTAAGAAAACGGCTAATAATTCGGCATCAGAGAGGTATTCAGCCCCCTGTTGCAGTAATTTCTCACGCGGACGCTCTGCAATAGGCCAATCTGTAATAGACATGGTATAAATCCTTTTATCAATGGTCTTAGTAATGGTATCTTTGTTGCATTGTTTTGTCTTGTGATGATTAAGCTCAATGTTGGCGACATTAATACATAAACGTGTTGTTCTTGGGATCAGTGGCGGCATTGCTGCCTATAAAAGTGCTGATTTAGTGCGCCGTCTGCGTGATGCAGGGGCAGAAGTACAAGTCGTGATGACCGCAGCGGCGCAGCAGTTTATTACGCCATTGACGATGCAGGCTTTATCGGGCAATCCAGTCCATACCGAGCTATTAAATGCTGATGCCGAAGCAGGTATGGGACATATCGAATTAGCTCGTTGGGCTGATTTAGTATTAATTGCGCCAGCGAGTGCTGATGTCATGGCGCGACTAGCACAAGGCACGGCCAACGATTTATTAACAACACTGTGGTTGGCGACGCGCGCTAAACGTGCCGTTGCTCCCGCCATGAATCAGCAAATGTGGGCGGCACAAGTGACGCAAGAAAACGTGGCCACATTGCAAGCGCATGGCGTGACTGTTTTTCAACCCGCATCAGGCCTGCAAGCGTGTGGTGATGTGGGTGCAGGACGTATGTTGGAAGCGGTTGAGTTGGCACAACATTGCGCTAATTTATTTCAAACGGGTCTATTAACAGGTAAGCGCGTGGTTATTACGGCGGGGCCAACGCGTGAGGCATTAGACCCAGTTCGTTATATTAGTAATCACAGTTCAGGAAAAATGGGTTTTTCTTTGGCGGAAGCCTGCATAGAAGCGGGCGCGCAGGTGACGTTAATTAGCGGTCCTGTGCATATCGCGACACCTGACCGTGTTCAGCAAATTAAAGTCATTAGTGCTTTAGAGATGTTGGCGGCAAGTCAAGAAGCGGTTGCTTTGGGGTGTGATGTTTTTATGGCAACAGCGGCCGTTGCAGATTATCGGCCAGCGAATATTGCCGAGCAAAAAATCAAAAAAGTGGGTGATGTTATCAGCATCGAATTAGTCAAAAATCCTGATATTGTGGCGACGATTGCCCAATTACCTAATAAGCCTTTTATGTTAGGTTTTGCTGCAGAAACAGAACGTGTAGAAGATTATGCCCGTGCTAAGTTACACGCTAAAAAATTAGATATGATTGCCTGTAATGATGTCTCACGTACAGATATAGGCTTTCAAAGTGATGATAATGCCATGACCGTATTTTGGCATAACGGTATGAAACACTTAGAAAAAGCACCCAAAGCGTATATTGCGCGAACATTAGTTGCGTTGTGTGCTAAACAATTAATCAATCACCTTTGATGATGAATGAGTCATGAAACTACAAGTTAAGATATTAGATGCGCGTATTGGTCAAGAGTTTCCACTGCCAAGCTACGCAACAATAGGTTCGGCGGGCTTAGATTTACGTGCGTGTATTTCTGAACCATTAACCTTAGAAGCGGGTGAAACCAAATTAATTGGTACAGGGCTGGCGATTTATATTCAAGATGCTGCTTATGCGGGATTAGTGTTACCACGTTCAGGATTAGGCCATAAGCATGGTATTGTTTTAGGTAATCTTGTCGGCTTAATAGATTCAGACTATCAAGGTGAACTGATGTTGTCATGTTGGAATCGTGGCCACGCGCCTTTTACTATTCAAGTCGGTGAACGTTTGGCACAATATGTCTTAGTGCCAGTCATACAAGCAGATTTAACGATTGTTGATGAGTTTGTTGCCACAGATCGTGGTGCAGGTGGTTTTGGCCACTCTGGGCGGAATTAATATTCCCTAGTCCAGTGTATGTCAGCAACATGCCTGACAACGCGAGCAAACGTAGCTCAGTCCTAATATAAAATGTTCCTAATTGTGGGAGAGAATAAGTTGGCAGCTCAAAAGTCGGTATTCAAAATGGCGTTACCTTTTGTTGGTAGTATTACCGTTTTGCTGTTGATACTTATCGCCGCGGTGGGGGTGATTGCGGTTGCAGACCAAAAACAACGTCAGCAACAAGAAGAATTACAGTATCAACAGCGGGCTGTCGATGTTGTCAATAATTTTTTAGAGCAGCAAGATGCTTTTGCCAAACAATTAGCGAGTCAGCCGTCTGAAATTATTGTGGGCTCTATCCCTGGAACATTATTGACGCGAGTCTTACTGACAGGTGAAGAAGTTCCTCATGATTTAAGTTTTAGCAATGAGGATATGTTGCGCCGAGCGATTACCCAAAAAGGCGTGGTGCAACCAGAAATGAGTGTGTTGTCAAACACACAAATTTTGGCGATTGTGAAACCGTTGGCGGATGGTAAAGGTGTGTTGTTAATGAATTTACCGTTGGATTTTTTGCGTAAAAGCTTAGAAGGTTTTAGCAAAAAAGAAGGTGGCAAAATTAAATTAACCCAAAAATTGGGTTCAGCTGGTGAAGATACGATCATTGTTAACCTTGATGCCGATGCATTAAATTCGAACCATATTGCCGTCAATAATCCCAATTGGTATTTACAAATCGAAGCCCCGACTAGACAGGGACGAGTATTTTTAATCATTGCTGTTCTCAGTTTATCGGCGATTGGTGTTATTTTCGCCATGTTACGCTTGATTAAACGTTTTGATCATACGCTCAATCAAGATATGGCAACGATACAAGGCATGTTAAAAGGTGAAAAGCCGACAACAGCCTTAAATTTTGCGTTAACACATGATCTACAAGGGACATTAGTGACTCATAAAGTGGTCATGGCCAATCAGCAAAAGAGAGAAACAGAAGCCGAAACACTGGCAGGTATTGAACGAGCTGATATTGAGATGACAGCTGTGGAGGCTTTATTACCAACTCCCGTAGAAGCAGTATATGTAGCGGATGAAAAAGACCTATTATCATTAGATAATCAAACAGCAAGCGTAGAGTTAAACAAAGATTTAGTTGTTGAAAAAGCACCAAGTCTGGATTTGTTAGAATATGCAGCCACTCAAGCTAAACAAAAAGAAGATGCTTTAGTGCCTGCACATGTTTTCCGTGCGTATGACATTCGTGGTAAAGCCCACACCGAAATTACCAAAACATTGGCTCGTCAAATTGGTCTAGCGATTGGCACGGAAGCAAAAATTCGTGGTGAGCAAACCATTGTTGTAGGTCGTGATGCGCGTCTATCTAGTCTTGAGTTAACGAAAGCGTTAATTGATGGCCTACGCGAAAGCGGATGTGATGTGATGGATGTTGGCCAAGTTCCTACGCCTGTCTTGTATTATGCGGCCAAAAACTTTGGTACAGGCAGTGGCGTTATGGTCACGGCTAGTCACAATCCTGCGCCTGATAATGGCTTTAAGGTCATGTTGGCGAATCATACTCTCGTCGATACGGAAATTTATGCTTTACGCCAACGGATTATGGATAAAGATTTTAGCAATGGCGCGGGTGGGTACATTGAGCGTCAGGCGGACGAGAGTTATTTACAAGCCTTGAATGATGATATTATTTTAGCCCGTGATTTTAATGTTGTTGTTGATGCAGGTAATGGAGTAGCGGGGCCTTTAGCGGTCAAAATGTTGAAAACGATGGGCTGTACGGTCAGTGAGCTGTATTGTAATCCTGATGGTAACTTTCCTAATCATGATCCAGACCCAACCAAAGCAGAGAATTTAGAAGATTTATTGAGTGATGTGGCGATTAGTGGTGCGGATGTTGGTATTGCGTTTGATGGTGATGGCGATCGTGTTGTGATTGTCACCAATTCAACAAAAATCATTCCCAGTGATCGTCTGCTAATGCTATTTGCAAAAGAGTTATTGGCTACGCAACCCGGTGCAGATATTCTTTTTGACGTGAAGTGTAGTCGTGATTTAGTCACCGTCATTACCAGCAATGGTGGACGACCTGTTATGACTAAATCGGGACATTCTTGGCTAAAAGCAGGTTTAGAAGAAACAGGCGCACCGTTAGCGGGGGAAATGAGCGGACACTTCTTCTTCAAAGATCGTTGGGGCGGTTTTGATGATGGTTTGTATGCAGCAGCGCGCTTTTTAGAAATTCTTGCTAATAGTTATGGCAGCACCGCCGATGACTTGTTTAATGATTTTCCTGTCCGTTTTAGTACCCCTGAAATAGAAATTCCTGTTGCTGAGGAAGAGAAAAAAGCATTAATTGAACGGCTCATCGTCAATAGTAAAAGTATTCCCAATGCGATTGTTAATACGACTGACGGCTTACGTGTGGAGTTTACAGAGTCTTGGGGTATTGTGCGTGCGTCGAATACAGGCTCCTATTTGGTGGCGCGTTTTGAGGCCAATAATGAGGAAAGCTTGCAACAGGTAAAAGAGTTCTTCAAGGATCTGCTGCAAAAATCAGACCCTATGTTGTTACTATCCTTTTAATTTAAAGAGTGAAATAAACAATGACGTTATCGCGTGATGCTGCTTTGAATGTTGCCAAGGTATTAACCGAGGCATTACCGTATATTCAACGCTTTGCAGGCAAAACTATCGTAATTAAATACGGTGGTAATGCCATGACCGACCCTGAGTTAGAAAACTCTTTTGCGCGTGATATTGTGTTGTTAAAGACCGTTGGTTTGAATCCGATTGTTGTACATGGTGGCGGCCCACAAATTGGTGAGTTACTGGCCAAAATAGGCAAAGAGTCCAAGTTTATTGACGGTATGCGGGTGACGGATGCCGAAACAATGGATGTTGTTGAGATGGTTCTTGGTGGTTTGGTCAATAAATCAATTGTCAACCTCATCAACCAAAATGGTGGCCGTGCGATGGGTTTAACAGGTAAAGACGGCAATTTGATTCGGGCAAAAAAACTGTATATTGAAAAGCTGCAAGCCGATGGCACGATAGAAAAAATTGATATTGGCCAAGTTGGCGAAGTGGCTAGTATTAAAACCGACGTTTTAGATGTGTTTATTGCCAGTGATTTTATTCCTGTGATTGCTCCTGTGGGTGTGGGTGATGCGGGTGAGTCTTATAATATCAACGCAGACTTAGTCGCAGGTAAAGTGGCTGAAGCCTTAAAGGCCGAAAAATTGATTTTATTGACCAATATTCCCGGTGTATTAGATAAAAATAAAAACATTCTCACGGGATTATCCACCCAAGATGTTGACGCGTTAATTGCCGATGGCACGATTTATGGCGGTATGATTCCAAAAATATCGTGTGCCTTAGAAGCGGTAAAAGGCGGTGTCGTCAGCGCGCATATTATTGATGGTCGTCTTCATCATGCCAGCTTGTTAGAGATTTTTACCGACGAAGGTATTGGTACCTTAATTACCAATCGTAAGGGGCGGGCAAGAAAAGCTTAGCTTCAACTCCGCTCAGTCAGCGTAAAAGTGCTCCCTGAGCGGAGTCGAAGGGTGTTCTTACCAACGCAACGCTCTAAGCGATACACACCTTATTGCGTCCAGAGCGTTTAGCTTGATATAAGCCTTGGTCGGCATGTTGTAATAACGTCGCTAAGGTTTCTAAAGGATAAACAGGGATAGAAACGCCAATACTAATGGTCAGTGGTACTAACTGGCCATCTTCTAAATGAATCCGACTGTCTTCTATTTTTTGTCGTAAACGCTCGGCAACTTCGTGTGCGTTAGTCAGATTTGTTTGTACTAATAAAATTGCAAACTCTTCGCCACCAATACGGCCAGCAATATCGGTATCGCGTAAGGTACTTCTGATAATATCCGCCACTTTTTGTAATACTTGGTCACCGACCGCATGGCCAAACGTATCATTAATGTGTTTGAAAAAATCAATATCACACATAAATAATGCCAATGGCTCGTTGTAACGACGACTACGACTCAGCGTTTGTTCAGCCAAACTTAAAAAATGGCGGCGATTATAAAGGTTTGTTAACTCATCCGTTGTCGCAAGGCGTAGCAGTTCATCCTCAAGCCGTTTCCGCTCGGTAATGTCGGTGGACATCCCCAGTATGGCATAAATTTTACCATTGGCTTGTTGAAGGGGAACTTTGACTGACCAGTAATAGCGTGGCTCTTGTCCAAGTAACTGAAAAACTTCCATGCCCGCGACTTTACTTTGCGTGCCTAACACTTGCTCATCGAGAATTTTGAAGTTTTCGATGCTCGTCTCGGTAAAAAATTTATTATCTTTTAAGCCTATTAAGCATTCTGGGCGCAGATGATGGAGTGTTGCAGTGGCAGCATTAGCATATAAATAACGACCATCAGTCGACTTCATATAAATACACGCGCCAATATTGTCTAAGACGGTGGCCAATAACTCTTGATTGCCACGTAGCGAGTCTTCAATTTGTTTTCGTTCAGTAATATCTGTAGAGATGCCACATAAGCCGCGTATTTTACCTTGTTTATCGTATAGCGGCGTTTTAACAGCCCAATATACCCGTTGCTCAGATACGCTATTGGGGTTCAGAACTTCTTCACTTTCTATCGTTAGACCATCGAGTAAAACTTTTTGATCGTTTTGATAAATGTCATTGACGGTATCTGTAGAAAAAAAAGCACTATCGTTTTGACCAATAATATCTTCTAGGCGACAATTCATGAGTTCAAGAGCTAAGCGATTAGCATAGGTATAACAGCCATTGATATCTTTAATAAAGATATATGCTCTGATGTTATTGAGAATGTGAGCTAAATCACCCAGTTGTGACTCCACTGCATTGAAAGGTATGGGATGATTGTCGGTAAAAAAAGTATCGATATGAGAGCTGAGTAAATTTTTCCAATGCTCAAAATCTTCCGTACTAACGCCCACTTTTTGTGCGGCTTTTTGCAGTATTTCGGTCATTGTCGAAAGCTGAGTGTGGGTTAGGCTACTGTCCATTATCTTTCCTTTGCCTTAATTCAATAGACTTTTAACGCGGAAATTGTAGAACAACTTGTCGTCAAAATGTCATCGCTTAGTCATTGATCCGACATTCTGCTTTGCCATGATTAAGCTATCACAAATAGTAATCATAGGTGAAATTATGTTGGTGAATGTAAGTGCTTCTATGCCGAACGTTGCCATGATGGGATGTGAGCCGAGCCGCAAACAACCAAAATTTGTCGCCCATTTCGCCCACACAACGGCAAGTATTCAAGCTGCACAACGATTAAGAGCAGAGATATTTTCTGCCGAGTATGGTGTGCATTTTAATCATCCACAAGGTTTAGATATTGATAATTTTGACCATTTTTGCCAGCATATCAATGTTTATGACACCACAAATGGTAGTTTGATTGCCACCACGCGCTTATTAACAGGCGAAAATGCGCAATTGGCAGGTGGGTTTTATTCTGCACAGGAGTTTGATTTAAGCAAACTGTTATCATCTTTGAATGGACGTATTTTAGAAATTGGTCGAACCTGTGTTCATCCTGATTATCGTTCGGGTGCGGCTATAACTGTATTATGGTCAGCTTTAGCGGAGTATTTGTTGGCAGAGGATTTCTCTTATCTCATTGGTTGTGCTTCTATTCCTTTAGAGCAACAAGGTGAAAAATTTTCCGCAATCGTTGAAAGCTTAGATGAAGAGCAATTTATTGCGCCTGAGCTTCGCGTTATTCCTAAGTTAGCTGTACCTCGGATGCTGAAGCCAACCACCATTGAAAGCAAAATACATATCCCTCCCTTGTTAAAAGCTTATTTACGCATGAATGCTAAAGTGGGCGGTGAAGCCTGTTTAGATAAAGAGTTTAACTGTGCAGATATGTTTATTTTATTAGATGTTGCTACGCTTGCAGGCCGATATGCCCAACGTTTTTTGAAAACTGCCTAATGACAGTTTCTGCAAAGGCTTTTACTATGCTCGACTCTATTTTTATTACGTCAGAGCCGTGGGATATGTCAGAACGTCGCCAGATTGTGAGTCAAAAATTAAGGCAATATGCACGCTTAGCACGCGTTGGTCTGCATATTGGTGAAGGACTTGTGTTAGGTGCAGCCTCAGGTGCGATATTTTTTCCACACCAGCCTTTTCAACGCCCTGTCATACAGTTTTGGCAAAAACGTTTTTGTCAGGTCATGGGATTGGATATTACCGTACATGGTAGTCCTGATCCGCGTCCTGCCTTATGGGTGAGTAACCATGTGTCGTGGTTAGATATTCCTGTGATTGGTTCTCATTTTCCTGTGTATTTTTTATCAAAAGCAGAAGTGGGTAATTGGCCATTGGTGAAGCATTTAGCCAAAGCGGGGGGCACGTTGTATATCAAACGTGGCTCGGGCGATGCAAATGGCGTGGCAGAACAAATATCCAGTCATTTAAATGCTCAGCGTTCGGTGTTATTTTTTCCAGAAGGTACGACCACAGACGGGAAAGAATTAAAGCGATTCTTTCATAAATTATTTCAAGCCGCGTGTATGACGGGTGCAGATATTCAACCTGTTGTCATTTGTTATCGGGATGAACACGGTGAGTTACATAGTGTTGCACCATTTATTGGTGATGATGAATTCACGACGCATTTATTTGATGTCTTAAAAGAAAAACACATTGCTGTTGAATTATTGGTTTTGCCAAGAGTCAGTATTAACGGTAGAAATGAACGTACTTTAGCGAAAGATTTACAGGCGATGATGTCGGATGCGTTATTAAAATTGCATCAGGGGCAAATTTAATCGTTTGAAGTTGGGGCGAAAGATCTTTCGCCCCAATGGTATTATTGATATCGAGACAGCTCAAAAGCATCGTGTGCGCTAAACAACTGTACTTCGCCATGCGTGGACTGCGCTAAGGTTTGTAAGCGTTGAAGATTGTGAACACGGTCTTTATTGTTCATTGCTAATCCGCGTTGAAACAGTTCTAAACCAATTGGGCAACTGGGGTCATTACTCATTTGATTATGATGGAAGTAAGCATCACCACAATGCAACAACCAGCCATCTTCCGTATTAACAGCAATACCACTATGACCACGGGTATGACCCACTAACGGCACAAGTAGAATTTCATCTTCTAACTCGGGAATGGCGCGAATACTATCAAAACCGTGCCAATGATCACCTTCGGTTTCGTAGGTAACCCATTTAGGATTATGTGCCCATTGGTGAGGCATATAGCGTGATTTTTCCCGCCAGTTGGGATTCATTGCCGCACGAAATTCGGGGGCAAAAATATGTACTTTTGCTTGAGGGAAGTCGCCTAAGCCGCCTGCGTGATCTAAGTCTAAATGAGTCACTAAAATATGACGAACATCTTCAGGTTTAAAGCCTAACTCTTTGATTTGTAAAAATGCGGTTTCACGGTAGTCGGCCGTTGGACGTACAGCAGCCATAAACGCATGACCAAGACGTTTAGTGGGGTTGCGGGTATCTTCAATCCCTAAACCTGTATCGACTAACACCAAGCCATCATTGCTTTCAATCAATAAACAATGACAAACCATGTGCCCATTGTCCGTTAGTTTGCCATAACCGTTAATCAGTGGCGCACCATGAGGACACATCGTACCGCAATTTAAATGATGAATCTTTAAAGCCATAACCTAACTTCCTCTAAATTATGCTCAGACTATAGCATATTCAAACTTTGTCAAAACGAGGTTTTGCGTAAGTATCCAGACTCAGGCATTATTGTGCAGTAAATATGAATAGAGTAATTACTCTAACTATGAGGCAGTTCAGAATGAAGCAGTTTTACGGTAAAAAAGTATTGGTGACAGGCGCAGCCAGTGGTATTGGCCGATTGATGGCATTAGCATTTGCTGGTCGTGGTGCGGACATTATTGTCGTTGATTTGAATGTGGCGGGTGCAGAAAAAGTCGCTAAAGAAATTCATGAAATTGGCCGTCAAGCATGGGCTTATGGTGTGGATATTGCCAGTATTGAATCCATTCAACAATTAAGACAGCAAGTAAAAGCCGATATTGGTAAAATTGATGGTTTAGTCAATAATGCGGGTGTGGTATTTGGTGGCGTGTTTGAAATGGTGTCGCTAGAAAAGCATTTGTTAACGTATCAAGTGAATACGACGGGTTTAATGGCCATTACCCATGCTTTTTTTACCGATTTATTAGAAAGTAGTGATAGCCACCTTGTGAATATTGCCAGTGCTTCAGGTTATATAGGCCTGCCTTATGGGGCAACGTATGCATCGAGTAAGTGGGCAGTGATTGGTTTTTCGGAGTCGATTCGTTTGGAGTTGGCTGAACGTGGTTTTGAGCAAGTGGGTGTCACAACGGTTTGTCCTGGTTATATTACTACAGGAATGTTTGAGGGAGTCAAACCACCGTCTTTATTGCCATTTTTAACGCCTGAAAAAATCGTCGCTAAAATTATGGAAGGCATTGAGCACAATGCTGCTTTTGTCAAAGAACCCTTTGCGGTGAAATCAGTCGATATTTTGCGAGGGGCGTTATCTCAAAAGTTATGGGATAAAGCGGCTAAAGTGATTGGTATTTCTACCAGTATGCTTCAGTGGAAAGGGCATACGCGCTAGTATTTGCTGTTGTTGGGCGGTATTCACCGCCCATTTTTGCGTAAAATCTCGTTTAAAATGGCACTTTTCGGCCAACTAAGCCTTCTAACATCACTAATTCTTCATCAGTATGATTTGTCATTCCGGCCTGATCTATCAGTCCTTCTTTGTTAATATTTTTCCCAACATGATGTTTGGTTTCGAGTTCTTGCGTTTTATCGACATTCACATTGGCCGATAAGTCTACTTTGCCATAGCATAAACAGAAATAGGTACTGGCTTCTTGTGATTCCATGTATACGCCTGTACCACGAATACCAATAGTGGCGGTGTTGGTAATCAGTTTTTTGGGCCCAGGCCCAAAGACGCTTAATAATCCGCCTGTAATTAAACGTAAAGTGGAAATGGACGAACGCGAATTTCCTAGAGGCGTAAATTTGACTTGACTGCTGGGACGCATCATAAACGCATTATTACCGATGACAAACGCAGTCGAGCTATTTGCCGATGTAGTAATGAGGCTTCCTGCGTGAATCCGCGTGCGAGAAGTCGCTTGACGGCCATTGACTAAGATGTCGCCATTAAACTGTTTGAAACTGCCTGCAACGCTTAGGCTTGGTAAAATTAACCCTAAGCCTAATATCAGTCCTGAGCCTAAAAATTGACGGCGAGATTGGCAAGATGGACAGTGATTATCGTGATGTGGTGCGGACATGTTGCATTCCTTCTTGGTGTTATTTTGGACGTTAATTTCTGCTTATTATTTAGAGGAGTAAAGTGGCCTTTTGTTACAGATGATTTAAGCAAGATGTAAAACCAGACACATACTCAGCGTACTAGATAATTAAGGATTAGGAAGGCAAAAGTGATGCGAGATATTAGGCTGAATTTCCTCATATCTCGCGGTTGGGTAGGATTATTTTCTAACAGTGTCTGCCAAAAACACCATTAAATCAGTCAAGTTAACCTGCGTTGTGTCGCTATCACGACGGCCTTTATATTCAATCGTGCCTGCATCCAAGCCTTTTTCACCCACCACTAAACGGTGGGGAATACCAATTAATTCAATATCAGCAAATTTAACACCCGCACGATCATTACGATCATCAAAGAAAACGTCGTAACCTGCGGCAGTTAATTGCTCATACAGTTTTTGGCTTTCTTCTAAAATGCGCGTTGACTTTGCATTACCCATGGGCACTAAGGCAATATGGAATGGCGCAATGCTATCTGGCCAAATAATGCCTTTCTCGTCGTAGTTCTGTTCAATTGCTGAAGCCACGACACGGGTGACACCAATGCCATAACAGCCCATAGTGACGACAAAGGGTTTGCCATCCTCACCCAATACAGTGCAGTTCAATGCTTCAGAGTACTTTTGACCGAGTTGGAAAATATGGCCGACTTCAATGCCCCGTTTTAAGACGAGCTGACCAAAGCCATCGGGTGAATCATCACCCGCAACGACATTACGCAGGTCAACAACGGCGGTGATTGTGGCATCACGTTCCCAGTTCATTCCTGTCAGGTGTTGACCATCAATATTTGCACCGGCCACAAAATCAGCCAAAGCAGCCGCACTGCGGTCAACTAACACAGGAATTGTTAAACCTTGAGGGCCAATGGAACCCACTTTGCAGCCAATCGTCGCTAAGACTTCAGCTTCACTAGCCATCGTTAAAGGCGCACCGACTTGCGCGAGTTTTTCAGCTTTAATTTCGTTTAGCTCGTGATCACCACGCAATACCAATGCGACTAAGCCATATTGACCTTTTTTGTCTGCCTGTCCGCGAACGATTAACGTTTTTACGGTTTGTGCGGCGGTGACATTTAAAAAGGCTGAGACGTCGGCAATGCTATGCATATTGGGCGTCTCAACCGTCGTTAACGCTTGTGACGCAGCAGGGCGTTTGGTGGTGCAAATGGCTTCGGCCATTTCAATATTAGCGGCATAGTCCGAGCTATCCGAAAACGCGATTAAATCTTCACCACTTTCGGCTAAGACGTGAAACTCATGTGAGCCATCACCGCCAATAGATCCTGTATCGGCTTGGACAGGACGGAAATCAACCCCAATGCGGCTAAAAATACGGCAATAGGTGTCATACATCACATCATAGGTTTCTTGCAACGAAGCCATGTCACTATGAAAAGAATAAGCATCTTTCATGATAAATTCGCGTGAGCGCATGACGCCAAAACGTGGACGAATTTCATCACGAAACTTGGTTTGAATTTGATAGAAATTAATCGGTAATTGTTTGTACGATTTTAGTTCGTTACGCGCTAAATCGGTAATCACTTCTTCATGCGTTGGGCCGAGGACATAATTGGTATTATGACGGTCTTTAAAACGGAGTAACTCTGCACCATATTGCACATAACGGCCAGACTCTTCCCATAATTCTGCGGGTTGGGTGACTGGCATTAATACTTCTAAAGCATGGGCGCGATTCATTTCCTCACGAATAATCGCCTGTACTTTTTGTAGTACGCGCACGCCTAGAGGTAACCAGTTGTATAAACCTGTGCCGACTTTACGAATTAAGCCTGCACGAAGCATCAGTTGATGGGAAATAACCACGGCATCGGAAGGCGTTTCACGAAGGGTGGCAAGCATAAATCGGCTGGCGCGCATGGTGATAAAGCTCAAAAAAGAAGAATGGCGGTAATTTTAGTGGGTAATCGCTTCATAATGAAAGCAAGAAATGATGGCAAACTGCCTACAAGGGGCTTTTAACTGCTAAAATCACCCCAGTATCCTCCTTTGCATCGAGAATAATTTGTCTAAATTAACTGCACAAACCATTACTACCCTTATTCGCGACACCGTACCCAGTGCCGAGAACGGACAATTTACGGTATTAAATGTCAGCACAACGACCGCTGAATGTGTGTTTCTGTATGATGCAAGCCAATTACGGTTTGGCGGTACATTATCTGGGCCAACGATGATGACTTTAGCCGATGCCGCGATGTACGCCGCCGTGTTAGCGCATTATGGTGAGCAGTTGTTAGCTGTGACGCAAGATTTCAGTATTCATTTTTTAGCCAAACCCGCTGCCATTGATTTACAAGCCACTGCGACCATTTTAAAAGCAGGTAAGCGTAGTGTGGTGTTGACGGTACATCTCTATAGCCAACAACAATTAGTCGCGCACGCTAGCGGAACGTACGCGTTACCGCGTAGTGCATGATAGGATTGACGAGCCAATTTCCCGCATTTTATTTTGATTAAGTATTTTTGTTAGGACACTATATGACAGCCAAGCTTTTAACGGTTGAGCAACTTTATAAACCCGCTGTCGCTGACGCTTTGCCCGCATCGACGCGCCGCTTAAAAGCGTTTAATGATTTTTTAGGCCAAGAACGTGCCAAAGAAGCCGTGTTAATGGCCTTAGAAATGCCGCATGACGGCTACAATATTTTTGCGATTGGTGAAAATGGTTTAGGCAAACGCACCATGATTAAGCGTTTATTGGCTGAAGCAGCACAACAAGAAGAAGCTGCCAGTGATTGGTGTTATGTCAATAACTTTGTCGAACCGCGTAATCCTATTGTTTTAGAGTTACCCGCAGGTAAAGGCGTAGTCGTGCAAAAAAGCATGACCAAATTATGGCGTGCGATTAGCCGTGCGGTACAAGCCTCGTTTCAGCATGAATCTTATGTGGGGCGTGTCGAAGGCTTAAAAGCAACGCTAACCCAAGCGCAACAAGATGAACTACAAGACTTGGCCTTAGAAGCAGAAAAACGTCAATTAAAATTAGTGTTACGCACCCCCGGTGGTCATGGGTTTTCACCAACCACGCCTGAAGGTGAGGTGATGAACATTGACGCATTTAACGCATTGACGATTGATGACCAGCAGCAGCGTAAAACAGCGATGCATGACATGGAAAAGCGTCTGCAAAAATTAGCGGATCGTTTGGGGCGTATGGAAGACCAGAACCGCGATCAAGTGCAAAAATTAAATGATGAAGTGACGTTGGCTGCTATTGAGCCATTAATTAAAAAGCTAAAAACGCAGTATGAAGATTTAACGTCATTGGTCAGTTATTTATCGAGCTATCAACAAGATATTATTGAAAACGTCGATTTGATTTTGAATAGCCAAGAATTAGAGCCTGATGCGGTGGCGAGTGTCAGCAGTGATAACGCCATTCCATCGCGTTATCAATTTAATGTCATCGTCAGTAATAACCCGAAAAAAGGCGCACCTGTTGTTTTTGAAGATTTACCCACGCATTACAACTTAATGGGGCATGTTGAACAAGTGACCTATATGGGCACAGTAGCAACTGACTTTACCTTGATTCGGGCAGGGGCGTTACATCGTGCGAATGGCGGTTATTTGTTGCTAGAAGCGGAACAAGTGTTAGAGCAACCGTACGCTTGGCAAGGGCTCAAACGTGCGTTACGTTCACGTTCGTTAAAGCTGTCGTCTTTAGAACAAATGTTAACCCTGACAGGCACGATTTCGTTAGAGCCAGACGCCATTCCATTAGATGTCAAAATTGTGTTGTTGGGTGATCGAGAAACGTTTCATTTATTGCAAGAGTACGACCCAGAGCTACAACAGTTTTTTAAGATTCGGGCTGATTTTGCCAGTGCGATGCCGCGTACGGTGGAAAATGAACAAAAATATGCACATTTCTTAGCTGACTGTGTTGCCAAAGAGAAGCTGTTACCGTTTGACCGTAGTGCGTTAATGGCCTTGATTGAAGAAAGTGCACGCGCCGCCGAAGATCAACAAAAACTATCATTACATGCGTCGAGTGTCGGTGATTTATTGCGTGAAGCGCATTATTGGGCGATTCATCAACAAGAAAAACACGTCAATGCCGCCCATATTCGCCATGCCTTAGCAGGACAGGAGCGTCGTCGTGGTCAATTGCGTGAACTGTACATGGAAGACATTGCTCATGGCACACAACTGATTAATTGTGAAGGCGCAGTGGTCGGTCAAATTAACGGTCTAACGGTGGTGCATTATGCCGATAGTGAATTTGGTTTACCCTCACGTATTACCGCAACCGTGCATCAAGGTGGCGGTGAAGTCTTAGATATTGAGCGGACAGTCGATTTAGGCGGTTCGTTACATGCGAAAGGCGTGCTGATTTTATCCAGTTATTTACGGGCGAAATTTGGCCGTGATCGAGCGATTCATTTTTCTGCCAGTATTGCGATGGAGCAAAACTACGGTGGCGTTGAAGGTGATAGTGCAACGATGGCCGAATTAGCGGCGTTAATTTCCGCCATTACTGATTTGCCAATTCGTCAAGATGTGGGTATTACAGGCTCTATGAACCAAATGGGTGAAATTCAGCCGATTGGTGGTGTCAACGTCAAAATTGAAGGCTTTTTTGCCGCGTGTCAGTTAAAAGGTTTTACAGGCACACAAGGGGTGATTATTCCTCAGCAAAATGTCCGTCATTTAATGTTGCGTCCTGAAATTGTACAAGCGGTTGAGCAGGGGCTATTTACGGTACATGCCGTTGGTCATGCTGAAGAAGCCTTAGAGTTGTTATTGGGTGTGCCGATGGGTGTCGCTAATAGCAAAGGTAAATATCCTGAACAATCCGTGATGGGACGAGTCTTAGCGCAACTCAAACAGTGGCATAAGATTGATAAAGGCGATAAGCCGAAGAAGAGTAAAAAGAGCAAAAAAGACAAAAAAGCGGGCGATCACAAAGACGGTAAGGATGGGGATGTATAAACGATGATTTTTCGTCGCTGTTTCTATCACGGTAATAGAGACGAAAAGTAACATGTTTGTTACGTTAATGGTCGGAAAGCAAACAACAAAAAAGAGCATAACATGATGAAAAAACTACTTTGCCTCGTCTGTGTATTTAGCCTATCGGCGTGCCAAAGTGCGCCTTCTGCCATTGTGGTGAATGTGAATAAACCGATACCTGCGTTGTTCACCTCTAATAATACTGACGACTGTTACCAACAATTGTCGTTGCGTTTAGCAGAGGCGATTAATTACCCTGTTCATGTCTCGCCAACAGTTTTTTCGACAGCATCAACAATGTCTTTAGAGTCTGTTGTTCAGCGTAACGCAGATGGTACGCATAAAGAGGGACAGTCTTTACATAAGCCGAATCAGTTTAAGTTGGAGTTAGTGCGTCAACAATGTTTACTGACACAAGTGAATAAGCAATGGCAAAGCAGCTTGCCATTGTGTTTGTGTCAGTCATCGCACTAATGGCCGATCCGACTAAAACCACCCACCATCGACGGCAATAGTTTGACCTGTGATGCATTGTGCGGATGTCGAGAGTAACTATGACATCGGTTTTGATGTTGGTTGCCGAACAGTCTGCCGCCGTTTTAACGCCTTCACCCAAAATCGTGCAGGATTCAACGCATTCAATACCCGTTCGGCAACAGGATACGGTTCGTGATTAAGTTCAGCTGCAATAATTTCCGCAGCCAATGGCGCATAACAAAAACCCTTAGAACCATGCCCCAACGATACGTATAAGCCTTGATGATAAACAGGAGCTTCATCGACCTGTTTGCCATGCTTAAACTCTGCATAACGCTGGCAAAAATCATCATACACAGGTAATGCACCCACCATGGGTAAATAATCAGTGGTTTGAGCACGTAACGCAGAGCGGCCTTGCCATGTCGATATAGGGGGTAGTTGTTGGGCTAAATCAGGTAAAAAAGAATTTAATAACTGGTAGTTATGCTGATGGTCTTCGTCGGTAATATCAGTATTGGTATTATTGGGTAAAAACGATGCGCCCAGACAATGAGTATCGGAATAATGGGGCGTTAAATAACCGCCATAACATAAGACACTGGTTAAGGGTTTGAGGGTGTCATTCGTCGTTATTTGAGCAATTTGACCACGAACAGGTGTTAACGGTAAGGCTTGGCTCACAGTTAATTGTTGTGCGGCTAAAGCATTAGCAATCACCACGACAGACGCTTGGGCAATGACAGTATTGTCGTCAGTCAGTGCTTGCCATACACCCTGATGATTAACCAGTTGAGTAACCCGTGTTTGCCAATGACACTGAATATGAGGATGGTTCAACCATGCGTCACATAACGCTTTAGGATGTAAAAAACCTGCTTGTGGAAAGTATAAACACGGCACATCAATTTTTACGCCTGCAATCACTGAGGCTTCTTCTGCGTCTACTTTGCGCACCAACGATGCAGGCCACGGATGACAGTCTAATTTGTCCCCTTCACGTTGTTGATTACCTGCTAATAACCATAATAAACCACGCTCTTGCCATATCCCTGCCAATGATTTATCACGAAGCTGTGGCAATAAGCTTAAATAGGCTTGTTGCTGAAAGTGCCACGCCGATAAATGAGCAGGCGCAAGTTTAGGATAAATAATGGCCGCAGGATTACCCGACGCAGCAGAAGCCGCATGCTCAGCTTGTTCAATCACCGTGACTTGCCACCCGCGTAAAGCTAAGGCACGCGCACAACTCACGCCTGCAATGCCTGCACCAATAACAATCGCTGTTTTGTCGTGGCTAATTGTGGCGTGACTTTGCCATGATAGTGGTGGCGGTGATTTTAGGCGTAAGGTGGCGGTGGTCATGTGTCGTTTATGACCAAAACCTTTTTGCTTGATGACTTCAAAGCCTGCGGCTTCCAAGGTTTTTTTTACGACACTTGCAGCGCTATATGTTGATAACGTGGTATCGACTTTACTGAGTTTGGCAACTTGAGAGAGTAAGTTTAACTGCCATAATTCAGGATTTTTATCAGGCGAAAAGCCATCTAAAAACCACGCATCCACGTCTGCGACTAACTCAGGCAGTAGCTCATTAGCATCACCCAATAATAAGGTGAGGGTAATGTTGGCTTCAGCAAATACTAAGCGATGCCAACCTGCGGTCAGTGGTGGATAGTTGGCGAGTAATTGTGCGGATAACGCCGCTAAACTTGGCCATAACGCCAATGCACGTTGTAAGTCATCAGGCGTCAACGGGTGTTTTTCAAGCGAAACAAAATGCAGCCACGCGCCCGAATTAGGACGGGTTTGTTGCCAAAGTTGCCATGTGGCCAAAAAATTTAAGCCAGTACCAAAGCCTGTTTCCGCAATGGTAAAACTAGCATTAGCCGCAAGTTTGGCAAAGCGTTCTGCTAGCTGATTGGCCTGTAAGAAAACATAGTTTTTTTCGGCTAAACCATCATCCAACGAAAAGTAAATATCACCAAACTGATTGGAATAAGGCAGGCCATTCGGCCAAGTGATTTCGGCGGCTTTAATTACCATTTTTTACGCTGACGTGGCATGTTCGACAATAACCAGCCCAAAAACAAGCCAAGCACAACAAAAAATACACCGTTACGCATGTATTCAGAACTACGATCATTTTGTAGGAGCTCAACTTGTTGGGCGAGCTTTTCATTGGCTAATTGCATGGTTTGATTTTGTGTGAGTAACTCACGGTTCATGCTGTCTATTTTTTCGGCGTTATCAATTAAGGATTGTTGTTGACGTTGGCTGACTGCTGCTTCTGTCGCTGTAGGTACTGCCGCTAGTGCCGATACAGAGATAATGGGCGGTATGATCTCAGCTTTCTTTTTAGGAATTTCATCGGTAGAAGAAACGATTTTCTTTTTAGGAGCTTCGTCGGTAGAAGAAACGATTT
>VIAD01000033.1 GCA_006546595.1 Moraxellaceae bacterium AER2_44_116 | reverse complement strand
AACTATCAAACGAAATAGATTTTAGAGTCCAGTAATCATCGAGTAGTTATCATGTGTAGTTGTAATAGTTTTGGTTCAAACCTGCTGGAGGGGAAACTGAGTAATCAATCTGTCAAAATGACCCCGTTTTGCAGGGTCAGCCCATCAAATAGTAATTCAGGGTTTAACTTCAATCACTATTTTGCCACAAGCTCGGCCTGAACGACTTTTTTCGTAGGCTTTTTGACTATCTTTCAAGGGGAATATGCTGTCAATAACAGGTTTGACGAGTCCAGATTCAATCCATTTGGTTATCGTATTCAAATCGTCCTGATATGATTCAACTTTGATAATTGCTGTGCGCTGTTTTTGATGTCTTAATGCAGTGAACAAGGCTCGTGCAGTCCCTGCTGTTGAGATAAAGAAAGCGTTATATTTTAGTAGATTAGCACAGCTCATAGGGGTTTCATATGCGGTAACATCAAACACAATATCGAATTTTTCATCAATTTTTCGATAGTCGTGCTGACGATAATCAATCACAGAGTCCGCGCCCAATGACTTGACTAGGCCAACATTATTAGTTCCGCATACAGCGGTGACTTGGCAGCCCATCGCCTTGGCAATTTGTACTGCAAATGTACCCACTCCACCAGATGCCCCAATAATCAACACAGCACTGCCAACACGGGCATTACCCTTACGCAGTCCTTGTAACGCAGTTTGTGCCGCGAGTGGGACAGAGGCCGCTTCATTAAAATTGATATTTGTGGGCATATGAGCAATTCTACACTCATTGATGACGGCATATTCGGCTAAAGAAGCGGTACGTAAGCGCATATCCATGCCGTAAACAGCATCACCGACTTCAAAACGTGTGACCTTGCACCCTTTGGCAACTATGATACCTGCCAGATCATCACCAAATAGCGGTGGTAAGTGATGGATACCTAAAGGCGTGGCTAAGATGGCAAGATGGTAGTTGAGTTTCCAGTCTTTAGGATTAACGGAGGCTGCGCCTACTTCCACAAGAACCTCATAATCACGAGGTGTTGGCTTGTGGGTTTCACCCAAAACTAAGCGAGTATTTAGACCCCAGCCTGAAGTAAGGATGGTTTTCATAGGCTATGATCCATATCTTTAGGGCTGATAACTTCACTCCGTGCCAAGTCCTGATAGGTATGAAAGAAATGATCACAGAAAGCGTCAAGGCGAGCACAGATAGCAAGGGTTTCTTCATTAATAACAAACAGATTAGGGTGCGCGACAATGTCATTCCATTCTTGAGCTAGGTGAGTAATCACCGTGCTTTCCGCGCCTTCGAGCGCATCTGAGACAAAGGCTTCGGCTGAATACCAAGCACATGCACCTTGCATATCTCGATGAATTTGCGTCATCAGTACATTACGCGGGCCTTCCCATAGCTCATTAATGGCCGAGTCTCGGTATAGTCTGGGTAAGGACGAAAAGTCCTCCATTACCCCATGACCACCAAAAATTGACATTGCGGTACGTAGCACGTCCGTCGAATCTTTTGACGCGACAATCTTTTGCAACATGATTAATTCACGAATGCGGAATTGTTTTTTGCGTAAATTAAGATCGTCGCCGTTAGATGAAATAGATTCAATGGCTAAAAAATCCCGATAGAGTTTACAAGCCCCTGCTAAAGTACGTTGTGCCGCATGGTTAATGCCGTCCAACTGGTTTTTGACTAAGGGGAAATGGCTAATCGGATGACCAAAAGCTAGGCGAAAGCGAGCATATTGACCTGCTTCGCGTGTCGCGCGTGCCATAAAAGCGGCGGCTGATAGACCCACGGTTAATCGAGAATAAGTGAGAACAATGCCAACGACATTAGCTATGCCTTTGTTGAGTGGCCCAATAGGATAGGCTACTGCACCATTAAACGTTAGTTCACCTGTGGTCAGTTCACTAGTCCCCAGTTTCCATTTAATACGGTCGATGGTGTGACCGTTGCGAATCTCGCGCTCTTTGTTTCCTGATAGCCATGAGGGCATAACAAATAGTGCAACATCTTCTGAGCCAGCAGGTTTGGCAGTAATAACCACATAGTCAGCGTGTGTGGCCGAGCAAAAAAACTTGCTACCATAAAGCCGCCAGACTCCGTCTTCATACACCGCCTCTAGCACATTTGATTGCACATCAGATCCGCCTTGAATTTCCGACAGATATTGAGCACCAATGGCAATCTCACCATCAATCCCTTCCCGACAGTGTTGCAGAATACGAAGTGTTTCAGGGGTGTTGGCATAGCGGTCTAGTAACATGACCAATCCTTCGGTGCAGGTCATGGGGCAAGCGACGCAGGCTTCGCCATTTTGATAAATAAGGAACATCTTGACTAATTTAACCCAAGGCGATTTGCTTTGGTCAAAGAGACGTTCACCAAAAATTTCTTGTTCCAAGATTTTAGTTTGCTGTGGACGTACGATGCGGTCGATACGATTGTGATGACCATCGTAGTGAACCATATAAGGTCGATTTGGGGGCGTGGCAATGATTTCCGTCAACTCACGCCAGCGATAAGAAACTTTACCCGCAATGTCGCAGGCTTCACGGTCAACCTCTGGCCAATCTTCTCCCGCGTAGTGGCGGATGACTTGTTGGGCAAAGGTATCGTCCTCGTAGTAATTAACACTGTTACGCCAGTTAAGAAACGCGGTGAAATCGTAAGGATTATGGCGATTGGGTAATGACATGGGTTCAATTCTCCGTTTATTTTTCAACAAAAGCGCGTTCAATGACATAGTTGCCAGGAGTGTGGCTCGTACCTTCAGTAAAGCCGCGTTCTGCCAAGATGCTAACTAGATCTTTTAACATGGATGGACTACCGCAAATCATGACGCGGTCATGCTCAGGATCCAGATTGGGTAAGCCAATGTCAGAAAATAGCTGGCCATTCTCAATCAGATCGGTGAGGCGACCCTGTCGCGCGAACGGCTCGCGCGTGACCGTGGGGTAGTAGATCAATTTCTCTTTTACCAAATCACTAAGGTATTCGTGATTCTGCAATTCGTGACTGATGTAATGGTAGTAGCCCAGTTCGTTCTTCCAGCGTACGCCGTGAGTCAATACAATCCGCTCGAAGCTCTCGTAAAATTCAGGATCGCGGATCACGCTCATAAAAGGTGCAAGCCCAGTTCCTGTACTCAAGAGATAGAGGTTTTTACCAGGCAGTAAATTGTCGATAATCAGCGAACCCGTAGGTTTTTTGCCGACCAGTAGCTTGTCACCCACTTGCAGATGTTGTAGGCGTGAGGTCAGCGGGCCATCTTGCACCTTGATGCTGTAAAACTCCAAATGATCCTCATAATAAGCACTCACGACACTGTATGCGCGCATCAGTGGTTTGCCATCGACCATGAGACCGATCATCACAAATTGACCTGTTTTAAAACGCAATCCTGCATCACGAGATGTGGTGAAACTAAACAACGTGTTATTCCAATGAAGGACGGACAACACGGTTTCTTCGATAAAATTGGACATGGCATTTTTCTCCGTGACGCTCACGCGCCGTTACGATCCAATTGAGCGAGTTTATTCGGAACACCAGTCCAAGCCTCATGATCGGGTAGTGGCTCCTTTTTATGAGTGATACGTGTCCAAGCGGGGTGCACTGATAATTCAGCATTTAACACAATGAAGCTTTCCTGACCCACGGGGACTTCTTCCTCGGCGCGGATGGCATCGACGGGACACTCTGGCTCGCACAGCGCACAGTCGATACATTCATCAGGGTTGATGACTAAGAAGTTCGCCCCTTCGTAGAAACAATCCACTGGACAGACTTCGACGCAGTCAGTGTGTTTACAACGAATACATTCCTCTAAAACAACAAATGCCATAGGATTTTCCTCTGCTAATTTTGAGGTATTATTTATAGTTGGCCAAACATACCCAGTCCTAAAGCCAACAGCCCCGCTGGAATTGCCAGCATTGAGATTTGGTCTATGAGTGAGGAGTAGTGAATCACCGCTGGTAGGTCGTTGCTGTCCGCGGCTCGCTTACGTTGAATAACAGGCCACAAGCAAACTAGATTGCTTAGTACAGCCAGTCCACCAGCAAGTACTTTGACGAGATACAGGCCATCAAGTCGTGAAGGATCAATCAGCAGTAACCCCGTCACCAAAGCAACCATGAAGGCAGGGGCTTCTAAGCCTAAATCAATTTGATAATGATAATCCGCAACGGCAAAGCCTTGATGACGGTTACGCGCACGGCTGCGCTCTAAAATATATTCGACACCGACTACACCCAGCCAAAAGGCCACTGCAAACAGATGCAGTTTTAGAATCATGACGGTCTCCACTCTGCTTTGATTGGGAAGCGGCTAGATTGTCTAGCCGCCAAATTTCAACGCCCTTGAAATACGGCAGGGCGACGTTGCATAAAGGACATGACACCTTCACGAGCATCATCAGTTTTCATGAGGCGTTGGATTTCTGGAGCCAACTCGGCGACAGCCGCTGCGTGACCGTGTTCAACAGCCAAACGGCCAGAGCGTAATGTTGCAACTACGCCTAGTGGTGCTTGCGCGGCAATGGTTTGTGCAAGAGCAATGGCGCGTGGCAACACTTGCTCAACGGGTACTACTTCCTGCACCATGCCAATACGGAAGGCAGTTGCGGCATCCAACTCGTCACCTGTCAGTAAATAGCGCATGGCGTTACCCCAGCCCGAAGCAGCGATCCAGCGTTGAGTAGCACCGCCAAAAGGAAATATTCCGCGTTTGATTTCAATTTGAGCAAAACGGCTATTTTCACCTGCGATGACAATGTCAGAGGCAAGCATTAACTCAATGCCAAAGGTCAAACAAACGCCATGAACAGCACAAATTAATGGCTTGCTGCAACGCGGGCCATGTATGCCAACAGGGTCAATCGCCCCTTCGGCAAGAATCGGTTGGCCACTGCCCATGAGTGGAGCAACATCCATCAAATCTAGACCAGAGGTGAAGCTATCGCCGTGAGCAAAAATCACACCGACTCGTAATTCTGTGTCATTTTCTAGCTCGCCTAATGCTGTTGATAGCTCACGCAACAACGCCAAGTTGAAGGCATTTTTCTTGTCTGGGCGATTCAAGCCAATCAAATAGACATGGCCACGTTTTTCACGGGTAATAATGTTTTCGTTAGTGGTTAGGGACATGATGATCTCCGAGTCATGCGTTCCAACAAGGAACGTTTGTGTTTAAAAAAAGAGAGCGTACTGCCATCCGTTTCTGCAATGGCTTAGGGTTGTTTTAGTCGTTGTTCTAATTCATGGATTTGGGCGCGGGCTTCATCACCATCGGGGATGGGACGGCCACTGTCACGCCATGCCACAGCAGCTTTAAAGCCTTCGACTTGGGCATAACGACGAAACCACAGCCCTTCGGGGTTATGACGGGTGATGCCATCAAAAACAGTGGCCATCATCTGTGTTTGTTCTAGCCCCATGGTTAACATCACCTGATTGACCACCATCTTGTGCATGGCCAAATGACTGCGCGGTACGCCTGCAATGCGTTGAGCCAATTCTAAGGTCACGGCTTCTAGTTGATCGCTGGGGGCGACACGATTGGCTAAGCCCCAAGTAAGAGCGGTTTGAGCGTCAATAATGTCGCCCGTAAACATCAATTCTTTGGCACGGGTTGGGCCGAGGCGAAACGTCCACATGGCGGTTGTTGGGCATCCCCAAACGCGGGTCGGCATATAGCCGATACGCGCATTGTCTGCCATGACGAGTAGGTCACAACATAGGGCAATGTCACTACCACCTGCGGCTGCATAGCCATGTACTTTGGCGATGGTCGGCTTGCTGCAACGCCATAAACTCATTAAGTCTTCGGTGTTACGCTTCATCACCGCGTAGTCATCCATCGGCTCCCACGGCGTTTTTTCCTGTTGACAGGGATGTTCGCGCACTTGCTCCGCAAAACTGGCTAAATCATAACCACCACAAAAGCCCTTACCAGCACCTTCGATGATGATGACGTGAATGCTGTCATTAGCCTGAGCCCATTCAACAGCAGCACGAATGTCGTGTGGCATTTGTTCATTAATCGCGTTTAGCCGTTCTGGGCGACTCAGTAACAGCCGAGCAATACGTGGATGATGGTGATCAGGCTCAATCGTTAAGGTGTCGAAAGTTGGCATGAGGGTTAAGCTCCATAAGATAAAAAGCAGTAGCAAGGAGGTGCATCACAATTCCTTCTGACCGAAATCAAAAGCGAAATAACTGGTGTACCGCAATTGTCCGTTAATGCGCAGGTGTGAGCAGGTTAGGTACAAGCCAGAACGCATTTCCACCAGTTCGTCATGGTAGGCGCGTACCCACCACGGATTGTCTGGCCGATTGTGATCCAGTAGCACAATGTCGCGATCACTGAATGCCGAACGTTGCTTGCGAGCGTTAAATTGATAACGGCGAAATTCGAAAGAGCCGACACCGAGCCTATTGATACCACTGGCCTGTCCCCAACCATCTGAATGAAAAACTTTGCCACGCCATAAGCGCAGCCGCTCAAACCAAACAGGATCAAGAATGAGTCCTTCCGCCACGCCATCCAATTCACCAGGATCAGGACAACGCCCATGGGCGTGAGCCGCCCGTAAACCGCGCAAATCCAATTGAGCCAATGCTTTAAAAGAGCTGGGTAATATCCGTGTATTGTTCATAATAATCTCCCGATTATGCTGCGTTTTGGTCGGTCGCCTTACGAATACTGACAGGTAAGCATTTGTGGTGTGGCGTTCGAGACAACGGGTCACAGTCGATGCGGGAAGTCAGGCGATTTAGCTCTGGCCCTATGGGGTTGCCGCCTTGATAACGATTGCCATAACCGTGAGGCAACGACACCACGCCTTGACGCATTCCTTCATCAATTTCCACCACTACAGAAATCTCTCCGTGTTTGGAGGTGCAAAAGGCCGATTCACCCGCAACAAGACCAAGCGAGGTAGCATCTTCTGGACTCATGCGCATGGCACCG
The DNA here is from genome assembly GCA_006546595.1 of Moraxellaceae bacterium AER2_44_116. GTDB lineage: Bacteria > Pseudomonadota > Gammaproteobacteria > Pseudomonadales > Moraxellaceae > Agitococcus. Next base: position 3,121 of record VIAD01000033.1, on the reverse strand, counting down.
TGTGGATCAACCTTACGCCACGCAGGATCACGATAAATTTGATTGGCGTTATAACTACGGCGTTCGCCAGCCGCGAGAATGAAGGGATAGTCACTACTGGTTGTATCAGACTGTTTTGGTAGTAGGCGGAGTTCTTCGAGCATTTCTGCAATAGCAAGTTGAATACGTTTGTCCTTCGTTTTTACCAATGACCACACCTCGTCATAATGATGTTCGCTAAAAATAACCCCAGAACGTTCGCGTAAAATCGCTTGAAATAGATCTGCACCCAAGGTGAAGCGATTGCCTTGGTAGCCCGCCCGACGAACGGCGTGCGGATGTTCGGCCGCTAACTGAATGGCCAATGGAAGAACAAAGGCGGCCGCCGCTGCACCATTGGGTAATACGGAGCCAAGGGTGCGATAGAGTATGGAAGCCGCAAAAGCTTGCAGCTTTTTGTGGCGTGCCAACATCGTTAGCGTGGCCGCCATGTAAGCAAGATGTCCTGTCGCTTTAGGTTCGTGTCGGGCAATGCGTGACAACCACGGAAAGCTCTTGGGAATAGCCCCCATTTTTTCTAATAAACGGGTATAAATTTCAGGCTCTGCTAAGGTCTCTGCATGGCTAGGCAGTAGGGCGTGGCGCAGATGAAAGCCATTGTGTGGGAACTCCATATTAAAGCCCGTAAACTCGTATTTTTCGAACTGCGATGCGGCAGGCAGTATGTAGTGGGCAAGGCGTGCGGTTTCGGTCATCGCCACGTCAACCACCACTAACAGTTCTAGCGACTTGAAGGCTTTTTCCAGCGCGGGGGTATCTGGCCATGTCAGCAAAGGATTGCTACTTTCCACCATGACGGCACGAATACGATCTTCACCTGCCAACAAAATTTCATCAGGTAAAATGTTGGGCGGAAAGATGCCTGCAATAGGAAACATCTTGTGGTAGACGGTACGCTGGATGCGTGGATTACGTTCGTCGGTATGGCCAAGTACAGGAATCAGAGAGGTATGTAGATTGTTACCGCCTTTGATGCCAAAGTTGCCCGTGATGAGATAGAGCAGTTTTTCTAAATAGCCGTTTAGCGTGGTATTGAGGGTGTGCTGCAAACCAAGGTCAACCCGTACACAAGCGGTCTTGGCGGTAGCAAAGTCACGAGCGACTTTTTCTACGACATCCAACGGCACATCAGCTCTAGCCACATAATCGGCAATAGGAATCTCGCGTAGTGTTTTTTCTACCGTCTCAAAACCGTGGCAATGACGAGCGAGAAAATCACGATCGTACAAGTCCTCACGAATGATGATGGATAGTATGGCACTAAGTAAAAAGGCATCTGTTCCTGGTTTTAATTGCAGGTGAATATCGGCTTGTTTCGCGGTTTCAGTACGGCGCGGATCAATAACCACCATCGTACGATTTGTGTCTTTGCGGATGTCTTTTAAGGTATCTCGCGCGTTAGGAATACCGTGAGATTGGAAAGGATTACAACCAATGAATAATACATAATCAGCGTGTTCTACGTCTTCGGTCGTATGACACGTCTGACGACCAAACATTCGTCCATTAACCCAAAAATCCCCTGTTTTTTCTTGACCAAGCGAGTTGTAGTTAAAGCGGCTTTTCATTGCAGCGCGTATTTGTCCAAAATAAGCCCCGCCAAGATGATTACCTTGTCCACCGCCGCCCGCTGTAGCAAAAGCTTTACCACCGTGCTTTTCGCGGATGTTAATCAAGCGAGAAGCAATGTCATTCAATGCCTCGTCCCAACTGACTTGCACAAAATGGCCATCTGCTTCTCGACGCAGGGGATGACTTAGGCGGTCACCGTTTTGCTGGTAATGAGCAAGCCGTGCCGCTTTTTGGCAAATATAACCTTTGGAGACAGGATGCTGTTCATCACCACGAATCTTAGTAAAATGACCTTGAGCATCAATATCGACCACCAAACCGCAGTTTCGGGAGCAGAGAATGCAGGCTGTTTTTTGAGTTGTCATGATGTGCTCCAATCGGTAGTGATGAACGTTATACTTAAAATAACGGTCGTTATAGTAACGAACGTTATTCTATATATAAAAAACTGTCAATCAGTTTATTGCTGCCTGTTTTCTGTTAACTAAATGAAGTGTTGTGCATGTACGAGTAGATAAAATGCGTTTTCAGACTTATCCGAGAGGGCTTGCATTAAAATATCAATCCGTATGATAACGACTGTTATTTTATAATATACTGAAAGTTAATTACTGAGACATCTGAGATTAGATCATGCGTTATCCACCAGATCACAAAACGGTAGCCCGAGCAAAACTCATTGAGGCGGGCGGAGCACTTGCGAAAAAAGCAGGCTTTAGCAATACAGGCATAGATGCACTGGTTGCCGCTGCGGGGGTGACTACAGGTGCGTTTTACAGCCAATTTCGCTCCAAAGCTGAATTGTTACATGCGATTGTTGAGCGTGAATTGTCACGGACGGTTGAAGCCTTCACAGGAAAATCAAGCAAAGAATTACAGCGAGTCATCGCTTGGTATCTTAGTCCGCGTCATGCTGCACACCCTGAAGAGGGTTGCCCCATTCCTTCGTTAGGCTCAGAAATTGCTCGGGCGGATGAGGAAACCCGTTTACTCTTTGAAGGCTTAGTAAAACAATTAGTGGATGCACTAGAGGTCGGAACAGCAGAACGATCGAAAGCTTGGGCCTTATTAGCTCAATCAATTGGCGGAGTTGTGTTGGCGCGGGCGGTCTTAAATTCAGAGACGCAGCAAGAGATTCTCAAAGCGGTGCAGACAAATGGGATGGAGATGTTGATCAAAGCGAGTATTGATAGTACGCAATCTTGATCAATTCAACATTGATCGCCTTAAAATCTGTTTAGCATGCTAAATTGACCTTGAGCTGTTATTGACTACCCTCAACAAGATACAGCGTTTTTGTATAGTCGAATGGCACAGGGATGGTCTGGTGAGTTTTGACCCATACGCCAGCGGAAGACTGCGCCTGTTCAATATCTTGATCACTAATGTTGAATGTTTGGCGTGTCGTTGAAATTTGCTTCCAGTACGGTTTCCCGTATGGATTATTTTTAAGAATCTGTAGCCAGTAAGCCGCTTCTACAGGGTTGTTGGTATTGTCAGCATTGCCAAT
>VIAD01000032.1 GCA_006546595.1 Moraxellaceae bacterium AER2_44_116 | reverse complement strand
GACCGTTTAGGAAACTTCATGTAAACGCGTTTACACAGAATTATTTACAGGCTCTTGACAACTCATTAAAACGATTGCCAACTCGTGGGTAATAACTGATTAATAAATCATTCACCGCTTGCACGCCCACAACAACACCACTCTTGTAATCTAATACGCAAAAATAAGACTCCATTTGCCGACAAATATCTTCCCATCTCGCTGTACCGACATATTTGTGTACACCACGATCTGCAATAATCTCTACAGCCTGATCAGCTAGTAGCACATAAATGAGTACAGCATTACGCTCTTCGGTATCCCACATACGTAATAACGAAAATACATCTAAAGCCCGTTGGTGAGCACTTTGTTCAGCTCTCAAATCTACAATATCCAGAGAGCCCTCAACTACAAAACGTAACTCACCGCCATGCAATGCTTCACCTGAATTAATCATTATTTCTATCTGATGCAGTAGCTCTACTGAAAAAGCACGCTTCACCTGCCATGTACCAATCTTTAGATGGTTAAAGTAACGTCCCCATTTCATAGCTACCACCTTCCAGATGCCCCACCGCCACCAAAACCACCACCGCTGCCACCGCCAAAACCACTGCCTCTAAAACCACCACGTCGATGACTACCTACACGACCAGAGTTACTACCACTTATTAGTGTAAAAATAGCAGCAATCAACCCTGCAATAAAGGCGACCCAGACTACACCCGTCATTAGCCATGCAATAACAGCAATAATACCGCCAGTTAATAACGCACCAAAGAAAGCCCCAAATAAACCTCTTAGAATGACACCGCCAATGAGAGCGATAAATAACACAGGGCCTACTTTAGAGAGGTCTTTATTCAGCAATGGCTGTATAAGAGCGGTAATAAATAACTCAGGACTGGCTTTAGAGAGGTCTTTATTAAATAATGATTGCATGGTTACTGGTGGCAATGGCTCACCATCCACTACTTTGATCATACTTTCCATGCCTTCCTGAATGCCACCATAATAATTTCCTTGTTTAAACTGTGGGACAATAACTTCGCTAATAATACGTTTACACGTTGCATCATTTAATGCACCTTCCAGACCATAACCAACCTCTATCCTCAAAGTATGGTCATTTTTAGCAACCAACAACAATACACCATCATCAACATTTTTACGGCCAAGCTTCCATTTCTCTACAACCCGCATGCTGTATTGCTCAATTGTTTCAGGAGCTGTTGTTGGTACAATCAATATAGCTAATTGACTACCTTTACGCGCTTCAAACGCACCCAATCTACGCTCTAAAGATTGCTGTTGATACACGCTGAGTGTTGACGTTAAATCTGTGACACGGGCACGGAGTATAGGCACAACTTCTTCGGCTATCCCCCATAATGGCCAGCTCAACAAATATAAAAACACCCACGTACGTAGAGGAAAAAGCAGGTTACTCACGGTGCAGCCCCTGCCGCTTTGGGCGAATCGAAGTCAACCATAGGTGCGGTACTAATGGCTTTTTCGTTTTCAACGGTGAAGTTGGGCTTAGTCGTAAATCCAAACGCCTTTGCAGTCATATTTGATGGAAAAGAACGAACAGTAACGTTATACATTTCGACTGCTTTAATGTAACGATTGCGAGCAACGGTAATCCTATTTTCGGTACCTTCTAATTGGGCTTGCAAATCTCTGAAATTAGCATCTGATTTGAGTTGTGGATAGTTTTCGGAAACGACCATCAAGCGTGAAAGCGCACCCGACATTTCTCGCTGAGCCGCTTGATAGCTAGCAAATGCTTGAGTATCTTTGACCAACTCAGGCGTTATTTGAATTGAACCAACACGCGAGCGCGCTTCGGTAACACGCGTCAATACTTCTTGCTCTTGTGAAGCATACGCTTTGACTGTACGAACTAAATTGGGAATTAAATCAGCCCGACGCTGATATTGGTTGACCACTTCTGACCATGACGCGTTGATTTGCTCATCTTCTGCCTGAATTGTATTATAACCGCAAGCACTTAATCCTAAACAAAGCCATAACACTGCAAAAACACGCAATAAGCGCATGGGTTCTCTCCTGTTTATCCCAAAATAATGCCAAATGACACTAACATAAAATTCCTAAAAAAATTCAATCTTTATCATCCTAAAACCCTGTAAAATTAACCACACAGGCAATACTGAATTAGTTACTTTCCTCAAAAATACTTGACCCGTTACCATCAGTCCTGCTTAACCTCATTTTTATTAAGAATTTTTTTACTTTTCACTTCCTACTTAGGTTCGCTTTTTATGTCTAAAGCTTTTCAAATGTCTGATATTGATGTCGAAAAATTCACTCAAGAAATTATGGCCTTACGCCGTGCCGCCAACGAACGCATGGGCATGGACGATTTTAAACACCTGAAAAAAATTGAGCGTTGGGGCAAACTGTGTACTGCTGCGGGTTATGGCACGGCATGGATTTTTCCGAATCCTGTCTCTGCGTTTTTAATCAGTCAAGGTAATTTTAATCGTTGGACTAATATCGCTCACCCGATTATGCACAAAGGTTACGACAAAATTGCAGGAATTCCAGAACGCTATACCAGTAAAGGCTTTGCGAAAGGTTTTCGTCGTTTCTTAGATTGGGGCGATTGGATTTATCCTGCCGCTTGGGATAATGAACATAACCGCTTGCATCACTACAACTTAGGCGAAGCCGCCGACCCTGATCAAGTCGAATTAAACTTAGAATGGTTACGTGATTCTCAAGTGCCCATGCCTTTACGCTATGCCACTGTCGCTGTTTTTGCCGCCGCATGGAAACCGCTGTATTACGCACCGAACACACTCAAACACCTACGCAGCACCAAGAAAAATGTACTCGGTGAAGAAAGACAATCAGGCGCACTCACCCAATTAGAATTATGGAATCCGCTGAATCCTGCCGCGCGTGAGTTATGGCTTAAAAGCTTATTACCTTACATCATCGTCCGTTTTGTGCTGATTCCGTTACTGTTTATTCCCTTAGGCCCGATTGCCGTACTCAGTGTCTTGATTAATTCGCTCTTGGCCGAAATTATCACCAATCTCCATACGTTTTTGGTGATTGTACCGAATCATACGGGCGATGATTTGTTTTTGTTTGAAGATGCCGTTAACAATAAAAGTGAGTTTTTTCTGCGTCAAATCACAGGATCAACCAACTTTAAAACAGGTGGCGACTTCAATGACTTTTTACATGGTTGGTTAAATTATCAAATTGAACACCACATTTGGCCAGACTTACCCATGAGTGAATACCAACGTTTACAACCGCAAGTAAAAGCATTGTGTGAGAAATATGGTATTCCTTACGTACAGGAATCGGTATGGAAACGGTTGAAAAAGACAGTTGATATTATGGTAGGTAATACGTCGATGCCAAGACAAGGCGCGATTAGCAGCAATCAAAAAACGAGCAATGTGAAAGAGATGAGCGTAGCTTAAATCTAAATCACAGAGGGCGGGTTTTACACCCGCCCTTTAAGCGTATCGAAAGCTAAAAAGCCATCAACTACTCGTGATGTCCACGCTTATCTGGCACATCACGCTTTTGCTGACGTAAGAAACCGCCACGACGCGCAGGTAGTGGATTATCTTGCATTTTTTCAGCACGACGTTTAGCCAAACCATATAAGCCTGTGCCAACACGCGGTTTGAGTTTGACTAGCGCAGTGATGCCGTCAATCTCGTCTTTGTCTAACTCAATCCAGCGACCTGTATGCAACTGACGCGGTAATGACACCGTACCATAACGAATACGCAGCAAACGACTCACACGTAAACCTTGCGATTCAAACAGGCGACGAACTTCACGGTTACGACCTTCTTTAACAACAACTTGATACCAACGATTAATACCTTCACCACCCACTTCGGTGAATGATTCAAATTTGGCAGGCCCATCGTCTAAGGTGACACCATCTAACAGCGCTTGACGTGCTGCTGGTGTGACTTCGCCCATAACACGCACAGCGTACTCACGTTCCACTTCATTGGAGGGATGCATTAAACGATTAGCTAATTCACCATCGTTCGTAAACAATAATAAACCGCTACTGTTAATGTCTAAACGCCCGACCATAACCCAACGCTCACCGCGTAAATTCGGCAAATTATCAAATACCGTTGGCCGACCTTCAGGATCTTGGCGAGAGCAAATCTCACCTTCTGGCTTGTAATAAATGATGACACGGCGACGCGTTTCTTCCTCGAGGGCAAAATCCACTCGACGACCATCAACACGTAACTCATCCGTTGCTTCGATGCGCTGGCCAATTTCGGCAATTTTGCCATTGACGCTGACACGACCTTGAATAATCGCTTCTTCCATGTGACGACGAGAGCCTAGACCAACTCTGGCTAGGACTTTTTGCAATTTTTCGCTCATGGCTTCTGGCTTCTCACTATTTAACCAACAGTATTAACTTTCATCGGACTTTTCAATCCGATACTTACCCTCTGACCGTAGCTCTGTAGGATTTACACATTTTTAGGACTGACGCGGTCATCGCTTATTGCAACGAAATGTGTCAGTTCTAACTATGTGCTGTCCTATATTTTTTGTTGTTCTACGGTTGTATTTTCCATTTCTCGTGAAATACTTTCTAAATCACGTATCGCCGCTAAAGGCGGCAATTCTGACAAACTCTTTAAGCTAAAAGAATCTAAAAATAATCGTGTTGTTGCTAATAATGCGGGACGACCGGGCACTTCACGATGACCAACGACAACAATCCAATCGCGGTCAAACAACGCTTTAATAATTTGCGTACTCACCACCACACCACGAATCGCTTCGATTTCGGCACGTGTGACGGGTTGACGATAGGCAATAATCGCCAAGGTTTCTAGTAGTGCGCGCGATAAACGTGGCGGCTTTTCTGGCCACATTTTTGATATCCACGGACTAAATTGAGCACGCACCTGAAAACGATATCCCGAGGCCACTTCCACTAACTCTAATGCGCGTAAAGCATACTCTGTTTGTAACTCTTTAATCAGACTTTGTAGCTCTTTACGGCTGAGTTTTTCGTCATCATCGAACAAAACAGCGATTTCTTCGAGTCCTAACGGCATTGGGCTGGCAAAAACCGCCCCTTCAATAATATTCTTGACTAATTGCCGACTCAGCTTCATTCGGCAACCTCAAGATACTGGCGCACATAAATCGGTGCAAAAAAACTGTCTTGCAATAACTCAATCATCTTTTGTTTTAACAATTCTAGGATGGCCATAAACGTGACCACCACCCCTAAACGCCCTTCACTGGCAGGAAATAAATCATGAAAAATGATGGTTTCCCCAAAACGCAAACGCACAATAATTTCTTGCAAACGCTGCTCCAAACTTAATCCTTCACGGCCAATCACATGGCTCTGCTGTAAGGCTGTCCGTTTCATCACATCACGCATCGCATCTAATAACAGCGCGAAATCACCAAAAAAGGGCTGACTTGGCAATAAATCTCGAACCGGAGGCTCGGCATGTGCTTCAAACACATCACGGCCTTCTTGCGGAAGTTCCGCAATATCTTCTGCTGCTTTTTTGAAGCGTTCGTACTCTTGCAAACGCCGAATTAACTCGGCGCGTGGATCTTCCTCTTCATCACTTGGCACCGCAGGTTTGGGCAACAATAAACGAGACTTAATCTCTGCCAATAACGCTGCCATTAATAAATATTCAGCCGCCAAGTCAATATTTAGCACCTGCATCAGTTCAATATAAGTGATGTATTGACGGGTAATTTCAGCGACAGGAATGTTCAAAATATCCAGATTTTGTTTGCGAATCAGATATAACAATAAATCTAATGGCCCTTCAAAATCGTCTAAAAACACCGCGAGTGCATCGGGAGGAATATATAAATCCTCGGGCAGTTTTGTCAGTATCTCGCCATAGACCCGCGCAAAGTTTTCGTCATTAACGGCATCAATAGGCAAAACACTTTCAGGAATGACGGATACTGACATACTAAACTACCGATAATTCAAACCCATTGCTGTACGAACATCTTTTAGAGTGTCGTTGGCAATGTCAGCCGCCTTTTCTGCCCCCTCAGCCAGTAAGCTATAAATCAACTCTGGCTGCTCTTCATATTCACGGGCACGAATACGCATCGGTTCTAACTCGGCATTGACGGCATCAATAATCGGTTTTTTACACTCTAAACAACCAATACCTGCCGAACGACATCCTTGCTGTACCCATTGTTTGGTGTTGTCATCCGAATAAATCTCGTGTAACTGCCAAACAGGACAAACATCGGGATTACCTGCATCGGTACGACGAATACGTGCGGGATCGGTTGGCATACGGCGAATTTTTTGGTCAACGCTATCAGGCGCTTCACGTAAAGAAATCGTATTGCCATACGACTTAGACATTTTTTGGCCATCTAAACCGGGCATTTTTGATGCAGGTGTTAATAACGGCTGTGGTTCAGGCAGAATAATTTTACCGCCACCTTCTAAAGACCCCAGTAAACGCTCTTTATCGCCCAATGTGATATTTTGCTGACTTTGCACTAAGGCTTGCGCTGTTGCTAAAGCCTCGTCATCACCCGTTTGTTGATATTTTTTGCGCAAGTCCACATAAATCTTGCTGGCTTTTTTGCCCATTTTATGAATAGCGGCTTCAACCAGCTCTTCAAAACCGACTTCACGACCATACAAATGATTAAAACGACGCGCCACTTCCCGCGTGAGTTCAATATGCGCGACTTGGTCAGCCCCGACAGGCACTAAACCCGCACGATATAATAAAATATCGGCACTTTGTAATAAGGGATAACCCAAAAAGCCATAGGTTGCTAAATCTTTTTCTTTGAGTTTTTCTTGTTGATCTTTGTAGGTTGGTACGCGCTCTAACCATGTTAAAGGTGTCATCATCGACAATAACAAATGCAACTCTGCATGTTGTGGCATTTGCGACTGCACAAAAATGGTGGCCGTTTTGGGGTTAACACCTGCTGCCAACCAATCAACCACCATCGCAAAAACGCTTTGTTGAATAATGCGAGGGTCTTCGTAAGCCGTGGTTAATGCGTGCCAATCGGCGACAAAAAAGTAGCAGTCATGCTCATACTGCAATTTCGCCCAATTTTTAAGCACTCCATGATAATGCCCCAAATGTAACTGACCTGTCGGGCGCATACCTGATAGCACGCGATTTGATGCGGCGGCAACACTCACCTAGCAACTCCATAAACTTTGAAAATAGTGTGGTGATTATATAACGAGACTCGCGCATTCACGCGATGGGATTTGGTCTTTTTTCGCAAAGATAAGAAACAAATAAAAAAGGCGAACCCGTCGGGTTCGCCCAAATACAACAAAAACTACCATAAACACGGAGAATTGACACTTAGAAAGTATCACAGGATAACCTTAATCCCAAAGGCTACACCACTTTTTAATACTATCGTAACAATATAATGAATGCAAATTAATTCAAGAATAATGACTCTAAAAAGGTGAATTTCCCCATTCCACAGTCAAATACTTTAGAAAAATTGCGTGTGTATGCTATTCAATTAAATATACAGTTGTATTATTTGAATGCAGTCGAATCTCCAGCCCCTTCTCTTATGACTTGCGCGCCTGTTTCCTGACTTAAATCTATCACTGTTGTTGGTATTAACGTACCAAATCCGCCATTAATAACTAAATCTAATTGTTTACCCAAACGCTCCAAAATATCGTCTGGATCAAATAAAGGCTCTGACTCATCGGGTAATTGTAATGTTGCCGTTAATAATGGCTCATTTAACTCTGCTAATAATGCCTGACAAATCGCATGATCGGGTACGCGCAAACCAATCGTTTTGCGTTTAGGGTGCATCAGTCGGCGTGGCACTTCACTACTGCCAGTAAGAATAAACGTGTATGCACCCGGCGTATGGGCTTTTAATAAACGGTAAGTGGCATTATCAACTTTGGCATAAGTCGCAATTTCGGATAAGTCTCGACATAGTAAGGTAAAATGATGTTTATCATCGAGTTGGCGAATACGAATAATTTTAGCCAGTGCATCTTTATCGCCTAAATGACAACCCAATGCATAGGCTGAATCCGTTGGATAAGCGATTACACCACCCTGACGAATAATGTTTACCGCTTGTTTAATTAAACGTGGCTGCGGATTTTCAGGATGAATATGAAAATATTGTGTCATGTTATTATTTCCTCAAATGTTTCCCAAATAGGTTTACAACCCACGGGTAATTCAGAAAATTTACCCAGTTTTAACCACGGCATATTAATACCATGATAATCACTGCCCTGTGAGGCATATAAACCAAAACGCTGTGCTAACGCAGCCAAGTTTAAAATAATATTGGGTTTTTCGTTAGCGGTACTGACCTCCATTGCATCACCACCCACTTGTTGAAAATCGGCCAACAACAAACGTAGTTTGGTTTGGGATAAGCCATAACGTGCGGGATGTGCTAATACCGCTACACCTCCTGCGGCTTTAATCCATGAAATAGCCGTTGTCATGTCTGTCCACGGCATCGGCACTGCGGCTGGCTTACCATTGCCCAAATACTTATCAAATGCCTGTTGCAACTGCTTAACCTTGCCAATATTCACTAAGTATTGGGCAAAATGGGCACGGCCTACGCGATTTTCATCATGATCGACTAAGGCTAATACCCCTTGCCAACAATGTTCGATGCCTAAATATTCTAGCTTCTCGGCAATCATTCGTCCTCGTTTTGCTCTCGCCAATTGTTGCTCTTGTAAGCCTGATTTTAGGAGAGGCGTTTCGGGGTCAATATTTAAGGCAATGATATGAATGAGCTGCTTTTGCCACATCGCCGAAATTTCAACGCCATTAATTAAGCGAATACCCACTGTTTCTGCCGCTAATCGGGCTTCTGCTAGGCCATGCGTACTATCGTGGTCGGTTAAAGCCAACATCGTTACGCCTGCGGCAGCGGCTTGCTCAACCAATTGTGTTGGGGTTTGGCTACCATCGGAATACAAACTATGGCAATGTAAATCTACAGAAGGCATGACAGGACATCTAAAGCTGTTTAATATTGCCACTCTATCAAATTACAGCTGACAAGTATCCTTTCCCATGAAACAATGGCTTGATTTTATTCCTCTCTTTTTGTTTTTTGCCACGTTTAAGACGCTTGGTATTTTCCCTGCCACCGCCGTATTAATTGGCAGTTCAGTGTTGGTTTATGGCGCAATATGGTTAAAAGACCGTCATTTAGAAAACAGCCAAAAAGTCACACTTGTCGCAACCATCTTATTTGGTAGCGTCACTTTATTACTACATGATGAAACTTACCTCAAATGGAAAGCCCCCGTGATTAACTGGATTTTTGCGGCGGCTTTTTTAGGGAGCATGTATATTGGAGAGCAACCCTTAGTCCAACGCATGATGGCTAAAGCCTTTGATATGCCTGCCAATGTTTGGCGCAAACTGAATTGGGCTTGGATTATCTTTTTTATCTTTGCTGGCGCGTCTAATGCCTATGTTGCGTTTCACTTTCCTAAATACTGGGTTGATTTTAAAGTGTTTGGCAGTTTGGGTATGACGTTGACCTTTATTATTGGCCAAATGATTATTTTGTCACGCTATATTAAACAAGAAGAGATTAAATAACCTCTCCACTTTAACAAGAGCACAATACTATGTGGTATGCCATTATTGCCGAAGATATGCCGAACTCCTTAGCAAAACGTTTAGAAGCTCGCCCTGCTCACCTTGCCCGTTTGCAGGCTTTACAAGCCGAAGGTCGATTATTAGTTGCGGGGCCTCATCCTGCGATTGATAGCGAAAACCCTGCTGAAGCGGGTTTTACGGGCAGTTTAATTATTGCTGAATTTGCCAATCTTTCTGCCGCTCAAGTGTGGGCAGCGGACGATCCCTATATTGCTGCGGGTGTCTATCACCATGTTACCGTTAAACCTTTTAAGAAAGTGTTACCATGAGAATTGGATTATTAACTGTTAGTCTCCTCCTTGCCTCCGCTGCCTTTGCCCGCGAGGAAGACTCTCCTTTGACGGTGGATGAAGTTTCATCGAAAATAGAAAAGCCTGTGCTAACGAAGCCTAGCGAAGAAATAGTAAAACCCAAACTGACAACGCCCCCCGTAGAAGCGATAAAAGTAAAGCCAACCACATCTACCGACGAAGCTCCTCAAAAGAAAACCGTTTCTTCTTCCGATGAAACTCCCAAAAAGAAAACCGTTTCTTCTACCGACGAAACTCCCAAAAAGAAAACCGCTTCTTCTACCGATGAAGCTCCCAAAAAGAAAACCGCTTCTTCTACCGATGAAGCTCCTAAAAAGAAAATCGTTTCTTCTACTGATGAAGCTCCTAAAAAGAAAATCGTTTCTTCTACCGACGAAGCTCCTAAAAAGAAAATCGTTTCTTCTACCGACGAAGCTCCTAAAAAGAAAA
>VIAD01000018.1 GCA_006546595.1 Moraxellaceae bacterium AER2_44_116 | reverse complement strand
CGCCGATGATAGTGTGGCATTCGCCATGTGAAAGTAGGTCATCGCCAGACTCCAATCAACAAAAAACCCATACGCAAAACGTATGGGTTTTTTGCTTTCTTATACATCGAAAAATAAAATGCTGGTTAACCAGCATTTATCAATCATTAACGTAGATCAAGCGCTTGTTTAATCTGCTCCAAAGCCTTCATTATCGTTTTCCTTGGTGCACCTAAATTCATTCTCATAAAGCCACTCCCTTCCGCACCAAAAACTGTACCTGCACTCATTCCAACTTTAGCTTTATACAAGAAAAAAACATTTAATTGGGCATCAGTCATCCCTAATGCACGGCAGTCTAACCATAATAAATAAGTACCCTCAGCCTTTAACGCGGTTATGCCTTGTATATTCTCAGAGATGTAGGCAATAGCCATATCGTGTGTTTCTTTGAGGTAAGACATCAATGAGTCTTTCCAATCTCCACCCAAGCGATAGGCCGCCTCAAATGCGGCAATACTAAACGGATTGCTCGCACTCAAATGTAGGCTATTGAAAACACGCTGCATTGCATTTCGGTCATCAGTATTTGGAATAATAAGACTAGATAAGCCTAAACCCGGAATATTAAAGGTTTTGCTGGGCGCAACCGCCGTAATAATACGATCATCTGCTTGAGCAAGTGTTGCCAGTGAGATGTGTTGATAATCGGAGTAAACCAAATCCGCATGAATTTCATCCGATAACACTACAAGATTATACTTACGCGCAATACGTAAAATTTCTAATTGTTCTTCTTTAGTCCACACACGACCAACAGGATTGTGCGGCGAGCATAATAATAAGAGTTTTGCGCCATCTGCTGCACATTGTTCTAAATGTTCAAAATCAATGGCGTAGCGGCCATCGGTTAACACTAAAGGGTTTTCAATGAGTCGTCGACCGTTAGTCGTCACGGCACTAAAAAAAGGAAAATACACAGGAGGTTGAATAATTATGCCTTCGCCTTCCGCAGCAAACGCTAAAACAGCCGCATACAACGAGGGGACAACCCCTGAACTCATGACAATCCATTCGCGTTCAATCGCCCAGTTGTGGCGAGTTTGCAACCATGTTGTCAGGGCTTGGAATAAACTATCAGGGTATAAGGTATAGCCATAAATAGGATGTTTGGCGCGTTCGACTAATGCCTGAGTCACTACGTCGGGTGAGGCGAAATCCATATCAGCGACCCACAATGGAATCACATCACTTGTACCAAAATAGCCCTGACGGCCATCGTATTTAACGCTGTTGGTGTGTTCGCGGCTAATCTCTTGGTCAAAATTAAAACTCAACGAATGCGCTCCCACAAAGTTACTTCTGACAGCGAATGTTGGTATTTGCGTCGGGTTTCACGGATAACAAAAGGTACATCTTGCGGTACTTGCATTAAACGAAAGTGCGAACTCAAGATGTTTTTGAGTCCATCTAACGTGGTGTAGCTTTCGCCATCTTTCTTGAAACCACCTAACCAGTTTTCGGGGCGAGTATGTTCTTCTAGCCATGTATAAGGTGAGGTAATCATTAAGACGCCACCGATATTGAGGCGATGATGTACTTCTGCTAAAAACTCTGTGGGTTGATATAGTCTATCAATTAAGTTGGCCGCTAGAATTAAGTCGAAGCCTGTAAATTGTGCTTTTAAATTGCAGGCATCCCCTTGAAAGAATTCTACTTTTTCACGTACGTCATCTAAACCTAAGTCGCTCAGTTGGCGTGTTTTATATGAAACTAAGCTGCCTTCATCCACTAATGTATAACGTATTGCGCCTTGTTCGCGAAGTTGTACGCCCAAATTAATAAAGCGTGCAGAAAAATCAATGCCTGTCACTTGTTCAAAATGTTTAGCTAACTCAAAACTGGCACGACCTGTAGCGCAACCTAAATCTAAGGCTTTAACGGCAGGTTTGTTGGCCATTGCTTGGATGGCAATGGTCGCTAAGGCTTTTGGAAAGTTGGCTACGCCGTAATATTCATCACCATAATGAAATTCTGCATATTCAGACAGTTGTTTGTCGCTTTCGTAAAAGACGTTTTCGTTGTTGGGCGCGGTATCAGTCATGACGTAGCGAAATCCTGCGTGTTGAAAAAAGTGTTTGCGGAAGGCATAACGTGCCGATTTTAGGGTTTCATTGCCGCAGGATATCCATGAGCCGCCTTTAATAAGATTATGTCGGCCATCAAATGTCGGTGTGGTGAAGTCATCATACAGTGGATGAACGTCAAAACCTGTAAAGGGGTAAGTTGGCGTTTCTGTCCATTGCCAAACATTACCGACGACATCGTATAACTCACCGTGTTGAAACTGAGAGACAGGGCAGGGTGAAGCAAAGTGATCTAAATGAAGATTGGCGTTTGCCGCCTGTAAGGCTGGAACTTCGTCGAGCTTAGCAAGGTCATACAGTCGATACCATTCGTCTTCGGTTGGTAGGCGGATAGATTTGCCTGTTGATTGTGTTTTCCATTGGCAAAAAGCTTTGGCTTCGTGATAGTTGACTTCGACTGGCCAGCTCCACGGCATGGCGACTTCTTCGGTCATTAGACGTAAAAACCATTGTTGGTCTTTTAATAGCCAAAATGTCGGATGTTGCGCTTGGCTATAGTTTTTCCATGCCAATCCTTCTGCTTGCCAAAAACAGGCTTCTTGATAACCACCTGCTTTGACAAAGGCTAAAAACTCCTGATTACTGACTAAATAACGGCTGCTTTGAAATTCGGGGATATGGGCTTGATGTTCGCCAAATTCGTTATCCCAACCATAATAGGCATCGGATTTTTCTTTTTTTAGTGTGATTTGTGCTGCGGGAATGCTGACTAAATCATTGATAGGCGCGTTACCATATTGTTGGCAAATTGGCCATTCAGGATGAGGTTTAACAAAGTGCAAGGCGTGTTGGCGAATGAGTACCGATGAGGTTTCTAAATGAATACGCTCATGTTCAATGCCCATGACGATTGGCCACCACGGATGCTGCCAATCAATCGCTGAGGTTAATGGCGTACGACGAATAATATCATCGATCATAGTACGCACTTGTTGACGGTAGTCTTTTACCGCTTGTACTGTCGGCCATTGATAATGACTATCACTGAGATCATCCCAGCTCATTTCATCAACGCCCACCGCAAACATGGATTCAAAAGCAGGGTTAATACGTTCGCTGATAAGTCCTGCCAATATTAATTTATTGATAAAAAAAGTAGCGGTGTGGCCTAAATAGAAAATCAATGGATGACGTAAGGGAATGGGCTTTTTGTAATAAGCTTCATCGCAAGTCAGTGTTTCAAACAGTTGTTCGTAGCGATTGAAGGTATTGTGAAAATAATGGTGAATAGTCTCGCGCAGTTGTTCGCTAGCGGAGGTATGCAGTAGTGGTGTACGTTGAAAAAGAGTCACTCGTCAGAGATCCTATTTCTTAAATTAAAGTGATGACTAATTTAACAAAACTTAGGTGAGATACAAGGAACATTAACACGACAAAACGAAGAATAGAGTGATTACCACTGTTACTCATTGTGGGTGTGGTGTTACCGAGAATACACAGTTGTTACTTAACTTCACAATTGTGTTACCTAGACAGTGGCTAGATGTTACTAAATTTGAGGTGTGTGACGGTAACACATTTAGATGGTTTGTTAAGTTATTGTTTATAAAGGATTAAAAATAAATAAAAAGTTGGCATGCTGTGTGCATTATGTATTGTGCGTAGCAAATAAAAATCATAAGCACGCAGATAACTAAAACAACAGATAATAACAACAAGTGGTACTAAGTAGCTTGTGCAATGTCAGGATGGCAGCATCGGACAAGCATCTTGTGAGAAGTGGCAAAAAACAATAATAAATGTTGGCCACCGAAAGTAGGAAACACTGACGAAAAATAATAAGACGCGTCAGGCAAACTAAAACAAGAAGAACGCAGTAACAACAATAATAAGATGTAAGTAAGTGCACGCGGGAGCTTAGGCTCCCGCGCTCCTTCTTTAATTTCCTCGTTTATTTTCTCTCGTACTCTCAATAATATTTCTGTTTTTAGAGCTTCTTTAACATTGGCTTAAAGAAACCCTTCGACCCTTCGGCTACACTCAGGGCTGGCCAAGCTCAGGGAACGTTTTTGCGCTGGCTGAGATTGGTAGTCCGCAAGGATTGTGGGAACAAACATCTGTAAAAACAAAAGCCTTTGTTCTTCACATTGTTTGTCCCCGTGTTCCACACGGGCTACTTAAGCAGAGATTAAGCCACTTTTTTCACACTAAAGAAAATGGCATACATTGCAGGTAAGCTCAGTAAGGTTAATGCCGTCGCCACAATCAAACCACCCATAATCGCGACTGCCATTGGCCCCCAGAATGGGCTACTCATCAGTGGAATCATCGCCAATACTGCCGCTGCCGCCGTTAAAATAATGGGACGGAAACGACGTACTGCCGATTCGACAACCGCAGTCCAACGCTCCACACCATTGGCAATATCTTGTTCGATTTGGTCGATTAAAATCACCGAGTTGCGAATAATCATCCCATTTAGAGCAATAATTCCGAGCATGGCAACAAACCCCATCGGTTTACCAACGGCTAACATCATTAATGCTGCACCAATTACACCTAATGGTCCTGTTAAAAACACTAACAAAGCGCGGGGGAAACTGCGGAGTTGCAACATCAATAAGGTAAAGATGATAAACAGCATTAACGGCACATTCGCAGAAATCGATGATGTACCTTTTTGCGATTCGGCAACCGTACCTGCAATTTCAATACGATAACCAACATCAAGTTTGCTGCGTAAAGCGTCGATTTTGTCATTGATACGCAAGGCCACAGTCGCGGGTTGAATGCCATCCGCCACATCACCTTGTACGGTAATAGAAAATTTACGGTCTTGTCGCCAAACTACGCCATGCTCCCATTGCAAAGTGCTACGTGCGACTTGTGATAACGGAATCGATTGACCATTGGTAGTGGGTATATATGTATTTGTTAGAGCAGTAATAGTGTCGCGTTCCTCTTTGGGCTGACGTAACATAATGGGAATTTGCTCGTTATCTTCACGATATTGACCAATGGGTAAGCCTGATAAAATCGTTTGGCTGGCGGTAGCCATCGCTTCCGTGGTGACACCTAAAGCACGTGCGCGGTCTTGATCCACGTCTAAATGTAAGGATTTAACTTCTTCTGACCAATTGTCATTAATACCACGCATGGCAGGGTCGGCACGTACAATCGCTTTCACTTGATCGGCTAAAATACGCAATTGTTGCGGATTATCACCAATCACCCGAAACATCACGGGGTAAGGAACAGGTGGGCCATTCGGTAATAAGCGTGTGCGTGAGCGAATTTCGGGAAACTCTTCTTGTAGAATCGTCGGCAGTTTTTTACGGATTTGTTCCCGTGCTTCTAAGGAGGGGGTCACCAACACTAATTGTGCGACGTTATTTTGTGGGAAAATTTGGTCGAGTGACAGATAAAAGCGCGGTACACCTTGACCGACAAACGAGGTGATTTCACCTGCCTCGGGAATCTTTAATAAACGGTCTTCGACTTTTTTCACCAAAGCTTCAGTATTAGGTAAAGATGTGCCTTCGGGTAACCATAAATCCACCAGAATTTCAGGACGATTGGAGTCAGGGAAAAACTGTTTTTCGACCAGTTTCATGCCAAAAATACCAATGGCTAATGCGCCAATAGTCGCGGTTAAGGTAATCCAGCGATAATTCACGCACCAAGCCACCGTACGACGCACGGCGTTATAAAATGCGGAGTCAAATACTTCTATATGTTCTGCTGTGCCTTTAGGATGCTCTTTGAGTAAGCGATAGCCCAAAAACGGCACAAAATAAACGGACACAAACCATGACACAATCAGTGCTGTTGAAGTGACGGCAAAAATGGCAAAGGTATATTCACCGACAGCGGAATTCGCCAAACCAATCGGTAAAAATCCTGTTGCCGTAATCAACGTACCTGTGAGCATCGGCATCGCTGTTGTCGTATAAGCGTGGATACTCGCGGTGAGGCGGTCATAACCTTCTTCCAGCTTACGCACTGTCATTTCGACGACAATAATCGCGTCATCGACCAATAAACCGAGGGCAATAATCAGCGATCCTAAAGAGATTTTATGTAAGTCAATGCCCCATCTTTCCATGATTAAAAAAGTAATCGCCAAGACGGTGGGAATAGATAGGCCGACGACTAAACCCGGCCTAAGGTCAATGCGCCACGGTTTGGTATGAATACCTAAGGCTAAAAAGCTCACCGCTAAAACAATGATTAACGCTTCGGCTAAGGTTTGAATAAATTCATGTACCGAACGGCTGACCGATTTTGGTTGATCTTGAACTTGGGCTAACTCAATGCCCGCTGGCAGTGTTGCACGTAGTTTCTGACTGGCTAAGGCTAAGTCTTTACCCAGTGCGATAATGTCGCCACCCCGCGCCATAGAAATGCCTAAGGCAATGACTTCTTTGCCATTATGTCGGACTTTGGGGGCGGGTGGGTCTTGGTAGCCACGTTCAACATGAGCAATATCACCCAAATTAAAGTTACGATTATTAAAGCGTAACGGTAATTTTTTTAGGTCGTCGATGCTGTCAAATTGACCTGTAATACGGATTTGAATGTCGTCATTGGGCGTGCGTAACACACCTGCATATTCGACGGCATTTTGTTGATTGAGCGCGTTAATGACTTGACGCATATCAATACCCATACGCGCCAGTTTCTTTTGTGACACTTCAACAAAAATCTGTTCTTTTTGTACGCCATACTGTTCGACTTTGGCGACATTCGGTACGCGTAATAATTCTTGGCGGACTTCGTCGGCGTGTTCTTTTAATTCGGCATAAGAAAAGCCATCGGCAGACAAGGCGTAAATGACGCCAAAAACATCACCAAATTCATCGTTATAAAAAGGCCCTTGTACACCTGCGGGTAAACGCGTTTTCATATCACCCGTTTTTTTGCGAATGGTGTACCAAATGTTGGCTATGTCTGCGGGTGGTGCAGAGTCTTTTACTTCAATAAAAATAGTGGTTTCGCCCGCTTTAGAATAACTACGAATTTTGTCCATATAGGGGACTTCTTGTAGCGTTTCTTCGAGCTTGTCGGTGACTTGTTCGGACATTTGCAGCGCGGTAGCACCCGGCCAAAAAGCACGTACTACCATCACTCGAAAAGTAAAAGGTGGGTCTTCGTCTTGGCCTAATTGAAAGTAAGAGGCGACACCTGCTAACAATAAAACAATCAATAAATAGACAGTGATCGCAGGATTTTCAATAGCAATGCGCGATAGGTTGAATCGGCTAGAGTCTGGCATTTTCATGGGCGCATTCCTTATTGAGCAACAACAGTAGTGGCCATCGGTTTGACTTGCTGGCCTTCATGCAAAACATGAACACCCGCGACAACCACTTGTTGGCCTGTCGTTAAACCCGTCACTAATACTTCGTTGCCATCAATACCAATCACTTGAATGGCGTTGCTTTTAATCAACTGGCTTTGTGGGTCAAAACGCCAAACGCTAGTTTGTTGACCGTGACCAACCAGTGCGCTGGTCGGTAATTTGATGGCACTGGCTTGTTGATTAAGGGTTAGATGCAAGGTCGCCGATTGCCCTAAAGCAAAGGCATTATTGGCGGCTTGAATGGTGTAACGAGCGCGGAAAGTTCGCGTCACAGGGTCGGCAACGGCGGATAACTCGCGTAATTGGGCGGGGTATTTTGCTTGGGGTTGCGCCCATAACGACACTTCAGCTTTCGGTTCAGTTTTGGCTAACTGGCGACGGTCTTCAGGAAATTCGACAACAATTTCGCGTGCGCCTTGTTGGGCAAGGGTAATAATCGGCTGCCCAGCACTGACTACCATGCCGGCATCGGCGTTTACTTGACTGACCACACCATCGGCATCGGCGCGTAATATTGTATCTTCTATGCGGTTACTGTCTAAAGAGACATTACTTTCTAAACTTTTTAAACGAGCGGCGGCGGCGGTAACGGCGACGCGTTTACGGTCTAAATCTAATTCAGAAACAAACTGATTGGTTTTAAGTTCTTGAAAACGGCGATATTCGGCTTGTGCCAAGGCTAAATCCGATTGCGCGGCGGTCACTTGTGAGCTGCTAGAAGATTTAGCGAGCTGATAGTCTCGCGGGTCTAATTCGGCTAAAGCTTGCCCACGTTTGACACTTTGTCCTGCTTCGACTAAACGGCGCACGATTTTGCCACTGACTCTAAAACCTAATGGCGATTCGACACGCGCTCGAATTTCACCCGCCAACTCTAATTGTTGAGTACTGCTACTGGGCGTAATGGTCATTAGTTTGACAAAACGCGGTTTTTCGGCGGCGATGGGCGGTTTTTCGCACGCGGTTAAGCACACACTTAAACCGATCAATAAAGAAACAACAGTGAGTGGTGACTGCAAAAAAGAGTTAGACATGGGATGTTGCTCCAAGTGTCGGTGCTAAAGGTGTTGAGCTAAAGCCATTGATGAGTAGGGTTGCCACTTCATCAATCAGCGCGGCGGTGGTTTGTGGGGTTTGTAAATGTGGTGCGAGTTCGTCTTGTAAATGGGCGGGAATCACTAAAGAGCGTAAAAAACCCAAAATTAAAACATGACGAGCAACGGGTGAAATAGGCCGAAAATGTTGGTCAGCAACCGCTTGATTAAAAAGCGTGTCTAAGCGTGCTAAGTACGGACGCATATAAGTATTACGCAAATAATCGGCGCGTTCGTTGTTGATATCACCTTCACGAAAAATAAAACTTAATGCCGTAGGGTTGGCGACTAAGTTTTTAATCGAGAGCGGTAGATTTTGTCGTAATGCTTGTGCAGGTTGATGACTTTGCGCCAAGGTTTCTAAATCTGTGGTTAAAGTCGCCATGAGTGGCTGAATAAAATTATCGGCGGCTTCTTGCCATAATTGTTGTTTAGAGCCGAAATGATGGTGTAATAAGCTATCGCTTACACCACATTGACTGGCAATTTGGCGCAAGGAAACGCCTTCGTAACCTTGTTCAGCAAAGGCAATAAATGCTTTTTCCACAATGTTTGGTCGTGAAGTTACGTTCTCTTGGCAACGAGGACGACCCCGAAGGCGAGGGCATAAATTCATAGTCGGGTATTTAATTGGTCGGTTGCCCAATTAAATACCACGAACGAAGAATCTTGTCAGCTTTACAGTGTCAAGATTTTTGTAACAAAGAAGGAAATGTGAAAGGATTGGCGGTTTTTTGCGCTGTGAGTTAAGCGTTTTTTGTAGGGGCGAAAAATCTTTCGCCCAATGTGGTTTCAAAATGGGTTTGGCTTCGACTCCGCTCAGCCACCACGACTCCGTTTAGCCTGTGTGGAAATGCTCCCTGAGCGGAGTCGAAGGCGCGAAATTAATCAAATTCCCGCTCAACAAAATTCAATTCAGGATTTTTGGCTTTTTTACCCGCGATTTTGAAGTTTTTGCCGAGTAGCAAACGACGCTGCCAACGCTTTTCTAACGTGAGTGTTTCAGATTCCGACTGTGTGACCATTGCGTTCAACACACGTTTTGCTGCCAAGACAGCATCAGGCGAGCGAGCAGCAATTTCATTGGCTAAGGCTAGAGCTTTGGTCATGGGGTCTTGGTCAACATGGCTGACTAAACCCAAGGCTTTAGCTTCTGTACCGCTGATAGCGCGTGCGGTCATCGTGAGTTCTTTGGCGACATCTAAGCCCACCAAGCCGCGCAAGGTCACTGTTAACGCCATGTCAGGCACTAAGCCCCAACGGGCTTCCATAATGGCTAGTTGAGCATCGGGCGTGGTGATTCTAAAATCTGCACCTAAGGCCAATTGCATACCCGCACCAAAACAATGACCATGAATAGCAGCAATCACAGGCACGGGTAAGTCACGCCAAATTAAAAACACGCGCTGAAATAAATTAGGGCCGGGGCGAGAAAGTTCCCACATCGCAGTCACAATATTACGCGGGCTTTGTAAGTCACCGAGGTCGATACCTGCACTAAACGATGTCCCTTCGCCCGTCAGAATCACGGCGCGCACTTCGCGTTGCTCTTGTAATTCTTCGCCGATTTTGAGTAATTCACGTAGCAGGGCAAAGCTCATGGCATTACGTTTTTCGGGACGATTAAGACGAACTTCGACGATATGATTAGGATGATTGATCAGTTGAATGAGGTTGGACATGCTAAGACTTCCTTAAATAAGCTGAGACGTTAAGGTTAACGCAAGATTAACCTTAAATCGAACCCTCTACTTAACGAAGGAGAGGGTGTTAAACCGAGAAAAGTTTAACCACCAATCTTCTTAAACTTCGCGCGTTTGGGCCCTGCATTGCTGCCGAGTTTTTTACGTCGCCACGCTTCAAAGTCGGTATAGTTACCTTCATACCATTCCACTTCATCGCCATCAAAAGCCAAGATGTGGGTGGCGATACGGTCTAAGAACCAGCGATCATGGGAAACGACCATCACGCAACCGGGGAAGGTTAATACCGCATCTTCTAAGGCGCGTAAGGTTTCAATGTCCAAATCGTTTGATGGTTCATCGAGTAAAATGACGTTTGCGCCGAGTTGTAAAATCTTCGCTAACTGTAAACGGTTACGCTCACCGCCAGACAACTCGCCGACACGTTTTTGTTGGTCTGAACCTTTAAAGTTAAAACGACCAATATAAGCCCGCGACGGCATTTCAAAATCGCCCACCTTAATAATATCAAGGCCGCCAGAGACTTCTTCCCACACGGTTTTGTTATTGTCTAAGTTGTCACGAATTTGGCCGATATAGGCAATACGCACCGTTTCGCCAACAATCACTTCACCTGATGTTGGTTTTTCTTTACCCGTAATCATGTTGAAAAGAGTGGTTTTACCTGCCCCGTTCGGGCCAACGATACCGACAATCGCGCCTTTAGGGACGGTGAAACTGACGTTTTCATACAGTAAACGGTCGTCGTAGGCTTTGCTGATGTTGCGGACATCAATAACCAAATCACCTAAACGTGGGCCTGGTGGAATGTACAGTTCTTGCGTTTCATTCCGTTTTTGGAACTCTTTACTGGACAGTTCTTCGTAAGCGTTCAAACGCGCTTTGCTTTTGGCTTGGCGGGCTTTAGGGTTTTGTTGTACCCATTCGGTTTCACGTTTTAAGGCTTTATAATGGGCTTCTTCTTGGCGTTCTTCACTTTCTAAACGCGCTTCTTTTTGTTCTAACCAAGAGGAGTAATTGCCTTGATACGGAATGCCATAACCACGGTCAAGCTCTAAAATCCATTCGGCAACGTTATCTAAGAAATATCTATCATGGGTAATCGCCACAATCGTACCCGCGAAGTCTTTTAAGAACCGCTCTAACCAAGACACGGATTCTGCGTCTAAATGGTTGGTAGGCTCGTCTAACAGCAACATATCGGGTTTGGATAGCAACAAGCGACACAGGGCAACACGACGACGCTCACCACCTGATAAGGTCTTTACGTCCGCATCCCATGCAGGTAAACGTAGTGCATCGGCGGCTTGTTCGAGTTGATTGTCGAGGTTGTGACCATCCCATGCTTGAATAATGCCTTCTAACTTTTCTTGCTCGGCTGCGAGTTTGTCAAAATCAGCATCTTCAAGGGCGTATTCACCGAACACTTCGTCTAATCGGGCGAGGGCAGTTTTGACTTCAACTAAGCCATCTTCGACGTTTTCGCGAACGGTTTTGTTCGGGTCGAGTTGCGGCTCTTGTTCTAAAAAGCCAATTTTAATGCCTGTTTGAGCGCGAGCTTCGCCTTGGAAGTCTTTGTCCAAGCCAGCCATGATGCGTAATAACGTGGATTTGCCTGAGCCGTTTAAGCCCAAGACACCGATTTTGGCACCAGGAAAAAAAGACAAGGAAATGTCTTTGAGAATCTCTCGTTTTGGGGGAACCATTTTAGAAACACGGTTCATGGTGTAAATATATTGCGCCATAATGCTTTGTCGTCAAACGAATGGTTAAGGTGGGTGCGATTATAGCGCAGATTCGTTTAAGCTATACTGACTTTATATTCGCTAAAAATAATCAAGCCATAATGAAAGCACTTTTTATTCTAATTCCATTCATAGGGGTGATGTTAGCCGCATCGGTGGTGCGTGCCGACCCTTTAGACGACTTTATCGACCATCTCACGCCAAGCGACCCCACACCTTTAGCCCTAAAACCCATCGCCAAACTGCAAGAAGCCGCCATTGCCGCCATCAGTTTTGTTGGTAAACCGTATGTTTTTGGCAGTAGTAATCCTGATGTCGGTTTTGATTGCAGTGGCTTAGTGCAGTATGTTCTATTGCAGTCTGGCGTAAAAAAATTGCCGCGTTCTTCCTTAGAAATGTATGAAAACAGCAGTCCGATTGAGATGGATAATTTAGTCGTCGGTGATTTATTATTTTTTCGCACCAGCAACAGCCAAATCAATCATGTCGGGATTTATGTCGGCGAAGGGCGGTTTATTCACGCCCCATCATCGGGAAACTTTGTCCGTTTAGATAAGTTGGAGCAAAGTTATTGGCAAAAAGCTTTTGCAGGGGGCAGAAGGGTGTTGTCGTTGGAATGACCCGCACTCACGCCTAATATGAAAGAAAATCATTATCGCTTTGATGTAGCCGTGTTAAAATCGCGCCATCCTTTAGCTCGACCTGAGACCTTGCAATGTTTAGCACTACGACTCTTGCCCAGTTTGACCCTGCCTTAGCCCAAGCCATTAGCCAAGAAGATGCCCGCCAAGAAGCGCACATCGAGTTGATTGCTTCCGAAAACTACTGTTCGCCTTTAGTCATGGCAGCACAAGGCTCAAAACTGACCAATAAATACGCCGAAGGCTACCCTGGCAAGCGTTATTATGGCGGTTGTGAGTATGTGGATATTGTTGAAAGCTTGGCGATTGACCGTGCCAAACAATTGTTTGGTGCTGACTATGCCAACGTACAACCGCATTCAGGTTCACAAGCCAATGGCGCAGTATTTTTAGCGTTATTAAATGTCGGCGATACCGTTTTAGGCATGAGCTTGGCACATGGCGGCCATTTAACTCATGGCGCAAAAGTAAATTTTTCGGGTAAGTCTTACAACGCCGTTCAATATGGGTTAAATCCTGAAACGGGTGAAGTGGACTATGATGAAGTTGAGCGTTTAGCCTTAGAACACAAGCCAAAAATGATTATCGCGGGTTTCTCGGCTTATTCACGGACGATGGACTGGCAGCGTTTCCGTGACATCGCCGATAAAGTTGGTGCGTATTTAATGGTCGATATGGCGCACGTTGCGGGCTTAGTCGCGGCGGGTGTTTATCCTAACCCTGTGCAAATCGCCGACGTAACGACCACGACAACACATAAAACCTTGCGTGGCCCACGTTCGGGTTTGATTTTGGCGCGTAAAAACGAAGAAATCGAAAAGAAATTAAATTCGGCGGTATTTCCGGGCATTCAAGGTGGGCCATTGGTTCATGTGATTGCCGCTAAAGCCGTTTGTTTCTTAGAGGCAATGCAGCCAGCCTTCAAAACCTATCAACAACAAGTTGTTGTGAATGCACAGACGATGGCCTCCGTCTTTATTGAACGTGGTTATGATGTGGTTTCTAATGGCACAGACAATCATTTGTTCCTCGTATCCTTTATTGGCAAAGAGTTAACAGGTAAAGAAGCCGATGCTGCTTTAGGCCGTGCTGGCATTACCGTGAACAAAAACGCGGTGCCAAACGACCCACGTTCCCCGTTTGTGACTTCAGGTATTCGTGTCGGTACGCCTGCTGTCACCACGCGTGGTTTTGGCGAAGCCGAAGTCGCTGCTTTAGCAAATTGGATGTGCGATATTTTAGATGCACCGACTGACGAAGCGGTTTTGGCGCGTGTGGCGAAACAAGTGCATACCATTTGCCAACAGTTCCCTGTTTATCCAGCCTAAGCTGATATAAATGGTTGATTAAGGCGCACCGAAGTGCGCCTTTTTTGTTCCATCATCAAACCGAATCTTTTTTGGGTTTCCATAAAATAAGACTGTTAAGCATAGTTTGGTCATTTTAGTTTGACCGAAGGGAGTGGACAACTGTCATTCGCCACGTATAGTGTTAACTATCGCTTTCTAATGGCGTTTACGTTGAGTTGGTATGAGTTTTCTCAATCATGTATTTATTATTAGCGCACTGATTGTTGCCAGTGCCTTCTTTTCTTGTGCCGAAATTGCCTTAGCGTCGGCACGCCGAATTCGTCTACAACAAATGGCTGAACATGGCGATCATAACGCCCAAAAAGTCTTATTATTGCAAGAGCAACCCGGTAATTTTTTTACGGTTGTTCAAATTGCCTTAAATGCCATTGCGATTATGGGCGGTATTTTGGGGGAGCAAGCCTTATCACCGTACATCGCTGCCTTTTTACAACAACTGTTTGGCAATGAGCTTTGGTTAGATCGAGTCAGTTTTTTAATTTCCTTTGTTTCCGTCACTTCGTTATTTATTCTTTTTGCGGATTTAATGCCAAAACGATTGGCGATGACTTACCCAGAACAAGTTGCAGTGTTAATTGTTAATCCCATGTTGTGGTGCTTGAGGTTATTACGTCCGATCGTCTTTATGTATGATGGTATTGCTAGTGGGCTATTCCAATTATTTAATATCAAAACCACGCGTGAAGATGTGATTACGTTTGATGATGTTTCCGCGATTGTCGATGCAGGCACAGCGTCGGGGGCATTGCAAAAACAAGAGCAACATCTCATCGAAAATGTTTTTGAGTTAGATACCCGTACCGTGACCTTTGCCATGACGCAACGCGATAACGTCACTTTTTTACGTTTGCAAGATGATGAAGACACCTTAAAGAAAAAAATTACCGATGATCCACACAGTCGTTTTTTGGTGTGTGATAATCAAATTGATGTTGTGGTCGGTTATGTTGAGTCAAAAGACATACTCAAACGTACTTTAAATCATCTGCCTATTTCATTAAACCAAGAGTTAGTCGTTAAAAATATCTTAGCCATTCCTGATAGCCTCACGCTGTCTGAGTTGTTGACACGCTTTAAATCCACCAATCAAGATTTAGCGTTTATTTTGAATGAATATGCCTTAGTAGTGGGTATTGTGACGCTCAATGATGTAATGAAAACCTTAATGGGTAATTTGGTGAATACCTTTCAAGAAGATCAAATCGTCAAACGTGATGAAACTTCGTGGTTGATTGATGGTTTAACACCTGTTGAAGATGTACGCCGTGCTTTAGCGATTGAGCTGTTTCCCAACGAAGAAAACTACGAAACCATCGCGGGTTTTATGATGTATTCATTGAAAAAAATCCCCAAACGTACCGATTTCGTCGAGTATTCTGGCTATAAATTTGAAGTGGTCGATATTGATAATTACCGTATTGATCAGTTGTTAGTGTCACGCTTAGAGAAATAAATTATGCACTGTCCGTTTTGCCATGCGCCTGATACCAAAGTGATTGACTCACGTTTAGTGGGAGAAGGTGA
This sequence comes from Moraxellaceae bacterium AER2_44_116, assembly GCA_006546595.1. Taxonomy (GTDB): domain Bacteria; phylum Pseudomonadota; class Gammaproteobacteria; order Pseudomonadales; family Moraxellaceae; genus Agitococcus. Next base: position 39,987 of record VIAD01000018.1, on the reverse strand, counting down.
GCAAGTGCGTCGCCGTCGTGAATGTGCCGCCTGTGGTGAACGCTTTACGACTTTTGAGGGGGCAGAATTAGTCACGCCACGAGTGATTAAATCGGATGGCAGTCGTGAACCCTTTGATGACAATAAATTGCGCAAAAGCATGATGCACTCTTTACAAAAACGGCCAGTCGGTATTGAAAAAATAGACCGAGCTATCCAAGTCATTCAACATCAATTACGGGCATCGGGTGAACGTGAGGTGAAGTCGCGTTTTATTGGTGAAATGGTGATGACGGAACTAGCTAAACTCGACAAAGTGGCTTATGTCCGTTTTGCTTCGGTCTATCGTGACTTTCAAGACGTGGAAGCCTTTCAAGCCGAAATCGACAAGCTCAATAAAAATGAGCCAACGCCATGACCGATACTGTCTATATGGCGCGTGCCTTACAATTAGCCGCCGAAGGTTTATACACCACACAGCCTAACCCTAGAGTGGGTTGCGTCATTGTTAAAGAGGGGCAGATTATTGGTGAAGGTTTTCATGCGCGTGCAGGTCAACCTCATGCGGAGGTTCATGCCTTACAACAGGCAGGAAAACAGGCAAATGGCGCAACCGCGTATGTCACCTTAGAACCGTGTGCTCATTACGGCAGAACACCGCCCTGTGCCAATGCCTTGATTAACGCGCAAGTGAGTCGTGTGGTGATTGCGGCTTTAGATAGTAATCCCTTAGTGGCAGGCAAAGGCCAAGCGATGTTAGAAGCGGTAGGCATTAGCACAACCGTGGGCGTTTTAGAAGCAGAAGCAAAAGCATTAAACAGTGGTTTTTTTCGACGCATGGCGGGTGGTTTGCCTTATGTGCGTGTAAAAACGGCGGCCAGTTTAGATGGTCGTACCGCCATGCAGTCAGGCGAGTCAAAATGGATTACAGGTGCAGATGCCCGTCGAGATGTGCAAAAGTGGCGTGCACAAAGTGGAGCGATTGTCACGGGTATCGGTACAGTTTTGGCGGATAATCCGTCGTTAACGGTACGCCCACAGGATTGGATGGACTGGCGTTATGGCGAAGTTGTGCAGCCCAAGCGCGTGATTTTAGATTCACAACTGCGTATGCCTTTAGATGCACTGATCTTGCAAACAATGGGCGTTATCATTGTGACACTTCAGTCCGTTACCCATATCAAAGTTCAGCAATTGCAAGCCTTGGGTGTGGATGTTTGGTGTTTTGAGTCGTCATCGTCATTGTCATCAAAAATAAATGTTTTGCAGGTGTTAAAAAAACTAGCAGCGCAGGGCGTTAATGATGTGTTAGTGGAGGCAGGCGCAAGCGTGGCAGGGGCTTTTGTTGAGGCAAATTTGGTTGATGAATGGATTATGTATTTTGCCCCCACCTTATTAGGTAGTGACGCAAAGCCGATGTTTGAGTGGCCGATTCAAACAATGGCGCAGCAACAAAAACTACAGATTGCAGATTTGCGAATAGTGGGTCACGATATTCGTCTGATTGCCAAACCCCGTTAACTTAATTTAAGACATGGCTCAACTTTTTGGGTATGCTTACCAACCCCTTTTTTGTCCACAAAAGTGATGTCTTATGTTCACGGGAATCATTGAGGCCGTAGGCCGAGTGCAACAGATTACGCCGCGTAATGGTGATGTGCGTTTGACCATTGCCACAGAAAAATTGAATTTAAGCGATGTCAAATTAGGCGACTCTATCGCCACGAACGGCATTTGTTTGACCGTCGTTGAATTAACAGGTCAAGGTTTTGCCGCCGATGTCTCCAACGAAACCTTGCGCCGTACTTGCCTAAAAACGTGGCAAGTGGGCACTCGCGTCAATTTAGAAAAAGCCTTAATGCCGACCAGTCGTTTAGGTGGTCATATTGTTAGTGGTCATGTCGATGGTTTAGGTGAGATTATCAGCTTTAAGCCCGATGCTCGTTCCCTGCAATATCAAGTGCGTGCGCCTGACGGTTTGGCGAAATATATTTCCGAAAAAGGCTCAATTACTGTTGATGGTATTAGCTTAACGGTCAATGCCATTGATGGCGCAACCTTTAGCTTGAACATCGTGCCGCATACGGTACAAGAAACCAATGTTGGCCAATGGCAAACGGGCAGTGTCATCAATTTAGAAGTCGATTTATTGGCGCGTTATTTAGAACGTTTAGTCATGGGTGATAAAGCCGCACAACCCACGGCCAAGGCCGATATTAGTCTGGAATTTTTGGCGCAACATGGTTTTATGCGTTAATCGTTTTTAGCTTTAGTTTAGGATTTACGCGGTTGTCGCTTCTGAAATCCCCCAGTCCCTTTGTAAAAGGGGGAGTTCCCCTCTTTATTAAAGAGGGGGCTGGGGAGATTCACAAAACGCGCTAGTCACGGTGCGATGCGTAAGTCCTGAGTTTTAGGTACAATAGCCCCCTTTATTAAGTCTCCTGCGAGCAATGTTATGGCCTTGAACACGGTAGAAGAGCTGATTAACGACATTCGTTTAGGCAAAATGGTCATTCTCATGGATGATGAAGATCGTGAAAATGAAGGTGATATTGTCATGGCGGCCAGTCATGTACGCCCTGAAGATATTAATTTCATGGCCAAACATGCGCGTGGTTTGATTTGTTTAACGTTGACGCGCTCACGTTGCCAACAACTGAATTTGCCGTTAATGGTGACACGTAACGGCGCAAGTCACGGCACAAACTTTACCATGTCGATCGAAGCCGCGAGTGGTGTAACGACAGGTATTTCTGCTCACGACCGCGCACATACCGTCCAAGTTGCAGTTGCCCGCGATGCCAAACCGATTGATATTGTCCAACCGGGTCACATCTTTCCGTTAATGGCGCAAGAAGGTGGCGTATTACATCGTGCAGGTCATACCGAAGCAGGATGTGATTTATCACGCTTAGCGGGTTTAGAGCCAGCCGCCGTGATTGTCGAAATCATGAACGAAGATGGTACGATGGCGCGTCGTCCTGACCTCGAAAAATTCGCTGAATTGCACAATCTAAAAATCGGCACGATTGCCGATTTAATTCATTACCGCATGGTCAATGAGCAAACGGTCAAGCGTATTAACGAGAATATCTTACCGACAGAGTATGGCGATTTCCGTTTAATTTCCTACCAAGAACACGCAGGCAGTGATGTGCATATCGTCCTTGTCAAAGGTGATGTGGCTAAGTCTATACCTGTGGTGCGCGTTCATGCAGTCAATCCATTACGTGATTTATTGCACGCCAAATACCAAGGTCGCACGGGTTGGAATATGCAAAAAAGCTTGGCTGAGCTAGCCAAACATGACGCTGCGGTGATGGTATTGCTAGGGCAGGATTATGCTTCGGCGGATATGATTGAACATGTTGCCAACTTTTTTGGTTCAAAACCACGCGCCACAGATGGCGCAGGCATGTACCGTACCATTGGTGCAGGCTCACAAATTTTAAGAGATTTAGGCGTCACCAAAATGCGTTTGCTCAGTTCGCCGATGCGTTTTAATGCCTTGTCAGGTTTTGGTTTGGAAATCGTGGAATATTTGGCTACGGAGTAATTGTGACTCTGGTTAGGCTAACACCTAGCCAATAATCCCGCTATTTTGCTTATTTGATTGAATTGACTTTGGAGTGAAAGATGAAAATTATTGAAGGTAACTTTCAGAATGCCGATGCGAAATACGCTATTTTAGTCGGTCGTTTTAACAGTTTTGTCGTCGAGTCTTTATTGCAAGGCTCAATCGACACCTTAAAACGTCACGGTGTCAGCGATGACAATATTACCGTTGTGCGTGCACCGGGTGCATGGGAATTGCCTTTGGTTGCCAAAAAATTAGCGGCGAGCCAAAAATTTGATGCCATTATTGCCTTAGGCGCAGTGATTCGTGGCGGCACGCCCCATTTTGACTATGTCGCTGGTGAATGTGCGAAAGGTCTCGGCGTGGTTGGTTTGGACGCGGGTATTCCTGTTGCTTTTGGTGTGTTAACGACAGACAGCATCGAACAAGCCATTGAGCGTTCAGGCACAAAAGCAGGCAACAAAGGTGTTGATGCGGCGATGACGGCGATTGAAATGTTGTCTTTGTTGAAGGCGATATAATGCAGAAGCCAGTTCCTAACGCGCCTCGCGCACCACGTCAGCAAGCCAATACGCCTGCGTCACGTCATAAGGCGCGTCGCTTTGCTATGCAGGGTGTCTATGAATGGCAATTGTCAGGTAACGATCCGTTTGAAATAGAAGCGCGTTACCGTGTCGAAAATGCCATGCATAAAGTCGATTTAGCGTATTTTCACGAATTGTTGCAACAAACAACACGTCGTGCGTTGGAGTTAGATGCTGTTTATGAGCCATTTTTGGATCGTAAAATCGACCAACTCAATCCTGTTGAGCGCAGTATTTTACGCATTGGCTGTTATGAATTAGTTCATCACATCGAAATCCCGTATCCTATTGTCTTAGATGAAGCGATTGAATTGGCAAAAGACTTTGGTGCAACAGACTCCTTTAAGTACATCAACAGTATCTTAGATGAAGTCGCCAAAAAAGTGCGTCAAACCGAGCGTAATGCTCGTAAGTCGTAACTGTAGGGGCGAATTTATTCGCCCATTACCATTGTAGGGTGCGTACTACGCACCCTACAGACACCCGAAGGTATCATGCCCTCAGAATTTCAGCTCATTAGCCAATACTTTGGCCGTCAAAGTCACCACGACGGTGTTATGTTAGGTATTGGTGATGATGCCGCCTTACTGCAAGTGCCTACAGGCGAAGTCCTCGTTGCCACTACCGATACCTTTATTTCGGGTCGGCATTTTCCTGAAAATACTCATCCCTTTGCGATTGGCCATAAAGCCTTAGCGGTGAACTTGTCTGACTTAGCCGCAATGGGCGCAACGCCGCGTTGGTTTTTACTGGCACTCAGCTTACCGTCGCAAAATGAGTTATTTCTGACCGAATTTTCACGCGGCTTATTCAACTTAGCGAAAAAAAGCCATGTCGCGTTAGTCGGTGGCGATACCACCAAAGGCGCATTGAGTATCACTATTACCGCACTAGGTTCTATACCATTTAATCAAGCGTTAACACGTCATAATGCCCATGTCGGTGATGGGATTTATGTCTCAGGAACAATTGGCGATGCAGGTTTAGGTCTGCAAGTGGCGTTAGGTAAAACGTCGTCCGCATTGAGCGATGAATTTGCTCAGTATGTTAAAGGCCGTTTAGATTTTCCTCAGCCGCGCTTGCAATTAGGCGTGGCGTTACGGGGGCTTGCATCTGCGTGTTTAGATGTTTCAGATGGTTTAGCCCAAGATTTAGGCCATATTTTGCAAGCATCCCATCTTGGCGCAGACATTGAACTGGAAAAACTGCCGTTATCCGCCGCCTTAAAAAGCTTGCCCGTAGAAGAGGCGTGGCAATTGGCGTTAACGTCGGGTGATGATTATGAGTTATGTTTTACACTATCCGATGAAAGCTTTGCCAAACTACCCGACTTAGACGTACCGATCACCCGTATTGGCACGATTAGCCAAGCAGGTGGCTTACGTTTTAGTCATCATGGCTTTGCCAAAACAATGAATAATGTTTCAGGTTATCAACACTTTTAGGTACTTTATGCCCACGCCTTATCCCATTAAAAACCCCATTATCTTTCTCGCGTTTGGTCTAGGGTCGGGTTTATCGCCCAAAGCACCGGGAACAGCAGGTTCGGCTTTGTCGCTGTTGTTTTTTCCTGTATTAGTCGCGTTAGGGTTATGGGGGAGTATTGGCCTGATTGTCATCGCCAGTATTTTTGGTGTGTGGTTATGTGGCGCGGCGGCAGATATTTTAAAAGTCCACGACCACGAAGCGATAGTCTGGGATGAGTTTGTCGGTCAATGGCTGACCTTGTTACCACTGATTCCTATCGCCGCGTGGAACTTACAAACTTATAGTTATCTTGTGCTTGGCTTTGCCTTATTTCGATTGTTTGATATTCTCAAACCGTGGCCTATTTCGTGGTGCGATAAACACTTAAATGGCGGTTTTGGCATTATGTTTGATGATGTGTTGGCAGGTTTTGCCGCAGGTGGTTTGTTATGGTTGATTATCTACAACGGCTGGTTAGCTTTTTAGCCATTGCCTTGATGAGTGCCAGTGTCTCGGCGCAAGATATTACCGTTTTAGGGTTACTGGCCGACCGTGCCATTGTCAAAATAGATGGTGAAACGCACATCCTTAAACTGGGTGAGAAGTACGAAGACATCAAACTGATGGCGGTTAGCTCTCAAGAAGCGCGCATCAGTATTGGTGGCAAAGAGCGAGTGTTTGGTCTTGGTCAAGATTATAGTGCCATTCAAAAAAGCAGTACCAGTCAGGGGACGGTAGAAATTAGTGCCAATGCTAGCGATCAATTTATTACCAATGGCATGATTAATGGCAATGTGGTGACTTTTTTGGTGGATACAGGTGCAAATACCGTTTCTATGAACCGCAAAGATGCCCAACGATTAGGTATTGATTATCGGCGTTTGGGTAAAGAAGGCCTGAGTGGCACGGCTAATGGCACAGTTAAAAACTGGAAAATTTTGCTTGATAAAGTCAAAGTCGGTGCAATTACCGTGACGAGTGTGCAAGCGAGTGTCCGAGATACCGAAGATAATATGCCTATTTTGTTGGGTATGAGTTTTTTAGGGCGGGTGAATATGACGCATGAAGGGAGTCGGTTGAAGTTGACGGGGAAGTGAAAAGTTTGAATAAGCAGCGTTAGCTGCTTTTTTATTGGCACGTCAATTTAAGACGCGCTGCAGATTTAATGGCTATCAATCCTAAAAATAAATCAGTTAGACTCAGGGACACAAGGTTATTATTGCATCAATAACAACAAGCGAGGGAGTGACATGATTAGTATCACCATTACCGATAATACAATGTCAGGCAAAGTCTTAAATAGCCTGCAATTGCAATTGGCCAGCACTTTAACCACGGCCAGAAAAATTATTACTGAACGTATTTATCACGAAGTGGCGCGTTATAACCAAGCCGAACAACAGTTGCGGTTTAATGGTTTGGTACAGCCGACTCAAGCAGAAATTATTCTCAACGATTACGAAAGCAGACCTAAGCGTACGATTGATGCAGAAGCGCAATGTCGTAAAGCTTATGAAGCCTTTGAGCATAATGGCTTTTTTTTATTGGTGGACGATAAGCAAATTACTGAGCTAGATGAGGCGTTTACCATCTCCGAAGTTTCTACTGTGCATTTTGTGAAGTTAGTACCGTTAGTAAGCGGTTAATTAAAGGAAATAAGAACATGACAGCCGATGAGTTATTACATAAGTATTTTGATGTGTTAGCCGTAGAGCAGCTTCAACCCGAAACGTGTGTGTTGTTGAATGAGTTTAGGGTGACTGTTTTTAGTTTAGATACAGAAGTACGCAAGGCGGTTTGGGCATTAAGGGAGCAAGAAGATTGCATAGCATTGATATTATTATGGCTAGAGTTTTTCTTTGAGGCAAAACAAGAAGGTATATATCAAGAAATACAAGGTGACTCCTTAATTAATGAGTTGTTAATGGTTTGTTATGATCGATTCAGACCTTTAGCAATACACGGTTATACGCCTTTGCCAGTGACTGAAGAGATGGTTTTAATGGCATTAAATGCGTTTAGGCCTATTTTGTATGCAGGCACAGGTGTATTTGATATATTGCTATTAATGTTATGTATTTTAAGAGGTAAAACATGCCTTAGTGAAAAAATAATTAATGTATTAGAGTCTTTTTGTAGTAGTTTAATTGTTATGGATGATTGTAATAAAGAAGAGGCGCAGAAAATAAAAAACACCTTATATTTATTTATTTCTCAATATCGAATTGTAAATAAGTATTTTGGTTTTGACCCAGAAAATAGAAGATTAAATACATATTCCTATAGGTTGTTAAACAATTTTAGAGAAGAGGCAGAGGGGCTTTCTCTGACTTCTACGGTTTTGGAAAAGGCTCTTGAGTTACGAAGTACTAAGGCTTTATTGACACTAGATTATGAGGATTTTCATCAATTAACTATATTGTGGACTGAGTTTTTCTTTGAAGTGCGTATGTTGGAGAGTCTTGAAAAAAAATTGCTGTTAAGTTTAAATGCTCGAGTTATTCCTAAGAGTACTCTTATTATAGACTGCTTATTAGTGGCTCTTTATAAAAGTAAAAAAGCACTTAATGAATTATTGTTGCTGGAGTTATTATGTATATTTAAGCCTTTCTCTTCTTGTTATAATACTGTGGTTTTCAAAAGTTTAATTAATTTAATGGAGTGGTTTAAGAGAGAAAATATTTTTAGCTTGGATTTACTACAAAAAACTATTAATTTTTATGAGCAGTATGAAGCATTATCGTGCCATTCACTAAAAGAAGAAAGTTATTTACAAATTAAGTCGCGACTCAAAGTGTTAATTGGCCTGCCAAAGGATGATGTACCTGTAGCTTTACCTTTTGGCACATCTGTAATCTTACCTTTTGACGATAAAATCGGTCAGCGTTTTTCTTTGTATAAGTTGAATTATGGCGAGTTACACAGCGCAAGCTGGCCAGCACTGATTGCCGCCGATATTGCCACGATGCCACTCGCCCAACAACACGCATGGAACATCTTATGGGCGCACGCCGCAAAAGCAGACGGGGGTAGCCCGAAAAAAACATGGCTCACCCATGCCAAAACGCTGGTGAAGACAGTCGAAGATTTTAATGGCAAAGCCACACAATGGTTAGAATTTGTGTTGGATGACGTAAAAGGTAACCATGTTGAATTAAGTAATGCCTTTAGTGAAGCCAATAAAGTCGCTATTAAAGGCTTTATTTGGTTATGTAGCTTGACGGGGTCTGAGGTGTTTGCTTCGGTATTAGGCGGCTTGGTAGGCTTTGGCTATAGCAAAGCCTACGGCGTGGGTGCGCGTGCGCCTGCGGTAGCGAACGCAGCACTCTATACCTTGGGCTTATTGGGCGCACAAGGCGTAGTGCAATTATCTAAATTACGCAGCAAAGTTAAATTTAAAGCAGGCTTAAAGCTTATTGAAAAGTCCTTAGCCGAAGCTGCTGCACGTCAAGGCATATCACAAGATGATTTAGAAGAATTGTCTGTGCCGTTATTTGGCTTAAATGCCTATTCTAAGCAAGCGACATTTGGTCAATATCATGTGATTGCTCATTTACAAGGTTCAAAAAATATTCAAGAGCAATGGTCAAACTCCCGCGATGGTAGTGTCTTAAAAAAAATGCCTGCGTCTGTGAAACAAGATTATCGGAGTGAGCTTAAGGACTGGCAAAAAGAAATCACCGATATTCAAGACGTACTCACAGGGCAAATTAAACGCCTAGAAGACAGCTATTTACGCAAAAGACAGTGGCATTTTAGCGACTGGCAAGCACGGTTTATTCAACATCCCTTATTAAGTTGGCTCGGCAAGCGTTTAATTTGGCGATTTGAGCATCAAGGACAAATTCAGCACGGGTTGTTTTTGGCGGATAGTTTAGTCAACGCTCAGCAGCAACCATTAACGACAATTGCGGATGATGCCGTAGTCACCTTATGGCATCCCATTTTATCAACGGTCGAAGAAGTACAACAATGGCGTACTTTATTAACCGCACAACAAATCGTACAGCCCATTAAACAGGCTTATCGAGAAGTCTATTTTATTACGCCAGCCGAGATAGAAACGGGAGATTATTCCAATCGTTTTGCTCGACATATATTAAAGCAACATCACTTTGCGGCGTTATGCAAAGAGCGTGGTTGGGGCTATCGTTTGCAAGGCAATTTTGATGGTCATAACCATCCATGCCAAGGCGTGCCTGCATGGCAAATAGGCGTACGTTTAGAGTTAGATATTCCTGAAGGAAGCCTAACCACAGCAGCAGGCTTATATCAGTATATAACGACAGCAGCAGTGCGTTTTTCTCATGCAGGTCAGTCGTGTGCTTTGGTTGATGTACCGCCTATTGTTTTTTCGGAAATGATGCGTGATATTGATTTGTTTGTCGGTGTGACTTCTATCGGTACAGATGCAGCAACCGATATGTATGCCGATAATAATCATGCCGACTATATTGACGCATTTTCTAAAGCGGAGTTATCGGCACGAGCCATTGTCCGTAAAGACGTCTTAAGCAATATCATCTCTAAGTTAGCGATTGCACCGCGTTGCTCGTTTGATAATAAGCATTTGATTGTGAAAGGCGATTTACGCACCTATAAAATTCATTTAGGTAGCAGCAATATTTTGATGGAGCCGAACGACCAGTATCTGTGTATTGTGCCAAGTAGTAAACAAAAAGAAGCTTCGACCGAAGGTTTATATTTGCCGTTTGAAGGTGACCACATGCTATCGGTAATTCTCAGTAAAGCCCTATTGTTAGCGGCAGATAAAAAGATCAAAGACGAAGGTATTGTGAGTCAGATTAAACGAGTGTAGTTCGTTGAAGAAAGCGGCTCAGGCTGCCTTCTTTACGCCAAAACCCCCCAGTCCGCCTAATTATTCCCTCTAAGCCTTCACTCTTGCTACAATCAACCATTATTTTTTGTCGCCGAGAGCTGTCCCGCGTGTCAATTATCTTTATTGCTACCTCTAAATTACCCACTCGTCATGGTCACTTTTTAATTCATGCCTTTGAAGAAAGTGATACTAAACAAGAACATATCGCTCTAAGTATGGGCAATATTGCTGATGGTCAACCTGTATTAGCGCGTGTGCATTCCGAATGTCTCACAGGTGATGGCTTTGGTTCGTTACGTTGTGACTGTGGGCCACAACTTGAAGCGGCAATGAGCAATATCGCCCAAGCAGGACGCGGTGTGATTTTATATTTACGCCAAGAGGGGCGGGGCATTGGTCTAGTCAACAAAGTACGTGCTTATGCCCTACAAGATGCAGGCGCAGACACGGTGGAAGCTAACGAGCAATTAGGTTTTGCCCCCGACTTACGTGAATACAGCATGTGTGAAGAAATGCTCAAGCATTTGGGCGTGAGCCAAGTACGGTTAATGACCAATAACCCACTCAAAGTCGCTGCTTTAGAAAAGCATCATATTCAAGTCGTCGAGCGTGTGCCGTTAATGACGGGACGCAATCCTCATAACGATCAATACCTAGACACCAAAGAAGAGAAAATGGGGCATCTCTTTTAACTTCTGCTAGGGTTAGGGTAATACTGGTCAGTAAAGCTGTTATAGCTGAACTTCGACTCCGCTCAGTCAACGAAAAAAGCTCCTGAGCGGAGTCGAAGGGGTGGTTTTTGTCGGCAAATTTTCTTAATTGAATGACATCGTTCTGTAATATCTGTTGGCGAGTAAATTAGCCCCTGCAAAAAATGATCTTGCTTGTTGAAATCCCATAATAAATTTGTGGGTATATTGACAGAGAGTGATACTTTAGCGTCAAATGGGTTGTGCAAAATAATCCTTGCTCTTTATCTATAGTTAAATGATAATGACATTAGTTCTCATTTAGAGTGCGCTACGATGACAAAATCTTTACGAAGTCTTTCGACAGGTCAAAAAGCCTATATTGATGCGATTACGGTATCTCCCGAGTTTGCACATCGCCTCAGTGCTTTAGGTTTGCGTGTTGGGCAACTGGTCGAAGTCATCCGCCGCGCACCATTCGCAGGTCCTCTACAACTCCGCATTGGAACTACTGATGTCATCATGCGCCGCCAAGATGCCGCCAGCATCCTCGTTACCGCCGCTTGAACCCAATACTCGCCGCCGCATTGCTATTATCGGTATGCCCAATACGGGCAAGTCAACTTTTTTCAACCGACTAACAGGTGCATCTGCGCGTATCGGCAATTGGCCAGGTGTGACGGTTGATTTACTGGCTGCGCGATTAATTGTCGGTGACAGTGTCGTTGAACTCGTGGATTTGCCGGGTTTGTACGATATGCGCGGCTTCTCTGAAGATGAAGCGGTTGTGCGTAACTTCCTCTGTTCGCAACGGGTTGATGTCGTCGCTATTGTCATTAATAGTGTGCAAATCGAACGGCAACTCCATTTAGCTTGTCAAATTCGTGCGTTGGGTTTACCTGCCGTATTAGTCTTAAATATGCAAGACGAAGCAGAGCAATTAGGTATTCGGATTGATACCGCCAAGCTTAGTCAATTGCTTAATATGCCTGTGGTGGCGGTGAGTGCCAAGTTGGGTCGGGGCATGAATCAAATTGTGCCCACATTTCAGCGTGTATTGCATACGCATCAATCCGTTGCTGCGACCCAAGAAAACTTCGAGCAATTGCCTTCGGATGAAATCATTCACGCCGAAACGCACGCCTTATTTAACGCCGCCGTTGATATTCCTGTGTTGGCTTCCAAACAATTAGCCAGTCGTTTAGATAAATGGTTATTGCATCCGTTTTTAGGTTTGCCGCTGTTTTTTCTGATTTTATTTGCACTGTTTCAAGCTGTTTATATCTTGGGTGCGCCATTACAAGAGGCCGTGGATGCGGGGCAGGGCTGGTTAAAAGATACCATCTTAACGCCGATTTTTAGTTATGCTCCCGCGATTGTTTCTAGTTTTGTTTTAGATGGTTTGTGGGATGGTTTAGCGACTGTCGCTACCTTTGTGCCGATTATTATTGTCTTTTTCCTCTTTATGGCCGTAGTCGAAGATACGGGCTATTTTTCCAGAGCAGCCTATTTGATGGATGCATTTATGGCCAAGCTAGGCTTAGATGGCCGCAGTTTTGTCATGATTTTAATGGGCTTTGGTTGTAATGTCCCTGCGTTGATGGGGACACGAGTGATGCGCTCTAAAGCATTGCGGCTATTGACGATGCTGATTATTCCTTTTTCTTTATGTTCGGCAAGGCTACAAGTGTTTTTGTTTTTGGCGACCATTTTATTTAGCCCGCAACAAGCCCCATTAGTGTTATTTAGTTTGTATTTATTAAGCGTTTTTACTGCTGTATTAACGGCTTTTATTTTCAAACGCTATTTTAAAGACCGTGAGCCGTTTGTTTTAGAGTTGCCACCGTATCGCTTGCCCACTCTACGGATGTTGTGGTTAAGAGCATGGCAAGAGGCGCGGCATTTCCTACAACGAGCCACTAAGTTTATTGTCTTGGGTGTTACTTTAGTTTGGGCATTAACCCATTTGCCGATAGGTGTGGTCGTCGCTAGTCCTGAAAGTTGGGCAGGGGCAATAGGTGCATTCTTTCACCCCGTTTTAGCTCCGATTGGCATTGATAATCAAATGGCGATTGCCTTGATTTTTGGTTTTGTTGCAAAAGAAATCGTCGTCGGTTCGTTAGCCGTGATTTATGGCTTGCAAGATACTGCTTTGAGCCAACAAATTGCCGCCAGTATGGATTGGGTACAATGTTATAGCTTTATGATTTTTACCTTAATTTATACCCCGTGTTTGTCCACCGTCGCCACTTTATATGCTGAGTCTAAAAGTAAATGGTTTACCGCGCTGGCAGTGGCTTGGCCATTGTTATTGGCGTGGCTGGCTTCTTATGGTTTTTATCATGCCGCGCGGGCATTGGGCTATTAAACGAAACTCTACTTGCTCATCGGCTCAATAGGCGTTACTTTTTAGTCACGCCTTTTTTGTTTTTTCTTCATATAGATATTAATCATGTCAAAAGTTTCCAAAATCATTGCTTTGGGTCTGGGTGGTATTCTTGTTCTTATCTTGGGGGTGATGGCGTTTATTTTATTCGTCATTGATCCTAACGACTACAAGCAAGAAATCTATACCGTCGTCAAAGATAAAACAGATATGGATTTGGTGATAAGTGACCGTATTGAATGGCAGTTATGGCCACAAATTGGCTTAAAACTCGGCAAAACGACACTTTCAGATACGGCGGCAAAACAAACTTTAGTGGCGATAAAACAAGCCAATGTCACCGTGCAAGTGATGCCTTTATTGGCGCAAAAAATTGCCATTGATTCAGTGTTACTCGACGGTGCAACCTTGAACTTTATTCAATATGCCAACGGTACTAGCAGTTGGGATAAGATGTTGAATAAACTGAAAAGTCAGCCCGAAGATAAATCAGAAAAAATTGAATTTAATATCAAATTACTCAACATCAATAATAGTGCCTTAGCCTTTAAAGACGAAAAAACGCACACCGAAGGTCAGTTAGATAGACTCTTAGTACAAGCTACTGATATTGATCTGAAAAAAGCGTTCCCCATTCATGTGAAATTTGCGTACAACCAAAAAGATGGTCAAGGCAAAACTTTGATTGCTGATAATGACTTAAATGCTAGCGTACAACTTGAGCAAGAAGTCGAACGCTACACCTTAAAAGGCTTAACCGCACGTAGCCATTTGGAAGGGACATTGTTGCCTGCGCCAATGATTATTGATGTGCAAGGCGATGTTGTCGCAGATATGAAGGCGCAAGTGCATACGGTCGATGGCTTAAAACTGATTGTTGACTATCAAGACCCCGCTTTAAAATCGCCTGCCCATGTTGATATGGCAGGCAAGATTGTTGCCGATATGAAGCAGCAATTAGTCGATATTACAGGCTTACAACTCGCAGCGAGTTATCCCGAAAAAAGCCTAAAATCACCCGCAACGGTGAAAGTGTTGGGTGATGTTCATGCTAATTTAGGCACACAGCAAGTACAAATGCCAAGCTTGACGGTTGACGCCAGTTATCCTGCGGCCAATCTTAAAAGTCCTGCCACTCTGAAACTCAATGCCGCCATTACGGCAGATTTAAAACAGCAAATTGTCAGCTTGGCCAATATCAAAGCCGATGCTGCATATCCCGACCCAACGCGTCCTGCACCGATTACGGCCACCATCAATGGCGCAATTACCGCGAATTTAACTTCAGGTGCAGTCAATTTTGCACCACTCGATTTACAAGCAAGTTTGAGTGATAAAGCCTTTCCTAAAGTCATGCCGATTCATTTAACCGCCCCGATTAGCGCAAATTGGAAAGAAGGCAAAATCGCGCTTAATGGCTTTAATTTAGATGCGCTGAGTATTAAAACTAAAGGCCAACTACAAGCCTATTTACCTGCCTTAGCAGCGACGGCTAAACCGAATACTCCTGTAACTCAAGGTATGACCGTGAGCGGTCATATCAGCACCTCACCGTTTAACTTACGTCAATTAATGCAAGATTTAGGCATGGCGATTCCCGTGATGAAAGATACAAACACCTTAAAAACGGTGAGTGTGAATAGCCAACTCAGTGGTAATGACCAAAGTATGTTACTGAAAGGCATGAAAGTGCAGCTCGATGAAAGTACCTTAACGGGCGATGCGGGCATTTCTGACCTGAAAACGCAAAAACTGTATGCCCGCTTAGCGGTGGATAAAATCAATGTTGACCGTTATTTGCCTCCCACTGATCCCAATGCCAAGCCCAGTGCAGGCGGTCTATTACCGATTGAGTTGCTAAAAAAACAAAATGTCGATGTGGTGCTGACGATAGGCTCGTTAACCGCGATGAACTACCCGATTAAACAGTTGCAAGTGGTGACGATTGCTAATGGTGGTGTCGTGCAAGTATCTAAGTTAGGTGGCAGTATTTATAACGGCACCTTTAATTTACCAACGACGATAGATGTTCGTGGAAAAGAGCCGATTGTTACCGTGCAACCCAATATTCAACAAATTGACATGGCCGCAGTGATCCAGCAATTTACCAAAAAAGATCTCTTTGCGGGTAAAACGGTATTTCAGGGCAAATTGCAGTTAACAGGTAATACCGTGCAAGCATGGACAAATTCAGTCACTGGTAATAGCACCTTAAAGTTTGATAATGGCGTGTTTAAGGGCGTGAACATGATGCAGTTAGCGTTGACCGAATTAAGCAACAATAAAGCCTTAGCACCGTTTTTGTCAGCCCAAGACGCAAAAACCATTGCTAACAAACAAAATGATACTGAAATCTCCAGTTTCTTGGGTGAGGCAGATATTAAGAATGGTTTGGTGAATACCAAGTCACTGAATGCCGATTTAAAGAAAGGCAAAATTGAAGGCGGTGGTAGCTTTAATCTAGTCAATATGGAAGCCGACTATAGCTTTAAATTGCATTTGGATAAGTCGGTGGCGGGTGAGGGCATGACTAATTATCCGATTCCTATTCGTTGCAAAGGCAATATTAGTGCGGCTGCAAAATTATGCACGGTTGATAGTCGAGCTGTGCGTGAGATGGCGACATCGGCTTTATTAAACAGTGAAAAAGCACAAAAGTTAAAAGCGGAGCTTGAAACGAAAAAAACCGAAGCACAAGCAAAAGCCCAGTTAAAACTGGATGAAGCTGTGCAAAAAGCCAATGTTAAATTGAGTGATGACAGTAAAAAAGCCGTTGAAAAACTGAATAGTCAAATGGGTGATAAAGTGAATGAGCAACTGCAAAAGTTGTTTAAACATTAAATTGTAGGGGCGAATTTATTCGCCAGCGGATATTAATATGGCGAATAAATTCGCCCCTACAGGGTTGATTGTGATGAGGGTGTGCATCATTTATACAGGGGGTACGATTGGCTGTGTTGGCAATCCACTTGCGCCCATGTCGAGGGATGACTTTCAACAAGCATTTGCGACATTGATTTCTCCCCTAATTAAAAGCAAATACTCGGATATTGAAATAACATTTAGCCACTTCGCCAACGTGTTGGATAGCACCAATATTCAGCCTTCCGATTGGTGTTTAATCGCGAGTGAGATCGTTAACGATTACTCGGATTACGATGCGTTCATTGTCTTGCACGGCACAGATACGATGGCGTGGACGGCATCGGCACTGTCATTTTTATTAACAGGGTTAAACCAACACGGGCAAGTGATTGCTGCGTTAGATAAATCCGTGATTGTCACTGGTTCACAATTACCGTTATTTATCCAGCAAACGCAGCTTACGCCATTAAGTTTGTATGAGAATACCGATGCACTTAATAATATTACAGGTGCAGTAGAAGCAATCTATGCACGTATCAAAGAAGTTGGCGTTTATTTCCATCAGCAACTCTTGCGTGGGAATCGCAGCTTAAAAACAAATACCCACGCGTTTGATGCGTTTTCTTCGCCCAATTATCCGTGTTTAGGGCAGGATGATTTAGCTTTTGAACTGAATCATAAGGATACTCGTCATGCGGTGAATCCTTTTGAAATAGCACTAAGTCATCCTGAAAATCTTGCTACGGCAAAGTATCAATTGGCTCAAATTAATCGTTGTGTCGATGAAAATATTGTCATTAACGTAGCCGCTTATCCCGTGTTTTACAGTCAGCAAAGTAACATTCTTTCGCATTTCCTTAGCAGTGCAATGTCGATACCCCATGTCAAAGGCATTATTTTACAGTCTTATGGTGCGGGAAGCTTTCCTTCGGGAAGTGCTAAAAATGCGAAAGATGGTTTGATGTATCAGGCATTAAAGGCGGCGAGCGAGCAAGGTATAGTCATCGTGAATTGTACGCAGGTAATCACAGGTTTGGTAAACGCCAATAGTTATGAGGCAGGTTCGTGGCTCAGTGACGTTAACGCATTGGATGCCAAAGATATGTCACCGATTGCGGCATTAACCAAATTGACGTTTTTGTTGGCGGTTAATCAAGGTCTTAATTATCAATGGTTGCCGAAGTTTATTGGGGCGTTGATGTTGACTGATTTGGCGGGGGAAATTACGCTGTAGTTAAACTTGCCCCTTCGACTCCGCTCAGGGAGCGTTTCGCGATGGCTGAGCGGAGTCGAAGCCAAAACTGTCTTATTGCATCCTTACCCACAACCCACGACAATGCCCACATCTTTTATCCCACATCGTTCACTTCATTATGACTTCACCCTTTAATTTTGCCTCCGCTGTATTAACGTGGTTTGATGAGCATGGCCGTCATCATTTACCGTGGCAAGAAAATACCACGCCTTATCGGGTATGGGTGTCGGAAATTATGTTGCAACAAACCCAAGTCGCAACAGTGATTCCCTATTATCAGCGTTTTATGGCCAGCTTTCCCACTGTTGTTGATTTAGCGAATGCACCTGAAGATGACGTATTACAGCATTGGGCAGGTTTAGGTTATTACGCTCGAGCGCGAAATTTGCACCATGCCGCGCAACAAGTGGCTATTCAAGGTGGTGATTTTCCGCAAACATTAGAAGGTTTAATGGCGTTAAAAGGCATTGGGCGGTCAACGGCAGGGGCGATTTTAGCGTTAGCTTGTCAGCAACGCGGTGTGATATTGGATGGGAATGTCAAACGCGTATTAGCGCGCTTTGCGGCGGTGACAGGTGAACCTAACAATGCGGATACCCAACAGAAGTTATGGACATTAGCCGAGTCATTAACGCCTCACGAGAGAGTAGGGGCATATACTCAAGCGATGATGGATTTAGGTGCAACGGTATGCACGCGCTCTAAGCCTTTATGTTTGTATTGTCCGTTGCAGTCGCAGTGTCAAGCATTTGCTTTGGGTACACCTGCCGCTTTTCCTGAAAAAAAGAAAAGTAAAAGTATTCCCACCAAAAAAGCCTATTTTCTGATTCTTGAAAACCCGCAACAGCAAATATTATGGGTTAAACGTCCGCCGACGGGGATTTGGGGCAGTTTGTGGTGTTTGCCAGAAATTGTTGCCGATAGCGAAGATGAGTTACTGCAAATACTCCAGCAAAAATTCGGGCTTGATGATCCAGACATAGATTATTTAACCAACTTTTCTCACACCTTTAGCCATTATCATTTACAGCTACAACCCATACGTATTAAAGCGATTCCAAGTTTGCTGGCGGATAGCGAAAGTCAATGGTGTTCGTTAGTACAGGCTAAAAGTTTAGGTCTGCCTACCGCTATGATGAAGTTGTTGACGATGCTATAGCGGTGACAGGAGCTTGATAAACAACAAATTGATGTCGACCGCTGGCCTTGGCTTGATACAAAGCAATATCCGCCTGTTTGAGTAAGTCGGTCATACTTTGAGTATGGTTGGCGGTAATAGTCGCAATACCAATACTGACCGTCACATGAGATGCCACCTCAGAAAATTCATGCCTAATGGCTAATCCATCAATAAAAGCACTGACTCTTTCTGCCACTTGAACGCCACCACTGGCTTTGGTATTAGGCAGTAAAAGGGCGAATTCTTCTCCGCCATAACGAGCCACAACATCAGATGTCCTCATAATACTGGCTTTGAGAGCTTGGCCGATGTGATGTAAGCAACGATCACCTTCACCATGACCATAAAAATCATTATATTTCTTGAAAAAATCGACATCTAACAGTAATAGCGTTAGCGGTTGTTGGTCACGTAAACCACGATCCCATTCTTTACGTGAAACCTCATCAAAGCTTCGACGATTGGCAATACCTGTCAGGGCATCTTCATGAGCAATATGATCTAACTCTTCATTTAAATGTTTTAATTCTTCAGTTTGGTGGGTCAACAATAAGCTTTGTAAAAAAGCAATGCGCTCATGCCATTCACTGATAGCAGCGAGTGCCATGACCACTAAAGAATAGACAATATAATAATTGCTAAATTTTGAATAGTTAATCGAAATACTGTGATAACTGGTATATATGATACTGAGTCCTGCGGAGCTAAGAAGAACCACAATAAAAAGAGGCATAACAAAACGCAAACCAAACGCCATTAAAATAATGGCAGTCATTAGATGATAAGTAACAAAATCAGAATAATCACCATCATACAGAATAGAAAGTTTAATAATAATATGTAAAACGAAAATGCTGACAGGTGCCATGAAATAATAAAAATAGCGTTGGATAATAGCTAAACGCGGCGAAAGTATAATAAAAGCAATAGCAGTTGCTAAAGGAATATACGTTGACTTAACGACTTCAAAATCATTATAAAAAACAATATCTGAAAAAAATAACCAGACATTCAAACAAATCGTCATAAACAGTAAGACTAATAAATAACGCCCTGTATGAATAAATGCTTGACTGTCTTTTGCGCGTTTGTAAATAAAACGTTCTTCTAGAGGAGTAGGGAACTTGAAGGTGATTTTTTTGAGCGCAATCGTTGACTCGACATAAGTGAGGGTATTGGGATTGTTATTTAATATATTATTTGAATTGTTATCTTGTTTTAGCATATTTGACTCAAAGTAAGATACATTCCCAGTAGTAAGATCTAACCTTGAAAATTAAATTTCATTTTTTGTGGTGGCTCTTGATAGTGCTTAAAACAATGTCGTCCTGATGCTTTGGCTTTGTATAAAGCAGCATCGGCATTTTCTAAAAAAGCACTAATGGTGTGATGTTCATGAGGAGTGATATTACAAATCCCAATGCTAGCTGTCACATGAAACGCGACCAACGAGCGTTTATGAGGGATAGCTAAAATATCAATCGCTCGCATCACACGTTCAGCCACCTCTTCTGCACCTAAAGCATCTGTACACGGAAGCAAGATCACAAACTCTTCACCGCCATAACGCGCAACTGTGTCCGCAGGGCGCAGTAACGCCTTTTTCATCGCTTGTCCTACTTGGCGCAAGCAATCATCACCTGCCGCATGGCCATACGTGTCGTTGTAGAGCTTAAAATGATCAACATCAATAAATAATAACGCCAAGGGCTGTTCTTCTCGCCGCGCACGATCCCATTCAACTTCTAAACAATCATCAAATGCGCGGCGATTAGCAAGGCCAGACAGGGCATCTTCACGCGCAATTGTGCCTAAGTGGGCATTAATACGTACCAATTCCGATGATTTAATGGCGAGTAATATTTCATGTAAAAAGCTCAAACGTTCTCGTCTTTCAACAAAAAAAGCGATACTGAGTAGCACGACACCGATTAAGACAAAGGCATGTAAAAACTGTAAGGTCATCATCTGCCAATCATTCACAAATACGGTTGCTGCTGCCATTAAGCTTGCACTAGCAATAATAATAATTGTTTTTTGCCATAACAGTCGTAAGCTAAAAATAGCGATGACCATGATGATAATCATATTATAGGAGGCATAAATATTAAATTTGCCATCGGGGTAGGCGAGACTCCCAACGAGCAGTTGATACAACAGGAGGGTAACGATCGGTGCGACAACGTAATGATGTATAAAGCCATGTGTTTTAGGTAAATAAGCACAGGCAGTTAGCATGACGAGAGATAAAGCAGTAAAAGCAAACGTGCTTTGCCAAATGACATAGCCTTCATCTTTGAAAATATAGCTAAAATTAAACCATGTACCCAAGATCACGGTGACAAACAACAGTAACCATAGCGCACTGGCAATACGAAAAATTAAGCTAAACTCTTGTGTGCGTTTGGCATAAAAACAGTGTTCTAGATCGGGTCGAAATTGAATCAACAAAGGCTTTTGATGAATCAAATTTTGGACATAGGCAGTCAACGAGCTGTCTGAGACAAGCTCGGCAATAAGCGGCTCTAAAGAGCCGCTAGGAGAACCGTGTTCCATGACAGTTGTTTGTGACAATAAGTGCGAACATATCAAATATCCAACTGGTATTGATGTCTGCCATTCTCTTTTGACTTATACAGTGCTGCATCTGCTTTTGCCAAAAATGCCGACAAGGTGTTTTCATTATTGGGAATTAAATAGGTAATCCCGATGCTCAAGGTAACATAAGTGGCTACTTTAGAACGACTGTGAGGCAGTGCTAGCGCATCAATGTGGCGAAGAATCCTCTGTGCTACATCAATTGCGCCTTCTATATCGGTATTGGGTAATAAGACAACAAACTCCTCACCACCATAACGTGCTGCTAAGTCAGCAGGACGGCGTAATGCTTGTTTGATGGTTTGTGCTACTCGACGTAAACAAACATCGCCTATATTATGACCGTAAGTGTCGTTGTAAAGTTTGAAAAAGTCCACATCCATGTATAAAAGAGCAATGCCTTGTTGGTCGCGTTTTGCACGCTCCCATTCACGGTGCATGTGTTCATCAAATGCTCGACGATTGGCGAGGCTAGTGAGTGGGTCTTCACGAGAAACACGGTCAAGTGCGCGATTCAAACGGTCTAATTCTACAGTTTGATGAGCAACAATGATTTCTTGTAAAAAAGCAAATCGGTCTTGGCGTTCAATTAAGCCGACAATAATCAGTGTCGTCGCTGAGCCTAAACCGTAGTAGTGCAAAAACTTAAACCAGTCAATTTTCCAGTTTAAACTCACTGTTGCTAATATCGTCGTCACGGCTGCTAGACAGATAATTAATAAGCACACTGGAAACTGTACTCTCAAACCAAAGCTAATAATAATGACAATAATCATGACATCATAAGTAGCATGTTGAGCAAAGTTACTATCAACAGTGGTCAGGCTTGCTATCATCACACAAGACAAAATAATCGTACTGACGGGCGTAGCAAGCCATTGATAATTAGTCTGGAAAAAAGGTTTATCAGCAAGCAGCATGACTAATAATAGTAATCCACCAATAGGAGCTAAAACATATTTGAACACAAATTGGTCGTCAGCCATGACCGCCAGTGGAAATATTTTAATCGCGGTTGTCGCAATCAGGCCGAACAGAATAAAAAATATCAGTTTCCCAACGGATACTAAGCGGCGATATTCTTCGGCACGTTTGGCATAAAATCGAGATTCAATATCGTTTTCAAAATATAGAAAAAGCGGACGCTCTTGTAAAACACTATGGATATACGCCATTGTTTTGGGCGAAATGAGTTGCGGTAAATTTTCGCCGTTAGATGTTTCAGTTGTCGCTTTCGTTGGACTAGACACAATAGACACCTTTGACAGACTTCCTATTTTATTACGTTTTTTTAATCTTTCACGCTTATTCCGCCACAATACAGGGCTGTAGGTGGATGCTTATCCGATAAGCGGTAGTCAATCGTCGATTATGACCGATGTGCTGATTATAAATAAAGCGTCTTGATGAAAACTTATGCACATATTTTGTGAGTGTTTATCATTGTGGCTATTTTGTGTTTCCTCCTAAATGTTCATTTGTTGTTGAGAAGATTGTTTCTTGTCAGCCATCATCATAGAAACATAGGGGCTATGTTAGCTAAACAGGACTGATCCAGAATCTTTTTTAAGTCTGAGTCAGGTACAATAGGCAGGTTGTTTTTTGAGTGGTTTGTCATGTCTGTGTCTCGATTATCTGTTGTCTCTCCTTTGAAGCCGTTATTTGCCTACGATAAGTACTGGGCAGAGTGTTTTGGTGCAGCACCTTTTTTGCCGATGAGTCGCGCCGAAATGGATATTTTAGGTTGGGATGCCTGCGATATTATTTTAGTGACAGGCGATGCCTATGTTGACCATCCTAGTTTTGGGATGGCCATTATTGGCCGTTTACTCGAAGCGCAAGGTTTTAGAGTCGGAATTATCGCGCAACCTGATTGGAACTCAGCAACCGACTTCAAAAAGCTTGGTGAGCCAACCCTGTTTTTTGGGGTGACAGCGGGTAACATGGACTCCATGATTAACCGTTATACGGCGGATCGTAAAATTCGTTCCGACGATGCTTATTCTCCGCATGGTGCAGGCGGTCATCGCCCTGATCGTAGCTCCATCGTTTATGCTCAACGTACGCGTGAAGCCTTTCCCCATGTACCGATTGTCATGGGTGGTATTGAGGCCAGCTTACGCCGTATTGCCCATTATGATTATTGGCAAGATAAAGTCCGTCGTTCGTTACTATTAGATGCAAAAGCCGATTTATTAGTGTTTGGCAATGCCGAACGAGCGATTGTCGATATTGCCCATCGTATTGCCAATGGTGATGACATTCGGACGATTACCGATATTCGTGGTACGGCATTTATGCGCCGTGATACCCCAGAAGGTTGGTTCGAACTGGACTCTACCAACGTTGACGAAGTAGGGCGCGTTGATCCGATTATTAATCCGTATGTGAATACGCAAGATTTAGCTGTCTGTGAAGTTGAAAAAGAAAAAGGCTTATCGGAAAGTGATGTACAAATCGTCACGATTCAACCGAGTAACGCTTTAAAACATCGTATGCCACCGCGCGAAAAAACCGTGATTCGTTTGCCTGCGTTTGAGCAAGTGAAAGGCGATCCTGTGATGTATGCCCATGCCAATCGGGTGCTGCATTTAGAAACTAATCCGGGAAATGCTCGAGCCTTAGTGCAACGACACGGTGAGCAAGAAGTCTGGCTTAATCCACCACCGATTCCATTATCAACGGAAGAAATGGATTACGTCTTTGATTTGCCTTATGCCCGTGTGCCGCATCCCGCCTATGGTGATGCCAAGATTCCTGCGTATGACATGATTCGGTTTTCGGTCAATATTATGCGTGGTTGTTTTGGTGGCTGTACCTTCTGTTCAATTACTGAACATGAAGGACGGATTATTCAAAATCGCTCGGAAGACAGCATTATTCGTGAAATCGAAAAAATGCGTGATGTACCGGGCTTTACGGGGGTTGTGTCTGACTTAGGCGGCCCTACCGCGAATATGTATCGCTTGGCCTGTAAATCTCCCAAGATTGAAGCCGCGTGCCGAAAACCTTCCTGCGTGTATCCTGATATTTGCGAAAACTTAAATACCGATCATTCACACTTAATCCAGTTATATCGTCGTGCGCGTAGCCTAAAAGGCGTGAAAAAAATTCTGATTGGTTCAGGATTGCGTTATGACTTAGCAGTGCGCTCGCCTGAGTATGTGCGTGAGTTAGTGACGCATCATGTAGGCGGTTATTTAAAAATCGCGCCTGAACATACCGAAGAAGGTGTGTTATCCAAAATGATGAAACCGGGTATTGGTGCCTACGATAAATTTAAGCAAATGTTTGATCGTTTCTCGAAAGAGGCAGGTAAGGAACAATACTTAATCCCCTATTTTATTGCGGCGCATCCGGGAACAACCGATAAAGATATGATGCACTTGGCGATCTGGCTGAAGAAAAATGGTTTCCGAGCTGACCAAGTACAAACCTTTTATCCTTCACCAATGGCAACCGCCACAGCAATGTATCACTCAGGTAAAAACCCCTTAAAGAAGGTGACACGTAAAAGCGAAGGTGTAGAAATTGTAAAAGGTGACCGTCATCGTCGTTTGCACAAAGCCTTCTTGCGTTATCATGACCCGAATAACTGGCCATTGTTGCGTGAAGCGTTAAAAGAAATGGGACGTGCCGATTTGATTGGTAACGGCAAACAGCATTTGATACCGACCTTTCAACCTGCAATGACAGGAACGTACCAAAGTCCACGCAAGAAAAACTCCAGTGAACAAGAAGGTGTGTCATTAAAAGTGACTGCTAAAAAAGGTCGTATTTTGACACAACATACTGGCTTGCCACCTAGAGATACAGGCACAGGTGTGAAACGTCCCGTTAAAAAACGCGGCTAAAAACCATTTTTTATTCCAAAGGAAACAACGACAAATGATGAAACGTCAGCTACTTAGCACCAGTATTATTGTGATGATGGGTCTTAGCATCACCGCCTGTTTTGAAGAGAAAAAAGTCACGCCCAAATTAGAAACTGAAGACGCGAAAGCGGCCTACAGTATTGGTTATATGACGGCCAAGTCGATGAGTAATGCGGTCACGACACTGGATATCGACAGCTATACCGCAGGTTTTAAAGATGCGTATGCCAAAAAAGACGGTGCACTAAAAGAGGAAGAAATGAAAACCGTCTTGATGGCTTTTCAAGAACGGATGAAAAAAGAAGCAGAAGAAAAACAGAAAAAAGCACTGACTGAAAATGTCACCAAAGGTGCAGCGCACTTGGCAGAAAATGCTAAAAAAGCTGGCGTAAAAGTCACGGCATCGGGCTTGCAATACGAAGTGATTACCGAAGGCAAAGGTGCAAAACCTAAAGCCACGGATACGGTAAAAGTTCATTACGAAGGCAAATTATTGGATGGTACGGTGTTTGATAGTTCCATTAAACGTAATGAGCCTGTCAGCTTTCCTCTCAACCAAGTGATTGCGGGTTGGACAGAAGGCGTGCAATTGATGTCGATAGGTTCTAAGTATAAATTTACCATTCCCTCCAATTTAGCTTACGGTGAACAAGGCTCAGGCCCCATTACGCCAAACTCTGTTTTAGTGTTTGAGGTTGAGTTATTGGAAATTGTTAAATAAACGTCATACCATTGATGATTGTAGGGGCGCATGATTGCGCCCTTATTTTTTGCCTAAAACTTTCCCATCTGTCCTATTGTTGTGTTAAAAATAAACCATACTAAAAAATAATATTTCATCTAAAGTGATAATGCGGCATTTAACAAGTAACCACGATAAAACAAAAAAAGTGGCAAGGAGTGTTGGGATGCGTAAAGTCTTTTTTGCGTCAATGGTACTCTTGGCAAGTGAAGCTCGTGCGGGTTATGTCATGGAAGATTTACTGTCTTTGAGCTTGGCTGATTTAGCAACCATTCCTGTCGTTACCGCCGCCCGAACTCAACAAAATTGGGACGAGGTACAGGGTTCATTATGGGTAATAACAGAAAAAGAAATTCGTGAACGTGGATATCGAAATATTGCCGATGTTCTTCGTGACTTGCCGAGTGTTGACTTGCAAGGACCTGTCAATACCACCAGCCGTTTAACGGTGCGTGGTATCGCAGGGAATGCACAAATGTTGATCTTGCAAGATGGTGTGCGAGTGGGGGCAACCGCAGGCGAAGTGATTCCTGTCAGTATTAATTATCCCTTGTATATGGCCAAACAAATTGAAGTGTTATTGACCGCAGGTTCGGCACTTTATGGCACGGATGCGGTAGCGGGGGTGATTAACATTATCTCACAGCAACCTAGTCAATATGGTTCACAAAGTTTGCGTTATGAGGGTAATGAAACCAATAGTGAACATGGTGACTTGTTTGTTCGTGGCCATGTTGGTAATCGCCCTGTCGTTTTTGGCGCACATACCGAACGTTCAAACAATCAGGCTTTGGCTGAGCAGTATCCCGACGTATTTGCCTTAGCGGATTTGCGTGATGTCAGTGGCAATACCGTTCTGGTCAGTGCGGCACAGCGTCAGCCATTTACCAGTGAAGCGGATAGCCGTAGTGTTTGGGGACGAGTCAATATCGCGCCAGACTTGGAGGTTGGTGTTTCTTATCGTCAAGCCCGTTATGCCAATGATTATTCGACGCTTAGCAATGCCAATGAATACGGTGGGTTTTTAGATGAAGCCTTCCTCTCAGTTTATAGTCGTTTTCAGCATCAGTTAACGGCACAATGGAGCACCAATACTTTAGTCAGTTGGTCATCGTACAAGCTCAATAAAAACAGTTATTACAATAATGTCTTTAGTAATTATCAAGCAGGTTATAAATACGCCGACAGTCAGAAAATGGCAGTGGATAGCCAATGGACGTATCGTTTTAATGATACGCACCAACTGATTTCGGGTTTGATCTATGAGCATCTCAGTGCTGTGCCAAGAACAACCGATTTAAGCCAGCCGTATAACGAAACCTTATCCATTAATGAGCAAAATTTATATTACTTCGGCACAAATAACACCTTACCCGTCAAAATTTTTCAAGTGGTGCAAGACAATGTTGCGTTATTTGCCCAAGACCAAACTCGTTGGTCATCGTCTTTAGTCACACAAATCGGTGCGCGTATTGATAATAATTCCGACTATGGTGATAGCTTTAGCCCCTATCTTGGTTTGAAATATCGTTTCACATCTAAAACTAATATGAGTCTTACGTATAGCGAAGCGTTTTTAGCACCTTCACCTTCCTTCAGCTATGAGCATTTTGGCAGTTTTAGCGGTCAGCAAGACAGCCAAGGCCGTTATACCGCGTCAACTTTTAGGATTCCTAATCCTGATTTACAACCCGAAACAGCACGCGCTTTAGAGGCCGTCGTTAATTACAATCCTACTAGCCAGTTGCGATGGACAGCAACTGCATATACCTCACGCTTAGATAATCTGATTTTGTATTCGGCCGATACGCTTGTACCTGTGAGTGATTTTATTGACGGCGGCTTTCTTAAAAAAACCAAACAACGGGTGAATTTAGGTTCTTCCTTTGCATCGGGTATTGAGTTGAGTTCGCGTTATCGTAAAAACAGTCAGCGTTATAATATTGATTTTTGGGGCGTATATAGTTTTACGGAAGGAACTTTAGAGTCGGATAAGGCTAACGAAGGTTTACCTTATACCTCGCGCCATAAACTGAAATTAGGCTCGACAGTACGTTGGCCAAAAGGGTTGTTTATTAGTCCAACGCTATATTTAATGGATAAAAGTCGAGTGCCAAGTTCAGCCGCCAAAGGCGGGCGTTCTTTGGTATCGCCCGCGTATGGTTTATTAAATCTTTACGCGGGTTACGAGCAAATTGTCGCAGGTGTTAATGCTTTTTTGCGTGTCGAAAACGTCACCTCCCGCCGTTATTATCAAGCAGGAGGAACGTCTGATATTTCTATTGTTCAATTACCACAATTACGACGTAGCGTGACATTAGGCGTGGAGTTGGAGTTTTAAACTTCGCGCAACACCACCATCGGTGACACCGACCAGACACGGCGTAAACTGAGTAAACCAATTGTCAGGGTTAATGCGCCACTCGCCAGTGGTGTTAATAGCCACAGTTGAGGGTGCAGTTGAGGTGTACTTTCGAGTAATTGTATCGCCAAACCTGCGGCAATAATTTCTGTCATCACCACAGCTAATAAACCTGCCAAAATCCCCAACAGTAGTAATTCTAAACCAACACGCTGTTGGAGTTGTCGGCGGCTGGCACCTAATGCACGTAACAGTGCTGCTTCTTGGCGACGGGTATCTAAGCTGGCGGCAATACTCGCTAATAACACCAATATCCCCGCTAAAACAATAAATACTAAAATCACTTGTACGCTTTGTGAAACCTGCGCTAACAGCTTTTGCACTTCATTGAGCATGGCCGCTAAATCAATAAAAATAACGGTTGGAAAAGTACGAATTAACGCGCTAAGTTGGCCTTTATCGGCCGCAGGAACATAAAAGCTGGTTAAATAAGTCGCAGGATAACTTTCTAAGACATGGCGTGGAAAAATCAAGTAAAAGTTAGGCTGAAAACTATCCCAATCAACTTTGCGGATACTAGTGACTTTGGCGGTGACACTGCCTTCGGCCATTTGCAATGTTAACGAGTCACCGATTTTTAACGACAAACGATTCGCTAAACCTGACTCTAATGACACTTCACTTTGCTGACCTGTAAACCATTGGCCTTCTAACAGCTCGTTTTTGGCTGGCAACTGCGTCGTCCAAGTAAGGTTTAATTCACGGTCGAGTGCGCGGTCTTGGCTATCGCCTTCACTTTCTTTGGCCTTTGCTTGTGTGGCTATATTATTAATCGCAACTAAACGACCACGAATCACAGGATAAAAATCAGTCGCTTGCCAGTCTCGTTGTGCTAAATAACTCTTTAAGGCATCAACATGGTTGGCAGGAATCGTCACCGCAAATTGATTCGGAGTTTTTGCGGGTAAATCATGTTGCCATTGTGCTAATAACTCACCCCGAATTGTCCCCACTAACAAAATTGCCGTAAAACCTAAAGCTAAGGCGAGCATTTGTGCAACAGTGGCACGAGGCTCTCGACTTAAGGCAATAAATGCGGCATTTAATGGCTTGCCTTGTGCGTTGTAGGTGCTATGACGTAAGCGATTTAATAAGCCATAACACAGGCCACCCAAAATAACGGTTAAAACCAAACCGCCGACTAACACTAAACTGGTGAGCATTAAATTCCCAGTTTCTAACACTAGCAAGACAAATAGCGCGAGTAGGGCGACAGCGGTAATCGTTGACGCGGATAAGGGTGTGGGGCTAAGCTCACGACGCATGACGCGTAAAGGTGAGACTTGATAGAGACGGATAAACGCAGGTAAAGCAAAACCAATTAATGTGAGCGTTGCCGTTGCCAGTCCTGTTAACAATGGCTGGCTCAGGGCAAACTCAAGGTCGGTAACAGGCAGTAACGTCGCTAATAATTTAAATAACACCAACGAGCAGATAAAACCAATCAAGCCACCCGCCAACATCGCAAACAGCCAAATTAACGCCAGTTGACCGCTATACAACTGCACTAAATAACGACGGCTACTGCCTAAAGAGCGCATTAGCGCAATACTGTCTAAATGGCGTTCGCTAAAACGACGTGCCGCCAGTGCCACGGCAATACCCGATAAAAGTACCGCGGCAATCGCGGCTAAACTTAAATAGTCGGTGGCGGTTTTCAGGGGTTTATTGAGTTGTTTATTGGCGGTTTTAATGTCGAGTAAACGTTCTTCGGTATGCAGTAAGGGTGTCGCTTGCGTTTGAAAGCTTTGCAAATGGGAGCGTGTACCAGCTAACAGCAAACGGTAGTTAACACGGCTACCGACTTGAATAATATGGGTGCTAGGAACATCTTCCAAATTCATTAATAAGTTCGGCGAAAATGCAGAAAATCCACCACTACGGTCGCTATCTTCGTCAATAATGCCTGAAATGACAAAATTAGCATCACCAATGGTTAAGGATTTTCCCAGTTGAGTATTCAGTAAATTGAGCAGTCGTTCTTCTACCCATACCGTTCCTGTCGCTGGAATGGCTTTAGTTATGATGATGTCATTCGCAGTACGGATTTTGAGTTGACCGCGAAGGGGATAAGCGGTGGTGACGGCTTTGACTGAGCTTAATTGAAAGTTATCCCCTTGTTGCGCGACACTCGAAAACTCTATGGTTTGGGTGTGTTGTAAGTTTTGTTGGTCTGCGAGTTGCAACCATTCAGGGCGAATACCGCGACTGCTAGTGACGACTAAATCTGCGCCAATGAGTCGTGTTGCTTGTTGACCTAGCGTTTGCTCTAAACTACCGCTAAAAAAGCGTAAGGTAGTGGTGGCGGCAATCGCCAAAATGAGAGCAGTAATTAATAAAGTGAGTTCGCCTGCGCGTAAATCTCGCCAAAATAGTCGCCATGATAATTTAAACGGACTAGATACCGAATTGCTCATGGTGCTTGCTCAACTAAACGTCCTGCCTCTAAACGAATAGTGTGTTGGCAGCGTTTGGCAAGGTTTTCGTCGTGAGTGACAAGCACAAGCGTCGTTCCTTGTTCGCGGTTCATACTAAATAACAAGTCAATAATTTGCTGACCTGTTGTCGCATCTAAATTACCTGTTGGTTCATCGGCAAATAAAATACGCGGCTTACTGACAAAGGCGCGAGCAAGGGCAACACGTTGCTGTTCACCGCCCGATAGTTGTTTTGGCGTGTGTTGTAAACGATGACCTAATCCCACGCGCTCTAAACACGTTTTAGCCCACTCAGGTTGCTCTTTGCCGGCTAAAGATAAGGGCAGAAGCACATTCTCTAAAGCAGTTAAATGCGGTAATAACTGGAAGGATTGAAAGACAAAACCGACATCGCGTTGACGAATGGCGGCGCGAGCGTCTTCGTCTAAGGTCGATAAATCTTGCCCCAATAATTGCACGCTACCTGTCGATGGCACATCCAAACCTGCTAATAAGCCCAGTAAAGTTGACTTTCCTGAACCCGAACTGCCAATAATGGCGACGCTATCGCCTTCGGGAATAGAAAAACTAATCTGTTGCAGAATGGTGAGTGAAGACTCACTACTGTCGACTATTTTGCTAAGGTGATTAACAACAATTGCAGCGTTGATAGAGGGCATGATAATGACCAAATATGGTGTGGCTTTAATATTGGGATGGTTATTGACAATACCAAGTGCATGGGCGGCGAAAGTGGTGGTATTTGGCGATAGCATCAGTGCCGCCTATGGTTTAGATGTCAAGCAAGGTTGGGTCGTTAAGCTCCAACAAAAATTAGATCAACAAAGCAAAGGCAAACACACCGTGATTAATGCCAGTTTAAGCGGAGAAACCACTACAGGAGGCTTGACACGTTTGGCAAAAATTCTACAGCAGCATCAACCTGATATTATTATTTTGGAACTCGGCGGAAATGATGGCTTGCGTGGTCAATCACCTGTTGCTATGAATAAAAACTTAGTCGCCATGATTCAGCAAAGTAAACAACAAAAAGCCAAAGTGTTGCTACTGGGCATGAAAATTCCACCCAATTATGGCAAAGCCTATAACCAAGCATTTGAGTCAACTTTTGTCACAGTGGCCAAAAATGAAAAGGTGGCTTTTGTGCCGTTTTTTTTAGAAGGGGTAGCGGGACAAGAGGCATTGATGCAAGCGGATGGGATTCATCCAAGTGTGTTAGGACAGGATAAATTAGTTGATAACGTTTGGACTGCCTTAAAAAAATTATTGTAGTGCCAATAGTTAGTGCTCTCATCAAAATAGATATTAGTCGCCTATTAACTACCGTTGGTCTTAGAAGGCTTTAAGGGTGATGCACATAAAACTATAATAACCACCCCCAATAAATCCAATTAATTAAGCAAGCTTGTTACATTTTTTGCTTTTCTTTTGCCTGTATTTTGCTCAGTAAGTCATCATAATGTCATCTGAAAAACAGATAAACGACCTTAAAATATAAAAATAATATGACCTTTCTATTTGAAAAATAAAGAAAAATACTCAGTCAATGGCTGTTTTGACAAAAACATATTTTGAAACAAATTGGTGGCGTGTTTTAGCGTACTAACCGTTTTTATGTGATGTATTTAGCAGTAATTGCAGGTCACAAAAAGTACCTTAGTATCACGATATACAGCGGCGAATGGAATTGGTTTTTTGTCTTGTGGAATTTTTCCTTAGTCATCACCAACGCTATTTGCCCACTTGGTGCATACAGCACTACTGAAGGAGCAACGATCATGTTAAAGAAAATTTCGGCCATCGGCTTTGCCTTGGTGACAACACTTGCCACTATTCCTACTGTTTATGCTATTGAAGGCGATTTGAAAGATTTACGCCCCGATGTTAATAAAAAAGAATGGCAATTAGTCAAAAATGACACGACACGTAGTATCAAAACCTATATTCGTGAAGGCGATGGCAAACGTATTAACTTTAAAGTTGATGCCATGATCGAAGGAACTTTAGAGGCGGTAGCCCGTGTTCATTTTGATGTTGATAACATTAAGCACTGGTATTGGGAAACGCTAGATTCACGCTTGCTCAAAAAAGTATCGAGCACTGAATATTATTATTATATGCAGTACAACGCCCCTGTCACCATGCCTGATCGTGATGCTATTTTGCATGCCATCGTTGAACCATATACGGCCAAAAAAGGTTATATGCAATTGACTATCCGTGCTGTGCCTGATTATTTACCAGCACAAGCCAGTTTAGTGCGTGTGCAAGAGCAAGACATGACGGTCAAATTTACCCCCGTTGGTAAAGAAAAAGTTCATTTAGAAGCAGAAGGTTTTGTTGATCCGGGTGGCATTGCGCCTACATGGGCAATGAATTTTGTGCAACGTAATGCGCCTTATTCCACCATGTTGGGATTGCAACGCCGTGTAAACATGGCAGAAAACACAGCCAAGACAGAACCATCACCGTTTGCCTACATGGAGTAACAAACAGCACTTATCCGCTGTGTCTGCTCAATGTTTATATTTAAGGCTCATTTCTTTACAAAATGAGCCTTTTTTTTGGTGCGTACTGCCATGTTTAGTGTAGTTGCTCTAATTTTATTGTTTGAAAATAAGAAATGTCGTATCTTAAAACGACATGAAGTTGACATTTAGTTGTTGCGGTACGCAGAAATGAATGGTTGAAAATAAAGTGCCAATGACGTTTTTAGGTACTGAGAAAAAAATTAAAAACAAAGCGGAGACATCCATGTTCAAAAAACTATCCACCGTGCTTCTATCGGTTTTATTGCTAGGTTCAGTGCCAATGATGGCGCATGCTGATTTAGATGATGATTTGGATGATTTGAGGGGAACAAACCCTTTTAAGGATTGGCGATTGATTAAAAATGACACTCGTCGGAATATTAAAGCCTATGACAAGCGAGCTGATGAAACGACAGGTGTGCGCTCGTTCAAATTGGATGTGATTGTTGATGGTTCTTTAGAAACAGTGTCACGCGTGTATTTTGATATCGACAATTATACGCGCTGGTTTTGGACGGTAAGAGAGTCAAAAATTCTTAAAAAAGTCTCTGATACCGAGTTTTACTATTATTTAGTGCATGATGCTCCTGTGACGTTGCCTGATCGTGATGTGATTATTCATGCGATTGTTGAGCCTTATACCGAAGACAGAGGCTATGCAGCGTTTAAGTTAAAAGCAGTGCCTAATTTTGCCCCGAATAAACCGCCCTTAGTGCGGATGTTGGCTGAAGATATGCTCATTCGTTGGACTCCCATTAGTGCGGATAAAACACGTTTGGAAGTTGAAGGCTTTATTCATCCGGGTGGAGACGTACCTGCATGGGCAATTAATGCAGTGCAGCGACAAGCCCCATATTATACCATGTTAGGATTGCAGCGTATGGTGCATTTGCCGCAATATAGAACACCAACGACACCATCACCTTTTACGATTAAAAAGTAACGGAGTAACGGAATGCCTATGTAAATTGTGGTTTGCATAGGCTCAAAAATTCAAATTGTTTCAGTGAATTCACCGCCTAAATCATCAGGAATGCTTGAGAAAGCCTATTAATTGGCTTATTGTTCCGACGCAAGCAGCGTTTTTTGACAAATGGTTGAAGAATAACAATAATCTGACGTAGTTTTTGATTATAAAAAGCGTCATAAAATGTGGAGTGATTATGCTAAAAAAAATATCCATTATGGCATTTGCAGTGATGACTGCTATGTCTCCCATTGCCAGTTATGCGGCCAGTGGTGATGATGTTGATGATTTACGCTCAGACAACAAACGTAAAAATGAATGGATTCAAGTTAAAAAGGATAGACTGAAAAAAATTACGACATGGGCGAAGCAGGAAGAGGGAAAGACCATTCGTTCATTCAAAGTAGATATGATCGTTGATGCAGATTTAGAGACAGTTGCGCGCGTGCATTTTGATATTGAAAATATTAAGCGTTGGTTTTGGGAGACCAAAGAGTCGCGGCTGTTGAAAAAAGTCTCCAATAAAGAGTTTTATTATTATCAGGTGTTTAACGCGCCGTTAACCGTGCCAGATCGTGACTCTATTATTCATCTTGTTATTGAACCATTTACAGCTAAAAAAGGGTTTATGGCGATGAAGTTGAGTGCCGCACCTGAGTTTATGCCTGTTCAACCAGGTAAAACACGCGTGCAAGCACAAGAATATTACGTGAAGTTTACGCCCATTGACAAAAATACCACTCACTTAGAAGCAGAAGGTTATATTGATCCGGGTGGGATTATTCCTTCTTGGACTATTAACTTCGTGCAACGAAGCGCGCCTTACACAACCATGTTGGGCTTAGCGCGCATGGTACAGTTGCCTTATTATCGTGAAGGTTCAGGTGACACCGAATTTACTTACATGGAATAAAAGCGCTTAAAAAAAGACCTCTTTATGAGGTCTTTTTTTTGTTGAAAATGAAGGGTGGAGTGGCTAATGCTTGCTGATTTTCTCTAAAGCTAGTACAAGATAGGCATTCATCTACAACATACTCACAATGATGTGGCGTAGATTCTGTTGATATTTTAATGTTTAGATTGTTTTTGGTTCTAAATTTACACTGAATCACATCAAAAAAAGTGGCTTCGACTCTACTCCGCCAACGTAAAAATGCGCCCCGAGCGGAGTCGAAGGGTTTCTTTAAGTAAAGACTAGGAGTTGATATGGGTGGTTTTTTTGTTTTAGCGTTTGTCAGCTTTGTCTTTGTGGTTGCCTACAAAGCGATTCAACAAGTGCCACAAGGGTACGAATATACCGTCGAGTCGTTTGGTCGTTACACCAAAACCTTACAACCGGGTCTGCATTTTTTGTTGCCATTCTTTGAGCGTGTCGGTGCAAAGTTAAACGTCATGGAGCAGGTTTTAGACGTGCCACCACAGCAAGTGATTTCGCGTGATAATGCGATGGTGACGATTGATGCGGTCTGTTTTTATCAAATCATTAAAGCAGCACAAGCTGCCTATGAAGTCAGTAATTTAGAATATGCAATTCGCAATTTAACCATGACCAATATTCGTACCGTGATTGGTTCGTTGGAACTTGACAGTATGTTGTCACAGCGCGATCAAATCAACTCACAATTATTAAATACCATCGACCAAGCGACGAATCCTTGGGGGATTAAAATCACCCGTATTGAAATTAAAGACATTACGCCATCTCATGATTTAATCGAAGCAATGGCGTCACAAATGAAAGCAGAACGTACCAAACGGGCGCAAATTTTAGATGCGGAAGGTCATCGTCAAGCGGATATTTTGAAAGCAGAAGGCGAAAAACAAGCACAAATTCTCAAAGCAGAAGGCGCGAGAGCAGCAGCGTTTTTAGAATCGGAAGCCCGTGAACGTCAAGCGCAAGCAGAAGCGCAAGCGACACTCGTGGTATCACAGGCGATTGCTCAAGGCGATATTAATGCCGTTAATTACTTTGTTGCCCAAAAGTATATTGCTGCGCTAGCTGAAATTGCCAAAAGTCCCAACAGTAAACTGGTACTCATGCCTTTAGAAGCGTCTAGTGTCATAGGTTCAATTGCGGGTATTGGTGATTTAGTCCGTGATATGCGTGGCTCGCCAGCAAAAGCAAGTACAGATGCAGGACATCATCCATCACCGTTGTTTAACCGAGATAACCGATAAGCATTGGGGAATAATTATGTGGCAAGAACCGTATTTATGGTGGGCTGCATTTGGCTTTATTTTGTTAATTATAGAAATGGTATCAGGAACATTCTTTTTCTTAGCCATTGCTGCGGCGGCTTTTGCGAGTACGGGGGTTGCGTGGTTAAGCAATGATCTGTTGACGCAATGGGTTTGCTTCGCTATCGCCAGTATTATCGCCCTGTTAGCATGGCAACAATTACGCCACAAGCATAAAACCAATACTCATGATGCCGCGAGTAAGCTCAATAATCGTTTAGCGCACTTAATTAACCGCCAAGCGGTGTTATCTGAGCCAATTACCAATGGTGTTGGTCGCGTTAATATTGATGATAGTTGGTGGAAAGTCACAGGTGAAGACCTGCCAACGGGAACGCATGTGCGTGTCACCGCTATTCATGATATGACGTTAACTGTCGAAAAAACCACTTAGGAGTAACAATCCATGAAACTGCAAAAAATCGAAATCGTTCACGACTTTTCACAGCCTGTAGAACAAGTCTTTGGCTGGTTAAGCGATCACAACAATCTCAGTGCGATATTTGCACCGTTTACGGTGACTCGTATTAAAGATGGCCAAACCAGCGTTAATGGTGTGGGTTCTGTGCGTAAACTGAGTGCATTTCCATTGCCACCATTAGAAGAAACGGTGACTAAGTTTGATGCTAACAAATTGATTGAATATACCGTCACTAGCAAAATGGCACCTATTAAAGAGCATCTTGGCGTGATGATATTTGAACCGTTAAATAGCGGTACGCGTTTGCATTACACCATTGTTTTCAAAGGTGTTGTGCCATTGTTAGGGCCAATCGTCAAAATGGGTTTAGGTCAAGGTGTTAAACGCGGCTTGAATAAATTAGCGACAAAAATTCTCTAAATCATCGTGATATGGGCGAGGGGCAAACATAGCCTTACGCCCATGACTGTTTTCTCTTGGTTATTGATATGACTACTCCCTGCGAACGTACGTTTACCGTTAATGGCCGAGCGATGACTGCCCGTTGTTGGCATGACAGTAACAAGCAGCCACTATTGGCCTTGCATGGTTGGTTAGATAATGCGGCTACCTTTGATTTATTAGCTCCGTTACTCCGCGATTTTTATATTGTGGCGTTAGATTTTGCAGGGCATGGTTGGAGTGAGCATCGCGCCGCAGGTACTCGTTACCATATTCTTGACCATGTGGATGATGTGCTATCGGTAGTGAATCAACTCGGTTGGCGGAGTTTTATGCTGATGGGGCATTCGATGGGGGCAGGTGTCGCGTCCTTGTTGAGTAGTGCATTGCCTGAGCGTGTGCAAAAGTTAGTGATGATTGAAGGTTTAGGCCCATACACAGGTAAGCCTGAAGATGCAGCTACGCATTTACGTACCGCACTATTAGAGTGGCAAGAGTTTAGCGACAAGCCGCGTGTCATCGCCACTATGGATATTGCCATTCAAGCCCGCATGAATGGTTTATTGCCTGTTAGTGAACATGCGGCACGATTATTGTGTGCGCGTGGTGTTAAAGAAGTGGCAGGCGGTTTGATG
This sequence comes from Moraxellaceae bacterium AER2_44_116, assembly GCA_006546595.1. Classification (GTDB taxonomy): domain Bacteria; phylum Pseudomonadota; class Gammaproteobacteria; order Pseudomonadales; family Moraxellaceae; genus Agitococcus. Next base: position 1,857 of record VIAD01000018.1, on the reverse strand, counting down.
TGGACGGCAGATAAACGCTTACGTTTGAGTTCGCCCTCTCGTTTTAGTGAGGCACAAGTGTGTGCTTTTTTAGCAGCCATTACCGTACCTACCTTACTGATTATGGCGGAAAAAAGTCTGCCATTTAATCCTCACGATTATGCTGCCAGAGTCGCGGCACATTCGCAATTAACCGTCGTAAAGCTCGCAGGTGGTCATCATTTACATGTTGATGACAATGTCGAAGGTGTGGCTAATGCTGTGTTATCGTTTTTGTAAATGCCACTTTAAAACGCCGCAGTCTTGTCCCCATATTGATGAAAGTATCATCTCTTTTAGGAAATCAACATGACCCCTATTCATTATGTCTGTCGCCATTGTTTGGCGATTAATCGTGTTTCAGCCACTCGTTTATTGGATGCTCCTACTTGTGGCAAATGTCATCAAGCTTTAGTGGTGGCCGAGCCTGTGAATTTAGATGGTACGAATTTTGATACATTTATTGGCCGTAATGAGTTACCTGTGGTCGTTGATTTTTGGGCGAGCTGGTGTGGGCCTTGTCAAATGATGGCACCTCATTTTGCGAAAGCCGCTGAAACATTAAAAGGGCAAGTATTGTTTGCCAAAGTAGATACCGAAGCAGCACAAGCGATTGCCGCGCGTTACAACATTCGCAGCATTCCGACGTTGATTGTGTTTAAGCAAGGACAAGAAGCAAAACGAATGTCTGGCGCAATGTCAGCACAACAATTAGTACAGTGGCTAGAGTCGGTTTAGTATTGGCTTAATCATCGACATATCCTTGTGAAAATAAAAGCTTCTACCTAGCATATCTCTCTATTTACTGATAATTTAGAGCAATTGCACTAGGCGAACAAGAATGAAAATAAATCTAAAATTACACGCAATTGTGGCTTCTGTACTGCTGGTTTTCTCCACTGTTTCTGTTGCCGATGATATTCGTGACTTACAAGATACTGGCCCTGCAAATGAGTGGCGGTTGATTAAAAATGATGCTCGAAAAAGCATCAAAGCATGGGATAAACGTGATGATGACAAACGTTACCGTTCATTCAAGCTGGACTTAATGATTGACGCGCCATTAGAAACAGTGGCTCGAGTCTATTTTGATGTCGAAAATTATCCGCGCTGGTTTTGGGAAGTACAAGAAGCAAAACTGCTCAAAAAAGTATCATCGACTGAGTTTTATTATTATTTGGTGCATCGTGCGCCTGTTGCTCAACCAAAGCGTGATGTCATTATTCATGCGTTAGTTGAACCCATGACGGCTAAAAAGCCCTATGTGTTGTTTAAACTGAATGCTGTACCGGATTACTTTCCAGCAAAGCCTCCATTAGTGCGTATGAGGGCTGAAGACATGGTGATTAAATGGACACCGATGCCCGATAACCAAACGCGAGAGGAAGTAGAAGGCTATATTGATCCAGGTGGTGATATTCCTGCGTGGGCAATTAATGCAGTGCAGCGACAAGCTCCGTATTACACGGTGATCGGCTTACAGCGGATGGTAAAAAATCCTAAGTTTGTAGATGTAACCGAACCTTTGCCGTTTAAGATTAGGGAGTAATTTTGGTAGATTGATTTTCAACTAAAAATCAATCTCATGCTACGCGATCTTTCGCTGTGAATAACCCACTTGCACCCATTCTACGAAGTCTTTACCCTACGCACGCGCTAGGGGAAGACTTTTCATTATTTTTACACCTAGAGACCTTATCCTTAATAAATACAGGATATTCGGGTGTGCTTAGGGAATTAAAATACGCACGCCTAGATTAGTAAGACCATTAGACTATTGGAAGCCAACTCGTGTCATCACCTGAACTTATCACGCCCACGCCCGATCCCCAAGCCAAA
>VIAD01000031.1 GCA_006546595.1 Moraxellaceae bacterium AER2_44_116 | reverse complement strand
GACCGTTTAGGAAACTTCATGTAAACGCGTTTACACAGAATTATTTACAGGCTCCAAAATTGGAAAGTCCACAAATAAGCCATTGCTAAGACCAATCACAAAAGATACAGAGCCTCTAATTCAAGAGGCTATGTTACTTAGTAATAGCCAGTATTTATTTACTAACAATGGCGAAGATACTGTGATGGGGGCGGGTTCGCCCATACAATTACCGTACAACATTATGCAGTGGCTTCGCCGTCATCAAAAGTATGAGATGGAGCATTGGTCTGTTCATGATTTAAGACGTACTGCGCGCACAAATTTTAGCAAATTAACAGAGCCACATGTAGCGGAAATCATGCTTGGTCATAAACTGCTTGGACAATGGCAAGTTTATGACCGATATGACTATTTAGCAGAGCAAACGATAGCTTATGAAAAGTGGTTTGATAGGTTAATGGAAGTTGTTAATTAGCATAAAAACTATGCGGCCTGATTAGCAAGTTCTGGATTTTGAGAAATAACACATTCAATTTCCCATTTTTGAACATCATCAATCGACCACAAGTTTTGACTACCAGTAGCCATTATTTTGGGTTTTGGAAATGGAAGTTTATCACGCCTCATCCATCTATTTATTGTGCAACGCGTACAACGAAAACGATGGCACAAGTCTTTAGTTGACCAATATCCTTTTGCAGCAGTCATTTTGTATCTCCCACAGTTGTTAAACCTAAAAAGTCTTGTTATTAGGTTTGGGGTTTGCATAAAAAACTACTTACGGTAGTCACTCGGCATTTAGTGTCTGCCACAGCATCACGCGGCGAGCTTCATCAGGTTCTAGCACTGGTTAACTAAACAGCATCACGCATTAGCTAGACATAACGTGTGCTGAGTCGTGATTTTTACTCGTCATCTGGGTCTAAGTTATCCCACGGGTCGTATAGCTCGTGATCTAGTTCATCGTCGTCTTTGTTTGAGTTAATCAATTGCGAAAGCCTCCGAGTTGAGTGGTTGAAATTTTATGGTCGCGCTTTATTCGATTAATGCACTCATGCAACACCTTGTCTGAGGCCGTACCAATCACATTGAATTGATGTTGTTCACGTTTGCTCCAACGCATTTCGGTACACTCAGACACCAAAATAAACGGGAAAAGAGAGCACACAATGGCGTGCGGATAAACTTTGGTACTGCACATAAGCGGTCGGTTCGGATCAATTGGCGCAACGATGTCACCGACTTTAAGAGTTGCCATGTATCCTCCAAGTGTTTGCATTAGCGGCAACAACAGGTAATACGCTTGCCGATGTGGTTGTTAAATTCATGGCATTGATGACAGCTTCACGCACATTCTTGCCCATTGCTGATTTAGGACTCTGCCAGTCACCCCAAGAAACCTTAGTCATCCAACCTTCATGTGTGATGACTTTAGCCTTGTTGGTATCAATCCAATTAAGGATAGATTCGTCATCAACGCCTTCTTCACAGTAGGTGAGAGGGTCAGGCATACGCGCTAACACATCATCCGTTTTGCAGTTGACTTGCACGTTATACGGCGATGTTTTGCCGACAACATCCGCAACAAAACGACCATTGGTTGCCAGTGCGCGATTTACGGCATTACGCAATGCAAACAAGCCATCGCGGTTGCCATAAATCTGCAATTCATCATCGGATGACACATGGCCATAGATGATTAATGTTTTTAAGTTCATGGATTAGCTCCTAGAGGACAGGTTTCGGCAGGGTTCGCTTTATGTGCCTGAAGGCAGCGATAGTCGTAATCGCCTTGGCCAGTCAAACCAAACGCACCCACAAAGATCACCCAGAAGATGATTAGCATTAGCGTGTTTTTCACGTTATTGGCACTCCAGTTCATAACTGGCACGAATGGCCAATTGTTTGGTGACTGTTGGCTCAACTGCTTTGGGTTTAGGCTCTTGAGTTACTAAGAGCTGCTTCATCATCATTTGTGCAAACTGCTTACGGCTTAAAAACGCGCGTATTTCTTCGATCGCAAAAATGGCCAATAAAGCCAGAATGAGTAATTCCATTTTGCTTACCTCATCTTTTTGTTTTAACTGTGGTGTTTCTTGATGACCTAAGCCCCAAAATAGGGGCTTTTTAATATGTGGTGAAGTGATTAGCGGCGGCGTGGTGGTGTGCCAAAATTGGTTGATCCCACTCCGCACGATGCGCGGAATTCGTCATCGTCAAGACTGCGGCGATTTGCGTAATGTTGGTATTCAGCTTGTTTTGCAGATTGTTCAGCAGCGTGTTCGCGTTTGAAAACTTCGTGAGCGACTGCTTCTTGGTAGGCTCTGGTGCGGGTCATTGAACTGTTTAAGATGCTCATTTTGTGTTGCTCCATACGGGGTGGTATGGAACAAATATAAGTTGCCTTACTTTTTAATGCAAGAAAACCTAGTAAGATAACTTATTGTTTGATTGAAATTTAATCAATTGGTGGTTTTTGTTTAGAATAATTTCAATTTGGGGATATGAGCTAATGATGGGGGTATCGGTTGCATGTAGTAATGACGTTATGAGTTATGCTTTAGAAACTAAGTTTATACAATGAAAGGGGATTGGTCTAAAGCACCAAAATTGGCGCGTTGGTGGGCAATTGATGACAATGGAAAGGCCTTTTGGTTCTGTAAGCCTAATGTCGCAGCATTTACTGATTTTTGGTTTTCCGAGCCGATACCTGCGCCTGATTATGGTTTTATCGGTGATTATAAGAATAGTTTGACTGAACGGCCTACGAAGAAAACCATTGAATAAATTCGAGCACGCCAAGAATAGCAAACGCAGCAATTAATGTGATGCGTAATTTTGCGCCAGTAGACGGTGAGACAGATGTTTTTCGATGTCGTACATTTAACGTCCTTGTTAAAGAGCTTGCAACTAAACTTCTTGGGTTTTCGGTTTGATAACTCTAAATATTGCAATAGGAGTTAAACCATAAGCTGATTCAGGTCTTCCAAATTGATTTTTCATCATGCTTGTTAGAGCATGAACGCCTTGTCGCATTCCAGATTCAGATTCAGAAATATTGAAGCCATCAAATGGTGTAGCATCAAGTACGCCGATTACAAACCATTCACCTGCCAAATAACTGCCATGTTTGAAATTCAGGTCATGTGTACTGCCGACCATTTCTTCACGACTTAAAGTCATCCACACTTCATCTAAAAGAGGTATCCCACTATCATCTTCTTTACCAGAGTTAACTAATAACCTAGCTTCTAAAGCAAATGGTAATACTTTTACAACTTGTACAATATCTTTTAGGGATTTTTTTAGTTCTTGAGCCTCTTTTTTTTGTGCAGCATTGCCGCCTTGTAATTGCTCACTAATAAAAATATTTAAAGTCGGCTCCACCAAGTCTTTCGTACCTGCAATATCCACAACACCTAATGTGCCTTTGTACAAAACTAAATTCCCCAACATGCTTTCATTTAAGTCACGATATATGAAGCCAAGTTCATCTAAACGATTTATCATTTCACGAGGCATAGTAGGCGTTGCATCATATTGTGTTTCACTGCCTTGAGAGGCAAGGTGCGATGTACCACCTTTTCCGCTTGTTGTTAGTGGAATGCCAGCTGACGCCTCAAAATTACGGCCGTCTGCTAAATGGTTGGTCTGTTTTAGGCTTGTCAATGCGCCATTTCCTGTTAATTGCGCATAGAAAGATTTAATTTTCCCTGTGTCTAAATACAAAAAATCAAAGATTGATTTCGTGTTTTGTGATTCGTGCGCCACGCCTAATTTCTCCTTCGACCTTATTTCTGGATGCATTATATATTTCAATTGAGTCGTACATTGCCTTGCCGCAATTATCTAATGCACGATTTAATGCGTCTGTCATCTCTTTTTGAGAGTGAACCGCTTCTTTTTTATCAGATTTGCGGAAAAGAAATTTCATGCTCCTTCCCCTTTATAAATGAGTTTGGTGTTTTCAGAATACTGCAAAAAGAACAAGAAATAAACTATTTTTACTTTGGTGGTATTTCAGAGTGTATGAAAGTATAGCTCGGCACATTCTCAATACACCCATCCTCAGCCACAACACCTCGATAAATGACATCAAGAACAAGTACCCATCCGCCACCTTTGGTGCGACCACAGACAATGCCACTGTTTGAAATCTCCCATAATTTGGTGGTTTCAATGCCCGCACTATATAAACTGAGTTTTGCGCGTAAGTAATGATAATAGCCATTTGCGTACAGTTGCATGGCTAAGAGGGGGACTGTAGCGGCCAGTATTATGCCGAGCATGAGTTTTTGGGCGGGTTTGGAAATTTTAACATCCATGTTCGTAGCTCCTTAATAGATGGATAAAGCTGCCATCCTTCAGCATAAATTACTTAGGTCAAATCTAACGATGCACTCACAACCGTTCCAATAATTACCATACCTTCGGTTATTGGAATGATTTGATACTGTGAGTTAAACGGCCTTAAATAGCTTCTATCACCATCAATCACCAACTCTTTAACAGTGGCTTTATCGCTATCTGCTAAGCGAGCGACCACGATGCTTCTATGCTTCGCCTGCTTCTCAGGGTCAACGACAACAATCATCCCTTCACTGAGCGAACGTCTTTCCGATGTATTAGCCATCGAATCCCCTACGACTCGCAACGCAAACGCATAGCGACTATTGGCCTGTAGGGTGGGTATCCACTCGTGTATCTCAGACTCATCAAACCCTGTCTTAATATCTGTCCATGCACCTGCTTGCACTTCATTTATCACTGGCACAAGACCTTTTAGGCGTGGCGCAGCTTCCACGTTTTCGTGAATGTCATTGGGATGACCTTTTCCACTCATTAACCAGTCAGGGGAGCAACTTAAAACTTGAGAGAGCCTAAGAAGATTATCGCCTTTTGGGGAGGTTTGATTATTTTCCCATTGGGTAATGGTCGGGCTAGAGACACCAATTTTACGTGCCACTTCTGCCTGAGTCATTTTATGTTTTTTGCGTAATTCACGGACACGCTCACCGATTTCGAATGTATTCATATAAGTTATCTTACATCTTGTCTAAGTAAGTTTTCTGTGTAAAAATACAGTAAGAAAACTTATTATTGGTGGTGTTTACTAAAATGACTAAACAAGAAGCTTATGAGTTACTTAGCTGTAATGGTTCTGAGTTGGCTGAAAAGTTGGGAATTACTCCTGCCGCTGTTTATCAGTGGGATGACGACGAAATTCCTGTTGGTCGTGTGTATCAAATTAAAGACTTGGCAAATGGTAAAGAACCGTTGCAGGTAAAAAAGCAAGCCGCCTAACGGAATTACAAACATGAAGCATCCACACAAAATAACAATGTCACTAACCGATGCAGAGTTTGACGCAATACGTCGATACGCAGGTCTTGACGCTGAAAAGCGCAGCATTTGGTGTAGGGAGGCAATCATGGCGCATATCTCACAAAAAGATGATGAGTTGCATAGTAGTGCTAGAGCGGCAGGTTATCGACTAATTCCAATAGAAGTATCGGAAGTATTAGAAGCGTAGGGATGAGGAGTGTTGACGGTGTGGTGATAACCCTAACAGGCAATCAACAAGGATGTAATTCTGATTTTTAGTCAACAAAAAGCCCTGTGGACAAGACAGGGCTTCAAGTCGTAACGCTCAGAGAGCATCACAAAGAGTGAGGTGATTATATGGCCAATTTACACAAACAGCAAATAGCAATTTCGATTGCTAGTGTTTACATCAAACAAGATGCGGAAGGGCGTTTTTGCTTAAATGATTTGCATCGGGCGGCAGGCGGTGAAGAAAAACATAGCCCAAACCGTTTCACTCGTTCTGATAGCTTTATTAGCTTAGTAAATGAGCTAACGCCAGAAATGGCGTTTGCCCCTGTTGAGTCCGTGAGAGGTGGCTTGGCTGCTGGAACTTACGTCTGCAAAGAACTGGTTTACGCTTACGCTATGTGGATTAGTGCATCGTTTCACTTGAAAGTTATTCGTACTTTTGATGCGGTTGTTAGTCAGCCCGTCTCTCAATTCATTATTCCCACTAATCTGCATGAAGCCTTGCGTTTTGCAGCTGACCTAGCCGAACAAAAAGCCGTACTAGAAGAACAGGTACAAGCAAACGCGCCTAAAGTTCAATTTCACGACCTAGTTACTGAAGCTGTTAATTGCCAAAGCATCGAGCAAGTGGCCAAGGTTTTAGGAACAGGTCGCAATCGTTTCTTTGCATGGTTGCGTAAAAAAGACTTTTTAAAGGAAGACAATCAACCGTATCAACCTTACCTTGATCGCGGCTATTTCAAAGTCATTGAGGCGCAATATAACGATAAAAAGCATGGTGACAGCCACACCTACACCAAAACACTGATTACAGGCAAAGGACTGACTTTCTTTCAAAAGCGTTTTGTTGCTGAGGTGGCGTAATGTGTATCACTAAAAAAGTGACACCTAAGCCTACTACCCAATACGACTTTTCAGGCAACCAAGCCAATGTCTTGAGTGTGGCAATCAATTTGCCATTACAACATCGCGTGTCTTTTTTGGCTGAACAAATGAGTCCAGACAATTTACTGTTGGCATTTGCTAACTTTATTGGCATGGCGAATAGCGTATCTGAGAACACGTTTTTAGCAGTTGAGCAAATACTGGTTGAGTGTGGTGTGACTCATCCCGATCGCTTATCTGGCGCAAATTTGCCAACGCTGACAGGCGCGTTAAATGGTTATGAGTTAAGCCAAGGCATTAGTCAAAAGCGCACATGTAAAGGTTGTGCTTATCGCAAAGGCACGCCTGCCAATCAATCACTCATTACAACAACCGATGCCAGTTATTGCATTGATAGCTATGAAGACTTTCATTGTCACGAAAAGCTAGATGATAACGGCCAGCCAGTGAAGTTGTGTGCAGGTCATGTGCAGCATAAAAAGCATGATGAAGCTGCAATCAAAAAAGCAATTTTGGCTATTGGGAGTGAAGTATGAAATTCACCCTGAGTAAACCATGTGCTAATTGCCCATTCCGTACCGACAAGCCAGAGCAAGAGGGATGGCTTGGTGGAGAACGCGCCCAAGAAATTGCCGACGATATTTGCAATGGCAACAAGACATTTTCGTGTCACAAAACAGTAGAGCATGATGAAGACGGTCAAGCAGTTAATCGTATGACTGAGATTCATTGTGCGGGTGCGCTCATCATGCTCGAAAAAATGGGTATGACGAACGAAAACAACATGCTGCGTATTGCACAACGCCTTCATCTTTATGACGTATCAACACTCGATATGGATTCGCCGATTTTTGGTGATGAAAGTGCTTTTGTTGATTGGCATGAAGGCGGTGTCACATGAGAATTCATCGTAAACGAGCATCAAAATTATTAGATGTCAGTAATCCACCCGCGTCTAAAAACTGTGGCGACTGTGAATACGCCTTTGAGCATTTACACGGCTATGACAGCTATGTGTGTGACATAGATGCCGAGCCAATCCAATTAAACAAAGAACGTGCCGACTGTCCACGTCGTCGCATCCCTATGCAGGAGGCAGCGTAATGGAAACGTGTATTTCTGATAAAGCAACCAAAACTGAGCTAGAACATATCGCCCAGATACTCGCTCAACGTGAAGCAAACAAGCCTACGTTTGAGAGCTTTGAATATTGTGAAGAGTGTGGCGAAGAAATTCCAGAGAAACGCCGTCAATTTTCTAAAGGCATCACGCGCTGCGTCGATTGCCAAAGCATTGTGGACATTAAAAACAAGGGAGTGATTAGACGATGATTACTTCAATGACCCGTCATGTGCATAGTTTCCCGTGGCTCAAGTTTGGTCATGAGGCTTACTTATTCAGTGAGTTTCGCGCCAATGCCAGTGCTATTGCTAAAGCGGCATTTTTAGATTTGATTTGCTACTCAACCAAGCAAACACCGTCTTTCTCCATACCTGCTAACGATAAAACATTGGCGGGTTGGGTTCAAATATCTCTCAATCAATGGCTCAAGGTGAAAGACTTAGTATTGTCTCAATTTACCTTGGGTGATGATGGCCGTTATCACTGCAACATGCTCACTGACTTATACAGTGATTACGATGCTGACAAAGAACAGCAAGATGAGGACACATCAACACCCAAAGAACCTAAGACCCGTTCAACCAGTGCCGAACGTATGCAAAGAAAGCGTGAGCGTGATGAAGCTGAAGCACTTGCACGTCAAGCGTCACAAAATAAAAGTAGTGACGCACATGTGACACCTGAAAATGTCACATGTGACGCAAGTGTGACGGCATGTGACGGAGTATGTGACACGCAATCCGTCACATGTGACGCGGATGTGACGCAAGGTTCTGTCACATGTGACGCTGAACCCGTCACAAATGGGGGTAAGGGGGAAGATTCAGATTTAGAAAAAAAATTAGATTTAGACTCTTTAAAAACTTCCGAAGATAAATCTTCGGGCAGTGTGCCGCAAAAACAATCGAGCATTGCTTCACTGGTCGAACAAATCCCACCACCACCTGATGCGTTCACAACAACCTCACGCCAAGTGCTATGGACGGTTGGTGTGCCATTACTGGTAGAGCATGGCAGTAAAGCCGATACCGCACGTAAATTCTTAGGGCAAATGGTCAAAATTTACGGCGAAGAAAGTGTTGCCGATGCCGTCACTGAAGCACGGATCAGTAAACCCATGTCGGCAACAGAGTACATAGGCGGCTATCTCAAAAACCAAGCCAAGCAAAAAATCAAAAAGGACACGCATGAGCGAAAGTCGTCATTAATTCCTGACAACAACAGTCGGGCATGGATGACCCCTGAAATGGAGGCACAATTAAATGAACAATTTGCAGCCTAAAAACGCAACACTGAAAACAACAGAACAGCCTGTTCTTAGCTTTGTTGACGTATTCAATCAGTTTTTCTTAGAGCTACAAGTCATTTTCCCCGCATGGCGTGTGGCATTTCCGACCACAGAGCATTTAGATGCGGCAAAAACACAATGGCTTCAACTGTTTTTGGATGAGGGGATTCGTACTCAAGCACAGATCAATGCAGGATTGCGTCGAGCACGTAAGGCAGGTGGTGAGTTTTTTCCATCACCCAGTAAGTTTCTTGAATGGAGCAAGCTAACACTTGCTGATTTTGGTCTGCCAAATCCAGACGATGCTTACCGTAATGCGAAATATTGTTGCGAGGCCATCAATCGTGGCTTTCCCGTCAAAGATAACCAATGGCTACATGCCGCCGTCTTTCATGCGGCTAATCAAATTGGCTTTGATGATGTGTTGGTCATCCCAGACGATCAAGCCGCAAGGTGTTTTGAGCGAGCATACAAATTAACGTGTGATGCAGTGATGGCAGGCAGGTTATTACCCACAATTCCGAAGGCCATTGAGCATAAATCCACGCCTAAAAAAGCGAGTCCAGAGATTGCCAATATTCATTTGTCGGCAATGCGGGCTGTTCTTGGCTTGAGGAGTGCGGCGTAATGTCTACATTCCTTTGCAAGACCTGCAACAAGTACAGGCCGATTGACCAAAAAACAATGGTTAAAAAACCGAATGGTTTACTTCAAGCAAAGTGCCGTGATTGTGTTTCAAAAACCATGCAGCCAACACCCGTGACAAAGGTCAAAACAGATTTGGGGGTGGTATGACCCCTCTATTCACCAATACCCAAGAGTTCATAGATTTTACCAACCACTGGACAGCCTGTGATTACTGCCATCCTCGCAACGAACGGTATTGTCCAGAGGGTAAACGCCTACATGCACTGAATCAAAGCGGTATGACGCTAGTGAAACAAGAGTCCATCGAAACAAATAACGGCTTTACCAATGTCACCCAAATGCCGAAAAGAAAGGCCAGTAAATGAAGTCTAGTTTTAGCGCATCTTCATTTGGGCGTGGGTTTGGTAAAGAGTTTGGTGAACCCAAGAAGGCAAATAAGTTCGGTAATACCAAAGTCAAAGTGAATGGTGTGACTTTTGATAGTGAGGGCGAGTACAGCCATTACTGCACATTGAAACTACGGGAACGGACAGGACAGATACGCAACCTTCGTCATCATGTGCTGTTTGAGTTAATTCCCTCACAGGTCATTTGTGGCAAAAAAGTACAAGGATCAAGTTATGAAGCTGATTTTGTCTATGAGCAAGCCCCTGACTGGATTCAGGTGATTGAGGATTACAAAGGCTATAAAACGCCTGAATACATCCTCAAACGTAAGCTAATGAAGTTCTTATTAAAGCTAGATGTGGTGGAGATAACCAAGTGCTAAGTCGCCAAAAGAAAGTTTTTATCAGCATATTCGTGATTGGAGTCATGACAACATCGTGTTCAACCATGCCAATAAATTGCACCAGTGTTGTGAAGTTGAAATTAGAAGTGTGTCCTAATAAATAATGAGAAGGGGCGATTTATGAGTCAAGGACAATTAGATTTAAACATAGAAGATCAGGCCGCACAGTGCGCGGAAGAGGCGGAGCTGCTTGCTCAAGAAATTGTCGTGGCCATTGTTGAGGAAAATAAAAAGCCACGTAAAGAGCCGACTGAGTTTGAAAAAATGGTGGCCGAACGCTTTGTAAAGGCACGTAACTTAAATGGGCTAAAACCTCAAGAAGCCGCCATAAAAATGCGTATTAGAAATAAAAAGGTATTGTCGCAAATAGAAAATGCTCATCGCCTACCCACCAATAAAATGTTGGTGATCGCGGCTAATGCCTATGGGGTCAGTGCTGATTTTTTACTAGGTATGTCAGAGGATGATGACAGAAGTTCTAGTATTGCTACCCGTGCAGCAATTGACCGTCAGCTTGAGGCTAAATTCAACATTGTGAAAAAAGTGTTGGCAGATACTACCTATGACTACGCAAAAGCCGTGAATGATTTTACGGTGCGTGAAATGGTGAATGTCGTCGAAGAGGTGTGCCTGAAATTTAATCGGTTCTGTGAGTTGAATCCTATCTTTTTAGATATGCGTGCAGGTGCACCTGTTCAAGATTTAATGTTGACTCTCATGCCGTTGACAAGAAAGGTGAAGAACGATATTCAAAAAAGGGAAGGGTTGATTGATTTGCACAATCAACAACTTGATAGCTTGGTGCAACGCCAGTTATTTGGAGTGATTAATGGCTAAGTCATACTCCCCTGAAGTTTGGAAGGCGATTAAGCGGTATTGGGAAAATAACCCTAAAGCCAGTTACAACGATGCGGCTAAATCAATTGGCGCGGATGCCCCCAGTAAAGCCGCCGTTGCCAAGAGAGCGGTCGAAGAGCGTTGGTCAAAAAAGAGCAACCAAGATATTCAAAAACGTGCCGATATTGAAGGAGTTTGCCGTCAAGTTGACGATGAAGAAAGTTCGCAAGTTGACGCTCAAGTTGACGGTGTTGACGATGAGAATGACCGTCAAGTTGACGGTGAATCAGACAAGAAAAACCATGCTCAAAGCCTTGCTATCATTAACAATAAGGCGAAGCGTAAGGCTGATTTAAAGCAATCCCAAGTTGACGCTCAAGTTGACGGTTTAGCAGGTTTAATCGCGTCGAACGCCAAGTTGACGGATGAAGAGGTTGACGAAATATGTGCTGACTTTAGGGCGGGTATTTTACAAAAGCATCGAGGCGATTTTGACCAGATAGACTCAGTCGTTAATACGTGTGTTGGTCTGTTTAAAAAGGCAATGGATGCTATTGCAAATGGGGGATACGCCAACGAGAACGATGTGATTGATGGTGATGGGTTTGTACATACTAATTTAATGAATAATTTGAAGCTGGCAGATGCGACGATTAAGTCGATGTTTAACGTCACGCTGATTAAAACGAATAAGCAAAACAATGAGCGCAAATCTTATGGCCTAGACACCTATGAAGAACCAAACAGTGGGGGAGACTTGGCTAAAAAGGCATTAAGTCAGACGGGCATGGGTAATCACTATGAGCGGATTAGATTGGGTAAGCCTGATGAGAAGACGCTACTGAGGGATAGGCTGAAGGGGGCTATTTGAGGTTAGGACTGTTTGAATGTGCAGGCAAAACGGCCATCGCGGCCGCTGCTAAACAAGCACGCATTAAAGCACAGTAGCAGAGCCTGTAAATAATTCTGTGTAAACGCGTTTACATGAAGTTTCCTAAACGGT
>VIAD01000008.1 GCA_006546595.1 Moraxellaceae bacterium AER2_44_116 | reverse complement strand
GACCGTTTAGGAAACTTCATGTAAACGCGTTTACACAGAATTATTTACAGGCTCGTATACGCTAGAACAATCAGAAAAGCCTTGAATCTTAACGGTTCAGGGCTTTTTTGTTTTCTATGGTGTTTCTTGTAGACATTGATACATTGATAGCTAAGTTTTTTGTTGGTAGTTTAGTTGGCGCAAGGACATGCCTTCAAAAACTTAGTCGAGTTAAATCCGCAATCACTATTAACGATGTTTGGGGCATATACAACATCCTATCTTAATCATTACGGCCTGCCGCAACCTACAAGGGCTGTTCACAACATAACTTTCTTCAACTACTCAACCCTCTGCTGAATCTTTGTTATATCGCTTCTTACGCAATAACGCATTAAGGTATTGCCATCATTTACATCAGAGAACAACATCATGGCTACCATTGCAATTATTACAGGTGCATCAGGTGGCATCGGTCACGCCCTCGCCTTACAATTAGCATCAACAGATACGCATTGTGTTTTAGTATCACGCCAAACAGCTAAATTAGCCGCCTTACAAGCCCTCATCCCCAATTTTAGTGTCATTGAAGCCGATGTCACCACCGCTGAAGGTGCGGCGTTTGTTTGGCAACAATGCCTATCAACCGTTGGCATTCCAACATTGTTAGCGCATTGTGTGGGTAATACTCATATTTCCGCCCTGCATAAAACACCATTAGCGATATGGGAAGATATTCGACGGGTGAATTTAGACAGTAGTTTTTATGTGCTGCAACAATTCACTAAATGCCTTGTTAGCAACAAAATGGCTGGTTCTGCGGTATTTGTATCAAGTGTTGTCACCCAGATTGGGGTGGCAAACCATGAAGCGATTGCCGCCGCCAAAGGAGGCATTGATGCACTGGTGCAAAGTGCCGCAGCTACTTACGCGCCGCAGAGTATTCGAATTAATGCCGTTGCCCCTGCCTTAACAGAAACCCCCTTAACCGTAACGATGCTGAAACATGAAGCCGTGCGTCAAGGGGCAGAAAAACAATACCCCTTGGCAGGAATCAACTCGGCAACAGATGTGGCCGATGTCATGTCGTGGCTATTATCAGCACAACGCATCACAGGTCAAACGATTGCCGTAGATGGAGGTTTTAGTCGGATTCGGCCTTTCGTGAGATGACAGAGACACAATGGTGAACAATGTCACTTTCCGCAGTAACATCTTGACTTATTTTCGTTTTTATTAAAGCCATCAAAACGATGGCAGAGTGTTTTAAATTTTTAAATAAGGTTCGGGATATAACATCAAAAAAAGACTTGGCTTCGGCTTCGCTCAGCCTCCACGATGCCGCTCAGCAAACAAAAATGCTCCCTGAGCGGAGTCGAAGGGCTAACTTCGGCAAACACCGACATAGCCTTGTTTAACTTAAGCTGTTTTTACCCCTCACTTCAACACCTTCTCTATTGCCTCACATAAAGTTTTCATGATTTTGATACGGGCGTAATATTTATTGTTTGCTTCTACCAATGTCCACGGCGCAATATCAGTACTGGTACGCTCAACCATATCACTCACTGCATGGACATACGCGCCCCACTTATCCCGATTACGCCAATCTTCCTCCGTAATCTTAAACCGCTTAAAGCCAATTTCTTCACGCAACTTAAAGCGTTTTAACTGTTCATCCTGACTAATAGCCAACCAAAACTTGACAATAATTGCGCCATTTTCCACTAACTGCTCTTCAAAGTCGTTAATCTCGCTGTATGCCCGCATCCAATCGGCTTCACGACAAAAACCTTCCACACGCTCAACCAATACGCGCCCATACCATGAACGGTCAAAAATACTAATCCGTCCTTTACGTGGGACATGCCTCCAAAAACGCCATAAATACGGCTGGACGCGCTCTTCTTCCGTTGGTGCAGCGACAGGAATAATGGAATATTGACGGGCATCAATCGCAGCGGTAATGCGACGAACACTCCCGCCTTTACCTGCGGCATCGTTACCTTCAAACACCGCAATAATACTGTGCTTATTAAAATCAGGATGACGGGTGAGTAAATTCAACCGACCTTGCAGCTTTTCCAACTCTTGCTCGTAGTCTTTTTTACTGTATTCTTGGTCTAGTTGTAGCGTGTCTAATAACTGCAAATTATCAATCGGCGGTAACAACGGTGCGACTTCGGAGACATCATTTTTAATTGCACCGAGGTCTAAATGCTTGCGAATCTCCCGTAATAATAATTTTCCCACCGTCAAACTACGATAATTGGCATCCTCACCTTCTACCACCACCCACGGTGCTTCACCTGTACTGGTTTCTCGTAAGGTATGCTCAGAAATACGACTAAACTTGTCATAACTTTTAAAATTATCCCAATCTTGGTCGGTAACACGCCAACGTGTTTTCGGGTCTTTTTCGAGTTGTTTTAAGCGTTTTTCTTGTTTCTCTTTCGATAAATGAAACCAAAACTTGAGCAATACCACGCCCTCGTGTGCCAACATTTTCTCAAAGCGCACGATTTCATCTATTTGATGATCTAACTCTGAAGACTTCAATGCGCCTGTCACTCGCCCAACAATCGGGTCGGTGTACCAAGAACCAAACAAAATCCCAATACGTCCTTTGGCAGGTAACGCACGCCAATAACGCCACATACGCGGTCTTTCCCGCTCTTCATCAGACGTTTTACCAAAGGCATGAGTAGAAATGAGGCGTGGATCCATCCACTCATTTAACAAGTTGACTGTTTCACCTTTACCCGCACCATCGACACCGTTAATTAAAATAATCACGGGAAATTCGCCGCGCTCTTTTAACTCATATTGAATATCAAGCAATGCCTCTCTTAAAACGGGTTCTTCTACTTTGTATAGACTTTTGTCTATTTTATGGCCAATTTCGGCTGACTCAAACATCGTACTGCCCCTTCTATAATGTATCGTTATCCTTCGACAATATCAGGCTATTAAAATGCCGTCAAAGACCGTATGTTTTTTAAGGACTTGAGCGTTATAATCGTTCACCTCTCTGCAAAACTTCCTCATTCGGCCACTTCGTCATGATTGCTATTTTAGAAGCATATAAATCGGGTTTATTAGCAAAGAAACATTGGGCAAAAAATCTTATTTCTGGATTAGTGGTCGGTGTCGTTGCCTTACCATTAGCGATGGCTTTTGCGATTGCTAGCGGAGTCAAACCCGAACAAGGTATTTATACCGCAATTGTCGCTGGTATTTTAGCGGCGTTGTTTGGCGGTAGTCGGCTACAGATTACAGGGCCTACAGGCGCATTTATTGTCATTTTGGCAGGGATTACCGCTAAATACGGCGTAGATGGCTTACAAATCGCCACCATTATGGCAGGACTTATTTTATTGCTGTTTGGGCTTGCCAAAATGGGTGCAGTGATTAAGTTTATTCCTGCACCCGTCATCGTCGGTTTTACCGCAGGCATTGGTGTGATTATTTGGGTTGGGCAATGGAAAGATTTTTTTGGTTTACCTAAAATCACGGGTGACCATTTCCATCAAAAACTCTGGCATACCCTACAAGTATTACCACAACTGCATCCTGCAACAACAGGCTTGGCGATACTCAGCTTAGGTATCGTGTTATTTTCTTCTAAGCTAAAAGCCTTACGTCATGTGCCGAGTCCACTGACGGCAATGGTGGTCGCTACCGCACTACAATCCTTCTTTCATTTTGAAGGGGTGATGACCATTGGTTCGGCGTTTGGCGGCATTCCTCAAACCTTGCCGCATTTTGCTTTACCAACAATTACTTTACCGCGCATCATTGAACTGATTGGCCCTGCATTTACCATTGCCATGTTGGGTGCAATTGAGTCCTTACTCTCTGCGGTCGTTGCTGATGGTATGGCAGGTACGCGCCATGACTCAAATCAAGAACTGGTCGGCCAAGGCATTGCCAATATTGTCGCGCCACTGTTTGGCGGTTTTGCGGCAACAGGAGCAATTGCCCGTACGGCAACCAATGTTCGGAACGGGGGTACAAGTCCGATTTCGGGGGTGGTTCATGGCATCACACTTATTCTAATTATTCTCTTTTTAGCTCCCTTAGCATCGAATATTCCTTTAGCCGCCTTAGCTGCAATTTTGTTTATGGTGGCATGGAATATGAGTGAACCTCCTCACGTCATCCACATGATTCAACGCGCACCGCGTAGTGATGTCGCTATTTTACTCATCACGTTTTTCTTAACCGTTTTTGCTGACTTAGTGATTGCCGTCAATATTGGCGTGATTTTAGCGGCGTTATTATTTATGCGTAGAATGGCGGAATCGGTAGAAATTCAAGCACATTCGAGCGACTCCTTAGCCATTGAGCTACAAAGTTTGGGCATGGCAAAACTTCCACCCGAAGTCATGGTGTATTCCATTGAAGGGCCGTTCTTTTTTGGCGCGGTTGATAATTTAGAGCGCACCTTAATATCGACTAATACTGAAGCATCAATATTAATTGTACGTTTAGCGCATGTGCCATTTGTTGATATTACGGGTTTAGAAGCGTTGGAAGAAGCCTTAGATTTATTTTATAAACGCCATATTCAAGTGATGGTCTGTGAAACCAATGGACGGGTATTTCGTAAGCTCGAAAAAGCGGGGTTAGTACAAAAAGTTGGCGCAGAAAATTTCTTTCAAACTTTTGCTGCCGCGATTAAACAGGTTACAACTAACGATCAGAGTCTGCCATCTGACCACTAAGACTCTCCTGACAATTTGATAATGCCGCGGCTCTTTCGGACTCATAGATAGGTGACTCTTCGTAACCATGATACTCCACATGTGAAACTAAACTTTTGATGGTTTGATAAAGACTAGGAGACTTCGTTGCGATTTGCTCTAAATTGGAAATATGCGACAAGACATAGGTTTCTGGTGTATTCCGATTACTTCGAGTATTTGCAGACTCATAGTTGTAATTGTAATTGTAATTGTAATTGTAATTGTAATCGTAGTTATAATTACGGCGATTGTAATTACGGCGATTATAGTTACGAATAGGAGGTATGTATTTTCGTTGGCTTTTAAGTGAAATATCTTTCGCTCTAATAACTAACCGACATAATGCGTCAATTTCTTTTGGTTTCATAGGGATACTAATAGAAAAACTATTGGGATCGCCCTCCGTTTTAAGAATCACGGCATTATCACCACAAGGTAGTTGACTAAACTCTTTTCGGCCATTTTTTTCACAGACATACACATCTGCGGCAAAAGCAGCACTTGAAATCACCCACATGACCGACACAGCAATACCTTTTAGTAGTGACACACACTCTCTCCTGTGACTGTTTACACTCTCTGTAGGGGCGAATTTATTCGCCACAAATATAAGACATGACAAATGAATCCCCACGTACAGGATTGTTATGATGATGTCACTATACGTTATGTTGAGCAAATAAATCGTGTAGCTGAGTCTCATCCCAAACTGTCACACCATGTTTTTGTGCATCTGCCAGTTTAGAGCCCGCTTCTGCACCTGCGACAACAATCGTGGTTTTTTTCGAGACACTGCCACTGACTTTCGCACCCAGTTGTTGAAGCTTTGCTTTGGCAACATCACGCCCCATTGAGCTTAATGTGCCTGTTAATACCCACGACTGGCCAACTAAAGGTTGATGTTGTGCTTGTTCAATATCAATGATGGGCCATGTGATACCCGCAGCCAAAAACTGCTCTAACTGCTTGAGATGAATCTCTTGGCTAAAATAAGCAACAATCCATTTTGCTGATACTTCGCCAATATCAGGCACTTGCTTTAATGTCTCTTCGTCTGCTGACTTAATCGCCTCAAGCGTGCCAAAATACTGTGCCAACGCTAAAGATGTACCCTCACCTACCCCTCGAATACCCAAGGCGTAAATAAACCGCTGCAAGGTGGTGTGTTTAGTTTTGGTGATGGCGGCAATGATGTTATCAGCGAGTTTTTCACCCATGCCTTCAATATTCGCGGCTAGAATTTTCTCAGCGGTCAAATAATATAAATCAGCACTGTGTTTAATTAAGCCTTTTTCTAAGAGTTGTTCTAACCAACGCTCGCCCAAACCATCGGCATTCATCGCTTTCCGAGAAACAAAATGGGCTAATCGACGCTGTACTTGCGCGTCACAATAAACATCACCCGAACAACGTACAATCACCCCTTTCTCATCTTGGACAATCGGTGACTGACAAACGGGGCAACACGCAGGTAACTCAATCAATGATGACGATTCTCCACGCGCTAACACTTGAGTGATTTTAGGAATCACATCGCCTGCCCGACACACTTCAACCGTATCGCCAACGTGCAGACCTAAACGACGAATTTCATCCATATTATGCAAGGTAATATTACTAATCGTCACACCACCCACAAAGACGGGTTTTACTCGTGCAACAGGCGTTAATGCGCCAGTACGCCCTACTTGAAAATCAACAGACTCTAATACCGTGCTCGCAACTTGGGCAGGAAATTTATAGGCTACCGCCCAACGTGGTTCTCGACTAACCATTCCCAATGCTTGCTGTTTGGCCAATTCATTAACTTTAATGACGACACCATCAATATCGTAGGGTAATAACGAGCGACGTTGTTGAATATCCGCATAAAAACCTTCAACAAATGCCAAGCCTTTACCCGTTTTAATATCATCACTAATGGTAAAGCCAAATGATTTCAACCACTGTAAAACATCATATTGAGTATTTGGTAATATTGCCCCTTCAATTTGTGTGACCGAATAGGCATAAAATGCTAATGGCCTTTTTGCGGCGATATTAGGATCTAATTGACGAACACTGCCCGCAGCCGCATTACGGGGATTGGCAAATAATCGTTCACCTTTTAATTGTGCTTCGGCATTAAATTTATCAAAGCCTGCTTTTGGCATTAATACCTCACCACGCACTTCTAATAATGTGGGAGGATTTAGGGTATTTAACTGCAAGGGTAAATTACGAATCGTTTTTAAGTTATGGCTAATATCTTCACCTGTTGCGCCATCACCACGCGTTGCCCCCTGTTTAAATAGGCCATTTTCATAAATCAAACTAATTGCCAAACCATCTAGCTTTAATTCAGCACAATATTCTAACTCGCTAATATCTGTTGTTTCTAACCGATCTTTTAATTTACGTTCAAAATCTTTAAGTTCGTCACTACTAAAGGCATTACCTAACGATAACATGGGTACGGTATGAACAATCGTTTGAAAGGCACTAATCGCTTCACCGCCGACACGTTGGGTTGGTGAGTCGAGTGTTTGTAACTCAGGATAGTTTTGCTCTATTTTTTTTAGTTGCTGAAAGAGTTCGTCATATTGGGCATCGCTGACTTCAGGCGCATCTAAGACATAATAACGATGGTTGTGATAACGCAACTGCTCACGCAAACTCATGACTTGAGTGATTAATTCCGACGAAACAGACATGCCAAACTTCCAAATACAGTGAATAAATTAGGATGTGAACAATACCCGTTTATAGGGAGTAATGAAAAGAGGGAAAGTTAGCGGAGCGACAAGTTAAGACTTTACGAAGGATTAAAAAAGTAGAAAGTAAGGGGCGTAGTTACGCCCCTTATCTAACGAGAATGATATAGATACGACTATGGGAATTGGGTATCTAAATCGCTTTACTCATTAAGTGATGACGTGTGAACTCAACCACATGCTCGCGGTAATGTTCAATCAACTGACGATTCAATGGGTTTTGGTTTTGGTCTAATAGTTGACCACCAAACTCATGAGCCAAACGTTTTGCGGTGTCGATCATCATGTCGTAAGCAAGATACGGCTGTTGATTAGGCAAAGCCACAAACAATGTTACGGCAGAAATAAACTCAGAACCCATTGATTCTAAATCAAATGCACCCACTTCATCGACACGCGCCATACTAAATAATACTTGACCATCACCACTTGGACGTTCATGGCGATGAAACATTCCCATTTCGCCAAAACGTAAACCATAATTGGAAATAGACTTTAGCAAACGCTCGCCATCAAATGGCACTCGACCCGCAACAATATAAAGAACAATATAATCTTGCGCTTCGACGACTTTACTTTGTGAGGCTGACATCGCCACTGTGTCAATAAACTCATCATCTAAAAACACGATTTCATCTTCAGCAGCCGCTTTTGCTGATTTATGTTCAGCCAACTGCACAACATTCGTTGCCACTTTTTCAACTGGGCGAACAAACAGTTTTACGGTTTCCAATTCCTCATTGGCAACAAATGGCAGGTCTAACTCATTGGCGTTTAACACAGGTTCAATAGCCTGTACTTTCGCCAAGCCATGACGCTGTGCACGGGGCACCACAGGAATACCATCTGTCATCGAAGTTTCGGATAACTCAGGTTCAACCCGCTCTAAATCACTGGATTGTTGACTCTGGTAAATATCCCAAAGCACTTTCACCAACACTGCAAACGCAACCGCAACGGCTGCCCAAATTCCCATTTCCATCATCATTACTCTCAGTTTTATGCAGCGGCCAACGCTGCGGCTTGCTCAACATTAACAGACACCAAACGCGAAACACCGGGTTCGTGCATGGTGACTCCCATTAATTGCTGTGCCATCGACATAGCAATTTTATTATGCGTAATATAAATAAACTGTACTTGCTGCGCCATTTCTTCGACTAAGCGACAAAATCGTGCGACGTTCGCGTCGTCTAATGGGGCATCCACTTCATCTAATAAACAAAATGGTGCAGGATTTAATTGGAATATAGCAAAAACTAATGCTAATGCTGTGAGCGCCTTCTCACCACCTGATAATAAATGAATCGTCGCATTCTTTTTACCGGGTGGACGTGCCGTAATACTCACGCCACTGGTTAAGGTATCTTCGCCCACTAAATGAAGTGAGGCCATACCGCCACCAAATACTTTCGGAAATAAATGCTGTAAACCTTCATTAACTTGATTAAACGTATCCATAAATAAAACACGCGTTTCTTTATCAATATGTTTAATTGCACTTTCTAGTTTTTCTAAAGCCTCATCTAAATCTTGCGCTTGTGCATCTAAATAGTTTTTTCGTTCAGCTTGTTGCTGATATTCATCAATCGCCGCTAAATTAATTGCCCCTAATCGGCTTATTTTTGTCGCTAATTGTTCTAAGCGCTGCTGCCAGATGACTTCATCAATACTTTCAGGTAATTGATTGACGACATCCTGAATATCAGCATTCATTTCTGTTAACTGTGCCAGCACATGACTTTGATTAGCAGACACCTGTTGCCATGCCAAACGATTAGCTTCTAATTGCTGACGTAACGGCTCAATACTCAGCGTCAGTTGTTGGCGTTGCTGCTCTAATTGTCGATATTGCTGAGTCAATTCTTTTAACGCGGTTTCTGTGGCTTGTAAGTGACTTTCAGCCTGTAATCTGTCGGCAAAATACCCTTCTAAGGTCATGGTGAGTTCGGCAACAGGTTCCATCAAGGTTTGTAGCGTGATGTGTAAATCATCTGATTGTTGGCGCAAACTGGCGATATGCTGGTCATGACGTTGCCGATTTTGACTTAATGCTAATAAGCGCGTTTGTACGCTTTGTACACGCAACGCTAATTGATGACTCTGTTGACGCGCTTGTTGCACCGATTGACGCGCATGATGAACATCTAAACGCGTCGCCTCACGAGCCGCTTGCAAATCCTCACTGGCATATTGCTGTACCTGCAACGACTCTAAATGCGTTTCTAAATTCAATCGTGCTTCGGCTAAGGTTTCGGTATCCATTGCCACTTGTTGCGCTAATTCATCTAACTCTTGACCAATGCGTTGCGCTTGTAATTGTGTTTGTGTGAGTTGCGCTTGTAACTTGGCTAATTTAGCTTGTTGTAAACCGCGCTCTTGCAAGTGCTGCGACAATTGTCGTTGCGCCAAAAAGCGCTCTTGTTCCATCTGTTGCTGTTGCTGCGTTAATACGGCTTGCATTTGTTGCGTATGGGCAATGTCATGCTGCAACTGTTCAAGCTGTTGCTGTAACAGAGTCAACACCGTTTGCCGCGCCAATACACTGTCTTCCGCTTTTTTACCAACTACTTTTAGCCAATGCTTACCCAACCAAAAACCATCTTGACTAATAATGGATTCACCTGCCATTAAGGCATGACGTTGCACTAAGGCATCCGCCAATGTTGGACAATGCTTTACGCCTACAACCCATTCACGGCCAACTTGAGATAACAACTTACCCACTAAGGCATCGGTCGCTATAGGTGAACTATCGTCTTTTTCTAACAAAATCACCGAAGGGCTATACGCCATATTGATAGCAGACAAATCATCAACCATCACCGCTTTAATGGCATCACCCAAAACCGCTTCAACTAGCGACTCAAAACCCGACTCAACCTGTAATACTTCGGCCAAACGTCGATTGCCTGCTAAACCTTGCGTTTGCAACCAACGCTGCTGTTGTTGGTCATCCAAACCCAACGCCGCTTGCTGCAACGCTTTTAAGGCTGATTCTTGGCCTTGCGCCTGCTGCTGCTGACTTTTCAGTTGGTGATGCTGTTGCTGTAACTGTTGCGCTTGTTGACTGGCTTCCGCCATCGATGCGCTTAATTGCTCTAAATGCTGCTGCTCATCTTGTAATAACACATCCAGTTCGGCGAGCGTTTCTTGCTGAATAGCCACATCATCCAATAAACCATCGGTCGCAAACTGACTCATTTCCATCTGCAAACGCTGCTGACGCTCTTGCGCACGCAATAATGTCTGCTCTAGGGACTGAATACGACTTTGCCACAATTGCACTTGTGTCGTTGTTTGTGCATTTTCGCGTTGTTGGTTCTCATAGCTATTTTGCTGCGTCAACAAAGCCATTTCCGCCGTTTCTAGCCGATGACTCGACTCTTCCAACATAGCTTCTAATTCTTCTTGCTGCGGCAATAACAAGGCTAACTCATTGTCCAACAACTGTGTTTCTTCAGCGTTTTGCTCACCTTCTTGAATCGCTTGCTGCTGCCTGATCGACAAGGCTTGTTGCTGTTGTAATAACTGCTGATGACGTTGCCGCTGAAACTGAATCTGTTGCTCAGTTTGAGTAATCGTATTTTTAATACCATAAAGCTGATTTTGCGCCACATGTAAGGCTTCGTGACTGGCGGCTTCTTTATCACGCTCAATCGTCAACGAACCTTCTAACTGTTGCTGCATCGTTAAAGACTCAGCCAACTGTATCGCTTGCTGTTGAATCACCGCTTCATAATGGCTAATTTGTTGTTGAAACTTCTGCCAACGCCAGCCGTGTAATTCAATTTTACTTTGGCGTTCTTCTGTTTTTAAGGTGCGATATTTTTCGGCAGCATCGGCTTGTTTTTGCAAATGACTTAATTGGCGGGTCAACTCTTCACGAATATCATTTAAACGCGCCAAATTATCACGGGTATTCGTTAAACGCGTTTCTGTTTCTTTACGACGTTCTTTATAGCGCGAAATACCTGCGGCTTCTTCAATATAAACCCTTAACTCTTCAGGACGTGCTTCAATTAAACGTGAAATCATGCCTTGTTCAATAATGGCATAAGAACGCGGGCCTAAACCTGTCCCTAAAAAAATATCGGTAATATCTTTACGACGACAACGACTGCCATTCAGAAAGTAATCGGATTTACCATCGCGATTAACTTGCCGACGCACAGCTATTTCTGCATATTGGGCATATTCACCGCCCAATGTACCATCACTATTATCAAAAATTAATTCAATACTGGCTTGACCTACAGGTTTACGGCCACTCGAACCATTAAAAATCACATCTGCCATTGACTCGCCACGTAAATAACGCGCAGACGACTCCCCCATTACCCAACGAACGGCATCGATAATATTGGATTTACCACAACCATTAGGCCCAACAATTGCCGATAAGTTACTCGGGAAGGGTACGGTAGTAGCATCCACAAAGGATTTAAATCCCGCTAATTTAATGCTTTTAAGGCGCATGAGCGTCAAGGGTTAAAAAAGGGATTGCGGAGAGTGTCCTTAGCCAAAACTGCTTATTTTTCAATCACAAAAAAGCAGAAAGACCTAGTCCATTAGGAAGATTTGAGCGAATTCTATCGGAAAAACTAGACAGCCTAGCGGCAATTTGCAACAAAACGTAACAAAACATGAAGAAAATGACATAATTTGATTTTAAATAAGATTTATATGACAGTCGTCACACAGATTAACAGTGTGACGCTATAAACAGCAGTGTAAATGACTTCATTAACGCTTAGAACGTTGCGCCCATGCTAATTCAATTTGTTTCATTCTCGCCAAAGAATCTAAAACCAAATTACGTAAATGACAGGCAAAATCATCGACTAATAATGCCGCCTGATCGCCTTTACGCATTAAAATGGCTTCGAGAATACCCTTAAAAAAGTTATGCGCTTCTTGTAACTCGCGCTTATTGGTGTGTAATGCCAAATAATAACTACGCTGTAACGCAGGCTGCAAATCTTCTAACATTTCTTCAATATAAGGATTGAGTGCAAAACGATATCCCATACGAAAAAAAGCAAATGAGCCTTCATAAAATCCTTCTATATCTCCTTCGCGTGCTAAACCTTGTAAATGATCTAGTAACGAGGTAAATCCCTCAACATCTGATTGCCGCCAACTATCGGCAGCGCGGCGTGCAAGTACAGTTAATAATAATGTCAGAATTTCAAATAAACTTTTGATTTGCTGTGCCGACATTTCAGCCACTACCGCGCCACGACGCGGATAAATATTAATTAAATGACGACGCTCTAAAATTAGAAGTGCTTCTCGAACTGAGCCACGACTGACATTTAATTCTTTAGCAATTCTTAACTCTTGAATGCGCTCTCCTTCGACCAAATCACCTGTCACAATTTGCCGCCCCACATGACGTGCAATTTGCTCGGCTAGACTTTCCGCTGCTTTAAAGGTCATAGCTCACCCGTTACGATACTCATAAATGTAATTAGCGTCCCAATCCTAACATGAATATGACTCCAGCAAGCATTTGCATTGTCTAACAATCCGACTTTTAGCATTTAGCTTGCCTGCTACTGACGGCTGATCTGCACTAATATCTGTTGATGTTTGCTTGAATCATCCCTTTGACCCTTCGACTTCGCTCAGGGAACATTTTGACGTTGGCTGAGTGGAGTCGAAGCCTCAAAAACTAGCCAGCACTCAACGTAACGCTAGAAATAACCTGTTGTTTATCGTTCATTTTGTTCATTTCAGGCTCTAAAATAAACACTCTCGCATCTTCTATGTGCAACTTTTCGACCAATTGGCCACGCAAGGCTTTGGCTCGCTCTAAAGCCAATTGACGTAAATCCCCTGCCGTCACCTCTTGTGTTTCAAGTAACTGTTCACGCAAAGCCAAGCGATAGATTTCAGCATCCAACACCAATTTTTCTTTAGCCTCTGGATTTTTAACTAGCTTGAGGTTTAATGCTCGTTGTTGTTTTAGCGATTCTGCACCTTTAGTTTCAACATACATCGATTCTAAGGTTGGCACTTCTTGCCCATTTTTTTGCATTCTCTCGCTTAAAAAGCGATCAAATTTTGCTTTTTTTATCGCGTGGGCATCAGCTAATTCATCAAACGTACCACGCACCTCTAAACGCAAACTAGGTCTTTTGGTTAGGGCATCCGCAATCGTCGTTAATTTAGTGATGACATCACTGCTTAACTGTGCATCACCCACACTAAAGGCCATGCTATCCATATCATCACCGCCACCCACTAAATCGGCAATAAAGCGAAAAGGCGCAGTCGCCACCTTAGTGACAACGTTAACAATGGCTTGCCAAACAATCGGTGCAACCCGAAATTTCGGATCATCTAAACTTCCCGAAATAGGAATATCCAAGTCAATCACACCATGACTATCTTGTAATAATGCAATCGCTAAACGAATCGGTAAGTTTTTGGCTTCTGGGCTATCTACTCGCTCACCTAAGGTTAATTGATTAAGCACAATTTTATTGGCTGCCACTAATTGACGGTTAGCCACTTTATACGTCAAATCCAAAGACAACTTACCTTTATCAATACGATAGCCCGCAAATTTTGAGGAGTACGGCGTTAATGTCGTGAGTTCAAGATTGTCAAACTTAACACTCATATTAGTGTTTTTATCAGGACTAAAAGGATTCAACGCACCTTTGATCGTTGCTTTACCATATTGATCCACCTGACCCTGCAAGCTCACTTGGGCATAACTGTTTCCTGCGGTCGAGATACCACGAATATCACCATTTAATGCCTGAATCCCCGTGGCAAATTGCGGCGTAAGGGTTAAATCAGCAAACAACATAGCGCCATTACTGACTATCGTTCTATCAATCTGAATGGGCAGGGTATTTTCTGGCTTTGATAACGCAGGCTTCACGGTAACTGGCTGACTTTCTTTCGCAATCACTTGTTCTAAGTTAATCGTTTTATCGGGTGCAATAATGACGCGAGTAAAAGGCTGTTCAGCACGCATTTCTTTAATATGCAGCTTCATAGGCTCTAGTTGCCACGTCATCCCTGAAGCCACTACACGCTTCCATGCTAGAAACCGTTCATTGAGCTTTAAGTCATTCGCCGCAAAATCATTAACCCCCACCATACCTGCAAAGGTTGCTTGTAGTTTCGGTTGTTGTTGAAGATGAATGTTGCCATCAATATCAAGATTGCCGCTTTCCAGTTTTAATAACGCAATATCTTTTAAGTAATGCGAAAATGGCGGTAAGGCTAATTTATTCAACCTCAGTTTAGCGTCAACCATTAACGGAGCTTCCTGTAATTGCCCCATCATGTGTACGTCACCACCCGTCGCTAAACGCAAACTAGCATCTAACTGGTGAGGCTTGGCAAGGTCTAACTGTGGATTCACAGTAATCTGCGATAGTGTCACTTGCTCTTTAAAGACGGGGGATTGCCGCTGGTCTTCGCCATGAATGACAAAGTCTTTAATGGCAACTTCACCCAAGTGATAACGCATCGTCGGTGTTGTGGTTGTATTATTTTGCTTGACCATTGTCGGCGGCATTAAACGGGGCAATAATTGCGTTAACTCTTGCTGCCAATTGATTTGACCATTTTTAAGAAGATGTAGCTGTGTCTCTCCACCCGTCAGTGCAATACGCCCTGTATTCAAGGTGTTTTTTTCAATACCAAACTGACTAATATCCAACTGCGGCAACTGCAACAATGCTTGCTTCTGCCCTTCCACTCTGAGCTTTCGTGCGCTCAACAGTGCCAAACTTAGGCTATCGGCTTGTTGTTGCCATACCCCTTTCGAGAGCGTGACATCTTGTAACGCCACAATAGCACGTTGGCTCTGGTGGTCTTGAATTTCTGGCCGTTGTAATAATAATGTCTCAAACGAGGCTTGCACTTGCGGCCACTGCACACGCAACCGACTGAGTTCGGCTTGCTTTAAGACATAATTGACCGGATTAAGTGTTTTTGTGCGCGCCTTAATATCACTTAACACAATATGCCCTTGAGTCAGACTCAACTGCGGCTGGTCATCGTTAAGTAAAAACTGATAATCAGCCGCGACATTAAACTCACCCCGCTCAATCGTGACAGGAAAATCAGCCAAATAACTGGCAGGCGTGGTTAATTGCAAATTTTCAATACTAAAATGTCCTTGTGAACGCATTGGTTGTAAACCAACTGTTCCCTGCCACGTCAATTTTTCCTGCTGAGCGGTTTGCGCGGCAAACTGATAACGGCCTTCATCTCCCGCCAATGAGCTCATATTATACAAACTCAAATTAAAATCATGTATTTGACTGGAAAATGGTTGCCGACGACTTTCATCTAACACCTTAAAATTGGCATTATGAATCGCAAAACTTGCGATTTGCCACGCCATATCGCCTGACTTTTCTTCTTTTTTCGGGGGAATGAGTTGCAATAAATTCAACTTACCTGTTTTATCCAAATGCACATTGACATACGGCCGTTGAATATCCAATTCGTCGAGCCAAATTCGCTTCTGCCATAACGATAATAAAAAGCTACTATTCACATAGATTTGTTGAGCGGATACCAACACGTCACCAGCAGGCTGTTTAACTTGCAAACCATCCACTTTAACGGCTAAGGTCAATGGGTTAATTTCTATGTTGGCGATCGTCAACTGAAGGTGTAACTCATCACTGACATATTGTTGCGCTAATTTAATGGCCAATGACGGTGCCGCCAAAAAACCTAATGCGCTATACACCGCAAAAACAGTCCCCAAACCCAATAAGCGTTTTTTATTTTTCGTATTAATGTAAGGTGTGGGTGTATCAATCATCATCAATTCTCTAAATGCTTAGATTAAACAGCGACTATTCTAACTAAAATTCAGGCTTATCACTAAAACCTAATGATCATATAGATAAAAAGTATTTTAGTTATATAGTGAGTCTTGGTATCCTGCGCGCACCCAATAAGAATGAGCAAAAGCTCGTTTTTCACCCTTACTTTTAAGAAAGTGCAAGGCTTATGTACCAATACGATGCTTACGATCAAAAAATCGTTGACCAGCGTGTCGCGCAATACCGCGACCAAACTGAACGCTATTTAGCGGGCGAACTGTCTGAAGATGAATTCCGTCCTTTCCGTCTGCAAAACGGTTTGTATGTTCAACGCTATGCACCGATGTTACGTGTTGCCATTCCTTATGGCATGTTATCCAGCACGCAGTTACGCACCTTGGCATATATTGCTCGTCATTATGATCGTGGTTATGCTCATATCAGCACACGCCAAAACATTCAGTATAACTGGCCTAAACTTGAGCAAGTACCTGACATTCTTGCCGATCTAGCCAACGTACAAATGCACGCTATTCAAACCAGCGGCAATTGTATTCGTAACACGACAACTGACCAATTTGCAGGAGTCGTGGCAGGTGAAGTTATTGACCCACGCCCAACGTGCGAACTGATTCGCCAATGGTCCACCTTTCACCCTGAATTTGCCTTTTTACCGCGTAAATTTAAGATTGCCGTCAACGCTCATCCTGATGTTGATCGTGCCGCAACGGCTGTCCATGATATTGGCGTTTATATTGTCAAAAACTCCGAAGGTGAGATTGGCTATAAAATCTTAGTTGGTGGAGGTCTAGGCCGTACCCCTATTATTGGTTCAGTGATTCGTGAGTTTTTACCGCAAGCCGAGTTAATTGCTTATCTAGAAGCGGTATTACGCGTATATAACTTACATGGTCGCCGTGACAATAAGTACAAAGCGCGGATTAAAATTTTAGTTAAAGCATTAACGCCTGCGGTGTTTGCTGAAAAAGTTGAAGCTGAGTTCGCTTACACCAATACTGAAGCTATGCGCGTTCCTGCGGCTGAGCTTCAGCGTTTGGCGAGCTTTTTTACAGAGCCCGCCTACCAAACGCTAAGCGACAATCCTATTGAGCTCAGCCAAGCACTCAATGAGAACCGTGCATTTGCGTTATGGTTTAACCACAATACCCACGCTCATAAAAAAGCGGGTTATCGCATTGTCACCTTATCCTTAAAACGCACAGGTGTTGCCCCTGGTGACATAACCAGTGAACAAATGCACGCTGTTGCTGACTTAGTTGACCAATATAGCTTTGGTGAGTTACGCACCACTCACGAGCAAAATTTAGTTCTATCGGATGTGCGTCAAGACCAGTTATTTGCCTTATGGCAACAACTCAGCACCTTAGGTTTTGCCACTGCCAATATTGGCATGCTCACCAATATTATTTGCTGCCCCGGTGGTGATTTTTGCTCATTAGCCAACGCAAAATCCATTCCCATTGCGGATCAAATTCAACGACGTTTTGAGGACTTGGATGAAGTCTATAATATCGGCGACTTAGATATTAATATCTCTGGCTGCATGAATGCCTGTGGTCATCACCATGTCGGTCATATTGGCATTTTGGGTGTGGATAAAAAAGGCGCGGAATACTATCAGGTGTCGTTAGGTGGTAATGCCAATCACGATGCCAGTTTAGGTGATATTCTCGGCCCTTCTTTTGTCGCTGAAGAAATGGCGAATATTATTGAAGAAATTCTGAATACTTATTTAGATAATCGTCTCGATAGCGAGCGTTTCTTAGATACTTATCGACGCATTGGCATTGCCAAATTTAAGGAGCGTGTGTATGCCTAATATTATTAAAGACCGCGCCATTGTTGCCGACGATTACCACTTGATTGGCGAAGTGGGTAGCTTTCCATCATCCGATATTTTGGTGAGTTTGGATGTATGGCAACAGCAACGCGAACAGGTATTGGCTCACCCTTATAAAAAAGGCGTCGTGTTAAAACCTGACCAACATCCTGAATTGATTGCAAACGACATTGGCTGTTTCAATCTCATTGCTATCGCGTTTCCTGCCTTTGCGGATGGTCGTGGTTATTCTTACGCGGTGTTATTACGCAATCGTTTGGGCTTCACAGGTGAATTACGTGCGGTGGGCGATGTTTTCAAAGACAATCTGTTTTACCTACAACGCTGTGGTTTTAACAGCTTTGCGGTACGTGCGGATAAAGACATTGATGTCGCCTTACAAGGCTTAAATGACTTTAGTGTGAGCTATCAATCCAGTATTGACGAAAGCTTACCGCTATACCGTCGGCGTTTAATTTCTGCCTAAACAAAATCCAATAAAAAAGCCGACAACAATGTCGGCTTTTTTATTATCAGACAGCTAACATATTCTATTGCAAAAACGTATTACAGTCCTGAACTTCTATTTTGCTAATATAGCCCTGTGCTTTATTCACTTCTAAGGTTTGCTTTTCGACAGGTTTGGTACTGAGAGCCGTTAGTATCTTGATATAATTTGTCCATATCGCGGCAACTCCACTGCCCGCCTCTTGATCGTCTTTTTGATTTTCAATCGTGACTATTTTATCAAGAACCCTAGCAATGTTGATTTGTACTTTAGGTCCACCCGCTGCCCCCGACTGCACTCCCATGAAGATGCCGTAAAAGTTTTTCCACTTAGGATCATTTTTGGCCCAACTGTCAACCATAATAATCGGGGAAATAGCAGGCCCAGTCGTAGCATCTTGAAAAACGGCAGAAACCAATCCCAAACGATGTTCTTCCAGTAAATCCGATGGCTTATTTGGATCAGCCACTTCTATCATGTTATTAACAGGGCGACAGTTATCATTGATATCGGTAATAATATTGCCATTTTCTAGAATACTAATGCCCATGGTATTATCGATACCAACGGGGCAACCTATATCTTTACAGGTTGTCGTATCACTATCTCGTAATGTTAACTTGAGATGCAAAGGAAATATGGGGGTTGTAGGCGAGTTGGCTTTTGTCTTCCAAATAGCCCCATCGAAATATGGTGACGTATCGCGGACTTTACTCATATTGGTTGTGCCTTCTAAGGCTAGTGTTCCCGTACGTCGCCACTTACCAAAATTCTTCACATCAACAGTATCACTAGACGTTAAGCCATACACATTGCGATAGAAAAAATCATTACCTAATAAATTTCCTTTGGTCATGATACCTTGAGTAATCTCAATGGTATCGCCATTCTCTGCAAACAACTTAAAGTCAGGCTTAATGTTACCTGTAATCTCAAAACCAATATCTTGAGAAGCAAATGTCAGTGGTGTTGGCGCTTTATCTAACAGTATTTTTTGCAACAAAGTGCTATCTAACGTGGCAATATTAAGAGTATCTCGCCACTCTAAACCCAAACCAATCGCTTTCGCATCTCGATCAATAATAAAAAATATGCCCTCAAATGCTTTTTCGAGTGATTGAGTCGTTTCACCCACCATGCCTGTATATAATCGGTTACCTGCTTTATCACTACCGCCTGTAATGAAGGGCGAAACTTCATACACACCCGCTTGTAGGATAGGCAATGACCGATTAAAACGCGCTGTAGCAACCTCAGCTGTTGGTAACGTGCGACCTTTTTTGGCAATCTCTACGAGCAAGGGGTCTAATATCTTTTCAAAATTTGCACTATCGGCAAAAAGATTGACCCCAAAGTCTGATTTTAACAAGTCAATCTGACTTTTATCAGCATCGCTAATCACAATGCGATTTAAGACATTGGTATCCGCTGAGCCGTCATTATCCATGACTTGCAACAAACGTAAAATATTGGCAACTTGTGTTTCTGACGTGTTATTAGCGTTAGTATTATCTTGTGATGAAATACCTGTCAGTAGATCTTTTGGTGTCACTTGCAGTAAAGCGTTTTGTCGTGTACCACTGATACTACCAATCGCTTTAATACGATAGAGGCCTAAGGTAATGCGGTGCTTACCTTTTTCCGCTTGTAAATAGAATGTCACCACCGAATTATTAGGACAGGTAAAAACACCGTCTTTATCCGTCACATCCTGAACTTGATTACAGGAATAATTAAGCCCAACGACAGGCTCATCAATAAACTGCCCACTGGT
The DNA here is from genome assembly GCA_006546595.1 of Moraxellaceae bacterium AER2_44_116. Lineage (GTDB taxonomy): Bacteria > Pseudomonadota > Gammaproteobacteria > Pseudomonadales > Moraxellaceae > Agitococcus. The sequence goes on along the minus strand of VIAD01000008.1, from coordinate 148,491 downwards.
ACACAGGTCTTTTTCACCATCACAGGTAGTAATAGTATTAATTTGCTCAGCAACAGGATCAATTAAGTTATTTCCCCCTTCACCGCAGCCAGTGAGTTGTAATGTCAATACCGATATCACAGCAGGGAGAGCCAACAAACGAAACGGCAACTTCATGACAACCTCTTCTTCTAATAAGCTTCAACAACCAATGAGCCTGAATCAATGCTTAAAGGGATATCTGCTTTTAAAGTTTTTATAGGACGATAAAAAAGAACATAAGCACTTTGTGCTGGAATATTAATAAGACCTTCTACGGAGGCATATTGCTTGTCTGTAGCGACATGCGCTCGACTCCAATACTGCCAAACACCCGCAACAGGGCATCCCGTCTCACCCAAAAATACGATGATAGGTAAGTAAAAAGCAGGGTTTTTATAGGTGCTCGCAAATGATACAACGCGTAATTGTTTCACTACAGGTATCGTCGAAGATAACGCTAAAAACCCGTCGATCTCAAATGTATCTGGTATTAGTGGTGGTTTGACCCAAATATTATTACTGTCTTTTAATGGTTTACTGTGTTTCTTGATATCTGATTGGCTCATACATTGTTTGAGTTGAGGATACCAACGCTGAACATCTTCTAATGACAATGGTAAATAGTTAGATGACACATACGCTATCGGCTTGATAACCTCAGGTTTGACAATTGGAGCTTTCATTACGCCATCTTTACTTTCAACAATTTGTGTACCAAAACCACTGTTAGGTAGAAAGTAAAACCGTTTTTTATCCTCTAAGTTAAAGTTTTTTTGCTCTAATAACTCAGTGTCAACATACGTATCAGCATCAACTTGGCGAGTGCCTTGTTTTACCGAAGGTTCATCTGGCGTTTGTTGCTTGGGTGTAGGTTCAGAAACAACTTTTTCCACTGACGAAACGGGCTGTTTTGGCATTTCAACAGGAGCAGGCTGCTCGCTTTTAATGACTTGTACACGTCCTTGTGCATCAACCGTTGTATAAAACCGTTCGTCCGCTACCACCAATGTACTCATGACCGTACATATTAAAGCCGTCACAAAGCGCATAATCACCAACGCGTGCTATAAACAAGACCCATAATATTAATGACAGCCTTCGTTTTTGCATCTAAACCCGCATACGGGTTGTAAAGCAAATTGGTGACACCCGTTTGGTTTAACAAAGTACTCGTACCCGCAGGGACAGTGTCACGGCTCGTCATGTGCATTAAGGTCAAATTAATATCAGTGTCACGATCAAAACGATAGCTCAGACCTGTCGCATACATTCTAGCCGTATTAATAGGCGCAAGAATATTACGTTTATTGTCAGGCACTGCGCTATCACGAGGCTCATAGCCTAAACGAAACTTTAGACGACTCGTATGCGTATATTCCAAACCTATACCCCAGTTCCAACGGGTATTAAAATCTAAAGGAAAACTCAATGAGGTATCAGTGACACCACCATTAGGCACTAAAAGCTTGGCAATCTTCAATACTTGAATTTCACGGTCAAATTCAAAATTAAACGCTTTCCACTGATTAAAGTCTGTCCAGCCAACATCAAAGTTCACCTGAAGATTGGGTAATAATTTATATTTAATACCAGTCTGAAAATGGGCAGGAAACTCCATACTCATTGACAGCAAACCTTTTTCTTGCTTTGGCATATAGCTCGGCAAACCGAGAATCGCCCCTAAAATTTGTCCTGTTGGCGATGACTGTAAACCATCGTTAATTAAGGAGCGCGCCCCTTCTTCATAGGTGATTTTATATTTACCTTTCATGCGCATTTTGGCATTACTTTGATAAACAGCCCCCCATGCAAAACGCTCATTCGGCTCCCACAATATCCCTAGGTTATAAGTAGGAGATAACGTTTGCTGCAAAGAAAGATCCATATTCGCCATTTTTTTGAATGGACCTAAACTTTCTTTGGCATTACATGTGCCAAAAAGAATTAAATCGGTGACGATATTGGTATTTTCTCGAAAGGGAGCACAAACTTCTTCGTCAATTAAGCGAAAAACCCCCACTAACTCGTTAGGTGCTCTAAAGTCTGTATTGAGCGCAACTGCCTGATAAGACATCCCTACAGACAAGCCGACAGAAAGATTATCCGTTAACTGGTAGGCGACCGACGGTGACAAATAGGTAATACGTTCCAAAGCCACTTTTTTACCCATATAAACACCTGGGTCTTTATCTTCACGATAATAACCTGCAATCATCGGGGCATAAAAAGCATTGGCATAGGTGTATTTTGAACCTGGTGGCTTATAGGCAATACCCGCTGTAGGCGCAGTAATAGGGCCTGGCGGCATTTTAATCACCTGATCAACAAACGGTAAATATAATGCAACCCCTGCCACTTCGGTATGGGCAGTTTTAAACTGAGAGCAAAGCGGCTCTGTATCCACAGCATCCGCACAAACAATCGGATCATCTGAATAACCAAAGACATCAAAACCTTTAGGTGCAGATAAATCTGCTTCAATGGCAAAATCAGCCATCAGCAACTGAATATCTAACTGCAAGCCTTTAATTTTGGTTAAGCCCGCAGGATTAAAGTGAATTGCATTAATACCAGGTGGGTCTGCCGTCACCGCATTTCCCATACTGAGAGAGCGTAAATCGACGGACATATTTTGAGCCAACATTGCAAAACTGGACGGAGTCCATATTGTGGCAATCGCTAGAGCCAAATAGGATAGCTGCTTTGGCTTTTTCGGAGTGATACTCATAAACGGTACGCCCTTATGCCATTATTCTTTAGCCAAACCTAAAAACTCAAGAGGCATGGAGAAACCCAATGTGACATCAGGACTGTCTTCCGTTAGACCATAACCCATACTGACATTGACAATACGCTTGGGACTGGTACGCAATGACAGTGTGTAGTTAAGTGAAGATGACACCTGCGCCGCAGGTTCTACCGCAGTACCATCAGAAAAAGCGTAACGGCCATTGCTTGAAATACTGTGTTGATAAGACGCACTCATTGAAACGTCATAATTTAGAGAGTAAGCAAAACCAAACGAAAAACCTAAGGTATTACCTGGAGCAACACTGCTCAGAGCTTTATCACCTCGAGCCTGATTCAAGCCACTAATTCTATTGGCAATCGAAAAGCTGGTTGAGCCATAAATCACGATAGGATCAGTCACCTTACTCATGCTTACCCCACCCGATAAGCTATAATAGCCTTTACCTGTAGAGAGGTCTCGTGACGCATTGATTTCGTAAGGACTATCACCTGTTGCAGTGGACAGCGAAGTAAACAAGGTCGTTGATGGTAAACCGCGCTTTAGAGGAATGGGCTGCCAACGCAAGCCAAACGCCACATCGCCTAAACCTAGCACCGTTTTACTGCCTAAAGTGTCTAACTTATAAACTAATGGCAAGGACGCGCTTAATGTTAAATTATCCCGAAGCCCATAAGACACATCAAAGGTATTGCCAAACGAATGTTGAGCATCTTCTTGAATGCGTAAACGCGTGAGTGAAGAACTATCAGCAGACAACGCAATATCAATACGACTATCACGGTAAAAACTATAACTGACATCATAGTTCATAGCAAACTGTCCCTTTTTATTCAGGGAGTACGTTTTTTCTGAGGCTTTAAAGACTTCGTTTAAGGTTTTTTCCGAGGAGACATCCGTCGATTTTTCTTTTAAGGCATCACGGGCAGCATCTGCACCCGTAGCCGCTGTAGGAACCGTCGGATTCATTGCCGAACTTGCATTCGTTGGTGCTGGCGTTTCGGAAGCCGTTGGCGTAACAGGCGTAGGTGCGGCCGTTGCAGCAGGAGCTTGTGGCGCAGGCGTGACTGTTGGAGCTACTGGCGTTGTTGCTGGAGCAGCATCATCGGCATGAGCCACAGAGAAACAGACGCAATTGAGCGCGACTAAAATTTGCGGAGCTTTACCCCAGTTTCTCATTGTTGTGATTCCTTATAAGTCTTATCAATACAAAATCAACCGTTACTTCTTTCTAAAGTAAGTACGTAACGGTACATCAATTATTTTTTCTGATACGTCAGCTTCTTTATCGGCATTAAAGACACGCTGTAAAGTAGAGGCTCTATCTGCATTATGTTCAGATTGGCGGAAATTATCTTCAATTTGCATAAAAGCCAAGTGAGAGATGGTTTGGTCATCAACAAATCGCATGTCATTTTCGGTTAACTCCAACGTTGACCGAGGCTTAAAACCATTAGGGAAGATAATAAACATACGCCCTAAGCCATCGACTTTATCCCAAACATCATCAAACTGAGCTTCTGGAAAACTAATATTACCTAGAGCAGGGTCAGCGACGAAAAAACGACCATCTTGATATTTTTTAATCACAACAAAATGCTTAAAATTCATGTAATGAATCGCAACAATAGCGGGATGGTCAAGCTTTTTTAACTCATCCAATGAGCCTTTAAAGCCATTATTGGGGTGACCTAACGCCGTGACCAAACGCTTCATATCCAGCATTGAGAACCCACGACGCTGAACAATTTTATCGTACTCACCAAATTTGAGTAGGCCATCCATCACTTGCTTTTCACTAAATTGACGACCCAAATAACCGTTCAATACCGTTGTGAGTGCCGCAGAACCGCAACTATAGTCGTAAGCTTGATGAATAATATTTTTATATTGTCGTTCTACTAAAGGAGAAACCGTTTCTACTGGCTCACTAAAAGAGGCATAGCTGTTATGACGATTATCTATGGGATGACTAAAATAAATGCTAGACGGCTTTTTGTCTGCCACTTCAAAGGCATCACTTGCAAACATGTAAATAAGAGCTGAGCCAATTGTGAGTAGGAACATACGGTTTATTCTAATTGTGGTTTATTGACTAATTTGAAAGTACACAGTGATTGTGTAGCTCCGAATATTATTTTTGAAGCCTTAATACGCTTCAAAATCGCCTAAATTCTTATTACGCTTTTCTAATCAAAACAAAATACCTTGTTTTAATATTTTTTTCACGCTTTTTAACGTAATCCCTACGTTCAATCGATTAAAGTTTACCCGTGATTGTTACCGCTAAGTTTGCCACGCTTAACCCTTCAACCCCAAAGCTCCCCATACTAGGAGCACTTGCATTTCCCATGGCCATATTACTTAGGGTAACGTTCATCACACCACCACCAAAATTTGATGCCGTATAAACAAGGCCATTCGCATTAAAGTCAAATCCACTGCCTGTTAAGTCAACATTATCTAGTTTTAAACCAAAACGCAGGCTGTTGTTATTGTCTTGTTTATCTAAAAGCGCAATTGTACCAAAGTCAATTGTACCAAAATTACCATTGGTAAAATGCAATAAATGCCCACCTAAAGACTCCCTGCCTAATTGCACACTAAACAACGACAAAGAACCAATGGGTGTAATATCAATATAATCTTGCTGAAAATCTAAAATCTTGGTTTCAGTTGCACCAGAAGCACCATTACGCAACCACAAACCATCTATATACAGCCTCACTTTGCTGGCTGTCCCCATTAAAGAGAAGCCAATATTGAGCATACCACCAACGCCTACAGCGACACCGTTATAATCTCCAACCGTATCAATATCTAAACGAATACTGGGTGCTGATGATGCGACACAACCAACTGCTGATGTACAGGTATTAAAACCAATATTTTTGGCGGCTATCGTACCTGCATTGGTATAACCTGTTGCCAAAGAAGCATCAATACCATTTTTATCCGTAAGTGATATTTCATTGGCACGCCAGCCATTTGTGGGCAACCCAACAAATACCGTCATACCATCTTGTGCAGACGTTCCCGATAACTCCTCTTCGGAAATTTCTTCAAATGCGACCACAGAAGAAGACATAGATAAAGCAGTTAATAGTGCAAGCGTTTTTTTAATCATGACCGCTTCCGTTTTATTTTTATAGTACACAAGGGCAAATTATAACAGCTAACAATCCAACAGTAGAACAATGTTATTTCAAAGATACAAAAAGTTACGGCAGCCGAAGCTGCCGTAATATTTCTTAAGTGAGAATAAATTCTCTATTAAGAATTAATGACCACGGATGATCAAGCTTGTGCCGCCCAATTGCAAGCCAAGGATTTGAACATCACCCAAGTCTTGTGCAGTTGCACTACCAAGCACTGTGTTGTTGATAGAGATATCAACACCAGTATCATCGTTTGTACCAGCTGGGTTAAATGCACCAGCAGTACGTGGACCGTACAAGCCGTCAACACCCTTGCCGCCTAAACCACCTAAAGTTACGATCAAGCCGCCTTCAGTAGCACCAGCACCCGCATAAGCTGCGTTAGTTTGAAGAAGATTGTCTTCAACGTTAACACCAACTAATGCATTTAAGTTAGCACCACCAGCGTCTTTAATCGACAAGCTTTTCATGCTGATCGAACCACCAGTGATTAAGCCACCTGCGTCAATAAGGCTAGAGTTATTGATTGTCAAGCCACCTTGAATCGTTGCATCAACCAAAATCATTGCACTTGGGTTTAATACCGCACCAACCGCGCCAACTTCAGCACCACCATAAATGGTTTGTGCTTCGCTACCCAATTGGATGTTGATGCTAGTAGCACCTAACACAATTTCCATTGCGTTAGAAATTTTGATTGGTGTGCCACCATCTTGACTTGTACCATCACCCTCAGCACCCGCAAGAACTGCACCGTCTTTGTCAATACCAGCAGCATTTGCATTACTGTTAGAAACATACATTGCACCTACTTTGATACCTAAAGTTGGTGTGCTGATTTTGACGTTCAACATGGATTGGTTACCAGCAGTTGCTGATGTATCACCAACCATATCTAAGTCGATAACGATTGGATTATCACCTTTCGCAAACACAACTGTAGAGTCAGCAGTAGTACCATTACCAATAACTAAAGAACCAGAGTTCATGTTAGTAGCGATACCGTCATCATCATGAATAACTACTTGATTGATTGACAAACCTTTGTACAAGTCATCGTTTGTACCTAATGTAGCATCTGTACCAGTGCTAAATGGTGTTACTGTATCTAAGCTAGTTGTGCTTACGCCCAACAACAACAAGTTACCACGAGCCATAGTAGCTGGAGATAACATGATTGTGATACCGTCTTGACCAGTTGCAGAAGCCATGGACTCATCATCCATTGCTTCCATAGCAAAAGCACCAGCAGAAATCATAGAAACAGCAGAAACAAGAGCGAGTTTTTTTAACATTTTCATGGGATTTTATCCTCGGGTTTATTTATAGTTTTTGTTACCTTAATGTTTTAATTAGGTAACGTTCTATTTGGCAGAAGAAATTTACCACCGTTAAATCGGCAGAGCAAGCCCTTTCATCAACAAATATGTGAACTGTCCGACAAACGGCATGTTGTACCGTGTGAGAGTTACGTTAATAAGTAGATGTGTTGTTAAGTGTTTGTGTAACGTGGAATAATTGACAAAATGCGCCATTATTTCAGGACTTATTCTTTTCCTAAGAGTTCTGTTGACATTTGCTTAAAAGAAACCCTTCGCCCCTTCGACTACGCTCAGGGCTGGCCAAGCTCAGGGAGCATTTTGATGTTGGCTGGGCGGAGTCGAAGCCTCTTTTAACGTGGTTTTATTCGAATTTTTCAGGCAAAACAATCTGAATTTCAAAACGTCAATAGCCCCTATATTAAGAACAAAAAACAATCTAAACATTGCAATATCAACAGAACCTAAGCTCTCATAATGGCTAACTGATACGCGGGTATATTCGTGTTAAAATGCGATCCCAGTTATTTCTTTGCTGTAGGAATACCCGTTTGTTTGTCACTCCTCTGCCTCATGTCCATACTCCCCTTATTTCGTCACTTTTACCCTTAGTGACCCCTTCACATCATTCCGTTTGGTTAAAAGATGGCAACAATGATTGTTTAGGACTGAGTCCTGTATGGTTATTCGTCTCTGATAAGAGAGGGCTGATGCTTTACCAACGACAAACTGATTTAAGCTACCAGCAAACACTCGTAAATGAAGACCTATTACGTTACCTTAAATTGCTGTTTTCAACTACTCCCTGCCCAGCCTATCCATTAACACACGGCTTTACAGGCGGACTAATGGGCTGGATGAGTTATCCGAATTCTTCACGCGCTAATAGTGAAATAGTCTCATTTCCTTCAATGTGTTTGGGTTTTTATGATGTTTTTATTCGTCCTAATGATGAAGGGCAAGTTCATCTATATGCTCCCACCGTATCATTAGCAGAAACGGTATTAGCGCAACTACAAACTCCACCAACACAGCATTCATTTACACTAACTGAATCTTTTCAAGCCTTGATGTCTGAAAATGACTATCAATCTGCTTTTGCGCGTGTTCAAGATTATTTACATAGTGGTGATTGTTATCAGGTGAATTTAGCGCAGGCATTTAAAGCGCGTTGTTCAGGCCAAAGTATTGAGGCTTTTCAGCGATTATTGACGTTAAGCCAACCGCCTTATGCCGCGTATGTGAGTTGTCCTTTTGGCGATATTTTAAGTTTGTCGCCTGAGTTGTTTTTGCAGTTTAGCGAAGATGGTCAGGTGTTGACGCGCCCTATTAAAGGTACTCGGCCACGCCGACAAGATAGTGAAGAAGATTTAGCGCAATTGAATGATTTAGCGTCACATCCTAAAGACCATGCCGAAAATGTGATGATTGTGGATTTGTTGCGCCATGATTTAGGCAAACACGCGGCTATTGGCTCGGTAAAAGTTCCTAAATTATTTAGTGTGGAGTCATTTCCGCAAGTACATCATTTGATTAGCGATGTCAGTTGCAGACTTAAACAAGACTCTAGTCCTTTAGATTTATTGTTTGATGCCTTTCCCGGGGGGTCAATTACGGGCGCACCGAAAAAGCGGGCGATGGAAATTATTGATGAATTGGAAAACTGTGATCGGGCTATTTATTGCGGCACGATTGGCTATTTAACAACGACAGGTCGAGGTCAATGGAATATTGCTATTCGTACTTTATTACGAGTAGAAAATGATATTTATGCTTGGGCTGGTGGCGGCATTGTCGCTGATTCGGTGTGTAAATCAGAGTACGAGGAATGTTTTAATAAGATAGGGGCTATGTTGAATGCGTTGGAGGATGATTTTTTGAACAAATAGGGGCAGGCCAAACCCACCCCTTCTATTATTAACGCGGAATATTTCGCAATGAACCGCTAATAATCTCTGTTTTTAAGGCTTCGTAAGTTTTAGTCACAGGAAAGTGTGGAAACTCACGAATCACGTTATCGGGCGCATCAAACAAAATGCCTTTGTTAGCTTCACCTAACATGGCGATGTCATTATAAGAGTCACCTGCGGCAATAACGCGATAATTTAAGCCGTGTAATGCTTGAACAGCCGCACGTTTTTGATCAGGTTGACGAAGCACATAATTGGTAATCATGCCTTTTTCGTCGGTTTCTAATTTATGACAGAAAATGGTGGGTCGATTAAGCTGCTTCATTAGTGGATCGGCAAATTCGTAAAAGGTATCGGACAAAATAATGAGTTGAAAATGCTCACGTACCCATGCCACGAACTCAAACGCCCCTTCTAATGGGCCCATTTCGGCAATAACGGCTTGAATATCAGGTAAACCCAAGTTGTGTTCGCGCAAAATAGCTAAACGCTGTTTCATTAAGACATCGTAATCGGGAATATCACGGGTGGTGGCTTCTAAGGCTTTTATGCCTGTTTTTTTGGCAAAATTAATCCAAATTTCGGGCACTAACACGCCTTCCAAATCCAAACAGACAATTTCCATGATTCACTCCGCAATAAAATAAGAAAAATACTGGCGCGAACTGTACCGATTTTGGCCTAGACGTGCAATCTGTTGGCTAAATACTGCTAGAATTACCCACCTTTAATGAGACGTGTTCAGTGTTTGTGTTGTTAATACCGCGCTGTTCGCTCTCGCTTAATGTGCAAGCCACCCAATTTCAGCCATTTCCCCAATAAGGAACAGCCATGACCATTACTCATGCCAATGCTCAACAATGGGCAACCGATTACGACGAAAAAACCCCACAAGAAATTTTAGCCTTAGTGCTTGATAACTTTGACAACGCCGCCATTTCTTTTAGTGGTGCTGAAGATGTGGTGTTAATTGATATGGCCGCTAAATTGGGCAAGCCATTTCGCGTGTTTTCCTTAGATACGGGTCGTTTGCACGCTGAAACTTATCAGTTTATTGAAAAAGTGCGTAATCACTACAAAGTTGCGATTGAGATTTGTTTTCCTGAGTCGGCACAAGTGCAAGAAATGGTTAACGCGAAAGGTATGTTTAGCTTTTATGTTGATGACCATAAAGAATGCTGTACTGTGCGTAAAGTTGCACCGTTAAAGAAAAAATTGGCGACTTTAGATGCGTGGGTGACAGGTCAACGTAAAGACCAAAGCCCCGGAACACGTTTGGCAGTGCCCGTGGTTCAAGCCGATGCTGCATTTAGCGGTGCGGGTAAACAATTAATTAAGTTTAACCCGTTGTCGAATTGGACTTCCGCACAAGTTTGGGATTACATCCGCACTAACGAAGTTCCTTACAATGCGCTGCATGAAAAAGGCTTTACCAGCATTGGTTGTGAGCCTTGTACACGCGCTATTCTGCCGAATCAACATGAGCGTGAAGGCCGTTGGTGGTGGGAAGAAGCAACGAAAAAAGAATGCGGTTTGCATTCGGTGAATTTGAAGTAAGGCAAAAGCCCTCACTCTAACTCTCTCCCTCAGGGAGAGAGAAAAATACCCCCTCTCCCTGAGGGAGAGGGTTGGGGTGAGGGTTAACCTATTGGTTTGAGAGGCAATTTATGAACATAGTAATGGTAAAAAAAATTTTAGCCGATGGTTCGCCGTGTAAAAAATGCGGTGAAGTGTTGGCAAAAATGGAAACCGATGATCAACTCAAATTTATTGATGAAATTTTAATAGCTGACGAGCGCGATGCAGAATCGGCTGGTATGCAGTTGGCGAAAAAACTCGGTGTAGAACGCGCACCATTTTTTGTTGTGACTCAAGATGATGGCTCACAAACGATTTACACTGTGTATTTAAAGTTTGTTAAAGAAGTGTTGAACACCGCTATTTCTGAAAAAGAAGAATTAAAAGAATTGATGAACAATAGCCAAGATTTAGACTTTTTGTAATATGGGGCGATTCGTGAATCGCCCCTACACCCTCATAAAACTGGCAACTCCACATTCAGAAATACTCGCTCCAAGTCTTCAGGTGTGTCCGCTAAAATTGCTGCTTCTACTCTGGCGCGTGTTAAATGCGGGGCAAAGTCCTTCATAAAATCAAACATAAAGCTACGTAACCACATGCCTTTTCTAAAAGCTATTTTGGTGGTGCTAGATTCAAATAAATGCCCTGCTTCTAATGCTACTAAATCGGTATCTATTTCAGGTTCATAGGCCATGTGGGCAATAATACCAACCCCCATACCCAGTTTGACGTAAGTTTTAATCACGTCTGCATCTGTTGCCGTGAATACAACTTTCGGATTTAAACCGCGTGCTTGGAAAGCTTCATCTAAACGAGAACGGCCTGTAAAACCAAAAACATAGGTTACTAAGGGATAATCGGCAATCGCTTCTAAGGTCAGTTTGGGCAGTCTGGTTAAGGGATGATTTTTAGGCACAATCACCGAACGATTCCAGCGGTAACAGGGTAGTAAAATCAAATTACTATAATGCTCCATCGCTTCAGTGGCAATGGCAAAATCGACTGTGCCGTTGGAAGCCATTTGCGCGATTTGTTGCGGTGTGCCTTGCTGTAAATGCAAGGTGACATCGGGATAATGCTGGCGAAAGGCATCAATCACAGGGGGTAGTCGATAACGTGCTTGAGTGTGCGTGGTGGCAATGGCCAATTTACCGCTTTTAGGATTGCTGTATTCTTCACCCACTTGACGAATATTTTCGGCTTGACGCAACATTTCACGCGCAATATTCAGAATCTCTTGTCCTGCGGGGGTAATTTGGGTGAGATGTTTACCGTTACGGGTAAAAACTTCGACACCTAATTCATCTTCCAACAAACGAATTTGTTTGCTGACACCCGGTTGTGAGGTATAAAGGTTTTGTGCTGCTGTGGAAACATTCAAATTATTACTGGCGACTTCGCAGATATAGCGCAATTGTTGTAACTTCATCATTACCTCTATATTCTTTTAAGTTATAATCATATACCAAAAAAATCGAATATACACATAAAGAATCCGCTACATTACGCCACTATTTTTTATAAATGATGGCGTTGTCATGTTGACTGATTTTCATTTTATTCTTGCTGGCGCATTAGTGGGTTTTTGCGTGGGAGTAACTGGCGTTGGCGGTGGTTCGCTGATGACTCCGATTTTAATCAGTTTTCTGAAAATTGAACCTCACATTGCTATTGGTACAGACTTACTTTATGCCGCTATTTCTAAATTTTGCGGCTCGTTAGTTCATGCCAAAAAACTCAATATTGTTTGGCCAATTGTGTTTTGGTTGGCACTGGGTAGCATTCCTGCTTCGCTGGCAACTACTTGGGCGTTAGACCATTTTATGGGCGGCGCAAAAGAATATAAAAAACTGTTGACCATCGTGTTAGGTGGCATGTTGATTTTAACAGGCGCTTCTATTGTCTTTAGAACACGCATTGAAGCTTTTTTTAATCGTCATCAACATGATGTTGCAGGTGAAGCATTAACTGCCGATGAACATAGCGAAGTGATTATTAAGCATAAAGCATGGATTTTATTGATGGGCGTGGTATTGGGCATTTTTGTCACTTTGTCTTCGGTTGGTGCTGGTGCGTTCGGTATTATGGCATTGGTATTATTGTTTCCTCGATTACCGATGATTCGCATTATTGGTTCAGATGTGGCTCACGCCGTGTTACTAACGTTAGTGGCGGGATTGGGACATTTGAAATCGGGGAACGTGGATATGCATTTGCTCGGTTTCTTGTTGATTGGCTCTATTCCCGCGATTATTGTTGGCACATTATTAAGCTCTCATTTACCTGAGCGGGCGATTCGTCGTGTGTTGGGCGTGACGTTAATGTTATTGGGAACAAACTTTATTGTTAATCCTGTGAAGGAAAAACCACCTGTAGTGATACCGCCAACGAGCGCAGTGATTGTTCCAACAAAAAACTAGCATCTGCCCTTCACTTCGACTCCGCTCAGGGAACATATTAGGTGGTAGTTGAGCGGAGTCGAAACCAAACTCTGCAAATCTCCCCTAACCCCTCTTTGCTAAAGAGCGGTTCAGCTTTGTTTGGCAGCATTCGTGTAACGTCACAACCCTAGTGCCTAGATACGATATGTATTAAGTTAAGGAAAAATCACTCTGCCCCTCTTTTTTGTTCCATCATTGAGAAAACATCATGGCAAAATTTAGAATTACTTTAGGCGTTTTGTTGTTGCTCTTAGGGCCAGCACTGTTTTTTATGCTTTTGGATGCCGAACAAAGTGGCATCAATATGGCCGAGCCTGATGGTACTCGTGGTGCTGCGCTGTTTGATTTGTTAGGCAAATGGGGAATCTTGGGGGTATGTGTTATTTTTGGTATTTCAGAAGTGATGGCAGGAAGAGCCTTGTTGCATGATAATTCAGCAGCAAAAAATATAAATTCTCCTGACGACAAAAAATAAAAAGCAGTCAAAAATGACTGCCTCTATCGCATTTCAGTTCGCCTTATTTAAAATAAGCATTTTCACGGTGCGAATGGTCAGTGCTATCAGTAACCCGTTGCAACTCAGGAATATTAGCTTTTAAGGTTGTTTCGACGCCTTGCTTTAAGGTCATATCCACGGCTGAGCAACCTTGGCAACCACCACCAAACTTCAATACGGCGGTTAAGCCTTCTTTTTCATCTTCATAGACTTCTAACAAACTGACATTGCCATTGTGCGCCGCCAAACCCGGATTGATTTCGCTAAACAATACATGGTTAATACGCTCTTCTAAACTGCTACCCTCACCTAATTGCGGCACTTTTGATTTCGGTGCTTTGAAGGTTAGCTGACCACCAAAACGGTCTTTGTTGTAGTCAATCACCGCATCTTCTAAATAAGGTGCGCTTTTGAATTCGATAAATGCTTCAAAACCATCCATCGCCATTCGTACATCATCGGCTTGTTCTTCGCCTTGTGTGCAATAAGCCATACAACATTCAGCTTTAGGTGTACCTGCGTTTTCAACAAAAATACGCACAGCAATACCGTCGCTGTTTTGCTTGGCTAACAATTCGCGTAAATAAACTTGGGCAGTCTCAGTGATGGTGATGTTTAAATTGCTCATAACTCTCTCGTAGATAAACCGTCTTTAGGTGATTATACCTCACTTTTATAATATCCTACTATGGCAGTCGGAATTAGTAATTAGCTCTGAACAATAGTTTTATGCTAATTGGCGACATTTTTGCTAAAATAATCCCCCCCGATTCTTGCTATTGATACCTACGCCATGACTTCTTCCCGTTCCGATGTCCTAAAAGCCGCTCTCCAACAACGCATTCTGATTATTGATGGTGCAATGGGGACGATGATTCAACGGCATAAACTGCAAGAAGAAGACTATCGCGGCACACGTTTTGCTGATTGGCCACATGATGTCAAAGGCAATAACGATTTATTGGTATTAACCAAACCCGAAATTATTGCGGGCATTCATGATGCTTACTGTGCTGCGGGCGCAGATATTTTAGAAACCAACTCGTTTAATTCGACGATTGTTTCGCAAGCTGATTATCACATGGAAGAATTGGTGTCAGAGCTAAACCGCGAAGCTGCTCGTGTTGCCCGTGAAGTTGCCGATAAATGGACGGCTAAAACTCCCGAAAAACCGCGTTTTGTCGCAGGTGTTCTTGGCCCTACTTCGCGTACCTGTTCGATATCACCAGATGTTAATGACCCGTCTTATCGTAATGTGACGTTTGATGAGTTGGTGACCAACTATCTACAAGCCGCAGAAGGTTTAGTGGAAGGTGGCGCGGATATTCTGCTCATTGAAACGGTGTTTGACACACTCAACTGTAAAGCCGCGATTTTTGCGGTGCAGGAGTTTTTTAATCGTTCGGGCAAGATTTTACCTGTGATGATTTCAGGCACAATTACCGATGCCTCTGGTCGTACCTTATCAGGCCAAACGGCTGAAGCATTTTGGAACTCGGTGCGTCATGGCAATTTGTTAAGTATTGGTTTTAACTGCGCCTTAGGTGCAGATGCCATGCGTCCTTATATTAAAGAAATTAGCGAAAAAGCCGATACCTTTGTCAGCGCGCATCCCAACGCAGGCTTACCGAATGCCTTTGGTGAATACGACGAAACACCCGAACAAACGGCGGCAATGGTCGGTGAATTTGCCGAAAGTGGTTTAGTAAATATTGTTGGTGGCTGTTGTGGCACAACACCTGATCATATCGCCGCCATTTATAACGCGGTTAAACACTTGCCACCACGTCAAGTGCCAGAGATTGCGCCTGCCTGTCGTTTATCAGGTTTAGAGCCGTTTAACATTACGCCTGAATCGTTATTTGTCAACGTTGGCGAACGGACTAACGTCACTGGCTCAAAAAAATTCGCCCGTTTAATTCGTGAACAAAACTACGCCGAAGCTCTGGATATTGCCCGTCAACAAGTCGAAGGTGGCGCGCAGATTATCGACATCAACATGGACGAAGGCATGTTGGATTCGGAAGCGGCAATGGTCAAATTTTTGAACATGGTTGCCTGCGAACCTGATATTTCCCGCGTGCCGATTATGATTGACTCGTCGAAATGGGAAATCATTGAAGCTGGTTTGAAATGCGTACAAGGGAAACCTGTCGTTAACTCTATCTCGCTAAAAGAAGGCCACGACGAATTCGTCCACAAAGCCCGTTTGTGTCGTCAATATGGCGCGGCAGTGATTGTCATGGCCTTTGACGAACAAGGCCAAGCCGATACGGCGGCGCGTAAACGTGAAATTTGCGAACGCTCTTATCGCGTGCTGGTAGATGATGTTGGCTTTCCTGCCGAAGACATTATTTTTGACCCGAATATTTTTGCCGTTGCCACAGGCATCGAAGAACACAATAACTATGCCGTTGATTTTATTGAAGCGACAGGCTGGATTAAGAAAAACTTACCCCATGCGATGATTTCAGGTGGCGTGTCTAACGTCTCGTTCTCCTTCCGTGGCAATGAACCTGTCCGTGAAGCGATTCATGCCGTGTTTTTATATCACTGTATTAAACAAGGCATGACGATGGGTATCGTCAACGCGGGTCAACTAGCGATTTATGACGATATTCCTGCCGACCTCAAAGAGCGCGTCGAAGATGTGATTCTTAATCGCACGCCCGAAGGCACAGAACGCTTATTGGATGTTGCCGAACAATATCGGCACGAAGGCGGCGCGGTTAAACAAGCCGAAAACTTAGAATGGCGTAATCAATCGGTAGAAAAGCGTTTAGAATACTCATTGGTCAAAGGCATTACTGCGTTTATTGATGTTGATACCGAAGAAGCACGCTTAAAATCCGCCCGCCCATTAGATGTTATTGAAGGGCCATTAATGGCGGGGATGAACGTCGTTGGCGATTTGTTTGGCGAAGGCAAAATGTTTTTGCCTCAAGTCGTTAAATCGGCGCGCGTGATGAAACAAGCCGTGGCTTGGCTTAACCCGTATATCGAAGCGGAAAAAACCGTAGGTCAAACCAAAGGCAAAATTTTAATGGCCACCGTTAAAGGTGACGTTCATGACATTGGCAAAAACATTGTCGGTGTGGTGTTAGGCTGTAACGGCTATGACATTGTCGATTTAGGGGTGATGGTTTCATGCGAGAAAATCCTTGAAACTGCGATTCGGGAAAAAGTCGATATTATTGGCTTGTCAGGATTGATTACTCCTAGCTTGGATGAAATGGTCTATGTTGCTCGTGAGATGCAACGTCAAGGCTTTAAAATTCCGTTGATGATTGGTGGCGCGACCACCTCTAAAGCCCATACTGCGGTGAAAATTGACCCGCAATATCACAATGATGGCGTGGTTTATGTCACCGATGCTTCACGTGCAGTGGGTGTGGCAACATCCCTACTCTCGCCTGAAATGAAGCCGCTATTTTTGGCCGAACGTAAAGCGGAATACGAAGAAGTGCGTGAACGTCACGCCAAACGTCAACCGAAAGCCGCCAAGCTCAGTTATGCTCAAGCAATAGCCGAAAAATTCACTTTAGATTGGGATAATTACACCCCGCCTAAACCGAAAAAATTGGGCGTAGAGGTATTAAAAGACTATCCGCTAGAAGAAGTCCGCAAATACATTGACTGGACTCCGTTTTTTATTACATGGAGTTTGGCGGGTAAATTTCCTGCGATTCTGAAAGATAGCGTTGTAGGCGTTGAAGCCACGCGTTTATTTGCTGACGCTCAAGCCATGCTCGATAAATTGATTGGCGAGAAGCTCTTAACTGCTAATGGTGTGATTGGCTTTTGGCCTGCGGCTCAGGTGAATGATGACGATGTTGAAGTCTATGCCGATGAGTCTCGACAAACCGTGATTCAAACCTTGCATCATTTACGGCAACAAAGCGATAAAGTCAGTGGCAAACCCAATTATTCACTCGCTGATTTTATTGCCCCGAAAACCAGTACCGCCCACGACTATATTGGTGGCTTTGCCGTGACGACTGGCCTAGGCGCAGAAGACGTTGTCAAAGCCTATCGTGACGCAGGTGATGACTACAATGCCATCATGGTGCAAGCGCTGGCCGACCGTTTAGCCGAAGCCTTTGCCGAGCATTTGCATGAGCGCGTGCGTAAAGAGTTTTGGGGTTATCAACCCGATGAACAATTGGATAATGACGCGCTGATTAAAGAGAAATATGTCGGTATTCGCCCTGCACCGGGCTACCCTGCTTGTCCTGAACATAGCGAAAAAGCGACCTTGTTTGCGTTATTGGATGCCGAGAAAAACACTGGCATTACGCTTACCGAACATTACGCCATGTGGCCTGCGGCGGCGGTCAGTGGTTTTTATTACTCCTTGCCTGAATGCAGTTACTTTAATGTTGGCAAGATTGATAAAGACCAAGTACAAAGCTATGCACAACGTAAAGGTTGGGATATGTTAAAGGCGGAAAAATGGTTAAGTCCAAATTTGGGCTATGAGCCGAGTTAAGGCTTACATCTGATGTCATGCTGGGTTGTGAACTCAACCCAGTTCATCAAACTTAATACTGACTATTGGAAGAAATCATCACCAAACAAGCTTCGCCTCACATAATGCCTTGGGTCGTGGGTCAAACTTAGTTTTTTTGACATTTGTCATTCCGAGCAAACAGCAAGGAATCTCTTTGCCAACAGGCTGTTAAGATGCTTCGTCCCTCAGCATGACACATTCAAAAAAACGTAAGCTCGACCCATTACCGACTATAGCTACCCGCGTGCTAGGCTTAGGTTGACGCAATGACAATCTGCACTTAGAGTTACCCAAACAACGCTTGTGATTCAAGTAGTGATACACATTACATAGGATGGAGACTAAAAATGGACTTCAAAAAAGCAATTGAGAACCATTGCGACTGGAAAATTCAGTTTCGTGCGGCAATTAACCGTAAAGAGAAAATGGATGTTGCCACGATTGCGCGTGACAATTGTTGTGAGTTAGGCCGATGGCTAGAAAGTGAAGGTCACATTATTTACGGCTATTTAGAGAGCTTTAAGCAATGTAGCACCGCGCACACCCACTTTCATCACGAAGCGGCAAAAGTTGCCGAGCAAATTAATGCCCAACACTTTGAAGAAGCGGAAGTCATGATAGGCATTCACTCGGAGTTTGATAAAGCATCGCGGGCTGTGAATATCGCTATTATCAAGTTGCGGGCGGAAGCGTTGGTGAAATGAGGGCTTAGGGAATGCTCTCTAATCTGGACACATGATGTCAGTGCTAATGAGCGAAACGGACTATCTGGAAGGCGAACTGGTCGCGGATTTTTAAAACGAATATCTGAATGGCCATGTATATGCGATGACCGACGAAAATGCCAATCACAATCGCCTTACTGGGAATATTTTGACGGCCTTGTCTATGCATTTAAAAGGCAAGCCATGCCAGACTTATGCCTTACGTATGAAGGTCAAAGCTGGCCACAATTATTTTTATCCCGATGTGTTTGTTGATTGCTCGGATGTTGACGGTTACTTTACCGAAACGCCTACAATGATTGTTGAGGTTTTGTCTAAATCGACCCGCCGCATGGATGAAACGACTAAGCGTATGCTGTATTTGCAAATTCCGACGCTGCAAGAATAGATTTTAGTTGAGCAAGATATTGTGCGGATTGAGGTTGCCCGTCGTAGTGAAGGTTGGCAGCCAATGCGTTATTTTTTGGGTGATGAAATTGTGCTTGAGTCTGTTGGTTTGAAGCTAAAAGTTGAAGATATTTATGATAGGGTTAGGAATGAGGATATGAGGGAGTTTTTGGAGGGGAAGTAAATTTTACAACCAATTGGTTTTAATTAATTTATTTTAAATATCTACGCTGACTCATTACCAAAAATGGTAGGGTGGGTAGACGAAGGAAACCCACCTTTGACGGTTTCGATGATGACAGATGACTTTCTGACTTCATCTCATAACCAATTGAGTATGATGGGTTTCGTGCCTCTACCCATCCTACGCTTGCTGTAGTAAAAGACATTTAAAATTGATATAGCCAATGGATTCAACAGTATTAATTTACAACGTTTCCCGAGTGAAGAACGTCACTCTTTTTCGTTTCTTTGACTATAATATTTTTTAAAAAGGCAGATCACTTTTAGTTGTTAAATTTTCCACCAAATAATCAATTGTTAATTTTTCCTCCAGAAAAAGCTTAGCTCCAAATATTTCCCAAATTACTCTATCATTATCAACTTGAATTTTTTTACAAACTCTGTCTTTTTCTTGGGCAAGTTCTGCATTATCACTTTCAGCGATATAGGTTACTACTATTAACTTTAAATAAGTATTTGCTTTCAGTGCTTGGGTAATAATATTATTTATATGATCATCACTAAAACTATAGCCAACAATTATCATAAACCTTAAATCTTTATTTTTTGTATATTTTCTAAATTCATATATATAATAAAGATAAGGATCTAAAGAG
The DNA here is from genome assembly GCA_006546595.1 of Moraxellaceae bacterium AER2_44_116. Lineage (GTDB taxonomy): Bacteria > Pseudomonadota > Gammaproteobacteria > Pseudomonadales > Moraxellaceae > Agitococcus. Next base: position 128,355 of record VIAD01000008.1, on the reverse strand, counting down.
TTCATTTTAACTGAGGTGCCAAATATCAACTGAGCATTATTTACCGCTTGAGGTCTTCTTTCAGGCAATCCTATTTCCTCATTTTTTACCCAATCTATTGATCCGTGAAGTTTATATAAATAGGCATCTACGTCGCTGTTTTCTCCATCAATAAATCTATCATCACTCCAAGAGTTATTTTTATTAAATCCGACTTCAAGATTATATCGAAGTTCTTCGCATGATTTTTCAAGACACAAATCATAGTTTAAAGTAAAAATACGCATTTTAAATGCTATTTCTTTAGCTAAACTAACAATTTTAGATAAATATCTCGCTGGGGCATAACTTTTTACATCATTAGCCACCCACTCATAAAGCTTATTTCTAATTAGACGATCTAACTCAATAATATTCTCAAAATCATTACCTGCAACTTTAGTTAAATGATATGACCATGTGCCGATATAAGGATATAATACATTTTTATGTTTTTTCTTTAGTTCTTCAATAACATTAAGAATATCTTCAACACCAACCATGGTAGATGGGGATTCATCATCTAAGCCACGTTGAAACAAAATAGCACTTTTTAATAATAAATATAGGGGTCTCAGCTTTTTATAATCACCCTGAAACTCCCTTTCTAACTCTTTAACCATTTTAGCAGCATGAGGAATTTTAGCATCTACGCTTGCGCCAGCACCTAGTAGAAAAATAACGGAGTCACTTGTTAAATCTGTTGGTTTCATCATATTAAAACCTATAAAAACCAAGGCAAGTCTGTTTTTGGGAAAACTAATTCATCATTATTAGATGGTAAATTCTTGATATTTTTAATAAAATTAGCAATTAACTTAGAGTAAACAAGAGTGATTGGCGTGGCCTCCGCATTAAACCCTCTCCAATTAGCTAATGATAGTATATATATATCTTGAAGCACACTCATTATAATATCTTTATTTACTGTTGCGAGAGAATTTTTTTCTGGAAACCTAAACTCTACAAGTAAAGGACTGGCATATCTTCTATTTGGTATTTGCATATTATCAACACCATCAGTCCATATTAGATATTGACTGAAAGACAACTTCACAAATGCACCCGCGGATACAACTGTATGATTTGTCATAGAAAACCCTATAAAATCGTGATGCCTATTAATTTTCAAGATAAATAAGTTCATATTATCAAAATAATTTCTTATCTTAACCTCCAGATTTTTTGCTTCAGAAATTTTAATATTTTCAGTCATATGAATTGATACATACTTATATGTATCTCTATCTATAAAATTTTTTAACTCCGAAATTCCTACATCTAAAGCATTATAATATCCTTGCTCACTACTAGAAACAGCTATAGGTAAGGCAAACTTAAAAATACCTAAACTATCTGAGCAAATAGCATATGCAAAGTATTTTTTAATATTTCCTTGATCATCTAAAGCGTGACTAGTTCCAATCCCAATAATAATTGACTTATTAATTTCATTATTTTTTGAACACCTAACAGCCCAAGGCACACCACCAGCTTTAGCAAAAACTTGCAATCCAATATTAGAAATAGACCATCTCAAAAGCTCTTTATTTAAAAATTTTTGCTTATATAAAAACTGTGATGGTATATTACCTCTTAAACACTCCAACTTTATACTTAAATAAAAATTAGAAACACAATCTTCATCCTTAGAGAACAAACAGAATATTAAAAATCCGCATGAATTGGATCTTATTCTTGAGATTAAATCACTATTTTCATTAATTTCAAAATCACTTAAAACCAAAAAATTAACATTATTTTTTTCCAAGCTAATATTAAACATATTTTTCATTCCAGAAAATTGCTCTGGAAAAGTTTCACCTTTTAAAGCATAGTATATATCACGCGCAAATTGCCTATCCCTTTCTAAAAAAACAAAAGTAAAACAGGAAACTGAAGTATTTTTATAGCATCCATTATTCCTAACACTTAAAAATGATTTATTAGAGACCCCTTTCTCGCCTAAATACTCCACCTTATATAAATCTTTATTATCAACAACCAAAAGCTTAACTTTCACATTAAAATTAATACTACTTAAAATTGGAATTATTAATCTTTTGAAATTTGATGACAAGTATTTTCTAACATCATAACTTTGCTCTTTATTAGACTTACCATTTACATCCAGCGAAAAAGAGTTTATTAAGTCTAACTTTGTGAGCTTTTCATCTAATTTTTCTTTTTTATAATGAAACCCATATATAAAACCAAATAATTTTAAATTTTTATAATAGAATGGCCGCAAAGTTACCTCTCTAGAACCTTCTTTTAAATTTTCAGAGTTAACATAAAAAACAGGAGAGTTTTTTGAAAAGGAATCAACCTTAGTAATATTGAAAGACTTTTTATTTTCATTAATCTTTTGAGAAATATACCATGTCGTCAAAAAATGGTTTTCTTTAGAACTGACATACCTTTCTATGAAACCAAGCATAGAGTAATAAGAAACTTCAAATTTTTGCCTTGAGTCATTTTCTAAGCTTATATCTTTATTTTCTTTAGACAAGGAAACCACATAAAAATCGCTTTTTTGACTATCAAAATAAGGCCTTATGTAAACACAAAACTCAAAATCTTGATTTTCTAACTCTAAAAAATTAATCTCTATAGTCAAAACAACCTACCTCCTTAAAATCTATAGTCTTGCAATTTTAAATTGCTTTTAATCCTTTCATCTATTCAATAAGCTCATTTTAAAACCTATTAAGTGGTTTCTATTAAATCGCTTTAATAACATACTAAAATTACAGACTCAAAAAATCACTATATAAAAATATCACAACATCGCCAACATAAAACTTATATGTTAGAAGCTTTGTAACATAACATTAGTAAAAGCTCACATCGAGCTTTTACACAACATCAAAAACTCACCCCACTCTTCCCCTAACCCCATTAGCCCTCCCACTACAATAGACTCGACCCATTACATCAATCACCAAACGCGAACGAATCACCTCTTTAAACTCCACCAATTCATCAACAGGCATAGCCGCCAATTGTGCCGCTAAACTTGGCGCACCCAACACCGTAGACCAATAATCATCAAAATCACTAAACGTCCGCTCAACAACAATCTCATAGGTTTCAACCTCTTGTAGCCCTGCTTGCAGCCATAAATCTCGCAACACTTGCCGATTGCCCGCAATCTCTACAATTTTCCTCAAAACTCACCTACCCCACCTCATACAACCTGACTATAATTCTGACTAGTTACCATTTCTCACTAGGCATTCATCATGCACACATGGCCAGTCCAAGATGCCAAAGCTCGCTTTAGCGAACTGTTACGCGCCAGCCTGACCGAAGGCCCACAAATCGTTACTTTACGCGGTACCGAAACCGCTGTCCTCATTCCAATTGACGAATGGCGACGCTTGCAACAACAAGCACGGCCTAGCCTTAAAGCCCTACTATTAGCACCCAATCCTACTGCTGACCTTGATCTGCCAGAGCGCGGCACACAAAACCGTCGCCCTATTGAGCCGTTTGAGTAAAAATAATGTACTTGCTTGATACGAATGTTGTTTCAGAAACACGCAAATCAAAACCACATGGCGCGGTATTAGCATGGCTTAAAGCCACGCCAGAAAAGAGTCTTTATTTGTCAGCCGTCACCTTGGGTGAAATACAAGCAGGTATCGAAATCACCCGCGAACGAGACATGGCGAAAGCTGCCGAAATTGAAATTTGGTTAGAACAATTGGCTCAATCGTTTCAGATATTACCCGTCGATGCGGCTGCATTTCGTTGTTGGGCAAAACTACTACATCACCGAGCTAATCATCATTTAGAAGATGCATTAATTGCAGCTACGGCGATTACACATGGCTTAACGGTTGTCACACGGAATACCAAAGATTTTGAAGCGTTTGGCGTAATGTTACTCAATCCATTTTTAAACACCTAAGATAGTTTTATATGCGCACACTACCCCTATATTTTTCAAAGCGATACAATCACCCCACCCTTCCTCTAACCCCATTAGCCCTCCCACTACAAACAACTCGACCCGTTGCATCAATCGCCAAACGCGAACGAATCACCCCTTTAAACCCCATCAACTCATCAACAGGCATTGCCACCAATTGCGCCCCTAAACTTGGCGCACCCAACACCGTTGCCCAATAATCATCAAAATCACTAAACGTCCGCTCAACAATAATTTCATAGGCTTCAACTGTTGCAGCAATTCTTGCCGCCATAAATCGAACAACGCCTGTCTATTTCTCACATTATGAAACGTAGCTGCTATGGCACATTCCCCCTACTTAATTAACTCGATAGGTAGAACATCGTCACGCGATGAATTTCGTACTCCTATTCATACATAGGGACTATGTTATTATCCATTAACTCCTTTGCATGACAGAGCATCCCCCACAATGGCAACCCTTACGACGCTGAATTTTGACAACTCGTTTGCCCGTTTACCGAACGTCTTATTTACTGCGTTAAATCCAACCGCCATTAAATCGCCTTTTTTAGTGCATTTTAATCCTGCCGCCGCACAACTCTTAGATTTGGACACACCATCCGCCGCCGAACTCAGTCACTATTTTGGCGGTCATGGTGTACTCCCCAACAGTACAGCACTGGCAATGACCTATAGCGGACATCAATTTGGCCAATACAATCCGCAATTAGGCGATGGTCGAGGTTTATTATTAGGTGAGGTAATCAATCAAAAAGGTGAGCGTTGGGATGTTCACTTAAAAGGCGCAGGTCGTACACCTTATTCACGTTTTGGCGATGGCCGAGCGGTATTACGTTCGTCGATTCGGGAATATTTATGCAGCGAAGCCATTCATGCTTTAGGTATTCCGACCACTCGCGCATTGTGCATTATTGGCTCTAAGGAACCCGTACAACGAGAAACACGCGAAACCGCTGCAACTTTAGTGCGTATTGCCGATAGCCACATACGTTTTGGCCATTTTGAATGGATTTTCCACAATAAACCCACGCACTTAAAAGACTTCGCGGATTATGTGATTAACCGTCATTATCCCGATTGCGCTGCTACCGATAAACCGTATGCGGCTTTGCTCAATGCCATCGTTAATCGCACAGCCATCTTAATGGCACAATGGCAGTTAGTTGGTTTTGCTCATGGCGTGATGAATACCGATAACTTTTCGATTACAGGTTGTACTTTTGATTATGGCCCTTATGGCTTTTTAGATGTTTACAAGCCTAGTTTCGTTTGTAATCACTCCGATAATACAGGCCGTTATGCGTGGAATCAGCAACCGAGTATTGGCTTATGGAACTTAAACGCGTTGGCTTATGCCCTGTCACCGTTAATAGACAAAGAAGACATTATGTCGGCGTTGCAGCGTTATGAGGGTGTGCTAGTCGATTATTACTATCAAGGTATGCAAAAAAAATTAGGACTCACGACTCACGAAGCCGACGATAATCAACTGGCTTTTAGTTTGTTAGATATTTTAATGAAAAATAATATGGACTATACGCGCAGTTTTAGAACGTTAAGCCATGTTAGTAAAACCGATCAAGTTTGCTCCCTACGTGACGACTGTTTAGACCGTGATACTTTTGATAAGTGGTTTCAACAATACAGCGCACGCCTACAACGCGAACTGATTGCAGATGCTCAACGTCAACAACAGATGCAAGCGGTTAATCCTAAGTTTATTTTGCGAAATTATTTGGCACAAACCGCGATTGAGAAAGCGGAAAAAGGTGATTTTAGTGAACTTGATACCTTGTTAATGTTGCTTCAAAGCCCTTTTGCGGAACATCCAGACTATGAGTGTTATGCTGATTTACCACCCGATTGGGGACAAGACTTAGAAATTAGTTGTTCGTCTTAATCGCTAGGGACTGAGCAAAGCTAATCCCTCCCTAACCCCTCTTTGCCAAAGAGGGGGACTTTAGAGCTTAAATTACTCATCCATTAAACGACATTCATAACTCGCAGGATTAAAACGGCAACGAATTTTCTTCAAAAAACTCATCATGTTTTTATCGTAGTAACCTTCTTTGGTCATGGCAATACGCGACTCACGCATCAGTTTTTGATAGCCGGGTTTATCTGCTTCCAGCACATCTATCCAATATTTTTCATCAATCGACTTTTCGACTTTATCAACGAACTGATACGCCAACGGTGTTTGCGTGGCGGCAAATTCGCGCATTAACTGTCCGATACCATCGGGAAATTTGCCTCGGTGCATCATCATCACGCCAGTGACATGAACAACAGGAAAACGAATAATCGCACCACGGACATTGCCGTTCTGTTCAGTCATGCCTCGGTACAATTCTAAAGGCTGAAAAATCAACGCAGGGCCAGCAATAATGTCAACTTGGCCGTTATTAAATTTGCCCGCAATATTGGTCAAGTCCACCGCGACAGGCTGGGCACCCATTTGTTGCACCATTTTTGCTTGTGATTTATCAAAATCCATCACCGCTATTTTTTTGCCTGCGGCTTTTGCTAATGAATTGATTTTTCTATCATTCACCATGATATAAGCTGCGCCTAAAGGAATCAGGGCAACAATTTCAAAATCTTTATTGACCATATATTTCGCGGCTTCAGGTTTAGCCAGTAAACGAATGGCTTCCGACATTTGCTCATACGACTCAATCGCCCCAATTGAATCTATACTGCCGACAAAATGATTAAAGGCGCGGGCGCGTAAATTACTGATTGCTACGCCATCACACTGACCTGCTTTAAAATCTTCGGTCGCCACTCGTTCATTGGTATAAATACGGAAGCTAATATCACTACTGGCTTTGCGCTTTAACTTAGCAGAAGCAAAATCAATGTGCATATCCAAGGGCGTTTTCATGGTAATTTTGAGGTCTAAGCCCATATTTTTGGCAATTTGAGTATATTTTGGTAACTCTTTGATGTTTTCCATGACAAAGTCAAAACCTTCACCATTTGCGCCTCCCGGTGAAAAAATACAGAGGGTCACTTTGGCTGGAATTTTGTCCCATGTTTTAGGGTTATCAATAAATTTTTTAGCATTGGCAAACAGCTCAGAAAAATTTTCCAGTTGGTTAATATCGGGTTTAGCGGGTACAGGTGTTGCTATTGGCTGTTGTGGGGTTGCTAGAGCTGCTTGCACAGCAATAGGCGATAAGCTCATCATAGTCATGGCAGCACTAAGAGCCATCGCAACTAGGCGATTATTTTTCATGAAGTCCTCCTCGTGCAGTGTTTAAATGTCGTGGTCTTTTCTTTGTTGTAATTCGTGATGAAAAATACAATTTTGAAGTAGGGATAGTTGTAGATTTTTAGACTCTAATCGCTCTAAGCAAAAAACGATATGACCTTAAAAACACGATAAACTTTAAAAAAGTCAATTAGCTTACCTTTTTTCCACATCTTCCATTTTCATGCCCGTAAATATCCCTGTTTTTAATCCTGAAATCGTCACCGCCATTTCTTTACGCACATAAGGAATACGATACATCCACGTAAAAGCAAAATCTCTGCCCCAACCTGCGATACGGCTATCTGATTGATACAACGGCGTCAGTTGACGACTTAACCATTGATAAAAATGGGTTGATGACGCTCTTAATGAGTGGTATTTCTGCCAAATCGTTGGCCAATCAGGTTGTTGACTATTCACCGCCATCGCCTGTCCCAACGCCCACGCATCAAGTAACGCCATGTTTGCGCCTTGCCCGAGTTGTGGGCTCATGGCATGGGCGGCATCACCAATAACGGCTATACGGCCTTGGGCAAAACGACGCATCACAACATCACGGTAATTTGCAGCAAACCATTGTTCAGGACAGTCAATCACCGTTTCTAGCCACTGGGCGGCAATAGACCAATCTTGATTGACTCGGGTAAGCCAAGCTTCACGCGCACCTTGCTCTTTCATCCAGCCGTTTAATTGCGTGGTTGGCAGACTCCAAAAGATGCTCGATAGACGTTGCTTAGGGGCATTAGGAATTGCGCCCGTCGGTAAAACACCCATCATCACCGACGCGCCATGATAAAACTGATGCAAAATTTGTGTATCTAAAGCCAAACACTCAGGCACAATTGTCCATGCTGCACCCCACGGATACGGCTTATCCAGCACCACCCAATCCGCAGGCCGTAACTGACTACGCGCACCATTCGCGACAATAATCAAATCAAAAGCAGCATCACATTTGCCTGATTTATCATGGCCATATAATCGAACTTCTGCGCCACAATCTTCAATTTTTTCAACATCTACGCCCATGCGCCATGTGATTTGAGAAGATAAAGGTTCTGCTTTTAATGCTTCGACCAAGACATAACATAACGTAGCGCGATGAATGCCTAAACCATACAAACCCTCACCTGCTTCATAGTAATGGCTATCTACCAACAAATCGCCATTGGGCAATTGGCCTTCTAAGCCTGTGACTTTTGCGCCTAATGTTAAGGCGTGTTCTAGCACGCCTAAATGCGCGAATACTGCCAAACCCGCAGGTTGCAGTAATAAGCCAGCACCAACGGGCGCAAGTTCTTCGACGTGCTCAAACAGGGTGATATGATGGCCTTGCCGCGCTAACACAATCGCGGCTGCCAGCCCTGCAGTACCTGCACCGATGATGGCAATATGTTGATTACTCATCCCGCGTTAATACTTCCAGCAATTCAATTTCAAAAACCAAATTAGAATTTGCTTTAATAATTGTGCCCATTTGCCGTTCACCGTAGGCTAAATGTGCGGGTACAAACAGTTTACGTTTGCCACCAACTTTCATACCGACTAAACCTTGATCCCAACCTTTAATGACTCGCCCTGTGCCAATAACACATTGAAACGGCTGCCCTCTATCGTGCGAGGAATCAAACTTAGTGCCATCTTCCAGCCAGCCTGTGTAATGGGCGGTGATTAATGCACCTTTGACGGTTGCTTTGCCTTCGCCTAGTTGAATATCGGTGATTTGTAGTTCGTTGCTCATGGTTTAACCTCTTTTCAACATGATAAAAATAAATGTGTAGATGCTAGGGTTTGTTGGCGTTTGCTTAAACTATCCCTTCGACTCCGCTCTGGGGACTTTTTTCGCTGGCCGAGCGGAGTCGTGGTGGATGGCTGAGCGGAGTCGAAGCCAAGCTTCTTTGAAATGGATTCACTTGTGTTTTTTAGGCAAAACAACCTGAACCTCAAAACTTCAACGCCCCCCCTCATTAATTTGAACAAATCGTCAACACTACCCCATCCCTCATAGCATTTAGCTGAATGATCGTTGTTTCTAGTTGACGGCTTAACAGCCATTCACCTTTCTCATCGGCGCATATTTTTTGACTCGCAATACCAACCGCTAATAATGACTTCTCAACAAGTTTAGGGGTAGCTATGTTTTGGTGTAACGCAAGTCTAGTCACGATATTATTGCTTAACACCGCATTAATTTGTGCATTTTGACTGGCAACGCCCCAATAGCTCACCTGTTGAGGATGGCTCAACGTCTGAGAACAGGTATTCGCTTCACAACTAAAACCCTGCGCGTGTAACTGCTCACGATTCATTCCCAAGCCAACACCTTCAATCGTTAACGCAGTGGGTTTCATGACGGCTAGCTTAGCTTTTTCTTCATGACGCTCTGCCATGACTTTCTTTTCTGCTTGCATTTTAGCCACAGCGCCTACGCTCTCTGACATTCGTGCTGTCGCTAAAGCTCGTTGCTCTTGTATGACCCTATCGGCAATAACTGATTGATTAATTGAGGATAAATTATCGCTTGTTTGACCATCAAGATGGTCTTGTTTGGCAATAGCAGGTTGCGGTGACGAAGCCACATTGGCTACTTCTTCTTTTATTGCTACTGACTCATTGGCAACACGATTTTGATCTACCTCGACCTTTATGTCTTTTAATGTCTGAAGTGGTTGATCTTCCACCGCCACCGATGAGTTTGATTTCCTCTTCAGAGTTGGTGCTGAAGGTTTAAGAGACTCAGGCGTTACATAATGGCTAGAACCACTCTCTGCTGTTGCAGCTGAAACATTCTCACGTTGGTCAATAAAATCTTCACTCATTGGCGCGGATGTTGCCATTTCTTTTTCAGTAACTCGCTTTGGTAATGAAGTAACAGCCGTTGCTTGTTCTAGTGTTTCTGGCTGCTTCGCCAAATACAACACTAACGAACTGACCATTACCACACTGGCGGCCATTGAAAAAGGCAGATACCAAGATAAACGCTTTTTAACTCCAACGCCTGCCGCAGCAAGAATTTTTTCATCTAATTCAGGACTAGGCTGCTCTTTGGGCAACTGACGATACAGTTGTTGCAGTCGAGGGTCTAAGGCATCTTGATTATTCATAGGACAACGCTCATAGCAATATTGTTCCGCTTATCTGTCAATCATAGCCTATCAACGTATTTTATTAGACAAGAGACCAACGATTTGCAACAGTAAGCTTACTGCTGTTTACAATCATAACGAAATAAAATACCCAACACTTTTGACTTTGTAGCGTTCAAAAGTCCATAAAAACCTATAAAGTGATTTTAATAATCAAGGAATGCTATTTTGCTCATGTGGACGATCGTCAAAAAAATAAATGCTTATCTACACCCCATCTTACATAGTTATTCAGAAATTATTTTTCTGCGGCACTATTTAACGGGTTTGTTGTTGTTTGCATTGACTTTTATCAATCCACAGCAAGGTACGGCAGGACTCATTGCTATTATTTCCGCCTTTGGCTTTGCTAAGTTTATGGGCTTTCATACCGAGTTTTTACGCTCGGGTTACTACACCTATAATGCGCTATTAGTTGGTTTATCGGTCGGTAATTTATTTGACATCACTTGGGTTAGCATCGGCTTTATTGCCATTACGGCAATTTTTACCTTTATTGTGACCTTATCGCTCACCAATGTTTTTCAACGTTTATTGGGTTTACCTGTTTTAAGTATTCCGTTTGTGATTGTCAGTTCGTTAATTTATTTAGCTGCCAGCCATTACTCTAATATTTATATAGACCATTTTGCCCCCCACCCCGAAACCTTTATTGTTTTTGCCGATATTTTACCCGTATGGGTTCCCGGTTTTTTTAAGTGCATGGGTTCGATTTTGTTTATGCCACAAGTATTGGCAGGACTGTGCATTTTTCTACTCTTGCTTTTTCGTTCTCGTATTTTAGCGATTTTGGCGGTGATGGGTTATTTGCTTGGGGCAACCATTCAAGGGACATTTATTGGCTCGTTTGAAGAAGCTTACCGCGATGCTGCTGGTTTTAACTATATTTTAATTGCGATGGCTATCGGGGGGATTTTTAATATTCCGTCATTGCGGAGTTATATTTTAGCGATGGTTGGCGTGGCATTAGCTACGGTTTTTACCAAGTCGATGGATGTTTTTTGGTCGCAGTTTGGTATTCCAGTGTTTACCTTGCCGTTTAACATTATCACCTTGAGCATGATTTATGTTTTGAGTTTATTGAATTACCCACTCCGCCCTGTTGTGTATAAATCCACCCCCGAACGGACATTGGAATACTTTTTTGCCTCACGCTTACGTTATGCCAATGCGACCACAATGTATTTGCCGTTTCTAGATTATTGGACGGTGTGGCAAGGTTTTAATGGTCAATGGACGCATCAAGGTGTATGGCAATACGCTTACGATTTTGTCAAAACCGATGCTGACGGCAAAACCTATCGTGGCGATGGCAAGTTATTAGCCGATTATTATGCCTTTCAAAAATATGTCTGCTCACCTGTTCGTGGTTATGTGGTGTTTACGGCATCCACCTTTCCTGACAACTCAATTGGTAGTGTCGATAAATTAAATAATTGGGGTAATTATGTCGTGATTCATGATGAACGGGGCTTTTTTGTTAGCCTGTGTCATTTATCGCAATATCATGTTTACGTCAAAGCAGGCGATTGGGTTGAGCCTTATCAAGTAATTGGTTTATCAGGCAATTCGGGCTATTCGCCACAGCCACACATTCATATGCAATATCATGCAACGAGCTATTTGAACTCGGCAACGTTATCTTTTTGTTTTGCCAGTTTACTAAGCAAAGGCGTTAATCATGCGCATCTTATCCCCGAAGAAAAGCAAGTCGTTTGTCCTGCATATGTGCATCATTTTTACCATCAAGTCACTAATTTCACCCTCGACCAACAACTGACATATCAGGTCAGTCATCGTGGCAAAGTGATTAAAGTCATCACCTTTAAAACAAAAATGGCCTTAGATGGCACGTTTTATTTAGAACACAATGGTAGTCGTTTATATTTTGGCCAAAGCGAAACCCGTTTCTATTTTTATCATTTAGACGGCGATGATTTGTACTTGGGATTGTTATATCAAGCGCTACCGAGTATGCCGTTAAATTATATTCCTGAGCATGTGTGGGAAGATTATGTGCCTCAATCGTATATTACTTCAGGTTTGAGCAAGGTTTTAGCGCAGCTTTATTTAAGTATTCGTGGTGATCGTTTGGATAAAAATGCCATTTATCATTTTAGCCAAGACGATACCGTGGTGGGTTATATCAAATCACGTTTTAGTCAAGACTCGGTTCAGACCAGTATCACTCTCGATCCGTTTGTTAAATTCAGTGCCTTTAGTGTCGGTGATTATCAATTTTCTATTAGGAGATAAGTATGTATAAAAAGCTGATTTTTATAAGTATCGGATTATTTTCTTCAGTTGCGAATGCAGGCGATTTTTCCGCAGCAACACAACTTTACAAGGTCAATAAAAACATCGCTAATAGTTCAACGGCAGATGCAGAAACAACAGGAGCTTATGCTTTTTTGGGTTATAAAAAACACGCCCTTGAGCTGGAATTGGATCGACAACAAATAAATAACGTCAACTCACAACAAGACCAAACATTAATTTATAGCAATTATCAACTTCCCAATTGGCAACTGAAAGCAGGTACGCACCGTATTCATTTTGATGCTTCTGATAAATCACTCAACAATTACACACTGGGCGCGCAATACACCGAGTATTCGTCCTATGGTTACGCGCTTTGGTTAGCGGGTTTAGATATTTACTCTGCCGATAGCGCCCAGTTTACCAATGTACTCACCTCGCCTATTGGTTCTAAACTGACTCAAGCTTCACCCTATGCCCGTCAATACTTCGCTTCCAGCAAAGAGGGTCAATATTATTATCTTGAAGGACGGTTGAACGCACAAAAATTTGCCGAAAAAGTGAATGGCGATGATTTTTATATAAGTGCAGAAACGATTGTCGGTTACGGCACACCCAAATGGTTATTTTCAGCGAATGCTATCTTATTAGGTAAAAACGTCAATCTGTTACAGAAAAACGGCTTTGTGATACAAAACGATGGTTTCACCCATGAAAAAACCTATGGTATTGATGTGCAATATCAAATTACGACTCGCGCTTTTGTCAAAGCGAGCATCACCAAACAATATTATCGTGATGCCCTTGATAACAAAAACAACTTTACCAACAGTGGCCTATTTGTAGGTCTTAACTTTTAATCAATTTTCGAGATAATGATGAAAAACTCCACCCGTTTTATGGTGTCAATGGCGGCCTGCTGGCTCAGTGTCAACGCCTATGCCGACATGTCTTTTGCCAAAATTAAAGAGGCTTATACCAACTCTTATCGTTATGAAAAAACTCAAAACTATAATGATGCCATCAATGCCTTAATGCCTGTATTGACTCAATATCCTACAACTTACACGGTCAACTTACGGCTGGGCTATTTATCACTCCAACAAAGTAAATATGCCAATGCCAAGACGTATTATGAAGCCGCAGCCAAAGCTCTACCCTTAGCTTTTTCGCCCAAATTGGGCTTAATGGCTACAGCTATTGCACAAAGCAATTGGGATGTCGCCGAACAATTGGGCTATCAAGTATTAAAAGCTGACCCTAATAATTACAGTGCCAACTTAAAAATGGCTTATGTGCTAACCCAACGTAAAAAATATGACAATGCACAGGTACTCATTGAAAAAGTATTGGCGATGTATCCTGAAGACATCAGTGCTTTGACGCAATATGCAGCGTTATTTGCCATTCAAGCAAACTATGCCAAAGCAACGGAACACTACTCTTCGGTACTCATTTTAGACCCTGAAAACGTCAGTGCGAATTACTACTTCTCTGCGCCTGCTGCTAAAAAATGACGACTCATCACTATTGCCTTAACACATCGCTAAACACGGTTGAGTTTGACTTAAACAGCAAGCGACAACAGTTATGGTCGGCTGTGATAGATGCCTTGGCGTACATGGACGGTACGCTGAGTATGGCGTTATTGCATGAACTGATGGCCATTGAGCGTTATTGGGCGTTTCCGAGTTTGGCGATTCAATATCGCTTGCAACATTATGTTGGGTTAGGGCAATTTAATTTAGCCTTGCAATTGGCGGGTAATTGCCAAGCGCAACTTCTGCTAGCTCGACAAAAATCTTATGCCCCGTTTAATACCTTTTTAGATGATTTAGATAAACCTTTGTATGAAGATGGCTACGCTAAAATCAAAAAGCCGTGTTTTGATTTATTAATTATTCATCCGAATCCCGTTGCCTATGTTGAGCTCTATGACCGTGCGCTTAAAGCCCTACAACAAGAACGTGACGAATGTTATTACGACTTAGTTTTTGTCAATAATATTGCTGATGCAGCATTAGCGTTAATCAGCAACCCTAACATTCAAGCCTATATGAGCGTATCGGGTTCGTTGATGTACAGCGATTCAGCGTTGGCAAATCAATGCTTAACAACACTGCAAGGTTTAGCGCGAACGGAAGATAACTATGCGTTAATTTCTGTGGATAATGCCTTAATTTTCACCCAGATAGCGGCGATTATTCGTCCTGAAATAGAGCATTACTATTTATCAGAATTAGCGTTTGCTGCGTTGTCGCCCCACTACTTTCAAGCATTTCATCGCGTGTTTTATCATGAACATCCGTTTAAAGATTTGCATCACTATGTCTTAAATGGCATTCGTGAACGATACAACACGCCGTTTTATAATGCCCTACACGCCTACAGCAAAAAACCGAAAGGCGTATTTCATGCTCTGCCCATCTCACGCGCCAGTTCCATTAAAGATTCGTTATGGGTGAAAGATTTTTACGAATTTTATGGCGAAAATACCTTTAATGGTGAAACCTCATCGACCCAAGGCGGTATGGATTCGCTGTTAAATCCTAAAGGGGCGATTAAAAGCGCGCATGATAAAGCGGCGACTTGCTTTGGTGCGCAACAGAGTTTTTTTGTCACCAATGGCACATCCACCTCCAACAAAATCGTCACCCAAGCCAACCTAGTGCCTGACGATATTGTCTTTGTTTCGTCCGATTGTCATAAATCCATCCCTTACGCCATTATGCTCTGTGGCGCACATGCGGTGTTTTTAGAAACCAATGCCGTTGATGATTTTGATTTATATGGTGCTGTACCCTTAGCGTTAATTATCAACAAGATGCAGCAGTTATCTCAGGCGGGCTTATTAGCTCGCTTGAAACACATTATTCTGACCAATTCGACATTTGATGGCCTGATTTACGATGTTGAAGCCTATATGATGGCGATTTTGGCGATTAAACCCGACATTGTTTTTCATTGGGATGAGGCGTGGTTTGCTCATGCGCACTTTAATGTGCTTTATCATCGTCGCCATGCCATGAATGTCGCAAAACGACTGAATGTCCGTTTTCAAAGTGCGGCTTATCGTTATCTTTACGACACCGCCACCGACCGTAGTCATTTACCCGATCCTGATCGTGTGGTATTGCGCGTTTATGCCACTCAATCAACGCATAAGTCTTTAAGTTCGTTTCGGCAAGGCTCGATGATTCATGTTTATGACCAAGCGTTTAATCACGATCATTTTTTTGAAGCCTTTTATATTCACACCTCGACGTCACCGAACTATCAAATTTTAGCTTCGTTGGATATTGCACGTCGGCAAATGGCCTTAGAAGGTTATCAACGCACCTTAACCAGTTTGCATTTAGCCATGATGATTCGGCAACGCATCGCAAATCACCCCACTATTAGCCAAGTGTTTCGGGTGTTGTCGAAAGAGGATATTTACCCAACGGGCAATGCTGAACCCATTCATCAGCCTCACGATTTTTTAGCGAGTATTCACGAGTTTAATAGCGAAGGTTTTGTTATCGACCCGACTCGCATGACGGTAGATATTGCCAAAACAGGCATGGACGGCAATCAATTTAGAAAGTTATTGATTGATAAATACGACATTCAAGTTAATAAAACCTCGCGTAATACCGTGTTATTTATCGTCAATATTGGCGCAACCGAACAAACCGCCCACTATTTAATACAGGTTTTAGCTGAAATTGCTGAACGTTTACTGACTCGTCAAACGGCAAACACGGTCATTGGCCACAAAAAAGCACCGATTCAATTGCCACAACGTCGGCATTATCATCCTTTATTTTCCACGCTCTCTGTTGCCTGCGCTCACGGTGAAGGTGTGGAAGTGATTGATATGCGACAGGCTTTTTATGCAGGCTTTCAGCCGCAAAATATCAGTTATGTGTTGATTAATCAGGACAGTTTAGCCGCCGCACAACAAGGACAAACATGGGTATCGGCCAGTTATGTTACGCCCTATCCGCCGGGATTTCCTGTGCTTGTACCCGGCCAAATTATTGATGCGCCCTTGCTGTCGTATTTATCCACGCTAAAAATTAAAGAGATTCACGGTTATCACGAATCACTAGGATTAAAAATCTTACATGAGCGTTACCTGAACTCAGACAACATCAAATAATTGAAAATGGACACATGGAAACCTAATCATGAGCAAGCCACTCAGCAGCATCGCCGATATTCGCGCGTTTTTCGCCAACAATGACACGCCCTATTATTTTGTCAGTCCAAGTAATTTCAATCTCATTAACATGGATAAATGGGTCAAAAACTGGACGAATATCAATTATATCGACTGCTTTGATGGCCAATCGCCTAATGTGCTTGTACCAAGCAATACCGCCATTGAAGTCTTTGAAAGTGTAGAACAAATTAATCATTATTTATTACGCCACCCTGAAGTTACAGCCCGTATTCAACACGACAAACAAACACTCAAAAAGAATGGTCGGGTGATGTTTTTATTTTTTAACCCTGAGCTAGAAGCATTAGCCGCAGAGCTTGGTCTGACAGTGCAATTGCCTAAACACGAACTGGTCAAAAACGTTGATAGCAAAATTACCACCACCCAAATCGGCAATGCGGCGGGCGTACTCAGCGTCCCCAATGTCTTGGCGAAAGTAGACAGTTATCAAACGCTATTAAGCTTAGCGCAAATGCACCACTTGGGTTCACGTTGGGTTATTCAAAGTGCGTATGGTGACTCAGGTAAAACCACCTACTTTATTGATAATGAAGCCGATTACCACGCTGTCGCCAAGGAAATTGAAAGCGAAGAAGCGGTAAAAGTGATGAAACGGATTGCCTGTATTGGCACTGCGATTGAAGCTTGTGCCACCAAAACGGGGACATTTGTTGCGCCCTTATTAAGCGAAATGATTGGCTTTGAAGAACTCACCGTCTATCAAGGTGGTTGGTGTGGTAATGAACTGATTCAAGCCAGTTTTAGCGATGCGGTGCGTGCCGATATTCATGCCAAAACCGAACGACTGGGCAATGAACTGTATCAACGGGGCTATCGTGGCTATTTTGAAGTCGATTATTTAATTGACCAAGACGATGGTCAGATTTATTTAGGCGAGTTAAATCCGCGTATTACGGGTATTTCTGCCCTGACCAATATGTCGCCGTTTTGCCAAAGTACTATTCCCCTGTTTCTGCTGCATTTGATTGAATTTGCCGATATTCCATTGAGTTTGTCGCCTAAAGACTATAACGCGCAGTCCTTAGCGTTGGGTGCACAAGGCGAAAGCAGTCAGATGATTTTTAAATACACCGCCAATCCCTTGCGAAAAATTGCGGCTGCACCTGTCTCTGGCGTTTATCGCCTGAATGCGGCCGATGAATTGGAGTTGGTGCAAGCCAGCCATCAACCTGTTGATAGCCAACAACATCCTGATTTGGCCTATGTATTGCGGATTATGAATCAAGACGATTACGCCTATCATGGCGGTGATTTAGCCATTGCCTTTCTCAATATCCCGATTACCGAACATCAAGGTCAACGCTTAAATACACAAGCGACACGTTGGGTCAACGCCATCCATAAAGCCTTTGTGATGCGTGAGTTAACACAGGAAGAGCAACAACTGGTTGCCCGCTACAGCAAGCCGAGCTCCATTAAAGCGAGTGCATCATGAGCACTTATAGCAAAGCGTTTATTGCCATCGAAGAAAGTTACCCCGATGCCAAATGGCTGAATTTTTATCATCATGTCGATGACAGTTATCGACAATGGTTTCTCAAAGAAGGGGAATTAAAACGCCCTAGCCTCCTCGAGTGTCAGGCCGCATTGCATACCTATATGCCTAAACTTGTGCCGATGTGGCAACACCTGATTCAACTGACCAAAGCCGATGATATGTTGGCACGTTTGTTAAGCTGTTATTGCCCTACGCCGACGATGACAGGTTGTTCGCAAGCGGTTTGGACACGCTATAACCCTGTATTGATTCGTAATTATGATTACAGCCCGTATTTATGCGAAGGTCGAATTTTAAAAAGCAACTGGCATGGTACGGCGGTGATTGCGTCAACGGATTGTTTATGGGGCGCACTCGATGGCATGAACGAACACGGCTTAAGTGTATCAATTGCGTTTGGCGGTAGCGATGTGGTCGGTGAAGGTTTTGGGATTGCCTTGATTGTGCGTTACATTTTGGAGTTTTGTAAAAACACGCTCGAAGCAGTGCAAGTCTTACGGCATGTACCCGTTAATATGGCTTTTAACGTCACCTTACTCGATGCCTATAACGACGTGGTAACGGTAGAAATCTCGCCCATTGAACCCGCCAAAGTGTCGGCGTTACCGTTGGCGGTTAATCATCAAGGGGATTTTGATTTAAGCCATTATGCAATGTTTTCTCACTCCTACGAACGCAAACAAATGCTGTTAGAAGGACTGTATGATCCGTTGATGAATGTTGGCTCGTTTGCTGATAGTTTTGAGTACGCGCCGTTATTTAGCACCGATTACGCTAACGCCTTTGGCACCTTATATACTGCCATTTACAACCCACTATTTCGGGCGATGGAATATCGTTGGCCGTACCATGTGCGGATGTATCAATCGTTTGAAGTGTTTATCGAGCAGACGTTGTGGGTGAGTTATTGATGATTTAGGAGATGATTCCTCACTCCACTCCTAAACACTGTTGCAACTTCTTTTGGGCATAACGAAAGCGACTTTTTAAGGCTTCAAAAGCCACGTTTAACTGCTCGGCAATGCTTTGTAAGGTTAATTCCGACTCCAGTTTTAACACCATCACCGCCCGTTGTTCATCGGGTAATTGGGTTAAGCAGAATTGTAGACGCTCTAACAAACGTTGCTCTTCTAGCTGGGAATGCGGCTCATAATAAGCACAGGCGGCCATCTCAAAATCTTCATCGAGTGAATCATTCGCCGCTAACTTTCCTTGTTGCCGATAAAAATCTAACACCCGCGAATGAGCAATACAGAAGATATACGTTCTAAAACTGGCGCTGACGGTATAACGCTCACGTTGACGAATCAATGACAACCATATTTCTTGATACACTTCTTCCGCTTGGCTTTTTTGACCTAACGTTTTCACCAAATAAGCAAACAAGGTTTGACGATAACGCTGATACAGCCGTGCAAATGCTTGCTGATTGCCCGTTTGATAGGCCAGCATTAGGTTTTCGTCGCTGTCGTCATGGTTGATTAACATATTTTTTGCTAGTTAAACGCGAAGCTCGAACTGTAACAAGTTTATGGGTTTTGATGGTGGTAAAGGGCGAAAGATTTTTCGCCCCTACGCATAAAATCACATTGCAGGTTGAGCGTTATTTTGACCCGCCAATGACTCGGCATTTTTAACCAACTGAATAAACTCGCCTTTGCTGCCCGTACTATCACTCCCTTTTGCTGCTTGAGCAATTTGTACGATTTGACTGTACGTTAAGGCATTGATTTGTGGTGACTGTCTGAGCAATTGACCAAACCCTGCAACGGCGGTGGCAAAACGTTGTGTTTCACTTGATTTATTAAACGAGGTGATAACAGTGGGTTTAGCAATCGGCTGAGTGACTAAAATGCTTTTTGTGCCTTCAGGTTGTTTGTAGCGGATTTTCAAAAAGGCCAACTCTTGGCTGTCATTAGCTTTTTTACCCTCAGTCGTAGCTTTACTGGCTTGATAACGTAAAGCATCAACCGCAGGTGTAGCCGTTTTGGGCGTGATTTCATAAATCGCGGTCACACTCTTACCAGACCCAACATCGCCTGCATCTACCTTATCGTTATTAAAATCCTCACGATTCAATTGACGATTTTCATAACCAATCAAACGATATTCCGCCACCACGTTCGGGTTAAATTCAATCTGCACTTTCACGTCTTTGGCGACGGTATTAAAGGTACTACTGAGTTCATCAACCAAGACTTTGCGTGCTTCATTGAGTGAGTCGATATAGCTGTAATTACCATTACCGACATCGGCTATTTGCTCCATCATCGCATCATTAAAATTACCCTGACCAAAACCGAGCGTCGATAAGGTAATGCCTGATTCGCGTTCACGTTTCACCATGTCTTTGATTTGATTGGTATCGGTCACTCCGACATTAAAATCGCCGTCAGTGGCTAATAAAATCCGATTAATACCGTTAGCCACATAACCTTTACGCGCCATTTTGTAGGCTAAATCTAAGGCCGATGCACCTGCGGTGCTGCCACCTGCTTGTAAACGACCTAATGCGGCTTGAATATCCGCTTTTTTATTGCCTGCCGTGGGCTCTAATACGACTTCGGTACGACCTGCATACACTACCAACGACACTTTATCTTGTGGACGAAGTTGCTGCGTCAGCATTTGTAAGCTACTAATCACTAACGGTAATTTATTGGGTTCATCCATCGAACCTGAAACATCAACCAAAAACACTAAATTAGCGGGCGGCATAGCGGACACATGAACATCTTGTGCTTGCACACCAATACGCAATAAATAATGCTCAGGCTGCCACGGCGCGGTACTTAACTCAGTTTCAGAAGCAAAAGGATGTTGACCAGTGGCTTTGGGATATTGATAGCTAAAATAGTTGATTAACTCTTCCACACGCACCGCATCGCTAGCAGGTAAGCGGCCTTGTTGAATAAACTGACGCACTAAGGCGTAACTGCCTGTATCGACATCTAAACTAAAGGTTGAAACAGGATCAGTAGCGACTTGTTTTATGGGGTTATCGTTAAAATGTTCAAACTTATCGCGTTCTTCTTTGGGGAGATTATAGGAGTCCATCATCGGGGCTGACATTGGTGCAATGGCCATCATTTTGCCAACGGCCATCACTGATGGGGCATTTGCTGCGCCTGCGGCGTAGTTGGCCTGACGTTCCAACTTCTGTTTAGCGACTTTGGTATAAACCTGCTCTTTAACAGCTAATTCGTCTGTCATAAGTTGTGAACTGATGTCGTTTGCTTTTGCTTCTTCAACGCGTATTTCTGGTTGAGCGAAGTCTTTTTTATCCGTCAAAACTTGGGTTGCTGGTGGTGCAGGTAATAATTCGGCTTGTTGTTCTTTATGTTGAGTTGAGCAGCCTTGCGCTAAAACGATGGCGATCATTAACGCGAGAGGGTGATATTTCATGGTTTGCATCCTGTTTGGTTTGAAGATGCTTAGGTAAACGTGGGGTTTTGGAAAAAGGGTTAAAGGGATGAAAATATTGTTAAATTAGTTTCGTAGGGTGTGTTAACACTGGATTTATGGCAGAGTTAAGGCAACAAGTTGATGTTTTGACAAATGCTTGTCCCGCATACCCTGACTACACTTGCTTTCTGGACATTGAGTCTCAGCACACATTATGATTATTTTTTAACGAAAAAAGTTAAATTTTGCCAGCAAGCCACATTCATTCGTTGTCGTTTGGCTGTTGATTTATTTATCCCATAGCAAGAGGTGAAGGATGGAATTAATGACGTTATTACTATTATTAGCAGGTTTGGTATTGCTCACCTTCGGGGCAGATGTTTTAGTTAAAGGGGCATCTAGTTTGGCGGGGTCTTTAGGTATCAGCCCATTAATTATTGGTTTAACGGTGGTGGCTTTTGGTACTAGTGCGCCTGAAATGTCGGTAAGTGTGTCATCTGCATTTAAAGGTGCTGCTGATATTGCCGTTGGTAACGTCGTGGGGAGTAATATTTGTAATGTACTACTTATTTTAGGTTTATCAGCAATTGCAGCGTCATTAGTGGTACAAAAACAACTGGTACGTTTTGATATTCCCATCATGATTTATGGTTCATTAATCGTGTTATTAATGGGTATTGATGGCGTGATTAGTCGTATAGACGGCTTGTTATTATTTTTAGGTATTATTGCTTATACAATATTTTTAATTAAAGAAGCGCGTCGAGAAGGCGTTGCAACTGTTGATGGTGTAGATGATATTTCGCCACCTCAGCCTTTATGGAAAAACATTATTTCAATTGTTGTTGGCTTGGTCATGCTGGTCTTAGGTTCGCAATGGTTAGTAGAGGGGGCTGTCGAAATTGCTAAATATTTTGGTTTAAGTGAGTTGGTTATTGGATTAACTATTGTTGCTGTTGGGACATCTTTACCTGAGTTAGCAACTAGTGTTTTGGCTAGTTTAAAAGGTGAGCGTGATATTGCAGTAGGTAATATTTTGGGGAGTAATATTTTTAATATTGGCGCTGTATTAGGTTTGTCTGGGTTGATTGCACCAAACGGATTACCTGTCGCTCAATCATCATTAATTATTGACATTCCCGTGATGATTTTAGTTGCTTTAGCCTGTTTACCCGTTTTTTTAGCCAATTACACGGTGACGCGCTTTGATGGGGTTGCGTTTTTAGTGTGTTATGTAGTCTATGTTTTGTATGTGGTATTAGCAGGGCAACAAAGTGCCATGTTAGCAACAATTTTGCCATTTTTGTTAATTATCGTTGCTGTGTGTGTTACATGGTGGATGTTAGAGGTAGTCCGTTATTTACGCCGTCAGGCTTAGTGTTGGCTGATAATCTTTACTTGAATGACGATGCGTTTTGTAGGGTGGATAGACGAGGAAAACCCGCCGTTTTGGTTTTAGCGGCGGTGGTTTGATTTATAAGCGATTGATTATGATGGGTTTCGTGCCTCTAAGCATCCTACACTGGCTCTGTTAAACACGTGCATTAGTTGCACTCCACACTTGTTTCAAAACGCTGTCAACATCCGTTAGCACAACATTATTCCAAAAACGTAAAACAGTTAATCCCTGAGCCTGCAAAAATTGGCTACGAACTTCATCATACGCGGCTTGTTCTATATGCTGACTACCATCTAGCTCCACAACTAGGCCTTGTTCATGGCAATAAAAGTCAACAATATACGCACCTATTGGCACTTGCCGTCTGAATTTTAACCCTGCAAGTTGGCGATGACGCAGCTTAGACCATAGTTGCTGTTCGGCTTGTGTTTGTTGTTGACGAAGTTGTTTGGCGTTGATTAAGGCTTGTGGCGTGTGTGGTAGCATGGTTTTTTCTCCTTTTTAAACCCTCACCCCTGCCCTCTCCCTCGGGGAGAGGGAGTTTCTTCGCTAATATAAAATATTTTTTATTCAATAACATAGGCCATTTTACAACAAACTCTTTTTAGCGATAGTGTCCCCTCTCCCATTGGGAGATGGTTAGGGTGAGGGGTAGTGGCAAAACTCACAAACTGTGTGCTTAATCATTAAACTAACGGCTTTACATGGTCACGTAAATAGCTCACCAGTTTATTGTGCTGTTGTTGATATTCTTGTTGTTTTTCGGTGGAGAGTTTGCATAACCCAGCAGGTGTTGCCAATTGTTGGGCAATACCTTCAAAGTGTGGGTTATTAGCTAACCGCGCAACAATTAAGGGCAACCACGTTGTTTGTGTAGAGTGGTGGCTGCGTGACATCATACTGTTGATGATAGTAGTGCTATTTAATAATTGGTCTAAGCCTTGTATATCCTCCATATACTTTAATAGTGTAAAGCCCGCTTGCTCTATATAAGTAAGCTGTTTAGCAATTTGCGATTTTTCTGTAATACCTGTAAAGGCTTGACAGCCTGTGAGTTTGACTAACTCTTCTCTTAATGTTTCATCATGAATTAGTGATACCACTAATGTTTTACGTGGTTTATCACGACCAGATTCTTTACAGATATTTTCAATAATAGGACTTACGATATTAATACCTGCACTAACTGAAAATTCTTTTCTATCCATACATATATGTATATGTATATATTGGATTCCTATGGAAGTCTCCTTTTTATATTTACATGTCCATTCTTTATATTCATTTATTTTTAATTCATGCTTTTGATAATCAGGATGTCGTAGCCATAAATCTGTTACTAAGCTTTCAACCTCTTGAATGACCTCATCTATATCTTTAACACTTTCTTTATCATCTAAATAATCTAAAGCACCAATCCACCAAGCGGCACGTTGGCTAGGTAAAATACGACCCGAGGGTAAAAATAATATCAAGCGGTTGTCATCGTAAATCACGATATTAAGCTGACAAGCAATAGTCACTATTTGAGCCAATACCGCTAAAAACTGTGCTTCTGGCACATCGGCTTGCTCTAAGGCAACAACAGGATAGGAATGATGAGCTGTTTGTGCAACAAGCTGCAAATAAGGCGCAACAGCATCAAGTTTTAAGGCTTTGTTATATAAAGCCAGTCCTTGTAATTGCTCAATAAAGTTTTTTAGCGCAGAGGATGGCGGATTTTCTATCTCCGCTTTTTCTAACAATTGAGGAACATCTTCAATACCATTGGGTAAGCCCAGTTGATTAGCATCCCAAACATATAAAAATGGATGACTCATAATCTGCTATCCTCTCGTTAATCAATGTTGCCCGTGTAAAACACGGGAATAAACAGAGTTAACCACATAAACCGTTATTTTAACTCCTATTTATCCCGCAATACTTGCAGGCTACGCTTGCTCAATAACACAGGCCGTTTTACAACAATTTCCTTATTAGCGATGGTGTCCCCTCTCCCATTGGGAGAGGGTTAGGGTGAGGGGATAGTAGCAAAACTCACACACTGTGTGCTTGCCACAGGTTTACCCACAATCCTTGCGGGCTAATCTTTATCACTGATACCTCAACGCCTCAATCGGGTCTAACCTAGACGCTTTTAACGCAGGATAAAAACCAAAAAACACGCCCGTTGTTGCCGAAATCGCAAACGCCAACACCACCGCATCTAAAGAAACAGTCACCGACATTGACCAAATCGAGCCAACTAACTTTGCCCCTGCCATGCCAAAGATTAATCCAAGCAAACCACCCGTTATTGAAATCATCAAGGACTCTAACAAAAACTGACTTAAGACATCACGTTGACGCGCGCCAATCGCCATCCGAATACCAATTTCACGGGTACGCTCGGTCACAGAAACGAGCATGATATTCATAATGCCAATACCACCCACGACTAGAGAAATTGAGGCAATCGCGCCCAACAATAACGACATAGTACGGGCAATTTGCGCGGCGGAATCAGCCAGTGCAGCCAGATTATTCAAGGAAAAATCCGCATCCGCCGTGGTGTCAATTTTGTGACGATCGCGCAGTAAAGCATCTATATCTAAGCCTAAATTGGTCATCACTTCGTCAGAGGTGGCTTGCACTAAAATCATCCGCACCGAACTCCGCCAACGATTGCCTGCTAAATAACGTTGCGCGCTGGTCAGGGGAATAATCACCGTATCATCTTGATCGCGACCATCTAAACTTTGGCCTTTACTGGCTAAAACGCCGACAACATCAAATGAAGTACGATTTATCCGCATCGACTGGCCAATGGGATTTTCATCACCAAATAAATTCGTCGCTACCGACGCGCCAATTAATGCTACACGCCGTGAAGAACGTACATCGCTATCGTCAAAGGCTGTACCTTGAGCCACTTGCCAACCGCGAGCGATGAGATAATCGGGTGTACTGCCATAAACGTCACTATTCCAATTCGCCGCGCCATAGACTAATTGTTGTTTGGCTTGAACCACAGGTGCAGTGACGTTCACACCGTCTAATTCGGCAATCGCTGTCGCATCACTGGCGGTTAAGGTATTGGATGCGCCACTGCCCGAGCGTATGCCGCCCGAATTCGCCGAACCTGCCAAGACAATAAATAAATGACTGCCCATCGAATCAATGGTTTTTTGCACCGAGTCGCGCGCCGTTTGGCCAATCGCCAACATCAACACCACCGAAGCCACACCAATCATCATCCCTAACATGGTTAAAAAACTACGCATCCGATTAGCAGACATCGCCACCAATGCCTCATAGAGCATTTGTCTTAACATGGCCAACTCCTATTGCTAATGGCAATGTCTTCCACCACTTCACCATCACTAAAACGAATCAAACGTTTGGCAAATGTGGCAATATCCTGTTCGTGAGTTACCAAAATCACGGTAATGCCTTCATCGTTGAGCTGACAAAATAACGACATCACTTCGGCACTGGTTTTGGTGTCTAAATTGCCTGTCGGTTCATCGGCTAAAATTAACGTAGGATTGTTGACTAAGGCGCGAGCAATGGCGACCCGTTGCTGTTGGCCACCCGAAATTTGATTTGGACGATGATGAAAAAAACGCGCTAAACCGACTTTTTCGAGCATTTTTTCGGCTCGTTGTTGCCGTTCTGCGCGCCCCACTTGGGCATACACTAAGGGCAAGGCGACATTATCGGCCAAGGTTGTCCGTGATAATAAATTGAAGCCTTGAAAGACAAAGCCAATGACACGGTTACGCAATTTAGCCAACGCATCTTTGTCTAAGTTCGCCACCACTTGCCCTGCTAAACGATACTCGCCCGAACTGGCTTTATCTAAACAGCCTAAAATATTCATAAAGGTGGATTTACCAGAACCCGACGCACCCATAATGGCGACAAATTCGCCTTGCTGAATATCCATATTAATGCCATGCAATACAGGAATTTCTCCTGCTTCGGTATAATACGTTTTTGCTAATTCGCGTACTTCAATAAGAGTTTCGGTCATTACAAGCCTCGCATTGGAACGGCTTTGGCGGTAGTGCTTTGGCTATCACTGACGACAACAGACGTTCCTTCTTTCAGCTCACTACCCAATACTTCAGTAAATTTGCCATCACTAATGCCTGTTTTGAATTTAATGTCTTTCAACTCGCCTTGAACAACGGTATAGACTTTCGCCATGCCACTGCGGCCACCTTTACGAGCCGTTTTTACAGTATCCGTATTAGTAGCCACGGCTTTTTTATCTTTGGCAATGGTAGGTTTAAAACGTAAGGCAGCATTAGGCACTAGTAAAATATTGCTACGTTCTTCTAAAACAATATCAACATAAGCAGTCATACCGGGTAACAGTTTTAAATCGGGATTCGCGACATCAATGACGACATCATAAGTGACAACATTTTGCTGCGTGGTTGGATTTAAGCGAATCTGCCGAACAACACCTTGGTAGTTTTCATTCGGAAATGCATCAACCCGAAAACTGGCCGTTTGCCCTGTTTTTAACTTGCCTAAATCCGCCTCGGAAAAACTGGCATTGATTTGCATTTTCGTTAAATCTTGGGCAATTTTAATTAAGGTGGGCGTTTGAAAACTGGCGGCAACGGTTTGGCCTTCATCGACGCTACGGTCAATCACTACACCCGAGACAGGCGAACGAATCACAGTATTGGCGACATTAATGCTATCGGTTTGCACTTGCGCTTGCACTTGCGCTTTTTGTGCCATATTGGCGACGACATCCGCTTCGGCATCGTCTAATTCTTGACGCGAAATATATTGTTGCTGAAACAACTCTCGCATCCGTTTGGCTTTGGTTTGTGATAGTGCCAACTTGGCATTAGCACTGTTTAACGAGGCTTGACTTTGGGCTAATTTCGCTTGGGTTAAATCGGTGTTTAACTCCAACAACACTTGGTTTTCTTTGACTTGAGAATTGAAGTCAACATATAGCTTTTCGACTGTACCCGATACTTGCGTACCGACACTAACGACACGAACAGGATTCAATGTCCCCGTTGCGCTCACGGTTTGCGCAACATCACCACGACCAAGTGTTAATGTCCGATAACGCTGGCTATCAACAGGTTTTTTCCATGTGGAATAACCCCAAAATGACAATACGGCGACAGCCACAACCACCACCAAAGAGATGACTAAACGTTTAGATAATTTCATGGTTGTGTACTCTCAACGGCGGAGGTGAATTCGGTAGTAGGAAGGGATTTTTGACCAAGGGCATACGCCAATTGAGTACGCGCCACCAACCAATCATAACGAGCAGCAACCCATTGTTGATGACTATTGGCGAGCTGACTTTGCGCGTTTAGCACCTCTAACATGGTGCCAACACCCGCATCATAACGACCAATAGCCACTTTGGCGGCTTTGTCGCTACTGTCTAAACTTTCTTGTGCGGCTCGGATGGTTTCTTGTGCCGATTGCGCACTATAAAACGCTTGCCATGCTTGCTGCTCAATGGTCTGTTGACTACGCGACAACGCCGCAATTTTGGCATTTTTTTGCGCTTCACTTTGGCGAACACGGGCTTGTTTACCGCCACCTAAATCAAACGGCACATCAACCGTTAAACCAATACTGCCCGAAGTTTGGTTATTGCCTGAGCTTTCTTGCAAACCTGTACTCGCACTGATACTCACTGTTGGTTTGTTGGCAGATTGAGCCGAAAGAATCGCTTTTTCAGCCGCCACGACAGACGCTTGCGCGGCTTTAATCTCCGAACGATTGGCCACTGCTTGTATTAATAAAGATTCAATATCTTGAGCGGCAAAAGCTAAGTCGGGAGGAATATCTTTAATAGGCGCGATTGATGGTAGTAAGGTCGGTTTTAACCCCATCGCAAAAGCCAATTGTCCACGACTAGTGGCTAATTGACTATTCGCTTGCACTTGCGTTAAGCGTGCTTGCGCATGAGCCGCTTTCGCTTGCAACACATCTAAAGGCGTGCCTGTACCTACTTTATAACGCGCTTCGGCACTGCTGACGCTTTTTGTCGTTGCCAATAACGTTTGCTGAGCGGCTTCAATTTGCCCTTGTGCTTTTAGAACAGCTAAATAGGCATTGACAATATCTCGACTTAAAGTCGCCACTGTTGTATCGACATTAAATTGAGCCGACGTAAGCAAGGCTTCTGCTTGCCATTGTTCGGCATCACGCTGACCAAAATCAAATAACACATAGGACAGTCGAGCCTGCGCGCCTAGTGAATTGTTGCTATTACCATCAGAACGGCTACTTGTGGCACTGCCCTGCACACTAAGATTGGGATAGCGACTATCTTTGGCAATCATCAATGCTTGTTGTTGAACAGTTAACTGCGCCCAGATTTCTTGGGTATTCGGGTTTTGACATAAGCCATAACTGATTGCCGCATCAAGACTTAGGTTCATCGCGGGTAATACGGCTTGGCATGAGGGATTATATTCCGTCGCACTAACAGACAAACCGCCAGACAACAGCACACTGGCTAACAAGGTTCGAGCATAAATAAAACAAGTCATAACATCACGACCATTTGATAATTACTTAGCATTGGGCTAAGTCAAATTGAGCTTGATAATAGAAAAGTGGCTGGCGGAAAGCTGGCGAGAGTAATGCTACACATTAAAAGTGAAAACTTTCCGTTAGAATATAATAGGTTTTGTGCGGTTTATGATGTTTTTTGTATTTTCCCACTCTGTCCGATACTCTTTTTAACCTATGGTTGCGTCTTGATGGATTACATACTGCTGTATTTATTGATTGGTTGTTTCTCAGGCTTTGTTGCAGGTTTATTTGGTGTTGGCGGTGGGATGGTGATTGTGCCCGTTCTCGTTTTTAGTTTTACCGCTCAAGGACTCAGCCCGACTATTTTGACTCATTTGGCTATTGGCACATCATTAGCAACCATTACTGTTACCTCGATCAGTGCCGCATGGACACATCATCAACGAGGCGCGGTGTTGTGGCCTGTCGTCAAAAAATTAGCCATCGGCTTACTCATCGGCTCATTAATTGGCGCACAAATCGCCCATGCTATTCCCGCTCGCCAGTTAGAAATGATTATCGGATGTTTCGCTTTATTAACTGCCGCACAAATGTTTACAGGCTGGAAGGGTAAACTAGGCGATATGCCTCTACCTAATTCTGCAGGATTAGCAGCGGCAGGTGGAGGGATTGGTGTCGCTTCTGCCATTTTTGGCATTGGTGGTGGCACGTTCACCGTACCGTATTTAACCTTACATGGTGTCGGCATGGCCAATGCGGTGGCTAGTGCCTCGGCTTGTGGCTTACCGATTGCATTAGCAGGTGCAGTGGGTTTTATGTATGCGGGATGGCACGAAACCTTATTACCATCAGGCGCAATCGGTTTTGTCTATTTACCTGCGTTTGTTGGTATTAGTATCACCAGTTTAGTTTTTGCCCGTTTAGGGGCAACATTGGCACACCGTTTACCAGCAGATACACTTAAAAAGTTATTTGCCTGTTTATTAGTGTTGGTTGGTATTACGTTTATTGTTGGTCATTAACTACTTCATCACAGTATATAGAAGTCAAATTATGTTACTTGCACCTACAGATAAACCCTTTGATTATCGTCAACCACCCCGTTTAAGTTTGGGATTGGCGGCTTTATTGTTGGTTTTGTTTGCGTGGCTAACCCCGAGCGATAATGAGCGAATGAAGTTTATCAATGACTTCTATCCACAGCATTTACTCAAAGTAGAATGGCCACTTTACCCCACGCATTTATTACAAAGTCAACAAACGGCGACCTTAGAAAAACTAAAAATAGCCTACGAACAACATGAAGACCATGTCTTAGTCGAACAACTCGGTTTTGATCGTGACTTTAGCGACAGCATTAGTGCTAATGGCCAAGACTTTTTAGACCCAGACGTATTCTCACAATGGCAACAAGACCGCCAACAATTCAATCAAGAACGTGACCACTTACGTTCTGTTGTTTTAGGCTTAGACCCACAACGTTTTCGCCCTATTACCTATTTTACTTATGCTTTTCTCGACAACAACTCACTCAATGTTTTAGCGTCAGCGATGTTACTGCTGTTAGTCGGCATGGTGATTGAATGGGCGATGGGTAGCGGAGCGTTACTTTCGGCATGGTTAGTCGGCAGTTTATGTGCAGGCATCTCATTTAGCATTACCCATTTGCACAGTGTTACCCCGCTTATCGGCAGTACGGGTGCTATTTCAGGGGTATTGGGTTTGGCCTTTATGTGTTTTCGACATGCCAACAGCCTGACAGTGTTAGGAACAACAACAAAGCTAGGCGGATGGATATTCTTAGGTCTATTTATTATGCTAGCCGCACTCACCTTTTTAAACAGTCAGTTCGATATAGGACTTGTTATTGGTTTGGTAGCCGCTTTTGTCAGTGGCATTGTTGTTTGTATTGCCTATCGCCGCTGGTTCAGCCAAGATAACCACATCGAAGAAGAACAACAGCTAATTATTCATGAGGAAATGCCTGCTGATGAATTGTATCGACACGAACTTCATAGCGCACTGCTAAAAATCAGCCAAATGCAATTTTCTGCGGCTGAACGCCAACTACGCGAACTCGCCGAAAAATATCCCCAAGACAAACGTATTTTAGAGCATTGCTATCACTTGTTAAAATTCAAGCCGTTGGAGTTAGAGTTTGAGGAATTAGCTTGTGGACTTTTTGCCTTGCCCAATCAACCAGCCGCTAATCACTTAGTCTTGAATATTTATAATGATTACAAGCGACGCAGTAAGACAT
Source organism: Moraxellaceae bacterium AER2_44_116 (assembly GCA_006546595.1). Lineage (GTDB taxonomy): Bacteria > Pseudomonadota > Gammaproteobacteria > Pseudomonadales > Moraxellaceae > Agitococcus. Next base: position 96,424 of record VIAD01000008.1, on the reverse strand, counting down.
TTGTCGCCTTAGATTCAGATACTTGCTTACAGTTGGCCATGCGCTTTGCTCGTATTCAAGCGTTCAAAGAAGCCGAAGAAATTTTTAAACGCAGCATGGAATCTAAACGCTCATCAACGCTATTAAAAAAAGCAGCATTAGCACTTAGCCAAGCATTCGCGGCTCAACAGCAAGAAAAACGCGCTGAATACTATCAACGCATCGCGACTGAAGGTGTGAAGTCTTCATCTTAGGACTTATGCGGTTAGCGCTTATTTGTTCACATTTCAGCCGCTTTAGGCAGCTTTATGTTCACAAAACGCGTTAATCGCGGTGCGATGCGTAAGTCCTCATCTCATGAGCAGTTCTGATTGGGACTTTTTAAACACTGAGCTCAAATTACCCCTTCGACTCCGCTCAGGAAGCGTTTTTCCGTTGGCTGAGCAGAGTTGTGGGTCGTGAACCTTTTAGGCCGCTAACTCAAAAGCCTCGTCAACTCACCTATGTTCAATAGCCCCTAATCCATAAAATCATTTTTCGGTTTGCCACCTAACTGCCGCCAAAAATGCTCCATCACGGCATAACGAGGATGCTTTTTAAAACGTAAAACTAAATATTCCAATATCTCTAAGGCTTCATGCTTTTCATTCTGCTTATCGTAAAGCAGTTTCGCTAATAACAAATACGCCTCGGGCAAATTTGCATAATGCGGAGAATCTTTATGCATGTCCTTTAATAAACTCACCGCACGCGGAAAGTCTTTTTGCTCGGCACACGCTTTAGCCAACTCAAAACACATATCAGGCGTTTGTGGACGAAAATCAGGAATTAAAAACTGCAATTTAATTAACACTTGTAATGCTAAAGCCTGCTGCCCTGTCTCTAATAAAGCCTCTAAATAACTGGTTGCTTGATACGGAATTTGCTCTTTATCCTGCATAAACACTAATAACTGATAGTAACGCTCTTGAATTTCAGGATTTTTCTTTTGTTTTTCAGCAACGACTTTCATCAACGCGGCCGCACGGTCATATAAACCTTCTTTAAGATAGACTTCTAAACGTGCCGCTTGATTGTCAAGTTTACGATTCACCACCCGTTTTTTATTTTTTTTGCCTAACACTTCAAAATGCAAAGGCTTTTGAAATTGAAACAGTGCGTAACCCGTCACCGACATCATCACCCATAAACTATAACCATAAAGTCCCAGCTTTAAGCCCTGTAAACCGTCCACAGGTAAAATGTCAGCCATCAAATTAGTGACGGCATAAGTAGTCACGACCAAGACAAAGACAATCCCTGTTAATGGCACATAGGCAAGCTGCATCGCCATCCAAATATGTCGCCACGCATGATACTGAAATAACGAACTGATAGATTTATCAATCACAACAGCCATCAACATTACAGGTGCTAAAGCGATCAATAGCGTACTAACCGCAATCGCGCCAGCCATAGATTTAACCGCTAAGAGTCCCAACAACACTAAAACGACAGCAATCGCCACACTGACTTCTAAAGACAAGCGATTAATCGCCGTACTAATATTTTTTAAGGTTGGATATTTTAAGCTGCCCGTCGCTGTATGCTGTAACAATCCCCATCCATAGATTGCCAACACAAAATAAGACCCACCTGCTAAGGGTAATAACATCGTCTCTGGGGCAATGGTTGGCAAGATCATCAATAATAGTAAGCACAAAACTCCCAATAGATTAAAAGGCAAACGCATAAAATCCGTATAATGCTGCCAAAATGGTGCAATCGCTGAATTGTGGCTAATTGATGTTAGCGGCTGATTGCAAATCAAACAATTGGGAACGTTCTCCATTTCGCCTGTGATATGTGTGCAATCATCACAAACACTGATATGACATGCGGGACAATGCCATGTTGCTGTAGTTAACGGATGATATTTACAGTAATCTGTCGCCATGTTTCTTACACTTTTTAGTCTTAGAGAACCTACCGCAAAATACCATCTTTACGAGGTCATTCCTATGACTACCATTGATGGAGATTGAACTTTGAGACTTCATTCACTTCTTGGAACACGCATCATGACCCTAGCATCACGAAAACATATTTTAATTATAGGTGGAAACTTTGCGGGACTCAGTACTGCACGGGCTTTATCCAGCAAATATTTTGATGTCACCGTGATTGACCCGAGTACTGATTTCGAATGGCTACCTCATATTCATGAATTAATCTCTCGACATAAAAAAGCCGACCAATTACGCCATAACCGACAATTATTGATTGAGCGAGCTGGCCATACTTTTTTACAAGAGACCGTTACCGTCATTGATAAGACACAACAACGCGTGCAACTATCGTCTGGACAATGGTTGGCGTACGATGATTTGGTGATCACCATTGGTAACATGAGTTTGATTGATAAAATCAAAGGTGCGCGTCAATACGCCTTACCGTTTGGTTCAGTGAATGAGGCTGAACGAGCCGCCCTACAACTCCAACGTCTTGATAGCTTAAGCCTACCTGAACGACCTGTCGTGTTGGTTGGTGCAAGTATTGAAGGCTTAGAAGTGTTAGGTGAAATCATTCGTCGTTATCGCCGACAATGGCGTTTTCAATTACACGTGATTGAGGCTCAAGAAACGATCATGCCACAATTTCAAGGCATGAGTGACTATCTAAAAGAACTCAGTCGTGAGTTAAACATTCAATGGCATACGGGTCGTCAAGTCAAGGAAGTCACCAAAGATAGCGTCATTTTAGACAACGGCGACATTTTATCCAGTCGTGTCACCTTATGGTGTGCAGGCGCAATTCCTCACCCTTTATTAAGTGAAGCGGGACTCGCACCAGAACGTCAATACGCGCCAGTCAACGCCAATTTACAATCACTCGTAGATGAACATATTTGGTTAGCAGGAGATGCCGCCGCATTCCCTACAAGTTTAGAAAAACAAGCATATCACGCCCTGCCTATGGGTGCGCTCATCGCCAAAAATCTGAATCGCGCTCGCCAAAAACGTGACTTAAATAACTTTAAGCCCTTACCTATTCCCAGTTTAATGAGCTTTGGCGACGTAGGCTTTTTATTGTTCAAATCTCACGCACTTGCCAGCCCCAGTTTAATTGCCGCTAAAGAAGGCGTTTTTCAGGCCAACTTCAACCTACTAAAACTGCCTAGACAAGTCAGTGAGTGGCATGACCTTAAAGACAGCTTAACGTTTAGCGCCATCAATATGGGAAAATTGGCGAAAAGCACATGGATAGACGGAAAATTATTACACACTCGCCATTTTCAGGCGCGTTAACTCATGAGTATCTGTTGATACTTCTTCGACTCCGCTCAGGGAACAATTTACACGCTGGCTGAGCGGAGTCGAAGCCTGTCCGTTTTTTTAACTTTATTAGGACTTACGCAGTTATCGCGGTGCGATGTGTAAGTCCTACTTATTTAACTTTCCGTAAGGTCATCGTCTCAGGACAATTGGGCTTAAAATTTTTACAGTCTATAAACTGACCCAACTTGTCATAACAAACACGTACTTCGGTCAGAAATGTTTTTTCTTGATTGCTTTGACAGCGCAAATACACACCTTTGTCTGTTAATCCTGCATTTAACTTTAAGATTTGTGCAAGTAACTCATCACGCTCAACAAGACGATCTGAACCTTCTTCTTTAAATGTTTCTGGCAATTTTAACTTATTGGTATAAGCCGTAATCGTGCGAAAATAATCTTGTGCTGATAATCCCATACAAGCACCGTATTTTTGCCATGCTTTGTTACGTGCATCCTCATCTGGCATCAGCTTTTCTAGAACACGTTGTTGGACAGGTGATAACTCTGGCGGTTTCTCAGAACAAATCTCTTGCACTTTATCAGGTGATGATTTTGTTTTTTCAGTCCACAAGCCATGAACAATAATAGAATAGCCCTCCTGACATTGACGTAACTCTCGCCGTTCAGGATGTAAAATGCACGCCGCAGGGGCTAAATTAATAGACAATAAATAATGGTGTTTAATGGGCTGCTCGCCCTCAGCAAGCACATTCTGAGCGCAAAATGCCGTCATGGCGGCTATTAAGTGACAAAGAGGCCAGCTCACCCTCATGTTACGCCCTCACTTTTGACATAATTTCACATCCACAGATAGTGATGATTTAAACGCAAAATGTTGAATGCTTGATAAGATGTTCATTGATTATTTGTTTTTATAATGCTCAACACCTCGACAAAAGATGTCCGTCGGTGATGCTCTAAAGGTACGCTGAAAATCTCATTTGTACTGTTGGTTTTTGTTATAGCGTGTTGGTTTTCTTTTTCTTAATCACAGTGAATATGTAACTCACCTATTTACGCTATTGCGTGTAGGAAAAATCCTACAAAGCATGTAGGTCATTCTCTACAATTTCATGTCGAAAACAGCTATTATTTCAATTGAAAATAACTAACCTATTGATTTCAATAAAATATAAACTCAATTTACAGGCTCAAAAAAATGAGCATGCTATTTTTCGTGCCTTAGTGTACCTTGTGCTAATTCTAATTTCTGTTATGATTACGTCAACAAGGCAGTTGCAGGATTACTGGACAAGACGTTCTGGATGAACGCAACAAGGCCGTCAGGATTGGCAGGATGCTAGTAGTGTAGGAAACACAAAAGGAAGCGTGAGGATAACGCTAAGGATTCGACAGGACGCGTCAATGGATACAGGAAAGGGAATGTTGCTGAGAAGCAGAAATGGATAAGGAATGGAGACACTAGGACGTGTATGGAAGCAGCGGATGGATACAAATCGGGGCAGATTATCTGCCCCGCTTGTGTTTCTGGGGTTTGTATTTTCTACACAACCTATCGTCGTGCAAATTCTTTGTCAGTCATTATTTTACCCCGCTTACTATTCAATAAAAACCAACTTTCGCCTTTGAGCTTCATCGTCACTCACTCGTAGCGCGCATAAAAAAACCGCTAATCAATAGCGGCTTTTTCAACTCATACTTTACTCAGAAACGATTAACGCTCTAAATATTGCATTTTACCTTCTACGCCATCCCACTCTTTAGCATCCGCTGGGGCTTCGCCTTTTTCGGTGATGTTTGGCCAGATTTCTGCCAATTCAGCATTCAACTTAATGAATTTTTCTTGGCCTTTAGGCACTTCATCTTCGGAGAAAATGGCATTAGCTGGGCATTCTGGCTCACACAATGCGCAATCAATACATTCATCGGGATGAATAGCCAAGAAGTTAGGACCTTCGTAGAAACAATCTACAGGGCACACTTCGATACAGTCTTGATATTTGCATTTAATACAGTTTTCGGTAACGACAAATGCCATGTTGTCCTGCCTCGTTAAATAATAATGTCAGATTGTCTATTCTAAACTTTCTTCGCCTTTGTTGTCATGCCCTAATCCATCATCTATCCATCAATAAAGCTTGTAAGTCATATAAGTGCTGTAAAGCGGCGCGTGGTGTTAAATTATCGACATTAATAGCCTGTAATGCTTGCTCAACGACACTCACTCTGGGGGTTTCCACCACTCGCTCGACGATACGCTCAATCACTTCTGGTTCTGAAAACAAGCCCGCTTGCATCGGTGCAGGTTTGTTTTTGGCTTTTTTAGCGGTTGGGCTTTGTTCTAGCTCATGCAGTTTATGTTGCGCAGCATGAATAACTGCCATTGGCACACCCGCTAATTTAGCAACTTGCAAACCAAAGCTTTTACTTGCTGCTCCTTCACTCATGCGATGTAAAAACACTAAATGGTCGCCATAATCACTGGCGGCAACATGCACATTTTTTACCCCGACATAATGTTCGGGCAAACTGGTTAGCTCAAAATAATGGGTCGCAAATAAAGTTAACGCTTTAATCTGTTGTGCCAAGTGTACAGCGGCTGCCCATGCTAAAGCCAAACCATCAAAGGTGCTGGTACCACGTCCGACCTCATCCATTAACACCAAACTGTGAGCAGTGGCATTTTGTAAGATATTGGCGGTTTCTGTCATTTCCACCATAAATGTTGAGCGTCCACCCGCTAAATCATCTGCCGAACCAATACGGGTAAAAATGCGGTCAATATTACCAATGGTCGCGGCCTGAGCAGGAACAAAACTGCCAATATGTGCCAACAAGACTATTAACGCGGTTTGCCGCATAAACGTGGACTTACCACCCATATTTGGCCCTGTAATAATTAACATCCGCTGTTGTAAATTGAGTAGCGTGTCATTGGGCGTAAAGGCCGCATTTAATACTTGTTCAACAACAGGATGGCGGCCTTGTTGAATATCTATCGTGATGTCGTCAACCAACTCTGGCTGCACCCAATTCAGATGGTGTGCCCTATCGGTCAAGGCAACTAACACATCTAGCTCAGCTAACGCTAAACTCATTTGTTGTAGTGGTGCGAGATGCTGCAACAAGTCTTGTAATAATTGCTCATACAAAAATTTTTCTCGTGCCAACGCACGAGACGATGCTGATAAGGCTTTGTCTTCAAAAACTTTTAATTCGGGGGTGATAAAACGCTCAGCATTTTTGAGGGTTTGCCGACGAATAAAATGGGCAGGTGCGTTATCGGCCTGAGCGCGTGACAGTTCGATGTAATAGCCACTGACACGGTTATAACCGATTTTAAGATTGGCAATGCCTGTCGCTTCCCGCTCTTTCATTTCGAGTTGTAGTAAATAATCGCCTGCATTGGTACTAATGGCGCGTAACTCGTCTAACTCTGCATCAAAGCCTTCCGCTAAGACACCACCTTCACGAATAACAACAGGTGGGTTGTCAATAATGGCACGCACCAATAAATCATGTAAAACAGGAAACTCACTAATATGTTCAGCTAATGCACGAAGTTTGGGCGTTTGTAAAATCGCCATTGCTTGCTGCAAGTGAGGTAACTCAGCAAATACTTCACGTAATCGGCTCAAGTCGCGTGGTCGAGCTGTTTTCAAGGCCACTCGCGCCAAAATACGCTCGCAATCACCAATGGCTTGGAGATGACTTTGTAGGGTTTCGTAACGATAATCTTCGCTGAGTTCCGTAATAGCCTGTTGTCGTGCCCACAATGTGGATTTATGACGCAAAGGCTGATGCAACCAACGTCTTAATAAACGACTTCCCATTGGTGTTTGACAGGTATCTAACACCCATGCCAAGCTATATTGAAACTCACCTGCTAAGGTTTGTGTTAACTCTAAATTTCGGCGCGTGGCGGCATCTAAATAAATAAAATCAGAGGCTTGCTCAACACGAAGGCCTTGTAAATGAGGTAAAGCACTACGTTGGGTATCACGGGCATATTGTAATAACGCGCCTGCGGCAATCACGGCGGCAGGTAAGTCTTGACAGCCAAAGCCTTGTAAATCTTTCACTTGAAATTGCTGACATAACACATGATTTGCCGTTTCTAAGACAAATTCCCACGGCTGACGCTTGGTAATGGGACGACTATCTAGCCACTCTAAGATGGGCGAGTCATCGGCAATTAATAGTTCGGCAGGATTTAAACGGGCGATTTCTGCGGCTAACGCTTCACGGGTTAATTCACAGGATAAAACGCTAAAACGACCACTGCTAATTTCTAAAACTGCTAAACCTAATGTTTGTTGATAGACATGCAACGATAACAATAACACTTCTTGCTTGGCATCTAACAACGCTTCATCGGTGACGGTGCCGGGGGTAAGAATACGTGCCACTTGTCGCTCAACAGGCCCTTTGCTGGTCGCGGGATCACCCACTTGCTCAACAATCACCACTGCTTCGCCAAGCTTCACTAATTTAGCCAAATAGCCTTCAACTGCATGGAACGGCACACCTGCCATCGGAATCGGTGTGCCTGCGGTTTTACCACGATAGGTTAAGGTGATGTCTAATAATCGTGCGGCTTTACGGGCATCGTCAAAAAACAACTCATAAAAATCGCCCATGCGATAAAACAATAACGCCTGTGGATGTTCGGCTTTAATGCGCAAATATTGCTGCATCATCGGTGTGTGGTCGGCGAGCGTCGTCATAAAAAAGCCCCTGCAATAAGGGGCGAGATAGTAGCGGATTTTTGACAAAATCGCCCGTTGCTATGGCAATTTTATACGATACAAACTGTGTGCTGTACCTGTCGTGAAATAAAGCATACCTGTTGCGTCATCAAATTTGGGTTCGTTAATATAAAAAGCAAATAATTGATATGGCTCTTTGTTCGCTTGCCAAACCCATGTGCCATTACTTTTGCTGTAAATCACCTTACCATCACCAGCCATAGCGTATATGTTACCTACAGGCAAGCTGTATTGACTCACGCCGTCATTGATATTAATTGACGTTTGGCTACCGATTGCATCTTCCCATACTAATAAATTATCAACCAACCAAAAACGCTTCATGACAGTGCTTAATATCTGCTGACTTAATGGATTATCAACAGAGGCAACAACTAAAGAATAAGGTGCTTTATTACCTTGAGAGTTGGGCGTTTGTTGCCATGCAATGCGCGTTTTACTGGCCTGTGGATAAATATTAAGTAGTCCATTATTGGTAAGGCGTGTAGTTTCTTTACTCTTTGTATCATATTGAAAAATATCAAAATGAGAGTTTTCACCAAAAGTACCCGTTTGCGCCCATGTATAAAAACGAACGGTATCGGCTAAAACTGCCAAGCTATAATTCCAATTGCCTATGTACGGGGAATCACTTGGCTTAGCAATAATATGATTTTCTTGAGTATCTACATTGTACAGGTGGTAACGTTGAGAACCTCCAGAAGACCAGACTATCCAGCTACCATTCATCACTGGATGCTCTTGATAACCACCAGATAATTTATTATCGCCCGATATTTCAGAGATGTTTTTCAGTGTGCCGTTATCCCACAAATAGACTTGGTATTGTTTAGAAACAATATCTTGTCCTAACAATAAAACCCTGCTACCAACGACTTGTTTGACTTGTAAGTAATCTACTTTACTTTTTTCGATAACCAATTTTTTTTGTGCTGTTGACGACTGATATAAAAATACATTCCCTGTATTACCATCGGCAAACAAGATATTATTTTGATTAACGTCCTGTATGTAATTACCTTCACCTAAACCATACACATACTCTGGGACAGTCGTGGTCAGCGATTGATAATTAACCTGTACCGTTTTAGTGACGATGCTTCCTGTTTTTGGTGTTATCGAGAACGTCAAGGTATAAGTGCCAAACGGCAATGATGGCATATCAAAATTGGTCGAAAACTGTTTACCTACACCTCGATATATTTCTAAATCACGCAAGCTAATCACCAATAAAGGATCAGCTTCGTCATCCGTAATTGAACCCGCAATCTGAAATGTATTGCCAATAATTTGGCCATCTATTGGCTGAGTTAATAGCAGTTGTGGCTGTGCATTTTTTAGAAAAGTGGTCGTTTTTTCCGCTATTTCACCTGAGTTATCTTCTGCTTTGATTTTTATTTCATGATTACCAAAGCCAAACTGATCTAAGCTAATATTCCACTCATAAGGAGAACAACTGGGGTCCTCACAACGCTTAGGACTTGTTATTACCGTGAATGGCTGATTATCGATAAAAAGTTGTAATTTTTTGACTCCTGCACTCGATGTCGCTTGAGTCCCAACACGTAAGCTATTTAACGTCTGATTAAGCGTGATGTCTCTCAAAGACAAATTAGGGTTATCTATCTGTACTTGTCGTTGTATTAGCACGTAATTATTGGGCGAAACTTCTATTTGAGCGAGAATTTGATGGACACCATCCGTTTCTCTACTAGCAAGCCAAGCAAGCATAAAATTAGGGCTTATCTTAGCCACTCCCACTGCAAACAAATCGTTATAATATTTAACCGAGACTGGTGTTACGCCTGTAACCTGAACGCTTAAATTGACATCACCACGCACAGGCTCTTGCTGCGAAAAAATAATAGAAGCTTGTACATCAGGTGAAACCATCAAAGACTCTGCACTACCTGCCGTCAATAGCACTTTATTTTGGTCTGGTAATTTCACTAAAACGCGATATTCACCTTTAGATGTCATCGGTTTTTTCCATGTCACTTTTTGACCTTGCCCATCATAAGCAGGCAAATCTTCCACTACAACCCATGAAGAAGTCACCGCAGCAACAACTGACTCTACTTTTTGCTCCACTCTATAGCCGAGTTCAGTAGTAGCAATATCTTGCCATTCCAATGTCAACATGCCCGCCTGTTTGTCAAAAGATGCTTGAAGCTGAGAACCGCTTTGTGTTTGTATTGTTGGCGTTGGCGTTGGCGTTGGCGTTGGCGTTGGCGTTGGCGTTGGCATTGGTTCACTGTCACCACCGCCACAACCTGCTAATAGTAAAACCATACACAAAGGGCTCAAAACTTTTAACATTTTCTGCTCCAAAAAAACGTATTCCCTAACATTAATCATAGTGCATATTACTTATTTTTAACGCTTTTATTTGTAGCATGATACAGCCACAACGACGATTTATGACGCACGACATTTCTTGACTACTAGCCAGCCGCCTTTGAACCTGCCAATATATCCACACCAACACAAACACCTTCTGTAGGAGAGTAAAAATGGATGACAACAAACGTAAAGCCCTTGGCGTAGCATTGGCACAAATCGAAAAACAGTTTGGCAAAAATACCGTTATGCGCCTTGGCGATCATACAGCCGAAGTCATTGGCGCAATTTCAACAGGCTCTTTAGGCTTAGATATTGCCTTAGGTATTGGCGGCTTGCCTAAAGGACGTATTGTTGAAATTTACGGCCCAGAATCTTCGGGTAAAACAACATTAACATTACAAGTGATTGCCGAGTGTCAACGTCAAGGTGGTACAGCAGCCTTTATTGATGCTGAGCATGCACTAGATCCTGCTTATGCACGTAAATTAGGCGTGGACACCGATAACCTATTAGTGACTCAACCCGATAATGGTGAACAAGGTCTTGAAATTGCCGATATGTTAGTGCGCTCGGGTGCAGTCGATGTCATTGTCATCGACTCCGTAGCAGCACTGACACCTAAAGCCGAAATTGAAGGCGATATGGGTGACTCACACATGGGCTTACAAGCACGTTTGATGAGCCAAGCCTTACGTAAAATTACAGGGAATGCCAAACGTACCAACTGTTTAGTGATTTTCATTAACCAATTACGGATGAAAATTGGTGTCATGTTTGGCAGCCCAGAAACAACAACTGGCGGTAATGCGTTGAAGTTTTACGCGTCTGTGCGCTTGGATATTCGTCGTGTGGGTGCGGTAAAAGAAAAAGTGGGTGACGACAAAGACGAAACCGTAGTAGGTTCAGAAACCAAAGTCAAAGTAGTTAAAAACAAAGTTGCACCGCCGTTCCGCGAAGCCTTATTCCAAATTATGTACGGCCAAGGGATTAATCGCTTAGGCGAATTGGTTGACTTGGGTGTTGACCAAAGTATCATTCAAAAATCAGGTTCTTGGTACGCCTATCAAGGCAATAAAATTGGCCAAGGTAAAGCGAATGCGTGTAAATACTTTGAGGAAAATCCTGCCGTTGCAGGCGTGATTGAAGCGGAAATTCGTAGTCGATTGTTGGCTGTGCCTGCACCTGCCGCCGCTTCGGAAGAAGAAGCATTAGCGGCTTTGGAAGGTGATGACATTTAACACGTCCTTTCAACGCTAGAATCCAGAAATAAAAAGCCTAGCACTGTGCTAGGCTTTTCTGTCACGTTTTCAGTAGCTCAACTACGCAACAATCCCTGCTACTCGCTCCACTTTACAGCGAATCCGTTTAGTATGTGGACACGCGGTATAAGGGTCTCTGTCCATCGCATCGACCAATTCATTAATCGACACCCCCGTTGGCTTTAACTCGCCAGTAACAGGGTCTGGATAGTTTTGCCCCAAAATATTCGGCAAATGCAAATGTCCCGCGAGTGTGTTTTTGTCGATTTTTAATGGCGCTGTAATGGAGGCTCGCTTAGAGGTAATTCGCATTAACTCGCCCTCTTTAGCTTCTAAAGCGGCAGCATCAGCTTCGGACATATACAACGAGGCATGAATCGCTCTACCTTTACGCCAACTGGGGTCACGCATAATGGTATTGGCGGTAAAACCTGTGCGTAAGCCACCATTCAAAATAAAGGGATATTGTGGATCGTGTGGCTCACTGTCTTTTAACAACAACCGACTAATATCTTGGGCAAAATCGTCAAAATACATTTTGACTTTGCCATTCTTGTTACCACAGTTCGCTTCAAAGTTTTTCTCCATCTCATAATGCCCCAACAACACGCCTTCGGGATGGTCGAGCAATTTCTTAAAGATAAACTCCGTTAACGCAAACGGGTTACGGATTTTTTTCGTTTCAGGTAATGCACGTTCAATTTGATCGCGGCGTGTGGTGGCATAACCTAAAGCACTTAACCAAATGTAAGTCAGCATAGGATTTGGTAGAGTTGCGCCCAGTGTTTCATAGGTTAAATATGCCGAACGTGCGATCACTGAACCGACACTTTCTAGCTTACTACTCGCTAAAGCGTAACTATTAACGGCAGCTAAATAGGCAGGTGCGCCCCATGTTGTCCGCGCACTTTTAGCCAGTTTATGTAAGGCTTTCGGCGCAGCGCCGACAATACCCATTGCTCGTGCTAAACGATAATATATCTCCACTTCGGGCAAGGCTTCACCCAAAGGATTAACCACAGGTGGACGAACCTGTGGCGCGATAATATCTTTAGGGAAAATCGAAAATTCCCACTTTTCATAACCTGCGGGCGCGGGTAATACATAATCAGCCACTTGTGCTGTTTCGCTCATGGCAGGGTCAATCACCACTAATAAATCCAACTTGGCAAATGCCTCTCTAAACCGACCAGTATCAGGGTAACTGGCTAAAGGATTTGTACCGTCACAAATCAATGCTCGTATACGGTCAGGATGTGATGATAGGATTTCTTCGGGGATAATTGCAGGTGGAAATTGTGGAATAGGCAACACCGCAGGAATGCCTTCAATAGAGGACTCTAATGCTTTGGTCATTTCTTTGAAATAAGGCATTTTAGGGCCAAACAATTGGACAAAAAAATTGCCCCCTTTACGCCCATAATTTCCTGTCATAATTAATAATACGCGAACCATGTACGAAGTCAGGGTATTAAACGACGAGTGTTCTATACCTAAATCAAAGGCAATGGTGGCGGGTTTGGTTTGGCCAAACTCACGAGCAGTGGCACGAATATCTTCTTCGCTCAAGCCACAACGTTCGGCCATTTCAGCAATATTAATGCGCTCAAAAATCGTTGCTAGTTTTTCATAACCTTCGGTTTTTGTATTGATAAAATGGCTATCAACCAAATTTTCTTGCACCAAAATACCTGCCAGAGCTAACAAAAAATACAAGTCTTTGGCAGGTTTAATGCGTAAATGTCTATCCGCTAAACGCGTGGTTTCGGTGATACGAGGGTCAACGGCAACCATGCGCCGTTGCTCATCACGAAAGATATCTTTAAGTGCTTCTTTAGGATTACTACCTTGATTGCTAATGTGCGGATTGGTGCCAATTAACAACATAAATTTGGCATTGTGCTTATCGGGTACGAGATAAATATCGTGAGTGCCACGAATCATACGGCGGTCGTTAAGCCAATGTTGGGTTTTTTCTTGCGCTAAGGCAGTAAACACCATTGGCGTGCCAATACCATACATTAAGGGAATTGCGCCAAAGCCAGCCGAATGGTTACCCTGCCCGCCCAATCCTGCAAAGGCAATGGCTCGTGGGGCATGATTTTGACGGATATGGTTAAGTTTGGTGGCGATTTCGCTAATGGCTGTTTCCCAACTGATGCGCTCAAATGTGCCGTCAGGACGTTTTTTTAAGGGATATTGAACACGTTGGGCATGATTAACATAGTTGGCAATGGCGTAAGCTTTATTGCAGGAATAGCCTTTAGTAGATGGATGCGCGTCATCGGCACGCACAGCCACGATTTTGTTATCTTCAACATCCACCCGTAAACCACAATTATGTGAACACAATGAACACGCTGTCGGTAAATTGCTGGCGTTGTTGGGCAAATGGACAGCGCCATCAAAGACATGGGGCATAGCATTCATTGAAATATCCTCAAAAAACTGATGAACAGTATAGGCGCAGAAGACTCAACGGTGTCAATGCGAGTGATCTATCAGCCAACACACCAATAAAAAAACGATCGTTAGGTAAACGGACGTTATACAAACAACCTATCGGTGTCAATAAGTTTTTATACAGTTGTCTAGGGACTATCGATTTTTGCGTAAATAACCCTTCGACTCCGCTCAGAGAGCGATTAAGCGTTGGCTGAGCGGAGTCGAAGCACTGATTTTCTAAGAAGCGTCCGCCACCCAATTACCGTGAAACCCTAGCGGTACACGCACTGGCAGTTCAATAATGGCTTGTGGCGTTTGCCCAAGTTTTTTGGCATCTAAAATCACCACTCGACTGGTGCCGCACACTAAATTATGAACATACGACATCAACCAACCTTCATCTTCTGCACTATTTGCATGGCTCGGCACAAAAACGACCTCGCCCGTCACATAATTTGCGCCATAGTCATGCTTTATCGTTTCGCCCGTCTGTAAATCATGACGAAATAACGCATTAGGCTGTGGCACTTCATCGCTGGCAGCAATGCCAACCGCATAAGCATAACGATAGGATTTACCCGTTAAACGCTCATCAAATCGTGGAAATTCTTGTGCCTCAAGTGAAATGACTTTACGTTGAACGCGGCTACCATTAGCAGGTAATAACCAACGTTCAAACTTAATATTTTCAGCTTCTGGCCCTTGTAATGAACGATAAAATGTACGGCCATGTACCACTAAATCAACAATGGTATCGCCGTTACTTTCTTCAAAGGCATTACAAATATGAAAGCAATAACAAGGGTCAACGTCAAACCAGCGCATATCGTCTGCTTGGCCGTGACGAGGCAATAAACCAATACGAGCAGGCTGTTTTTCGTCCCATGCGTAAGGTAATCCACCGCCAGCGAGTGCTGTCTTTACTGAAAAATGCACGGGTAAATCCAAAATCACCACATTATTTTTGGTGATGGCGCAATCATGAATCATTGGCCCATGCGTTAATGGAATCGTGACCTGACGTTTAACTTGGCCATCGGTGCCAATAACCAAATAATTGATACGTCGATGCAGTAAACCATCATAACAAATAGCGTGCATTTCGCCTGTATCAGGGTCAACATGAGGATGCGCCGTAAAGCTACTGTTGATATCACTGTCAAACAAACCCATTTTGACGGTATTCAACTGATTATCGAGTTGTGCAGGATATGAACCCGCCTCAACCAATGCCCATAATTTGCCTTGATGACCAATAATATTGGTATTGACCGTATCAAAAATACCACGGCGAGCACCGTCAACAAGCGGTAATCCGCGTTTAGTATTGATACTATCCGTACCAATATAACGGTTACGATACCATTGTGCTTTACCCTCTTGCAGACGCAAACCATGTACCATGCCATCACCTAGAAACCAGTTATAGGTAGCAGGATTAGCAACGTGTTGAGGGTTAGGGCCAATACGCAGTAATAAGCCCGTTAACTCTTGAGGGATAGTGCCTGTGACCTGTAATTCTGTTTCAGTATATTCTTCTTTTAATGGCGCAAAAGCACCCGCCAAAAATGGATTTTCGGCTTGATAAGGCACACGGTTTTGTCTTTGGGTGATTGCCCATGCCGTGCCTTTTTCAACTAATCGAGTGATCGTTTCCACAGCGAGTCTCCAACATTAAATAAGAAAAATCGACTTTCAGGTATTGGCCTAATTAGCCCACTTTATGTGCCGCCACTTGGCCTGCCACACGTTCTCCCATGGCTTTTCCCAACGCCGCTAACGCATTAAAGGGTCGAATCATCACTTCAAAATCAACAATCTTGCCATCTTGGTTAAAACGAATCATGTCGATGCCTTTGAGGGACTTACCATCAACGACTGCACTAAACTCTAAAACGATTTCTAGCCCATCATCACTGGCGAAAGAACGGTGATAGGTAAAATTTTCAAAGATGGTAATCACTGTTTGCAAAATCAAACCGACGGCAAACGCGCCAGCATAAGGACGATGTGCCATTGGCGAACGAAACACGACTTCAGGATGCAGCAAATCAATCAAAATAGTGGTGTCTTTGGTGTCAATCATTTTGTGCCATTGCGCTAAGGAGTTCGCAACTACAGGTTGTATATGGTGCAGCGTCATCGTGATTACCCTCTTTGATTGCTTGGAATTTAAACGAACACTATCATCAAAAGTTTACGGTGTAAACATTAAATTAAGAAAATACTTGGATGATTTTTTATCCATAAATTTGACTAAAGTAAACGATTTAAGTTTTGCAGCTTTGTGAAATAATGTTGTGCTCTCCCTTACACCAGTTGCCTCTATATAAAGTAAAGTGGCTGTTTAGGAGAGCACAATTTATTAGCTATTTAGAATGGAGAACGACACTCCGAAAGCTGAATATCAACCTGTTTTATGAGAACCTGAGTCTTGTTATAAAAGTTGGCCCGTAGCTGATATTTTTCTTTATGGCCTGTATAGTTTTTATGCAGACTTTGAATACTACACACGTCTTTTTTAACACCATCGTCTGTCAATAACTTGCCCATATCCCATTCAAGATAGCCTTTTTCATACTTGAGAAGTACGAATTTATACAACAATAAGTCTTTTCCGTTAGATGTATCTTTCACAACAGAAATACCATCAAAACGAACATTTTCATTCATTACAACGGGTGTTTTGAGTTTGGCATTCAATGTTTTAGCGACTTCTATAGGATTAGTCGCTTTGTTATTTTTAGCTTGCACCGACAAAACTAAAGCGACGAATAGAATCCCATAAAATTTAGGTGCATTAAGAAAGTTTTCTCGCGGCCCTAGCGCACCCACCTCATAACCATGATGCTTTAAGAAGGTGTTTGCTTTTGTATTAACCGAAAAATATACAATTAAGTTCAAAAGAGGCAAAAATACGCCTATATAATGAAGCACCTGAGAAAATGTTGAACTACCTACCCTAGAGAGTACCTTTGTTAAACCAACTATTAGCAGTATAACTCCAATGAGCGTTAGAGCCGCAGTAACCATCCAAATTGAAATAACGGGGATTAAAAACATCGATAGAAACTGGAGAAATACGCCATAAACTACAAACTTTTGCCCCAAAACAACATCCTGAGTTTCTAAGTTTACTTCTTCTACCTTGACTTCTTTTTTTGCAGTTGATGCGGCTACTGGTGAGCTACGAGCGGATTCTTGTATTTTTTTGATCTTGTTATAGGCAACGCCACACGAAGGACATTGCCATTCTGGTACATGGTCGTGTTCGGTACGCGTATAACTGCATTTTCCACAAACAATAGACATTTTATACTCCTGATGTATATCAATTAAAAGCAATCCTCAATCCTCAATCCTTTGCTCAGTATGTCTATCACAAAAAAACAACAGTGCGTATAAAGAATATGGGATAGCAGATGTCGCTAATAATGGCTAGGTTTTATTTTAAAAGCTCCGCCACTATACTAACAACATCTACACATCTTAAAAACGTCAAAATATGACGTTTTTTCTAATAAATACACCTTATTCGAACTATACCAAGATTTTTTCTAACTTCGCAGGCACACATTTATGCCACGGCGTACCTGCGAAGAAGTCACGACGACCCGTATCAGTTAACTCGTTAGGCGCAATACCTTGTTGAATCAACTCACCATTGGCATTGGGATATTGCAAGCCCTGTCCATTCGGCAAAGAAATATGGCCACGTTGCATCATTTTTGACACTTCTAACGGTACGTGTACCGAGCCTCTAGGCGTGGTTAATTGCACGATATCACCATCATCACACCCTAAATCTGCCGCATCTTGAGCATGAATACGCAACGTCCCAAAACGTCCACGTTTATGCCAACTGGAGTCACGAACAGCGGTATTTGCTGTGTCATTACGCCGTTCACCTGCGGACAGCACAAAGGGATAATTCGGGTCAATGGTTTCAGGCTTCGTGTTAGCTAACTTTTCAATTTCGCCCACTAACTCTGCAATATACAATTCAATACGATGCTCTGGCAGTTTAATGGCTTGCCAGCTTTCTTGATAATTACGATCGGCATAAACCACACCCGACGGATTATCCAAAATCGCTTGAAATAAACGGTCACCTGCTAAGGGGGCAAGTCCTGTAAATCCTGCGCGGGCGGCGGTTTTAGGATTATCCATGACATGAAACAACGATAACGCCCACACCAATGCTGCCGCTTCCATGCCTTTCGGCAAGGTTTGGCCTAATGTGCGATATAAAATGATTGGCGCGTACGGCACAACTTTTTTAGATAACGCGGCTTGTGCGAGAAAAGCAGCGGCAAACGCCTTACGCGCTAACGATTCTTTGAAAATGTGAATATCACCTAATTTACGTTGGCCGAGCTTAATTTGGTCGAGCTTGAGGGCTAAACGTAAGGGCTGATAATCTCTTTCCGATAATTCCCCCATCGCTTCCAGTAAACGCGCATGAATTTCCGCTTCAGGCAATGTGCCTGCTAATGGCTCAAATAAGGGTTGACGGACATGGAAGGCATTTTTGGGAAATTCCATGTTAAAAAATGTCGCTTCCGCTTTTTCAAACTGACTGGATGCAGGCAACACATAACTGGCCTGACGCGCCGTTTCGGTCATGGCGACATCGATCACTAGACTAAATTCTAGTGCGCGAATGGCTTCACGCATCCGTTGGCTATCCGCTAAGGAATGCGCAGGATTGCCACTTTCAATAATCATCGCGCGAAAACGTTTGGGATGATCGGTTAAAATTTCATCAGGAATAACATTACACGGAATCAAACCAATAATAATTTTTGATTGAGTGACAGGGCTAAAACGGCCTTTATTGGCAGGTGTTGGGCTGGCTTTTTTGCTACTACCACCTGTCTCGCCTTTACTGGCTTTGGCTAAGGAGAAAAATGGCACATACGCATTGGCTGCGCCCTCTTTGCCGTAATTGCCTGTCACCGTCGCTAATAGACGTTGCAAATAGCTATTTAAGGTGGAATGTTGATTCATTTGCGTTCCGAGGTCTTCAAAAATCGACACACTTTTAGCTTGGGCAATACGTTGTGCGGCTGCCTGCAATAAACTGAGTTCAACACCACATTTTTTGGCGTAGTCCGCGATATTGATATCGGCAAATAACGGGGCAATTTTGGTAAAGCTGGTGGTGTGTTGCGCTAACCAATCGGCTTTATGCCAGTTATTTTGCACAATAATGGCAATCAGTGCCGCCAAACACCATGCGTCGGTGGCAGGCTTCACCTGTAAATGGTATTCGGCCATTGCCGCCGTTTCACTGACACGCGGGTCAATAACAATCATGGCGCGTTGTGGGTCTTTTTGAATCTCTTTTAACAACACCCGTGTTTGGGCAAAACCATGTGATTGCCACGGATTTTTTCCCAAAAATATCGCTACTTCACAATGATGAAAATCACCATGTGCGCCCGTGCCAAACATTTTTCCTTGTACCCAAAACTCGCCCGTTTTTTCTTGCGCTAAAGCATTGGAGCGATATTTCACGCCTAAGGCTTTGAGCGTAGCATCACCATAACCACCGCCTAAATGATTGCCTTGTGCGCCTCCGCCATAATACAAAAAGCTTTCGCCGCCGTATTTTTGTTTAATGGCTTTGAGGTTTTGAGCCACTTCCCGAATGGCGGTATCCCAATCAACGGCTTCATATGTGCCATCGGCTCGGCGACGCATCGGCGAGGTTAAACGGTCAGCTCCTTGCTGGTAGTAATTCATGCGTTGTGACTTTTCGCAAACATAACCTTTGGATAAGGGATGATCGTCATCACCGCGAATTTTGAGGATTTGTCGGCCATCATCGCCGCCTGTTTGTACTTCTAAGCCACAGTTAATCGCACATAAAATACATGCTGTTTTTTTCCATTCGGGTTGTTGTTCTGTTTGCATGATGGCCTCACCTTAAAATGAATAACACAGTTGAATGGGCGAATAAATTCGCCCCTACGAGATGGTCATATCAACCGCTTTGCCCGCTAATAATTCGCTAAAATCGTCAATGGTCATCGGGTCTCCCGACGCAATTAACGCTCTTACTTTGGCAATATAATAGTGCATCGCGCGACGGGTATTCGCTTGCGATGCTGCCGATAAAAAGGCATTTTTCTCCACTTCCATACCTGCATCCCACGTCATTGAACTGGCTTGATAAATGGCGTTTTTAATGGATTTAATGGCTTGTGGCGATCGTAATGCCATCCGTTGAGCCAATGTTTGCGCTTCTGCCATCAATTGCGTAGCAGGCACGACTTTGTTAATCATGCCTAATTCCAAGGCTTGGGCGGGACTCAACGGTTGACCTTCTAAACAATGTTCTAACGCATTGGCGACACCCAAACTACGCGCCAACATTTGTGTACCTCCACCACCCGGAATCAAACCAATTAAAATTTCAGGTTGACCGACCATAATGCCATCATTGGCTTCATCTTCGACCATCAACCGCATATCACACGCTAAGGCCAACTCAAAGCCTCCGCCCATGGCTCGGCCATTAATCGCAGCAATAAATACTTTATTCATCGCTCGCATCCGTGCCGTCACTTCATGAAAAATATTCATATCCGATACGCCCGCCATTGGTGTATGTTTTAACAACTGACGGGCATAAGGCACATAATCCAAGGTGTTTTCTGACGTGGTGAGCATTTGCACCAACGCGGTTGGCATCGCAAAAGGGATGGAATTAACGGCAGATTCAATGTCATCAACATCAAAATGGGTTAAAAAGATATTTTGCACTGCACCCGTGATTATCACCGCGCCAATATCATTGCGTTTTTCAAGTTCAATCAACAGGCTATTAAGCTGAGCCATAATCGCAGAAGTCAAAAAATTGGCAGGCGGATTATCAATCTTAATGATTAATACGCGGCCTTGTTCGGAAGTGACTAACAATTGCTTGGACATGATGATAACGCTCTAATAAAGAGATGGCACGATTTCAATTGACGAATCAATTCGCCCCTACTTTTCGACAAACGCCCGTTCGATGACATATTCACCCGGCGCATGGCTTGTGCCTTCACTAAAGCCACGTTCTTCTAAAATATCCACCAACTCACTCAGCATACTGGGGCTGCCACAAATCATCACCCGATCCGTTTCGGGATTTAGGGCAGGCAAATTAATGTCTTCAAACAGTTTGCCATCACGGATTTTGTCGGTTAAACGGCCTTGAGTACTAAACTCATCACGTGTTACTGTCGGGTAATAAATCAGTTTATCTTTGACTTGCTCACCAAAAAATTCGTTGTTCGGTAAGGTTTCGGTGAGGTAATTAAAATATCCTAATTCGCTATTCCAACGCACACCATGAGTCAGAATGATTTTATCGAACGCTTCATAAAACTCAGGATCACGAACGACACTCATAAACGGGGCTAAACCTGTTCCTGTCGACAGTAAATACAGATTTTTACCTGCCTTGAGATTATCCATAATCAACGAACCGGTTGGCTTACGGCTGACCAATAATGTATCGCCCACTTTCAGGTGTTGTAATTTTGACGTGAGTGGCCCGTCTTGGACTTTAATACTGTAAAACTCTAAATGATCTTCATAATTTGCACTAACAACACTGTAAGCACGCATTAACGGTTTGCCATTCACTTCTAAACCAATCATGACAAACTGCCCCGTTTTAAAACGTAAGCTAGGATCACGGGTAGTGGTAAAACTAAATAACGTATCATTCCAATGGTGTACTGACAGTACCGTTTCTCGATTAAAGGACATAGACCAATCACTCCGATAAAAACTCATAATTATCAATTAAAACGTGCCGAACTCTTGCGCCCATGTCTGTTTTGATTGTTTGTGTGCGTGCCAGCAACTATTCGCAATCGCCATTGCCAGGTCTGTCGATTTTGCGGCGTGTTTCGACTCTGCATCATGAGCTAAGGCGATATAAGCCACATGAATCCCTTGTGGATTAAACTCGCGTGCCAATGATTGTGCCAACGCACGAACGCCCGCTTGCATGGCGCTACTCGCTAACCAAGGAGTCATTGGTTGTGTCGCCAGTGCTGATCCTAAAAACAAAAACGTACCCACTTTGACTTTTTGCATTTGTGTCAATGCCGCTTGCGCAACCAAAAAGGCACTGTACCCTGTCATTTGCCAAGAGGATTCAATTTGCGTGGGAGTAATGGCTAATGTCGGGGTTGAGTCGTTAGCTTCTGGGCTAAAAATAACGAGTTTAGGTTGATGCTTTTTACTGATCAACAAAGCAAACAGCGCATTAACAGCATCGGGCGACGTGGTATCCACTTGAACGTCGATAAAATCGGCTAATCCGCTTTTTATGCGTGGCTGTTTCGCGGTATCGTCATGGCTGACTTGGTAAAGAATGAGGGAATCTTGCTTGATTTTGTCTCGCATCATGTGTGACAGCGCGGCGATATCCGAACCAATAACAACAGCACAACCTTGATAGTATTTCATTTGCAGCGTTTTGATGGCATTCAGCAAGTTCATTAGAACTTCTCCAAAAACGGTCTTAAATCTAACTCATGAGTCCATAAATCTTTCGGCTGCTTGTGCAATTGCCAGTAGTTATCGGCAATATCATCCACATTTAAACTGGCTTTTTCACCACCGCGATACAGTCGAATCATGCGTCCCAAGCCATAACCAAACTGATTCACCCGATCACCATCGACCATGCCATCAATGACAATATGAGCAATATGAATGTTGCTGGCATTAAACTCACGCACAATGCCTTGGATGTAGTTGCGTAATGCTGATTTTCCCGTCGTAAAGGCCGCAAAAAATGGCTTACCACGCATCGAACCACTGGCGCCTGTAAACAGCAAAGTCCCATGTTGTTGCGCTAAAAAGACAGCCAATGACGCTTGCCCAAACAAAAACCCCGAAAAGAATGTTGCACGCCACATTTGCTCTAAAAATCGGGGCGATGTTGTCAAAAAACGCGATGGCATATTACTGCCCACGTTATGCACTACTAAATCAACCACCTGATTTTTAGCGGCAATTTCTTGAAAAAGAGCACTGACTTGTTCAGGTTTGGTGGAATCAAGGGTGCGAACGATGACTTTTCCGCCCGTTGCCGTAATTTCATCGGCAACAAGCTGTAATTTACTGGCGGTACGACCAACGATATAAACTAATAAGCCCTCTTTGGCGATACGCCGACACACTGCGCCACCAATACCCTTAGATGCACCCACCCCCACCACAACCGCACAATGTTGAGGTGTTGAATTTTGATTTTCACTCATAATTGACCAAGCCATTTCGCAATATGCGGTCGCGCCAAAATTTGTGGACGCATAACTGCACTGGTTCGTACCACTTCTGCTAATTGTGAACCGACAGACATATCGGCAATGGTCTTTTGCGCACCGACTAACCAACCTGTTTTTGTTAAAATCAAATCAATACGATCTAAATGGCGTAAAAATTCTGCATCAACATCTTCTTTAGCCATTCGCCCCAAACCTTGAAACATTAGCTGCATTTTGAGTGCAATTTTAAGCGAAGGTTTGACCAATGGACGCTCGTAGGCTGGACGACCTGTCATCGCTAAACTCACAGCGGCATCTAATGCGGCAGGATCATTGGCGCGATAATTCACTTCATACCAATACAGTAGCTCGTCAGACCAATCTTCCCAAAGTTCGACTTGAGCTTTTTCAAATAAATCGACAGGATATAAACGCGGTAAATCAGGATACGCTTCGTCCAAATACCGTGCGATTTTGGTACTGTCTTGAATGCGTTTGCCGTCAATATCTAACACAGGCACTTTACCGACCTTACTTAAGGTTTGAGCTTTTGCCGATGCCATGCCGTTATAGTCAATCGCTTCAAAAGCAATCCCTTTGTGGCGTAAAGCCTTGGCTACTTTTTGGCAAAATGGCGATATTTCAAATTGATGCAATACAATGGATTGAGTCATGATAAACAGCCTTCATAAACAGATAAATATATTCAGTGTGCAGATTTAATCTTGCCAAACCGTCGCTGAGTATCTCGGACAAAAGTCGAAAACAGATATTCATTGGCGAAACGACTCATTTGCATCATGCGATGAAAGCCACGTTTAGGTTCTATCGCAAAACGCCACGTTAATCGCGCCCCACCGTTAATCGCAGTGACGTGATAATCTTCAGCAAATGACTTGAGTATGGGCAGATTTGTTTTCAATACATGAAACGAGTGGTGCCGATCTGCATCACTCCAATGAAAAAACTCCTCCTCAAGTAACACAGTGCCTACCGCAGTCACGCTACGTGTTGAGCTCAGACCATAAGGAGCTGCACTCGTATAGTGCCCCTTAAGCATCTTGCACCACGCTAGGGGGCGGTATGCAATTAATCCCGCCCAAACCTCGTCAGGGGTAGCAGCGACATCAATTTGATATGTCCAGCGAAACGGCGCTGTATCAAAAAATGATGCATCAACAGGTGTCAAAGAAAATTTTAACATTGGATTTACTTCCTCAATTAGCCAAAAGATAACGTAATAATATGACACATATTTAGACAACAGCCCAAAAGCTCATGCCCCATTACGATCTAATTGAGCTAATTTGCCTTTTACCCCTTTCCACTCCTCATGGTCTGGCATTGCAGGTTTTTGCTTGGTGATTCTTGTCCAGTTTTCATGCTTGGCTAATTCAGCATTCAAGGCAATAAATAGGTGTTGATCGGCGGGGACTTCATCTTCAGCACGAATTGCATCAACAGGGCATTCAGGCTCGCATAAGGCGCAATCAATACATTCATCGGGATCAATCGCTAAAAAATTAGGCCCTTCATAAAAGCAATCGACAGGACACACTTCAACGCAATCGGTATGTTTACAACGAATACATTCTTCCAAGACAACAAAAGCCATTTTCTTGCTCCCAACACCTGATTTTAACTTTTCAAAAAAACGCCATTAAAATAACGATCATTTACTAAACGAACGTTATTCTATCAAGAAAAGGAAGTCAATTGGCTGTATCGACAATATATTAAGTCATATTAGCCACATGAAAGATTGGATATTTTATTTTTCCTGACAACATACACCAAAAACAGAATCAACGCCCAACGACTCTAGCCATGCCAACTTCTTAAAAACACGCTTTTCTTCCAACGCTATTAGTACCATGACTTGATGTGACTTTAGTTCAGCAAATGCCTTGCTGTAATTCGCTTCTGCTTGTGCCGCATCTTCTGACAAAAAACACAATCCATTCAAACAATGGCACTGTTTCTTTCCGACAATATTCATCGTAACACTCCTTGTTATCATCGTTCTAACTGAGTAATACCTCAGCCATTTTTTAAAGCACAATCCACTTGTTGTGTTGAATAAACACCTAATTCGGTTAACCAGACATTTTTTTGATCTAAACGCTCCGACTCCAACGCGTTAAATTCGTGATTATGCGTACACAACCCCTCCAATGTTTTGAATTGACTATAATTACGCTTCATCCACTCTTGATCGACATGAAGAAAACAACTTCCATTTTCACAGCGACACTTTGCTTGTTGAAACGCCATATTTCCACTCCTTTAGTTAATCATAGCTAACAATAAATACCTCTATGCCTCTTATCTATTCAATTGCCCATTTTTTGTCGTAAATATTCAAATCCATGATGTTGATCTTTAAGTAGTATTTTATGGCCATTAATCTGGACATGAAAATGTAAGCCCTCAGAACCTACAAACACGTTGACATATTGCCAGCCTAAATACTTAACACTAACGACACGCTGATGCTCATTTTGCAGTTGTAATTGAGCCATGATGACATTTTTAGCGGGAATAACGACATCTTTGGTCAAATGGCCATCTGTCACCGTAACCTTATAAAACTTAACCTTCATTTAGCACTCAATATCAATTAAAAAGTTAGAGTCAAAAACTCAATTCATATCAATTAATAGTCGTTGAATATCAATCTCTCAAAGAAAAACTGACATTCTAAAGCCGCTATCCAATTGATAACTTTTCTCTCAACGCTCAATCACGACGTGAGATTAAATTTCAATTAAGCCGTGCTAAAATTCAGCCTTAGGCGCATCCCCAACGCTTTTACCTTATCCATGATGGATGTACTCACCGTCATCGAAGAAGTGGACTGTTGAGGGGCTTGCTGTTTCACAAGTGCAGGAGCAGCCTCGAAGCGATGCTGCATCGACATTGCAGAGCTGACGTATTGCTTCAATAAGCCTGTCCGATAAGGTCGATGTAAATACCTAAAAATTTTCACTTGATTGATCAGATCAATCAATAATGTACTGTCTTGTCGGTGCGTGGTCACAATGGACAACACATGGGGATACTGCTGTTTCAACAACTTCATCAAATCAACAACGCCGCCACCGATTGCAATATCAACAATAATCAGACCCAGTGTGTTTTCTGACAGAATCTTCAAGGCTTCATCGGACGTTTTAGCCCATAAAAGATTCACATCGTCTAACACCTGACGAACCTCTTCAACATGTGCTACATCCTGATCGAGAATAAGTACCGATTGACGATGTGAAGACGTATAAACGGGCATAATGGCGGCCTCAGCCATTAACTCAGGATTGGCTTTAAATACCGTTTTGGCTTCTTCGGCAACGTCTGCGGCCTGACTAATAATGTTCAGTAACTCATTATTATTCCAAGGCTTATTGATAAATCGAAAAACCTCACTTTCATTGACTGAGCCAATAATAGCCGCTAAATCCGAGTATCCTGTTAACAGTAGTCGTGTTGTTGCAGGGGCAATATCCCTTGCCTTACGTAACACTTCTACGCCCGTTAAATTCGGCATACGCTGATCGCTAACAAACACATGAAAATCTTCATTTTTTAGAAATTCAAGAGCCTGTGCACCTTCTGTGGCAATGGTGACGCTGTATTGGTGTCGAAGCACCGCACGTAAAGCAATCAGTACGCGCTCTTCGTCATCCAATAACAGCACTTTACGTTTTGTGTTGACCAATGAATTGGTATTAAACATATTTCACCTCTGAATAAAATGGCTTGGGGAGAGGCTTAATCAGCCCCAAACAAACATTAACGAGACTCAAACAACGGGCAGAAAAATAGAAAACGTTGTGCCTTTACCCTCTATAGATGACACTGATATTTTCCCTTTGTGTGCCTCAATAATTTGACGTGAAATATGCAATCCTAACCCTGTACCTTGACCTACTTTTTTAGTCGTAAAGAATGGGTCAAAAATCTTACCAACAATATCTCTAGGTATTCCTGTGCCATTATCGGCAATATCAATCTTGATGGCTTTTGCTTGCTCATCAAATGTTTGTGTAATGGAAACAATGCCATTATCACGATTATCCGTTGCATGGCAGGCGTTAGTGATGAGATTGAGCAGAACTTGGTTAATTTGCGAAGGAAAACCTTCGGATTGTGGGACTTCGCTTAATTGCTTTTGAATGGTCACTTTTTTAATGACATTCGTTGCAATTTTCAATGTGCTTTCAATACAGTCCGTTGTATTGTAAAGAGCACTGGATTTTGAATCTAAGCGACTAAAATCTTTAAGATTGGCAACAATTTCCGAAATTTGCTCCACTCCAAATAAACCATTTTTTAACAATTGGTCTATTTCATCCACAATGCCTTCTTCTTGAATTATTGTTGCCAAGCTATGTGCAATAGAAATATCTCTTTCCACTTCTTCTTGAGAAGCATTTTCAGATGTTAGCGTGGTAATCATTTGGCTAACCGCTGCTGAAAGCTGAGCAAACAGCGGCACCGATGTCTGAGCGGATTGCAAACCACTACTCAAATAGCCCAACGGCGTATTAATTTCGTGAGCAACACCTGCCACCATTTGCCCCAGCGAAGCCATTTTTTCTTGCTGAATGATTTGAGACTGCTGCGTTTGTAATTGTTGCAAAGCCTGATTTAAGTCAATCGTACGTTTAGCAACATTTTTTTCTAAATTGGCATTGGCATCATTGATTAAGCGAAAACTTTGAAGCAGTCGAAATGCTAAAAATACCAAAACAACTAACAACACCGCCGAGAATGCAATAAGTGCTTGACGATACAACTGCTCTAATCGTGTTTTCATATCAAATTGTTGTTGAAAGTCGTTAGCAATGTCATTCACTTGGGCTCTAAATTGAATGGCCGCAAAGTCGCTAAACTGTTGTGTTTCTGCACTTTTTTGAAAAACGACAGAATAGGCATGAGCAACTAACTCTCGACGGGCTTCATCTAACTCCTCGTCTAAACCATCAATACTCGATAGGCTGGCGGCAACCGTCCGTAACTCATCTGCTTTATCGGCATTACCCGTAATCGAATAATCCAATGATAAGGCTAAAATCGAACGAGCCAAGTCATCCACTTGTTTTGGAGCATGTTTTGCTACTGCTAACTCACGCACATGACGCACGGAATCAGGCAAATATTTCAACGAGTTGCGGTACAACGCATGACCTGCTTTAAACTTATCTAACAAATCGCCTTTAATCTCAGCTTGCTCAATCAGCTTTGTCATTGCATCATTTTTTAAGCCCATGGCTTTACTTTTAGCTTGAATGGCTTTGGTCTGTGATAGCAAAGCTTCATAAGTACCTGCCAGCAAATCATAGTCGGCATCTAAATTAGAACGCACATCGTAAATACCGACATCCAAGAAAGCGTCCGTTTCTTTGAGCTCACTCAGTTGTGACTGTAGTGCATGTTCTGCACCGAGATTACGGCCTGCCGATTTATAAGCTAACCAAGACAACATCACCATTAAGGTAACAACCAACAATAACCAAGGGAGTAATTGCTTAATAAGAGCCGCACCTTTAGTTAAGCGACTCCCACCATTAGAAAGCACGTTCATTTCATTGGTGCTGAGCAATAAATCATTCATGTCTATGACCTCCTAAGGTCTTTGCGCGTTCATCAACACATGTTGCCCTGTTAAACTTTTCAAAAAGGCCGCAATATCCTCTTTATCCTGCTGTGGTGCAGTACGCCCTAATTGATACTTAAACATCGTGTTAATGGCTTGTTCCAATGTGGCGGCAGATGCGTCATGAAAATACGGCGCGGTTAAGGCAACATTTCGTAAGGAAGGCACTTTGAACAGGTGACGATCAGATTCTTTGTGTGTGACGTTGTAACGACCATTATCGGCATCCGTTTTCGGCGTTTTTCGGTCAGCGAAATAATTATTCATTGCGCCAAACACTTGAAACATATTGCCACCGACGTTTTGTCCTTGATGACAGGCAATACAGCCGTAAGACTTGAATAACTGATAACCATTTTTTTCTTGGTCATTAATGGCGTTGGCCTCGCCTTGCAAATAACGATCAAAACGTGATGGCGTAATTAAACCACGTTCAAATTCAGCAAGAGCTGAACGAATGCTTGGCTCGCTTAAACCCTCTGGATATAACTTTTTGAATTCAGACACCATCGCACTATCTTTCGATAGCTTTTGGATAATGAGACTAAAGCTAGAATCAAACTCTTTAGGATTGCTAATCACATGACCCACTTGATCCTCTAAATTACGCGCACGACCATCCCAAAACTGCACAAAGTTATTGGCGGCATTAAATACCGTTGGCGCATTAATAGCCCCCTGTTGACCTCGAACCCCTGTGGACACAGGCAAGTTATCCACCCCACCTGTGTGATAGCTATGGCAATTCAGACAGGCCACCGTATTATCTTTAGACAAACGTTTATCTTCAAAAAGCAATTTACCTAATGCTGCTTTTTGAGTATCTACTTTCAACATCATGAGAGGACGAATAGGCTCTTTACTCAAGGGTGCGGCGATGCTTGGACAAGTTAAGAGTAAAAGCTCTAATGAAAGAAAAAATTTCAACACATTGCTTTTCATACATTTTCCAATTGAGACTAATGTGAGTTTTTGCAATCCATTGCTTTTTTCCTGATGGCGTTAAGGCTTGAGTACAACAGCCGCTTTTGCTGCAACTCCCGCATCACGAGCGATTTTTTGCTGAATTTTTGCCCATTCTGGACTTTTTTTAATCAATGGAATTTGCTTCCACATTTTTAAAACTTCATCTTGGCTAACAGATTTTTTAGAAAACGCCATAAAAAACGTTTTCGCAAAAACGGTTTTTTTACTGAGTTTTAAGGTGTTACGAAATTGGGATTTTTGCAGTACTTTTTTGGCATATTGCTTGAGTGCAATGACACTGCCCCGCTCACCTCTGGTTAAACGAACAAAGTTGTCGTAATCATCAGCACCAATACTTTTCACGACTAATGAACTGTCAAGTTTGGCAATTTCTTTTGCTAAGACATAACCTTCTGGCACAAGAATGGGCTGAGGAACTGTTTTTATGTCCCCATCGTAAACATACTTTGAAGTAGCCGAGGTAATTAACGCATAGTCAAGTTTAGCCAGTGCATACGGCGTATCCAGATTTGTACCTGCATCTTCAGGCATATATAAGAACTCAGCGCGCTTATCATTCCAAATAGCAGGCATTGCACCATCAAACTGCCCTGCTTTTACCATTTCTTGGCAGTCCTCCCAATTCATCGGCACAGCATTTAATGTATTACCGACTTTTGCCGCCGCCATATTCATTAGGTCAATATAAGAATGCAGCATGGGGTCTTTGGTAAATCGTGGATTCAAGCAAACATTAAACTCACGACTGTAAGCCACATTGCTCAACAATAGCGCGACACCGAGAGACGATGCAAAAAGACGATTTACGCATTTTTTTTGTGATTCAATCATCATATTTTTCCTGTAAAAACGCGTAATATTCAAAAATCTGTGCTTGTATCGATCATTTCCATCATAGCGTGTTAGGGTCGTTATTTTTTGTCGCCTCGTTCTTACTTCCGACGAAATGACTTAATTCTGCGACTAAATCATGCTCACAGAGCTCTAAATAACCGCTAATTTTCAAATATCCGCCTTAAAAAGGCGGTCAAATGTGTCATTTCACTAATCATGAAGGCTCGCGAACACATAAAAATAGAGCATTTACTCTAATTACCATGGTAAAAAGCTATATTTTTCATCGTGATATAAAGTCAATAAAACAAACATCTTTCTTGTCAAAATGAGTCCATTCGCCAAGACAAAATAGCCAATCAATCTTAGTTTTTTTATAGCCTCACCGCTTTAGCAAACGATCGTAATATAAAGTAACGCATGATAAGATGACGTTACGAGAATAGCAGAGACATAACCATGAGATACCCACAGAACCGTAAGGCTGAAACTCGCCAAAAATTAATTGAGAAAGCGGGTGC
Source organism: Moraxellaceae bacterium AER2_44_116 (assembly GCA_006546595.1). Taxonomy (GTDB): domain Bacteria; phylum Pseudomonadota; class Gammaproteobacteria; order Pseudomonadales; family Moraxellaceae; genus Agitococcus. The sequence continues at coordinate 65,072 of VIAD01000008.1, read as the reverse complement.
ATTGGCCAAAAAAGAGGGTTTTGCCACAACGGGCGTTGATGGACTGATGGCATCTGTAGGGTTAACGGGTGGTGCTTTTTATAGCCACTTTGACTCAAAAACTGAGTTACTGGTTGAAATCATCAATCGTGAGTTAAACAATTCAAATAATCTCATTGTTGGTCAAAGCCTAGACGCCGATATTTCCCAAGCCATTAGTGCATACTTAAGTCCTTTGCATGTTCGTTTTCCTGAGTTTGGCTGCGTTCTCCCCTCATTAACCAATGAAGTGGCACGTTCAGATGATTCAGTCAAAGATGTGTTTGAGAGTGGTCTTAAAAAGATTCATGCAAGTATTGCCAAACATACAGGCAGCGAATCATCCGCTTGGGCCATTTTGGCATTAAGTGTCGGAACAATCAGCTTAGCTAGGGCATTAAAAACGCCTGAGTTACAACAAGAGTTTTTGGCCGCGAGTACGAAGTTTGCTATTGATGCCATTGAAAAAAAGAATTAATACAATGAATGTTACAGTTTGTATTTTCCGTTCGCACTGAGCTTGTCGTGCTTCGTCAGGCTCAGCATGGAACGATCAAAACTAACCGCCCGCTCTGATCATAAGCTGGGTGCTTGGATTCTTCGTCAAGCTCAGAATCACCATAAATGGCGAAACTTTTGTTTGGGTACTTAACTAACCATTTTATCAAAGGCAATAATAATGACGATTACACTTTTATACGCGGGTCTTTTATCACTTTGGTTTTTAGTGCTGAGTGTTCGCGTCATTGCCATTCGCAGTCAGGGCATTAGCTTGGGCGATGGCGGCAATCCTGTTTTATTAAGACGAATTCGTGCTCACGGTAACTTTGCGGAATATGTACCGATGATTTTAGTGATGATTGGCTTTTTGGAAATCAGTCATTTTTCTGCACTCTGGATTCATTTATTAGCTGGAACATTAGTCGTTAGTCGTTTACTACATGGCTATGCACTTTCTTTTAATGAGTCCTTTAAATTCGGCCGAATTGGCGGAACGGCATTAACATTAACGCTTTTGGGCGTGTGTGGTTTTTTGTGTATTTATCGAGCCTTGTTAGTTGGCTAACCGTTGGTCGATTAACTCAATTGGCAGATTAAATCATCTGCTTCTAACTCAAGCTCGTGGCGTTTATAAGAATTTTTGAGCAAGAAAATACTTTTCAATACTCATCTTACTTGCTATTCCCCTTAAATTCTGCGATAGAATTAACATAGGATGTCATTGATTACATGACCAAACATGAGGATAGTACGTGGATAACAATACCCTTCAAGGATTAATGATCGCTTATAACGCTGCTCCATCAGCAGAATTAGCTAAAATCATTACGTTGGCACATTTCAAACAAAACAATATTGAAGCCAGCCTGCCCTATTTATCGGGATTACGTCTACCTCTAGAGCTTGAAGACACTACGCTCATTGCCAACACATTGATTGAACACGCTTATTATGCACAAGCCGAAATACTACTTAATAAGGATGATCCTAAACAAGCCATCTTATTAGTAGAAAGCTGGTTAGCACAAAAGTTAACCTACCAAGCACGAGAGTTGTATGTCAAAACGACGGGTATTGAACCATCATTACGACGACGACATTTGGATATAGCACTGACAGAATCAGCAACAAACCTCGGTGAGCGACCTAAATTACGCGTCATTGAAAAACCAGATATGGCAACAGTGACAGATCTTAGCCGTTATAAAAGCACAACCACAACGTTTAGTGATGTTGTCGGTTTAAGCGAAATCAAACAACAAATTCATAAAAAAATTATTCTACCTTTTCAGCGGCCATCGCTATTTCAACGTTTCAAAAAACGTGTTGGCGGCGGCATCTTACTGTATGGCCCTCCTGGTTGTGGCAAAACCCTACTTGCACGAGCAACCGCAGGCGAATGTAAAGCGTCGTTTTATAATATTGAAATTTCTGACGTACTCGATATGTATATTGGCGAGTCAGAACAGAAACTACATACGATTTTTGAAAAAGCACGATCTGAAAAACCCAGTGTCTTATTTTTTGATGAGTTAGAAGCACTCGCTGGTAAACGTGAACACACCCGCAACTCTTCATCCAGTCACATCATTAGTCAGTTTCTTGCTGAATTAGATGGTTTCTCCCAAAATAATGAGGGAGTCTTAGTCTTAGCATCAACCAATGTGCCATGGAGTATTGATCCTGCTTTTTTACGTCCTGGTCGTTTTGATCGTATGTTTTTTGTGCCACCACCAGACCGAGAAGCACGGCAGTCAATATTAGAGCATCACATGAAAGATCGCCCAACTGGAACAGGCATTGACTACGCAGCTCTGGCCAAAAACACCGTCGGTTACTCAGGTGCAGATCTTGCCAATCTTGTTGATATGGCCGCTGACGAAGCCATTGATGAGTCATTAAGCACGGGAGAACAAACAAACATTGAGTATAAACATTTTCGTGAGGCCGTCGCGTCTAGTCGTTCGACCACAACAGAATGGCTAAGTACTGCACGTAATTATGCGCGCTATGCCAATGATGGTGGTCGCTATAATGACGTACTCGATTTTCTCAAAAAGCATGGTCAATAAGATGAGCTCTTACCACATCATTGATGAGCCAAAAACACGTACTGCTGACTACCTGATCGTGAATCCCATTATCATTTTGTTAGCAGCGATGTTTGTGCCTCTTGTTTGGACACCACCACTCTTGGGTAAATTCTGGTTACCACTGTTGTGGGTTGGCATGAATAGTTATTTATTAGGTAGTCCAACATTTAAAAAAGAGCTGGCTATTATGGTTGGTGGAACAGTGCTATTCATTATGGTGATTATTGCCACTGAATTTATTAGGCAAGCTTTTACACCGATACTCAAATCGTCACAAACAGCACCCTATTTACGCATTGCCTTACAAGCTGTCTTTTTTGCAACACTCTATTTTGTTGTTTTTCTACAAGCAGCACCGCATGCCATTTATGAATACATTAAAGAACAGGCGACCAAGGTATGATGGATGATTACCGCTTTCAGATGGCATGGCGTTATTATCATCGTAACCAATTTGATCTCGCTATCCATAATTTGCGGGAGTTATTAGCACATGAGCCAAATAATGCTAGCTATCACGGCTTACTCGCGGCATGTTTACTCGCACAAACACGGATACATGCTGCCGAATATGAGCTTAAAATCGCTTTAAGTTTAGATGCCCATGACCCCTTCTTTTTTTTGATTTATAGCCGAATCTATATACTACAAAACAAACCAAATTTAGCTCTCAACTCCTGTACGGAGGCTCTCAATCTAGACCCAGAAAACACAGAAGCCTTGTTATTAAAAGCTGATATTTTACTGATGGCAAACAAACGCAAAGAGGCTCTGGACTGTATTACAACAGCAGCGAACATTGAGCCTGATAATATTGCTGTTTCTTTAGCATTTGGTGATTACTACCAACAAATCGGCCAACATCATCAAGCCTTAGAATATGCGTTACAAGCATTATCTTATGATGCAGGTCATGAGAATGCGCACATATTAATGGCAGAAGTACAACTAGCACTGGGGAATACAGACGAAGCGGCACATCATGCTCGTTACTCAATTATGCAGAATCCCGAATCAAAACGAGCATTATATATTTTTAGTGCCATTAAAATGCGCAACAGTTTAATTGTGGGTTTATGGTGGCGTTTCAATTCTTGGATGGCAACACTTACTCCTTTACAATCGACCATAATATTGATTGGCGCTTATGTTTCTTTTAATTTATTTGCACAAATTTTGTTTGATCTTGGCCACGAAAATATAGGTATCACCTTCACGTTTACATGGTTAGCTATTGTGATTTATTCTTGGATCGGCATACCGATTTATCAACGCGCCTTAGATGCCGAACTCAAGAAGTTTTCATTCAATAAAGACTTTTAGCCGCTTGCCACGCTATTAAGCCAAGGTCATTAACCATTCACTCACCGCCGCATTAAACTCATCGGCTTTATCCACCATCACCCAATGGCCACTATTAAACTCACGGACAATATTTTTAGGACGTGTAGCCATTCGTTGTTGCCATGCAGGTGATTGAAACATAAAGGGCTTTTTACGCCCGTAAGCATAAAAAAATGGGCATTCAGGGTTAACCTGCTTTAAACCATCAAACGTCCCTAAGGTTCGCAGCCAACGAATCGCATAAGGATAATTCATCCGCGAATGAATATGCTGAGACTCAGCCTTACATTGCAGCCCTTTCGCTACGCCGCGGGTGATTTTATCACCGACAAAACCACCCACCAGCCAAGCTGTCGCCAATGTCATTTGATAACTAAAAATCATCGCTTTAGCGGATACTGATAACGACTTTTCAAGATCCCGCGAATTAGAATCGCCAATATCAATCGCAATCAAACTTTTTACCCGCTCTGGATACAACATTGCAAATTGATAGCCATAAATACAGCCCCAATCATGAATCATTAATATGACTTTTTTATCAGGACTCACGGCTTGAACCACTTGATGAATCGTATCGACAACCTCATCCAAGGAATAGCCTTTTTTCGTTGAAGTATCACCAAAACCTGGCAAGGTAAAAGTCACACAACGATGGTTTTTGCTAAAAAACTGAACCTGATTGCGCCAAATTCGATGCGTATCTGGCCAACCATGAATCATGACGATGGTATCTTCACCACTGCCTTCAACATAAACAGGTACACCAGTTACCACTAATTGTGAACTCATTACACTATCTCCTGAATCCTAATCATTTATTACGTTAAGTGCCCATTAAAAAACAAAAAACAAAGCCGTAATCACCGCCACCAAACCATAGCCGAATACCGCCAAACACGACAGCACAAACAACAGCCAACTGATCGGATTTGCGAGAAAAAACACATGAGTAACAATCGTTCTCAGCGCATCCACACCTTGCACAAGACCGAATAATTCTTTTAATAATTTAGGTAGTTGCCGCGTTTTACTCAGGGTCATTGCCGTTTTTAAAGCTTCTGTTTTATCGCCAAGCGCACGCTCTTTAAGACCAACAACACCGTCTTTTAATGTCAATAAAGCCTCAGGCAAGTCGGCGACATCCAGCAATAACAACGTCCAAATGCTTAATATCACTAAGGGTATCGCCAATATCGCTATAGGTATCAACAAAGCATAGTGCCAAGACCAAAATTGCAAGCAATAAAATACTAACCATGCAATCGACAAAACTCCAATTACCAAACACTTTGCGACTTTGGGTAATAGCCATGCACTAATAGCCGTAATCGGCTGAACTAATTGTTGAATCCTTTCAAATTGTTGGGTATTAATCATTCACTATTTTCCTAAAAAATTGACATACCCTGTAACAACTTGGTACTACAGTACGTCAAATTACAATACATCACCCACAAAGGTAAAAACGATGCGTTTAACTCAAGGTCAACTAGCCCCTGCTTTTGCCACTACAGACTTATATGATGCCGCTATCAGCTCCCATGAATTAAAAGGCAAAAAAGTCTTATTGTCTTTTTATCGTTATGCGTCTTGTCCTTTTTGTAATCTTCGCTTTCACTCTTTATCGAAGAAGCAACAAGAATGGCGCGATAAAGGTTTAGAGCTAGTTGCCGTTTTTCAATCGCCGACGAGCAGTATTTTGGAATATGCGGGTAAAGATTACAGTCCTGTGCGAATTATTCCTAATCCAAGTCGTGACTTATATCGTTTATATGGCGTTGAAGGCTCTTGGAAAGGCTTTTTAACGGGTTCTATGCAGCTGGGTACGTTAGGAAAAGCACTAAAAGAAGGTTTTTTACCTGGTAAAGTTGAAGGCGATATGAATATGATTCCTGCCGACTTTGTCATTGACGAACAAGGAAAAATTCTCATTGCTTACTATGGCAAAGATATTAGTGACCATTTGGAGATAAGTGAAATAGAAAAGGTGATTTAAACGCCACATACAAGTACCCTCCCTTAAACTTAGGGAGGGTTATTGAGCGATTCATCATCCTAGATTTAAATTGACTTTTTGCTGCTCAACTTTATCCCACAATTGCCATTCTGCTTTTAGCCACGCATAAAAAACGGGAGCGGCAACAACTCCAATCAAGCCAAATAAACGCTCCATGACCAACATCCACAACAATATTTCCCAAGCACGAGCATTGATTTGCGTACCGACAATACGCGCATTAATAAAATACTCCAGCTTATGAACAATAATTAAAAAGCCCAATGCCGCTACTGCTGCACCAAATGAATGACTTAAACTAATCACTGTAATAACGGTATTGGATATTAAATTACCGACTACAGGCAATAACCCCGCAAAAAAAGTCACGGCAATTAAGGTTTTAATCAGCGGTAGTTGCACACCAAACATCGGCAAAACAATCGCCAAATAAATGGCCGTCAGCGTGGTATTGAGAGCCGAAATTTTAACCTGAGCAATTGCCACCCGCCAAAATGATTCTTTTAACGTCGAGATTTGGATCAACAAACGGGTACTGACCGCGCCTAAACTATGGGTATGGGTAATATCACTGACTGCCACCATCGCACCAATTAATACCCCCAATAATGCCAAACCAATACCTTTTAATGCACCCAAACCAAATGTACCAATCTCAGCCGCATGAGTCCTCAACCATTCGCTCATTTTAATGAGCATATCACTTTGTTGTGGCATGGCATTACTAATGGCTTCGGGCAACCACGAACGGGCAGAGGTTAAAATATCACTCATACGTAACATTAAATCGTGAATATCGGTGGTCGTTTTTAATAGCACATGCAGCCCCGCCCCTGCGGCAACGATGACTACCACCACTAAAACCGTCACCAACGTTGTCGCAATCCATTTAGAACGTAAGGAGCGAATACGCTCATCAACGACTTTTTCGGAAAATCGTGTCACTAAGCCAAAAGCTAATAAGCCTGTATAAACGGGCACAAGCAGACCTAACTTCACTAAAGTGAGAAACAAACTACCAATGAGTATAAATGCCAAAAACCGCGCATGTCGCGGTGAGCAAAAGACTTCAGCCCTCATATTTTTATATCCTGCTTAAACTATGAGAGCGATTCTGACAGAGAGGCGGTAAACGACAAGGGATTAATGTTGTATTTTTGAGATACGTACTTCCACAAAAGTCTCACCGTTCGTAGTGATTTTGAGCTTAACGAAGAGTTGCTCCCACCTTCGACAAGCTCAGAGTGGTTTACTTCTGTCCGTTCATGCTGAGCCTGACGAAGCGCGACAAGCTCAGTGCGAACGAAAAGTACAAACAAACTTACGTTTATGTACGTTAACCCCATCTTTTCTAGAGGGGGGAAAGCCTCCAAAACATCAACACAACACATCACAACACACATCATTAGGCATTAAGCTGCCAATTTAATCTTATCACCCAAAAACCCCTGTAATATGCGCAAACCTTTAGCGCGTAAGAGACTGCTATCGCGTTGAGCTGGGTGAAAATCGGGACGGTAATACGCCAAATATTGCGGCATCATGCCTCTAAAAAAGCCTTTACGTCCAACCAAGACGTTTAAGCCTTGAGCGATGGCTTTAAAGTTGCGTTGTTCTTCGGTGGCGCGTAATAGCTGCACAGTATGCAAACCTGTAAAAAAGGTAAAGAACACTGAGGTAAACGCCATTTCACTGACACGAATCCAATAATTACCGACTTGTTGTTGATAGACATCAAACGCTACCGATTTATGTTCACTTTCTTCAACAGCATGCCACAGCCATAACGGTCTTAACCGTTCATCCATGCCATCTAAAAACTCAGGATGCTCTAAAATCATTTCGGCAAACATAGCGGTAAAGTGCTCCAAAGCACAGGTTTTGGCCAACATCCTTTCTTTAGAAAGATTCTTTTCTTCAAAAGCGATGCCTTGAGCAACAAACGCCATGATTTTTTCAATCGGCAAGCCTTTACGAGCCATAAACTCATTAAATTCTTGATGCTCTTTGCCGTGATGTGCTTCTTGGCCAATAAACGCCCGTACTTCTTTTAACAATTCTGGGTCAGTAATTTTATCTTGATAGTGACGCACCGAACGCATAAACATACGCTCGCCTTCAGGAAACACACAAGACAAGCCCGTTAATAACATCGTTAAAAAGGGGTTATTATCAAACCAATATTTAGGAATGGCATCGTCAAACTCAAAATCCATACGACGCACGGGAATATTTGGTGTACCTGCTAAAGTCGGTAAATGATTCGTTGACATGATCTAACCCTCTACACATGAATTTGGTGATGAATGTTCTATGGAAAGAGTATCAACAATTTTTCATCTTGTCGTAATGTACTATCGTGCCATACTTATAGTCAATTTAGGCCAAAGTATAAAATAGCTTTGTTTAATACGCACAAGAAATCATAATCGCTCACTTTCAGCCACTTCTATTGCTAAGGCTCAAGATAGATGTCCAAAATCGCCAAACATAACGCCATAGACAACACCGACAGCAATGAGTTGTATCTACACGAAACGCGGCAAACTATTACCTTACACTTTAACCATAACGCGCTGCAAAGTGTCATGCGTAAAAGTGAGCCGTACGGTTTGGAGTTTGAATATACAAAAGTGATGATGGGCTTTATGTTGTTTATCACTGAGCCAAAAAATATTTTATTGGTGGGATTGGGTGGCGGCTCAATGTCAAAGTTTTGCCACAAACACTTTCCCGAAACGGTAGTCACCACTATCGAAATTAGCCGCGAAGTGCTGGCCATGCGTAGCACTTTTATGGTTCCCGCCAATAACGATTTTTTCAAAGTATTAGAAGGCGATGGCGCAAAATATCTATCGCAAAAAAACAATATCAGTGAAGTTATTTTATTAGATGGTTACAATGGCGATGGCTTACCCGATGCCTTATGCAGCGAACAATTTTATGCCGACTGCTATCAAGCCTTACGCCCTAACGGTATGCTAGTCGCTAATTTATGGCGAAAAGATGCTAACTTTCGTCGCAACTTAGCGCGTATTAATAGCCGTTTTGATAAGCGAGTGGTGACGGTGAAGTGCGATAGTGGCAATGAAATCGTCTTTGCCTTTAAAGGCATCGAACTACCACCGTTTGATGATGTCTGGAAACTCGCCCTACAACTCAAAAAAACGACAGGGCTTAATTTTTCGCAATTTTTGGAAGATATGGTTTTTAGTACACGTAATGCTTGGTTTTATACCCATGTCTAAACCTCTCTCCGCGTGGCGACAAGAACTTAAAGCCCTTAGTACCTTAATGGCTCCAATTTTAGTGACCCAACTGGCACAAGCGGGTTATGGCTTTATAGATACCGTCATGGCGGGTCAAGTGTCGCCCTTAGATTTAGCAGCGGTGGCGATTGGCTCTAGTGTTTGGCTACCGTTATTTTTGCTCATCTCTGGCATTGTGATGGCCACCACGCCCTTAGTAGCTGCCGCTTATGGGGCTGGACGTTTCTCAGAAATCCCCAAAATCACCCATCAATCATTGTGGCTAGGTTTAATAATTGGTGTGATTGGCATGTTTATTTTGCAACACATCAGCTTTATTTTCCCTCTGCTGGGTGTTCCACATAATCTGCAAGAAAAAACCGAGCTGTATTTATTAGGTGTGTCATTTGGTATGCCTTCGGTCGCCATTTTTTGTGTGTTACGGTTTTATAGTGAAGCACTCGGCCATACCAAACCTGTGATGGTGATTAGCCTGCTCGGTATTTTATTAAACATTCCAGCCAATTATGTGTTTATTCATGGTTTATGGGGCTTGCCAAAAATGGGTGGTGCTGGTTGTGGTTGGGCAACCGCGATTGTCATGTTAAGTATGACTTTATTGCTTGCCGCCTATGTATTGCTTTCACCAAGTTTCAGCCAAACTCGCTTATTACAAGCCGATGGCAAACCTCTCGCTTCGTTAATGTGGCGTATTCTTAAACTCGGTGTGCCGATTGGCGCAGCGATATTTTTTGAAGTGAGCTTGTTTTCTTGTATCGCTGTGTTGGTCAGTCCTTTGGGTGAATTAGTCGTTGCCTCGCACCAAATTAGTCTATCGGTCACATCGCTGTTATTTATGGTGCCGTTAAGCCTTGCTATTAGTATGACCATTAGAACAGGTCAGTCTTTTGGCCGACAGGATTTAGCAGGCATTCAACTCACCCGCAGAGTGGGTTTGATCACCACCACCACCATCGCTTGTTTTTCTGCATTCATGATTATTCTCTGCCGTGATGCCATTACCCGTCTTTATACCAACGATGAAACTGTCCGTATTTTAGCCGCAGACTTATTATTATTTGCCGCAGGCTATCAAATTTTTGATGCCCTACAAGTCGGAGCCGCAGGGTGTTTACGTGGTATTCAACAAACGCGTAGCCCGATGATACTCACGCTTTTCGCTTACTGGGTTGTTGCCTTACCTGTGGGTTATAGTTTGGCGATGTTTCCGCTTTGGCACGGTAAACCATTAGGAGCTTATGGCTTTTGGTTGGGTTTAGTCGTGGGTTTAGGGGTCGCCTCTTTGCTACTGAATTGGCGACTCGTACAAGCTTTGTCACGCTTACGTCAAAAGTGTGCTTAATTTCGTCGTATTACCCCCTAGGGGTTTTGCCTAAGTAGGGATTATGTCGTATCTTATCGATCAATTGACGTTTTACTGCCTTAAAATAAATACGACTGTCAATGTATTCAATGACTGACAGACAATACAGTAATACTCATGCGTGAATAGGCTCTACAAAGACCCTAACATAAGCAACACCATACAATATGCAGAATCCCCTAGACGGATTGATAACAGCCCATACATTGCAAGGATATCGTTATGTTCGCCCAAGCTGCTGCTGAGTTTTCAGCCCATTGGTTGCTTTATATCTCCATTCCCATTATCAGCGGCATTGTTGGTTACGTGACTAAAATCGTCGCCATTCAAATGATGTTTGCCCCTATGGATTTTTGGGGTATCAAAATTTTCGGTATTCCATTGGGTTGGCAAGGCATTGTGCCGCGCAAAGCCGAAAAAATGGCGACGATCTCAGTTGAACTCATGACGACAAAATTAATTCGCGCCGAAGAAATTTTTGCCCGTCTTGACCCGCAACGTATTGCCAAAGAAATTGAAATCCCCATGTTAGCGGCCGCCGAAGATATTACTCGCGAAGTGGCACAACAGTATCAACCTGGTTTATGGGAAGGTATGCCTGAGTTTGCCCGTCAAAAAATCATTCGCAAAGTGCAACTTGAATCGCCTGCGGTGGTAGAAACCATCATGTCGGAAGTATTAAAAGATGTAAATAAGTACTTTGATATTAAGCACATGGTTATCTCAAACTTAATGAAAGATAAACGCATGCTGAACGATATTTTTCAGAAGGTAGGCCGTCAAGAATTTAAGTTTTTTAGTAATGCAGGATTTTGGTTTGGCTTAGGCATTGGTGTCATTCAAATGGTCTGTTGGCTGCTCTTTCAACAAGCGTGGATGTTGCCTGCATTTGGTGGTTTTGTTGGCTTTTTTAGCGACTGGGCAGCTCTACAAATGATGTTTCGACCGCTAACACCCAAAACAGTTATGGGCTTCACCTTTCAAGGACTTTTTCTTAAACGTCAAAATGAAGTTGCTGCCGATTATGCTGCGTTAATTTCCAAACAATTGCTTACGACCTCCAATATGATGGAAGAATTATTTCGCGGAGCATTGTCTGACCGAATCATGGATTTAGTCAATCGTCATGTCAAACAAATGATTGATGAACAAGCAGGTGTTGTGCGTCCATTAGTTGTATATTCTGTTGGCAGTCAAAAATACATTGAAATGAAAAATCAAGTCGCTGCACGCATTCTTGCCCGTTTGCCCGAAACAATGAAACATGCAGAATCTTATGCCGATGATGCTATGGACATTCGTAATACCTTAGTCAGTCGGATGCAACAACTGACTGCCGAAGAGTTTGAAGGCATGTTACGCCCAGCCTTCAAAGAAGATGAATGGTCATTGATTGCAGTGGGTGCTGCGCTGGGCTTTTTAGTGGGTGAAGCGCAAATTCATTTTATGCTTTAGAGGATGTTCACGTTTACTTAAATTGCCCCTTCGACTCCGCTCAGGGAGCGTTTAGCCGTTGGCTGAGCGGAGTCGAAGCGTCTTGTCGTTAGTAATTAGTAAGACTCTGCTTTACCTAGATGACGGTTAATTAATCGCCCTACTTTTTCTGAATCACGTAATAAAACTTACCATCAGCCAACACATCCACCTTGACCAAGACATGACCTAAAAATTGACAAAACTTAGGAATATCACGTTGTGTTGACGGGTCAGTCGCTTGCACCGCCAACAACTCACCTGACTGCATCTTACGCACCACTTTATGGAGCATCATGACAGGTTCAGGACACAACAAGCCACACGCATCCAATTGATGAGTAATTTGCACCGATTCTGGCATAACGTCACTTCTTCAAAAAATTCGACCGAGACGGCAATTATACACAATGACCATCTTTAACGTTCCGTTTAACGTCGCAACCAACGTCCCCACAACACAACAGGCCACAGCAGCAACACACAAATAAAAGCCGATAATAAATAATAATAGGTATAGCCAATTAAATCCGTTACTACCCCCGCTAATAAGCCCGCAGAACCGCCAAAAATCGCCAATATACTGACTTGCAAAGTAAAGTCACTTCCTGCATGGTCGCGCCGACATTGATCCATAACTGCCGATAATAATGCAACGGTTGCCAAACCACTGGCAAAATGCTCAAACGCATTCACCCCATAAACTAACATAGGATTAACTTGCCCTGTATGATGCCACTGCCAAGACAAAACACCATAACTGGCTAAACCCACAGCTTGTAATAAACCAAACATTAACAACGCTTGATAACGTCCCAACGTGCGGGTCAGAACCCCTCCCAATAATGCACCTAACAACGTAGCCACCGAACCCAACACACTAACAAATAAACCTATTTGCTGGAGTTTAAATCCCATGTCAACCAACATAGGTTTAACCATTACCGAACCCAACCCATCACCAATTTTATAAGTCACTAATACCCAAAACCACGCTTTAAAGGCAGGTGTCGCGATAAACGTTCTAAACACTTGTTGATAACTTAAATTAACCTCCGATGGTGAAACCTCCACCACAGGTTCTCGATACAGTAAAATCGGCAAACTCAACAACACCAACAAAAAGGCCATCAATAAAAAAGATAACCGCCAATCCCAAACATCCACCAAATACAATAGTAAACCGCCACCAACAATTAAACCCAGCCGATAACCTGCCACTTGCACACCATTACCAAAAGAACGCTCTTCATAACTGAGGGAGCGTACTGCTAAGGCATCACTGGCGATATCTTGCGTTGCCGCAAATAAATTCAGTAAGAACATCAACACAAAAAACGAATAGACACCTTGCGTATTGGCTAAATCATAAGGATTAAACAGCGCAATCACGACTAATAAGGACACGCTGAGTGCCTGCATCGGCAAAATCCACGAGCGCGAACGCCCCATTTGTGTTGAATGGTATTTATCTACATAAGGTGACCATAAAAATTTTAATGCCCAAGGAATCGCCAATAAACCGCTAAAACCAATGACGGTCAATGAAACATCATAACTACGCAGAATGGCAGGCAAGGCTTGGCTAAAGATGCCCGTTGGCAAGCCCTGCGCCAAATACAGTGTCAATAAAATAGCTAAGCGCTGGTTTAACGTATGTGGCATTAGGAAAACACGATCGTTTTGTTGCCGTGTACAATGACACGGTCTTCTAAATGCCAACGCACAGCACGCGCTAAGACATTACGCTCCACGTCTTCACCTAACTCTCGCAGCGTTTCAACATCATCACCATGAGAAACACGCTCAACCGCTTGTTCGATAATAGGCCCTTGATCCAAATCAGCCGTGACATAATGTGCCGTAGCTCCAATCAGCTTTACGCCCTTGTCATAAGCTTGCTGATAGGGGTTTGCGCCAACAAATGCAGGTAAAAATGAATGATGAATATTAATAATTTTATGCGGCCATTGATGAACAAAATCAGCACTCAAAATCTGCATATATCGCGCCAAAACCACTAAGTCATTGCCTTGTAGTAACGCTTGAACTTGTGCCTCAGCTTCGACTTTATTGTCTTTGCTAACCTTCACAACATGGAAAGGCACTTTAAAGCCCTCTACTGCCTCTCTTAAATCCTCATGGTTACTAATGACTGCGGTAATGTCACAGGGCAAACCACCACGCGACCAACGCCATAATAACTCTAATAACGCGTGGTCGTATTTAGACACCAAGACGGCAACTTTTTTACGATCAGACGCATAGCTTAAATGCCAGTCCATTTGATAACGCTTACCCACTGCATCGGCAAAGGTTTGAGCAAGCACTTGACGTGACAAATCCAAATGCGGAGTTTGAAATTCCAAACGCATAAAATACGTTCCACCCTCGGGCGCAGTGGAGTGTTGATCCAATGCCGTAATATTAGCCCCATGATTATATAAAAAATTAGAAACCGCACTCACAATGCCAGACTTATCAGGACAGGTAATTAATAGTCGTGCGGTGGTATTTACAGAGGTTGTCATAAAAATTGGCTCAAAAAATGTCATTTTCTCGTGGCTTAGCGTAATCTTAGCACCGTTAAATGAACAGATGACTATGACTCTATTTTAAGAATGAGTGATGGATTTTACTATTTAAAGCCTCAATACGGTCTTTAATGTGTTTTTAATCTGCTTGCACCTTGACAATAATCGATATTTTGCAAATCATCGGCATACCTTGGAACTATTCTTTTTACAACACGCAGGAACAACAATGAAACGTCTCACTGTTGCTTTAATCGCAGCGCTTAGCAGCCCTCTCGTTTTAGCTGTCGAAAAACCTTATCTCGGCATTGATTATCAAGTCGGCACTTATGATATTAACGGTGCGCAAGTCAACCCTGAAGCTATTCGCTTACGTGGCGGCACAGAACTCAACCCATACCTCGCTGTTGAAGCTCAAGTAGGTGCAGGTACTCAGTCCGATTTATATGTCAAAAGTGGCGTTGGCTACGACATCAAAGTAGAAAGCTTTTATAGCCTGTTTGTCAGACCTCAACTCAGTATTAATGATATTGCCAGTGCCTATGCTTTACTCGGCGGCACTTATATTGATGTTTCATCTTCTTCTCACAATGCATTATTTGCATCAGATAAAGGCTTCAAAAAGACTTTTTCTTATGGCGTGGGTGTCGATTTTAACATCTCAAATAATGTGCGCTTAAATGCTGATTATATTCAGTATATCGATAATTACAGTGCTTTGAGTTTTGGTATTAGAATTCCCATCAATTGAGTTCTCCAATGCTGCTACCTTAGCACAGACAAAACCGTTTCTTTGCTTAAAAGCCCTCAAATTGTTCAGGGCTTTTTTGTTGGTCAAAAATCTTCATAAAAAATGCCTGAATCTTTCGAGTCAGGCATTTTCAATTGCATGATGAGATAAACTAACTCACTTACGGAATGAGTCCACCCTGATCAATCTTCAAGGTACAAGCTGCTGGAGCACCCGTCACAAGAAGTTTGGCCGATGTAAACGTACTTCCAGAAGTCACCGAAGGGATCAACTGATAACTTGTCACACCAAATGGACTTGTTATTCCGCCTGGAGGAGTAACTGTCGCATCAGTAATATCTGCTGATAAGACGGGCAAAATGAAATCTCTTTCTGCTTTTGACTCAGACCCTGACACCTTCACCGAAGCAATCAGTTTCATATTGAGCCAATTCGCATAGCTCTTACCATATGAAATATTGAACGAAGCACGCCCCGTATCATCTGTCCTTACCGATTTTTGTACAGTAACTGGGTTACCAGGCCACAAATGTCCGTCGTTATTCAAGTCCTCTGCTGAATCCAAGCGGCCATTACCATTAACATCCTCTCCCGTGTCTAGGATGCTATTGCCATTCTTATCTTCGGAAACGTCTAAAATACCATTACTATTTTTATCTTCATTCGGACACGAAATAGGATTAAAAACAGCACTGGCAGCAGTTAATAAATCATCTCCCGTCCCAAGAACACTAGATGCCGCACTTGGATTCAACGAAGCAGTAACCCAAACTTTGTTGCCAAAATCAAAGTAGTAGATACCTTTTAAGTAATATGTCGGGATAACATCCAAAGATACTTCTTGATCACGAACAGGATGGCCTGCCGCATCAACGACCACGACACTCATGGGCAAGGCATAAACGGTTTCATTAACTACTTGCAGAGTTTTACCTGTTGCAATAGACACAAATAGAGGCTGTCCACCTACTGTCAACCTAACAGGAACACTGGTTACCAGTGTTGTCCCATCTGTGGCCAATATCTTACTGGTAATTTTTACCGCATCTTTAGCCGTATCATTCGTACCTGCTGTAAAAATAATACCTGCTTTACCATTTTCATCAGTAATCGCTAATGAGGATGATAAACGACCATTTGAAGGGTCTTCACTGGTAAAACTAACCAGTGCACCTTTCACAGGATTATCACGATCATCTAGTACCTCTGCTTGAATCTCAGCTTGCTCGCCACTATTCAAAGTAGATAAACCTGATTGCAATGTCATTTTCTTAGGAATGGTGGAAATAAATCGAAGGCCACCAACGCCAGTCACAACACTACCGTCATCTTTAGTAATACGAACATCAATACGTGCCAAACCAGGAAATTTTGAAACCATTTTTGCTATGGCTTCACCATTGACCAATGCTGGAGAGGAGTTTTCAAGCACACCAAGCGTCGTTCCCAAACTCACACGGCCTTTAATGTCTTTTGCTTTAATGACAAGGGTCGTCGTTTGCTCAATCGGCTGTTCAGTAATGGTTTCTTTTTTATCATTAAGGAAGTCAACCCCAATGCCTACGTCTGAAATCAACACTTGCGTCACTTTCACGTCTGTTGCTTTGATGCCTGCATCATCGCTTTGAGCACCAATATTGGTTGTTGTGAACACTGTAAACGGATCACTGACAACAACACCGCTCGTATTAGTCACGTATGTTTTTGTTTGAGGGGCAGAATCAACGACAAAGTTAACTGACGCATTTTTGACGGCAACACCACGGCCATTTTTAACCGTACCCGTGAGTGCAAATGATCTTCCTGCCGTTGCATTAAACGTTTCAGGCTCTAGGGTTAAAATTGTCCCCGACAGACTTAAATCAATACATGCAACGGGATTAACTGCCAATGCTTTATCATCGACAGTCACCAAAATACGACGATTACCGTTTTTATTGTTCGTCACCGCGTATGTTGTTGTTGCCTGACCGTTCTCATCAGTTAAAATATTATTTTTACTTAATGTTCCTCTTGCGGCAACCGTTAACGCTGTCGGCTTAAACTGCTGCTTATCCGTTACGTCTTGAGGACACGGGTTGGTCAATAATGCTGGATTATCAACAGGTTCATTCGGTAATATTTGGAAAGACACTTTAGCATCTTTGACTAATGACTGTGATGCGTTGACGACCGTTGCTGTTAAGACGAGAGAATCGCCACCAGTCTTTAACTTATCGCTAACAGAAGTCAGCAATACATCAAATTGATTAACAATTCTAAAGGGAATCGTTTTAACCACTGTACTGCCCACTGCATCAACATGTGAAACAATCAGTGAATTACTGCTCGCGGTTTGATTAAGTCCATCAATCGTTGTACTGACTTGCCCACTGGCATTTGTCGTGCCACTGGCAGAAACCAAGCGACCAACACCCGTAATGTTAGCAGGCAGGGAAAATGCCACTGTTTTGTCTTTAACAGGGCGACCATCTTTATCTTTCAAAACCACCGTAATAACTGTTGCTGATTTACCAGACGTTGGAATAACAATGTCATCTGTAGATATTGGCTCAATCGTATAGTTAGATGGTGTCGTTGCACCATCGACCACTTCATAAGGGACATTTTGAGTGGCTATATTATTACTGCTATCCGTATAGGTTAACGCAATCGTACCTTTACTTGCCGCACCATTACCTTTGATATTAAAAGTTGCTACACCAAGGCTATCCGTTACCGCTGACGAGGTGACAAGTTGAGCTGTTCCTGAGGCGACTTTGGCCGTTACAACTTTCCCGACAACAGGAGTACCATTATCCGCAAGTGTAATAGTAAAAGGCACAGGCTTTTCTAGACCCGTCGTCACTGTTGATGGAACATCAACAATAGAGACAGAAGACTGCCCATTCAACGAAAGAAGATCACTTCCACCGCCACCACCACACGAAGCCACTAATGTCGCCACCAAAAAATAGGCGGGTAAACGGCCGTAATGCTCCCAGTTGTGCATTGTTATAAACCCTCAATTGTTTTTGCTATTGCGCCACATCTTGCTATAAAAAAAGCCACATAGCACTAAAAGACGTAAAGACGCACCATAGAAAACTTATACTGGATAACTCAAAAAACTTCAATCGCTTAAACGTATAAGCTCAACACTCTGTGAAGTTGTTAACCTGATTTACGTCTTAATGCGATCTAATCGCCATATTGTTTTAATAAATCAGGCAACCGCTCTAATGCCTCATTTTGTAGGTAAGGCGCTTCCAAGCAAATAATTTGATAAATACCCCTGCGTAGTAGGCGTTGAGTCAATACGACTTCTTCACCAAAGAAACCACTACTCACCACAAAAGATGCCCAACTGGTGGTTAATATCCAAATATTCACAATCATCGCTTGTACATCTTGTTCTGTTGCCTGAATCAACTCTGCTTTTCTCAGTGCATTATAAACAAGGTACGCTTGAGCCATCACTTTACGGGCAAATTGTCGATAAGATGCGCGCAATCTAGGGCTTTCCTCCAGTAAATGCCCCAAATCACGATGCAAAAAACGATATTCCCATAGCTGATTAAAAATAGACTCAAAATAACCAATTTTTTCGGTATAAGTAATCACTCGATCATCTGGGACACTTAATGCCTGCACCATGCTATTTTCATAGGTTAAAAAAATCTCATAAATGATGTCTTCTTTACTACGAAAATGATAATACAAATTGCCTGGACTGATATTTAATGCGGCTGCAATGTGGTTCGTCGTGATGCTGCGCTCCCCTGCTTCGTTAAATAATTCTAGGCTCTTCATCAATATGCGATCACGTGTCTTCAATGGCTCGTCCTCTTGACCGTTTAGCAGAAAAATACAATTTTGATTTGACAGATTAGAGCAAATACTCTAAAACTACAATTGTTTTAGAACTTAGGACTAAAGTCCTACTTTTGATTGCAGAGGTTGTGACATCCTGCATCCTCTGCGCTGACAATTTTAGACTTAAGCGGCACATTGCTATTCTCACCCTTGTGTAATTGCTGCATAAGTCTTGTAATACCTAGAGGCCCACATGACTGCCAGCGTTTCCCCACTCCGCACGGATCACCCTGAAGTTGCCGACATGCAGCGTATTTTTGACAGCCAAAAAACCGCATTTCGTTTACGCCCTTCAACAACAGCCAGTGAGCGCATTGCGCTACTTGATAACTTAAAAACCGTACTGATTAAATATCAAGACCAAATAGCCATTGCCATTGCGGAGGATTTTGGTCATCGCTCACATCACGAAACCAAATTCGCCGAGGTATTAACCAGCCTCGAAAACATCAAGTATTATAGTAAAAATCTGCGTACTTGGATGCAACCTGATAAACGCCACGTTAATCCTACGCACTTGCCAGCCAAAGCATGGGTACAATACCAGCCTTTGGGTGTGGTTGGAATTATCACCCCGTGGAACTACCCCCTGTTATTAGCCATTAGTCCACTGATTTGTGCTTTGGCTGCGGGTAACCGTGCCATGCTTAAAATGTCGAGCTTTACGCCAAGAACAGGCGAAACATTAAAACGCGCATTGGCTGAAGCCTTTAGTGAAGATCAAGTGGCCGTGATTACGGGTGGAGGCATCGTCTCTGACGCATTTAGCCGCCTACCTTTCAATCAAATGACATTTACAGGCTCAACCAATGTTGGGCGTACGGTAATGGCTGCCGCCGCCGAAAACTTAACGCCTGTGTTATTAGAACTCGGTGGAAAGTCACCCGCTATTGTGCATGACTCTGTGCCAATGAAAGATGTTGCCGAGCGTATTGCATTAGGTAAAGGCTGGAACGCAGGACAGACGTGCGTTGCACCTGATTACGTTTTCCTTCCAAAAGGCAAAACGCTTGATTTTGTGGCTGCCATGAGAAGTGCAATTGCCAAAATGTACCCAACAATGCTGAATAATCCTGACTACACTAGCATTGTAAATAATAAACAGTACCAACGTATTAAAGGCTATTTAGACGATGCCATTGACCAAGGCGCTGAACTGTTTGAAATTAATCCCGCTAATGAATCTTTCACCAACACACGCAAAATGCCTGTTATTTTAGTGTCCAACATTAAACAAACGATGCAAATTGCTAAAAATGAAATTTTTGGCCCTGTGCTTATGGTCATGGAGTACGATCAACTCGAAGACGCACTGAGCTACATTAACCAACGCCCAAGCCCTCTGGCTTTGTATTATTTTGACTACGATGAGCGCCGCTCAGACTTCGTTTTGCGTAATACTCAATCAGGCGGGTTCTCCGCTAATGACGTGATTACCCATGTTGCAGAAGAAGATTTACCCTTTGGTGGTGTTGGTCATTCAGGCATGGGCAAGTATCATGGTCGCGAAGGCTTCATGGCTATGTCGAATGCACGCTCAGTATTAATGAAGCCTAAATTTTGGTCGATGCGTTTCTTAGCTCCTCCTTTCAAAAGCCCATTACATAAGCTAATTGAAAAGGTCTTGTTGAAATAAAGCAGATTTATCGCACTTATCGGGTTATTTTGCCAAACTGACAAAATAAAAACGGAGTTCTACTTGCTGTCAAGGGGGCATTTTGCTATAAATGCGCCCCTTGCCGTCTGCCGCTGCTACAGCGGCGGTTGTGATTGCATTCGGGGAGTATTTTTAATGTCTAAAGTTTGTTTGATTACTGGTAAACGTACAATTACTGGTAATAATATTTCGCACGCTAACAATAAAACGAAGCGTCGTTTTGAACCTAACCTACACTATCATCGTTTTTGGTTAGAAAGTGAAAAGCGTTTCGTACGTATGCGTGTTTCGTCCAAAGGTATGCGTACCATTGATAAACTCGGCGTTGAACAAGTTGTTGCTGACTTGCGCGCTAACGGCCATAAGGTTTGAGGATTAGATCATGCGTGACAAAATCCGCTTAGTATCTTCTGCTGGTACAGGTTACTTCTATACCACCACTAAAAATAAACGCACTATGCCTGAGAAAATGGAAATCAAAAAATTTGATCCCAAAATTCGTCAGCACGTTATTTTTAAAGAAGCTAAAATCAAGTAATTGGTTTTTAGTCTAAAAAAAGCCCGATTTATCGGGCTTTTTTTATGGAGCGTCAAAATGCCTGAATTACCCGAAGTTGAAACGACTCGCTTGGGACTTATGCCGATATTAGGCTCGTCTGTTCTACAATTAGCTGTTATTCAGCCGCGCTTACGGCAACTTGTACCTGAGACGCTAAGGTCTATTATTGGTGAACAGCTTAATACGCTCTCACGGCGCGGCAAATACCTTTTACTTGGCACAAATAAAGGCACAGCACTCATTCACTTAGGGATGTCTGGTAGTCTGCGCCTGACCGCGACTCACGAGCCTTATCGTAAACACGATCACGTCAGTTTGATCTTAAGTAATGACTATTCGTTACGCTTTCATGATCCGCGTCGCTTTGGCTTATTTTTATGGCTAGAAGATGAACCGCTACAACATCCACTGCTATCCAGCTTAGGACCCGAACCGCTAACGGAACAATTTACTCCTGAGCATTTATTTTCACTGAGCCGCAAGAAAAAATCACCTGTAAAAAGCTTTATTATGGATGGGCATATTGTCGTGGGGGTTGGTAATATTTATGCCAATGAAGCCTTATTTTATGCAGGCATTCACCCACTTACACCCGCAAATCAGCTTTTATTAACAGATTATCAACGGTTACACCAACATATCTGTCGTATTCTCAGCATCGCCATTGAACGTGGTGGTACGACATTACGTGACTTCGTCAACAGTAAAGGCAATCCCGGCTACTTCCAACAAGAACTGATGGTCTATGGTCGCGAAGCAAAAAACTGTCTAATTTGCCAACACGTTTTAGAATTAGTACGTGTCAATAATCGAAGTACGATATACTGTCCGCAATGTCAGCCTGCTTTTCGCAGCTTTTAGCGACTAAGGCTTGCATCCAAACATAACTACGATTAGATTCAACAGTATTAAAATTATCAAGCGGTTGGCTGGTCATCTTGACGTTGTTGTCGAACCCTATAAGCCGCGCAATTCTCAACAAGGAGATAACAATGAGTCTGTTCCCACGCCGCGCTTTTGCAACCCTCACTTTATTAGTTGCCAGCGTGACAGCCACTCCTTCTTTTGCTGAAGCAATGGATGATCAAATTAATCAGCGACCTAGTACGGGTGCAATGGTTTTAGATGCGATCGTGGCACGCCCCATGTTGTTTGCGATGACATTAGGTGGCACAGCGATATTTGTGGCAACACTGCCTTTTTCTGCTCTCGGTGGTAATGTTGAAGAGTCGGCAAAAGCGTTAGTCGTTGGCCCCGCTAAAACCACATTCACACGTTGCATGGGCTGTACGGAAGTTCAAGATGCGTTAAAACATCGTGAAATCGCAAATAACCAGTAACGGCCTACTCATACTGTGCAAAATCGAATGGGTTAGCATTCTGTCCGACCTATTTCCAGTAAAAATAATACACACCTAGGCTTATTTCAGTTACAATAGCGTCAGGATTAAATGATTTAATCTCCCTTTTCGCCCCGCTAATCCTACTTGTTAGTGGGGCTTTTTTATGCCTGCGTTTTTAGCTTCGCCACTTTTAGCCACAATTCCTCCTGACTTTCGATGTGCCTTGGATCTAACGGGATACAACTGACAGGGCAAATACTCTGGCATTGTGGCACATCAAAATGGCCTACACACTCCGTACATAGACCTGAATCTATTTCATAAATCTCTGGCCCTTGAAAAATGGCTTTATTAGGACAAATAGGCTCGCAGACATCACAATTAATGCATTCGTCAGTAATCATCAACGACACGTAAATACTCGCATAAATAAGACTTGTGGAAGACACCAAAAACAACGTTAGACTCTGTTGGCATTTGCTTAAACTATCTCTTCGACTCCGCTCATGGAGCTTTTTTGCGCTAGCTGAGCGGAGTCGAAGCCAAGCCGCTTTTGACGTGGTTTTATTTGAATTTTTCAAGCAAAACAGCCTGAACTTCAAAACGTCAACAGCCCCTAGTTAAAACCAAATTTTTTGTTAAATGCGACAACGACTTCGGGGGAGACAAACTTTGAGACATCGCCTCCTAGTCGTGCGATTTCTCTGACGAGCGTCGAAGATATATACGAAAGATTTTCGGAAGGTGTTAAAAAAACCGTTTCAAAATCAGCTAGCAATTGACGATTCATGTTCGCCAACTGAAACTCATATTCAAAGTCAGATACCGCTCGCAGGCCGCGCAACACTGCCGTTGCCTGCTGCTCTTCTACAAACTTCGCTAACAGTTGGCTAAATCCACAAACGCTGACATTTGGCAAATGAGCAACTGCCGATTCAACGAGCTGAACTCGCTCATTTAAGTCAAATAACGGCTTTTTATGATGACCGACTGCGATAGCAACAACAACCTCATCAAATAAGCGTGCAGCCCGCTCTACAAGGTCTTTATGACCATTCGTAATAGGATCAAACGTTCCAGGGTAAATAACGCGTGTTCTCATAATGTGGACTCTCGCTAATGTGCCTAGCAATAGTACCTAAGCAAGAAGACTTACGCAAAACATCTACATAAGCCTTGCGAGATTTTGGCTGAGTTATGGCGTAATAGTCGCAACCGCACGAGCTAGTTTCTCTTCACCCCATGCTTTTGCATCTGTTGGTGCGCCATCAACGGTAATCGTTGTACCTAAACCTGCCTTATCTAACTCAATTTGCCCTTTGTCATTTTTGACGTAAACACCTTTACCACTGAGCATAACGACGTCTAATGCGCCATCAGGAGTTATACCGTATCCTCCCCAAAAGTCTGTACCGCGCACACCAATAGTGGCAACGCGAGTCGTGACTTCAAAACGATGAGGACGTTTAGTGATACTCCCTGTTATGCTGCGAAAAGCCCCTTGTACTAAATCAAAAAGAGCAATATTGGGCTTATTACGAAAAATACGATAGTCACGAATAACCAATTGACTGTCTTTGCCAACGGTTAGTTTTGTACCATCACGCAATTTGAGCTCCGCCACCGAGCCAACCGCCGTTTTGAATAAGTCACCACGACATATTTTCATACCTTGTGTCGGCGTAATGGTTTCTTTGTTACGCTGAACTTCAACTGTCCCCGTTAACTGTGCCACTTCACCGACGCGACAA
Organism: Moraxellaceae bacterium AER2_44_116; assembly: GCA_006546595.1. Lineage (GTDB taxonomy): Bacteria > Pseudomonadota > Gammaproteobacteria > Pseudomonadales > Moraxellaceae > Agitococcus. The sequence continues at coordinate 40,541 of VIAD01000008.1, read as the reverse complement.
TTTTTGTTGCCCATATCTGCGGCATTGACTTGAACACTCAACAACATAAACATTGGAATGATGAGACGTTTCATAACAACCTACCCTGTTAAAAAAAGAGACATGACGGATTCTTATACGCACTACACCACAGAGAGAATGTAACTATTTAGCAGTTTTTTGTATAACAATTATTCTTCTAAAGCAATTCAGCGAAAAACCAAATAGCAAGTGAGGCAGCCTAGTCGTTTTTAAGGCACAATAGAGAACTTAATTGTTTCAAGATTTACGGTTATGAGTAAAAAGCCAGAACAGACCTCTTCTAATATCGCTCAAAATAAAAAAGCGCGTCATGATTATTTTATTGAAGATACTTATGAAGCAGGCTTGGTGTTGCAAGGATGGGAAGTTAAATCGCTACGTGCAGGTCGAGTCACGATTGTTGAAGCGTATGTCTTGCTAAAAAACGGTGAGGCTTTTTTGATTGGTGCAACAATTACCCCACTGCTATCTACATCTAACCATTATGTTCCTGAAGCGACGCGTACACGCAAGCTCTTGTTAAATCGACGAGAGCTAAACCGTATGATTGGCGCGGTACAACAAAAAGGTTATACCTGTGTGCCATTGTCGTTTTATTGGAAAAATGGCATGGCAAAATGCCAAATTGGTCTAGCCAAAGGGAAACAGACGCACGACAAACGTCAAACTGAAAAAGAACGTGATTGGCAACGTGAAAAAGCGCGTGTTTTTCGCATCAACTAAACGTATTTACAGAGTTCGTACTTGAAAATCGTCTAGCTCAACCATTTTGTGTTAAGATAACCCTACTTTGGGGATGACATGGCTTCGACGCTGGTGATGAAACTCTGAGGTGCATGTCGAGAGTGAGATGTCTCTCGTAAATACCAATCTCAAAAACTAGTCGCAAACGACGAAACCTACGCACTCGCAGCTTAATAGTTAGCGAAACATTGAACTCGGACGCCGGTGGCCGTGGGATATGGGCGTAACGCTACACTGGCTCGCAATATGTCTCGTCTCGCGACATAACGTTAAAACTTAGAGAATCGTTGGCTACGCCCTGTCTGTCGGGTAGTAGTCGATTAAATCAATAGACAAGACTAAGCATGTAGAGCCAAGAGCGTAGTGTCGGCGGACGGGGGTTCAATTCCCCCCATCTCCACCAAAAACCCTTCTAGCTGCGTCTAGGCTAGTCGATGAAAGCCCCACCCCGTAAAGGTTTGGGGCTTTTTTGTTTTCTAGAGCCAGCTAACGAAATCCATTGCCAGCCACATGCAAATGGGGGTATTTTTGGGGGTATATCCAGTTCAATCTAAAAAGTACCCCCAACATGGCCCTCACAGATAACGCTATCAAAGCGGCAAAGCCTCTAGAAAAACCCTATAAGATGGCTGATGAGAAAGGACTCTTTTTACTGCTCAACCCAAATGGCCGTCGCTATTGGCGATTAAAATATCGTTTTTCAGGTAAAGAACAGTTATTGGCGATCGGTGTATATCCTGATGTTTCACTAAAAGAAGCACGGCTTAAGCGCGATGAAGCCCGAAAGCAAATACAAGATGGCATAAACCCTAACGAAACGAAAAAAGCCGAGAAACACCAAGCTATACTGGATATGACTAACAGCTTTGAAGCCATAGCCCGCGAATGGATTGAGATGAGCCGCAACAAATGGTCTGTGAAGCACTGCCAGCAAACACTCACCAGCTTAGAACAAGATATTTTCCCCGCCTTTGGCCACAAAACCATTAACAGCATCAAACCCTTAGAGGTATTGCAAGCATTACGCAGAATTGAAGAGCGTGGGGCTATTGAGATTGCGAAGCGAGTAAGACAACGATGCGAGGCCGTTTTCAGATACGCTATTATTACCGAAAAAGCAGAACACAACCCCGTATCAGATTTACAAGGCGCGTTAACTGCTCCTAATCCTCAAAACTATCCTGCCCTTAGCTCTCAAGAATTGCCTGAGTTTTTAGCCGCATTTGCTGCCTACCCTTGTGAGGAGCAAACACGGATAGCCTTTAACTTACTAATGCTGACCGGTGTACGAACTGGTGAGCTGATCGGTGCTAAATGGACTGAGTTTGATTTTGAGGTTAAAGAATGGCGTGTTCCTGCCGAACGGATGAAGCGTAAACAAGAGCATATTGTTCCCTTGTCACGTCAAGCACTGGCACTAATTGAAGAAATGCGGGCTTTATCAGGACACTTTGTCTTGGTATTTCCGCACCGTAGCGAACCGCTCAAAGCCATGTGTAATGCGACGTTTCTAAGAGTGATTGAGCGGCTAGGCTACAAAGGTCGTATGACAGGGCATGGTCTACGAAGTGCATTTTCTAGTATCTTGAATGAGTCTAATTTGTGGAACTCTGATGCTATTGAACGCCAGCTTGCCCATGTGCCAGCCAGTAAAGTACGTGGCGCATATTTACGTGCTCAGTTCTTACCCGAACGGCACAAGATGATGCAATGGTACGCTGACTACCTAGAGCAGCTACAGGGTAAAAACGTAATTCATGCTGATTTTGGTCAACAGAAGCCCGCTTAACTTTTTATGGTCAACACCCGACAAAATCTAATTTTTATCTGATTATTTTTCAGATTTAGCCTTATGTAAGATTCTGATTTTGGTATCTGATTAGCCTAAAAACAGTAATCTGATTGTAAGTCTAATACCACCAGCAATAGCAATCAGATTGCTTTAGCCACTCGTAATCTGATAACAGCATCACCGCTTATCTAAATATTATTCAGAAAACACACTATCCATTTTCGGAGTACTATTCTGAAAAAACAGGCTAGCGTATTCAGAATAACAATCTGATTAACATTCAGAAAACATCCTGAATAATTCAGAAAAAATGGAACAGTTTCGACAATATCGGACAATTAGCGGAGTACGTTTCCGACAAGAAAACTGATGTTACCCGACAGCTTGTCCGACTATAGATAAGATATTATTTGAGTAATAATCCGCGCTTGTCCGATAGCTTATCCGACAAGCAACACTCTTATAACAGACAGCTTATAAGAATTGACACACTGCTTTATCCTATAAGCTACCAAATAGTGTCCTATAAGAACCATGCCTATAGAACATCGCTCTATAGGACTCCCCACTATAGACCGCTCACTAGATATAGGTATTGCTTTATAAGCATCTCGGAAAAATTAGAGGAATTGCTTATAAACCTGCCTATAAACACACACCTGAATTGCTTATAAATATGCTTATAAACTTCATGCTGAACCGTTTATAAATTTTCTTATAAGCACGATCTCAAACAGCTTATAACGTCACTTATAAACGCAACCACAAGCAGCTTATAACCTTGCTTATAAACCACGTTTATAGCGTACACTTGCCTTGCCTCAAGTCTAGGACGGCCATCCGAAAGCAAGTACCCTGCTTGTTGACTTGAGTGTATTTATTACAGGGAGTCGCACATAGGGAGTGCTGAATAGTGTTTATTTTTGAGTTTGCTCAACAGCAGTACGTGGGCGTGGATGTTGCTTGTTCTGACTTTCTGAAGCTGCCATTAGCCAGCATCATAAAAGACCTCCACCACACTTTGTGCTTTTATTACCGCGACATGGTGATTTACCAGAAAGAAAGCGTATTTTTTGAAGGGCTAGTTTTCCCTGATATGGCACTATTGACCAGCCAGCATATTAACGCAGCTTTGGAACATGCGGCGAAATACACCCCACCAACGGTCACACCTAATAGCCAAGACTTCATACGAGTCTTGTCCAAATATAGTAACAAGCAAAGTTATGACAACGCCAAAACATGGGGCGGCACTGCGACCACCCATAACGCCATTTTGGGCAATCAGACCATTCATCACACAGACAGCTTTTATCGTGACCGACTACAGCCAGCCCTGACTTTTCAGCTACTAGAATTTGTTGTTCCGTACTACCTTGTTCCCCTGAACTGGTTGAAAACCTTTGCCAAAAACAAAGGAATTCAAGCTGATTACTCCCGTCTTGACACCGCACAAACTGTTTCAGCAACGGCCTTAACCATTGAAAAATGTGGCCGACTGAATAACGACCATAACCGCACTACGGGCGACACTTATTTACAGTTATTCGACCTTTACAAAGCCAAAGTACAAAAATTGGAAGCACAAGCCCAAACTTTGCAAAACAGCTTAAACGATAAAGAAACCAAGCTACAAGCCGCTTTAGCCACAATAGAACAGCTAAAAGTATCACTGCCACAAACCACAGAACTCCTTAGCCTTGCAGCTTCAAAACTGATAGCAGGTATGGCCATAGATGCTTATGGCATCAATATCCACGCAAAACGACTGAACGGCATCAACAAAATAGAAAGCGGTTTGCAACGTGCCAGCATTACCCTGAGTGATGACACGGTTAGAAAGCTATTAACCAAAGCAGCTGAAAAAATAGATATGCCGACAGAACATCCCGTTTATAAACACAAATAAATTACGCTCGCCTTGCCTGCAAAGCCATGCAAATCCTAGAGTCATTCCCTAATTAGGCTTTCTCAATCCCTAATTAGGAAACAAGGCTTTGCTCCCTCGCTACAGTCTGTCCTGTCTAATCACAACTAAACAGGACTAACCATGAAAAACCCAATTCAACCACCAGCATCACCGCGAATTATTCGCCTCTCCGAAGTCGTCACTCGTGTCGGCTTATGCCGCGCCAGCATCTACAACCTGATTAAAGCAGGCGACTTTCCCTCACAAATCAAGCTAGGACTTAACAGTGTCGGCTGGGTAGAAAGTGAGGTGCAAACTTGGATTAACAGTCGTGTTCAATCCAGCCGCCCTAATCAACTGTCGCAAGTAGCATAAGGAGAGCTAACTATGAATATTACCAAAGCTCGTATAACCGCTCTCAAGCAAATCATGACTAAAGCCAAAGGTGATAGTGCCAATAATCAATGCCTTCGACTTGAACAGGCATTAAAACAGCTTGGTGCTGTCACTACCTATGAGTGCTCGCAGTATTTGGGGATTTATCATCCTCCAGCACGCAAATTTGAACTTGTTAAGAAAGGCTGGAAGATCAGATCCTCATGGCTAAAGATCAAAACAGACAATGGCAGTGTGCACACTGTAGGCAACTATATCCTGCAATCATTACCCAAAAAGAAATGAGAGGCACAACATGATGATGACCTCTAAAAAGCACAAAGCCCGCGAGCAGGCGGGCTTTGTTGATGAAGCAATGACAAGCGACAAAACCTGTCAATCCAAGCATAGCAGTCTTTCAGCCGCTATGGCGACAGATTGCACACTTCATAACTACCGCTTGACCGCTAACGGACAATTTGTCCATAATGACCGCGCTACGCCATATTGCGTAGTCAGGCTTGGCGGCCTGAATCTTAACGACGCACAACCGCGTTCTTATGCGGTTTTTTTGTGCGTGCTACATGGCTATGTCCGCGTTATGACAAGCCGTGTAGGGACATCGAAAGATGTGCTGGTTTCGTTGAGCCAGTCCGCCAACCCTATACGGTTTGTCACCTTTGCTTGGCGGCTTGGGCGACAGATTTACAATCTGTTATCAACGAGGTCTATCATGGCTAATGGCTTTCAAACATGCGGCGTATGGTGCTATAAACTGCCCGACCCTTTCGGAAAAATCGCTTATTTACCCCTTTCTGCTTCAGAACTAGCCGAGATGCTAGAAATCTCTCCTAAAACTGCGCTACGAATTTGCCACGACCAACGACAGCTCAAAGCACATGAGCTGATTTATTTACAAATGAAGATGTTTGGCTATATTCCCGACCCACAGTTCTACCGCTATAGAGTTTACTTTTGTGACGGAAAACTGCTTTGCCACGATATACCAAACTTTGAAATGAGTTCAGGCGAGTTAGCTCATTTGTATGTTTGGAAAACACATTATTTACAGACAAAAGATATATTGGCTGCCGCAAAAATTCGTGTTCAAGAGCTAGAAGAACTCATCACTCCACCTAAGCCATCCAACCTTATCGACTTTAAGCAAGCAGCGGCTAAACGCCAAGCCCCTAGTCACAATTGGGAGGCTTAACCATGACCACAGATAACACGGGCTTGATTCGAGCCGCTCTTGCCTTTATCCCTGCCAACGACCGTGAACTATGGCTAAAAATTGGCAATGCCCTAAAAACAGAGCTAGGTGACACTGGCTTTAGCGTATGGACGGACTGGAGCGAAACAGCCGACACTTACCAAATGAGTGATGCTAAAGCCGTATGGCAATCGCTACAAATGGGAAAAAACAAGCTAGGGACGGTGTTCCACTACGCCAAAGAGTATGGATTTACCTACGACAAAAACCATAAACCACAACCCATAAGCCAACAACAACGCGCCGAACAAGAGCAACAACAGCAAGTAGCTATTGCCCAAGCCGAACAGGAAAAAGCCTTACGTTATGAGCGAACCGCGTTTACGGCGCAGGGCTTATGGCAAGGCTGTCATTACATCAACGACAGCCATCCGTACCTACAAAAAAAAGGCGTTAAAGCGTTTAACCTACGATGCTATAACGGTGATTTAGTCATTAGTGATATGGCGTGCCAAGACTGCTTGGTGATTCCTGCAACCGATAACACTGGCAGGATTTATACCTTACAGTTTGTTAGCACTACGGGTGAAAAACGCTTTTTACCCAAGGGCAACAAACAAAGCCATTACTACTTAATCGCTGGAGATAGCGAGCAAATTTTAGTGTGTGAAGGTTATGCTACAGGCGCAAGCCTTCACCAAGCCACAGGTTACAGCGTAGCAGTTGCCTTTGATGCGTCTAACCTGCTACCTGTCAGCCTTGCCTTACGAACAGCCTACCCAACCACGCCACTGATTATATGCGCTGATAACGACCACGAAAAACCCAAAAACACAGGACTAGAAACAGCCCAAAAAGCCGCTTTAGCCGTTAATGGCGTAGTCAGTTATCCGACATTTACAGGTACAGGCGAGGGTTTGAAAGATTTTAACGACTTGGCACTAATGGAAGGATTAACAACTGTGAAAACCACGATAGAACAAGCACGACCGCCCGAAAAGGAAAAGGCCGTGCTCCCCACCACAGAAAGCACAGCCCTTAGAATTAACACCGCCAGTATAGCAGAGCCAACAATAAGCGAAAGTGTTTCTCAAACGGTGATTGATACAGTTAACGCAGCATTAGAAAAAGCAGCAACAACAGAGGCCAAAGGCACATATTTTTATTTAGATGATGCTAACCCTTCCGCCACTAAACGCGGCGTGTACTACGTTGGCTTGGACAAAGAAGGCAACCAACGCAATCCACAGCATATATGTGGTGTCTTGAAAATTTTAGCATTGACTCGTAATGCCGATCACCGTGGCCACGGTTATTTGCTGGAATGGTTAGACCGTGACAACCATAAGCATCGTTGGGCAATGCCTGCCGAAATGTTCAAAGGTGATGGCTCAGAAGTGCGTGGTTATTTAATGAGTGGCGGCCTGTTTATCTCACCAAACCAAAGCGCAAGAACCTTATTAGCCCAATACATTCAAACCCAGCACACCAATGACCGTGTGTTGTGTGTCGAAAAAACAGGCTGGCAAGAACATGAAAAAGACCTTGTGTATGTCACGCCCGATCAAACCTATGGCAAACACGCCAGCACCGTGGTTTACCAGAGTGAAAGCCATACGCAGCATGGTTACAAGCAGAAAGGTACATTAGAGGCTTGGCGTAAGCATATAGCGGCCTTGTGTGTCGGTAATTCGCGTTTAGTGTTTTCGGTCTGTACTGCCTTTGCAGGCACATTGCTAAAACTGATAGGCGATGAATCAGGCGGCTTTCACTTACGCGGTGATTCCAGCTTAGGTAAAAGTACCGCTCAACACGCGGCCTGTTCAGTATGGGGCAACAGAGACTATAAACAAAGCTGGCGTGCCACGATTAACGGCCTAGAAGCCACAGCCGCCATGTATAACGATGGGTTATTAGTGCTGGATGAAATAGGCCAAGCCGAAGCCAAAGACATCGGCGAAACCGTGTATATGCTGGCCAATGGTCAAGGTAAAAGCCGCGCATCTAAATCGGTTATGCCACGTAAAATACTGACATGGGGGCTGTTATTTTTATCATCGGGTGAAATGAGTCTTAGCCAACATATGCTATCAGGTGGACGTAAGATCCGTGCAGGCCAAGAACTACGCCTAGTCGATATTCCCGCCGATACTGAATCAGGCAATGGCCTGCTAGAACACTTGCACCAGTTCACCACAGGCAAAGATTTAGTAGAACATCTGAACCAGCACACCTTAGATCACTACGGCACGGCTGGCCATGCGTTCTTAATGGCCATCACCCCACAGGCACACCAACTAGGCGAACAACTTAAAACCTTACGCCAAGCGTTTATGGCTGAGATTGTGCCTGATGGTGCAGGTAGCCAAGTGTTGCGTGTGGCCTCACGCTTTGCACTGGTAGCCATTGCGGGCGAGTTTGCAAGTCAATACGGCATTACAGGCTGGGAGCAAGGGGAAGCCAAGCAAGCGGTTAAAATCTGCTTTGATGCATGGCTGAAAGCGCGTGGCAGTGTCGCCAACATGGAAAAAGAATACCTGTTACGGCAAGTGAAAGCCTTTTTAGAGCAATTTGGTGAAAGTCGTTTTTCTGACTTATGTTTAAAAGCCGATACCACCGTGAGAACCACGAACCGTGTGGGCTACCGTGAGCCTGACACCGACGGCATTTTGTTTTATTGCCTGCCTGAAGCGTTCAAGGAGATTATTACGGGTTATGACACTGAATTTGCTATTAAGGTGCTACGGGAGGCTGGCTGGCTCAAAACAGGCGAAGGCAAGCACGCCCAAATGAGAAAGCGATTACCAGAAGGAAATATTCGTATTTATGCCCTACTAGGTAGTCGTATCTTTGACGGTGATTAAGCCACTACTTGACCCCCAACCAAAGGCGCATTATTGCGCCTTTCTTGCCTCTTAGTGTTTCCAAAAAGAAAACTCAAAATCAGCCACCATGAAAATCTATTGGATTTTGGGAAAATCAATAAACAGGTGGGAACAGTGGGAACAACCTATAAATACATACTAAATAGCTATATATATAAATAGATTAAAATGTTCCCACCTTGTTCCCACTCTGTTCCCACCGTGGGAACAAAAAGAACAAAAAACAACCAAAGTGTTCCCACCTGCTTAGCGTGGTGGGAACAGGTAGGAACAGAAAAAACCTATATATAACAACAATGTTCCCACCGTTCCCACCCAAAAAGCACGAAGCCAACAAAAAGCTTTAAGTACTGACTTAGTGTTTCTTTTTAAGGGATTTTACCTCTGGTAAATTTTAGGCGTGCGGTCTGGCGTTTAGTGTCAGAGTTACAACTAGTAACCCTGACCATCACATAGAAAAAATAGCCAAATTAGATTTGGTGTCATTTAATTAGGTTTTATGAGTAAAGGTGGAGATTCATTTGCCATATATGAGCTGGATAACTGGCCGAGCATGACCAATTTTAACTTGAGAGGCTTATCTAAACCCATTTTTAATATTTCGACATTTGACAACAATGTTCGCGTCTTTGGGTCATAGGCTTTAAAAATAATATAATCACCATATTTCCTGACAAAAATCATTTCTGGACGGTCCGTCATAACCCACCGTGCACCTGTTAGCCCAGCATAGTAACGCCCAATACTAAAGCAGAATAAAAGCCCAAAAAACGCACAGGTGGCAGGCATAATTACAATATCTTTAAACTCACGCCCAGCACTTTTCCCCCCCTCTGATAAGCTGCTTTCTTCAGCCAAACTTTGCTTTACACGCTCCCAATAAGGAACGCCTTTTTTCCTATTAAATGCTTCTGGCACAAGGTACATCAATACGACAGCGATAAAGAAAACTACCGGAATAAGATAATCATATTCATACCTATGTCCGATAATTACAATTACAATTATAAAAAATGTGTAGAGCATCGCATTGCTGATCACTTTCAAAAATGGGTGCTCAGCTCTACCGAAATCGATCATTGACCCTATATATGCCCAAAGCATAGTAACAGGGAAAGCAATGACCGCTGTCGAGACAAAAACCCTTATAAATCCCAGCTCAATATACTCTGCAGGTACATCAAAATAGCTTAAGTAACCGGCCTCAAAAGCAAGTGCCACCAAAGACCCAAATACCGGCAAAACTGCCAATATAACATTCTCGCGTTTTATCCATGGCTTTTCCTCTACAGAATTTGACATTGCAAGTTATCTCCTATGGGTATGCTTACTAACGTTGCATGAGCTTAACCCACTCATTAGTCTAAAAACATCACGTTAGGCTCATTAATTAACAAGACACAAAACAGTCCGGGGGTACTTTTGGGGGTATTATGTAAACAACCAGAAATAAAATAACAATTAAAACATAAACTTAACTTCTAAGTTCAAAAGACCCCATCACAAAATCCACGTCTAATATGTTCTCAGACGTTCCAAAAAGTCTTAATTCTTAACGAGTTAGGGCTTTTTTGTTTCTAGGGTGTTCTCAGGTGGTCATTGTAAGCTAAGATTTTTAGGGGCATTATAAGCGGCATTGAGAGTTCAACTATCGGTAATGCCCTAATATATCCCGTGCTTGACTGAAGAAATGTCAACGATTATGGAAAAACTGCGAGCGTCAACTCAATACTAGCTTACGAGCCCTGCTACTTAGAAGCCTATCTAGCTCTAACCATCACCATCGTTGCCATTCCCGCAACTGTCATCAGTAAAGAACCCAAAACGTGAACAGCAATCGCCACCCCTGCCCATCCAATTCGGTTTTGTTGAATGAGCGTCGTTACTTCGACAGAGAATGTCGAAAATGTCGTTAACCCCCCCAAAAAGCCCGTGATAATCAACAATCGCCACTCAGGACTCAATTGTGGATTATTGGCAAAAAACACAAAAGCAATGCCTATCAAATAACCGCCAACTAAATTAGCCGCCAACGTACCAAGTGGAATAGCGGGGAAAACTGCATTTAGGCCAAGCCCTAAAACCCAACGCAACACTGCCCCTATAGAAGCGCCAATGCTAATTGCCAAAATAGAGTACAGCATGAAAAATTTCCGTTGCGCCAAATTGATGAACGATTCTAACCGCTGCTGACACGCTAAACCATCGCCTAAGAGTGAGTCTCAAGGCAATGACTGTTATACTGGCGGCAATTAGCCTTACTTTTACGCTATATGTTGTTTAGGCATATACGTCCTTTCGCCTCTTTTTGGAATTTTTATGTCTTTTGCCCAACTTGGCCTTGCTGATGAGTTAGTACGCGCCTTGACTGCTTGTGGTTACACCTCACCTACTCCGATTCAAAGCGAGGCCATTCCTGCCATTTTATCAGGTCGTGACTTACTGGCCGCCGCACAAACGGGTACAGGTAAAACAGCAGGCTTTATGTTGCCGTTGTTACAGCGTTTATCTCAGCCTGATGTCGCATTTTCACAACATAAATCCAAAATTCGGGCGTTGATTTTAACGCCGACGCGTGAATTGGCAGCACAGGTCGAAGAAGCTGCAAAAGAATATGGTCAGTTTTTAGATGTGCGTTCAATGGTGATGTTTGGTGGCGTCAATATCAAACCACAAATTCAACGTTTATATAAACGTGTGGATATTTTAGTGGCGACACCGGGACGCTTATTAGACCACGTTGGTCAACGCACCGTCGATTTAAGCGGCGTAGAAACTCTGATTTTAGATGAAGCCGACCGTATGCTCGATATGGGCTTTATTCGTGATATTCGTCGAATTTTGCCGTTATTGCCTGCTAATCGCCAAAATCTTTTATTTTCTGCGACCTTCTCCGATGAAATTAAAACCTTAGCGTCAGGCATCTTAAAAAATCCACTCAGTATTGAAGTTGCACCACGCAACACTACAGCGGAAACCATTTCCCAAGTGGTGCATCCTGTTGATCGTGAGAAAAAACGCGCGTTATTAGAAATGTTAATTCGCCAAGGAAACTGGGAACAAGTTTTAGTGTTTATGCGCACTAAACATGGTTCGAATCGTTTGGCCGAGCAATTGGATAAAAATGGCATTTCAGCGATGGCGATTCATGGCAACAAAAGCCAATCGGCGCGTGAACGCGCCTTAAGTGAATTTAAAGCAGGTAATTTACGCGTCTTAGTGGCGACGGATATTGCTGCTCGAGGTATTGATATTGATTTATTGCCTCATGTCGTTAATTACGAATTACCCGCCACCGCTGAAGACTATGTCCATCGTATTGGCCGAACAGGTCGTGCAGGGGCAAATGGTGAAGCCGTTTCTTTAGTCTGTGTGGACGAATTAAAACTCTTAGCGGACATCGAAAAACTGATTAAGCGCAAATTGCCCTCGGTGGTGATTGAAGGTTTTGAACCAGACCTCAACGCCAAACCTGAACCCTTGCGTAAACCCATGCCACAGCAACAAAATCGCGGTCGCCCGCCTGTCGGTCGTGATAGTGCGACTCACAATAAGCATCAACCTGTGACCAAAAAACCGATGAGCCATCAATCGCCCTCTGCAGGCAATGGCCAAAGTCGCAAACCTTCTTCTAGCCGATAATAACTTATGAGCAGTAGCCACTCACACCGACACCATGACGACCATGCACACGGTAAAGAGCATAGTCATGGACACCATCATCATGGTCATCATCATGCGCCGACGACTTACAATCGTGCTTTTGCCATCGGCATTGCTTTGAATATCACTTTTGTCTTGATTGAAGCGTATTTTGGTTGGCAAGCGGATTCATTATCGTTATTGGCCGATGCTGGCCATAACCTCAGTGATGTTTTAGGTTTAGTATTGGCATGGTCAGCGATGTTTGTTGGCAAACTGCAAGGTAATGATCGTCATACTTATGGCTGGCGACGTGCCTCTATTTTAGCCGCCCTCATCAATGCCTTGGTTTTGCTAGTAGCAATGGGGGCAATGGCTTGGGAAGCAATTCATCGCCTACAACAACCCGTACCTGTTGTTGGCTCAACGATGATGTGGGTTGCAGGTATTGGTGTGCTAATTAATGGCATTACGGCATGGTTTTTTATGCGTGGTGGCGACTCAGATATTAATATTCGTGGTGCCTTTCTACACATGGCCTCAGATGCCTTAGTGTCATTAGGGGTTGTTGTTGCTGGTTTTGCTTATATCATTTGTGGTTGGTCGTGGTTAGACCCCGTAATGAGCTTAATCATAGCACTAGTGATTATTGCAGGGACGTGGGGTTTATTACGTCAGTCCTTGCATTTGTCTTTAGATGGTGTACCCGAACACATTGATTTAGCCAAAGTGCGTGAATACTTCATGTCTTTAGCCGATGTTCGAGCGGTTCATGACTTACATATTTGGGCGATGAGTAGTTCTGAAGTCGCTTTAACCGTTCATTTGGTCATGCCTGAAGGTCATGGTCACGATGCTTTTTTACAAGAAGTCACCGAAGAGCTACACGATCATTTTGATATTGACCATCCGACGATTCAGATTGTTGCCATGCCATTTACTCGTGCTTGCAGTTCACCGACATCATCCCCACTGATTAGGGAACACCATTCCCATTAGGACAGCTCATGACAGCACTTCCCACCACCAGCATTGCCGAAGCATTGAATCGGGACTGTGTCTGTCAAACCTTAGATGCCGAACGTTTACAACAGCAATGGCAAGCCGACCCTGCCTTGTCATCTGTTAACGAGTCCATTCTCACCCAGCGTCCCCATTTATTTTCAGCAACCTCGGTTTTTATTTCGCAAGCCCAATATCAGCAAATGCAAGCATTGGTCAGCGCAGTCGAACAGGTGGTTGATTTACCCGCCTATCGTCAAACTGTGTTAGATGATGCGCCTGCTATTGCTCAACAAGCCAATCCGACGCGTGGTGTTTTTTTAGGCTATGACTTTCATCTAAGTCCAGAAGGTGTTCGACTCATTGAAATTAATACCAATGCAGGCGGAGCATTACTCAATACATTTTTAGCGCGCGCACAGACCGCTTGCTGTCAAGATATGGCATGGGCAAGTGCCGCCAATATAAAACTCGCCAATCTAGAAAAAACCTTCTTTGAAATGTTTAGCCAAGAGTGGCAACGTCAGCGTGGCGCACAGCCATTGCGACAAATAGCCATTATTGACGACGAGCCAAACAATCAATATTTATGCCCCGAATTTCAGTTATTTCAACAATTGTTTCAGTCATTTGGTATGCAAGCGATGGTCATAGATGCCCGTGAACTAACATGGCATGATGGCAAATTATGGGCAAATGAACGTCCTATCGACCTCGTTTATAATCGACTCACCGATTTTTATTTAGAAGATGACGCACATCAAGCCTTAAAAATGGCCTATGAAGCTAACGCAGTCGTATTAACACCCCATCCTCAAGCGCATGCTTTATACGCCAACAAACACAACTTAGTCCGTTTAAGTGATGCTCAATTCTTAGCACAATTAGGGATTAACGAAGCCTTACAACAGACCTTATTAAGCACCATTCCAACAACCGAAACGGTCAATCTAGCTAAAGCCGATGATTTATGGGTGCGACGTAAACAGTTATTTTTTAAACCCGCCAATGGCTATGGCAGCAAAGCGACTTATCGCGGCGACAAAATAACCCGACGCGTTTGGGAAGAAATTCTGCAAGGCGATTATGTTGCACAACAACTTGTGCCACCGAGCGCACGACGATTACAAGCCGATGGCATCGAAGCCGAGTTAAAAGTTGATATTCGTGCGTACGCATATGCTGGGGAAATTCAATTATTGGCCGCACGTTTATACACAGGGCAAACGACAAACTTTAGAACCTCGGGTGGTGGTTTTGCGCCCGTGTTTTTAATGCCTAATTAACGGCGATCGTTGCTTTATAAAATAACAAGGCTGGCAATCTAAAAAGATGCCAGCCTTGCCATCTACAATTTTACCAATTCGCTGCAATCACGGCATTTAAAGCATTTTGTTGCTCCGTATTTAGACTAGTTTGACCCAAAGGTGGAGGCGCAAATGCTGCCATTGCCTCAACCAGTGTTTGCACTTCAGTAGCTAACAAAACTTTGCCATCAGCCAACTCAAAACTATCAACACGTTTAGCTGTATCACTGTACCAGTTTTGCATTTTGATGCTGTCAGCTGTACCTATGATTGACACATCTAAATCATTACCCGATTGACGAAGCCAAAGTTGATCTGCTGAAATACCCGCATCAAATAGCACGTTATCGTTACCATTCACTGCATCCGTATTGTTGATCGTGTCTCGGCCAGCCCCCATGCTAAACAGATAGGTATCATTACCTAAACCGCCAACTAAAGTATCATCACCCACTTCACCAGCTAGCACGTCACTTCCTGATCCGCCATTTAAACTGTCGTTGCCTGCTCCGCCCAACAGCTGGTTATTACCGTCATTACCATAAATAACGTTGTTGAGAGCGTTACCTGTTGCCGTTAGACCAGCAATACCCGTTAAAAATAGCTGTTCAACATTAGCCGTTAAGCTATAACTGACTAAGCTACTCACTTTATCGTAGCCTTCGCCTAACAACTCTGTAACGACATCACCTACGTTATCGACATAGTACAGATCGTTACCTATGCCACCTTCTAAGGTATCTGCACCGCCTTTCCCTTGAAGGGTATCGTTACCTGCACCACCAACAAGGTAGTTATTGGCGTTATTGCCATTCAAGGTGTTGTCAAGGACATTCCCAAAGCCATTCAAGTTATCAGAACCTTCAAGAATTAAACGCTCAACATTGGCTGTTAGCGTATAACTAATAAAACTATTGACAGTATCAAAGCCCTCATTGTCGAACTCAACAACTACATCATCGGCATTTTCTACCGTAAAGGTATCATTACCTGCACCACCGTACATCACATCTGCACCAGCGCCACCATTTAAAGTGTCACCACCCGCACCGCCATATAATGTGTCAAAACCGCCTCCTGACAATAAACGGTTCTTACCCTCATTACCTCTTAAAATATTATCCGCTGCGTTTCCAATACCAGATAAATTGCTAGCGCCTAACAACGTCAAATTTTCAACACTTTCCCGAAGTTGATAACTTAACTCCGACTCAACGGTATCAATGCCTCCATCATCCACAATGAGATCTCGATAATGATTCACGACATAAGTATCATTATTTGTGCCTCCTTGTAGGAGATCGCCACCCGTTGTACCCACTACTTTAATAGGTGCAACTACAGACAACGATTGCTGTACAGATATAATGCCTCCTTGGCCATCAATGATTTGATAACTCAGTTGAAGTAAGCCGTTATAATTGTCTTGCAGGGTGAGTGTAAACGTACCATTGCTGTTATTTTGGACAGTGGCATGATCAGCGCTTAAATTAACAACGACTAGCGTGTCGCCATCTGCATCACTAAACCCTTCTAACAATTGATCAGCTTGTAGTTGATAAATCCCATTTTCTTGAGCATCTACCAATGATGCCGTTGGCGAACCCGTCGGTGCAAAATTGACATTATCAATGGTTAACTTAAAAACTTGCTCGGCAGCGTAGTCATTATCTCTAGCTCGCACTAAAATTGATAATTCACCTGCATCATTATCAGTAGGAATGCCACTAAATGTTTGGGTGGTTGCATCAAAAGTTAACCAACTTGGTAAACCCGAACCATCAGACAGCGTTGCTGTGTATGTTAAAACATCAGAATCTAAATCAATAAAAGCATTAACAGGCAGTTGATAACTAAAGGCTTCTCTTTCTTTAGTTTTTTGAGCTTGTAACAGTTCTGAAACCATAGGCGGACGGTTCTCAATATAAGCATTTATCTCAAAAGTTTGTGACGCACTCAATTGGCCATCAGATGCCATAACTTCAATGGTGTAGAGACCACTATCATGATTACTGGGCATACCACTAAAGGTTTGAGTTGCAGCATCAAAGACTAACCAACTCGGCAATGAAGAACCATCAGCTAAGGCTGCGCTATAGGTTAAGTCGTCACCATCTAAATCGGTGAAGGTATCAGGAGCTAAGGTATAACTATTATTGACACCAGTAACAAACCTCTGATTTTCTACTGGCATCAAAGGTTCAGGCGCGGAGTTTGGCGGGATGTATGCTCCATGAACACTAATCGAGGCAGTAGAGGTTAAACCGTTCATATCTTGAATGGTATATTCAATCAACACGGTACTATTAAAGTTATACCCTGCTGGATCATACGTGACGCTTGTTCCATCGAAACTTACAATGCCGCTACCCTGTACTATATCGGCCTCAATCACTTGCAACACATCACCCTCAAGGTCGGTGTCGTTAGCCAAAACATCAATTGTGATTGGGTTATTACTGCTAACATCATCATCTTTGGCAATAGGCGCATCATTTACAGCATTAAAGACAATACTATTGCTCGCATCAACAATCCCACCCTGATTATCTGTGACTTGATAACTCACATTAACACTGCCGTTAAAGTTAGCATTTGGTGTAAAGGTGTAAGTTCCATCTTGGTTGTCTGTTAAAATACCATTAGTCGCTTGTAAATTGATGACGCTTAATACATCAACATCGCTAAAGCCTTGTAATAAGTCACCAGCATATACTGTATAAACCGTATCTTCTGTTCCGTTAGTCAAGGTAGCTGGGGTGCCTGCGAGAACAGGGGCTTGATTTTGTGGTGCAAAATAAGTGTCGTAAATTTCCTGACCTGTTAGACGATTAATTTCGGTCACGCCATCATCGGAGTAAAAAACAAAAACATCCTGAGCGGAGGCCGCCGTTATAACAGGAACACCGTTCGTAGAGTCTGCGGGATTACGAGTAAAGAAGTCTTCTATCACAATACCTTGCCATCCAACTGGAAGGCTATCTCCCCACTCATCAGAAAGCTTTAGGCCTAAGTTAGGGTTATTTTCACCCAATGTTAATACCAAATTAGGCTTATACTCCGTAGTACCTGCTTGGATTTGCCAAACAATATTGGGGTTATTAGGGACATTAAAGATTTTATACGTCTCTATACCATCACTCATGCCTGCGTCTAATTGCTCGCCCGTTAAATCTTCAATAATGTCATCAGCACCATCTTGATTGTAGTGATATATAACAGTGTCATCACCTAAGCCTAATTGGTAACTATCTGTCTCTAAACCCCCTGTTAAAATATCATCACCTAGACCACCAATCAGAGTGTCGTTACCATCACCGCCTATGAGTACATCATCACCTGCTAAACCGTCCACGCTATCATTACCCGCTAAGGCATCTATCGTGTCAGCCGCATCTGTACCCAATAAAACATCATCGTTTTGAGTAGGTAAAACGGGGGCTGGTTGAATTTCGACATTAAAGCCCGTAACTGAACTATCGGCTAAGCCGTCATTCACTGTTATTTCAATATGACGTGTCGTAATGCTTGTTGCAGCATTATTATTCATGACTAAGCTTTGTAAAACTTGCAAATACGTTGATAACGTCCGCATTACCCGATAACGTTAAAACACCTAATGTTGTATTAAAACTAGCTGAAATTGGCGTATTCGTGGTATCAACGGCCAGCGTATCGCCTATAGCATAATTTGTAATAACAATGCGTGCAGACACTAAAATTTGATTATCTACATCAGACAAAGAGTAAATATTGCTGCTGCCAATCTGTACCGCGGCCTCACCCACTTTAATGACTGGTACATAATCAGGATTTACATACACTACAGGCGCATCATTAACGGAATTTACATTAAGAGCGATGCTTTGTGTGCTAACACTACCCTCGTCATCGGTCACGGTATAGCTAAAATAGGATTGAGAACTATTTTCTGTATCAAAATAGTTTTCGTAGGGAGTAAAGCTGAGTTGGCTAAGTTGCTGTGCCGTTAACGCTGTGTCCACTGTGAGTGGCGTGCCATCGGCTAAGTTAATAACACCCGAATAAGGCACTTGTTTTACACGAATTTCAATATTGCCACCGTCGGGGTCATTAGGGGCGGTAATCGACAAGGGTTGATTTAGTGTATCTTCAAATACACTCAGTGTTTTATTTGCTTGTACCACTGGCAATTGATTAGCACTAGCCATCAGTGTTAATGCGGGTACAAAATTAGCTTCCGTAAGGCTTGATGATGTCGTGTTTTTTAGCACAGCCAAAGCATGAAACAAGCTATCGTTGGCAATACGACTTTCTAACACGGCATCTGCGCCATCGGTACTAACGCGTAAATAACCTGCATCAAAAGGATTAGCAACACCATCCCAACCTATCTCTTGAAGTCGCGCCAAGACTGGCGTTAAATCCAGTTTATCTCCGCCTGCGCCTACGCTAAAGTCGGTAATCACTAACGGGTCTAAGCCACTTTCTAAACCCCGTAACGACAGCTCTACAATGTCACTGCCCATGCCTGTCGTAATCGTCGCTGTGCCAGAAGAATAACCCTCTGTATCAACATAGTCATTGCCTACGCCGAGGTTAACCTGCAAACTGGATGAACCTACTCCACCACGATATTGACGCCATAAATACACCGCGTCATCACCAGCACCTTCATCCACCTGACCTGCCGTCATTTCTGCTAAATGAATCACATCTATACCATCACCACCCACAATAGTATTGGCATTACCATACACTTCAAAACTATTGTCGCCCTCTCCACCGTCTAACAGGTTGTTGTCTCCATCTACACTTAAACTGTCTGCTCCTATGCCACCTCTTAACGTCGATTGATTGCCGCTAAGATACAAACTGTCGATGTCTTCGCCGCCATCGAGATAGTGATTATTGCCGTACGCATTTAAACTATCTTTACCCGAGCCGCCATACAAACTGTCATTACCGTCATTACTCGATAAATAATCATCCCCTGCTTCGCCATACAGTTGGTCTGTGCCACTGCCGCCATATATAGTGTCGTCATCTGTGCCGCCAATTAAGGTGTCGTTACCACTACCTCCATCTAGTCGATCCTTGCCATCACCGCCATCAATATAATCATCCCCTTCCTCTCCTAATAAACCATTACTGTAGCTTGTGCCTTTATAAGTGACTCCCCCATAACGATCATCACCATCACCTCCATAAATCGTGTCGTTCCCTGAACCGCCTGCGATCAGATCGCTGTCGCCTAAAGCACTGCCGTCTTGGGTATCGCCATAGAGCAAATCATCACCCGAAAAACCAAACAGTTGGTCTTGACCCACACCACCCACTAAGGTGTCATTACCACCAAAAGCGCCACTCAGCAGGTCATCACCGCCATTCCCTTGTACAAAGTCGCTGCCATCACCCACTTGTAGAGCGTTAAATGGATTGTTTTCGTCAATGATATTGTCGGCATCATCGGCATTAATCACCACACCTTGAAGGCTTAAGGAGGGAATTAAATTAATACCCCAATCTATATCCGCCGCTACCACATTTTTTAGAATCGACAGCGTTTGCCAGTCTTCGCCTGTGCCTAGGCTGTCTTTATCCACTTGTAATAAGGTATCTGCCCCTGACTGCACAAAACGCAACCAGCTATGGGTAAAGGGGTTACTGTAGTCATAGCCTAGTTCGTGTAAACGCGCCAAGACTGGCGTTAAATCCAGTTTATCTCCGCCTGCGCCTACGCTGAAGTCCGTAATCACTAAGAGATCTAAGCCTCTTTCTAAACCCCGTAACGATAACTCTACAATGTCACTGCCCATGCCTGTCGTAATCGTCGCTGTGCCAGAAAAATAATAACCAGCACCATAACCCTCTGTATCAACATGGTCATTGCCTACGCCGAGGTGAATCTGCACGTTCGATGAGTCTGCTCCACCATAAGATTCACGCCATAAATAAACCGCATCATCGCCAGCACCAGCATTTACCTGACCAGCCGCCATCCCTGCTAAACTAATCACGTCTGTACCATCACCACCCACAACGGTGTTGGCGTTGCCGTACACGTCAAAGTGACTGTCGCCCTCTCCACCGTCTAACAGGTTGTTATCGCCATTCACCGTTAAACTGTCTGCACCTAAACCACCCATCAAAGTCGATTGACTGCCATTCACCGCTAAACTGTCGATGTCTTCTCCACCCTCTAAGAGGTTATTATTGCCATCCGCGTTTAAATCATCTTTCCCCGAGCCACCATATAAACTGTCATTACCGTCATAAATACCACTAGTACTTAAGTAATCATCGCCCGCCTCACCATACAACTGGTCTGTACCGCTACCGCCATAGAGTGTGTCGTCATCCATTCCCCCCTTTAAGGTGTCGTTACCACTGCCTCCATCTAGTCGATCCTTGCCATCACCGCCATCAATATAATCATCCCCTTCCTCTCCTAATAAACCATTACTGTAGCTTGTGCCTTTATAAGTGACTCCCCCATAACGATCATCACCATCACCTCCATAAATCGTGTCGTTCCCTGAACCGCCTGCAATAAAATCACCGTCGCCATTGCCATGCAAATCATCATTACCAAAATCGCCAAATAACACATCAGAACTGTCTTGGCCGACTAAACTATCGTTACCTAAGCCACCATCAATCCAATTAATACTGCCAACTTCGCCAATTAAGGTGTCATTACCATCTTTACCCATATACGTGCCAGTACGGTCAAGTAATTCAGCAGAGACTGTTTGATTGATGTCAGCGGCTGGTGCGCCACCACCCAAAGTTATCCAATGGCCAAAATCTGCGCCTGTTATTTGAGTAGCAAGGGTATTTTTTAAAATAACAACCGTTTGAAAAGACGAGCCATCTTGAGGGCCTGTTTTATCGACTTGTATTAAGGTATCTGCCCCTGACTGCACGGCACGTAACCATGCGTCAATATTTGACGCGTCAAAGCCTGCGTTATGGCGCAATTCTTGTAAAATTCGGTAATTATCAATACTGTCTTCGTTACCCCCCATGACAAAATCTGTGATTTCGTATGGGCCATATAAAGTTGGAGGGGTTAAATCAACCCTAAACAAGTCATCTCCCGCTCCACCAGTCAATACACCACTGGCTACGATCCAATCGTTGCCACTGCCACCGTCTATATTATTAATGTTGCCATCGGCTTGAATATAATCATCGCCCGCACCGCCCTTAACAATGGCACTACTGCCTAGGCGAATATCGTCATTCCCATCACCGCCATCCACGTAATTAGATACACCGCCTGTAATCGTGTCATTACCGCCATTGGCAAAAACAACATTGGCACCGTCTCCACCACTAATGACATCATTGCTATCGCCTGCAATAATGGTGTCTGAACCTGCGCCACCGCTAAAAGCATCTCCTTGACTATCTTGCGCGATGATTTGATAACTAATTTGTGAAGGATCTGCATTGAGCACTACATTTGTTACGCCCGCGTATAAAACATCATCTCCCTCACCACCGTCTAAATTATCTTGACCAACACCGCCATCTAAGGTGTCTTCAGATAGGCCCCCTCTTAAATAGTCGCTTCCTTCTTCGCCCAATAAAACATCATTGCCTTCATCACCGTTTAAACTATCGTCACCCGAACCGCCAAATAAGCTGTCATTGCCTAAGCCACCCGTTAAGGTGTCATTATCTTCATTGCCGTATAAAACATCTGACCCAATATCGCCATCTATCGCGTCATAGCCTAGCCCACCAACAAGACTATTATCGGCTTCGCCACCTAGTATGTGATTAGATAGTTCGTTGCCTATGCCTTGTATTGCTCCACTACCCATTAAAACTAAATTTTCTACATTATTTAGTAGGGTATAACTAACCGATGCCTTAATGACATCATTGCCTTCATCTATCAATTCAACCACAATATCATCTAACTCATTGATAATATAAGTATCATTGCCTTCTTGTCCGTATAACTCATCACGCCCTAGACCGCCATCTAAAGTATCGCTGCCTGTGCCACCTTCTAGAGTATCGTTACCTTCTAAACCATTCAAAGCATCATCTTCAATGCCACCCACTAAAAGGTTATTACCATTATTACTACCGTCGCCATTGAAAACTGCCATAATATTCCGCTCCCATACGAAAAAACCCCTAAGCGTTTAGTGCCAAGGGGCTTATTTTTTATGATTTAAAAAAGAAGGTCGCACGTTATACGCAAGTAAAAATCCAGCCACTTTTACACAAATGTTCATAGTGAACACCCTTGTTCTATTTTTTATTGAGTGTGAAACGTGCAATACGAAAATTATAGGGAGTGTTTAAAAGTTTGCCATCTTGCCAAATAAAAAAATCTGTGAAGTAACTACGGGCTCTGCACCTGTTTTTTTAATGCCTAATTAACGGCTTTATTATTTAATGTAAAAGCGTAAACTCAAAAGATAACATTTTAATTTTAGGAGAGACTTAATCATGGCCAAAAAACAGTTAGTTGGCGAAGAAATCAACAAAGCCCGTGCCATTTTAGAACTTCATCCCTTACCACCTCACCATAACGAATCTCTGCAAGCAACACTATGTGATTTAGAATTACATTTACAATCCCACGAACAGGCCGACTATGCCCGCATGGCTAATCTGTTACGTGGCGCAGAAGCCGAACTGGAAGCAGATCACCCCGTTGTTGCCAGTGTCATAAGCGGAGTTATCCGAACCTTAGCGAATATGGGGATTTAACGCCGCAGACTGCTCATTAGTTGTCATTGTTAGGGGTGGTTTTACTCATCGCCCCTAAATCTCTTTTTAGCTATATCTTTTTAATTAGACTTGCCCAAACTGAGACGTTCGTCCACTATACATCAAAAAATGTAACCCTATTACATGACAACAATATCTTGATTTGGAGTGCTCTATGCCACATCCCCACCAACCAGACACTGGCTCACTGGCTAAGGTCGCTCTTTCTCGTCGTTCTTTTTTACGTTTTAGCGCAATAGGAACAACAGCCGTTGTTTCTACAGGGGTGATTGGATCTTTAACCGCCTGTAGCAATTCACCCACTGCCGCCAAAGGTTTTACGTTTTTACGTGATGGTGATTTGCTGTTGTTTCGCGCATTAATTCCTGTTGTTGTTGGTGATGCCATGCAAACCGATAGTCATAATCATCAAGCTCTAATTATTAATATTTTACAACGAGTCGATGGGGCGTGTGCTGCATTAGGGAATCACGCCCAAAATGAAATCCATAAACTTTTAGATTTACTTGATGGTCGTATTACCCGTTGGTTAACAACAGGGGTTTCATCGAAATGGGAAGCGGCAACCCACGGCGATGTCAGTGACTTTTTAATTCGTTGGCGCGATAGCTCGATTAGTCCCTTCAACGCAGGTTATCGTGTTCTTTCCAAATTAGTTGCTGTGTCGTATTACAGTCTGCCTGAGTCAAAAGTCTATTCAGGATATCCCGGCCCAATGGCGGCTATGTATCACGTCGTTAACGCTTAATTCAGGCAAGGTAAATCATCATGGCAGTCGATAATATTTATGATGCAGGTATTGCGGGTGGCTGGAAAGTACGCGATGCCTCAACATTTGACAAAAATACAACTTTAGAAGCAGACATCGTCATTGTTGGCACGGGTGCAGGTGGAGGTACAGCGGCAGAATTGCTGACCCAAGCAGGATTTAAAGTGCTGATGTTAGAAGAAGGCGCATTAAAAACATCATCCAACTTTAAAGATATGGATGAAAGTCGCGCTTATAAAGAACTGTATCAAGAGGCAGCTGGTCGTGCTACCAGTGATGGTGCGATTGCGATATTACAAGGGCGTGCTGTCGGCGGTACAACGGTTGTTAACTGGACAGCCAGTTTTAGAACCCCCGACCAGACCTTAAAACATTGGGCTGATGTTCACGCAGTAAAAGGCCATAGCCCTGAAGAAATGGCACCGTGGTTTGCCAAAATGGAACAGCGTTTAAATATCGCGCCGTGGGCAATGCCACCCAATCCCAATAATCAAGTATTGCACGATGCGTGTACTAAATTAGGCTGGGAATGGCACGTCATCCCTCGTAATGTGAAAGGTTGTTGGAACAGTGGTTATTGTGGTTTGGGTTGTCCTGTTAACGCAAAACAGTCCATGTTAGTGTCAACCATTCCGACTGCTTTAGCAGGTGGCGCAGAGCTTGTGCATCATTTACGGGTGGAAAGCTTACAATTTACCAATAACGAAATTACTGGCCTCACAGGTTTAGCGTTAGACAAAAACTGCCGCAACCCCACAGGTATTCAAGTCACCGTCAAAGCAAAGCACTACATTCTCGCAGGTGGTGCAATTAACACTCCCGCGCTGTTATTACGCTCAAAAGTGCCAGACCCTCACGAACGCATTGGTAAACGTACCTGTATTCATCCTGTCGTGTTAACACTGGCGCAAATGCCACAAGAAATTAATCCTTTTTATGGTGCGCCACAATCCATTGCCTCTGACTTCTTCCAATGGAAAGACGGAGCAACGGGCAAAATGGGTTATAAACTCGAAGTTCCGCCCGTATTTCCTGCGATTGCCAGTGGCATACTCGGCAACTTTGACAATGCGTTACGTGATGATATGGCCATGTTGCCACATACCAATGCCATGTTAGCGTTAATGCGTGATGGTTTTGTCGAAGATAGCCAAGGTGGCCAAGTCAAAATTGATGACAAAGGCATGGCCATGCTCGACTACGACATCTCTGATTTTGTTTGGGATGGTGCTAAACGTGCGTATCTCAGCATGGCCGAAGCACAATTTGCCGCAGGCGCAAAGAAAGTCCGTCCTGCACATTTAGATGGTAAATGGACAAGTAGCTGGAATGAAGCCAAAACTCAAATTGAACAGTTGAAATATAAAAAGTTTCGTACCGCACTGTTTACCGCTCATTTAATGGGTGGCTGTACGATGGGTGAAGATGCTACAACCAGTGTCGTCAATAGCCAAGGGCAACATCATCAATTTAGCAATTTATCTATATTTGATGGCTCAGTGTTCCCCACTAGCTTGGGCGTAAATCCACAATTGTCGATTTATGGTTTAGTTGCCCAAAACGCAACGGCATTAGCGGTAAAGTTGGGGGCAAAGGTTTAAAACTCTTCCCGTTAAATTAGGACTTACGTTATTACTGCGTAAGTCCTAAAGTATAGAACAGTAAAAACCGCTCATGGTGTGTCGAACCATAAATAGTGGCTAAACTATGCCTTGTAACCATACAGGGCCTATAGGTTCTTTCGGCAAAACAAATTCAGGTGGATATAACGCATCCGCAAAATATAAGCCCTCGCCCGATGCGGTTACCCCCCCCTTTGTTCTATCTCGTGCCAATAAAATCGTTTGTACCCATTCAGGCTCGGCTTTGCCTTGGCCAATCGCCATTAATACGCCTGCAATATTGCGTACCATGTGATGTAAAAATCCATCCGCTTGAATATCTAAAATAATCAACGAACCCGACTGCGAGATATTCAAAAAATGGACATTACGAACAGGATTCCGCGCTTGGCAACCGACTGCACGAAACGAGGTAAAATCATGTACACCGACCAAGTATTGTGCTGCGGATTTCATCCGTTCAACATCTAAGGCGTGATAGTGCCATGTGACTTTACCTGCCAACATGCTTGAACGTTGAGGACTATTAAAAATCACATAACGATAACGACGCGCCACCGCCTTAAAACGCGCATGAAAGTCGTCACTGACAGGTTGAATCCAACGCACGGCAATATCATTAGGTAACAATCTGTTCGTCCCCAACAGCCAACTTCTCAGACCACGAACGGCATCGGTGTCAAAATGAGCGACCATTCCTGACGCATGAACACCTGCATCCGTACGACCTGCGGCATGAACGTGCACAGGATGATCGGCTATTTGACTTAATGCCGTTACCAACATCAACTGCACCGATGGCACACCTTCTTGTTGAGTCTGCCAGCCACGATAATTTGAGCCGTCAAAATCAATACCCAATGCAAAACGCATAACACTGTTGCCTTCAAATAAAAACTAAAAAAGAAAAGGCCGCTTTTTACAGCGGCCTTCTTTAATAAGCAAGTATTTCTTAACCGATACGCATTAACATACCTTGCGCTTCGCTTTTCTGACTGCCATTACCTTCGGCAACCACTTCTTCTAACAAATCACGCGCACCCATACGATCGCCCATTTCCATGTAAGCGCGTGCTAGGTCTAAACGTGTGGTATTTTCGTCAGTTGTCGCTAAGAAGGAGAACTCTTTGTCTAAATCTGCAACCACATCATCGGTAGAAACACTGACATCAAAATCTAGATCTAAGTCATCTACTAATGCTTCTTCAGGAAGTGTTTCCTGATCAAAAGCAGCGGCCGCTTCACTGAGGTCCAGTCCTTCAATCAGTGGCGTTTTCATATCCGCTAAATCAAAATCAGACTTTGCTTCAACGTGTGGATGGTCAAGCGAGAAATCAACATCTAATGCGTCAAACTCATTATCCGTTTTAGCGGCTTCGTCGTGGCCTAAATTAAACTCTTCTAGTTCAAAGCCTTCGGTTAAATTAAGCTCAAACTCATTTTCTTTGGTTTCTTCTTTAAAGCTTGCTAAAGCTTGATTAAAATCTAAAGCAGGGGCTTCAACTTTAGGCAGTTCAACGTCAATGGCAGGTGTCATTTCCGTTTTGTGTTCGGCCAAGAAGTCATCTAAGCTATCCAGTGATAACCCCGTATCAAATGACTTCGCCGCAGGCTTCTCGTCTAACGCAACTTCATCAAAGCTGAAATTCAAGCTTTGGTCTTGTAAACTTGGCTTTTGCTCTTCTACTTTTGCTTCTTTGGTGAAAGAAAACTCTAAACCACCGTCTAATAATGACTCTATTTCAGCCGCTTTCGGAGCTTCGACAACAGGCTCATCAAAGACTGGATCAGGACGAATCTCAATATCCAGAGCCTTTAGATTTGGCTGAGAAAGACTCATGGCAAAGTCTTTTTCTAAGTCCTCAAGACTGGTGATACTTTCTGGTTCTTCTTTCACAACAGGCGGAGCAACACGCTCAAACTCAAGAGATTCACCTTTTACTGCTACTTTTTGAGCAGCGGGTAATAACGCTTTCAGTTTCTCAGCTTCAACAATTGCCTCTAGTTCACCTAACATTTCTAATTTTGCATATTGATCTTCAAAACCTTGACGATCTTTTTGCTTAACAAAAATTTCTAACAGTTTGAGATGTAAGTCTGCACGATCAGGAGCTTGCACTAATGCCTTAGTCAAAATTCCAACAGCTTGTGGAAAACGCTCCATCTCTAAGTAAGGCTGAACTTCTTCTAATGGGTCTAATACTTTTTTAGGCTCAACAGGAGCTGGTTTAGGTTGCGCCACTTCTGGTGCTTTAGGAGCAGAGGCAACTGGCTTTGCAGGTGCTTGCGATTGAGCAGGTTTTGTTGGCTCGACTTTTTTGCCTTTACTTTTCAAAAAGAAAATAACAGCAATAATCACAACGAGTAAGCCGCCACCAATAATCGGCATCATTGAACCACCCTCTTTAGGTGCTGGCTCTGCCGCTTTCGCTTCTGTACTCAAAAAAGATTGTGTTGCAATGGCACAAACCATTGTTGCTAACGCTTTTTTCTCTAGTGCCGCTTTTTCAGCATTTTTGTGTTTAGCCGCTTGCTCTGCTGAGATACGACGCGCTTTTAATTGTGCCTCTAATTGGGCTAATTTGGCATTTTGCATAGCAATTTTCTGATCATTCGCTGAAAGTTGATGTTCCAAGGTCGCTAACTCTTGGGATAGTTTTTGATTATACCCCGCAGCCTTGATGATAGTTTTAGAAGCCACTACGCTTCGTGCCACTGTTTTATCTGCATGACTTGGAGCATGTTTCGTATTTTTGACAACTGAACCTGCACTCGCAACTTTGCCACCCGTGGGCGCAACTAATTTCATTTGTGCTTGCCGTACTTTTTGTACAGCTAAAGATGCTTTTGGACTACTCGTGGCGTTGATTTGCTGTCGTGCTAGCGGTTTATTCATCGGCATCGGTTGAATCACGCGAGTTTCTATTTTGGCAGTTGCGGATGTTGATTGTATATCCATCAGTGTTGGCACGCGCAATACTTTGCCATCCTTTAACAAATTGATGTTATTGGCAATAAACGCATCTGGATTTGCTTTATGCAAGACTTTCATCATGGTTGGTACAGACACTGCGGTACTCGGACGCACACGACGAGCAACATTCCACAACGTATCATGCTTACGTACACGGTAACTATTATCGCTATCACTATTCGCCGTGCTGTCACCCACATTATCGGTGTTTGGCACGGGCAAGGATGCGACAACTGGCGCAATAATAGGCGCAGCTCGCTCAACAATAACGGGCGCGACTGGCGTTTCTTTTTGAGTCACACTGACAGGAGGATCTAAAAATGTCGTGACTTGTTGCAATCGTGTATTATTAGGCCATGTCACACGAATCACGAAATCCAAAAAAGGTTCAGTAACGCGCTTATTGCTGGATACTTTAATCAGCGAACGCCCGTCTTTGACAATCACTTCAAAGCGTAATTCAGTCAAAAAATAAGCCCGTTCTATTCCCAAGCGAGCAAAGTCTTCTTCCTGAGCTAAACCGACTTTAATGTCTTCTTCGGTTAAATCGCCAATATCAGTCAATTCCACTTCACCACGAAACGGCTCACCCAATGCGGATTTTGTTTTGATATCTCGAACGGCTAAGGCATGAGTCAACCCCGGCAACATGACACCTATACTCAATAGAGCCATTGTCAGCTTACGCAGAACCATTATTTGTTTCCTTTGCTGGTTATTCTTTCAAATTTCAGGGTGTCGTTAGAATGACTCTCTCAACGGACATCCATTTATTTATGGTCTTTTTTATCACAAGGTTTCTGTCACTCGCAATCATTAAAGACTTTAATTGCGAAGCTGTATGCTGATATGACAGAAAATCATGCTTTTTTGTTATTTGCTAACACTTTTTAAGGCATGTGACATTTCTGTGGCCACGCATGAGTTGTGTGAATGAATCACCATCCATTGTACATAAAACCTTATCATTGCAGCTTAATCATTTTTGCTAAAGATGCAACAAGATACCGCCGTTTGTGCAAGTAAATTCTTGTGACATCTTGAGCCATGAACTGTCGTTAGCTGACCTTAACGACCAATTTACCAAACTGTGCTCCCTCTGCCATCCGTGCAAATGCGGCAACGCCATCCTCTAAGCTGAAGACGCTATCCACTATCGGGACAATTTGATGCTTTTCAACAAAATCAACCATCTGTTGAAACTGTTCATCACTACCCATTGTTGAGCCAAAAATAGAAATCTGCTTCCAAAAAACTTTTTGTGGAATCAAGCCGTTGATTGCGCCTTGTCCACCACCGTAAAAAGCGATACGACCACCTAAGGCTAAAATATCAATCAACGCAGCAAAACCATTACCACAGGCACTATCAATCACCACATCCACTTCGCCGTAAGTTTTGACAAAGTTTTTATGCCAATTTTCTTCCGTGTATAACACCCCTGCTTTTGCGCCCAACTGTATTGCATGGGCAATTTTCTCTTCACTACTGGACGAGACATACACTTCTGCACCTGCGGCAATGGCAAATTGCATGGCGAATAATGCCACACCGCCACCAATACCACTAATCAACACTTTTTCGCCCGCTTGCAATTGTGCACGACCAAACAAGGCACGATAGGCCGTTAGTCCTGCCAACGGCAATGCGGCTGCTTGCTCAATGCTTAAATGCGCTGGTGCGAGACGTAGACGGTCTGCATTAACGGCGAGATATTCGGCCAGTGTCCCATCTTTAGGTAAACCTAAAATATGATATTGTTTACTTTGATGACGTTGGTTATCACCCCATTGATTACTGGGATTAATAATCACGGTTTTGCCTAGCCACTCACTCGCAACGCCTTCTCCTAAACTTTCAACCACGCCTACGCCATCTGAGCCTAAAATGGTCGGATATTTAATGCCACCATATTGACCTTGGTTAATCCACACATCACGGTGATTCAAAGCCGCTGCTAATACTTTGATGCGGACTTCGCCGACTTGGGCAACCGGTTGCGGATAATCTGTATTTAAAACTACGCCTTCTTCTTTACTGGTGAGGACTAGGGCTTTCATGACTACAGGCTCATTAAAATTATTAAGGGCATGAGAGTGGCGCGAATAGTCTAAAAAATCAATATCTCTGTGCAATAAAAAAGACGTAAAAAAGGGCGCAATCATGCGCCCTTTGTGTAACCCGCTATTTAAGCAGCAATCAGCAAACGCAACATACGGCGTAACGGCTCTGCCGCACCCCATAACAATTGATCGCCAATGACAAAGGCCGAAATATATTCAGGCCCCATGTTTAGCTTACGCACACGACCCACGCCAATATCTAACTTACCTGTAATCGCAGCAGGAGTCAGCTCTTTAACCGAAATTTCACGCTCATTGGCTACCCATTTTACCCATGGGTTGCCTGATTTAATGATGCTTTCAATTTCAGCGAGTGGTAAGTCTTTTTTCAGCTTTAAGGTTAAGGCTAAACTATGGCAACGCATAGCACCAATACGCACACATAAACCATCGACAGGCACAATGGTACTGTTGTCTAGGATTTTGTTGACTTCAGCTTGGCCTTTCCACTCTTCTTTAGATTGACCATTTTCTAGCTGCTTATCAATCCAAGGAATTAAACCACCCGCCAACGGTGCGCCAAAGTATTCCGTCGGCACATCAGTACGAATACATTCAGCCACTTTACGGTCAATATCTAAAATAGCCGATGCAGGTGTTAACAATTCCGCTTCTACCGCCGAATGAACCACACCCATGCCTTTGAGCAGTTCGCGCATGTGATTCGCACCACCGCCCGAAGCCGCCTGATAAGTCATAGAGCTAACCCACTCCACTAGACCTGCGTGGAATAACCCACCCATACCCATCAACATAATGGAATTAGTGCAGTTACCGCCAATGTAATTTTTAACACCATTGGCCAAGCCTTTTTTGATGACATCTAAATTTACAGGGTCGAGGACAATAATAGCGTCATCTTCCATCCGTAAACTTGAAGCGGCATCA
Source organism: Moraxellaceae bacterium AER2_44_116 (assembly GCA_006546595.1). GTDB lineage: Bacteria > Pseudomonadota > Gammaproteobacteria > Pseudomonadales > Moraxellaceae > Agitococcus. The sequence goes on along the minus strand of VIAD01000008.1, from coordinate 8,536 downwards.
ATCCAGTAACCATCCCAACCTGCAGCACGTAATTGAGGGTAAATTTCATTGGTATAGTCGCCACCTTGACAGGTCAAAATGACATCCATACCTTTTAAAGATTCAATATTTTTTGCATCTAACAAGGCAGGCGCCGCAACACCACCAAAATTTGGCGCAGTTCCACCCGTGTTACTGGTGGTAAAATAAAACGGCTCAAAATGGGCAAAATCGTTTTCTTCGACCATTCGCTGCATCAGCACCGAACCAACCATGCCCCGCCAACCGACTAAACCTACACGCATTTTGTGTTCCTCTTTATTAAATTGCCGCGACAACGGCTTCGCCCATGGCAACCGTACCGACTTTTTGTGTACCGTCAGTCCAAATATCCGCTGTACGTAAACCCTGATCCAGCACTTTGCCCACTGCCAACTCAATGGCGTTAGCGGCTGCATCTTGCTTAAAGGTATAGCGCAACATCATGGCCACGGAAAGAATCGTTGCTAAGGGATTAGCAATGCCTTTACCTGCAATATCAGGCGCAGAACCATGACACGGCTCATACATGCCTTTTTTGTTTTCATCCAATGATGCGGATGGCAACATGCCTATCGAACCCGTCAACATCGCAGCTTCATCTGACAGAATATCGCCAAACAAATTACCTGTGAAAATCACGTCAAACTGTTTAGGAGCGCGCACTAATTGCATCGCGCAGTTATCAACATACATGTGCGATAACTGTACTTCGGGATATTCTTTACCGACTTCAGTTGCAATTTCTTTCCACAACTCAGTGACTTCTAAAACATTCGCTTTATCGACAGACAACACTTTTTTGTTACGCTGCATCGCCAATTGAAAAGCAACATGAGCAATACGACGAATTTCGCTTTCGCTATAAACATCGGTGTTAAAGCCCTGACGCTCGCCATTTTCTAAAGTACGAATACCGCGAGGCTGGCCAAAATAAATACCGCCCGTCAACTCACGAACAATCAAAATATCTAAACCTGCGACAATCTCAGGTTTTAAACTTGATGCAGAAGCCAGTTGCGGATACAAAATGGCAGGTCGTAAATTCGCAAACAGTTTCAACTCGGAACGAATTTTTAACAGACCACGCTCAGGACGAATTGAACGCTCAATCGTATCCCATTTCGGGCCACCGACAGCACCGAGTAAAATCGCATCGGCTTTTCTGGCGGCTTCTAAGGTTTGGTCTGGTAATGGCACACCTGTCGCATCAATCGCGCAACCACCCAGTAGTTCGTTAGACCATGTTAAGTCTAAATTGAACTGTTGGTTAACTTTTGCCAACACTTTGGTTGCTTCAGCCATAATTTCTGGGCCGATACCATCACCCGCTAAAATCACAATATGTTTGGACATGACTTTTCCTAGAGATTAACGTAAAGCTTGAAATACCCACGGACGTGCGACTTTGGCTTGTTTTTCAAACGCATGAATAAAATCAGCATCTTGTAGGGTCAAACCAATATCATCCAAACCATTCAATAAACAGTGACGACGGAATGAATCAACACTAAAGCTAAACGCCTCACCATTGGGGCGAATCACTTGTTGTTTTTCCAAATCCACTGTCAACTGATAGCCTTCGGTTGCTTCGCATTCTTTAAACAACACATCCACTTCGTCTTCGGTCAAAATAACGGGCAACACCCCGTTTTTGAAGCAGTTATTAAAGAAAATATCAGCAAAACTAGAGGCAATCACTGCCCGAAAACCATACTCATCTAACGCCCAAGGCGCATGTTCACGGCTCGAACCACAACCAAAATTTTGACGCGCCAACAATACTTGCGCGCCTTGATAACGGGGCTTATTTAACACAAAGTCCATATTCAACGGACGTTTGCTACAATCCTGACCATTGTAGCCTTCGTCCAAATAACGCCACTCATCAAACAAATTAACACCAAAGCCAATACGTTTAATGGATTTAAGAAACTGTTTGGGAATGATTTGGTCAGTATCGACATTGGCACGGTCAAGTGGTGCAGCAATACCCTTAACAACGGTAAATTTTTGCATAACTAGAATCCTCTAACATCAACAAAATGGCCAGCAATCGCGGCAGCCGCAGCCATCGCTGGGCTGACTAAATGCGTACGACCACCATTACCTTGACGACCTTCAAAATTACGATTGGAGGTTGAAGCACAATGTTCACCCGACAATAATTTATCCGCATTCATCGCCAAACACATCGAACAACCCGGTTCACGCCATTCAAAACCTGCATCTGTAAATAACTTGTCTAAGCCTTCTACTTCTGCCTGTTTTTTTACTAAGCCTGAACCTGCAACCACCATCGCTTGCTTAATGGTACTGGCGACTTTACGACCTTTAATCACTGCCGCAGCCGCACGTAAATCTTCAATCCGCGAGTTAGTACACGAACCAATAAAAACACGGTCAAGTTTAATATCTGTAATCGGCGTTTCAGGATTTAAACCCATGTATTGATAGGCACGTTCCCATGAATTACGTTGCACCGCATCTTTCGCTGTCGCCAATGCAGGCAATTGGGCATTGACGGGCAAAACCATTTCGGGGGATGTTCCCCAAGACACTTGCGGCTCAATGACACTACCATCCATGTCAATCACGGCATCAAATACGGCATCCGCATCGGAGGTCAATGTTTGCCAATAGGCAACAGCGGCATCCCACATCTCGGCCTTTGGCGCAAACGGCTTACCACGGAAATACTCAATGGTATTGTTATCGACTGCCACCATACCCACACGCGCCCCTGCTTCGATGGCCATATTACAGACCGTCATGCGCCCTTCCATGCTCATATCACGAAACACTTGGCCACCAAACTCAATGGCGTAACCTGTACCGCCAGCTGTGCCAATTTTGCCAATAATCGCTAATACCACATCTTTAGCCGTCACGCCGTCGCCCAATTGGCCATTGACGTTAATCAACATATTTTTGGATTTCTTTTGCACTAAACATTGAGTTGCCAAGACATGCTCAACTTCACTCGTGCCAATGCCATGTGCTAAACAAGCAAATGCGCCATGTGTTGCGGTATGAGAATCACCACAAACAACGGTCATTCCCGGTAAAGTCAAACCTTGCTCTGGGCCAACAACATGGACAATACCTTGACGCTCATCAAAAATATCAAACTCAACGACGCCGAATTCACGGCAGTTATCATCTAAGGTTTGCACTTGAATACGTGAGGTTTCGTCGCTGATACCACTGATGCCTAAGGCACGCTCAGCTTTATCGGTCGGAACGTTATGATCGGGAGTCGCCACATTTGCATCTAAACGCCACGGTTTACGCTGAGCCAATTTCAAACCATCAAAGGCTTGCGGGCTGGTCACTTCATGTAATAACTGACGATCAATGTAAATTAAACAAGAACCATCATCACGTTGTTTGACAAGGTGGTCATCCCACAACTTGTCATAAAGAGTCTTCGCCGTCATTTTTAATCTCCTTGCCGTAGATTGGTATGCAAGCAGTTTAAAACGGCACAAAAGATAAAACAATTTTATAATTTTTATCTATTCGATTACTTTTTAGAATAATAAAGCAGGTGCTACTCGTCAGGAGAAGTCGTTTGATGACGAAAAATCAAAAACCGAGCACTTAGATAATTCGCCACCATTCCCGCAACCGAACCCACCATGACTGCTAAAAAAGGATATTGTTTCATGATGTCATATTGAGCAATACACAGAACATAAAGGGCATAATTAAACGCACCACCAATTAACATCAAACTGAGATAATGTAGCCACTCTCGCCATAAGGGTTGATTGCTCCGTCGCTCACGAAAAGTCCACGCTCGATTAAGTAACCATGTCGCCGTTGCCGCCATCAAAAATGAGACCGCACGCCCCAGATAAAAACCTGTACCTAACCATAAACAAGCATATAAAACAGCAATATCCACACCACAGCCAACAACACCGACGACAGCAAAGCGTAAACCATGATGCTGCGTTTCTTTTAATAACCCTGTTTCCGCTTCTTCCATTGTTTTGCACCTTAACCGTTATTGCTTATTATCGAGGTTGATTGATTGCGCGTACTAACTGAGTAGGTTAGCATCGGAAACAAATCCTATAACATAAATGGACAATCATCTAGGAAATAAACCATGATGTCTTCGACGAAAGTCAACCGTTTGACTTGGCTAGTGACGTTACTGGTCATTAGTTTTGCTTTAGTGTGGATGCGTGCTCGACTCAATTTTAATGGTCCTTACTTAGACGAATCCAATTATCTATTTGTCGGTAAAACCTTACTAGATGGTGGTGTTTGGCAAACTCATACCTATATTTTTAGTTCAGACTTTCCCTTATACGTGTTTGGCGTTGGAGATGCGTTTGCAGGTTTAATCGGTGCGCGTGCGATTGCAGCGATACTCGGCATTTGCTCTTTAGTTCTTTATTTTGATGCTGTACGACGTTTTTTACGCAGTCAACAAGTCGCTCTTTTTGCAACAACACTATTGGCGTTATCCGCATCACATGGCTTTATTAGTAAGTTTGCCGTGTATGACATTGTCTGTTTTGTCAGTTTTGTAGCAGGTTTATGGGCATTATCATTGGCCTATACACGCTCAGGTTATCAAGCCCAAACTTGGGCATTCATCGCCTCTTTATGTTTAGTCACTGCATTCTTAAGTAAATATGTGATTTTTTTAGAAATGCCTTTGATTGGTTTAATGATTTTAATTTATAGACCACAATTAGCATTCGCGCTCTTCACCCCCGCATTAATCATTGGTTTCGGATATGGCTATCATTATCGAGCTGATTTACAGATTTTATATCAACAACAAATCGTGACCGCGCACGGTAATAATGCAAGCTATGCTGAAATTCTTCGTGTCACTCTTGGCTATGTTTGGCCGATTCTTCTGTTGTTTATTTTTGAATTCAAACAGCACTGGCAACGCACAGGTGGACACTCCCGCAATCAGGCGATGTTTCGATGGTCAATGTGGCTGGCGTTGCCGATTATTTTGTACCATCTTCGCGCCCATGATTTAATTTCTTTTTATAAACATATTGTGTATAGCGTCGTTTTTCTTGCACCACTGGCTAGCGTATATTTAGTTCGTCTCTTACGTCAAAAAAATAACTATATCGCTCAACTACCCGCACTCATTCTTATCGTCGTCGCTATACAAGGCATGTTTCAAATTCGAGCCATAGAAAATGCCTATCCAGATGGCCGCGATGCCGTTGCATTCCTCAAAGATACCATTGGGGCAAACAGTACAGTTCTCTCCGAAGACCCTTACTTGCTACGGCACCAATTACGAAATCAAATCAAAGCCAATCATATTTATGAAAATGCGTGGTTTGATAATGATGGTGACCAAAAACATACTCGTGAAGATGTCATTGCAGGTGTTTGGGACGGCAAGTTTGACTTCTTATACCTTGATGGTCGTATCACCCCCGTCACGACCGAAAAGCTACGCAAATATGTGGTGCAAAATAAATATAAACTGATTTATCAACAACCGTATCACACTAGCTCTGTTATGTTTTATCAAACAGAAGGTAAAATCGAAATTTATCAACGGCGAGAACCGTATAGCGGCCAATACCCTCTGATTCCACAATGACACTAAGGACAGAAATATGACTCACAACGATGACACACCTGAAATTTATTTATCCGTGATTATTCCTGCCTTTAATGAACAAGAGCGCATTGCTGATTCGCTTTACACCATTAAAGATTATCTAAGTAAGCAATCCTATCGTAGTGAAATCATTGTGGTTGATGATGGCAGCTCTGACTTGACGATGGAAATCGTCAAATTTATTGATATTTATGGGCGAGAAATTAAAGAGCAAGAAGAAGGAACTCTACTTGAAAATATCAAAAATGTTGGCAAAGGCTTCTCTGTCGCACGAGGAATGATAAAAGCACGCGGCAAAATTATTTTATTTAGCGATGCCGACTTATCAACACCGATTGAAGAAGTAGAAAAATTATTGCCTCATATTGAAGCTGGTTACAGCGTGGTCATTGGCTCTCGTGGATTAAAGGACTCCATTGTTGAGAAAAAACCATTCCATCGACAAATTATTAGTAATGTCCTCAACCTCATTGTACGCTTTCTAGCCGTGTCAGGTATCCGTGACACGCAATGTGGATTTAAAGCCTATACCCGTGATGCAGCACAACGCGTGGCTTTACTACAACGTATTTATGGTTTTGCTTTTGATATTGAGCATTTGTATATTGCCCAAAAACTCGGTTTGCGGATAAAAGAAGTGCCCGTCAAATGGGATCATAAAGACGGTTCAAAAGTTGATTTAACTAAAGAATCCATACGAATGATCTTTGACATGATAAAAATCCGTTACATCCATCGTGGACTAAAAGGAAAGTCTAGCGTCTAAAGCATCCCAATCAATCATTCGTTTTTTTGCAAGGCAGGATATAAATTATCCTTGCCTCGCACCAATAAACTTAAAACGAGGTTGCTCAATTTCGTCAATCACAATGCGCTCAATAAACATCGACAGTGGCCGCACCCAATACGAAAAATCACCATACATCAAGCGATATACGACCAACTCTTCTTCGGTTTCACTGTGCCGTGCAACAGCAATGACTTCATAATCTTTGCCTTTATAATGGCGATAAATGCCTAATATTAACTTTTCACTCATGAAAATAAATCCACAACACCCAACGGCCCTGAACCATCTTTCCAATAAAGTTGTCCTCCCGACTCTAGAAACTTTTCCAAAGCAGTACGGACAACCCCAAATGCTAAATTCAAACATTGAAAAGAATCAACGCCTGGTACTTTAACAACTTTTGGGTACAAACCATTTAACGCCACTTCCGACTCCCATCGGGTTTCAACAGGTTCAGGCAAACCTATTTGAAGCTTCACTAACCGAAACTCGCCATTCTTCATACGCGCCAATACCTGACGCTCGCCAATCACATACTTTACAGTTGAGTTTTCCACTTACCATTTCACCTTACTAATACATTCGCGGTCGTAATAATCACGCTCTTCATAACGAAAAGCTTTAAAACGTAAACTATCCCTGAGTTTATCGCATTGTTGCTGTTGATCTATTTTAGAAGACGATGCCACTCGTTTTGTCCGATTAACACTTTTTGACGTTTTCGCTACTTTCTTCACAGGTAGTTTAACAATTTTTGTTTTAATAAAATTGGCTGTCTCGGGGGCTGTTGTCACAACATCAACATTCTCTTTTAGAGACACACTCGCTGAGTCGCCAAAATGCCATTGTCCATTTTCATCTTGCCAACGATACAAGTCTTTTGCATCCACAGGCGAAATGGTGCTCAATAAAAGCAAAAACATACCTAATTGCTTAACATTCATCATCTTTATCTTCCTTGAAAAACCATCTAAAATCCGATTTACGCAATTTAATATACACTTGTACATTATTAAGGTATTATCACAACATACTATTTTTACTGAACATGCATTGAGGCTACTATGCTCCAGTCTTTACCCTCACCCGTAAAAGGGACGTTCAATTATATCGCTTTAGCCACCAATACTTTTGCTTTATGCACACCCGTTTTTGCATTATCTGCTCTCAAACTTCTTCCTAATCACACATGGAGAAAGGCTTGCTCAATCGGCTGCATTAAAATAGCAGAGACATGGATTAGTATAAATAGCACCTTACAACAAAGCACTTTAGGTACTCAATATCATATAACAGGCGGCGAAAACCTAAAATATGATGGTTGGTATATGGTGATTTCAAATCACCAATCTTGGGCCGATATTTTAGTATTACAATCGATTTTTAATAAACGTATGCCATTTTTTAAGTTTTTTCTAAAAAAAGAACTGATTTATGTACCCGTGATTGGCCTTGTTTGGTGGGCGTTAGACTACCCGTTTATGCGCCGTTACAGCAAAGAGTTTATCGCCAAACATCCTGAACTTAAAGGCAAAGATTTAGAAGTCACACGCAAAGCGTGTGAAAAGTTCAAATATACTCCAGTTTCTATTATGAATTTTTTAGAGGGAACACGTTTTACTAAAGAAAAGCATTTACAACAAAAATCGCCCTATAAACACTTACTAAAGCCCAAATCAGCAGGCATTGCTTATGCCATGAATATCATGAATGAACAGATCAACACCCTAGTTGACGTAACTATTCATTACCCAGAAGGCCAAATCAGTTTTTGGGACTTTATGAGTGGTAAAGCCAAAAACATCCATGTTGATATTCGCACCACAAATATCCCCCAAGAGTTAAAGCTTGGTGATTACGAAAATGACGCTGAGTTTAGAACGAAGTTTCAAGGATGGATTAGTGATATTTGGCAGGAAAAAGATGATCTTCTTGATCGCTATAAATCGAACTAAAATTTAAGAAGGCTAGATATCTAGCCTTATATTTTCGCTGTACGAGAAAAACAAAAACCCCCCATCTAATTACTTAGATGGGGGTATTTGTTATTTAAGAGTCTGGCGATGACCTACTTTCACATGGCGAATGCCACACTATCATCGGCGCGG
>VIAD01000030.1:10777-15031 GCA_006546595.1 Moraxellaceae bacterium AER2_44_116 | reverse complement strand
ACATGATAACTACTCGATGATTACTGGACTCTAAAATCTATTTCGTTTGATAGTTGGAGAGTGAACCAAAACGGGGGCTGGCGTTATTTTGACACCGACACCTCGCCCGTGACTCGCATAATTGTCGCTCTAGATACGCCATACGCACGAGACAATGAACTAATGGATGCACCGTTTTTTCTCAGATTGATAATCTCGGCCTGCTGACTCGGTGTCGTTTTTACAGGACGACCCAACACCTTGCCTTCTCTTTTGGCTCTCGCCAATCCTGACTGTGTACGCTCCACTAATAAATCACGCTCCATCTCAGCAACAGCGGCCAACATTTGCAGCATCAATTTTCCTGATGGTGAAGCCACATCCAATTTACCCAACTGTAAAATAATCACTTCAATTTTACGTTTTGCCAGTGCTTTAATCGTCGCATTCACATCTTGTGCATCACGACCAAGGCGATCCAGTTTAGCCACAACCAATATTTCCCCATCACGAATCTGGCTTAATAAAGCTTTGAATTGTGGACGTAAGGATGCATGGGTCTTTCCACTCACCCCTTCATCGGCAAACCAATAATCTACTTTAAACCCCGCTCTTTCAATTTCGAGTCGTTGATTGTCTGAGGTTTGGTCTTTGGTACTAACACGACCGTATGCAAAGGTTGCCATGAGTGTTTTTCTACTGGATTTAAGGGTTTTGTCGGCTATGCTATTTCAATAGCGTATCAAAAATATATGAACAGGCATATTAGTCTAAAGGCTAATTTATGAACATGGCTTTTTTGATGTTTTAGCCCCTGTTCACAATGGGACATTTTTGTTACATGCCGCTTAACCTTGCAAAGAGACAGACACTCCATTTATACCTGTTGGCAACTGATGACCAATCACATATTGGAAAATTTCATCAACATAGATGTCACGACTATCAAATGGAAAAAATTCAGGTACTAACAAGGTTGATGTATAAACTTCACCAAAAATAATATTTTTAATACTGGCCTTAGCACTTTCTTGCTCTTGCCAATCTTGAAACTTAGCGACTTCTTCACGAATTTTTGTCAGCAAATCTTGGGCAAACTTTTTAATTAGCTCCCTCTCCGATTTATTCAGCTTTGGCTTGTCTAATTTATCAAATAATGCCAGCTCATAGTCATTGTTTAGCCCTTCCTTAATATAGCGCACCTCTTCTTGTGATAGCTCTCCATAGACTTGCATTAAATCTTCAAACGTTTTTTGGATGTTCACGTTCGATAAATCATTATTAAGCTGTTCTAATATTTTTTGATAACGCACCATAAAGTCATAACGTTTATCATTTTGTGCCATTAATCGTTGCAGTGTTCGCTCAATACGGTCTTGCAACTCCAACATCATCGTTTGTTTATGAGCAGTCTTGGCGAACTCTAATTGCAACCGAGTAAAGTCAATTTTTGTTAAATCATACGATTTTGCTGCTTCTTCCTGTCCCTTAGCTTCAACTGTCAAATGTTTATTGACTAAATTTTGAATACTTTCTAGTTCAGCAAAAATATCATCAGTAGGCTTGTTTACCGAAAACTGTCGATAAATCGCGCGCAAAGCATCTAGGTAGGGTTTAGAGGGAATAACGTCAGTACTTGGCAATAAGTTGTTATAACGCTGCTCTACATCTCTAAAACGAGCCATAAATTCGGCTCGGCTTTCTTTGCTTGCTGATAACGCATTTTGACAATCGCGCAATAGTTGCGCCCGCTCTGCGCCATGAGTAGTACTGACTAAATCATCTAAAGGTGCTGTAAAATCTTTGGCATAAGACATGATGTCATTTAATGCAGATTGATATTCACGAAACGGCACGTCTTTATCAAGCAAAGGGTCAACAGCCGTCTGTGTGTCGCCCGTTTGCCCTACTGCAAATACCGATAACGCTTTACGTAAACTTTGTAGCATGCCGTTATAGTCAACAATCAGGCCGTGTTTTTTACCGCCACCCACACGATTGGCACGAGCAATGGCTTGCATTAAGGTGTGCCCTTGCATCGGCTTATCTAAATACAAAGTCGCTAGTGATTTAACATCAAAACCTGTTAACCACATGGCACAAACAATCACAAAGCGAAATGGGTTATTGGCATCCTTAAATTCTTTATCAAGTTTGCGCGTCTGCATTTTTTCCCGATGAGGGTTAATGTCTAATGCTTGGCCTTTGTGGTCTTTATAGTGTTTGATGTCTTCGTTTTCGTTTTGTTCGCCACTAATCACAACAGCAAATTCTGTCGCTTTCATCCATGCTAAATGGGTTGCCAAAACAACAAGATGCGGATCATCTTTTGGCATACCTTCAGACTCTTCATCAAATTTAGCTTGCTCTGCATTAATTAAGGCTTGCCATTGTTCTGTAATCAAAGCATACATTTTTAAACACGTTGGACGATCTAAGCAAACCAACATTGCTTTACTGTTATTACCCTCTACGGCTTGCCAACGGTCTTTGTAGTGATTAACAATATCCTCGGCTAACACAGTAAGTCGCTTAGGTGCGGTTAAAAATTGATAATCTGACTGAGCCGCTTTAACTAATTTTTCGATAGACTCTTCAGACTTACCCGATTTACGCGCCTGTTCGATGCGGTCAATAATGCGTTGATTAAGTTTTTCATCTGCATCTAATTTTAAAACTGCACCGTGATTTTCGTAAACCAACGGTACGGTTGCACCATCGGCTACGGCGCGCTGAAAGTTATACACCGAGACATAATCGCCAAACCATTCTTTAGTGGTTTGGTCTTCGGGCGAGTTCATTAAAGGTGTGCCAGTAAAACCCAAAAACTTAGCATGGGGTAATGCTGAACGCATGTTATTTGCTAGGTCGCCATATTGGCTTCGATGGGCTTCGTCAGAGATGACAATAATATCGTTTCGTGTCGAATACGGCTCACTGACGATTTGATTGTACTTATGTACCATGGTAAATAAATAAGGTTGATTACCATTAATCAATTTTTGCTTCAGTTGTTTTCCGCTTACCATTCGGTCATTGTCTGTTTGTGCTTTACCACAGTTCACATAGGTTTCGCTGATTTGGTCATCCAGTTCTATTCTGTCCGTTACCAAAACAAAGCTGTACTTTTCCGAAATTTTGCGGCGGATTTTTTCGGTTAAAAACACCATTGAATACGATTTACCCGAACCTTGGGTATGCCAAAAAACACCCAATTTACCTGCACTTACTTCGGCTTTAATCTTTGTTTCTGTACTCAGTAAGCGTGCAATTACTCGATTTACGCCAAGATATTGATGGTTACGCGCCACAATTTTATGAAGACCGCCTGTAGGTGGACGCTCAAATAAAATAAAGTTTTCTATCAGGTCTAGCAGGGTTTTAGGCTGCATTATCCCTGCTAATAAATAGGGTTGTTGGTTTGCTTGAGTCGGTGGTTCTGGGTCGTTTTCGTCATTACGTTTCCATTGCTTAAATTGCTCAAGTGGTGCGGTAATAGAGCCATAAGTGGCTTCTACCATATTAGAAATGACAACCAGTGCATTGTAATCAAACAAATGGGGGATTTTATCTTTGTAGTCGTTTAGGTTGCCTTTGTAGGCGTAGTCTTTGCTAATGTGGGTATTTTTAAATTCAAAAAAAACAAAAGGTAGGCCGTTAATAAATGCTAATAAGTCGGGGCGTTTGCGTTCGTTAATGCTATTAGACACCCACATTTCATCAACAATACGATAAGTGTTATTGTTAGCATTATTAAAATCAATCAGTTGGATAATATATTCTTGTTGTTTGCCTTGTGTATTTGTGCCTGTTACTTTGAGTGTATCGGCAGTTTGCACCACAAATTTAGTATATCGGCGTTCGTTTTCTTCAACCAAATTCACATTTAAGCCGCGCTGTTGAATACGCACAATCGCTTCTTCAATCACCACATCGGGAGCTGTTGGATTGATGCGTTTAAGAGCTGGCCGCAAGTCATTAACCAATACAACATCATGGGTACTTTTGCGCCCTAATGTGCTAGTGCCGTTTTTAAATTCGGTATCAAAGGCATGGGTATATTGCCAACCCATACCCATTAATTGCTCAATAGCTGGCTGTTGTACAAGTGCGTTTTCTGTCCAGTCTTTACGAGCCATTTTTACTTTATTTCCTATGATTTAAGACTATTTATAGTAGCTAGAGTTTGCCATTGAATAAGACATTTTGGCTATATTTTTGTTTTAAAATAGTTTTCAACAAGTATTGATTTGTGTTTATGTTGAAATATATTTT
>VIAD01000030.1:0-10677 GCA_006546595.1 Moraxellaceae bacterium AER2_44_116 | reverse complement strand
TGTTGATTTGTTGATTTGTTGATTTGTTGATTTGTTGATTTGTTGATTTGTTGATTTGTTGATAGATATTATGTTCTTTAAAAAATAACGTGTTAAGAAAAGTGCCGTTTTCTTAACACGTTATGCAACTCATGTTAAAGAAATGGCTGTTTTCTTAACATGTTTACTTTTTGTGCAATGCTAAGCTAGATTTTTTTGGCCAACGGCAGATAACAGCAAAAACAAGTCGTCGTTTAAATAATAGTTGTCTTTACCCATTTTATGCTTAGACAACAAGCCAATAGACACTATCTCATCTAAATAGCGTGCGGCGGTTTGACGGCTAACTTGCAACTCATTAGCGACAAAATCAATTTTGGTATAAGGATGACAAAACATATTGTTAATTAAGTCTTGGCTGTAAATTTTGGGTAATTTGTCACGCAGGGCGATTTTGTGATGCTGCATTAAGTCCCGAATTTGTTTAATCAAAACGGTAGTTTGCTGTGAGGTTTGTTCAACCGCTTCTAGCATAAATAACAGCCATGCTTCCCAATCGTTGGTGTTGCGTGTGGTTTGCAACAGACTGTAATAGCTTGATTTATGTTGATTGATATAACGAGACAAATACAACACGGGCAAACCCAGCAAATTTTGCTTAACCAAAAACAAGATATTGATAATACGGCCTGTTCGTCCATTACCATCATAAAAGGGATGAATACTTTCAAACTGATGATGAATCACCGCCATTTTAACCAAGTCGTCCCAATCACAAAGCTGATCATCGTTAATAAACTGCTCTAGGTTACGCATGTAATTAACAATGTCGTCGGGATGTTGTGGGGGTTCATACACCACTTCGCCCGTTTGTTGATTTTTAAGAACTGTGCCTGCTTGGGTGCGATAGCCTGCATCGTTTTCTTCGATGCACTGTTGAATGTCTAAAATATGCCGTTCTGTCAGTAAGCCCGTTTGTTGTACTTGTTCAAAGCCACGGCGTAAGGCGGTTGCATAGTTATGTACTTCTTTTGCGGCTAGGCTAATAAATTGTCGTGCCAGACTATCGCTTTGGTAAAGGTCGTCATGGGTGGTAATAATGTTTTCGATAGCCGAGCTGTCTTTGGCTTCTTGTAATGAGAGTGTATTTAGCAAAATGGCCTGATTAGGAATACTACCCACTACGCCTTTTAATTCTGCAAGGGCTTGATGGGCTTTTGCGGTTTTTTTAAGAACGGCTTTGGTTTCTATATCGCCCAAATGCGGCAACATGATAAGTGTTGTCATTAGGCGATTCCCTTTAGGCTTAAACCAGACACATCCATTTTGCCAGACATTAAACGCGGTAACAGGGCATCACGAGCTTGGGCGAGTTTTTGGTTTTGTATTATTATAGTTTTAATCTGATCAAAAAATGGTTTAACAGACATTGAGAATCTTTGTGATAACTCAAAATTTGGCCTTACCATATCAATACTTCTAAATGTATCAACAATAATCGCATCAAAAACACCGCCATTAGCAGTTTGCTTAATTTGAGCAACGCTTTTCTGTAATGCCAAATAAAAGTAATAAGGGCTAAAGTTTTCTTTCGGTTTCACAGAATAGCAAGATTGATTCATAGCCATCGGAACACCTGCCAAACATATTTTTCCAACCGTTCCCCTTGCGGTAATAAAAATACTATCTTCAAGATAAAGCCGACTATTGCAGCTTTTTAAGCCGATTTTCGTTATGCTTTTCTCACAATTAAATACAAAAAAGCTATCAGGACTATCTTTTGGCGTAAAAAAAGGAATATCTCCTCCCCAGTAATTAGGCTCTTTTGTGTTTGGTGTTCCACCACTTAAAATATCTGCAAAGTCATAAATAGAGCCTCTCTCCCACCCTTCAGGCACACCATCCACCACAGGCACTTGCTCATGATTTGGAAAACGTAACTTAACAAACCATTCGTCATACAGGCGTTGTGCGGCTTCTTCTAATAAAGCAATACGTTGTTGGTTTGTCTGGATGAGGTCGTCGTAGTTTGAGAGGATTGAAGCGATTTTTTTTTGTGTTTCTAAATCGGGAATTTTAACAACAATATTTTTTAGATTATTTCTATTAATTCCGGGGACTGCACCAGCAGAGTTAGCACCTTCAAAATCAATAGTTTTAAGAAAAAAATAGATAAACTTTGGGAAATTTGACTTAAAATCAGTAACATATAAAGTTGTATTGAGTGGCCAATATTTTCCATTAACATAATGAATTTCACCTAAAGTTCCATATCGGCCTGTTATAACTCCCTCTCCATCGCAAATATATTCATTATGAAAGCCCGTGATACCTGAAGATGAAACAACAGGTATTTCCCCCATCACTCTTTGAGAGTGTGGTAAATCATGACCTCTCTTGAAAGTTAAAATATCATCAAGAATCATTTGATTAAACTTCATCCCAACAACTCCTTAAAACTCGCCTCAATGGCTTGTCCTAACGTTGCTGCCTTATTATCTAACTCCGCCAACTCAACATGAATCTCCCGCATCCTTTGGGCAAAATCATTCAAATCATCCTCTGCCTCAACCACCCCCACATAACGCCCTGCCGTTAATGAATAATCATTCGCCGCAATCTCGGCACGGCTAACCAACTTACATAAACCCAAAACATCGGCATATTTGCCATCAGGAAAGCGTGTGTGCAACCATTCAATATCCGCCAAACGTGCCAATACCCCATCAATACAAGCCAACAAGCCATCGTGAATGGTGCGCTCTTCCTCTCGCGCATCAGCCGCACTCGGCAACAACGCCAAACGCGCCGCCTTGATTGCCGCCTTATCCCAATGCTTAGACTGAGTTGCTCGTAAAGCCTCGGCCTCGTCCACCAATGCCAACCAGCCTTGATGACGTTGAATAATCGCCTCACGCATGGCTTGTATTGCCTCTCGCTCGGCCAAAATGCAAGTAAATGCACTCACCAATTGAGGATGGGTAATGTTATCTGTAGCGTTAAAGCTAATTTGCTGAGCGGCTGTCACTAAAGGAGTGTATAGCGGTTCAAAAGATTCTGGCAGCGTTGTTTCGGGGGTAATTAAATCTAATTGACCATGTGTGTTAGTCGCTTGATTATCTGCTTTACCTAATACTGCAAATGCCGTTTGTACTCGCTGTTGGTAGTCTTGCCATTGCGTTTGAGTAATGGCAACGGGCGCGGGTATATCGTTACCGTCTTTATCTTTTTTGGCTTTGTATTTGTTAAGCTCGTCCAAACTGGCAAAGCTAGTAAAATGATTCAGCAATGTGGCCAAACTACGGCACGCACTACTACTGCTAATCGCCAAATTGGGCAAAGTGTTTAACTGAGCTGCAATTTCGTTTAAGTAACTGGCTAATAATTGATTGTACTTGTCATGCTCGCCGCGCTTTAACCACACAATCGCGGTTAAAGCGGCCAACTGAGCATCACTAAACACATGGGACTTAGCCGATACGACGGTATATACCGAACGCGCATCTAGCATTAGCACTTGGTCTAAACGATGAGCAGGCTTGCCCTTATCAAAAAACCACAAGGTACATGGCAAACTACGGGTATAAAAAAACTTAGGGCCAATAGAGACCATCACATCCACATGGCCAGTTTCTACTAATTGCTGACGAATCTCTCGGTCTCGGCCACCTGCATCGGAGGCACTCGAAGCCATAACAAAACCCGCACGCCCCGTTGCATTAAGGTAGCTATAAAAATATTGAATCCATAAACTGTTGGCATTAGAAACAACATCGTTTTTATCTGCACCGCCATCGGTACGTTCATTAGCGGTACTTTTGCGCTTAGTCACACCGCACAAACCAAAGGGTAAGCGTTTTTTTTCGGTGACTGCGGCCTGCATATAGTCCAACGCGGTAGGTATTGGAATATTGGGCTGCTCTTTACTGGGTGTTGGCAAACTGACCACATCGACTTGACAACGAGTAGCATCTACCGCGTCAACATTAAACGGTGGATTGGCCATAACAAAATCACATAGGCCAACTAACTCTTCGCGCCGCTCATAAAAGGTATTGCCTTGCTTAATGCCTGTTGCATCTAAACCATGCACCACCATATTCATCACAGCAAGATGTTTATTGTTTTCTGATTTTTCTTGTCCTGCAAAACGAATTTTGGTGTTACTAAGATGATGGTCTTCTAAAAAGTGGGTGGTTTGAATAAACATACCTGCCGAACCACAAGCAGGGTCAAAAATAACGCCGTGGTCAGGCTCAATAAAATTAACAATGGTTTTAACCAACGAAGGCGGTGTAAAAAACTCCCCGCCCTCTTGTGCGCCAGACATGGCAAATTTATTAAGGAAGTATTCGTAGATTTTACCAAACACATCGCCCGAAGCATGAGTTAATGCCGAACGATTAAACACACGCACTAATCGTTGCAGCAAGTCAGGCTCAAAACGGCTATAAGTTTTAGGTAAGGCATCGGTCAAAATAGGATAGCTGGTTTCTATATCACGCATAATCGCGTCTAAATATGCCCCTAAAGGCTCTCCCCCTGCCAACTGAGCAACTGCATTAAATCGCTGCTCTGGTTCTAAATACAGCGCGTTTAACCCTTGAAGCGCATTTTTAATATAGGTCTCATACGTTTGTTGAGGAAAGTTAGGCACTGTTTTTACCATGTGTGCCATTTTTTGCGCGGTTGGGTCTTCTTGTTCAATACGCTGTATTAATTTGTGCAAACGCGAGGAGGCATGAGACAAAAAAATAAGTCCCAATACAGGCTGTGCATATTCCGTTGCTGTGAGCCTTGAGTTAGCACGCAAATCATCGGCAGATTCCCAAAGGTCTTTTTCTAGTTGCTTAATATCCAAAATCACTCCAACATTTCAACATTTCAACATTTCAACATTTCAACATTTCAACATTGATTGAATTGTTTATATCAAATTAGGTCAATTTAAAAATAAGCATCTGTCTGTATCACAGATGCGTTTTTGAGAAAGGTAACGGTTATTTAGATTGCTGCTCTAAATGATATTCCAAGGCCGCTATTACGATGTCTTTAACCGATTGGCCAGACTGCACCGCAAATATCTTGGTTTGCTGATGAAGGCTTGCAGGAATTTGCACATGCAAAGGAATTAAATTTTCTTTTTGCGCTTCAGTGACTACCTCAGCTAAAAGAGGGTTATTTGTACCTGTTTTTTTTCTTCCAAGAGCCATAAATAAAACCACCAAAAAATTAAACATTTGTTGCTTTCAACAAAACAACATTTCTACTTTTGTTGTAACATCTGCCGTAACTCAGCCACAATCGCACGAATCTCTTTAGCAGCATTACCATCTGGCTCGGTATCCATTGGTGTTGAACCAATACTTGCCGACTTGGGATAGGTGACGAGTTGTGTTGTTTTTGACACAAAAACAGGCAGCTCAAAATCCTCTAAAGCACCCACAACTTCTTTGCCAAGCTCTGTACGCTTAATGGCTCTAGAAATTAAAAAAGCAGCTTTAGGTTTGCCGTCTGTGACCTCTTGTCTGGCTCGAACAATAGACACTAAGTCTTCAGCAGCCCAAACATCATAGGGAGATGGCTGAACAGGAATAAGCACTATATCGGCTGCTTTAATGGTAGAAACAGTCATTTGCTCAGAGCGTGGCGCACCATCAACGACTACCCAACGTTTGCCGTTATTGGAAAGCGTTTTAATATCTTTATCGAGAGTCGGGCGATCAACCCCTACAACTACCACAGTGTCCTTATCTGAGGCGGCTCGCCAATCTCTAGCACTGCCTTGTGGATCCGAGTCAACCAAAATGACATCTTCGCCTTCAAGTTGTAGTTGACGAGCAACGCACGTTGCTAAGGTTGTTTTTCCTGCTCCGCCTTTTTGCGAAAGAAATGCAATCGTGTACATAAATAAATTCATCTACTTTAGGACTTATGCGCTTATCGCCTATTTACTTACAGATAGCTAAAGACATAAGCATTGTATTAAACAGCAAAAATACATTTGTTTTAATGTTGATTACAACAAATGTTGTTTGCAACAAACTATAGGGTTTTAAAAAAAATGCAAGTCTTTTTAGCCCAAAAAATTCTCAATAGGCTCGTTCCAACGTTCGGCTAAATACGGCCACAACAACGCGGTAAATGACGGTTTATCTAAAACATCTAATTGAAATTTTTCATAATTTTTACGAGCCATCGTTTTAAACACCTGCTTCTGAGCCTTAATACAATCATCTATTAGGGCATGCTGCTCGTCGTCTGGTAAGCTTTTAAAACGCTCAAGGAAACGCTGGTTTATCATAGCCCAATCTGATTTATTTTGAATTTGAGCAACTAATAACTCCTCATTTTCACGAGTTTTATTTTTGGATTTTTTTACTTTTATCTCGGCATCAATGACACGTTGCTCTTCAAGTTGTTGTCCCCAATTTTCTGCAATAGCTATTTTGTATATTGCACCATAGTTCGCTGACTTTTGTTTTTTTTCTAACTGCTCACAATACTGATTGGCACGCTCTATGGATAGACTAATTTTTTCCGCTGTATACGCTGCGAGGTATTCCTCCTGTTCTGAAATTGGAATAGTCACTTTAGCGTAGGTGAATGCGGGGTTGCTTTGTGGCTCTACAAAGGGGAAAGAAGCCTGATGCTTTAGCTTGACCGTAAAATGAATACCAATAACTTTACGTCCATTTCGATTGTATATCGCCTCTACTACAATATCGGAGATCTCACTATCATTAATTGATTTAATTGGTTTTTTAATCACCCATTCATTAAGCTTCATAAACTCTGCGTACTCTGACGGCTTAACCCCCATATATTCGCGAAGCTCGTCAATTGTCATGTACGGCGTACGGCCAACCCCAATATAATCCTTACAGAGCTTATAAATGATAGCTTCATATTTACCTGAAAAGTGATTAAATACATCCCAATTCAACATCTGAAATATAGCCTTAGCGTTATCTACACCCAACATCACATCATCAATAACACTAGGGAATTTAAATCCAATAGTTAGTCGAGTGACCTTCATTTCAGAAATAAAACCAGAAAAATACTGCGCTCTTCGGCCATCTTTTTCAAAATAATTAAAGCAAATTTCTTCTTTTCGCAAAACGCGGAGATCATTAATAATATCTTGGCGACTAGGTGTATAACCTATATGCTGCTCAATATAACCCATTGAAACATAACGAAAACCATGTGAATCAACTGGTTCATTCATGTCAAACTGACGCTTAAACTCTTGTAATAATAAAATCCAAAGCTTGTACTGAAGCAACGAAATAGTATGTTTAATATGAATTAAACTCTGAGGAGTTTTGAGTGGTTTTTTAGGTGATTTACGAACGGCCACTGTGCTGATTTCTGCTTTATCGTTTTTAGTCATTTTCTTTGAATTCGCTACTAAACAAATTAGAGCCAATGATACCACCAATCATACAGATTTTAAATTTATTTTTCTGGATGATACACCAAACAGGTGGGGGGGTTTTCTGGATGATTGATATAGTTTTTGAGCATGCCATTTACTAAGTAGCATACTCAAAAAAGAATCGTAGATAGTTTTTTATCTCAAATTAAACAGGTGGGGGGGTTTTCTGGATGATACACCAAACAGGTGGGGGGGTTTTCTGGATGATAGTGGGGGGGTTTTCTGGATGATACATCGCTACAGCCATTGATAACAAAGGGCTACGGCGGTTCCTAAAGTATTTAAAACTATTATAAATACAAAAGTAGTAGTAAAAGGAGAAACTATTTTTTATTTTTTAGTCTAAAAATGAATTACGCATCTAAACTTAAACTCTAATATTTGACCATCTCGACCTAACAAAATGAGAACAATTTAGACCAATAAGCAGAGATCACTGTTCACTTCAACATAACGATTATAAACGGAAATCATATAACCCATCTAAAACGCACCATTTTACGCTTAATCCGCATTGGATGACTCAAGGTAGCCAAAAATCATTTAACGTCGTTAAATCGACGCTATGGCGGGCTGAGCGATAGGTTTGCATCATACTTTTACCCATTAATTTGAAAATTGATGGTTTTTAACATTCATTCTACCCCTTGACGAATCTTCCCCCTACAGATACTCTGTAAAAACCACGCCTCATTGCGTTGTCAGGCTTCGCCTCCTGTATATCCTCAAGAGCAAAATATACCGCGCTCTGCGGTATTTTTTTGCGCTCAATTCTGCCTGCACGTCTGTTATGACGGGTTAGGTGGGGGAGCCGTAAGGCTCGCCAGCTCTTGAGACTGGTAAGGCGAACCCTGCTTAACTCGTCACCATTGATTCGCCTTCAATGATGATGGGATATTTTAATCTCTCAAGGAAATCCTCATGACGAAACGTCAGGCATTGTTACGCCCTCACTCTGTCGCACTCTCCGACTCTAAAGAAACTCCTGTTAAAAAACCTACCCGTCCGCCCTCACCAAAACGCTTAAGCGAAGCAGAAGCGATAACCCGTTTAGAACCCTTAGGCTGGACGATTATCTCTGGTTATGCAGGCTTAAGTGAGCCGTGTCTCATGCGTCATCGTTGTGGCTTAGAATTAAGTCGTTTAACCCCTAAACGATTATCTAATGGCAAACATCGTTTGTGTCCTGTCTGTGATAAGTTAAAACCCACAAGTTGGGTTGGTAATTTGTCTGAGTTAGGGCAGTACGTGCAGTTAGTGACTCAAGGTCAAATGACCTTAGATACCACGGTTGCGCCGTATAACGCAGGAAAACTGCCTGTTCCGCTGGGGAAAATTCCCTGCCGTTGTGAGCATGGTACGTTTACACATTCAATTCGCGCCATTTTGCATCATCAGCATTGCTGTGCGGTAGCCGCTTATCAACTCAAACAGACTTACACCCTAGGCCGCATGCAGCAGCAGTTATTAGCCCCGTTTAACGTTTTCTTAGCCGATTATCCTACCCTTGATGAACACGATACCCGCTTAGTGCGCGGTGATGAGCCTTTAACCGTTTGTTGTACTAAACACGGTCAACTGCCCACCTCATACACTCCCTTTGAATTACAGAAATTAATCTTTGCCTCACGGCCATCACAAGCACGCAGCCCGTGCTTTCGTTGTCAACCCAAACAAAACGAATTAACCGCAGAAACCGTCATACGTTTTTTTAACGACGATGAGCCTTTTACGCGCATTGGCGTGCGTTTAGCCTTGTTATCAAGTGCAGAGGAGATAGACGCAGAAATTGCCTCTTTAGTCGCGCATCAGCGTCGTCCTTCCAAGGAGCTACATTTGAAGGTCAGGGCGATGTCACCGACCTATGGGGTGGTGGCTGATACCTTATCAATCTCTTGGAACGATTTATTAAAGGGTAAACACCTACTACCGATTTCAGGGGGACGACATTCAGCGGCACATTTTTTATTTTATATCTTGTTAACGCATGCAGGATTAACGGTAAAAAACGAAGTCAAATTAGTAGATGAGGCTCATCCGCAACAAAAAATCTTTATGGATTTATATGTTGAAGAGGCCGATTTATATATTGAGATGGATGGTGGGCCGCATTTTCGCCCCATGTACGGCAAAGCACAAAAGAATCAAGCACAACGTTTTAGCGAACAGCAACAGCGTGATGCGCTAAAAACAGCGTTACTGGGCGATAAATTACGCCGTATTAGCACCTTTGATGTGATTAAACAAAAAGAACTCGCTGGCAAGGTGCTGATTGATAAGTTAGTGGCGGAACGCGATCGCCTATTACTTGAATTGGGTCGGCCAGTCATTCCTTTTGACCCAAAAACGCTCTCAGGCATGCAAGATATTCGACTCATTTTTAATGGCTGGCCCAATAAAATTAACACGATGTCTGGGGGATTTTATCAATATCAAGAACCTGCACTCGACGTTTTGCCTGACCATGTAAAGGTGGTGTGTCGGCACGGTCATAAGTCAGTATTCAATATTTACGAGTTCTCGAGTATTTTTGACGCATCTTCAAAACAGATTTACAGCGAACATGGCTGCAAAGGCTGTCAGCAAGTCAAAAAGAGAGAAAAGATTGCGGCCGAGATTAGTACGGCATCTGACGGAAAATTATCTTTAATCACAGACTTTTTTTTAAAGAGCGGCAGCGACCCGATTTTAGTCAATATCATAACTGGCAGTAGGGCGGGGCAGATTGCTTTGTTTAGCTCGCATAACGCAGCAAAGTCTAGAAAGTACTATACCGCTTTTGCACAAAGTCTGATGAGCGAACAGCCCTTAAAAAAGCCTGTTACGGTGTTTACTTCATTAGATGAAGCTGTGGCTGCTAGAGATCGGTTGCTACAGTCCTAGGTTGCTATTTTTAATTAAGCTTTAAAAAAAGGAAAAGAAAAAGCCCTTCAAATGAAGGGCTTTATTATCGGCCAGTGCGAAGCTAGCCGATGTACCACAAAGGTCTCGTAGATTATATCTTCAGACTTCAAACGAAGTCTTATAAAATACAAGAACACTTTTTACAGCAATGTCTCGTGAATTATAATCTTGGCTTCAAACAAAGTCTTAGAAAACGCAAGCGCATTTTTTTACAGCAATGCCTTGAGGATTATATCCGTGACTTCAAATTTGAAACTTATAAAACACCAGAACATTTTACAGCAATGCCTAGCTTGAATTACATTTTTGATTTCAAGAGAAGTCAAAAAACACACCAGAACATTTTATAA
>VIAD01000029.1 GCA_006546595.1 Moraxellaceae bacterium AER2_44_116 | reverse complement strand
CATAAGCCGTGCGGGTTTCACTGCGGGCATTAACCGCCGTTTCTGTCACTTGCGCGAGGGAACGCTGATAAATCGCTTCCGCCTGAGCAACGCGAGTACTACCAAAATCAAACAACGGCAGTTCCAAGCTCACTTCAACACCCGTTTGTTTTGGCGCATCTGAATAGGTGTTGTGCTGATAACCAACCTCCAGCACATTAACCAAACGAGTCACTTTACTGAGCTTAAGTGCTTTCGCCGTACTCTCAGCATGACGTTTAGCCAACTGCACATCAATGCGCTGATTCATCGCTAACTGTTCCACTTGGTTTAATACCCGTGGTGTCGCTGGAAGGTCTGGCAACGTCTCGGGTAATATCAGCGATTGATCGTTGATGAGTCCTAATTGACGCACGAGGCGTTCACGGGCCAGTCCAGCGTCAGCCTGAGCGCGGACACGATTGGCCGTTGCTGAGGCATAAAAAGCCTGTTCCCGCGCTGCATCCAAGCGGCTGATATTGCCCGCCAACGCCAAATTACGTGCCAAATCACGACCTGCCTCGGCCGCCGTTTGTACGTCAGCGGCATAACGCGCCCGCTGCATACTGGCGATAGCCTCAAAATAGGCGACACGGCTATCATGAGCCAGTTTCAGTACCGACTGGACGGCGACCATTTTGGCGTTTTGATATTGTCGTTTAGCTATCGGTGTTCGTACAGGTGATAGCAACAAACCAATGACATCAAACACAATACTACGATCCACTTCATGCTCAGAGCCTTGTGTCAATCGTGCCAAGGTCACACTAGGGTTACGTGGTCGGGTGCTGGCCACTAACTCCGTTTCAGTAATACGTAAGTCAGCAAATTGCCGCTGGAGACGTGGATTGTTCAATAACGCTAAAGTGACGGCATCTTCCGCAGACAGTGTTTTGGTGAGTAGCGCATCCGATGACTGACGACGGGCTTCCGTCGTGGTGGGTGTCGCTTGCTGATTGAGTAGACTTGCCGCCTGAGCGCGCACTTCACCTTCACTACCATCAGATGATAATGTGGCACAAGCCCCTAAGCTGCCTGCCAACAGTACCATCAACAACAATTTATGCTGTGGTTTAAAGGACTTCTTCATTTATCCTGACCTTCTTTTGAGGTATGACTGGATGGCATAGTCTCAGGTGACATGTTGGGCATTTTCATGTTTTGATGATTCATCCCCTGATGCCCTTCTTGCTCAGGCATATTGTTCATGTCCATGACGGGCTGCGAGGATTGAGCTTTGGATTGAGGCATATCAGGCATCACCATACCCGAATGTCCTGCATGGCCAGATGACTCAGCACTTAATTGACTATGTGTCTCCTGCCAATTACGCACTACAGGCTCCTTCCAGCCTTGATATTCTTGTAATGGGCTGACATAGGTATCCTGCTCACCCACTTCTTCCGCCAAAGCCAGTACAGGCTGTTGACATAACACACAGGCTAACAAGAACCATTTCATAACCACCCCGTCATCAATAAATTCACACAAAATACCCCACTCAGATCACAAGGTCTGTCCGAAAGAACCCATCGTTATCATGGACTGGTGCTACCAACACAAAGCTGACACAAAAATTACATTTTTGTTATCTTGTCATCAGTAAGCGCGAAAGCGTTTATTGTGGTGGTATTTACCTCGCCAACGTAATGGCATGAATGTGGACAGCTATGAAAATTCTACTTGTCGAAGATGAGGCTAAAACGGGTGACTACCTGAAACAAGGTTTAACCGAAGCAGGCTATATCACTGATTGGGTTAAAGACGGCCTCAGTGGTCAACATCAAGCGACGACCGACGACTATGATCTGGTGATTTTGGATGTCATGCTTCCCGAACTGAATGGCTGGCAAGTATTAGCTGCCATAAAACGTGCAGGCAAAACCATGCCCGTTTTGTTTTTAACGGCACGCGATCAAGTGGAAGACCGCGTAAAAGGATTAGAGCTGGGTGCAGACGACTATTTAGTCAAACCATTTGCCTTTGCCGAATTGTTGGCGCGGGTAAGAACCTTGCTGCGTCGCGGACGTATTCGCGAAGACGATATGCTACAAGTGGCAGATTTGGAGTTGGATATTCGCCGTCGTCGCGCTTTACGGGCAGGCCGACGTATTGATTTGACCGCCAAAGAATTTGCGCTGTTAGAACTGCTTATGCGCCGTCAGGGTGAAATCCTACCGCACTCTTTAATAGCATCTCAGGTATGGGATATGAATTTTAACAGCGATACTAATGTCGTTGAGGTGGCTATCAAACGACTACGCACCAAGGTAGATACGCCTGCGGACACCAAACTGATTCGTACTGTGCGCGGGATGGGCTATGTGCTGGAGGAAGCGTCAGATGACTTTTCGGCTACCTAATACCATTGCTGTTCGCACTAGTCTGTTATTCACCTTGTTAGCTGCTGGCGTGTTAATCGTGATGGGATTGATGATTAGATCGTCGGTTAGCCATCACTTTAATGAGCTGGACTCGAATTTGCTCGAAGGCAAACTAGAGCTGATTCACCATATCCTGCTAGACAATACCGCACCTGATGACGCGGCGCGTATTCAGCAATTATCTAATTCACTGGTCGGTCATCATGATTTAGTCGTGCGCGTGGATCGCCCCGCAGGACACACGTTTTTTGCCGAAGGTCATACCGCTATTCCCAATCAGGCATTACTAAAACCACAGATTATTCTCAGCAAACAGGCTTTCAAACTGAGCGCGTGGGTTGCCGATGGTATCGCTTATCAAGGCTTTGCCGCGCAACTACCCACAGGACGCAACAATGATGTATTTATTGTTGCCATTGGTACAGAAACCACCCATCACCAAATGTTCCTGCACGACTTTGAACGTCAACTGGTGCTGGTGGGCGGCAGTGGTCTGCTACTGATTGCCTTGTTAAGCTGGTTAGCAGCACGACGGGGATTACGCCCAGTACAAACAATGGCGGTTGTTGCCGAAGGTATCTCCGCTCAACAGCTACAACAACGCCTCGCCTCAGAAAGTGTCCCGCTCGAACTACAGCCATTGGCACGCGCATTTAACGCCATGCTGGATCGCCTCGGTGACTCCCTACAACGTCTGTCTGAGTTCTCGTCTGACCTTGCCCATGAACTACGGACTCCGATCAATAATCTGATGACCCAGACGCAGGTCTCCTTGGCTAAGCCGCGTACAGCACAGGACTATCAAGAGATTCTTTATTCTAGCCTTGAGGAGTATGAGCGATTAGCACGGATGATTTCAGACATGCTGTTTCTAGCGAAAGCAGACAATGGATTAGTTGTTCCACACCATCAAACTGTAGAACTGGCCGCTGAAATAGATGCGCTACTCGAGTTTTATGATGCGCTGGCCGCCGAAAAATCTATCCATCTGCATCGTGAAGGTCATGGTGTTATTTTGGGCGACTCGCTGATGATTCGCCGTGCGCTCAGCAATTTGTTGTCGAATGCCATTCGCCATACATCCACTGGCGGTACTATCACGCTGTTAATCACTCAAGAAGAAAATACCCGAACCGTACATATTGAAAACTCAGGGGCTGATATTCCACCAGAGCAAATTTCACGGATTTTTGACCGCTTCTATCGTGGGGATGCCTCACGGCAAAGAACGGATGAAGGTGCGGGCTTGGGATTGGCGATTACCAAGTCAATTGTTCATGCTCATCATGGTGATGTTTCGGTGATTTCTGGGCAGGGCAAAACAAAGTTTTCGGTGAAGTTGCCTATTGTTAGGCATGGGTGAGGTTTTTATCAACTTATTCAACCAGCAAAAAAGACTGCTCCAGCATCCTAATATCAAGCTCTCTGACGTTGTGTTGCGCGTAAACAGCGCGCCAGTTGGCCAACAATATAATCTGCCTGTCAATCTCGGCAATGGCCTGTTCTTTGGTCAGTAAAAAACGCTTGGCTTGAGAAATTAGATTGGCGTGTTTCGCTATACGCCCCTCGTCTCCTAAGCCTAATGAATGCACATGGCTAGAGTGTGGTTGTGGAGAGATATCAAAAGTGGGAGCTAACAGATAATCATTATTCTCTCTGTTTTTTAGAAACCCGTGGTTCCGTGCATGGTCATCCGTGTTACCAATAAGAGCATTAAATACCATTCGGCGGTATATTTCTGGTGCTATCTGGCGCGGATCTGCACACATTCTTCTGCTTAAATCAGCCACTTGCCCATAACTATAGGTTGTTTTGCTATGATCTTCACGGATACGGCCTGCATTTAGCAGACTGTGTACACTGATGTAATGTCGCCGCCCTAGCGCATCACGATCAAAGCGTTCTATCAACAGTACAGAATGGCCATTGATGTCATGGAGCTGCATAGCAGGTGGGGTAATGCCAACGCTAACCGCTAACTGACGCGTCGCAAACTCTATTTTGACGACATCTATGGTGTCAGTTTTTCTATTTAACTTGGCAATCCACTCTTTTCCTTCATGGGACACCACTATTTTGGGTTTAGCTCCCCCCATACTGGATCCGTACTCCAGCAACCGCGCCCACTCTTCTGGATGATTGCTCAGATCAAGCGGTATGCCTGCTTCAATGGTATCTGCAATCTGAATAAAAGTAGCGACTTCGCTGAAGTCAGGTGGTGTACCGAATGGTTTTATCTTATTGCGAGATGATGAAAAAGCCAGGCATCCTGCACCTCGACCACTACCGACCAGTAGCCATTCCACTTCATTTGCGGGCTGTTGTTGATGATAAGCTACTTGGACTAGCCTCCCCCAACTATCAGGAGCTGAATCTGAAAGCACGCCAATAATGCCGTGTTGTGCAGGCGACTGGAATGTTGTGTCTATCAGGGGATAATTGATCGGATCTAAGGGATAAGCATCTTTTCGTGACAGCCAGCTTTGGCCGTAGACAAAATACCCTACGCCATCTTGAATCGTATATTTACCGCAAATGCGTGGTTCATACTCATCGACGACGAACACGTAGCAACTAGAAATCATTGTCAGACACCTGATCAATTTTAGTCAACCGTACTCGGCTTGGCTTAACAGACATTCTATTCCAAGGAGATTGCTCATAGTCAAAAGAGGCCGTTTTTGACAAACCATCCAACAGTCCAAGGACGGCAAGTACCGAAACATAGTTACCTATCATTACTGTTGGGTCGCCCTCTTCAACTTTGCGATAAGTGCTTAATGACAACATCGCTTGTGTTGCGACATCCGCTTGACGCTTTGAGCGTCGGCGACGAGCTTCAGTAATATTTTGGCCAAGCTGCCGTAGCGTGTCTAAAGCATCTGGTGAGAGAAAGTCAGTGGCTGGTGATTTCATAAGTTATATATTAATCATTAATACACTTAAAGAGTAATATATTATTCAAATTAAGCAAGTATTCAATTCCGTAATTTGAGAGACTCTACCATTTATTGACCGTTTCTATCGCGGAAATGCTTCACAGCAAAGAGCAGTTCTTAGTACCGTTACTTACCGTTATGAATGGGCGAGATTTTATTAGTTTATTTGCAAAAAACCATAATTTTATTTATTTTATTGATGGTATTATCTGTTTTTCGGGACAATATCGGTTTTATATAGATGAATATTGGCTATTGCTGGCTCAAGGAACACTTTCAGCTACGGGACTACCCTTTGCCTGTGTCCTCTCAGTTGGGCAGCCGTATGGCCGTGCATGAAGAAAACGGCTTGACTATTCGTACCTTCACCAGCCAATACATCCCCAAAGCAGACCCCATCGCGCACTTAGAGTTCGCGCTGAAATACGAAGGGGTTAATCTCCCCGTATTGTCTGCCACTTTCCGTGCTCTCGGTGCTGCTCCCATTGAAGCAGCATTGCGCCAAACACCCAGTGGCAAATATACGCGACTCATCGGCTTCTATTATGAGTTTTGCACAGGTGAAACGCTAGACCCAACAATTGAAGTGGGCGGCAACTATGTGCCTGCATTGGAAGAAAGCGAGTATGTCACGCTGGCTGGCAAAAATAGCACACGTTGGCGAGTGCGTAACAACCTGCTTGGTTCTGCTGATTTTTGTCCGATGGTGCGCCAAAAACAAGGTATTCCCAGTGCCAATGACACATCATTGCAGCATGCTGTCAGTGCGATGGTCGCTGACTTACCTTTAAGTTTACTGGAGCGTGCGGCGGATTATCTCTACTTACAAGAAACCAAATCGACCT
Organism: Moraxellaceae bacterium AER2_44_116; assembly: GCA_006546595.1. Classification (GTDB taxonomy): domain Bacteria; phylum Pseudomonadota; class Gammaproteobacteria; order Pseudomonadales; family Moraxellaceae; genus Agitococcus. The sequence goes on along the minus strand of VIAD01000029.1, from coordinate 9,745 downwards.
ATCGCATAGAACGCGAAGAAATGCCCAAGCTGGCACGAATGACACGTTTTCTTGGGCTACTACACTCAGGCGGCAGTGGTAGCTTGGATGAGTTGTTGAGTGAAGAAGGACTGGTTGAACGTCAACATCTGATTGTTGATCCTCGTTACGCCGAAACAGGATTTCGGGTGAGTCAAAATTATGTTGGTGAAACCCAGCATTATCGAGAAAAAGTTCATTATATCTGCCCCCCCCCTGCACAGGTGTCGCATTTGATGACGGGCTTACGACACATGGCGATAGAGTCCATATCTCTACACCCTGTCATTCAAGCAGCTCTGGTTTCTTTTGCGTTTGTTTTTATCCATCCTTTTGAAGATGGCAATGGCCGCTTGCACCGTTTTTTGATTCACGACTTATTACATCGCCGTCACCTTGTGCCTAAAGGATTACTGCTACCCGTGTCGGCAACCATGAGTAAAAACCTGCATGATTATGATCGGGCATTGGAAAGCTTTTCATGGCCATTGGTCAAAGGCTTAGCTCGTTTTGAGGTAGACGAAAATGGTGCTCTATCCTTTTTAAACGGCACTGAACTGGCGGACTACTATCGCTTTCCTGATATGACAGCGGTCGCTATTTATCTGGCGGCGACGATCAAACAAACGATTCAGCAAGACTTTGCCAAGGAATTACAGTTAATCCAATGTTTTGACCTAGCCCGTGAACAAATTCGCGATATCGTTGATATGCCAGATCGGCGGTTGGATTTGCTATTACGTTATCTTTATCAGAATCGTGGCGTACTCGCTAACCGCAAGCGTGGCGACTTTGCCGAACTCACTGACACTGAGCTAGCGGATATTCAAAGTGTTTTTCAGGAAGCCTTCCAAGAAATGCAGGATAGGTCATGATGATGGGTGAGTTATTGTTGATAAAGGACGCTGTCATTTTATGACGACACAAAAACAAGAACAGCAAACATATCTAACACCCCACCCTAGAAAAAAGCCATTTTCTCTATCTGAGTGGTTGGCCAACAGTATTCAATCGACGATTAGTATGGCAGTTGAAGCTCATTTATTCTTTGTGATGATGGTTGGCTCGGCCTTTGTGGGGGCTATCGTTTGGTTTCTGCTTTTCATCTTCCGTGTGGGATTTTATTTCCCATTAATGGTCGGTGTCGTTGTTGCTATCGCGGTATTTCGCCTACTCCTTAATGTAAAACGTCAGATCTTCAATGACACAACGCCATAGAAAAAAGGTCTAGCATCAAGCCAGACCTTTTGGGTTAACTATACCATTTAGGCGATTGCCCAAATACCTCGTTCAATGGCATAAAAATCAGCGGTGTGCATCTGCAAGACTTGTCTTACTTTGGCCTGCCAGTTTTCATTCTGCTCAAGCCGACTAGGGGCGGCTTCGGCTACCTTGGCATAAAGCTTCCCTAGTGTACTCTTACCACCGAGTGACATTAATGCCAAACGGACAACAACGAGCCAAGTTTGTGTCAGGCGTTTATGCTGTTGCTTAGCTAATACGGATAAAACATTCACTTGAAGCAGTTTTGGCTTTTTCCATAACACAATGTATTCATGCTGAATCAAAGGCAGCTTTTGGCGATAAACCGTATTGCCGCTGGTAACATTATGCTGCGCTTTAATGACTACGGCCATCAACTCATCCTTGGGCATTCGTGCAATGGCTTCGGCCATGTATGAAGTGTATGTGCCAGCTCTACGCCAATCACCAAGGATAGTGCCATAGACACCACCTGATTTAGTGGCTTCTCGCTGGTTGAGTAACGCCAATTGCAACTTTTGGTGAAAGTCGTCGTCTGACTCACAACGCGAAAGGTCATCAGCATGAGCCTCACCCCAGACCTCGCCACTGTAAATAATCATGCCGCCATAAGGAGGATGACTAAGCACTAAATCAGCTTGCCTACCGACGTTATCTAGAATGCTGTCGCGAAGAATGTTGAAGCCCGAATGTAGGTCTAAGCCAACCGCCTCAATACCTAGCTCATGAGCAACCTCAATGCTTGTGCCAGAACCACACATCGGATCAACAAATAACTGCGGCCGTGTCCAAGAAAATATCTCCTGATAAATATAACCCGAACAGTTGCCTCGCCATGACGATTTGCCCCATTTACCACGCTTGGGAAAAGATAGGATGCTCATCTCTCTTCTCCCGTCGAGTAACCTTCAACAATACTCCATTCACCGTTTTTATCTGAATGGAAAGACCAAAACACGCCTGCGCCTCTAATCTGCACGACAAGATATTGCTGGTTGTTACTGTTTTGATGGTCGATTAAAGTGACATAGCGGCCACTGCTGACTTGCTGGATAAATAGATGTTGTGCATGAGCCAGGCATTCAAAATAAGCCCATAATTTTTTTGCTGAGTGAATGCTGATATGAAAACAAGCATCAAGCGTCAGTGGCACTAATTGCTGATAAGCTAACGACATAAAACGATCTCCTAGAGGTTGAAATTGCCCTCTGAGACCTGCGCTCAATCGTTATGAATAATGTTGTATTGGAATATGATGACTCGATTTTTCGCCTGAGCTATTTTCATAGATTGCCGTCCGATAACCCCTCTTCAAACGCAACTCTTCCATTTCTTTGAAATACTGATGCGCCTCTTCCCACGACTGAAAAACTAACACTCGACGTTGATGTTTTTTGGCACCCACCCGCCCCCATTCACAACACACCCGAAAAGGGTCAAAAAAGTCGGCTTCAAACCAAATCGCATAATAACGATAACAGTTTTTATGAGGCTCTATTTTTGTCCAAGCTGAAATCATTTTTCATATCTCGCTATGTTAGTCCTTTAGAGGGTATAGCCGACATCAACAATAACTCGCAGGCAGCAAGTAATTTAGCATGCTAAATTAAACTGATACTTTTCATCTTTTTTAGCTAGATACAAACCAAGAGCCAATATTTCCTCGAATCTTGTATCTACATTTAAACGCCTCCGTCCTTCGAGGTCGCTCCCGTATTTACACTCATCGCTTTAATTAAAGCCATTTGCTCTTGCACTTGTTGACGCAAACCTTTCAACTCGCCTTGGCACTGTGCAGCCTCGCTGGAAGATTTAGCTGCTTCAGTCCGCACATTACCGAGTTCAACACCCAGACGCTGCTCGGCTTCTCGCGCATTAACACGCTCTCGTTCACGCTCGGATTCAGTTACGCTAATGTAGGACTCTTTTTCTGCTTTTTGTACAGCGGCTTGCTCTTGTGCCTGTTGCAATACAACTTTGACAGCTATTGCTTCCTGATTTGCTATCTCCAAGAGCGTATTCAGTCTAGTCATTTCACCAGCAGCTTTTTGTTGTTCGGCGCGTGCCTCTGTGTGTACCCGCTCTAATTCTGCCTGTAAACCATCCGCCCGCTTCTCTATTTCCTGAGTTCGCGCCTCTGCCAGCCCAAGACGCTCTTGTTGCTGCACGAGTTGCTGAGCTTGTGTCTGGATCGTCTGCTTTGTTTCAAGAAGCTCTTGAGTCAACTTTTCGGCTTCAGTCCGAGCCTGATCCATTTCTTGTGACAACAATTCAAACGCATTCGATTGCTCAGTAGATAGTTTCGTCAAATCTGATTTTTCAGCCTCAAATGCCGCCCGTGCCACTTCCAAGGCTTCATTGGCTTTACCTTGAGCAATCTTCCAGACATTTTGCCCTAGCTCAAATACCGCTAAATGCAGCGACTCAGGTAATGGCTCCATCACCGACCTAACAACGGTACGTTGCTTCTGTCGCCATTCTTTCAATGCCTCAACTACATAATTCATGCTGGCACGGGATGCCTGACGCACCTGCTCTACCGTCGGAAATTCATTGCTGGCTGACTCAGAAAAGAGGCGATCCGCAGCAGCGAAAATTCTGTCTTTGACTTCCTGATTCATGATGGGCACACCATAATAGTAATAGTGGTGATTATATTATTATTACTACTATTAGTAAAGTTTTAAGGTGGGATTTTTTGGAGCGTTACGATGTTCGATGCCAGCGGTGGCATGTACCCTCTGCCCCATTCCGCTTTGATGAAAGTAGGTTCTCCTAGGGCAACTTTAATTAACTTAGGAAAACCACATGACTACTTCGACAATATCGGCTTTTGAAAATATCTCTTATGGCAAGCAATTAGCTTTATTCATTATTGCTTGGCGTGAGATCAATGGTTCAGTTGCAATGATTGAACTGGCAGAAATGGTGTTTGCTGGAGAAAATATTGAGCCATCTTCAATTGCGCTTTTTGAGCAAGAGGCTCTGCGAATAAGGAACAAGGTTATCGAGCGTGAGCTAATGGAAAAAGTGATTGAGATTGCTGAAGCCAAACTTCTTACACGTTGCGTGTAGGTTTGACGCAGTTTCAATTATTTAACAGGGCAGGAGGCTTTCATGGCGATGATGACCGATTTTACTATCTGTTGTTTGCCGAAAGTTGGGCGGCCAATTTGGGCGCAAAAAACCGAAAAGGGCGTTTGTATCATTTTTACACCTAAGTATCTTTTATTTAGCTTCCTTGTTCGTTTCGTTCGCCAAAAGCTTTTTGCCGAGCTGATGAATGATGGCGGGGAATTTACCATGTAACCACGAAATCTAAACCCCATAGGCATTTGCTTGTGGGATTTTTCTTTCCAGTCAAGCTGACCAACTTGCTAGGCTTATTTACAGAAAAATTAATTTAGCATGCTAAATTAATGCTTGTGAAGCAATGGTCAAATCCATCAACCGATTGGTCGCTACCAAAAAACTAGCAGAAGTAGGCAAGGGTAGTTCTATATCCCACGACAAGGCGTATTGAATAAACATCAACGGCTATCCTTTATATAACTCGCAGATGGCGAATAATTTAGCATGCTAAATTGAACAGATGCTGTGCTCCTATTTTTGCTATCTCAGCCTACAAATCAAAAACAACAATTTTCCCTAGGTTAACACTCACTTTAAAACCGATATATCCAATTGACGACATCATAAATACGTTAAATCTTATATGCCGATAGCAGGCTTCTGATAGCAATTTCAATCTAATCAGGAGCCTATTATGGGCGTGGGAAATTATTTGTTAAGTGACGCAAAAACGATTTATATAGATGATGAGTCGGTTTATGGCGTATGGAGCAGCGAAAAAGAGCAATTTGAATTCGTTGAGTGTGAATTCGATTATCAGTTTTTTTACGACTGCATGATTGAGCATATTCTTGAGCTTTTGCCAAAAAGCTATACGCCAGTCAAACGCAAATTTCACGGTGAAAGGCGTGTAATTGCTGAGAATGGTTTTTATGACATTAGTGTTGTGGACTGGCAAGGTTACCTTGCTCTCAATGTCGAATTGAAAACAGCCGACGAGTTCGACCCGTGGGAGTACCATCCTTTGGCCGTTTATCATCATGAAAAAGCGGCAACACGCATTTTTGATAGCCTATACCATTGCGGCCTTCAATTGTCTCAACGTGCATCGGGCTGGACATCTTCTATATATCAACCAGCAATGGCTGCTTAGCACGAATATCCAGATTTTCTTTTTATTAACGCAAGGCAGTAGGTCTCAGAGGGTAATTTAAAACCTATCTGGAGACCTATGATGGAAAAACAGCTTACGCCTTGGGGCTTTTTTGAATGTGACTTTTGGACTGCTATTGGTTCAGGAGTTTTTCAATTTAGTACACCACTGCACGTTGGTCTATTTATTCAGCCTGACTATAACGACAAATTGCCGTCGAGTTTCCGTCAAGAGTCTGGCTTATATCAAGGTTCGTTGGCGTATTCACAAGCCGTTGTCGCCTATCATCACATCTTCGATACTGAGCATTGTGTCTTTGATCAAGAAACAGTTCAGCAGGCACATTTATTGATGAGTTATGGTGATATTTCTACTGTGAAATCGTATATGGCAAGCGAAAAACCAAATGGCTATATCAAATTAGCTCTATTTGTATGGCTGTCGTTTATCAGGCTGATAAATATGACCAGCAATATCATGGACAAACAAATTGCCGCGCAAATGCCAAGGCCAGCTAATTGAGCTTCAAAACTTAATAAGAGATAGGCTCTCTGGTGATGACCCCTAGCGATAACAGAAACAAGTTTCTGCCATCACTGAGGGGTTGCGATTAAAAGCAATCCAAACCCTAAAACCCCAAGGCATTCGCTTTGGGGTTTTATTTTGAATAATAAAAAAGGTCCAGCATCTGCCAGACCTTTTTGAGTTAGATTAGAAAAGAAAAATTTGCTCAGATTTAGCAATGGGTTTTACAACCTTGGCTTTATCAAGTGCAGGGCTGATCGTTATCGGATCTGGAGAATCGGGTTTAATCAAGCCTGTTTCAAAGTGAGCATTTAGCCGAGACATCCAGTTGTAGCAGCGCAAAACTGGAGTCGCATACGTCCTAGAAATTTGCAAAGCCAACGAATCACCGATGTGAATATGGGCAGGAATCCCCAACAAAGTGCATTGGATATAGCACATCTCCGCAACCATCGGATCAATGTCAGTACCTTGCACATACAAATGCTGGCTGATATCAATATGGTTATTCATCATATTTTCAGCAAAAGCAATAATCATGGCACCCGCGCCGCAACAAGGCTCAGATAGCGCGATAAATTTTTGCGGGCTGTTGTTGAGAGTTTCTGTCAAATCATTTCCAGCAGATACCATTGTTAAAAGTTGGCATATATGGAAAGGAGTGAAGAACTGGCCATGCTTGTCATTGCCCAGCTCCAATTTCATATAACAATTACCCAAAAAGTCGGTAAAGTTGCCTTGTGCTAATACGCTAAACACTAGCGCGTAAAGTTCGGCAAATAAATTGGCTTCTACTTTGGCATAGCTTTTGATCGTCTGTAAGTATTCATCTTCCAGCTCTTGGCTAAAATAGACCATTTGATTGCTAATCATGCGTGCCGATAACGCAATAAAGTCTCGAAAAACTTGATACGTTCTATGACGCGATGAAAATGCGTTTATCTTTTTAATGAACTCCTGTTCTTTGCGCTCGATAAAGGCACTTTTAACACTACTTGAAGGGAACTTTTCTTGGGCACTCATGATGGTCTCCTAGGTTGAAATTGCACCTTTAAGACCTACATTCATGAAGTAGGGGAGTGATACGTCGTTACTCATTAATTTAGCATGCTAAATTGAATCACAGCATTTAGCCGCCAAAGAAAAACCCCAAAGCGAACGCTTCGGGGTTTTAGGGTTTGGTTAGAATTAGCGATGAGTTATGCAGCTTCTGCCTGTTCTTGTGTTAACGAACTCAACAGCATGGCCAGCTCACCATCGGATGCTTTCAATAGCTCAGTGACGTTAGTCGTGACTAATTGACCTGTATTTGACACAGAAATTAGTAGAGTAGCTCCGCGTGCGCTCGGCAGATTCAGTCGATCACCAAGAATGGTTTTCAACAAATCCGCAGGCTCGGTGTGCTGCATACTACTTAGCAAAATGGACAGCTCCTCTGTATCAATCTCCAGCTCGACATCCAATAGATCAGACTCGTCACTGTAAACGTAAGAATCAGCCATCAACAAGACACTACGCGCTTTCATGTTTTTTGGCACAACGGCAATATGAAGGTCGTCTTCCTCATAAACCACAGGATAATCGCTTGTTGTACAACTATGTCCTTGCCAATTTAACACCAGCGATTCACATAGTTTTACTTCGAGATCAGAGTTCATGTGACTATAAAAAGGCTCACTCCCAAGTTGCTCAAAATCGACACTGCCGTTTTCATTCGATAGGTGAATCAAATATCCGTGCAGCCAATGATCGTGAGGAATATCATACGCATTCAATAGTACAAGCCAACCTTGAATCGTTGCGATAACCGCAGGAATCATATTCCGCTTGGACATATATTCTGGAAAACCTGTGCATATTTTCACATGACCACTTTTAAGCTGATTTAGCGTGATGACACTGCCTTCTTGTAAACGATACTGACTACCAGAGACACGACCAGCTCGTAAACACTCAGGAACACCTTCTAAACGGCCAAATAAATGTGCAGGTACTGCTTTTATTTGATTCATTAGTTCATAAAGCCCCCAATGCTTCATTACCTTCCAGTATCTTTGAATAATTTGCTCATCTGATAAGACACCAATAAATAGCTGAATTCGTTGAATCCACCAGTTTTTGATGCCATCTTTAATCTTGGATACGGCACCCTTAAGATCATACAAACAGTCACGATCAGGAGAGCGAGCAATAAAATGCTTTGGATCTAAGTGAATGACTGTTATTGGCTTTCTGTAAGAATAAATATCGACATAATCACGATAGATTGGAATTCCTAACAAATAGCACTCCAAGTCAACGCTATTGACATCAAAAATAACGTTACCAAGGCCAAGCACTTCGCCATACGCTTCAAAAGAAGGTAGCAACGGCTGCGTGATTAAATGCTCCCATGAATGCTCACAAAGGCACAGTTCATCATTAAAATACACGGGAATGGAAAAACCACGCGTATATGATTTTATGCTTCCTCTTAATGCCTCGTACGATAGTGTTATGCCGTCCAACACAATACGTGTGCCATGCTGAAAATCACACGGCTCAATCTGGATTGGTCTTTGCTGAATAGCGTCTTCACGGTGAAAGCTTAAGCATTTATTGTGACTACTGACTGTTACTTTATCAGAAGCGAATAGTGCTGCCATAAAGCCCATGCCAAAAGGCCGCTCTTCGTTACACACGACTTCGTCCCAACCAGACTCAGCGATGGTTAACAAATTTTGTAAATTGTCGATGCCATGCCCATTGTCAATAACGACTAATGTATGTGGCGCATGAAACTCAAAACGTACTTCCGAAGCACCAGCACGCCGAGCATTCTGCATTAACTCACTCAAAAAAGTGCTTTGATTGGTAAAAGAATGCTTTAAGTTGCCAATTAGTCGAGATTGGTTTACTTGCAAGGTGACAGTGGCTGTCATACTAGGTCTCCATAGTGAGAGGGTTATTTGAAATTGCACCCCGAGACCTACGCTCATCGACTATGAAAACATCATAAAGATGGCTTATATCTAATATGGCGAATAGCGCACTATCTAAATATAAATAATTTATATAGATTATGTTATTGTTTTTTATATCTTTTTTAAAGATTCACAACTGAATATGTTGACTCATAGAGGTTTGGCTGATTAACTCGCCACATGGAATTTGGCTTAGATAATAAGAGCGATAACATGACAAAAATCCACCTTGCATTAGCCATTCCCGCGTCAGAAATGCCCACACAATTATCGAGTAATAACCTAGAGTTACGCTTACTTCCGTATTGGAAGGGTGTTAAACACTTTCGTACATCAGCTATTTCCGACCAAATGACCCCGCAAGATTACTACTGGACTATCATCTCAAACACCAAAAATCCCACGCTTGTGAATGGCAAAGTAGTCGCATTTAATAGCAGGGCTGATATGTATTTTTCCCGTATTCCTCCTCAGATCATAGCTAAGTTATGGCAAAATTTTGGCGTGCATCCTCAATCTACAGTTTCGTCGCGCTAGATTTACATAGCCAGTGAAAATCAATAGCTAGAAGTATTTTGATAATGCAGATAGGCAGGGTTTAAAAATTAGAGCCGTTTTCATAGCTAGTTTTATACGTTAATTGTCACTTGGATGGATGGTGAATCGGCGGAAATGACCATTTTTAGACTACAATAATTGTCAAGGCTAAATTAAAATGTCCGTTTTTGGGCTAAGTTGAAATGTCCATATT
>VIAD01000017.1 GCA_006546595.1 Moraxellaceae bacterium AER2_44_116 | reverse complement strand
GATTGAATTTGAACAATGTGCTTAACAACGTGTCCTGTTTCTATTGACCAGAACATCAAAAGACGTGTTGTGTGGCACTTTCACCACGCCCCGATTTCCATTCGCCAAAGCCACCGCCAAGGTGTTGTTACAAACCACACGAATACTGGTAAATTGGGCGGTAGTTGCCAAAGTACCATCACAAGCCGTTGCCAGCAGGATATAGCCATTAGTCACGTCATTGCCTTTTAAGGCCATAGACTGACCTGTTTTCGCCAATGCCCAAATTTTACGGCCACCTTTTAAAACGCCAGCGGTTTCTAACTCAAAGCCTGAGACTTCGGTTAAATCACGATAAAACTCTAAAATCTCACGCGGTTGCACCACTTGATAACGCTGACTGACGACAGACAACGGTGCGTTATTATCAGAACGAAAGAGCACTTTGTTCTCAGGGAAGGTCATGATTGATCCCGTATAGGCATCATTCCCTGCAATAAAACGAACGGGAGCTTCACGGATTGACCAATCCATGCCTGCCTCTTTTGCCCAAACATCGAGTGGTTGATTTTCGGTGAGTTGATTTCCTAAGCCATGCCAAGGGGTAGAGCCGACATAGGCCATCGTTTCGACTAAATGTGCCATGATAAATTCTCCAAAATAAAATGAAATCGCACACAGCACTACGCCTTGCTGAGAAAGCAACAGGTGAAATAGGGCAGTGTGATGTGATAAGTGACGTGCTGCTGAATGATGAAAGTAGATAAACAGTGAGTTGAAAAAGTAGGGGGTAATGTGTTTATTCGTTGGGTTTACTGAAAGTATAGCCGCAGCGTAAACACTGATAATTATCTAGGATATTGTCATCCACAAACTCACCGAGTTTAGAGCCAATAACGCCACCTGTTACTGCACCAATACAACCGCCTAAAATCATTGAGCTGATGGGGTAATTGGCAGGAACAAGTTGACGAATTGTTTGCATAGCCTTGATTGCTCCTTCTGTGCCGCCCGCAACAGAACCGATGGTACTTCCTACCTTTCGGCCTTGATTAATGCTGTCAATCGTAGATGACTGACAACGTGGACATTGTAAGGTCATGATAATAATTCCTGTAGAAACATAAGACTGAGTCCGTCAGTTACGGCAGAGTCAGTCTTAAAGATTGAAATTGAAAAGAATGAGTGTGGGATACTCAGTAAAGTAATATGTATTTGAGAAAATTTGGAGTAATTGATTGTTATAACATTGCAACGTTGAACAAAGTAATACTTCTGATTTAGAAGTTGAATAGGGGAAAAGCAGTCGTGGGATCAGTGACTGAAATGAAGATTTGTTAATATCAGTGACCAATACAGTGACCAAAAATATTTTTAGGCAAATAAAAAAGCCCTACATTTCTGTAGGGCTTTGATTTATATGGCTCCCCGAACTGGACTCGAACCAGTGACCTAAGGATTAACAGTCCTGCGCTCTACCAACTGAGCTATCGGGGAACATTTGGTGTCGGCAATTATAGACTAGAAAAATTGTTCGTCAATACTTGATGTGGTTTGTTTGCTTGTTTGTTGTGCAAACGATACATTTTAGGGCGTGCCCCCTCACTGTCTGAGGGGGCACGCACTGATTTAGCCGTTAATGGCTTTGTTAATACGCGCAATAGCATCTTGCAAAATAGCAGGGCTAGTGGCGTAAGAGATGCGCATGTGACCATCTAAGCCAAATGCCGAGCCAGGGACAACAGCCACACCGACGGTATTTAACAATACTTCAGAAAACTCAAGATCGTTTTTTAACCCCATTTTTGTAATTGCGCCTTCAACATTGGCAAAAGCATAAAATGCGCCGTCAGCAGGCGAGCAAGATACGCCTTCAATGTCATTTAACGCAGCAACCACATAGTCGTGGCGTTCTTTGAAGGCTTTAACCATTGGCTTTAATACGTCTTGATCGCCATTGAGTGCCGCTTCGGCAGCCACTTGCGAAATAGATGTTGGATTAGAAGTGGATTGCGATTGCACGTTTTTCATTGCACCAATCACTTTTGCTGGGCCAGCAGCATAACCAATACGCCAGCCAGTCATGGCATAGGCTTTAGATACACCATTTAATACCAATGTACGGTCATATAAATCAGGGGCAACCGTGACGATATTTACAAAAGGCTCAGTTGTCCAAATAATATGTTCGTACATATCATCCGTCGCAACCCAAACGTGTGGGTGTTTACGCAACACCTCTGCTAAGGCTAATAATTCTGCTTTAGAATAAACCATGCCTGTCGGGTTGGAAGGTGAGTTCAACACCAATAATTTGGTTTTTGGCGTAATCGTTGCTTCTAATTGCGCAGGGGTGATTTTATAGTTTTGCGATTGTGGGCATTCAACACAAACGGGTGTAGCATCGGCCATCAACACCATATCAGGGTAAGATACCCAGTATGGCGCAGGGATAATCACTTCATCGCCTTTGTTTAAAAACGCTAACGCCAAGTTAAAGAAACTTTGTTTGCCGCCACAAGACACCAAAATTTGATTCGGTTGATAATCTAAACCGTTATCACGTTTGAATTTAGCAATAATGGCTTTTTTCAAGCTGGGAGTGCCATCGACTGCGGTATATTTAGTAAAGCCATTTTCGATGGCTTTAATAGCGGCAGCTTTAATGTGTTCGGGAGTATCAAAATCGGGTTCGCCAGCACCTAAGCCAATAATGTCTTTACCAGCCGCTTTTAATTCGGCTGCACGATTGGTCACCGCTAAGGTTGGAGAAGGTTTGATGCTTAACACACGGTCAGATAGGCGCAGTTCCATGGGGTAACCTCGGGTCTAGGATTGTCGGTTGTTAATAAATAGCCGCATATAATACCCTAAAATCTTTCCAGATAAGAGTAGTGCAATGAGTTCAGCAAGCCCTTTTCAGTTGAAAACCAACTTCCAACCTGCGGGCGACCAACCAACAGCCATCAAACAATTATGCGCCAGCCTACAAAATGGCGATCAGCATCAATTGTTATTAGGTGTGACGGGTTCAGGCAAAACTTTCACCATTGCCAATGTTATCGCTAACTTACAACGGCCAACGATTGTGATGGCGCATAACAAAACCTTGGCGGCACAGTTATATAGTGAGTTTAAAGCTTTTTTTCCTAATAATGCGGTCGAGTATTTTGTTTCATTTTATGATTATTATCAGCCTGAAGCCTATGTGCCGTCTTCAGACACCTATATCGAAAAAGACTCTGCGATTAATGAACACATTGATCAAATGCGTTTGTCAGCCACCAAAGCGTTATTAGAGCGGCGAGATGTCATTATTGTCGCCAGTGTCTCGGCAATTTATGGTTTGGGCGACCCTGATGCCTATTTAAAGATGTTATTGCATATCAGTCGCGGTGAACGTGTTGACCAACGCGCCATTCTTCGACGGTTGGCAGAAATGCAATATACCCGTAACGATTTAGATTTTAGTCGTGGGACTTATCGGGTACGTGGCGAAGTGATTGATATTTTTCCTGCGGAATCGGACGATGAAGCGATTCGCATTAGTTTATTTGATGAAGAAGTGGAAGATATTCGTTATTTTGACCCCTTAACAGGCGCAACGACCAAAAAAGCTGCCCGTGTCACGATTTATCCAAAAACACATTATGTCACGCCAAAAGATCAGGTAAATAGCGCGCTAGAAACGATTCGTGCCGAGTTAGAGCCGCGTTTAGCATGGTTTTTATCGGAAAATAAACTCATTGAAGCGCAACGTCTGAAAGAACGGACTCAATACGATTTAGAAATGTTGCAACAACTCGGCTATTGTAATGGTATCGAAAATTACTCACGCCACTTGTCTGGCCGAAAGGAAGGCGAAGCACCGCCAACATTATTTGATTACGTGCCTGCGGATGCTTTATTGGTGATTGATGAATCGCACGTTTCTGTCCCCCAAATTGGCGCGATGTATAAAGGTGATCGAGCGCGTAAAGAAAACTTAGTTAATTATGGTTTTCGCTTACCATCCGCCTTAGACAATCGCCCGATGAAGTTTGACGAATGGGAAAAAATCAGCCCACAAACAATATTTGTTTCGGCAACGCCAGCCGATTATGAAAAGAAATTATGTCCAATTGTTGTCGAGCAAGTGGTACGGCCAACAGGTTTAGTTGACCCGATTGTTGAGGTTCGACCAGCCTTTACGCAAGTAGATGATTTATTGTCAGAAATCCATTTACGGGTGGCGGTTAAAGAGCGGGTTTTAGTGACAACGTTGACTAAACGTATGGCTGAAGATTTAACCAATTATTTGACCGAACATAAAGTCAAAGTCCGTTATTTGCATTCGGATATTGACACGGTTGAACGAGTGGAAATTATTCGCGATTTACGTTTAGGTGTATTTGATGTTTTAGTCGGTATTAATCTACTGCGTGAAGGCTTAGATATGCCTGAAGTGTCGTTAGTAGCGATTTTAGATGCCGATAAAGAAGGCTTTTTACGTTCAGAACGTTCGTTAATTCAAACGATGGGGCGAGCAGCACGACACCTCAACGGTAAAGCCATTTTGTATGCTGACCGTATGACAGGTTCTATGGAACGGGCAATGGGCGAAACGGAGCGTCGTCGAAATAAGCAAATTGCTTTTAATACTGCCAATGGTATTACGCCATACAGCGTTTCTAAACCTATTTTTGATATTTTGGAAATTTACGGTGGGGCTTCGCAAGCGCAACCGAAAGAAACCACGCAACAAGTCGCTGACACAATGGCGCAATATGTCATTACCGACACCAAAGTATTGTTAAAACGTATTAAAGAGGCGGAAGCCGATATGATGGTAAAAGCGCGTGACTTACAATTTGAACAAGCGGCTAAACTACGTGATGAAGTGAAACGGTTAAAAGAAGCGTTGTTAATGCAGCAGGTGTAGGGGCGAATTGATTCGCCCATTGTCACTAAAATGGGCTTCGACTCCGCTCAGCCAACGGTTAAACGTTCCCTGAGCGGAGTCGAAGGGGCAGTTAAACTAAACGGCCTTTATATTTCGAAACATCATCCATCAAATAAAACGCATCGACAGATCAATCGCCTTCACATCTTTGGTAATAGCCCCCATCGAAATAAAATCCACGCCTGTTTCTGCAACTTGACGCAAATTATCCGCCGTAATGTTGCCAGAAGCTTCTAGCTTTGCACGGCCAGCCGTATGGTTAACAGCTATTCGCATATCATCATGACTGAAATTATCGAGCATAATAATGTCGGCTTGTGCAGCCAACGCTTCGTCTAATTCGGTAAATGTCTCCACTTCAACTTCGACAGGTTTGTTGGGAGCGATGGTGCGAGCGGTAGTTACAGCAGCATGAATGCTACCTGCCGCCATAATATGATTCTCTTTTATTAAAAAAGCATCAAAAAGGCCTAGCCGATGGTTACGACCTCCGCCTATACTCACCGCATACTTTTGAGCGATGCGAAGGCAGGGTAAGGTCTTGCGGGTGTCTAATAATTGAGTGGATGTTCCCGACAAAAGGCCAACGAGTTCACGGACTTTTGTCGCCGTACCCGATAATGTTTGTAAAAAGTTAAGTGCTGCCCGTTCGCCAGTTAGTAAGCTACGTGCCGAGCCAGATAGTAAAAACAGGGGAGCGTTAGCGGCGACGAAATCGCCTTCTTGAGCTTGCCACTCTATAACGACTTGTGGGTCTAAGTATTGAAACAGGGCATTGACCCAAGGTGTACCAGCTAACACCATAGGCTCTCGTGTAATGACTTTGGCGTGGCCTAAATGGTCGGCAGGGATTAACAAGGCAGTGATGTCGCCTGTGCCAATGTCTTCATTGAGTGCAGATTGAATATTGTGCTGTATAGCATCAGTTAATAAAGATTGCGGAATCATAACACTTAACATCTTTTCAGTTGGACTATGAAGATGAGAGTATAGGCACACAAAGTTGCTAAAAAAACTGTTTTACGTATTTAACTGTCATCTTTAGCGAGTTACAGTTACAACCGCTATAAAAATTAACGCGGCATATCTAGTGATATGCAATTAAAAAGAAATATGAGTGCGAATAGCATGGCAAATGAATTAAATAAATCAGGAATAGCCCCAATGAATAGCCCTCAAAAGCTGCCTGTCGTGCTTGAGGGCTTACGCACCAGTATGCAGCCACGATTGGATGGCTTGTTAAAGCACATGCTGAGTCGTTTAGAAGAAATTATTTATCAGTGGTGTCAAGGGTTAAGTGATGCTGAGCAACAGCATTACATGGATATTATTATTGAGATTCGGCGTAACCGCTCACAAATAGAAATGGATGTCAGTCGAGCTATTGCCAATAGTTTTCTACAATTACCTAATCTTAAAGCAGTCAGTGCAACGGCTAAAAAAGCAGCGGGCTTTGATAAATTTGATTTCGACTCATTATCATTGGTTGATAGTGAGGATATGGAAATAACGATTACCATTGATAGTATGGTGGCGCGCACCCGTTTAGATTATTCCAATCTTCTAAACTTGCTCCGTCAACGTGTCGCGCATTTATTGCCCGATAGTAATTTAGCCGATAAAAACTTTCCGCTAGATACGGGTGCATTGGCACAGCATTTTCAAAATGCGATTAAACATTTAGCGATCGGCGTGACACAAAAAGTAGTGATTCTTCGTGTGTTTCAGCAAGAATTTTTAGGACAACTATGGCCTGTTCTAGAAGAAGCAAATCAGTTTTTGATCAATGCGGGTGTGTTATCTGATCTGAAAGTCACCTTTAAATCTAATCAAAAAGGTGAGAGTGATTACGAAGAAGTAATGGCTCAGAAAGAAAAAGAAAAAGAAGAGCAAGCAGGTAAAAAAAGCGAACCTGAGAAAAAGTTAGACACCGAAGATATTTTTTCCTTTCTCCGTGATGTGCATAGTATTGGCAATAGTGGTGCATCGGCAGAAGGTTTGCCTTTTCCTCCCGCAGCTAATGGCGAAACGGTGACGGGGGCTACCTATCATGGTGGTCAATATGTCGGTGGTGGCGGTGTTGGCTTGTTATCTGCGTCGGCAGTAGGCGGTAGTGTTGCTGCTGTGCCTCTAGTGCCTGAAAATATCGCAGCCACGGCTCAAGTGCAAGCCTTGGCAACAGAGCAATTAGTCGGCTTGCTGTCTAAACTACAAGAAATGCAGCCAAAAACAAAACTGGCGGATGACGATTCTTCGCCGACAGTGGGTGAGGTTCGTGGAGGAATTCGTAAAGGCTTAAAGTCAGATGCCAAAACCGTAGAGGCAGTTAGGCAGGCTGATGAAGATGTTATTAATTTAGTGTCCATGTTATTTGACTTTATTTTAGATGATGACGACTTACCTATGGCGATGAAAGCCTTGTTAGGTCGCCTACAAATTCCTTTATTAAAAGTCGCGATTATTGATAAGTCGTTTTTTAATGCCGAAAAGCATAAAGCACGTCAATTACTGAATTTGTTAGCGAAAGCAGGCATTGGTTGGAATCAAAAAGATCCAGGTGGTGATGCGTTATATACAAAAATCGAAGAAGTGGTGTTTAGAATTCTCAATGAGTTTATTTCCGATATCACGATTTTTGACGATTTATTGCTAGAGTTTACCGACTTTTATGATCAGCAGCAAAAGCGTACAGATTCTATTGATAAACGGACTCGTGAAGCCGAGGAAGGTCGTGCGCGTGCAGATATGGCGCGAGCAATGGTTCAGCAAACGCTTAACCGTCGCTTGACGGGTCGGCAATTACCCGTCGTAGTTGTCAAGTTATTGCAAGAAGGTTGGAAGCACGTTCTTTATATCAACTGCTTAAAAGAGGGCACTGAGTCTGAACCGTGGAAGCAAGCGGTGAAAGTAGTTGATGCTGTGGTATGGAGTGTTGTCCCTCAACAAGGTGCAGATTGGATTGCACGGTTAAGAAATGTCTCACCCAAATTAATGAATAGCTTGAAAAAAGGCTTGTCAGCCGTTAACTACGATGCCCTAGCGACGGAATCATTACTGAATGAGTTGGCACAGGTGCATTTGGAGTTGATGGGGGGGCACATTATGCCAACTGTCACTGTGGTTGATTCGGATGCAGCACGTGCCGAAGCCCCTGTAGCAGGCACTATTTCTGCGGATCAAATGAATACTGGTAATATGGCTTCGGCAACAACTGTTGTGTTACCGAGTGATAATTTACAGCCTGCGATTTCTGAAACGCTGCCGAGTGATAATGAACACGTACAAAAAGTGAATCAGTTAAATGTTGGTAGTTGGGTTGAATTTGTACAGACTGATCGTCGTGATCGTCATAAGTTAGTGGCGCGTATCCGTTCTGTTGATAAACTGATTTTTGCCAATCGACGCGGTATTAAAGTCGCCGAAATGACGGCAATGAAATTGGCTGTTGATATGAGCCAAGGCCGCGCTCGTATTATCGAAGAAACCCAAGTCCTAGACCGTGCATTAGAGTCAGTGATTGGCAACTTACGGACATTGGGTGAGCAGCAAGCAGCGACTCAGAAAGATAAATAACGTATAGGTGTTTTATGTTAGTCAGTGATGACGGTTGGCTGGACTCGGCTCGCCGTTGTCCATCGCCCAATTTTAATCTGCGGCCTAAAGGTCAAGAGTCGATTTCTTTAGTTGTTGTTCATAATATCAGTTTGCCGCCAAAACAGTTTGGTGGTGCTTATATCGAACAGTTATTTACCAACTGCCTCAATCCAACGGAACATCCTTATTTTGCTGAGATCGCCAACTTGCAGGTTTCAGCCCATTTGCTGATTCGCCGAAGTGGTGAGCTTGTGCAATTCGTCTCGTTTTTAGCACGCGCATGGCATGCAGGGCAGTCTGAATATCATGGTCAAACGAATTGTAACGACTTTTCGATTGGCATTGAGTTAGAAGGCAGTGACAATATTCCTTATGAAGACGTTCAATATCAACAACTGAGTCAGATTGTTGATGTGTTACAAAATACCTATTCGGCAATCGAAAACCACATTACAGGACACTCTGATATTGCCCCTATGCGTAAAACAGACCCTGGTGATGCCTTTGATTGGCAAAAATTCAGGTATCATCTCGCCATTCGCAAAAACAGTTAAAGGGTAAGTCATGAAATTACTGCTAGTCTTGGTGTTGTTGGTATGCCGAGAGTTAATCGCAGAAGAGTTGCGTGTCATCTTGACTCAGCCTATGCGTCAATGGCGAGATAGTGTGTTGCAGTTTAGTCAAGCTCGGCAAGCCTCATCATCGACGGTTTTAACGTTAATTGCTGGTCTTCCCGCCGTCATATTAACGGTGTTGTTGGTGGTGGCAGAAATCGCAACGAGTGGGTTTTGGACACATTTATTAGTATTACTGGTGCTGATACCTGTGTTTATTGATCGTCATTTACCGTCTGTACTGTTCAGTTATCGCCAACAGTGGTTAGATGCACACGTCGTTGACGAGCCTGAAGTACAACTGAAACAAGCACGTTTGCAAATGATGACAGCTTATTTGCAAGAGCTGTTTACCCCTCTGTGTTGGTTTTTATTGTTGGGTTCGTGGGGCATTGTTGTGGTCTCGGTGTATTACTCATTCCGTTTATGTGCCAACCAAACACTCATGATGGATGTGGCCGATCGTGCCAAAGCGTTAATGGCCGTCTTTGATTGGTTGCCCAGTCGTTTGGTGGTGGTGTCGTTTGCGTTGGTGGGTCAGTTTGTTGAGACTTGGCGTTATTGGCAGGCCAATATGAGCAATTATGGCGTGTCAGCGGTTGAGTTTGTTGATGCGGCTGCTGAACAAGCCGAAGTGATAGATCATGGACAGCCCCTTGCTTCAACCTTACCCATGACATTGGTGAAGGCTTTGGCTGCCTATGAGTCATTATGTTATCGCAGTATGTTAATTTGGGTCGTGTTGTTGGCGTTGCATGTGATGCTTTAATCAAACGTCCACACTAAACCGCCATAAACACTCACATGGGAAAATTCGATAGGGGGTTGATAGGCATAGTGGCTCGTGACTTGGCCATTACTCGTCAGCCGTTGTTCTGAGCTATCTTGGTATTGATGCACATAATAAGAGGACTCAATAAACCATGCTTGTTGACGAGTCAGCTCTTGTTGATAACGAAGTCCAAAGGCGTAAGCCGAGCCTTTTTTGAGTATAATTTGCAAATCATCATAGTTAGCACGTTGGTCAACATTTGATCGTGCGTAAATTGCATTTTGCCATTCACCCCACGCCCATAGCCGTTGGTGATGATTTTCAAAAAATGTCTGCTTAATACCATATCTCAGCATAACTTCATCATAAACTTCAGTTGCGCCATAGACATTATTACGATTGGCGACATTACGAACATCTTCTTGAATGTTTAGCCCTGTATAGACTTCCGTTAATTGAGCCAACATAAAGCCGAATGACGCGTTGCCTTGCGTTATATAGTGTGTTGTTTCACTCTGATGGGGAACGCCTGTTTGTGTTTGGCCATCGTAAGGCATAAAACCGAAACTTTGTTGCACTTGTGCATTAATGCGGAGACGATCAATAGGTAAATAAAGACCATAGATAGCACTTGGCATCCAACCTTGTTCTTGCACTAATTGTTGCCCTGTTTCTCGGTCTTTTTCGATCAACGTTAATTGTTGTGTTCCTGCGCCAATATAGAGTTCATACGTTGCGTGTGCAGGCAGTGCGAGTAACCATAAAACTAGCGTAACCAGCGTTTTATCCATAAAATCTTCTCTTCGATTAAGCGTTGCTTAGCGTAGCACTTTTCAGTAGTCTCAGTGTAGGTTTGAATATTTCCAATTATAGACAGACTATTTATTCATTTAACAACTAACAAGGATGCGGCGTATGACTCTGCAAAATTTTTATCAAGATGCCGATGCGACTGAAACTCAAGAGTGGTTAGAGGCGTTTGCTGCAATTGTTGAACGAGAAGGTGCAGAGCGTGCTAAGTTTATTCTACAAGTTTTAAATGCCCATGCTCATCGCTATGGTGTGCAGTTGTCCCGTTTAAATACTCCCTATCTCAATACTATTTCTCCGCACGAAGAGCCGATGTTGGCCGGTGACCCCTATATGGAACGCCGCATTCGCTCGCTAATTCGTTGGAATGCCTTGGCAATGGTGATGCGCGCCAATGATAACGATGACGAATTAGGTGGTCATATTGCGACGTTTGCTTCCAGTGCGACCTTGTATGATGTTGGGTTTAATCATTTTTTTCGCGCTCCCACCGATACGTTTGGTGGTGATTTAATTTATTACCAAGGCCATTCGGCACCGGGAATTTATGCCCGTTCGTTTTTAGAAGGGCGGATTAGTGAAGAACAATTAGAAAACTTCCGCCGTGAAGTGGATGGTAAAGGCTTATCCAGTTATCCGCATCCGTGGTTAATGCCTGATTATTGGCAGTTCCCGACGGTATCAATGGGTTTAGGGCCAATCATGTCGATTTATCAAGCCCACGTCATGAAATATCTGATTAACCGTGAACTCATGCCCGAACAAGACCGTAAAGTGTGGGCGTTTTTGGGTGATGGTGAAATGGATGAGCCCGAGTCTTTAGGTGCGATTGCCTTAGCGGGGCGAGAAAAACTGGATAATTTAATCTTCGTCATTAACTGTAATTTGCAGCGTTTAGATGGTCCTGTGCGTGGCAATGGCAAAATTATTCAAGAATTAGAGTCCGTATTTCGCGGCGCAGGTTGGAACGTCATCAAAGTGGTATGGGGTCGTAAATGGGATCCATTATTAGCACAAGACACCACAGGTGTATTAAAACATCGGATGGAAGAATGTGTAGATGGTGAATATCAAGCCTTCAAAACACATGGTGGTGATTTTACCCGTCAGCATTTTTTTGGTAAATATCCCGAATTAAAAGCGATGGTTGAACATTTGAGCGATGAAGAAATTTATCAATTAAATCGTGGTGGTCATGACCCTTACAAAGTCTATGCGGCCTATGCCAAAGCGATGACCCATAAAGGTCAACCAACCGTGATTCTTGCCAAAACAGTGAAAGGTTATGGCACAGGCACAGGCGAAGGCATTAACAAATCACATCAACTGAAAAAACTGGATATTGCGTCGTTAAAAGGCTTTCGTGACCGTTTTGATATGCCGTTTACCGATGAACAATTGGCGAAAGTGCCGTTTTATCGTCCTGCCGAAAACAGTCCAGAATTGCGTTATATGATGGCGCAACGGCAAAAATTGGGCGGCTTTTTACCAGCTCGTCATGCGAATAAAACGCCGTTGGCTGTTCCTGAATTAGCGGTATTTGATGCCGTGTTACAAGGCTCAGAACGTCCCATTTCGACGACAATGGCTTTTGTGCGCTTATTAAATATTCTCATTAAACAGCCTGATTTGGGTGATCGTGTCGTCCCGATTGTGCCTGACGAAGCGCGTACCTTTGGTATGGAAGGCATGTTTAGGCAAATGGGCATTTATTCTCACGTTGGCCAGTTATACACCCCTGAAGACGCTGAACAAATGATGTATTACAAGGAAGATAAAAAAGGACGGATGTTAGAAGAAGGGATCAACGAAGCAGGTGCAATGAGTGCGTGGATTGCCGTTGGCACGTCGTATTGTATGAATAATCACCCCATGTTGCCGTTTTATATTTATTACTCGATGTTTGGTTTTCAACGGATTGGCGATTTAGCGTGGGCGGCAGGCGATATTCAAGCGCAAGGTTTTATGATTGGTGCAACGAGTGGCCGAACTACGCTCAACGGTGAAGGCTTGCAGCATCAAGATGGTCATTCACATTTATTAGCCAGTACCATCCCCAATTGCGTGTCTTATGATCCCTGTTATGGCTACGAATTAGCAGTGATTATTCAAGATGGTTTACGGCGCATGTATGGCGAAAACGAACGCGTTTATTATTACCTCACCACCATGAACGAAAACTACCCTCATCCTGCAATGCCTACAGGGGCAGAAGAAGGGATTCGTCGTGGCATGTATTTACTAAAAGCCGCACCAGAAGGTATTGGTGAAGAAGTGCAATTATTAGGTTCAGGCGTGATTTTGCGCGAAGTAGAAGCTGCGGCTGAGTTGTTATTAAACGTCTACGGTATTCGCGCCTCGGTGTGGAGTGTGACGAGCTTTAATGAGTTACGCAAAGAGGCTTTGGCGTGTCAGCATTGGAATCATTTGCATCCTTTAGAAACTCCTAAAGTCGCATGGGTCACCGAACAATTACGCTCGGTGAAAGGTGCAATTGTTGCCGCTAGTGATTATATGCGGATTGTGGCTGAACAATTACGCGCATTTTTACCTGCGGGCTTACCGTATATCGCTTTAGGGACAGACGGTTTTGGTCGTTCCGATAGTCGAGAAAAACTGCGTGAGCATTTTCAAGTCAACCGTTATTTTATTGCGATTGCCGCGTTAAATGCCTTAGCGGATGATGGTGTGATAGGCCGTAGTTTGGTACAAGATGCGATTGAGCGTTTTGATATTGATGCCGAAAAACCTTATGCCCCGTTAGTTTAAGGAGAGAACATCATGTTAAAAACGATTAGTGCCCCCGATTTAGGGACAGATAAAGCAGAAGTTATTGAAATATTGGTGAAGGTTGGTCAGGTTTTAGCTGTTGATACCCCGATTGTGTTATTGGAGTCTGCGAAAGCCAGTATGGAAGTGCCGTGTCCAATGGCAGGTGTGGTCACTGAGATTTTAGTGAAACTGGGCGATAATGTCAGCGAAGGCACTGTCTTGGTGCAAGTAGAAGTGGCTGAAACAGCAGCAACAGCAAAAGTGGAAACACAGGTTGAAGCCAAACATGAGATGGTTTTTACCCCAGCGGACGAACCTGTTGCGCCTGTCATTGATGTGGTTAAGGATGCAGAAAAAGACGTAGCAGTTGATGAGCCTGTTAGTCCTAAGCAGCCTTCTTTAGTAGCTCCCGAAGTCCAAGTAATGCCACCGCTGCAAGCAAAAGCGTTAATTCATTGTGGCCCCGCAGTACGCCGATTAGCACGCGAGTTGGGTGTTGATTTACAGCAAGTGCAAGGCACAGCCTCAAAAGGTCGAATTGTCAAAGATGATGTTCACGCATTTGTCAAAAAAGTCTTAACTACACCACCACCTGCCATTGCACCAACCGTGGTGACTTCAACAAGTGGTTTACCTGCCTTACCTGATATAGATTTTAGCAAGTGGGGAGATGCAGAGCTTAAACCGCTGACAAAAATTCAAAAGCTATCGGCACAAAATCTCCATCGAGCATGGTTACACATTCCACATGTCACCCAGTTTGATGAGGCAGACATCACTGAGCTAGAAGCCTTTAGGGTGGCACAAAAGGATGCACTCAAAGCCCAAGGTATTAGTTTGACGATATTAAGCTTTTTGGTAAAAGCTTGCGCTTATGTGCTAAAGCAATATCCCAAATTTAATGCGTCATTGAGTAAAGATGGCGAACAACTGATTTTGAAAAAATACATTCATATTGGTGTCGCTGTTGACACGCCTAACGGTTTAGTTGTGCCAGTCATTCGCAATGCCGACCAAAAATCTATTTCTGCCATTGCGAAAGAGTTAGGCGAGTTATCCGCGAAAGCCCGCGATAAAAAACTCAGTCTGGCCGAGATGCAGGGCGCAAGTTTTAGTATTTCCTCCCTTGGAGGCATTGGTGGTACAGCGTTTACGCCTATCGTCAATTGGCCAGAAGTGGCGATTTTAGGTGTCTCTCGTGCCAGTCAAAAGCCTGTTTGGAATGGGCAGACATTTGTGCCGCGTTTGTTATTACCCTTATCATTATCGTACGATCATCGGGTGGTGGATGGTGCAGATGGTGCGCGTTTTATTACCGCATTAGGTCAAGTTTTAGCGGATATTCGACGGGTGTTACTATGAAAATTAGGTGTCATATACGAACGATCATTATGACAGCAATGACCTCTATGTTGTTGGTAGCATGTCAATCACCATCGGCGGTTAAAACGGTGTCGGTGAAAGTGATGCTGCCTGATGGCAAGGTTCGTGTTATTGAGTCAACAACGCCTACGTTTTTAGCCACTGTCATGAAAGTGGCTGTTCAACACAAAAATCAATCCTTTAATATTGATTCGACTGTGCCAACGGTCAGCTCTCAAGGTTTGGTGACGGGCGGTTTATTTACGCCCACAGCACCAGAAGGCGCACATTGGCAATTACTCATGTTGGGCGGCACTAAAGTTGAGAGTATCAGCAAAAGGCAACCGTATTTACGAATGAGTGGCGGCCAAATGCAAGGGTTAACGGGTTGCAATGTCATGACGGGTGCTTATAATCGCCAAAACGAAAAAATGCAGTTTATCCAAGTAAAAGGCACAAATACGGTTTGTCCTGACGTGCAAAAAATGGAAAGAACGCTAATTATCTCCCTGCAACAGTTAAGAAGTTGGCGGTTGACTGATAAAGATCATCATTTACAGTTTTTGAGTGAAAAGGGTGAGGTGTTGGCGGAGTTTATTGCATTATCGCCGTGATTTGAAATGTGGCATATTTTTTGTATCAATCAAGCGGTCATATTTGTATATGAAAATGTGTGCCGCATGTTTAACCTTATAAGAGTTTACCCGTTATGTTAACCACCCCTTTAATTGCCAGTCCTTCTTCTGTTGCAATTGGTAAAAATTACTCCTATACCTTTTCAGGTGATTACGTTCAATTAGAAGCCGACTTGACGGTCAATAGTCCTGAAACCAGTGCTATGTCTTTGCAGTTGTGGGCGTGTGCATCTCCCTTTACGGGCGGTATTTTGCAAGGCGTGAAAGTAGCCGAAGTTCTGTGTGATGCAATGACGACTGATACCCATATTAGTGAACGCGCACAAGCCTATGTTCCCGCAGGTCACGCGAGTTATTTTATGGTATTGGTGTTAGTCGCGAACGTACTAGGTGAACAACAAACCATCATCAGTTATGCAGGATTTGCCCGACCACAACAGTTCTTACTGCCACGCATGAGCGGCAATATTAGCTATAAAATCGAAAATGATGCCGCAGAAGTCACGATTGATACCATTGAAAATCCGCGTGATAGTAAAAATGTCAGTGGTACTTTGGCACTTGAATTATGGTCATTAACCAATCGTTATGAAGGTGCATCTTTTAATGGTGTTAAGCAAGGGAGTGTTTTACTGGGGACATTATTAGGTCAAACATCGTGGTTAGCGAATGTGATTCACATTAATCTCGCGTCTAAACCGATTGTTGGTAATCATTTGGTATTAATGCTCCGTGAGTGGGTTGGCAATGGTTACATTACCCGTGATTATTACCATTTGGAGCAACAAGAAGCCTCTGCACCCGTAGAAGGCAATGTGGTTGCCTCTGAACATCCCGTCATGGATTGGATTGAAAAAGTTGAGAGTGTGATTGAAGCCGTCACGCCGTTTGTTGAAACGGTTGCTCATACCGTCGGTTCGGTCGTTTCGGCGTTGGTTGATGTCGCCGAGCAAATTATTGAAGAAGCTGAAAGAGAGGTTGAGCCTGAGCCAAAAGTGGTTGAAGAAGAGAAAGAGGAAGTCGCTAAGCCAGTCAAGAAAGTCGCTACACGCAAATTAAAACCAGCACCAGAACCCAAGGTAATTTTGTCGCTCAACTCTATTACAGAGGAACAGTTGCTTGCGGTGAAAGGTATTTCTAAAGTGGTAGCCAAGGCGATCATTGAGGGGCGGCCTTATGCGCGCTGGGGCGATGTATCAAGCGTCAAAGGCGTGGGTGGTAAAATGTTGATTACGCTACGTACGAACTTTAGTTTATAACATTGTTTGTAGGGGCGGGTTGTTGCCCTTCGACTCCGCTCAGTGAGCATTTTTATGCCGACTGAGCGGAGTCGTGGTGGTTGAGCGGAGTCGAAACCAAGCCTCTCCTAATGTGTGGGTGAAGAAATTAGCCCACACATTGGCTTCTATTCCGACCGTTGCCACAATACTTCTGAGCCACCATGTTCGCGCGCCAATACTCGTGCCGCGACAAATAAATAATCGGATAAACGATTTAAGTATTTTAATCCCAGCATCGAAATCGTTTCGGCTTGGCTCAACGAAAATACTCGTCGTTCTGCTCGACGACACACACTACGAGCAATATGCGCGGTACTAGCGGCTTTGCCACCTGCGGGTAAAATAAAATCTTTTAATGGCGGTAAATTTTCATTAATCGCATCAATGGCTTGTTCAAGACGTGCGATAGACTCTTCTTTAATTAAAAAAAAGTTAGGAATACACAACTCACCGCCTAAATCAAACAACTCGTGTTGAATGCGAGATAGCAAGGGTTGCATAGCGTGGTCATCGGCGAGTTCAGCGCGTAATAAGCCCATACAACTATTTAACTCATCAACTGTGCCGTAAGCTTCAACACGTAAGCTATCTTTAGCGACACGACTACCATCGCCTAAACCTGTTGTGCCGTCATCACCCGTTTTAGTGTAAATTTTGGATAAACGATGTCCCATAATTTTCTCCATCAAAATATCCCCCTTGGGTTAAAGGGGGATTAAATAGCTTAGAATTTAACTTCTGCACTTAAAGCAGCAGAGAGAGGTGTTGCTAAATAGCGAGTTGTAGCTCCTGCATAAGCATAGCCATAGGTTTTATCGGTGATATTTTCAACTGTTAAACGCATTGTCGCCGTTGGTGTTACTTTGACATAACCCTGTAAATTGGCTACCGCATAGCCTGCCAAACGGCGTGCCGTCGTGCTACCAAATATAGGAGCATCTAAGGCGTGACTTTTCGCAATGATTTCTGCACTCATGCCCCATTGTTGCTGTTGATAACCTGTTGATAGGCTTAGGCTACGACGGGGGCGACGCAATAAATCGTCTTTGCTAATATCATCTTGAGCATGGTTATAACTGCTATTCATACCAACAAATAGACTGTCTTGTTGCCATTGAATGCCGAGTTCTGCGCCTTTGATCTTCGCTTTATCAATGTTGATATTGGTACAAGAATAGGTAATCGGATCTAAAGGACAGTTAATTAAATTATCAATATCAAACTGATAAAAAGCACTATTGATGCTGAACTGACCTAGCGTATGTTTGCTACCAACTTCAACAGACGTTGACTCTTCTGGCTTTAAGTGTGCATTGCCGCCATAACCATATAAGTCATTTAAGTCAGGCGCTTTGAATGCTGTACCATAGCTAATATACAGACGATTGTCGTTGTTAATGGCAAAGCCGAGGGCAACATTACCTGTCCCGTGGCCGCCAAACGACTCATAATCCTCATGGCGTAATGATAGTTGTGTATCTAGTTGGCCAAAACGCGATTGCTGTTGCAAATATACCGCCCAGTTGTCTTGTTCTTTATCGTAAGCTGTGCCGAAGCCATTGTCATATTGCGCTTGGGTATTGGTTTGCGTGATGCCACCGACTAAGGTGATATTTGACGATACGGCCAAGGTATTTTGCCAATCCGCTTGTTGTTGTTGCGTATGAGCAAAGCTTTGGCTGTCATTTTGGTCGATTTTATCGGTCATTTGACTGAGACGAATTTGGCTGTTGAGTGTTGAGCTAATATCGCCATTGGCAGTCAAAGCAATTAGCTGATTGCTAAAGTCTTGAGATGTCGGTGTGCCATAAAGAATATATTCAGCCGTGCCACGATTGTCACGCGCACTCAAGGTCATTTCCGTAGAGCCTAAGTCATAGCTCGCTTTAACATCAGCGCCTTGGTTTTTATAACCACGATTCAACGTGCTTTTTTCAATAATGGGATAGCCATCGGTATATACGGCATTGGTATTGATTAATGCTGAGAAATGACCGTTTTTAATCGTTTGTGTCAGACCACCACTCACGTTTTTATCCGTGCCGCCTGTTAATTTGGCACGAGTTTCTGTTTTATTCGCGGTTTTAGTGATGATGTTGATTACGCCGCCAATTGCATCTGAACCATATAAACTGGACATTGCCCCTTTGACGATTTCGATACGTTCAACATCATCAGTCGTTAGGTTTTGAATATTGGCTTGGCTGCTGGTTGCGGAGTTAATCCGTACACCATCAATCAGGATCAAGGTGTGATTGCTTTCTGTGCCCCGAGTAAAAATAGACGTTTGACCACCAAAACCACCTAAACGAGCGATATCAATACCTGTGCTAAAACGTAAAATTTCACCTAAATCTTGAGAGGGATGTTGAGCCAATTGCTCTTGGCTAATAACGTGTACAGAAGCTAAGGTTTCATTCACCGCTTGGCTAGTACGAGAGGCAGTCACAATGGTAGTAGGTAAAACGGTATCGGCATAAACACTAAAAGACGCGCAAGCAGCAACACTAGCCGCTAATAAAGAAGGCTTAAACATAAAAAAGCTCCAACTGTTTGGTTCCCCGCAAACAGAGATGAATAATCTGTATTAAGGTAATACAGAGATAAATGCAAAATGGCCGGTCTCCGGACTTCTGTGAGGGTTAACAAAATCAAGACTTAGCGCGTAAGTCCTAAAGATGCTATTAACCATTAATTTCGCCTTCCCATCGACTGACAGTGGCTTTAGAAATTAACAAACACAGTTACCGTTGCGGGGGCAGTACTGGCATTTCACCAGTTTCCCGTTTGACAGGGGTATAGCGTCAAACCTTGTTTTTTAAGACTAAAATAACAAGGACACCATTAAGCGGGATGAATGTTAGGGCAGATAGTACGCAGGTGCAAGAAAAAATAAGTATGCAGGAGCATTAAAAAGGGCGCAAAAATCGCGCCCTTGTTTGAAACGAGTATTGATTAAAACTTCATATTCATTTGCATACTCACTAAATGAGCCATGCCGCCGTAATCAGCGGAGTACTGAATTAGTGTTCCACTGACGGTTTTATGGGCATCAACATGAGCTGTTTTTTCTTTTAAGTACATATAGGCGGTATCAAAAGACAATTTGTCATTAAAGACATAGCTTGCTCCCAAAGAAAGCACCGTACGATCTTCACTCGGCACGCGAACACTGCGATGAGCGTCGGAAACGGGGGTTTGGTCGATACCAAGACCCGCTCTGAGCGTTAAATCGTTGCGATATTTCCAGTCTGCCCCTACGCTGTACATCCACGTATCTTTCCATTCGAGAACTTCGTTGATGGCACCAAAGTTAGATACAAACGCTGCTGGAATACCCGTATTTTTGATGTTTAGATTTTCTAAAACACTCCATTGGGTTAATACCGCCGATGTATGCAACGTCACATCATCATTTAATTGGTGACTCAGTGACAGTTCAAACGAAGCAGGCGTGCTAATGTCTAGACTGGCGGCATAGTTGCCATTAACTAAAGGATTGAGGTTGCGAATTTCAGACGTACCATCAAGCGTGTAATCAGTTTTTGAATGGTAATCAAAACCAATACGAGTACTAGGTTGAACTTGCCATAATACGCCAAAATTATAGCCATAAGAAATATCATCCCCCGTCACTTCCAAATGACTATTGGCAACCAAAGGGTGAATAGAAGCAGAGAGGATGCCTTCTAGTTGGCTAATACTGACACCCGCGCCAATGGATAGTTCAGGAGATAATTTATAGGCAATAGCGGGTTGAATGGCAATGACTTTCACTTTGCTTTTGTCGCCAAAATAACGGCCTTGGAAGTTCCCTTCGTAGTTAGTGGATAAACCAAAAGGTGCGTAATTACCAATACCAATGGTTAAATCGTCGTTGACTTGATGGGTCATAAAGCCTGAGCCTACCCATTGCGGTGGAATCATATCGCCATCGTTTGAGCCAGCATGTGAGCCTTGGGCATTGTTAATGTCGGCAGGTGCGTAAATATAAGTCAAGTTGCCACTGATGTTATTGCCTGTTAATGAAGTCATGCCAGCTGGGTTGGTATAGGTTGTCGTGGCATCGACGGCAGAGGAGGCGCGTCCTGCTTGCGCTGTTCCCATGCTTTTAACACTTTGCTCATTAAGAGCAAAACCACCAGACCAAGCGGAGCTAGAAAGTGTAGCGATCATCAACGCGAGATATTTTAGACGGGTATTCATGTGTGTGTTCCTGTTGTTATTATTACGATTAAGAGGCTACGTCGCTAAACATAGCCTAAAAAAAGT
This sequence comes from Moraxellaceae bacterium AER2_44_116, assembly GCA_006546595.1. GTDB lineage: Bacteria > Pseudomonadota > Gammaproteobacteria > Pseudomonadales > Moraxellaceae > Agitococcus. The sequence goes on along the minus strand of VIAD01000017.1, from coordinate 44,854 downwards.
GTTTCGGCACTTAGCTTGCTGTTGTTTGATTGTTATTCTTCTTGCTCAAGTGTGACCCGTGAGCGTAACCACATAAATAAAATCAACGCTGGCAATATCGAAAGGGTGGAAAAGACAAAAAAGCCAACATAACCAATGCTCGCCACCATAAATCCAGATAAGCCTCCAATGACTTTACCAGGCAATGTCACCAATGAGCTAAATAGTGCATATTGAGTCGCGGTATAATGACGGTTGACCAAAGCAGAAAGCCAAGCAACGGCAGCCGTGCCTAAAAAACCACCCGCAAAATTTTCACCACCAATGACAAAGATAAAGATGTAAAGTTTGGCTGGAAATAAGGCGAGCAGCACAAATAATAAATTACTCAAGCCGCCAACGATCATACCCACCAATAAGCTACGCTCAATACCAAAACGGATCACGCTTGCGCCGCCAATAAAAGCCCCTGCAATGCCTACCCACACACCAAAAAATTTAGATACTGCGCCAATTTCTGTCTTGGTAAAGCCACTCTCTAAATAAAAAGGAAATGCCATTACGCCTAGCATTTGGTCAGATATTTTGAATAAGCCCATAAACAGTAGCAAGGCAACGCCAACCGCACCACGATAACGCAGAAAAAAATCTTTAAAAGGGCCAATAACGCCGTCTTTAATGGTTGCCGCTAAGGTATTAAAAGCGGCAGCTTTATGCGTGGGCTCTTTGGCGAAATAAGTGGCTAACATCATGCACGCGACTAATGCAGCCATGAGTTGATATACCAGTGGCCAAGCAATATGATCGGCTAAAATTAACGCCATTGCTCCCGATGCTAATAAAGCAAAACGATATCCCAAGGTGTAAGTTGCGGCTAGCGCGCCTTGAACTTCTGCGGGAGCAATCTCAATACGATAAGCATCAACGACAATATCTTGTGTTGCCCCTGCAAAAGCGGCCAAAAAGGTAAACAACACAAAAAGCATAAGGGCTTGAGGGCTGATCAGTGATACGGCAAGTAATGACACACACAATAAAATTTGCGCCGCAAGTAGCCAACTGCGACGTTGTCCCAGCGCAGATAGTAGAGGCAAGCGTAATTGGTCTACAAGAGGAGACCATAAAAATTTCAGTGAATAGGTTAAAGTGGTATAGCTAATTAAACCAATCATTTCTATAGAGACATTACTTTCTTTGAGCCATGCCGATAGCGTGCCGCCCACCAATAAAAAAGGTAATCCCGAGGTAAAGCCAAAAAAGAACATGGTGAGCGCAGCAGGCTGCGAAAATGCTTCTTTGAGCGAGTAAGTCCGTGAGGAAGTCATCTATAAATACCCATGAAAAAGGGCAAGGTTAAAGCAAAAGCCTAATTTGTGTTAGGCTTGCATGTAAAATTTTCTGTTAGTCGGGTTGGTTATGGTGAGCGTTGAAGCGCGACAGTTGTTATTGCAAAGTTATCAAGGGGTGTTAAGCACACATTCACAATATATGGCAGGTTATCCGTTTGGTTCGGTCGTGCCTTTTTGTTTGGATGGTGATGGTCATGCCATTGTGCTCATTTCGGATTTAGCCCAACACACAAAAAATGTCAAAGCAGATGCCCATTGTTCATTATTAGTGTTAGGCGAGGGTGATGATGTGCAGGTTGCTGCCCGTTTAACAATAATGGCCGATGCACAATTGGTTGCCAGCAGCGAAATTAATGCCATTGCTCAGCGTTATTATCGTTACTTTCCCCAGTCATGCGATTTTCATCGTGTCCATGATTTTAGTTTTTGGCGGTTAAGAGCGGTTAAATATCGCTATATTGGTGGTTTTGGCCGAATTCATTGGGCAGAGCCAAGTGCATTGGCTAATCCATTTTTTGGCGATGCCGAAGCGGATATGGTGCAACACATGAACGAAGATCATGCGGATGCTTTGCCGTTATATTGCCAGCAAGCACACGTCGTCGTACCTGAGCGTGCAGCGTTAACGATGGTCGGTATTGATAGTGAAGGCTTCCATGTCCGTGTCGCGGATAAAATTGTCTATATTACCTTTCCGCATACCGTACACACAGCACAACAAGTGCGCGAAGTGTTAGTGATGATGTTAAAAGCAGCGCGTGCAGGAGTAAAAGCCCAATGAAAGCGTTATTGTTATTAGCGTTTCCCTTTGCAGAAATTTATTTAACGTTTTTTGTCGTGGGAAAAGCCGTGGGTGGCTGGATGTTATTGTTGTGGTTTGTCATGGCGTTTATGGTTGGTCGGCAACTGATGCGTGGCGCAACGAAAGTGATTATGCCGCAAATGCAACAGGTACAACAAGGCCAAAGCCCTGACATGGACGGTCAATTATTGGCTGCTTTTTGTCAGGCATTAGCGGGTTTTTTGTTTATTGTTCCGGGGGTACTGACGGATGGTTTCGCCGTTTTATTATTACTGCCACCGATACAAAAGCTATTCCAACGGCAAATGCACATGGCGTTTGCTGCACGCAGTTCTAGTTTTATGATGATGGGTGGTTTTGGGCAAGGGCAATCGCCGTTCGGACAATCCCCGTTTGGTCGTTCACCCTTTGACTCGTCAAACGTCATTGATGGTGAAGCAAAAGATATTACGCCACACGATGTGTCGGACATTGAACCAAAACGACTAGAGAAAAAGTCGGACTAAGAAACGGTTATTAATTAGGCATTGGCGAGAGCGAACCTTAGGGGGACGACTCCTTCGCCAATGTTTTACGCGTGCATTAAACGACTAATTCCAGTGATTTTATTTGTTGCTCCGATGGTTGCTTTTTGAAAGCAAAGGCAACAATTTCCCAACGGCCAATGCCTGTAAAAATATGAGAAAAGTTGAAGCTTTTTAGTAATTCAACTAAATACTGCTGAGTGAAGCCTACTTTGTGTGCCATAAAGTCGCAGCCACTGCGCTCAATGGATGCTCCGTGACCATAGATAATATCTTGGATGCTAATATTTCCAGCAGGAGAGTTATAGAGAGGATCATTGATATCCATATCCAACTCAATAAATGCCTTTAAGACACTTCTCATATCGGGCACACGAATTTGTACAAACCCATCTTCTTTCAAAACATGGGAGAAGCCTGTTAATACTTTAGGTATTTCATGACGATAATAATGCTCTAAATTATGCGAGCAGTAGATTGCATCATAAGTCGCCGCTTCTAAGCTAAATAACTCACGAGCATCACAAAGAACATCGGGATTAACACTTGGGTCAATATCGAGAAAAACTTGTTCCCAATCGTTATAGACATCAGGTAATGCAATTTCTTTTGAGTTGCCACCGACATTTAATACTTTTAGTTTGGCTTCTTTAGTCATTTTTATCTTTCCTGACATCATTATGGTTTTTTAACTGACGCTAAAGATAAAAGATAATCAGGGAAGCTGTCTATAAAAGATTCGCTAATCATGGTTTTTTTCATGTCGCCCCCTTGAAGCTGACAAAGTAAACCCCATTTCCCCATCAGTCTAAATGTGGCAAAAGCCGCATTGCATAACCCCTAACACTGAACATTGTATTCAGGAGAGCGAACAATGAAAATCCGTCCTTTACATGACCGCGTCGTGATTCGTCGTGAAGAGCAAGAAACCAAAACTGCGGGTGGCATTATTCTTTCTGGCTCAGCCGCTGAAAAACCATCACAAGGTGTCGTTTTAGCTGTCGGTAACGGCCAAGTTACTGATGCAGGCGATGTTCGTGCTTTAGATGTTAAAGTGGGCGACAAAGTCTTGTTTGGTCAATATGCAGGCACAACCGTTAAAGTTGACGGTGAAGAACTGTTAATCATGAAAGAAACGGACATTCTTGGCGTATTAGAAGCCTAATTGTCTCCATTGCACCTTTCCTTATATATTGAGTTTAAGAGATACACATCATGGCAGCTAAAGACGTAAAATTCGGTGACTCCGCTCGTCAAAAAATGATTAATGGCGTAAACATTTTGGCTGATGCCGTCAAAGTTACCTTAGGCCCTAAAGGTCGTAATGTCGTTATTGATAAAGCCTTTGGCGCACCGCACATCACTAAAGATGGCGTATCTGTTGCTAAAGAAATCGAATTAAAAGACAAATTCGAAAACATGGGCGCACAACTCGTTAAAGAAGTGGCGTCCAAAACAGCCGATGTAGCAGGTGACGGCACCACAACGGCAACCGTATTGGCACAATCCATTTTAAACGAAGGCTTAAAAGCAGTGGCTGCGGGCATGAATCCAATGGATTTAAAACGCGGTATTGATAAAGCTGTTCGTGCAGCCGTACAAGCGATTGCTAAAAACTCTGCACCGTGTACAGATAGCAAAGCCATTGCTCAAGTTGGTTCGATTTCTGCAAACTCTGACACCACCATTGGTGACTTGATTGCCCAAGCGATGGAAAAAGTTGGCAAAGAAGGCGTTATCACGGTTGAAGAAGGCTCAGGCTTTGAAGATACCTTAGAAGTGGTTGAAGGTATGCAGTTTGACCGTGGTTATGTCAGCCCATATTTCATCAACAAACAAGACACGATGACTGCGGAATTAGAAAGCCCGTACATTTTGTTGGTTGACAAAAAAATCTCCAACATTCGCGACATGATTCCTGTATTGGAAGGCGTTGCTAAATCAGGCAAGCCATTGTTGTTAATCGCGGAAGATGTTGAAGGCGAAGCATTGGCAACTTTAGTAGTTAACACGATGCGCGGTATTGTTAAAGTCTGTGCCGTCAAAGCACCGGGTTTTGGCGATCGTCGTAAAGCCATGTTACAAGACATCGCCACGTTAACAGGCGGTCAAGTGATTGCTGAAGAAGTCGGTTTGAGCTTGGAAAAAGCAACGTTGGCTGAGTGTGGTCGCGCCAAAAAAGTGGTTATCTCTAAAGAAAATACCATTATTATTGATGGTGAAGGCCGTTCAGAAGAAATCGCTGCGCGTGTTAAAACTATTCGTATTCAAATCGAAGATGCAACCTCTGACTATGACCGTGAAAAACTGCAAGAGCGTGTGGCTAAACTCGCTGGCGGTGTCGCGGTGATTAAAGTTGGTGCGGCAACTGAAATCGAAATGAAAGAGAAAAAAGACCGTGTTGACGATGCCTTGCATGCGACTCGTGCTGCGGTTGAAGAAGGTGTGGTTGCGGGTGGCGGCGTTGCGTTAATTCGTGCCGTCCAAGCGATTAGCGATTTGGTGGGTGACAATGCTGACCAAAACGCAGGTATCAACATTCTTCGTCGCGCAATGGAAGCTCCATTACGTCAAATCGTCACCAACGCAGGCGAAGAAGCGTCTGTTATTGTCAATAAAGTCAAAGAAGGCACAGGTAACTACGGTTACAACGCGGCTTCTGGTGAGTTTGGCGATATGTTGGCGATGGGTATTCTTGATCCTGCAAAAGTGGCACGTTCCGCATTAGAGCATGCAGGTTCTGTCGCTGCCTTGATGTTGACAACCGAATGCATGATTACTGATGCACCAGAAGACAAACCCGCTATGGGCGGTGGTATGCCTGATGGTGGTATGGGCGGCATGGGCGGTATGATGTAATTTAGTTTTATGTAGAGCGATTTTTGTCGCTCTTATTAACGCTCACTAAAAGCTCACTGTTACGGCAGTGGGCTTTTTTTATGGGCTTAAAAAAATGGATTTAGGTATTGCATCAGTCGTAAAATGTATTCTGTGAAGATTTCAATACAGCTTGTCGGAAAAAATATACCTTTTGTAGATTGTTTGTTATAACTTGCCTTACAATATCGCTACGCTCAACACTAGCAACTAACAATAAAAACGGTGAAATTATGCGCTTGTTATCTTTACTTTTATTGGTGACTACCTCAGCAACGGCTTCCGTGCAAGCAACTGCCGACACCTGTGGTGATTTAGCTACCAAGTTTTCTGACGAAGACAAACGCGATACCATGAGTATCGGTGATATGGATGATCTACGTTTGTGTGTTGGTGAGTGGATGCGTGACCAAGTGTTGCAAAGAAGTCGTGTTGGTAATAAGCAACTCAGCGATGCTGCCGCGAATTTACCGATGGCCAGTACCATTCAAAAATAAGAGTTATGCTCTTTTACAGGGATGTCAGCGCGACAGTTTAGGCTAAATTGTCGTGGTTCCCTGAATTAGTCATCATCAAAGTGTTGGCAAAACGCGAAACAGTCGTTATAGTCGAAATATTACCGATTTCACTTATATTAATGACACATGAACAGCGTGCGTACCACTCATCATATTTCATACCTGCTGCTTCTGCCCTAATGGGCAATCATCTCTATTGTACTTCGTGCTCGTTATTTATTCGTTTTTCATTTTTCTTTTAAAATAAAATTGTGTGAGTTTTTGCCATGAACAAAGATAAATTGGTCATATTTGATACCACGATGCGTGACGGTGAACAAAGTCCAGGTGCATCAATGACTTTGGAAGAAAAAGTCCGCATTGGTAAAGCGCTAGAGCGTATGCGTGTTGATGTCATTGAAGCAGGCTTTGCCATTGCCAGCCAAGGCGATTTTTTGGCGGTAAAAGCCGTTGCCGAAGCCGTCAAAGATTCGCGTATTTGTTCCTTAGCGCGTGCGCGTGCCGAAGATATTGACCGTGCTGCCGAAGCCTTAAAAAATGCCAATGCTGCCCGTATTCATACTTTTATTGCCACCAGCCCGATTCACATGAAATACAAATTGCGTTTAGAGCCTGATGCCGTGCTTGAAAACGCCGTACGTGCGGTAAAATACGCGCGTAATTTGGTCGAAGATGTTGAGTTTTCTTGTGAAGACGCAGGGCGTTCAGAATTAGACTTTTTGTGTCGCATTATTGAAGCTGCGATTGATGCAGGCGCAAGCACTATCAATATTCCAGATACCGTCGGTTATGCCATTCCGCAACAGTTTGGCGAGTTGGTGTATAACATTATCACCCGCGTTCCCAATGCGCATAAAGCTATTTTCTCTGTCCATTGTCATAACGATTTAGGTTTGGCGGTGTCTAATTCCTTGGCGGCGGTGTTAAATGGTGCACGTCAAGTGGAGTGTACGATTAACGGTTTGGGCGAACGTGCAGGCAATGCCGCGTTAGAAGAAGTGGTGATGGCGATTCGTACCCGTAGTGATTTGTTTGGCGTGGAGACGGGTATTTATACGCCAGAAATCGTACCAACATCACGTTTGGTGTCGGGTATTACAGGTTTTCCTGTGCAACCCAACAAAGCGATTGTCGGTGCAAATGCCTTTGCCCATGAGTCAGGTATTCATCAAGATGGCGTGTTAAAACACCGCGAAACTTACGAAATTATGCGTGCCGAGGATGTCGGTTGGAATGCGAATCGTATGGTCTTGGGCAAACACTCAGGCCGTGCGGCGTTTCGTGCGCGTTTAGACCAGTTAGGCATTGCCGCAGGTAGCGATAACTCACTCAATACCTTGTTTATGCGCTTTAAAGAGTTAGCCGACAAAAAGCATGATATTTTTGATGAAGATATTCATGCTTTAGTCAGTGATACGCAAACCGAAGTCGATGAAGTATATAAATTAGTGACCTTAGAAGTGACCTCGAAAACAGGCACGAAACCTGAAGCGAAGTTAACCTTGACGGTTCACGGTCAAGACAAAAATGTCACTGCTACGGGTTCTGGTCCTGTCGATGCCAGCTTTCGCGCCATAGAAGCCGTTGCTAATTCGGGGACTTCCTTAGAGTTATATTCGGTGAATGCCATTACCAGCGGCACAGATTCTCAAGGTGAAGTGACGGTACGCTTAAATCAAGCAGGGCGTATTATTAATGGTCATGGTGCGGATACCGATATTGTCGTCGCTAGCGTTAAAGCTTACTTGGATGCATTAAATTTAATCAATGCGAAAAGTGATCGTGCGCATCCTCAAGAAGAAACGATTTAAGTGATCGATTCTTCACTGCATTCTGAAGGTCGCCGCCAAGCGTATTTGGCGGCACTGGGTATTCCATTATGGACAGTTCGTCAAGAATTGACCTATGCCGCACCTTCAACGCAGACGCAATTTGTCGCTTATGAAGATGCGTTTTTTGCCGATGTGACGGTGGTTGAAGCTGAGCCATTGCTTGAAGAAGTACCATTACTTGTCCAATCAAAACCAACACCAGCGCGTGAACCATCCATTATATCTTCACCGCCCATTTATGATGACGAACCGCCGCTTGATGCCTATTTGAATGACCCTGAATATCAACAAGCGGCAGTGATTGATAGTTTTAAACATGCGCTCGCACCTGCAGCGGTAGTGCCAAAAACTGCGCCTGTGATGGCAAAGCCTGTTGCAAGCCAAGAACAGCCGATTCAGTTTAAGTTTGGTGTCTATGCCTGTGGTCAGTGGCAATTGATTGTGCCGCGCTCACAATTATTAAGTCCTAGTGAAGCTGTTTTATTAAGCAATATTCAACGTGTTATGCAAACAGCCATGCCAACGCCGTTATTGTTTACATGGCCAATGGTCGCAAACTACGCTATCCCACGTCATAAAAAAGCGGCGCAAGAAGCACTCATCGCTTTCTTTCGTAATCAAGCCGTGAGTGACAAAGGTTACATTTTATTAGCGGATTACGAGCAAGAGTTAGCCGACTTGTTAACAGCAAGCACGACAAAACCTGTGATTATTCAATCGAGTCTGAGCATCATGCTCCAACAACCTGCGCAGAAAAAAGCCTTATGGTTCGCTCTCAATCAGTAATACTTCGTGCCATGACCACGACCGATTTACCCGCTGTCTGTGTTATCGAAAAACAAGTACAGTATGCCCCGTGGACAGAAAAGCTCTTTGCCGATGGCTTAGATCGTCACTTGTGTTTAGTGGCAGAGCAAGACGGCCAGATTGTGGGTTTTGCGGTCGTGCAGTTTGTGTTGGATGAAGCCAGTTTATTAAATATCGCCGTTGATCCTCAGTTGCAAAAGCAGGGCATAGGACGGGTGTTATTAGATGAGGTGATTCATCGGGCGATGGCAAAACAGGCGACGACGGTATTTTTAGAAGTACGAGCCAGTAATCGACGCGCAATTACCCTGTATCAAATGGCAGGTTTTAATGAGATGGGTTTACGGAAAAACTATTATCCCACCAGTCATGGCAAAGAAGATGCCGTCATGATGGCATTGATGGTGTTTTGATGCGATTTAAGCGCGCCATAACACTCTGTCTGACAGGCTTAGTTACTAGTTGTGCTATTCCCAATACGCATTTTGATGCACAGCAAGCGCATCATACCGCCACAGGCTTTAAAGCAAATTATCAACCCTTACGCACGGATTTAACCCAAAGCTTTTTTAAGTGGCAATGGCAACGTGCTATGCAAGGCTTTCCACCCGAAAAACCTCAGCATCCTGTCTTGGGAGTCAATCCTCATACCGCATTTCTACAGCAGAATAAAACCCAAACAACGGTGACATGGATTGGTCATGCCAGTTTGTTAGTGCAAGTTAACGGTCTTAATATCCTCACAGATCCTGTCTTTTCGCAGCGAGTATCCCCATTGGCGTTTATGGGTTTAGGCCCAAAACGGCAGCAAGCCGTGGGATTGACGTTAAAGCAGTTACCTCATATTGATATTGTGGTGATATCACATGACCATTACGATCATTTGGATTTGCCAACAGTCAACGCGTTATATCTTCAGCAAGGCGGTGCGCCGCAATTTTTTGTGCCATTAGGGATTGATGACTGGTTGCAGAAAAATGTTACTCACGGTCACCGTGAGCATATTACCGCGATGGATTGGTGGCAAAAAACAAGCTATCAAGATGTAGAGTTGCAGTTCTTGCCCGTTCAACATTGGGGCGCGCGCAGCATGAATGACCGTTATCATCGTTTGTGGGGTGCGTGGGCGATACGTCATCCGAGTTTGCGTTTTTTCTTTGGTGGCGATTTTGGTTGGTCAAAAGATTTAGAGGATATAGGTCAACGTGCAGGGGGATTTGATTTAGCCGCGCTACCGATTGGTGCTTATGCGCCGCGTTGGTTTATGCACCCACAGCATATTTCGCCTGAACAAGCCGTGCAAGCACAACAAGTGATTGGGGCAAGTCATGGCTTGGCCATGCATTGGGGGACGTTTTCTTTGTCGGATGAGCCATTAGATGAGCCGCCGCGATTGTTAGCCGAGGCTTTAGTGCAGCAACAGCGTTCGGCTGACAGTTTTTTTGTCATGAAACACGGCGAGACGCGTATTAAAGAGGGGGCAGTGTGGCGGGTGGTCAACGATTAACAGACTGCCTACTCCAATTAAAGTAAGCAGTCTGTCATGATTTTAACTGAGTTGCGGTTTGAGAATAGCCACTGCTTCATCAATATCAATCGTGTGTAATCGACCAATTTTACGTTTAGCAAAGGCCAAGGCTATAGCTCCTTTTAGACCGTGTCGCTCAATAGAAAAACCAAACATCCGTTGATTGCCTTCTTTATCTTTCCAACTACCGCTGATATAGGGATAGACATTCTCTCCACCATGGTAACAGCGCCATTGAATATGAATGCCGATAACCCCTGAAGTATTGCGTATGTTGGGTTTATTGTATGTCCGTTCGCTACTGGATTTAATGCCTAATGAGTCAAGGATTTCCTTTTCTGCCGCTTTAGCGAGTTTTAATGTCGCTCGTTTACCACCATGTTTTTTAATCGAAAAATAACGGCTTTGGCCTTTGACGCGTACTTGATAGCCATATTCGCCCGTTTTGGTATTAATAATTTCTTGAATAGCCATGATATTGCTCTCTAAAGTCCGAATCAGTCTTCCTATTCTGATAATTAAGTGGAATGAAGGGTTAAAGTAAGTGTCGGTGACAGAATGAGACTACATCATAACGTAAAAAGTATTGATTGTGTATCTTGACGGTTTTATTAAAGAAGAGAGATTTTTTTGAGTTATTTTGTATCTTAAAAAATGATTGTCTAATGGGCTTGTTGACGTTTGCTTAAACTATCCTTTCGACTCCGCTCAGGGAGCTTGTTTGCACTAGCTGAGCGGAGTTGATGGTCTAAAAATAAACCGCGCACCATTAGCCTGTCGAACCACCCTTCGACTAGCTAATGGTCAGGGCGAACAGTTAGTTTTTATCTGTCCATGCTGAGCCTGACAGTGCGAACGAGACATAACTTTCGTTGATGTTACTTATATAAGTAACAAAACAAAAGTTTCACCGTTTATGGTGAGCCTGTCGAACCATTGGCACAGAACACTTCGACAAGCTCAGTGCGAACGGAAATACAGACAAACTTACGTGTGTGTACTTAGTTATTTGTTTGTAGGGGTAACAACGTTCTCGTTGCTCTCTGTTGTTTCTGTACTGCCATCTTCATCTTTCAAAAACATCGAATCATCACCCGCATGAACCCGATCTTGATTTCTAACCTCACCATGCGCCACAGGTAAATGATCGACGACAGGGACAGGATCTACTTCACCATCGGCAATCGGTGCTTCCACGACAGCTTCAATCGGAGCTTGTTGCGGCGTAGAAGGTGTGATGGCGGATGGTTGAGGTGAAGTCGTTATAACGGGTTCAGTTTCAGAAGATGTTTCGCTGCCTAGACGTAATATCCATACCATCAACACGACCAAACTCAATACGGCTAACCAAGGCCAAAATTTCAGAATACTCACAATGGCAAAGGTTGGATTTGTTTTTACATTCATAAGATTCTCAAAATTTAATGCTGCTAAGTACCCAAACAAAAGTTTCACCGTTCATGGTGAGCCTGTCGAACCATTAGCAGCAAACATATCGACAAGCTCAGTGCGAACGGAAAATATAAAGAAACTTTTGCTTCGTAACTTAACTGCTAACTGCCGTCTTCGCTTTGTCACTAAGCCGACATTTTTCTGTAACACAGATCAACGATAGTTCGCGTCAGAGATTAGGCGGGCTATTGATTCCTTAACATGCCGTTTGCCAACGCGCTGAACGATAGCCCTGAAATGTTTAGGCATTGTGACAAAACACGTTTTACCCATGTATTAACACCTCATTTAGTATCGTTGCAGGACTTTCATATTGACGCACTTACGCCGTTTGGCTGTTGCTCTGACAGCTACGACTTTAGTTTGCCCATGTACGCTGCTGATGGCTGCGGAGACTGTGGCTGCGCCTGTTGTTAAGCAACAGCGTCCAATAAAACAACTCGATTTATGGGAAATTGCGGTTGATGGTAATACCGTGCTTGATGATTCGGATATTCAAGAAGTATTGTTGCCATTTTTGGGGCTGAATAAGTCGCCTGATGATGTGGATAAAGCACGAGAAGCATTAGAAACCTTCTATCACGAACAAGGCTTTAAGACGGTATCAGTAACAATTCCTCGTCAAGCGGTGAAAGAAGGGACGGTGTTGTTGCAAGTCTTGGAAGGCCGTGTGCGTAAGTTATCTGTCTTAGGCAGTAAATATCACTCGTTGACTCGTATTAAACAACAAGCTACCGCTTTTGCCGAAGGTTCTGTACCCGATTTTACCGTGGTGCAGAAAAATCTAGCGACACTCAATCAACAAGCAGACCAAATTGTTACCCCTGCCTTAAAAGCAGGTTCAATGGTTGGTACGATTGATGTTGATTTAGTGGTGCTAGATAAACTACCGCTTCATGGTTCGTTTGAGTTAAATAATCGCTATAGCCAAGGCACGAGTGAGTTACGCAGTTCTGCCAGTATTTCTTACGATAATTTGTGGCAGCGCGGCCATAGTGTCTCACTGTTTTATCAAACAGCACCCGAAAACACCTCCGAAGCAGAAGTGATAGTGGGGTCGTACACACTGCGTTTTGCAGAAAGTCCATTAACTGTTGCCCTATCGGGAATGCGTTCAAACAGTAACGTCTCTACTTTGGGGGGGGTTGAAGTCATTGGTGGCGGACATAGTTATAGCGTACGTGCTAACTGGCCGTTAGCAGACAGTGGAGAGACTTCACGTTCATTGTCTTTAGGGCTGGACTATAAAAACTTTGCCTCGAAAGTCAATTTAGGTAGCAGCAGCATCCTGACACCGATTCGTTATTATCCTGTCTCATTGGGCTATAACTCATTTACACGTGATGATAATAGCTCTTTGCAGTTTGATACCAACTTAACCGTTGCTTTGCCACATTTAGGCAGCGACTCAGAAACCATTGATACCAACCGCTATGGAGCGCGTGGCCAGATGATTTATGGCCGTAGCACTCTCGCCTATAGCTACGACCTACCTAAAGCCTTTCAGTTCTACGCGAAAACGACCGCGCAACTCAGCGACCGACCGTTAATTTCTAACGAGCAATTAAGTGCGGGCGGTATGGATAGCGTCCGTGGTTATTTAGAGTCAGAAGCGGTAGGGGATTATGGTGCTAACGGGACTTTAGAGCTGCGCGCACCCTCGTTACCTGATTTATTTGAAAAGTCCCTATTTGTTGACCATGTGCAAGAGCTTCGTCCCTTTATTTTTATTGATGGCGCGAGTTTACATCAGCATCAACCACTACCTAACAGCTCACGACAAGTAGAAATGCTCAGTGTGGGTATTGGTTTTAACCTCAATATGTTGAGCCGCGTCAATGCTGTGTTTGATTGGAGTGTGCCTTTAGTGAAAGGGCCAAGCACAGACCGTGGCGATAATCGTCTTCTTTTCCGTCTTTGGACTTCTTTTTAGCGAGTAATTTTCATGTTTAGCCAGCTTCAACTTTCTGATAATTCTACGGCTACGACTAAGACAAATAGGCGTTTGGGGGCATTGTTGCTGACGGGGTTACTCGGTTTTTCAGCGCAAGCACAAGCTTGGTGGAGTGATGATTGGGCGTTCCGTAAGCCCATTACATTAGATGCTAAAGCCGCAGGTGTTCAAGGCGAACAGGCCAATATGCCTGTCTTAATTCGCTTACATGAAGGCGTATTGAAATTCACTGATGTCGCTGCCGATGGGGCTGACTTACGTTTTGTCGCCGAAGATGACAAAACCCCGCTGAAATATCACATCGAAAAGTTTGACCTGATCTTTAATTTAGCCTTTGTTTGGGTGCAAGTACCCAAAGTTGCCGCGAATACCCCTGTAAAAATTTGGATGTATTACGGCAATGCTAAAGCAACGGCTGAAAGTAACAGTAAAGATAGTTACGACACAAACCAAATAGCCGTTTACCACTTTGGCGAAAAAGCCAGTCCTGCCACTGATTCAACATCATACCGTAACAATGCCACGACTATGGTTGCTACAGATGAAAGTGGTTTGATTGGTAATGCCGCCCGTTTTGATGGTACGGCGAGCGTGAGTTTGCCAGCAACTGTTGCTACGCCTGCGGGGAGTGGTGTTACTTGGTCAGCATGGGTAAAACCAGCGGCGGCGGAAACTTCGGTGATTTATGCCCAACGGGGTGCTAACAGTTTTGTTGTCGGTTTGAATAACGGTGCACCTTATGTGTCTATAGATAATGCGTCTAGCCCATTATCAGCACAAATTGCCGATAACAGTTGGCATCATTTGGCAGTGGTCGCGAATGCCACACAAACGACGTTATATGTCGATGGACAAGTACGTTCAACCTTAGCACATGGCTTAGCGTCTGGTTTACAAGGCGTGGCAACCGTAGGTGGCGATGGCACAAAACAACCATTTCATGGTGTTGTCGATGAATTAAAAATTGCCAAAGTGGCACGTGATGCAGGTGCCGTGCAATTAGAATCAGGTAATCAGGGAACGAGCGATAAATTAGTGCAGTTTGGTGTTGATGAAGCCGCCTCTTCGAGTCATACGGGCTATTTTGGCGTGATTATGGCCTCAGTGACACTAGATGGCTGGATTGTGATTGGTTTCTTGCTTGTCATGATGTTGATTAGTTGGGCAGTGATGACGATTAAAGGGTTGCAAATTGGCCGTGCTTCCAAAGCCAATAACGCCTTTTTAGATGCGTTTCAACAAGTGAAAGGTGACTTTGCTCAGTTACATCAAGCGACGATTCCTAATGGTCAAAGTACCTTAAAGCTTGACGAAGATACGCTGGATTTAATGCAAGATGCGCCGTTGATGCATATTTTTCATACAGGCATTGATGAGTTACACGACCGTCTGCAAACCGACCCACGTACAGGCAAACAACTTCGGTCATTATCGGCGCAATCCATCGAAGCGATTCGTGCCACGCTCAACTCCTCATTAGTCCGTGAAACTCAATCTCTCAACAAACAAATGGTGCTGTTAACGATTGCGATTTCAGGTGGTCCTTTTATCGGTCTGCTCGGAACAGTTGTAGGGGTAATGATTACCTTCGCAGCGGTTGCGGCGGCGGGTGAAGTGAATGTTAACGCCATTGCACCGGGTATTTCAGCGGCATTGGCGGCCACGGTAGCAGGTTTGTTTGTCGCGATTCCTGCGTTGTTTGGCTACAACTATTTGCTCACTCGCGTCAAAGAATGTTCGACTGAAATGCACATGTTTATTGAGTCGTTTATCACGCGTATGGCCGAAAACTATAACAACCCAGCCGCGCTTCATGCCATTGCTGATGAGTAAGGAAGTTAGCCATGCAAATTCAAGACGATAAACCCTATGACGATATCAACATCACACCGATGCTCGATTTGTCTTATGTGTTGCTGGTTATTTTTATCATTATGACGACAGCGGCAGTGCAGGGTATCAAAGTTAATTTACCCAAAACTAGTTCGCAACCGAGTTTGTCGAAACCAAAAACGGTGTCGGTGACGATTGCCAACGATGGCAAGATTTTTATGGATGCTGTGCCTGTATCTATGGCGGAGCTAGAAGACCGTTTACGGCAGAAAAAAGCAGAAAATCCCGATTTGCCTGTGGTGGTGCGTGGTGATGGTGAAACGCAGTATAAAAATGTCATTGATGTGTTGGCACTTTTAGGGCGTTTAGACATTACTCAACTAGGGCTAGTTACTCAGCGATTGGTGCAATGACTACGGCAGTCATCGGCGGTAGCTCACGCCGCGAGCGCGCAAAAGCCAAGCGCAAGTATGTACTGATAACGATTGGTACGTTGGTGGTGTTGGCATTGTTATGGATGATGATTAGCCTCTTTAAGGGTGGTGGTATGAAAAAAACCGTACCCCCTGAAGTGGTGCAACAAATCACCATTCTCAAACCTCCACCGCCTCCGCCACCACCTCCACCGCCGCCGAAAGATGAGCCAGTGAAGGTCAAGGAAGACCCGCAGCCTGTACCAGAGCCACAACAAGCTGCACCTCCCAAAGAAGCGCCGTCACCACAGTTAGCCGCTGACAGTGATGGGCCGGGTGATTTAGGCGGTAAAGCAGGCGGCGAAGATTATAAAGGTGATGGCATTGTTGCCAGTACCAGTGGTGGGGGAACAGGCGGCGGTGGCGGGACATACCGTGCTTTTGTCGTCAGTGAGTTTAGACGCGCCTTGTTAGCCAGCGAACGACTGAGAGCGATGCGTTTTAAGCGTGTGCCTGTACGAGTGACGGTATCGGCGACGGGGCAAATTGAAAAAGTGGACATTGTCGAAAGTACAGGCAAGCCCGAAGTTGATCGTTTGTTAGTGAATTTATTGCAGTCGGTAGGCAGGGTGTCAAACCCACCACCCGATGGCCAAGCCAAAACCTATAGCTGGTTAGTTTCACCAGAAGTTTAAATTTAAGTAGAGCAGGGTGTCAGCATATCCCTGTCGATGGAGTAACGGTTAAATGATAATTATTCGGCATTCTTCTGTGTTACTACCTCAATTGGCTCAATCACGGCTATGGTTAGCCGTTGCGTTGATGACAGGGGCTAATTCGTGGTCGATCGCGGCAGAGACCGATGCGGCCAAACTGCCAGTGGCGACTGCTGCGCCTATTAGTGCGGAAAGCTCTAAAGATGTCTTACGCTATCTGATTAATAGTAAATCGTTATCGTTAAACGATGCACAAAATTTATTGCAACAATTACGCACCGAACAATCAAAAAAAACATCAGAAGATTTATTACGTTCACTGATTAACAGCAAAGCATTGTCGCTCGCGGATGCTCAAAAGTTAGTTGAAAATTTACGCGCCAGTCAAGGCCAAACCTCAGCAAAAGAAGCAGTGGCATCATCAGCCGTCGCTAAGGTAGAAAATACCGTTGCGCCAACGGCTGGTGCTCCTGTTGCCAAGCCTAATGGCGATAAAAAACCAGAAGCTGTTACTAATCCGCCAACACCTGTAACACCTGTGGCGGCAACGACACCTGCGGTTGCAACAACACCTGAGAAAAAAGCAGAGGCGACACCTGTAGAACCCGCAGGGCGAGTCCGTGCCGTTTATTTGCCTGACAGTGAGCGGCAAAAAATTCGTGACGAATTAAAAACTGAAGTGTTAGCCGCTGCTAAAAAAGAAGGCTGGATTCAAGTAGATGCTGCACCTGAATGGACACGGCGTATCAGTTTTTCGGGCGATATGATGCTTCGTCAACAAGGCGAATTATATGACGATAGAAACTACGATCAAGCCTTAAATTTTCAAGCTATTAATAGCGATAAACCGTTAAATATTTTTGCTAACCCGTTAACGCCACCCATTCTCAATACCACTAAAAATCGTCAAGCCACGCGCTTACGTGTGCGTTTAGGGATGCAAGCGCAGATTGCCGATGACCTTGATGCCAATTTCCGTTTTACGACAGGTAATACGGTCACGCCTGTTTCTTCTAATCAAACATTAGGTTCGGATTTTGCCAAAGTAAACTTTTTGTTAGATAGAGCGTCATTACGTTATCGGCCAACCAGCAATTTAACGATGCTAGGGGGGCGGATGGCCAATCCTTGGTTGGCGGCCACGGATTTAGTTTGGGATAAAGACTTATCGTTTGATGGTTGGGCAGCCCAATATAAGCGCGCTTTTGGTGAGCAAATTCATACCTTCGCGACGATGGGTATGTTTTCGGTGGAAAGTACAGAAGGAAACTTTCCTTTAAAAAGCCAATTTAAAGTCGGCAGTCACGATAAATGGTTATACGGTATTCAATTGGGTGGCGATTGGCGCGGTAAAGACGGCCTCAGTCTGCGCGGCAGTTTAGCTTATTACGATTTTGCTAATGTTCAAGGTGAACTGTCATCCCCTTGTGATGCATGGACGGACAGTATTGCTTGTGACACCGACCATACACGTCCTACTTTTGTGCAAAAAGGCAATACCATGAGATTGCTGCGTAATGTCACCACACAACTCGGCGCAGACCCCACCAAGCCAAGTCCAACCTTTGAATATTATGGTTTGGTATCACCGTATCGTGTCGTAGAGCTGAGCACGACCATTGATCAGGCTTTATCAGGCAAATTACATTCACAGTTTGATGTCAGCGTGGTCAAGAACTTAGCTTTTAGTGAAACGGGTATTTCTAGTCGCGATCCTGTCAATAATTTATCGCCCTGTCCTGTTAATAATCAAGCTTGTGACCAGAAGTTTAATGGTGGCGATATGGGCTATCAATTACAGCTCCGTGTTGGCTATCCACAAATCCGCGAATATGGCCAATGGAATACGTTGTTTGGCTATCGTTATGTCGAATCTGACGCAGTGATGGATGCCTTTACCGATTCAGACTTTCATTTAGGTGGCACAAATACCAAAGGTTATTACCTCGGTGGCAGTGTCGGGTTTAGTAAAAACTCATGGCTCAGTGCGCGTTGGTTGAGTGCTACCGAAGTGGAAGGCGAGCCATTCGCCGTTGATGTGTTGCAACTTGATGTCAATACGCGCTTCTAAGGAGTCGGTGATGAAAAAGCTTGCTCTGTGTTTCGTGTTGCTCACAACAACCAATAGCGGCTGGTTACATGCTGATCCCATCGTGGACAGAATGCGTGATCAATTGCGGCAAACAGTCACGCAAATGCGCCAACTGGAGGATGAAAACCTGAGCTTAAAAGCGCAGTTAGCCAATGCTGTGCCCGTCAAGGCTGCGCCTGTGGTTGCCAAAGTCAATACGGCGGAGCTGAATCAACTACGTAGTGCCGCGCGTCGTGAAGCAGAGAAAGCCAGTAGTTTACAAAAACAGTTAGATGAAACAACGGCACAAACACAGCAATTACAACAGGCCTTAAATCAAGCTAATGCCAGTATCAAAACGCAGCAGCAAGCGGCTTTAGTCTCAGAGGGGCAACTAAAAAGCTACAGTCAAAAATACACACTGTGTGAAGACAGTAATAAAAAAATGCTGACCTTGGCCAACGAGATGATTGATTTGCATCAGCAACAAAGCTTCTGGCAAGCCATTCGTAGTCATGAAACGGTGACGGGTTTGTACCGCGTGAAACTCGAAAATGTACTGCAAGATTATGAGGGAAAAATGACTGAAGCCACAGTAGAACCGTTAGTAATGCCGACAGAGACAGCGGTGGATACTGGTTTAGCACCTTAATATTTTTTATTTATAGATGTCACAAAAGGAAAATTATCATGTCCGATTTAATCACTGCCATTAGCCCGCAACAATTCGCTCATATTCTGCAACAGGCAGGTTATCGCGCCAATGAAGTCAGTAATGGTCAAATGGTGCAAATTCAAAGTGCTGCTCAAGGCATTGGTTTTGTTATTAACTTTGGTAATGTAGTTTCTGAACAGAATCGTGAGTTTGTTGATTTCTCCTTTAATTGCACACTCAACATTGAAGGCAATGTCAGACCTGAGTTAGTCGCTGATTGGAATCGCAGTCGTCGTTTTGCTCGCTTATCACAGCAAGGCCAATGGCTGGTTTTGGTGATGGATGTCATGGTTGCGGGCGGAGTCAGTGCGGCATGGTTACAAGGCCAATGTGAGCTGTGGGATGCTTTGCTGCGCGAATATATTCGCCATTTGCAAACGCCTGCAACGGCCTCTGTTGCTACCGAAGCCGCTTAAGTTTATTCAGGAGAGTCCCTATGAGCCATCATCCCCGTTTAGCTCCCAAAGTTCGTCTATCAGCGCAAGGCTGTTTACGCTTGGCGATTGTACGAGCCTTGTGTGTGCCAATGTTGGCGGGGAGCTTATGGCCAATCGTGAGTCATGCTGCGCCTGTGGGTAGTGCTGCATGGTTTGCTCAGGCAAAGGCGGCTCAAGCTCAAACGGCGGCATCAACGCCACGTGCTGGTTCTATTGTTGTCCCAGTTTTGGGTGCGGTATCCACTCCTCAACAAGCACAAGCTACCACTCAACGGTCAATGGCGAATTTGACCAAGGCTATGGGTGCGATTCTGCAAGCGCAAGCCGCGCAACGTGCTGCCCAGCAATCGGGTATCAGTAATATTGTCAATGGTCTTGGGGCTGGTGGCTTACAAGCCAATACCAATAACGCGGCTAATTGTGTGAATGCTGCCAGTTGTTTGTGGCAAAACGCTGATTTGCCCACCCAAACACAAGCCAAAGATGCGTTAACAGGTGCAGATAACTACACCGTGACCGTGAAACAAACAGCGAAAAAAGCGATTTTAAGTTGGGACTCGTTCAATGTTGGCGCACAAACAACGTTGAATTTTGACCAAAGTCAAGGCACACAAAAAGACGGTTTGAATGATTGGGTAGCATTAAATCGTGTCAGTGCTAATGCTTCGCCCAGTCAAATTATGGGCAAAATAAAAGCCGATGGTTCAATCTATTTAATCAATCCGAACGGCATTATTTTTGGTGCAGGCAGTCAAGTGAATGTCCATTCATTGATTGCTTCATCGTTGCCGATGTATTTATCCAGCTCCGCTAAATCACTACAAACACACAATAACGACGCGTACTTAAAAGCCAGTAATCAATTATTTTTAGAAAGTGGTATTAGCTCTGTCGGACCTGCAACCGCCAATGGTAATTTATTAGGTTTAGGTTCGGGACAAACACAAACCCTTGCCGATAATAGCGATGCTCAAGGTAATTTATTATTACCCAGTAAAATAGAAATAAAATCAGGCGCGACAATATCGACTAATAAGTTAGGTTTTTCACTAATTGCAGCTCCTGAAATTTATAATGCAGGAACAGTTTCTGCTGTCGATGGTCAAATTATTTTAGCTGCAGGTTTAGGGGTAGCATTAAAAAACTCCGCCGATGGTTCTTTATTGCTGAATCCTGTACTAACGGGTAGCTTAACGCAAATTATTGATGGCGTGACTAAGGATGCGACCCCTGCAACCACGTCTAGCAATAATTCCTTGTTAGTGAATCAAGGCATGGTTCAGGGTATTCGTGGCGATGTCAGATTACTTGGTGCAAGTATTAAACAAGATGGGATTGTTGCCGCGACAACGAGCGTCAGTCAGGCAGGTAGCATTACCATTAGCGCGCAAGATAAACAAGCAACCGATGCCACCGTTGCCCGTACAGGCTCGTTAGTATTGACTGGCAATTCCTTAACAACGATTTTGCCCGATGCCAATGGTGAAACAACGATTTCGACCACTGCCGCCACGCAAAATTTTAAAACAGGTTCAATTAACCTAAATGGCGCAGCCGTAACTTTAGAAAAAAATGCCCTCGTTGAAGCACCTAGCCAAAAAGTCACGATTACCGCCATTGCCCAAAATGACGGCAATATTGCTCCCGATGCTATTCGAGATGGCTCAATCGCAGGGCGCGTATATATCGACGAAGGTGCGATTGTTGATGTTGCGGGTATTGCCAATGTCGAATTGCCAATAGAAAGCACCTTAGTCAGTATTCCCCGACTAGGCTTGAACGAATTAGCCGATTCTCCTCTGCAAAAAGATAGTCCGATTTATGGCGCAGCAGTGGTGATTAATAGCAGTATCACAGGCACGCGCGACGATGGTATTGCTTGGGTTGGCACACCGTTAGCCAATTTGACAGGTTATGTGCAGCAAGTAAAACGTAACATTGAACAGTTATTGCAAAACGGTGGCACGATTACCCTTGCAGGTAATGAGGTGCTGACTAAAAGCGGTTCGTTGTTAAATTTGAATAGTGGTTATGTCAGTTATTTGGGCGGTTTGTTATCCACGACGCGGTTAGTGGATGCCAATGGCCGAGTCGTTGATATTGCCAATGCCAATCCTAATGAGCGTTATACAGGGATTGCAGGTCGTTTTGTTGATCGCCATGACCGCGCAAATAATTCGCTCGTTTATATCAACCATATATTAGGCGGAGACAAAAGTCACAGTGTCTATGAGTCGGGTTATATTCAAGGTGGTAATGCTGGCACATTAAATGTTTATGGCCTAACGACAGCATTAGTATCAGGAGATGTGTCAGCGGTCGCGTTAAGTGGTCGTCATCAAGTGGCTGGTAACCATTTAGCACAAGGTGGTACGGTTAATTTTGGCGCGGGAACGAGCGAGGTTTTAGTTAAGTCTGTATTGCCTAATCCTAACCTACCAGATACGCGTTCATTGCCGAGTTATGTGGTGGTTAATCATGCGCAAACACTGGATGAAGTGATTGAAAACTTCAATAAAAGTAGCGTGATTAGTGATAATGGCTTAGCGGTTAACGATACCACCAACCTCTTACATTGGACTCCTGTTGATGCCAGCAAATTACAACAAGCAGGTTTCGCTAACGTCAATATTATTGCCGATGACCCAGTTGCGATTAAACCGACACAAGGTGGCGAAGTTGTAGTTAATGAAGATGCTGCATTAACAGTACAAACAGGCGGTTCCATTAAGCTCAGTGGTTCACGGGTAAAAGTTGACGGTAAACTCACGGCAACATCAGGCAAAATTGCCATTACTGGAACGGGACGCACGTATGTCGTAGGGTCAACCACCTTGCCTGATAATAAGAGTATGGTGCAAGCAGGTGATGTAACGATTGGCGATAAAGCGGTATTAGACGCACGCGGTCAGTGGGTGAATGATACGGGACGAGATGCCGACCAAATCACAGGTTCGGCGTACATTAATGGTGGTTCCGTCAGCATTAGTACGCAGCAAAATGCGACGGCCATTACCAAAATTACTACCAACATTAAGCAAACCGACACCACGACAGGCATTACTACTGAAGCCACAGATACCACGTATAACCCCTTTACTCCAGCGATTGCAGGTACGCGTACCGAAACAACAACCGAGAATAATTTTACTATCGTTAAAACCATTGTTACCGAGATCAATACGCCTGACCTTACAGGTTCGATTAATCTAGCAGCCAATAGTGTGATTGATGTCTCTAGTGGCGGTCGCGTTTTACCTACAGGTTTTGTTGCACAAAAGAATAACGTACCGTTGGGTAAAGGCGGCAATATCAGCTTGCTCAGTTATGTGCCGACCTTGTTGTCGTTTGGTGGTAATGGTACTGGTGTTCCGCAATTACCGACCGATGCGCCGCCAGCCAATGGCAAACTCAATTTACAAGGAACGTTGCGTGGTTATGGTTTCAATGGTGGCGGTACACTCAGTCTGCGTACTTTAGGTTTGCAAATGGGGGGTACTCAACCTATTGATGCCCCGTGGGTAATGGTACTACCTGAAAACTATTTTGATAAAACAGGCTTTGGTCATATTTATTTACAAGCAGAATATGACGCAAAAATCAGTGCATTAACGACGCTCAATCTCAGCCAATTTAGTTTCTTGAGTAAAGACTTTTTGCAACTGGCCGAATTACCGACGGCAACAAATCTTTGGGCAGAAGCCACTAAAGCCAATAGTATCCTGACGATTGGTCAACAGGATGCCTCTCGTCGACAAGCAGTGAATTTGAGTATCTATTCAGGCGATTACGCAACATGGAGTCCACAACCTGACTTTAGTGCGGATGGTATTACAGGGACGATGCTGGTCGAAAAAAATGCAGTCATTAACGCGGATGCAGGCGCAGCCATTACTCTTGGCTCCATGACTCAAGTGACGGTTGATGGCGCAATCACCGCGCATGGTGGCAGTATTACCTTAACGGGAGATACCGCAAAAGGTGGCTATTCTCAAGTCGCGGGTTTGATTGTTAACGGTAATGCACCGATCTCCGATAGTAAATCAGTATGGTTGGGTGACAGTGCCTTACTAGATGTTTCAGGCACAACTTTGATAGATCCGTTAGCGACATTAGCTAATAAGCCGATTCATACGGGACGAGTGTTAGATGGCGGTACAGTGACATTAACCAACGATACGGGTTATGTCGTAGTTCAAGATTGCCGAGATTCGGGTGCGTGTGCTGCAGACACTGAAGCCAGTAAAGTGCGTGCCGCTACAATCAATGTCTCAGGTACAAATGCCGTACTTGATTTGCCATTCTCGGGCGATAGCACCACGGCCAAAGAAGTCGCTAGTGATGCAGGAGCAATCCGCATTGGCGCAGCCAAAGGATTGTTTTTTCATGGTTTAATGAAAGGACAGGCAGGCAGTAACAATACTGAAGGCGGTTCTTTAGAAATTACCCCGTTACGAGGTTCGTTTGTCACTTCGATTGCGTTTGGTGGTGCAACGGCAATTAGTTTGACAAAATCACTGATACCGATGCCAAAAGGTTCGGAAGGCGAAATTATCAAGGCTGGTGATGTTGACTTCTTGTTGGAGTCAGAAGCCAGCGGTGTATTGAATTTTGCTACCGACAGTTTAACGGATACAGGGATTACTAGCTTACGTTTAGGGGTTGACCCGACCTTAAACTCGGCTCAAGCACCGTTGCCGATTAACTTTTTCCGTAATGTTATCAAGCTAGATGCCGATGAGAATGAATTTATTGAAGTCTTTAGTGAAGACGTCAGCTTGAAAATGGAGAGGAAAATTGTCATCAATGCCTCTGAGTTACGTGGGCCGCCGACAAAAGCGATTCTAGGCACCAAGTTAACCACGATTCTAGACGCAGATGGCGAACCGATTGTTGAAGATAGAATTGATTTGACGGGCAAAGTGGATTACATCACCCCTGAAATCAATATTGCGATTGAAGCCCCTTACGTCAATATCAGTGGTTTGCAGCAAGGCGGAAATTACCCGTTATTTTACAGTACCGATGATTTAGAAAATCCTATTTTGACCGACGTCGATAGTAATCCTCGGATGCGAATCAGTTTTGCTAAAGACACCACGGTATTAGTCGATAAGCTAAAAGAAGATGATGGTGAAGGTTTTGTTGCGACAACAGTCAACGTCTTAGTACCCACCATAGATATTGCTAGTTTTGATGATGCTATGGCTCTTAATTATACTGTTGACTCACGGCTTGTGGATGAAGATGGCTTAACCCTCAGTCGTGACGATGAGTATTTTACCGATTTATTACCACAATTTTATAAGTCAAAGTTTTCGGTCAAAGCCGATGCCATTGATATGGGCGGTCAATTCCTGATTGATGGTTTTGCCTCGGCTTCTGTCGTCAGTAGCGGTGACTTACGTTTTGTCACGCCGTCAAGCTATGACTATTTGCGTGACCCGACCAATTTGGCGCGTGTTTCTACCTCGCCCGGGTTATTACAAACGACAGCTGAATTAAACTTCAGTGCAGGGCAGATTTATCCAGCAACGGGTAACAAATTTATCGTCAATGCAATGGGGCGTTATCTCAATAGTATTAGCAAAGTCATTGATGATCCCACCGATCCAGAGAGTACCTTTACCTATAAACAGCTGAATCAACTGACGGGTAATAGTGTCAACATTCGCACCACAGGGAAAAAATCTACTACGCCATTATCGGCGGGTGGCAGTGTTATTTTTAATGCTGCCAATATTAGTCAAGGCGGTGTTGTTCGTGCGCCCGATGGTCAATTGATTCTCGGAGCGAATAGCGCAACTGACAGCTTTGCCATGACACAATTGAGTTATCAAGCGGTATCACCTGTGGATTTGGTGTCACCGTTATTGATTCAAATTCCTGTCATTGCCACCGAAAAAGTGGAGCTATTGGCAGGTAGTGAGACCTCAGTATCCTTAGATGGTGCAACTGTTCCTTACGGTACAACGGCGGATAGTCAAAACTTGCAATACAATGGCAGTGCAACGTCTGCCGCAGGTGCAGCCACTGCCGTACCCACGTTGACCAGTGCGCCACAAAAACAACTCGCTATCAATGGTCAACATATCAAACTAGAAACAGGCGCAACCATTAATTTAGCGGGTGGTGGTGATTTACAGGCTCAAGAATGGATTGCAGGCACAGGCGGTTCTCGCAATGTGTTAAATGCCTATAACACCAGTTATGCCACAGGTACGGCACAGTCTGTGCCACTGTATGCTGACGGGCGTGCCGTTTATGCAGTGATTGCGGGAAATCAAAGTAAACTTGCTGCTTATGATCCGCAATTAGTGGCTGATCCATTAATTGGCAAAGCCGTTTATTTGTCAGGCACTAAAGACTTGCCCGCAGGCATTTATACCTTATTACCGGGGCGTTATGCGACTTTGCCCAATGCTTTTCGTGTCGTTCAAGATACCAATAGCAACGCCTTAGATGCTTTGTCGCGTTTTAATACCGTCATGCCCGATGGTACAGCACACGTCGCAGGTTATTTTACCGATGTTTTTAGCGGGGCTAAAGATGCGCGTACCACCAGTTTCTTGGTGCAATCGAGCAAAGTCTGGCAACAATATTCGCAGTTTGAACTTACTAGCCTGAATAATTACTTCACCATCAATCATGCTAATGGCCAAGCCGCATTACCGAAAGATGCAGGACAATTGATTTTAAGTGCTAACACGGCAATGACTTTGGGTGCAAAAATCAAAGGCCAAGCGGTGGCGGGTGGCTTAGGTGCAGATATCAATATTACTGCGCCAAAATTGCAAATTGCCGATAGTGATATTCCTGCTCTAGCGGGTTATCTGAAAGTGGATAGCAAACAATTGAATGACTTAGGCGCGAGTCGTTTAGTGCTGGGTGGTATTAGTCATGGCGGTAAAGACGCGGATATCTTACAAGCCACAGCGACAGATGTGGTGATTGACGCGCCGCGTGTGGGCGTTCATGCGCCTGAAATTATCGCCTTGGCACGCAGTTATTTACCTGTACCTGTCAATGAAGATGCGCCAGAACCCGAATTGCAAATAGGCTCAGTCACCGTCAAATCAAATACCGTGTTGCAAGCGACAGGCGGCCAAGAGCGCGTTCGTACGCAAGCCATTCAAGTCGGTTTGTTATCCGATTTTGATGATAACGGTAATGAGTTTGAAGGTATTACAGGTGATGGTGCATTATTACGTTTGAGCAGTGGTAAAGCCGTTGCTATTCAACGGATTAATGTCTCTGGTATTGATGGCGATAGTAACGGTGATACGCCTACAGGTGTTTTACGCATAGATAACAACGTCAAATTGTTGGCGGATGGTGCGGTCACGTTGGATACCGTCGGCAATATGGTGGTTGCGCCAACCGTACAAATTAAAGCCAAAAGTTTTGATGCCAACAGTGCAGATATTACCTTTACCAATAACTTGTCTACGATTGATATTCCTGATGGTTTAGTGGCGGGTCAGTCGTTATTAGCGCAACTCGCCGCTATTGATGATGTGGCTTTGCGTAGTCGTGGAACGATTCGTTTTGTCGGTGATTTAGACTTACAAGTTGGCAAAAAGCTGACCTTGAGTAGCGGCAGTATCCGCAGTGATGGCGGCGAAGTCACCATTCGCACCGACCAGTTAATACTAGCCAACGAACTCGAAACTTCGGGTGACGCGTCTCTGAGAGGGACAGGCAAATTAAATCTTCGTGTTGGCGAATTAGGGCTCGGTTTTGGTGATGTGATCCTCAGTGGTTTTAGCACCTTAGATGTAATTGCTGATCGCGGCATTGTGGGCAAAGACACAGGCTCTTTGACGGCAGGAAAGGCGGATATTCATTTCCATACACCTATCCTATCAGCCGAAACCGCAACCAATATCAGTTTGCGTACAACAGGCGAAGTGACGATAGATAAAGTTGGCGCAGGTGTTGCCAAGGTACGAACAGGGACAGGCGGAAAATTATCCATTAATGCCACAAGCATTAATGTAGATTCACAAATTACCGCGAACGCAGGAGCAGTACAGTTAGTGGCAGGCAATGGTGGCTTAAATCTTGGCAGTCAAGCCATTGTTGATGTCAATGGCATCACTAAGTCATTCTTTGATGTTGAGCGTTATGCGCCTGCGGGCAACATCACGCTTGAAAGTACGGGTGCATTGAATGTTGCACCAACGGCTAGTCTCAACTTTGCCGCCGCTAATAAGGGTGGTGACGCAGGCACATTAAAATTGGTTGCCAATGGTGCGTTGAACTTGCAAGGCCAACTCAATGGCAGTGCCAAAACTGGCCAACAAGGTGGCAGTTTTACCCTAATAAGCACACAAGCAGTTGATTTAAATGCACTTGCTGATGTCTTAGCTGCAGGTAAAGTCAATGGCAAAGTGGCCGTCACAACGCAACAAGGTAATTTACAACTAGGCACTGGCAAAACACTGCAAGCACAAGAAATCAGTTTAGTGGCCAAAGGTGGAGCAGGCCAAAACGATAGCAATAACGGTAATATCATTATCGACGGCACAGTCAACGCGTCAGGTCAAAAAGGCGGTGACATTCGCTTAACAGGGAGTAGCAGTGTTGTTATTAATGGCAGCTTATTGGCAACAGCCAGTACGACCGATCAACGCGGTGGCAATATCACCATAGCCACTCAAGGCACTGGTGATGGGTCGGTTAATAGCAACTATGGCTACCAAAATATCAATGCCAATAACAGCGGTAAAATCAGTCTCAATAATAGTGCGGTCATAGATGTTCATGGTGGTAGTGCAGGGGGGTTAGCCAATGGCACAGTCCATCTGCGTGCGCCAATCTTGCATGAAGGCGGCTTAAATATAGATGTGGCTAATGCCAATAGTTTTATCGGTGCGCGTGAAGTGGCTATTGAAGGCTTTGCGACATGGAATACCAATGACAGCAGTACAGGCAATCAACATTTTGATGGCATTATTGACCCACTCGGTATCTATGGCAGTGACGGTAAAAAGCTAACAGCCGCTTCAAATAGCAACCATAGCGAATTTTATGGCAAGACTTTAGCGCAGTTTGTGCAGCAGTCAGATATCGGTTTTGCAGCTCAGTTTACAGGCATCAACAATCTCAAGGCTCGCGCAGGCATTGAGCTAGTCAATAGCAACGTCGGTATTAACAATGGGGATGTCACCCTTGCCAGCAATTGGAACTTAGCTGCTGTTGATAGTAGCTTAAAACCCCTGTATCGCAGTCAGACAGGTGTTGCGCCGATCTTAACGCTCAAAGCGGCTAATAACATCAATATCAATGCCAGCCTCAGTGATGGCTTTGTGCAAAACAATAATCCGTTTAGCTTTAATACTAACTTGTTAATTAACGGTAATCGTCTATCGCCAACAGGTACAGAATTATTAATTGCCAGTCTGGCAGGGGGGGATTCTTCCTCGATTGATTTACAGGCAGAAAAAGGCAGTATCCGCTTTAATAAAACGCTACAAACCAGTGATGTCTTTTGGCTATACCAAGCTCCCTTAGAGCGTCCGCGTAACGAAAATGACAGTGTCAGTTACGCCGCTCAACTCGCCAATGGTCAGCCTTTGCCTACTTGGCTGACGTTTGATCCCGTAACACGCACGTTGAGTGGCATGAAAGATTTTGCGACAGGCTCGTTAAGTATTAAAGTTATTGCTACGCATAGTTTGGCGGCAGAAGAAGACCCGCCTGTGGTGACAACAGCCACGCTAAAAGCCTTAGCTACACCGACGATGGTGCGGACAGGGACAGGCAGCATCAATATGCAAGCAGGCCAAGACATAGCTATGTTGGATGACTTAGCCCCAGCGGTGATTTACAGCGCAGGTCGCCCAGCTCTTAATACGCCATCGGGTAATGTTGAATTAGTGATTGCTAAAGACGGCTTACCGTTATTTATTAACAGTGGGCAAGTTAATCCCGAAGCCGCAGGCAATATTAGCCTGAATGCAGGTCGTGACATCATTGGCATTGAAAAAGTTGTTGATAGCACAGGTAAACTCACAGGCAACAAAGGTACAGACCTGAGTCAATTCTGGTGGACTTGGATGCAAAACCCTTGTCTGGTGACGGTGAGTGGCTGTAATCCGCACTCCAGTTCGAGCCTTAATTTTGGGATGTTTGGTCAAGGTGTCATGAGTGCAGGTGGCGATATTGCCGTGCAAGCAGGGCAAGATGTTAAAGGCTTAGCGGTATCTTTACCTGTGACTTGGCGTTTAGTGCCTGATAGCCAAGGTCAGCAAGAGTTAGCGGTATTTGGTGGCGGTGATTTGGCGCTTAACGTCGGACGCAACCTGTTTGGCGGCAGTTATTTTGTCGCGAATGGCCAAGGCAATATCCGCGTTAATGACAACATCATCCGTAGCGATGCTCTCGCACAGACGTTATTAGCCGTGCAAGATGGCCAGCTAAATGTGGTTGCAGGTGGTGTACTAGAAATTGGTGGAATTTATAATCCCTCATGGTTATTTAAAGGCTTTGATAGTAATTCCTATAGCAGTAGCTCATCGGTGAGTTTGCAGTCGTTAACCAGTGCCATTGTTTTAGGCGGCGAACGTGTAACACCGGGGGCTAACTATGGCTTTAACCCAGCATCTGAGGATGATGGCACAGTCTTAGCCAGTGCGTACAACTTTGTTTTGCCTGCACACGTCAATATGGAAGCCTTAAATGGCACAATTACCATTCGCAATAATGCCGAGTTGTATCCGTCTAGCAATGGCCAATTAAGTTTATTAGCGGATAGTGACATCACCCTTGTCAATCCCGATATTAACAACAGTTATATGGGTTTGATTGATGCTTCACCAAGCCTGTTGCCTTCAGTATTCAACCCTATTTTGAGTGGTAAAGAGTTGCGCTCAAGCTTTATTGGTGGTCTGAACTCGGCCTTTGATTTGCATTCACCTATTCCTTTGCACTTGAATGATAGTGAGCCGATGCGTATCTACAGTGTCAATGGTAGCTTGATTAACGGCAGTGACAACCGTAACTATAATGGCGCAATTATAGTTGCTGCCGACAAAGTAGCCGACATTCGTGCAGGATTAGATATCGTTAATTTGGCCTTCTCGGGGCAAAATCTATATGCCTCTGACATCACCAACATTCAAGCAGGACGTGATTTATACAATCCGCCGTTAGTGCCCAATCAAAGTGTGCCATTTATTGAATTAGGCGGTATTGGTACGCTCAATGTCCAAGCTGGTCGCAATCTAGGGCCGTTAACTTCCGCTAACGAAGCACTGGCTCAGGGTTATTTACCTAAAGGCAGTAAGGCTTACCCTGGTATTCGCACGGTTGGTGGCTTAAATAATTATTATTTATCTCGTGAAGGCGCAAATATTTCGGTGAATTTCGGTTTGGCTCCTGCGATGAAAAATTATGTCGCCACGGTAGAGCGCGATACCTTACCCACGATACAAATAGCCACCGATGAGTTTGCTGAGATTTATCTCAATCCCGCAATAGCTCATGATCCAACCAATGCCGCCGATAAATTAGGTACGCCTAATTACAATCAACAGTTAGTAGCATTTGTCGGTCAATATCAACAGGACGTACTGAATCGGGCAGGGCAGTCAGATCAAGCGGCGTTACAGCAAGCGGCGAAAACATGGTCGGTGCTGTCCGCAACTGAACAAGGTAAATATGCGGCAACGGCATGGAGTGCGTTTAAGAACTTAGCGTCAAGTCAGCGTCAGTCCTTTGTTGGTAAGGTGTTTTTAGATGTGTTGAATCAAGTCGGTAACGATTACAACAATAAAAATAGTCCCTTCAAAGGTCAATATGCGCGTGGCTATCAAGCAATCAATACCTTGTTCCCAGCGTCTTTAGGCTATACAGCGAATAGTTCCAGCGGTGGCCAAAATGGTGCAGATGTACTGCAAAAAACAGGTACATTTGATATGCGTGGTTCAACCGTGCAAACACAAAAAGGTGGTGATGTTTCTATCATTGGACCGGGTGGTAAAGTCTTAGTCGGAAGTACATCAGCTCCGCCACAAGTGGCTAAATCCGAAAGCTCATCGGGTGTAGGGCCAAACAATCAAGGTATTTTAACGCTAGAAGCAGGCAAAATTGGCTTGTTTAGTGATGACAGTATTTTGTTAGCGCAAAGCCGTATTTTTACCGAACAAGGTGGCGATATCTTGATTTGGAGTTCCAATGGTGATGTCAACGCAGGTAAGGGCGCAAAAACCAGTACCGAAGTGCCACCCCCAGAG
This sequence comes from Moraxellaceae bacterium AER2_44_116, assembly GCA_006546595.1. Taxonomy (GTDB): domain Bacteria; phylum Pseudomonadota; class Gammaproteobacteria; order Pseudomonadales; family Moraxellaceae; genus Agitococcus. The sequence goes on along the minus strand of VIAD01000017.1, from coordinate 12,808 downwards.
TTCCTGTGTGACCCCGACCATTTCTGTCAAATTGATGCCAAGTCCCAAGTCAGTGGTGCGGGTATTGCCGTATTACAAACCAAAGTTGGCTCGCCCGCAGGTTCGGCAAACTTGATTGCCCCGCGTGGTACGGTTGATGCGGGTGAAGCGGGTATTCGTGTGGCTGGCAGTTTAAACATTGCTGCGTTTACCGTAGCCAATGCCGATAACATTCAAGTACAAGGGGAAGCAACAGGTGTACCTAGTGTCGGTGTTGATTCAGGCGCAATGGCCGCCGCCAACTCGGTATCATCTGCCGCAACGCAATCCGCCGCATTGGCGAATGGCGGTCAAAAGAAACGTGAAGCCCTAGCGTCTGACTTCTTGTTTGAATACATTGGCGGCGATGAAGAAAGTGACTGCGGAGACAATAAAGACTGTAAATCGAAAAAGCTTTAATAAAGCGATGGTTTTAAGATTTCACACAGTCACAAAAAAACAAAGTGTTGTAGCCCGCAAGGATTGCGGGATAAACCTACGCCAAAACACCAGCCTATACCCGTGTTAAACACGGGCTAATACTATTTCATCTTATTGAAAAATATCACTATTTTTTATTATTCCTATCTAATTAACTGCCTATAAAACCACCTGTTTATTACTTCATTTATTTCATGAATCTGCCATGAATATGCAATGAAAGCTCGCCAAAATACGTCCTAACTTAAATGCGCTTATCACACGTAGAGTGAAACCAAATAAGCTACTTTTACAGTAAAACTAGGTCAGCTGAGGAACGACACGTTGAAAGTGATGCTGGCACTGTTACTAGGTTTAATCACAACTATGCCTGTCTCGGCGGAAGTCGAGCTTCGTGGTCTATTGTTAAATCAAACCCGTACTTTTGCAGGTCAGGCTTTTTATAAAGCATTTGTAGATACGTGGCTGACATTAGATACCGACAGTATTTACTCGTTAGTGATTACAGAACGGCCATCAGCCCGTAATGGTAGCCAAATGATTGTGAAATATGCTGACCAAGTTGTCTATCAGCAGTTCATTCATTTCAATGCTAATCGCGCACAAAAAGCAGGGCAAATAGCACCCGCTTCTGTTTATGACAAAGTGGTGAGTGCGGATGTGGAAGAGATTTTTGTTAACCCTGATTTGGCTAAAGACGAAATTAAGTTGAATTAGTTATAAAACCGAGTAACGAACGATGATGAAACAAAAAGTGCTATGTAGCGTAATACTGATGTTGCCAGTTTTTGCCAGTGCAGGACCGTTAGTTTATTACCCCATGAATCCTTCGTTTGGTGGCAATCCGGGTTATGGCTCAGTGTTGTTAAATGAAGCGCAAGTACAAGATCAACATAAAGCCCCTGTAGTTGCAAAAACACCTGTGACGGCCTTAGATACCTTTAATAAGCGTTTGCAGACAGCACTTATTAATCGTTTATCGTCCAATATTATTTCTAGTGTCGTCAATGGCACGGGCAAAATAGAGGAAGGGACGACTGAAACAACGGATTTTATTATCAAAATTACCGATATTGGTAGTGGTCTTCTGAATATTACCACCACCGCGAAGGCAACAGGTCAAACACAAAGTTTTGAATTTGACCAAAATGCAGAAAATAATAGTTTGTCCACCCAGTAAAGATGTACCCAACCAAGACCTAGAGGAAAACTCTCATGTTTAAGAAGCACGTTTTAGCCGTTGCCGTAATGGCAATGACAAGTGGTGTCGTTTTCGCAGAAAACGAAGCTGTTATTTCACAAATCAACGACCCTGCAACAAGCACGGCAACCGTTGAGCAAGTGTATGCTGATGGTAACACTAACTACGGTCAAATCATTCAAGATGCAACAACGAGCGATGGCGTTATTTTTAATGCTGTTGTTTATCAAGGAGCAGCGAGTGATGTCGGTTTAGTTGACCCAACAGCACCGACAGCCATTAGTGTGCTTGGTACAGCAATTGACTTGGCTTTGCCATCTTGGGTAGATGCAGGTCCAGTTGTTTATGCTCCATTAACCGCTCTTGTCTCTAACTTTGCGTATGTTAAACAAGATACAACAGATGCTTCTAAAGCCATGATTGTACAAACATCTGTTGATGATGCGGCTGTGTTTGCAACAGCAAATACTTTATTTGCTAATGACTTAATTCAATCAAACGCAACATTGGCACTTGATGTGGGTTTGAGCGATGGTGGTGGTTTAAGTGATGGTACTAATGACTTGATCGCAGCGGGCGTACCGAGTGCTATTTTCTTGGCAAACATTGCGGATACCGCAGCTAACGTTGGCAATATGGCCGCTATTTCCCAAGGTTCTGAAGTCGTTGAGCGTGGTGGTGCTGTATTAGGCGGCGCGCAAAACGACGGTGGTGCTGACGATACAGCGTTGATCATTCAATTGGGTTCAGACAACATTGCCCAAATTCTTCAATCGGGTGAAGGACAATTCGCCGCGATTATTCAAGCAGACAGCGGTAACGATGCTTATGTAGCTCAATACTCAGGTTCTACTAACACGGCAACAGTGGTTCAAGTTGCGGTGAATGACCTAGCTACTGTGTATCAATCAGGTGATGGTAACGTTGCTACGATTAATCAGTACCAACCCTTCTAATTTCAGTTTCTTAAGCTGACATTAGTTACCCCTTACGTTTCGGCGTTAAGGGGTTCTTGCGTTTTATATTTTTGTTATTTGAGAGTCTGTTATGTATCACCATAGAAGCCTGTTTTTGTCTTTACTGACTGTTTTGAGTGTGTCGGCGTGTTCGACGTTTAACAGCCAACCGATGAGTACATTAGGCACGGCTGAATTGACTCCAATGACCAATCTCACTTCCGATATGTTGAATTTGCCAGCACCACGCGGCAAAGTTGTGGCCGCCGTCTATGGTTTTAAAGACCAAACAGGGCAATATAAATCTAGCCCAGACAGTAACTTTTCGACGGCAGTCACGCAGGGCGGTTCAGCGATTCTATTAAAAGCATTACGCGACTCTAAATGGTTTATTCCTGTAGAACGAGAGAACCTGCAAAACATTTTGACCGAACGCAAGATTGTTCGTGCTATTGAACAACCTAATGAAAGTGAAAATAAAAACCCCATTAAATTGCCGTCATTAATGGGGGCTAAATTACTGATTGAAGGTGCAGTGATTGGCTATGACTCCAATATTAAAACGGGTGGTGTCGGCGTTAAATACCTAGGTGTAGGAAGTGCAGGTCAATACCGTGCTGACCAAGTGACCGTTAATTTACGCGCCATTGATATAAATAGTGGACAAATATTGCACAGTGTTTCAACGACTAAAACAGTATATTCCACGCAATTAACATCAGGTGTTTATAAGTTTATATCGTATAAAAGCTTGTTAGAAGCTGAGGTCGGTACAACCTTAAACGAACCTGTACAAATAGCCGTGCAAGAAGCAATAGAAGCGGCAGTAGTAAATTTGATCGCCGAAGGTATTGATAGCCGAAGCTGGTTATTAGCCAATGATGCAGATTTACATGCCCCTGTATTAGAGCGTTATCGCCAACAACGCCTACGTCATACCGAACCAATGGCTAACAAACCACAGCAATTAGCCAGTAATGGCTTTAGTGAAGAAGCTCCTTTTGATAAGCAAAAAACCATTGTTAAGAATGGTGCACCTGCGCTAAAGCCAGCAGTGGTAAAAAAGAAAAAATCACAGCCTGTTGCACCTGTAGAAAGTAGTCAACCTTTTGGTTTTGAGTAAAAGCTTGTTGGGTTCTATTGATAATTGCTTCATCTAACCCTTCGACTCTGCTCAGGGAGCATTTTTTAGCTGACTGAGCGGAGTTGATGTAAGGCTAAGGATGGATGGTAGAGGCACGAAACCCATCATGTTGATTTTATTGAGAAGTCATTATATGAAAAAATATCTTACAACCATCGTGATTTCTGTCTTCATGTCTTTAGCTCATGCGGCTGATCCTTTAGACGAAGCCGCAATAGAACAAGCCGCTACTGATTTTGATACCGCGAATACCACAACCTCGCAAAATTTAGAAGACGAGATTTTGATTTCCCAAATTGGTATCGATAACTTTGCCCGTACCGATCAGCTAGGTACAACCAATGCAAATGTTGCACTCTCACAAACGGGCATTGACAATGCCGCAGGCACATTTCAAAACGGCATTAATAATAATATTGTCATTACGCAACAAGGCAATGGTAACTTTTTGGTGGTCACGCAAACGGGTGATGCTAATGCCGCTACTCTGAATCAAACCAATGATTATAATAATTTAAATTTGAATCAAACGGGTGGTTCTAACAGTGCAACAGTGACGCAAACAGGCAATTCAAGTATGACCCTAAATCAAACGGGTAGTCAGACAGCTGATATTAGTTTGCAAGGAACAGTACAAGGCTCTGTTACTCAACTATCACCAACCTTGTTTTTAAATATTAGTAATTAAGACATTACAGAAAAATATGAGCTTATAGTTGGATATCAATGCACATCAAATAAATCATTAGTTTTAATTATATTAAAAATCCAATATTTACATTACGTTATGTTGTTTTTTCTTTGGAAAAATGAGTAATAATAAATAAAGTTAAACACTCTAAAACTGTCATAAAACGTTCAATCAATTGAAACTTATCCTCGTTAAAGTGTCCCTGCCTTCACGGTAACTCGTTAAGTCTCAACCAACAAACCCATAAAGGGGAGAACAACATGTCTCAACTCACGCGTCTTGCTGCTGCTATGGCAGTTTTAGTTTCTGTTCCTGCTTTTGCTGCTACTGCTCCAGTCGCAGTTGGTACCATCTATGGTGGCGGTGCTACATTGCCAATCGGTGCTTATGTTGGTAGTAAGTGGTTAGGCACAACTGACGCAACTTCTAAACGTCAATCCATTACTTCAACAACTAAAACACTTGATTTGTTGAATCCAGCTGCTGTTGATTCTTTGTTTGCTCAAGTCACTTTAGCTAGCCCAGCAGGTAAATTCTTCAAAATTTCTTACTGTGGTACAGGTTCAGGTACAGGTCGTAACGTTTTACGTGGTACTGCTGATGCAACAGGTACTTGTGCAAACTACGACACAACACCTACTGGTTTTGCTGCAACAACAGCCGAAGCGGATTTCGCTGGTAGCGATGCACCATTCTCTGCCTCTGAATATTCTTCTTTCGGTACAGGTCCACGCGCAGCGACTCGTGTTGCTCCTGTTCAATTGCCAGCTATTGCTGCTGCTATCGGCGTGATTTTCAACAACTCCGATTTAGGCAATGCCAAGTTAAACTTGACCGAATCGCAACTATGTCAAGTAGTTTCTGGTGCAATTAATAACTGGAACCAATTGGGTTTTGCTTCTAAGCCTATCGTGTTTGTTAAACGTTCTGACAGTTCAGGCACAACGTTCTCTTTCACTAACCATTTGTCGGCAACTTGCCCAACAACAACGCCTGTTGCAGTGACTGGTTTTGTAACACAAAACACGTTAACGACTAACGTAGTTGGTACAGCAATTCAGGGTAGTGGTAATGGTGGCGTAGTTGCTCAAGTATTAGCGACTGACGGTTCTATTGGTTATGCTGACGTTGCTGACGGTGCTGCTCGTGCTGCATTAAACGGTGGCGGTGTATTACGTGTAGCAACTTTGTCTATTAAGCCAGACGTTGCGGCTTATGTTGAAGATGTGCCACAAAACAATGCTGACGGTACACCGAAATTGAAGAATGGTATTCGTGTTACTAAAGCAGTTAAGCATAAAGCGGTTGTTTACACTAAGTTTGACCCATTAAACGCCAAACACTTCCCAGCATCTGTTGCTGTAACAACCGTTGCTGACCAAGTGTTGGGTTCTAACGATACTAATGGTCGTCCAACATTAGTTCCTGTTACTCCTTTAGCAGGTGCTACAGCGGGTTGTATCCAAACTGTTGCTCCTGATACTTATGCTAAACCCGCCTTAAATGTTAAGAACGATTATGTTCAGTATCCCATTATCGCTATCAGCTATTTGATGGGTTATAACGCAGGTAACTCTTTAGACGCTACTGGTGTTTCTACTCCTGTTGGTATTGATAAAGCAGATGCTTTGCGTAGATTGTTCAGTGCTCCATACGCAATCAGCAGCAAAGTTAAAACCATTGGCAAGAAAAAAGGCTTCGGTGGTTTAACTATCACTGCGGGTGCAGGTTCTGCTGCAACAACAGGTGCTGGCTTAGTTAGTGCTTGTGTATTGAACTAATCGAAAGATGTGCTAAGTCTCTAGCATATTGATAACGATTAAACCCCCGCGCAATGCGGGGGTTTTTATTTTTTGATGTAATTCACTTGGGCTATTTTGAATAATAACGCTCAAAAATAAGGCAAAACAGTATTCTTTACCCCAAATTTGGCCTGAAATAACCAATTGTTGTCCTAAAATAACCTGTTATCGGACGCTTGTCATGTTAATGTCGTGGCGGATTTAGCATCTGACAAGGTTTAATGTATGACACATGCCCTGAAACACATCGAAAAAGCATTAGTACACGAAATTGCGCCTGCTTATACGGCCACCGCTAAGTTGGCGCATCCTGAAGCAATCCGTGATTGGCGGCCAAGTGGTCAGGTTTGGCCATTATTGCGTGAACTTCAAGGGCGAGTCGTTGGTTTGCGTAAATGCCGTATGGAAGTTGATGGTGCAACAATGATTTGGCTAGAAGGGGGAAATCCGCAGGGCGAGCCTGTCGTGCTATTACATGGTTTTGCCTCTACGAAAGAAAACTGGCTGTTACTGTTACCTTTTTTGTCTCGACGCTATCGTTTGTTTGTACCCGATTTACCCGCGTGGGGTGAAAGTCACTTTCGTCATGAGAAAGTCTATGGTTTAGATCAACAAGCGGATCGTATTGCGGATTGGGCGCGGCAAGTATTACCCCATAAAGCACATTTTGTCGGTAGTTCGATGGGCGGCGGTATTGCTGGATTAGTTGCGGCTCGTCATCCTGAAGTCACGGCAACATTGACGTTGATGAATGCCGCAGGTGTCCGTGGCCAAGGTTCTACATCTTTTGAGCGCGGCCTAATGGTGGGGAAAAATACGCTTGTACCGAATAGTTATGTCGAGGTTGTCCGCTTGTTTAATACCGTGTTGGAGCGCAACCGTACCGCGTTGTCTTTAGTATTAGCATCAACCATGGGGCAGGAGATGGTGTCGCGTCGTCATGTCAATCGTCACTTGTTTCATCACATGATTGCCCATTCTTTACATTGTGAGCGTGTGGGTATTTCGGCGGTGACTGTACCAACGCTGATTCTTTGGGGTGAAGACGATCAAGTATTACATCACACCTGTGTCGAAACCTTCAAACAGTTAATTCCTCATGCTAGAGTACATAAGTTAAGCGGTGTCGGCCATTTGCCAATGGTTGATGTACCTGCGATCACTGCAAAAAGTCTAAATCGTTTTTGGCGGGATAGCCGAGTGATACATAGAGCTTGTTGAACATTGACTTAAATTACCCCTTCGACTTCGCTCAGGGAGCGTTTTTACGGTGGCTGAGCGGAGTCGAAGCCAATAAAACGAAAAGATTGCAGAGCTAGCAACCCATTAGGAGAGCATCATGAATAGTACAACGACCCCAGAACAGATAGTGACAGACTTCCTACATGCGCTTGAAGCCAAAGATCATGACAAAATTGCCACTTTACTTGCGCCAGATTTGCAATATACCAATGTGTCGCTTCCAACAATGATTGGTGGGCAACGTGTGGCCAATTTGTTTGAGTTGCTGTTGCGTAAAGGGACAGGCTTTAGTGTAAAAATTCATGGCCTTGCGGCTAATGGCGACACGGTGATGACCGAGCGTACCGATATAATTAGAGTGGGTACCTTGCACGTTGCTTTTTGGGTGTGTGGTACGTTTCAGGTGCGAAATGGTCAAATTATCTTGTGGCGGGATTATTTTGATTGGTTGGATATTTCTAGAGGTACGGTGCGTGGAATCATCGGCATTGTCTTGCCTAAGTTTAGAGCGGGTTTCTTTTAAGACACCCATTGTAAAACGCGCTAAAAACGGACTGTTGGGTTGCCAAAGGAAACTTATTTTTGTGTGCTGCTCGTGTTAGGATGGGCGCATATCATCCAAAGATTTTGGTCGTGATGTCGTGAAAATGTGCCCTCAACAAATAGAATAAATCTAAGGCAGTCGGTTATGCGTATTAAGGAGAAATTACGTTCTGAACGTCTTGCATCCGAACAAAGGTGGCGCGAGTTTATACGCAGTAAAGATACTAGACTTAGCACAAATCAAGCGTCATGGCTTGACCAGTCATGGCAGATGTCGGAAGTGAATGTCTCGGTTAATAAAACCTCAGCACCCTTAGAAGATCCAGACTCCGTTCGCACGCAATTTATGGATAGTCATTTTTATCAAGCCGCGAACCCCGTGTTACAAGATTTGGAGCAAGCATTAGCCGACACAGGTTTTGCCATTGGTTTAAGCGATGCACATGCACAATTGCAATGGACTTATACCAGTCGTGCGATGGCGCGCAAATTGGAATTAGTCCACTTTTTGCCTTCCGCCCGTTGGGATGAAGCCAGTATTGGCACAAATGCGGTCGGGTTAAGTGCACGAATGGTGCGTCCAGTCACGGTATTTTCAGCGGAGCACTACATCCCAAATTTGCATGAGTGGGTGTGTTATGCTGCACCGATTGTCCATGCCTCAACAGGGCAGGTGATGGCTGTGTTGGACATGAGTGCACCTTGGCAGAATTCAACCCCGTTGGCCTTGGCGACGGTGAGTCATTATGCTTCACGTATCTCTCAAGTCTGGTCGCAATTAGATATTCAAAAACGAGCCGCGTTTTACTTTTGTTCACGCACCGCACATCTTAGCTCTGACATGCAACTTCCGCGACGACTACAAGAAATTTTTTTGGTGTTAGCACTTCATCCTGAAGGTTTGAGTTTGGAGCAGCTACATGCCTTAGTTTATGGTGATGCCTCTATTTCTATATCCACCCTTAAATCCGAAATGACCCATTTACGCGCCCATTTAGGGGATGCCTTGCAGGCTAGACCTTATCGGATTGTGCTAGCTGTCGTGCTGACGGATGCTCAATTGATCGAAAGTTATGTCCATTTGGGTCGATTAAAAGAAGCAGTGGCGTTGTATCAGCGTCCCTTACTGGTGCAATCGGAGTCGCCAGCGGTCTGTGAATATCGAGAATATTTACACTGTTTAGTCGTCGATGCTTTGTCTCGTAGTACAGACGTGGAGGCCATGTGGCAGTTTGTGCAAGTGCATGAACCTGAATATGCAGTACTCAATCAGCTGTCACAGGTATTAGCGGTGCAGGATACGCGTTTAAGTGCAGTGAGGGCAAAACTGGCATTACTGTTATAAGTTGGCTTTTATAAATAAAAATCACATTCATCTTCATCATGTCGATCATTCGTCGTCGTCTTAGTCCATACAAACCCTTCAACCTAAATTCAACCTTGCTTATGCCATCATGCGTTCTGTATAAAAAAAACTAGGAGAACAACATGATTTACGCTTTCCCCAATACCACTGGCGCACCAGTAGCATTCAAAGCCCACTATGACAACTTTATTGGTGGCAAGTTTACCCCTCCCGTAAAAGGCGAATATTTTGACGTAGTTACCCCGATTTCTGGTCAGGTATACACCCAAGCTGCACGTTCGAGTGCCGCAGATATTGGGTTAGCCTTAGATGCAGCGCATGCCGCAACAGAGGCGTGGGGTAAAACCTCAGCTGCGGAACGCTCAAATGTCTTGTTGAAAATAGCTGACCGTATGGAAGCTAACCTAGAAAAACTCGCTTATGCCGAAACGGTTGATAATGGCAAACCCATCCGCGAAACCTTGAATGCGGATATTCCTTTGGCGATTGATCACTTTCGCTATTTTGCAGGTTGTATCCGAGCGCAAGAGGGCGGCATTAGTGAAATTGATGCCAATACGATGGCGTACCATATTCATGAACCGCTAGGTGTCGTTGGGCAAATTATCCCGTGGAATTTTCCGATACTCATGGCGGCATGGAAACTAGCACCTGCCATTGCGGCGGGTAATTGTGTGGTACTTAAACCAGCCGAATCAACGCCCATTAGTTTATTAATACTGGTTGAGATGATTGCTGATTTATTGCCAGCAGGCGTGTTGAATGTGGTCAACGGTTTTGGTCGTGAAGCGGGTATGCCACTTGCTAGCAGCAAACGTATCGCCAAGATTGCTTTTACAGGCTCTACTTCGACAGGGCGTGTCATTGCGCAAGCAGCGGCTAATAACTTAATCCCTGCAACCTTAGAGTTGGGAGGGAAGTCGCCGAATGTGTTTTTTGCTGATGTCATGGATGCTGACGATGGCTACCTCGACAAAGCCATTGAGGGCTTGGTGCTGTTTGCGTTTAATCAAGGTGAAGTCTGTACCTGTCCATCACGCGCACTGATTCAAGAGTCTATTTATGAAGCCTTTATGGAAAAATGTTTAAAGCGCATTGCCGCCATTATTCAAGGCAATCCTTTAGATACGGACACCATGCTCGGTGCGCAGGCTTCGATGGAGCAAATGGCAAAAATCACTTCTTACTTAGATTTAGGTAAACAAGAAGGGGCGCAAGTGTTGTCGGGAGGCGCACAAGCACATTTGTCTGGTGATTTGGCCAAGGGTTTTTACATTCAACCGACCGTGTTTAAAGGCCATAACAAAATGCGCATCTTCCAAGAAGAAATTTTTGGCCCTGTGCTCGCTGTAACCACCTTTAAAGACGAAGCAGAAGCGTTGGCACTTGCTAACGACACTTTATATGGTTTGGGTGCAGGTGTTTGGAGTCGTAATGGTAATGTCGCCTATCGCATGGGACGTGGCATTAAAGCGGGTCGTGTGTGGACAAACTGCTATCATGCCTATCCTGCACATGCGGCATTTGGTGGCTACAAAGAGTCTGGTATCGGTCGTGAAACCCATAAAATGATGCTCGACCATTATCAACAAACGAAAAACTTGTTAGTCAGCTATGCAGAGCAGAAACTTGGGTTTTTCTAGGATACCCTTCGACTCCGCTCAGGGGGCATTTTTACGCTAGCTGAGCGGAGTTGTGGTGGCTGAGCGGAGTCGAAGCCAACTCTCTTTTGAGGCAATTGCCGTTTAATTCGGAGACGAGCATGGTTGAACGTGTCATTGCAACCCAAGAAGCCTTAGAACTCATTGAGATGCTCAAAGCACAATATGGCGACATCCTGTTTCATCAGTCGGGAGGTTGTTGTGATAACAGTGCTGCAAACTGTTACTTGCCTACCGATTTAACCATTGGACCTTATGATGTACATTTGGGCGATATAGCCAATGTACCATTTTATATCGGTGCTGCTCAGTATGAATACTGGAAGCATACACAGCTCATTATTGATGTCACTGAAGGTCGGGGCGGCACGTTCTCATTGGAAGGCAATACGGGTAAAGCCTTTTTAACTCGTTCTCGCTTGTTTACGGAGGAAGAATGGCAGGAACTAGTTACGTCAGGTGTGGTGGGTTGAAATTTTAGTCTCAGCAGAATAGCCGCCTTCGGGCGGTTTTTTATTTATGGTATAATTCGCGCCAATTTCATCATCAAACACATTCAAAAACGGCACAAATTTTTGAGTGTGTACAAAATTGTGTACAAACGAGCGTAATTCACGAAATGACAAACGAGCAATTGCTGACTGAAGTCAGCATTAGAAGAACATTTGCAATTATTTCCCACCCACATCATTGACTTCGTATTATCCATATAAATCCCGTATCGTAATTCACGTAAAACTTATATTTTTCTAGGCTCTATCGCTTTTTAAGTGCATCAACCTGTATCATGATAAAATTATCCGTATCACTAAATCTGTGTACAAAACTGTGTACAAATTTACTGGTTTTTGTGGGTAATATTTATTTTGTACACAGGTGGCATGATGGCTCTTACGGATGCATGGCTTAAAGCGAATAACGGCAAGCAAAGAGAGAAAACTGAAGAGTTAGCGGATCGAGATTCTATGAGCATTAGAATGTCGCCAAGAGGAAAGATTACATACCAGTTGCGCTATCGTTATGACGGTAAATTTCAAAGAGTAGACATAGGTTCTTACCCATTAATGTCATTAAAAGATGCCCGCATTGAAACTCAACGACTTAGGGCGTTGTTAGAGCAGGGCTTTAACCCAAGAACGACAAAGCAAGTAGAAAAACAGGCAATTATTGAGGCTGATACGATTAATACTTTGTTTTATAAATGGTATGAGTCGTACTGTGTTGATAACAAAAAAGGCCATGTTGAAATTAGACGTACTTTTGAGTTGTACGTTTTGCCTAAAATCGGAAATTTGCCTGCTAATAAAGTAACCTTGCATGAGTGGCTTTTTATCCTAGAGTCAAAAGCCAAAGAGTCTGAAAGTATTGCGTCACGCATACTGACAAATAGTAAGCAAATGATTAAGTGGGCGATAAAACGTAAAGTTATTGACACTAACGTATTGGCAGACATAAATGCCTGTGATGATCTGAATGTTAAAAAGCATACAACGGATAGAGTGCTGAGTGATGATGAAATTAGGCTGGTATGGCTGGCCATTGAGAAATCACGTATCGCTTATAAGAACAAAATATTCATCAAGCTATGCCTTATTTACGGGTGCAGGAATGGTGAGTTGAGATTATCTGAGAAATCTCATTTTGATTTTGATAAGAAAATATGGAGTGTTCCACCTGAAAACCACAAAATTGGAGCCTGTAAATTAAACTGTGTAAACGTTTAAATTTAGATACCCTTTTAAA
>VIAD01000007.1 GCA_006546595.1 Moraxellaceae bacterium AER2_44_116 | reverse complement strand
GCAGTCGTATTAAAGAAATTACGGCGGCATTAGCGGCGACAGAAGAGCAAAAAAAAGCGTTATTAGCCGAAACCAATCGCACGCATTTAGACAGTTTGAATGAAGCGAGTCAAAAAGCCTCAGCGTTAGAACAAGAGTTAATTAAAGCCCAGTCGCGTCATGATGCCATGCGTTTGGTTGCACCTGTGGATGGCACAGTACAACAACTCGCGATTCATACCATTGGTGGTGTGGTAACAGAAGCGCAAGCGTTAATGGTGATTGTGCCAAACGATAACGCAGTCGAAGTGGAAGCTTTTTTAGAAAACCAAGACATTGGTTTTGTGAATGAAGGCCAAGAAGCGGAAGTGAAAATCCAAACCTTTCCCTACACCAAATACGGCATTATTCATGGCACAGTGACCAGCGTATCTAACGATGCCATTAATGATGAAAAGCGCGGCTTGATTTATTCGACACGGGTGAAACTAGCACGTAGTACGATGATGGTCGAAAACAAAGAAGTGAATTTGTCGGCAGGGATGGCGGTGACGGTGGAAGTCAAAACGGGGACACGTCGTGTCATTGAGTACTTCTTGAAGCCATTTTTAGAGTCTAAAAATGAGAGTTTGCGGGAGCGGTAGGGTGGTGTTTCCCTTCGACTTTGCTCAGGGTACGTTTAGGCGGCTGAGCGGAGTCGAAGCCCCTTTTGAGCGTGTTTTTGGGTGAAAATAACTCAAATGTCAAAACTTCAATGCGCGCTCAAATAACCCGAAAAGGTGCCTATACTTTTCGCATTGTTCGTTTTACACTCGAAAAAATCACCTTTTTTAGAGTGTTAGTGCTATGGACGGCTATCTTAATAATCCAAGTTTTGTTGGTGGCATATCACACGCGGTTTTCTTTTTGTTTTTTATTGATTTTGGTTGTACAACTTAATCCCTGAGCTTTTGGAGCTTGGGTTTTTTTATTTTTGGGGTGGAATATTATGACAGTTTTAAATGGCGATAGCGGTAATAATAATCTATTGGGTTCGGAAAATAATGATGTTTTAGATGGTGGAATAGGGGCTGATACCTTGGAGGGTGGTGCAGGGGATGATGTGTATGTGGTGGATGATGCTGGTGACGTGGTGAATGAGACGATTTGGCAACAATTAGAAGGAGGTGTGGTTACGCGAGTTAGTACAGCGGTGGATGGAACTCAGAGTAATTATTCCTCATTTAGTGCTTTTATGTTTCCTGATGGGTCTAAGGTCGCTTTTATCAGTTATGCAAATAACCTCGTACCTGATGATACTAATATGGGGGGCAATAGTAATGATATTTTCGTCAAAGACTTAAAAACTGGTGCGATTACGCGAGTTAGTACAACACAAAACGGAACAGAGGCAAATGGTTCAACCAACGAATTTGTGTTTTCCTCAGATGGAGCCAAAGTGGTTTTTGGTAGTGATGCGAGCAATTTGGTTAATGGTGATAACAATGGCCAATATGATATTTTTATCAAAGACTTACAAACTGGGGCTATTACGCTGGTAAGTACAGCAACGAATGGTACACAGTCAAATAACGGCTTTCAAAATTTTTCTTTATCTCCTGATGGAGCCAAAATTACATTTGTTAGCTTTGCCAGTAATCTTGTTACAAATGATACTAATGGTTTCGGAGACGTTTTTGTTAAAGATTTGATTACAGGAGAAACTACGCGAATATCGACATCTTCGAATGGCACTCAGGGTAATAACTATTCTCGCATTCCGAGTTTTTCGCCCGATGGAACAAAAGTAGTATTTCAAAGTGATGCGAGTAATTTGGTAGCTGAAGACACTAATGCAGGCTCGGATATTTTTATTAAGGATTTAATAACTGGAGAATTAACGCGAATAAGTACGGCCTCAGACGGAACACAGGGTAATCAATTTTCATATGGCTCAGTTTTTTCACCTGATGGAAAAAAAGTGGCATTTCAAAGTTATGCTACTAATTTAGTAGCAGGTGATAGTGTAGAGGGTGTTATTTACATTAAAGACTTAGAAACGGGTGAAATAGTACAGGCAGATAAGCTCTCGATGTTTAATGGATTACAATTCTATGCGAGAGGCTGGCTTCCATCAAAAACAGAGCTTATATTTTCCCAAGATGCTAGCAAAGTGGCTCTTTATTGGTATTCCGATATATCAAACGATGGCGCGTTCACCGATTTTAGAAATATTTTTGTCAAAGATTTTAACACTGGAGTTATTTCACCTGTGAGTGCCAATGCAAGTGGCGTACTAGGTAATGCTGAATCTTATAATATTTTACTTTCACCTGATGGAACAAAGGCTTTATTTGGAAGCTCTGCAACTAATTTAGTAGTAGATGATACGAATGGAGTCAGTGATATTTTTATTAAAGATTTAACAAGTGGTGACATTACACGGGTAAGTACAGTGGTGAGTGATGTACAGGCGAATGACTCTACATATTCTGGTGTTTTTTCTTCTGATGGACAGATGATTGCTTTTAGTAGTGCAGCCAGTAATTTAGTCGTGGGTGACACCAATGGTTTTGCAGATATTTTTATTAAAGATTTAACAAATGATGTCATTACACGGGTAAGTACAGTGACGAATGGTGTACAGGCGAATAATGCTAGCTTTGCTCCTGCTTTTTCTTTAGATCTTACTTATATTGCCTTCTCTAGTTATGCCAGTAATTTAGTATCTAACGACACTAATAGTCAGCTTGATGTGTTTGTCAAGAATCTAAAAACCGGTGAAATTATAAGAGTCAGTACGGACTCAGATGGAGTGGAAGCTAATGGCATCTCCTTAGAGAGTGTGTTTTCACCTGATGGAACTAAAGTGGCGTTTAGAAGTAGTGCTAGTAATTTGGTTGCAGGTGACACTAACGGTACCCCAGACATATTTGTTAAGGATTTAACTACTGGGATCATGACACGTGTTAGCACGGCATCTGATGGTTCACAGGCTAATGGCTACTCAGATAATGCTGTATTTTCACCTGATGGGCAGAAAATTGCGTTTTTAAGCAGTGCTAGTAATTTAATTTCTGATGATAAAAATAACCAGACAGATTTATTCATCAAAGATTTAAATACAGGTGTTGTTTCTATTGTTAGAGATCCAGTTAATACTAGTTGGGTTGAATGGAAGAGTAGATGGTGGAGAGCTTTAATTGAAGTTGACGCACCTAATGATATTTCACACGACGGGAATAAACAGACATTTAGCAGTGGTGCTAGTAATTTGGTAGCCAATGATACTAATGGTGTTTATGATATCTTTGTCAGGGATTACTCTCCTATCGCCGTTGATGAAGGTGGCGTTGATACCGTCCAGTCCAGTACCAATTATGTATTGCCTGAGTATGTCGAAAATCTTACTTTAACAGGTACAGGCAATATTAATGGTACAGGAAACGACTTAGGGAATACGATCATTGGTAATAGTGTTAATAATACACTTATGGGCGATGCGGGTGATGATATTCTCATAGGTGGAACTGGTAATGACTTAATCATCGGTGGCAGAGGCAGTGACACTGTTTATTTTAATTTAGGCGATGGTAATGACACCATCGACAATCAAAGTGATGATACCAGTACAACTACAGATGTATTAGTTTTTGGTCAAGGGATTACCCTAAGTGACTTAACGTTTATACGTTATAGCAATAGTCCAGATTCTACTATGCTTATTAATGGCACAACCGACAGTATTGTCGCCAAAAACTACTTTAGCCAGCCACAGTATTACAACAATATTGAATTAAAGTTTGCTGACGGTACAGTCATTACTTATCAGCAACTCTTACATATCGGTTTTGTTCGTCAAGGTGACGATACTAATAATACGTTCTATGGCTTTTTAGGCGATGATACGCTGATTGGTGGCTTAGGTGACGATACTTTAGCAGGCGGATTCGCTACAGACAGCTATAAGTTAGGCTTAGGAAACGACACCGTTATTTACCGTTATAACCAAGATGGCGGTGATTATGTTTTTGAAGATTTAACCAATCAAGAAATTAATGACGGCGCAGATGACGGAGTAGATACCTATAAAATCTTCAACACCCCAATAAACAGTTTAGGTCAAGCGATTCGTTTTGGTATTGAGGCTAATACGGAAAGTTACCCTAATTTAGTGATGACGATTGGTGATAATAACCCAACATTAGGAACACAAACTACTAACGATTGGCAAGATGTAGTGCCATTAGGTTGGCAAGGTATTTATATTGAAAACTTCTTTACCCGTAATCCACAAGGTTCGGATAACGGTACTCCTGTATTAACGGCAGCTTCTGCTCATGATGTGTTTGTCTTTTATAGCGATGAGGGAATGACCGAAATATCTCGGATGACAGGGCAAGAAATATACAACACGTATTTTAGCCCTGTGACACCTGTGAATCACGCTCCTTCCTTAACAAGTGCATCCGCTATATTAGCTAATGGCCAAGAAAATTTACTTTATACGTTGAGTGCCACACAATTGCTGCAAGGCTTTAGTGATGCAGACGGAGATATTTTAAATGTCACCAACGTATCAACTAGCAATGGCATTATCGCTGATAATGGTAATGGCACATTTACTATCAAACCAATGCCTAACTATAACGGCTCAATTAGCCTTAGCTACCAAGTAAGCGACGGTAAAGGTGGCCTAGTTGATGCGACACAATCATTTAATCTGATTAAGGCAGCAAGTGGTGACATCATCGGCACAACAGGTGGCGATATGCTGCATGGTGGCTCAGGCGATGATACCTTTATCGTAAATCATGTCCGTGATGTTGTTTTTGAAGAAGCCAACGGTGGTATTGACACCGTGCAATCCACTCTTAGCCATATCCTCCGTGATAACGTTGAAAACTTGATATTAGTGGGCGACACCGATTTATCGGGTGCAGGAAACAATGCTGACAATAGTCTAACGGGCAATAACGGCAATAATCGTTTGTTAGCAGGTGATGGTAATGACACGCTGAGTGGCGGAGCTGGCGGCGACACATTAAATGGCGGTGCAGGCGCAGATGTGATGTTCGGTGGTACAGGTAACGATACCTTTACTGTCGAAAATGCAGGCGATACAGTCACTGAGTTTGAAGGTGAAGGCTTTGATACGGTCAATAGCTTTATCAGTTATACCCTAAAGGCTAATGTCGAGCGTTTAAGTCTTGAAGGCATGGAGAATCTAAATGGTTCTGGTAATGACTTAGACAACACCTTAAATGGTAACAATGCCAATAACCTACTGGTGGGTGGACTAGGCAATGATATCTTACAGGGTAAAGGCGGCGCGGATACGCTAGAGGGCGGCATGAGTAATGACCTGTATTATGTGGATAATGCAGGAGATATCGTTACCGAGTTAGCCAGCGAAGGTATAGATAAAGTCAGTAGTTCTAAGAGCTATACGTTAGTAGCTCATGTTGAACAGCTTTTCTTAACAGGCATAGCAGGTTTAACGGGTACAGGTAACGACTTAAATAACGTGATTTATGGTAATAGTGGTGATAATCACTTGGATGGCGGTTTAGGTGATGACAGCCTAAATGGCGGTTTGGGAGATGATAGCTATCAGTTTGGTTTATTATCAGACCATGATCGTATCAATAATACAGATGCCAGTGATGGTTTAGATGTCGTGTTATTTGATGCAGGTATTACCGCCGATCAGGTGTGGTTACGCCATGTGAATAACGACCTTGAAGTTTCCATTATTGGTACAACGAATAGTGTAAAAGTACAAGATTGGTATAGCCTGCCCAGTAAACGGGTGGATGCTTTACAGTTGGCTGATGGCAACACACTATTGGCCAGTGAAGTTGAAACACTGGTATCGGCAATGGCGGCTTTTACACCACCAGCAATAGGTCAAACATCACTGACTACACAACAACACGCGGCACTTGACACTGTTATTGCCACTAGCTGGTAATTAACGGTGATTAATAGGGGCGTGTTAAACCACGCCCTTATGAGTTTACTTAGCCGACTGAGCCTGTTGCTGGGTGGTCATTAGTACCTGAGCCAGCGTACTTAGTGTCGCAATAATATCGCCATAATCAGGAAGTTTTGATTTAACGATGTCGCTGGTGGCATTGACGAGCGAAATCTTATCGCCCAACGATAGTTGGCCACTGGCATAATTCACCAAATTGCCTTTTACGGCATCAATAGCAGTTAGCCTAGATTGATATTTAGCAATATTTTGACTATTAGTTTGTGCTTTCAAGGTTTCTTGTGTTTTTTGGCGTTTAATATCCATTAATACCATCAGTGAAGTCACGGTAGCCATGCCCGCAACGGTGTCTTTAAATTGTGGTCTAGCAGGCTGTCCAGCAACTGGTGGTTGGTACGCACATCCCACTAAAGACACAACGCATAACGCGATAACAAATAGCTTGTTCACAAAAAACTCTCCATTATTAATGTCTGTCATAATAACACAACTCTGTTTTTGCGCTGCGTATGCTTCTTATAGCATGTGCGCGCCACGGCTATTCAGCTTGTATTAGACAAAAATATTTTTTGTAGAGGCGAAACGGCCATATTTATTTGATACAAATGATTCAGGAGTAGTCGGTGTGGATGATTTTAAGGTGTCGTGAACGCTCAGTCATGGAATTGACTGTATTGTGATACGGCTAATTTCTACACTATACGTATGGTATTTTGTCCGCACTTTATTAGATGCGGCTTTCTTGGGAAAAAGTCCCAGCACATTTGTGAGAGGTTGTTACGATGGCTCAATATAAAGCTCCGCTCCGTGATATGCAATTTGTTTTGCATGACATGTTAAACATAGAAAATCACTACGCCAGTATCCCCGCATTTGCCGATACTAATCGCGAATTAGTGGACAGTGTGTTGGAAGCAGGCGCGCAATTTTGTGAAAACGAACTGTCCCCAATCAATCGTAGTGGTGATGAAGAAGGCTGTCAATTTAATGATGGCGAAGTCAGCACACCAAAGGGTTTTAAAGAAGCCTACAAAAAGTATGTTGAGTTAGGTTTTGGTTCATTGTCCGCACCTGTAGAACATGGCGGCCAAGGCCTGCCGCCGTCACTCGGTGTCGTGATGAGCGAAATGATGGGTACGGCAAACTGGTCTTGGGGTATGTACCCAGGTTTGTCACATGGTGCGATCAATACCGTTGAAGCGCATGGCAGTGCCGAGCAAAAAGAAGTGTACTTGACGAAATTAATTTCGGGTGAGTGGACAGGCACGATGTGCTTAACAGAATCTCATGCAGGTTCTGACTTAGGTTTGATTCGTACCAAAGCTGAACCACAAGCTGACGGTAGCTACAAAATTTCGGGTACGAAAATTTTCATCTCCGCAGGTGAGCATGATATGGCCGATAACATCGTCCACATTGTGTTAGCTCGTCTGCCTGATGCACCTAAAGGTACTAAAGGTATCTCCCTGTTTATCGTGCCTAAGTTCATGCCGACTGGCGAACGTAATGGTGTGAAATGTGGTTCTATCGAACACAAAATGGGTATTAAAGCGTCTGCGACTTGTGTCATGAACTTTGACGAAGCAACTGGCTTTTTGATTGGCCCACCCAACAAAGGCTTGAACTGTATGTTCACCTTTATGAATACGGCACGTATTGGTACAGCGATGCAAGGTGTGGCAGCGGCTGAAGGTTCGTTCCAAGGCGCGTTAGAATATGCGCGTGATCGTATCGCAATGCGTTCTTTAACAGGCCCTAAAAATCCAGAGAAAGAAGCAGACGTCATTATCGTTCATCCTGCTGTTCGTCAGTTATTGTTAACCCAAAAAGCCTTTGCTGAAGGCGGTCGTGCGATGGTGTATTTGTTGTCTAGCTACAACGATATCGTTTCGACAACACAAAATGCAGACGAAAAGAAAGCTGCTGACGATATGATGTCATTCTTGACTCCTATTGCTAAAGCCTTCTTGACCGAAGTGGGTTATGAAGCGGCGAATCATGGCGTGCAAGTATTTGGCGGTCATGGCTTTATTCGTGAATGGGGCATGGAACAAATCGTTCGTGATACCCGTATTGCGTTGTTGTACGAAGGCACAACACAAATCCAAGCTTTGGATTTGTTAGGCCGTAAAGTATTGCAAACGCAAGGCGGGATGTTGCGTAACTTTACTAAAGTTGTGCATAAATTCTGTCAAACACATGAAGGCAATGCTGACATGGCGCAATTTGTTACGCCATTGGCTGCTCTTAACAAAGAGTGGGGTGATGTCACCATGCGTATCGGCATGAAAGCGATGGGCAATGCCGATGAAGCAGGCGCAGCAGCCGTTGATTACATGATGTATTCAGGTTATGTCACATTGGCTTACTTGTGGGCTTGGATGGCACAAGTTGCTCAAGCTAAATTAGCTGCGGGTGAGGGTGATGCGGAGTTCTACAAAGCAAAAATCCAAACTGCACAGTTCTACTTCAAGAAAATTCTGCCACGTACCAAAGGTCATATCGAAATGATCGATGGCGGCGCGGAAACCTTGATGCAAATGTCTGCGGATGCTTTTGCATTCTAAGTTAAGCATGAGATAATTGCTTAACCGAAAAGCCCGCGTTGTTTGCGGGCTTTTTTACGAATTTTTTATAACCCTCACCCCAACCCTCTCCCCTAGGGAGAGGGGGCAATACGCCTTACCCCCTCTCCCTAGGGGAGAGGGCGGGGGAGAGGGCTTTTGATTAACGAAGGAAAAAATCATGCCTATTTATAAAGCCCCCCTCCGTGATATGCGTTTTGTCTTGAATGAAGTGTTTAATGCCGACGCATTTTGGCAAAGCAATCCTGCGTTGAGTCATGTTGATAGCGATACCGTCAGTGCGATTTTGGAAGAAATGGCCAAAGTTAGCGAAAACGTTTTAGCACCCATCAATCGTTCGGGTGATGAAGAAGGTTGTAGTATTGAAAATGGTGTCGTCACCACACCTAAAGGTTTTAAAGAAGCCTTCAAGCAATACGCCGAGGCAGGTTGGATTGGTTTAGGTGCAGATGAACAGTTTGGCGGTCAAGGCATGCCAAAAATGGTCACCGTGATGACCGACGAAATGATTTTTGCCGCCAATCCTTCGTTTACGCTTTACCCTTTATTGAGTATCGGCGCGGCAATGGCGATGGCGCAACATGCGACACCTGAAATCAACGCCATGTATTTGCCCAAAATGTACAGTGGTGAATGGGCAGGTACGATGTGCTTGACCGAGCCACATTCAGGTACAGACTTGGGTATTATTCGGACTAAAGCTGAGCCATTGGCTGACGGTAGTTATGCTATTAGTGGCACAAAAATCTTCATTACGGGTGGTGAGCACGATTTAACCGAGAATATTGTTCATTTGGTATTAGCTAAATTACCCGATGCACCCGCAGGTTCACGCGGTATTTCTTTGTTCCTCGTACCTAAGTTTTTAGTGAACGAAGATGGTTCTTTAGGTGCGCGTAATCCTGCGGCCGCTGGTTCTATCGAACATAAAATGGGTATCAAAGGTTCAGCAACTTGTGTGATGAACTTTGACAGTGCTAAAGGTTTTTTGATTGGTAAAGTGAATCAAGGCTTGGCGGCAATGTTTGTGATGATGAATTACGAGCGTTTGTCGATGGGTATTCAAGGTTTAGGCGCGTCCGAGGCGGCTTACCAAAATGCAGCCGCTTATGCCCGTGACCGTCTACAAGGCCGTTCGGCAACTGGCGCAAAAATGCCTGAAAAAATGGCCGATAGCTTATTGGTTCATCCTGATGTGCGTCGGATGTTGTTGCGTGTACGCGCTCATAACGAAGCCGCACGTTGCTTCGCGATGTACGCCGCACAAATTCTTGACCAAACAAAATATAGCGATGACCCTGCCGTTAGCCAAGCCGCCGCTGACCGTGTTGCTTTGTTGACTCCTGTTGTTAAAGCCTACTTAACCGATAAAGGTTTTGATGCTTGTGTAGAAGCACAGCAAGTATTTGGTGGTCATGGTTTTATTCGTGAATGGGGCATGGAACAATATGTCCGTGATACCCGTATTGCCCAAATTTACGAAGGCACTAACGGCGTACAAGCACAAGATTTAATGGGACGTAAAGTTGCCAAAAATAATGGTGTGTTTGTGGCTTCGTTTATTGCGGAAATCCGTGACTTTAATGCAACCTTGGCGGGCGATGCTAACTTGGCGTTTATTCATAATGCCTTAGAGCAAGCAGCGAAAGAAATTGAAGTGGCGACACAATGGGTCATTGAACAAGCAAACCGTAATCCTGACGAAATCAATGCCGCAGCGGTTGACTATCTTCATGCGTTTGGTTTGTTGTGTTATGCCTATATGTGGGCAAAAATGTCCAAAGCGGCCGTTGGTAAAGATGACGTGTTCTATGCAGATAAATTGCGTTTAGCGCAATTCTTCACGACACGCATGTTGCCAGAGTTGACTTCGCGTTTAGCGTCATTGAAGTCAGGTTCGGATGCGGTGATGAACTTTGAGATGTCTTATTTCTAAGTCGTACCTGTTGGGGCGGATTTATCCGCCCCAATGACAGACATAGGGTACACGTTGTACCCTTATGAAGTCGGAAAAATATTCTGAACTGCTAGTTTTTCGTTAGTCTTTGTGTTTTCTATTCCTTTACTATCATTCACTCGCTATGCTCATCTTCTCAATTAAGGGAGCAAAGAGTGACGTATTTTTTTTCTATGAATAGTGGTTATCTGAAACAGCGATTATTCGCACTATCTTTAGCTTTAGGGATATTGATAACAAGTGCCGTACATGCGAGTGACGAACCCTTAAACTTAAATTTGCGTCTGCCTGAAAACACCCCGACGGCTAATGTTGTTCCTATTATTGAAGAAAAGTCGGTTGTTGTGACTTCAGAACCCCAAAAAAATCTCGATCCGCCGATGACTGATTGTATTAGCCGAGATGCCGAAGGCCGATTTTTAGGCTGGATAGACTCGCAACACTGTCTTTTATCCAACAGAACGGCAACTACCGCCCAATGGTTTGATGGTTTATTTGGTCATACTAATGATATTAACGAAGCAAAACTCAAGCTACGTTTAATCAATGATGTGAACTGGTATGAGGCGGAGGGTTTAAGCTCAAAAATTCGTTTTCGCGCATCGGCGGTGTTACCCAATGCCAAAAGACGGTTACGTTTGGTGGTGAGTGATGATGAAGACGCTCTGCATCCCGAGCGTAATCAACTTGCAGCGGGTAATATTGAACCCAAAACCAGTGCCGCTATTCGCTGGATTCCTGATTACATTTCCCGTGTGAAATATACCTTTGATTTAGGGTTACATTCGACCCCCGACATTTATGGCCGTGTACGCGCACAGCGTTCTTGGCGAGTCAGTGACAGTACAATTATTAATGCCACAGAAACATTTCGTTATGGTGTTAAAGAAGAAGCAAAAAGCTTAACGCAGTTAGCACTTGAACGATTACTCAACGACAAAACGGTATTTCGCTTTGGTAATGCTTTGCAGTATTGGCAAAATGAGCCTAAACCCGTTGGTATGCGATGGTCACAAGACTTGAGTGTATTGCATCGTTTAGGTCAGCAAAAAACGATTTCTTATGGTGTTGTCTTTGAGGGCGTGCAGCGGCCTCAGTGGCAACTGCAAAGCGACGGCTTATTTGTCTTATATCGACAATCTTTTTGGCGGTCTTGGTTATATTATGAAATAGAGCCGCATCTGAGTCGTTATCGAGAGCAACGTTGGGATGTAAAGTCCTCCTTGATTTTTAGGATTGAAGCGAATTTAGGTGGTTAAGCCTAAGTTTAGGACTTACGCGGTTATCGCTTATTTGTTCACATTTCAGCCGCTTTAGGCGGCTTTATGCTCGCAAAACGCGCTAATCGCGGCGCGATGCGTAAGTCCTGAGTTTTTTAATGAGCGTCTGTATGGTATCACCTGTCAAAATGCACGTAAAAACAAGCAAGCGGGGTATTTATGAAACCTTCGATTTTAGAGGCTTGAGTGCCGATGGCCGTTATGCGTTTACGCTCAAACATACGGTGTTTAAACCGTGGTTAGGGCATGGCTCAATCACGGTTGCTATGATCTGTTTTGATCATAAAACGACAAAAACTCAGTCTTTTTATGAGCAAGAAGCATTGTCTGCGACTCAACAAACACAATTAAACCATGCCGATCATTGGGAAAAATGTACGTTTAGTTTTGCGACAGGTTCGTTCTTTGAGGTGAGTCGTGATGTTTTGCGCGGTAAATTACATACACATCAAGGCTCTATGAGTTGGCATCTAAATATGCAACGACATGACGAAGTATTGCAGCCATTTCCGCAAGCACTATGTTATCAATTGCCGTGGCCACGTCATAAAATACAAGTCCGTGATTGCTTTTTAAGATATTACGGAAAAATTCAATGTGCGGGTTTATCATTGTCAGGTGAGTTTTCGGGTTCTAATCATCACTATTGGGGGGATGGTTATCCTGTTGAATATGCAGCAGCACAATGTAGTCATTTTATAGAAGATAGAGACGCATTTTTTTACGGTTTTAGTGCGCGTTTAAGTGTGGGCAAACTGTTGACTAGCCCCTATTTGAGTATGGCTTCATTAAAGATACATGGCCGATGGCATCACTTTAATCAAGTACGGCAAAGTTTCCGTCATCATGTTGAGGCATTAGATAATTATCGCTGGCGCATCACGTTTCTAAATGCCGATTATGGTTTGAACGTTGATATTGATGGTCGCAATCCGCGTATGCAAGCGTGGGTAGGGTGGCATGCAGAACGCGCGTTGGGTGGCCGCTCGGTGATTAAAATGACACCGTTTGCGGTTGGCGCAGTGACCTTGTATCGACGTGGTTCAATGGAACTGATCACGGAGTTAACGACGCATGACATGGAATTAAAAACGTTATTACCAGAAAATCATCCTGAAAGTAGCGGTTTTTGGATTGCACCGTAATAGGTTCTGTTGAATATTGGGGCGTTGACGAGATTTTTGGGTTAGCTTCGACTCCGCTCAGCCAACAGAAAAACGCTCCCTGAGCGGAGTCGAAGGGACTCAGTTCAAGGGGGAAGCTTAGTGTGGACACCAACGCAAGAGTGCATTTTGCAAGTCGCCCAGCTCAATAGGTTTGCTCAAATGTTCATTCATGCCTGAGTTTATCGCTTTTTGTTTTTGTTCTTCTAATATATGTGCCGTCAACGCCAAGATCGGCAAGGCATCTCGACCTTCTTGTTGTTCCCAATGCCTGATTTCTTGTGTCGCGGTATAGCCATCAACAAAGGGCATGTCACAATCCATGAGAATAATATCAAAATGTTCGCGCATCACCGCTTGTACCGCTTCGCGCCCATTATTCACTAAGCTATGGTTAACCCCTAACTTTTGTAACATGCCACGAATGACTTTTTGGCTGAGTTGATTGTCTTCGGCAACCAATACTTTAATTCGTCCTAGCTGTGAGTCTTCATTGTTGAGCTCAGGGCGATTGACACTTTGTAGGCGTTTCAATTCTTGGCTAATCGCTTGCCGTAGTTGTTTACTGGTGATGGGTTTACTGATGACGCGATGAATACCAGCATTACGCGCCAGTGTTTGAATATTGTTCTGCCGTAACCCTGTTAACATAATCAAAATGACATCATTGGTAATCAGTGCATCTTGTTTGAGGCGTGCGCCGAGTTGTAAGCCACTCATGCCAGGCATTTGGTAATCCATGATAATGACATCAAAAGACTGACCTAAATTGGCGGCATTACGTGCGACAGCTAAGGCTTCTGTACCACTTTCGGCGGAGCTGACACGCATTCCCCATTGTGTTGCTTGCTCGGCTAAGACTTTACTCACCGTGCGATTATCATCGACAATCAACAACCGTTTACTGGCAAACGAGGCGATAAATTCGGTAGTTGAGTCGGTGAAAACGCTGTTGGGTGTTTTTAAGGGCAAACTAAATGCCGCCATTGTTCCTTCATACAATGCGCTCGTGACGGTTAATTTACCTGACATAGCCGTCACAAGTTGGGCGCAAGTGGCAATATTCGGCCCTGTGTACCACGCTTCATGGGTATTTTCTTGCATTTGTGGGATGAATAACGTCGTTAACGTAGATTCATTCATGCCAATGCCTGTGTCTTGAACACTAAATTGTACGCCTAAGTCATTTTGCCAAATCACACTGCGAATACTAATAACCACTTCACCAATATCGGTAAATCGAATCGCATTATGAATCAAACGCGACATGACTTGCCGTAACCTAACCGCATCACCGAGTAAATGTTTAGGTAGGGTAGAGTCAAGATAGCCAACCAGTTCAATATTTTTATTTTCAGCTTCATTTTTGAATAAATCTAAGCAGTAGTTAAGCAACTCTGCGGCTTCAAAGACTTCCTCTAAAATGGTTAAGCCTTGATCTTGTTGACGTGTCGTGTCGAGGCGGTCATCCAATAAATGCAGGAGCGCGTTACCTGAAGATTGAATCGTTTGGGTATATTCGCGTTGTGCGGGACTGAGAGGCGTTTCTAATAATAACTCCGCCATGCCTAAAATGCCGCTCAATGGCGTTCGCATATCATGGCTAAGGTTTTGTAGATTTTTTTGATGCTCATCATCGTGATTGTGGTGATGATGACTGTATTCTTCGGTTTGATGATCTTTGCTTTGTAGAAATGCACGGTATTGAACGGATGCCCACTGATTACTAATAACACTACTCATGATACAAATTAAAATGAGTTGATGTATTAGCAGAGACTCTAATTGCCAATAAACAGTAGTCAATAATAAAAGACTGGCGATGGTGAGCAGCAGTGTACATATAAGGAGTTGTTGAATATGAATAAAATGAAATGTGTTTTTATAATGAGTCAATAACAATAAACAAACGAAGCTGATAATGGCAAGGCAGCCGCTGACACTAAAAGCAAATGAGGCGGGTAAAAAATAGAGAATACAGGTTGTGCCAACCAAAAAGGCTAAATATCCCAGCACTATTGTTCGTAGCCGGTCTTGTGGTACGCATAAGAAGCGAACTTGCTCACTCAGACTGACAAATGCGAGAGTGCAAAGTACGGGAAGCGTTGAGCGGCTAACAGTGTCTGGCAGAAAAGTATAGGCACTTATCATCAATGCCTGAGTGAGAGCAACCGTGTGACTGCGCCACCATAACGAAAAGGACTGACGAGCCAACGAGGGTAATAAACTAGATGCTAAAATAAATCCTAGAATAAAAAAGGTTTCCCACGCATTCTCTAATAGCATAGTTAATGAGCCTTTTGGTCAGGGTTAGAACCCCTTGGACTGACATCAATGAATGGCATTTTTTTGTATGTGATAAACGTGTGCATATTACAAGAATTAGGAGGCTCATATTGTGGTGTTTTTAGGGAATCATCAGAAGCGAGAAAGAGACACATTTATCCGTCCTACCACTTGTCTTTTGTATTTTGCCTCGAGAAACTATTGAACGTTCTATGCTTTTCACGCGAATCGGCGTTATGATTCTCAGCAAGGCTAACATATCTTAACGAGCAAGATGTAGTCGTAGTACGTAATACATGCAACTGCGACAGAAAAATAACGATGGGATGCAAATTTTCATGTTGAATATACTCAAAAAGCAGTTAAAGCGTTTTCCGATTTGGATGGGGTTGGTTATTTTAGGTTGTTTTATCCTTCTCGATTTAATCGCTTTAAATAAACCCAATAGTACAGCCGACCATTTGTTACAGCGCATGGATACCTTGGTTTATGATTGGCGTTTTCAGGCATTTACCCCTAAACGTGCGGAAAATGTGCCGATTGTGATTATTGATGTTGACGAATTAAGTCTAAAAAAAGAAGGGCGGTGGCCGTGGTCACGCGCTAAGTTGGCCGCGTTAGTACAGGCATTACAAAAACAGCAAGTGCGGTTAATTGGCTTTGACGTGGTGTTTTCGGAAGAAGAGCTTAACCCTGTCAGCCAAGTATTAGCGAGTGGTCAATTATCGGCGAGTGCCAGTGCTGAATTGCAGCCTTTAGTGAGTCAATTGGATGGTGATAGCCAATTTACGAAGGTGATTTCGCAAAATACTGTTTTGGGCTATTTTCTGCATAGTGCGGGTGGTATTCATGTCGGGGCATTGCCGCCACCGATTCTAAAAATAGAAAACAAAGATAAAGAAAAGCTTAGCATTAATTTTATGCCTGATTATACGGGCAACTTAGCGATATTTTCCCAAAGTGTTTTAGGGGCTGGCTTTGTCACCACACTACCTGATACGGATGGTGTGATGCGTCGCTCGCCCTTAGTATTACGTTATGAAAATGGTTTATATAGTGCGCTTTCTTTAGAGTTGGCAAGAATTTATCTCAACGCTCCATTTGTGAAGTTACAAACGATTAAAAGTGGCAATCAACTACGATTAGAGTCCATCGCGGTGGGCAATACGATTATTCATACCGATGAATCGGGTGTTGCTTTGATTCCGTATAAAGGTCGAGCACACAGCTATCCCTATATTTCTGCAACTGATGTTTTAAGCAATCCTAATGCGATTCCCTCATTAAAAGGTGCAATTGTATTGGTCGGTACATCTGCATTAGGTTTAACTGACTTACGCACGACACCACTGGAAACGGGTTATCCAGGGGTAGAAGTTCACGCCAATTTATTAGATGCCATTATTCAAAGCACCGATACTGTGACTCACATGTATTACCGTCCTGACTGGGAGCCGGGCTTAACCTTTGTGATTTTATTACTCAGTGGTTTAGCCTTTGTATGGATTTTGCCGATGCTTGAACCCGCGTTTATGTTGGCGGTTGCTGGAGGCTGGTTAGCGGTATTAATACTGACAAACTTGGCAGCATGGAAAGCCGCACATTATGATTTACCATTAGCGATTCTGATTTTATCAACATTTTGTATTGCGATTCTCAATATTGGCTCAGGCTTTTTGCGTACGAATACCCAAAAACGTGAGTTGAAAATGTTGTTTGGGCAGTATGTTCCTCCTGCTCATGTCGAGCGGATGCTAGAAAATCATCACTTAGCGGGTTTAGATGGTGAGTCGCGTCACATGACGGTTTTGTTTTCGGATATTCGGGGCTTTACGACGATTTCAGAAGGCTTAAAAGCGACCAAGCTCAAGCAGTTGCTCAATGAGTTTTTTACCCCCATTACAGGCATTATTTTTGAGCATAACGGTACAATTGATAAATATGTGGGCGATATGGTCATGGCTTTTTGGAACGCGCCACTATTAGATGCCGACCATGCGGAACATGCGATTGATGCGGCATTGAGTATGTTGCAAAAAGTAGAGGAGTTGAAACCCATTTTTGTTGCCAAAGGCTTGCCAGAAGTGAATGTTGGCGTGGGTATTAACACGGGTTTTATGAACGTGGGTGACATGGGATCAATGTATCGTCGGACTTATACGGTTTTAGGTGATGCCGTCAATTTAGGTTCACGCTTAGAAAGTTTAACTAAGTTTTATGATTTAAAGTTGTTAGTCGGCGAGGGTACTTATGATTTAGCCCCCCAATTTTTATATCGTATTGTCGATAAAATTATTGTCAAAGGTAAGCGCGAGCCAGTCTGTGTGTATGAGCCTGTCTGTCGGTTAGAACATGCGAGTGAAGGTCGAATTAAACGCGTTGAGCAATACAACGCTGCCTTAGCGCATTACTACAGCCGTGAATGGGATGCCGCAGAAAAAATCCTTCGTGAGTTACATAAAGGAGATCCTAATCGTAAGTTATACAGTATGTACTTAGAGCGTATTGATGAGTTGCGTTATGAGTTGTTGCCTGATGATTGGATGGGCGTGTTTGAGCATCGGAGTAAGTAAAACGTGTGGTTGGGGGAATGCAGGTCAGTTAAGCGGTTTTATAGGCTTGGATTCGACTTCGCTCAACCACCTCAACTCCGCTCAGTTAGCGCAAAAACGCTCCCTGAGCGGAGTCTAAGGGTTGATTAAGCGAACCTAATTGGCTCTCCGCATAATGCCTGAGAGTGCCGTTCCCGTGACGATGGTATTAAAAACAGTGCCGTACTTTTTGATATTGTCATGAAGCAACGCTAAACGATGGTCATTTTCAGAAGTGTCAACAATAATCTCATAGCTAATCGACTCCATTTTTGGCGGAGTATCTTGGCGTATGCCCGTGATATTGACTTCAACGCCATTTAATTGAAAGTGCAATATTGGTGTTACGCGCTCTATGCCTTTAATAATGCAAGCCGCTAAGGCCGCCAATAATAACTCGGCAGGATTAAACGCATCGGCACGGCCTGCTAAATCCGTGTCAATGCTTAGATTTGCCGCTTTACACCGAGCTTGACTACCGTGGGCATCCACCCGATGAGCGTGAACATGAAAAGTCATTTTAGGTTTTTCGCTGGTCATGTGCGGACTCTCTTTTTGTTAGGACTTACGCGGTTATCGCTTATTTGTTCACATTTCAGGCATTTTCAATGCCTTTATGCTCACAAAACGCGCTAATTTTGGCAAAATGCGTAAGTCCTATTTGTTCAACTTAGACGCTAAACCAGCTATTAATTTTGTCTCGGCTTGGCACTCCACCCGCATGAACGACTTTGCCATCAATTACCACAGCAGGTGTAGACATCACGCCGTAACTGATAATATCTTGCATTTCTTGGACTTTTTCTAACTTAATGGGAGTGGCTTTAACACTAGCTACCTGCTCAATTAAAGTAATGGTCGCTTTGCAATTAGCACAACCTGTGCCTAAGACTTTTATCTCTTTCATCATCTCTCTCCGAGGTTATAACACCCAGTTAAAAACATAACCGACAATTAAAATACCTGTTGCCACAATCGAAACAAAGGTAATAATCAAACGTGGTTTAAGCACTTTACGCAAAATAATAGTTTCGGGAAGTGACAAGGCAATCACACTCATCATAAATGCCAACACTGTGCCTAATGCAGCACCTTTGGCTAATAATGCTTGAACAATAGGAATCACGCCTGCGGCATTGGTGTACATTGGTATGCCGATCAAAATGGCCGCAGGCACCGCCCACCATGCTTCTTTACCCATGATTGAGGCCATAAAATCGGCAGGTACATAACCGTGTATCAGTGCACCGATGGCAATGCCCGCCAAAATATAAGGCCATACTTTGCCAACAATTTCACGAACACTGGCAAAGCCCGCAGCAATACGCTCACTGAGGGGAATACTATCGAGCGTCAAATTCGGGTCAACATGCGGCATATTGCGTACCCAATCTTCTAAATACATCTCCATCTTTAACCGACCAATTATCCAGCCTGAGACAATAGCCACGGCCAAACCTAAGCCTAAATACAGCAAGGCGACTTGCCAACCAAACATACTCAGCAATAGCGTCAATGCGACTTCATTGACCATGGGCGCAGAAATAAGAAAGGAAAAAGTGACACCTAATGGCACGCCTGCTTGCACAAAACCAATAAATAAAGGCACGGCTGAACACGAGCAAAAAGGCGTGACAATACCGAGTGAGGCCGCCATGACATTGGCAACGCCTTCACTACGTCCAGCCAATAAAGCGCGAGTCCGCTCAGGCGTAAACCACGAGTTGACCATGCCCATGACAAAAACAATACCTGTCAGTAATAACAACACTTTAGGCGTATCAAAAAAAAAGAACTGCAATGCCCCACCCAAATGACTTGCTCTATCAACAGGCAACCACGCCACTATCATTTCGGCCAGCGGTATAAGGCTTTGGTATAAAGCAAACCAAACACAAACAGCAATAACAAGAAAAATATGAGGCTGCTGTTTTGGCCACTTTTGCAAGGCTTCAAACCATGAGTGGCGAATGTCGGAGGAGTTGGTGTGGTTCATGGTGTTTCCCTGTCGGTAACAAGCGGTGGTAGCACCTCTGGGCGACAATTTGAAGCCGAACGTAAATTGGCACAATGTTCAGGATGATTAGCACAACATTCTTCGGTTAAATAAGCGATGACATCTAGCATTAACGCTAAGTTAGCTTTGTAACGTAAAAAGCGTCCTTCTTGCTCAACGTTAAGTAATGTTGCTTGTGTCAGTGTTTTTAAGTGAAACGATAAATTGCTTGCAGGGATGGAGAGGGTAGCGGCAATTTCGCCCGCGACCATGCCTTCTATGCTTTTTTTAACCAATAAGCGATATATGTCGAGTCTGACGCTATAGGAAAGACATTCAAAAATCAGGGCTGCGTTAATAGAATTCATATTTCAACTATTCAACAATTATTGAAATATTGCTATTTAAAATATGCTTATTTTGTGTGCATGGCAAGCGTGGCGGTAAAAATGATGATGCGTTATCAAGATTCTGTTGTATTAACTTATCTAGCCATTCGACTCCGCTCAGAGTACATTTTTATGCTGGCTGAGAGGAGTCGAAGCCTCTTTGGTAAACTGCTCGCGGTATTGTGTGGGAGAAAGATTTCGCCAACGTTTAAAAGCGCGGCGAAAATTAGCACTGTCATGGTAGTTTAGTAGCAAGGCAATGGCTTCTACCGACATTTGACTGTCACGCAAATAGCTACTGGCTTGTTCTGATAGCAATTTTTCACGAATATCTGTATAGCTACTGCCTTCTTTTTCTAAACGGCGTGCAAGCGTGCGTTTGCTAATAAAGAGTGCGGCCGCAGCATCTTCTTCGCTGAGTGTGCCTAAGGGTTGCGATAGCATCATTTTTTGTAATTGGTAGGTGGTGCTACATTTGTGTGATTTTAATTGTGACAACATGATTTCACATTGTTTCATCGCTAAAACATAGTTTTCATGGTTTGCTGAGACATTGACAATATGACAAATGTCTAAAGGGATTTTGATGCTTGAATGTGATGCTGAAAATTGGTAACTCCCTGCAAAATAATCGCTATACACATGGCTATAGCTGGGCTTCGCGAAGCTAAAATCAATATGAGCCTCAGTTAAGGGACGACCAATAATAAACTCGGCACACGCGACAAAGACCATTAAACAACATTCTAATAGGCTGCGATAAACTTCCGCATTTAAGACCGCGTCAAACTTAATCTCACATTCAACCCAATCTTGCTTAGTTTGAAAATTTAAGCGCGTAAAGCTCATTCTGGTTGGCACAAAACTCTGAAATGCTTGTAACGCCATCATCAAATTAGGGCTGCTATTGACCAAAAAGCCCATTGCGCCATGTGTAGCAGGTGTTAGGTGACGACCTAAACGTAAACCAAAATCTTGATGAGGTGACAGTTGCAACGCGTTATTAAGGATTTGAATTTGCTGTCGTGTAGTGAGCAAAATGTCTTCTTGCAAAAACTGCTCAGGGCTTAATTGGGTAAATTTTA
Source organism: Moraxellaceae bacterium AER2_44_116 (assembly GCA_006546595.1). Lineage (GTDB taxonomy): Bacteria > Pseudomonadota > Gammaproteobacteria > Pseudomonadales > Moraxellaceae > Agitococcus. The sequence continues at coordinate 158,777 of VIAD01000007.1, read as the reverse complement.
ATAATTTAGGCAAGTCTCGAATTTGTAAACCTAGCTCACGACCAATAATACGCGAGTAATTGGAAGGGATATTGGCAATATCTTCGGCAAAATAATGTGCGTCAGACATCTTAATTGCTCCATGTAAATTCTATCAGTGTCTTTTAATGACCTCTATTTGTCAAGAAATGACCTGTCATAACGCTTGGTATCATCCTATTCTAAGATGACTAAGTTGCACGCTGATATTTCTAAAAGTCATTAGTGTGTTCAATTCAACACGGGAGATAGATTCATGGGCAATATTACGTTTGTAGAGCATGATGGCAAACAACATCAGGTTGAGCTTGAAGTGGGCAAGTCCTTGATGCAGATAGCGATGGATAATGGCGTACCAGGTATTGATGCCGATTGTGGTGGTGCGTGCGCCTGTGGAACGTGTCATGTCATTGTTGATAGCCAATGGATAAAAGCGGCGGGCAGCATCAATCCCGATGAGTTACAAATGCTCGAAATGACCCCCGAAAAAACACCAACATCCCGTCTTTCTTGCCAAATTAAAGCATCAGATGCCATGAATGGCATGATCGTGCATTTACCAGAGTTTCAAATGTGATGCAAAAAGCATCAATATAACAAGCAGTTACTTGATAAAAGTAATTGAAAAAACGTCTAGATGATTTGGTGAAAATTATGAGCCTCTTAACATCTGCTATTGAAAAAGCATCTTCGGTTATTACCGAGCTAGAAAAAGTACCTGCTATTGAAAAGGCTTCAAACTTTGTGGTCGAAAAAGTATCGGCGAATGTGCCTATTCCTATGCTAGTGAAAGGCGTGCAGATTTTTCAAACGGTAAAACATAAGGTATTGCAAACCAAACCGTTTGAGGAGTTTATTGAACAGCCAATTCCCGATGTGTCAACCGTAAAACTAGAAGACATTGATGTCAGTAATCCGTTTTTATATCGACAACATCAAGTAAATCCCTACTTTAAGCGCTTACGTGATGAGTGTCCTGTTCACTATCAAAAAAATAGTCCATTTGGGGCGTTTTGGTCGGTGACTCGTTACGAAGATATTGTTTTTGTAGATAAAAACCATGACTTATTTTCTGCCGAACCTGCGATTATTATTGGTCAAACACCCGAAGGTTTACCCGCAGAAATGTTTATTGCTATGGATCCACCCAAGCATGATAAACAGCGTCAGGCGGTGCAAGATGTGGTTGCCCCTAAAAACTTAAAAGAGTTAGAAGGCTTGATTCGTTCTCGCACCCAAGAAGTTTTAGACGCGTTGCCTGTCAATAAGCCTTTTGATTGGGTAGAAAACGTATCTATTGAATTGACGACGCGCATGTTAGCCACATTATTTGATTTTCCTTACGAACAACGTCATCAGTTGGTTTATTGGTCGGACATTATTGCAGGCAGTCCACAAGCGACAGGTGGGCCGGGTAGTAGCAATGATGAGTTTTATAACGCTGCTTTTGAGATGACCAAACAATTCTCCGAGCTTTGGTATAAAAAAGCCGCGCAAAAAGCCGCAGGCGTACCAATGGGCTACGATGTGATGAGTATGCTGGTTTATTCTAAAGATACCGAAGACTTAATTAAAAAGCCGATGGAGTTTATGGGTAATCTGGCTTTGTTAATTGTGGGTGGTAATGACACCACGCGTAACTCCATGTCTGGCGGTGTTTATGCGTTGAATTTGTTTCCCAATGAATTTACTAAACTTAAAAAGAACCCAAGTGTCATTCCCAATATGGTGTCAGAGATTATTCGTTGGCAAACCCCGTTAGCTTATATGCGCCGTATTGCCAAACAAGATGTTGAGCTAAATGGTCAACTGATTAAAAAAGGCGATAAAGTGGTGATGTGGTATGTCTCAGGTAATCGTGACGAACGCGCCATTGAAAACCCTGACGATTTTATTATTGACCGTAAAGGTGCGCGTAATCATTTGTCCTTTGGCTTTGGTGTCCATCGTTGTATGGGTAATCGTTTAGCTGAATTGCAATTGCGTATCTTGTGGGAAGAGTTGTTAGCACGTTTTGACAACATCGAAGTGTTGAGCGAGCCTGAAATTGTTCAGTCTAACTTTGTTAGAGGTTATGCCAAGATGATGGTAAAACTTACCGCTAAAGCATAAATGTACACGCTGCGTAACCCAAATAAACGAATGTTACGTAGCGTTGTATTCCTTATGTGGGAAATTTTTTATCAATTTAACGGGTATGTCCATGATTCAGTGTCTCGGTTTTGAACGTAAGCACTCACTGCAAACGTCTCTCTATGACATTTTTGGTGATTACCAACGTCGTTATTGTCATCTTGTTCTAAAGCTAATGCTTGTTTTGTGGGTAGGAGTTGCTAATGCAGCATCTGATGATAATGATCTGGATTATCTTCAAGAAAAAGGGCAAAAAGATATTTGGATACAATCTAAAAATGATAAACGACGCGGCATTCAGGCATGGTATAAACAAGAAGAAGGCAAGCATACCCGTACATTCAAGATAGAAGCCACTATCAAAGTGCCTATGGAACAAACAGCAATGGCGCTAGTGGGTGGTGATAGTTGGAAGCGATGGTTTTGGGAGTGTTTGGATTCAAAACTACTCAAAAAAGTTTCTTCAAGAGAGTCTCTTTTTTATCTAAAGGTGAATGTGCCAACACCATTTCCAGATCGAGATACGGTATTGCGTGCTGTGATTGAGCCATATTCAAAACAAACAGGAAAATTGGTGCTTCGTTTTAATGCATTACCCGACTATATTCCGAAAGTACGGGGTGTGATTCGTGCGCAGGAATTTACGTTTAAAATTGAAATCACACCACTCAGTAATGAATCAATCAAGCTTGACTTAGAAGGTTATGTAAACCCTGGTGAAGATTTACCTGCATGGGCTATCAATTTTATGATGCGTAATGCACCCTATAGCTCAATACTGGGGCTAGAGCGTTACGTTAAAACTCATGGGCTTGATGATAATATTCAGTTTGAATTTAAGTGAATGTCAGGTAAGCCAATAAAAAGCATCAGGATTTAACATGAGTTACATGCAATCAATGTGTTTCAGCTCAGTTCAGAAGATACAGGATAATTCCCTATGACCAACAAAATAGCCATTATTATTGGTGCAAGTCATGCGGCGGCGCAACTGACAACCAGCTTGCGTCAGGAGGGTTGGGACGGTGATATTTTGGTCATCGGTGACGAGCCTTATCTGCCTTATCATCGCCCACCTTTGTCTAAAACATTTTTGGCGGGTGAAAAAACTGTTGATGATTTACTGATTCGTCCTGCGGCATTTTATGAAAAAAATAACATCCAGTTTAAGCAAGGTCGGGTGACGGCTATCAATCGAGTGCAACAAATACTCACGCTCGACGACGGCACGCAACTTGCCTATGACAAACTCGCGTTGTGCATGGGCGCTCGCGTCAGAAAAGCAGCTATTGTCGGTGAAGAGCTAGCGGGCGTTCATTATTTGCGAAACATTGCCGATGTGACAGGCATTCAGCCCTATGTTGCCAAAGACAAACGAGCGGTGATTATTGGTGGCGGTTATATTGGCTTAGAAACGGCGGCTGCACTAAGAAAGCAGGGTATGGATGTGGTAGTGCTAGAAATGGCCGACAGAATTTTGCAACGGGTCACCGCACCTGAGCTATCTGAGTTTTATACCCGTATTCACCGTGAAGAAGGTGTAAAAATTCATACAGGTATCTCAGTTAAGGCAATTACTGGCGACGGACGTGCAGAAAAAGTGCTGTGTGCTAATGGTGTAGAGTTTCCTGCGGATTTAGTGATTATTGGCGTAGGTGTATTACCCAATGTTGAATTGGCTCAGGAGGAGGGTATTGAAGTCGATAATGGTATTATTGTTGATGAGTTTTGCCGTACCAACGACTCCAATGTTGTTGCAGCGGGCGACTGTGCTAATCACTTTAATGCGATTTATGGCCGTAGAATGCGTTTGGAATCCGTTCCCAATGCGAGCGAGCAGGGTAAAACAGCGGCGGCTACGCTGTGTGGCTTGACGAAAGCATACAAAAGCTTGCCGTGGTTTTGGTCGGATCAATACGATCTAAAATTACAAATTGCTGGCTTAAGCCAAGGTTATGACCATGTTGTCATTCGTGGCGATAAACTGGCCAGTCGTAGTTTTGCTGCTTTTTATTTCAAAGAAGGGCGTTTAATTGCAGCAGACTGCATTAACCGACCACAAGAATTTATGCTAAGTAAAAAAATAATCACAGAGGGTATTGTGATTGAGCCTAGCCGATTGGTCGATGAGTCTATTGCTGTAAAAGAGCTAGTTTAAGTACCTACACAAAAGTTTCACCGCTCATGGTGAGCTTGTCGAACCATTGGCAGCAAACACTTCGACAAGCTCAGTGCGAACGGAAAATACAAATAAACTTTTGTTGATGTACTTAGTTGTAGGGTGGGTTATTAATCCACCCTGCTTGACGACAGTTACTTCATAAACCGTGTACCCATTGTTACCAGTCTTTGATAGCTCGTTGGCAACAAACGTTGCATCGCATCAATGACATAGGCATCACCACCAATTAACACGCGGCGAGAGTCTTTTTGTACGGCATTCAAAATAACGTTAGCCGCCTCTGCGGGTGTGGTGCGGAACATTTTCTCGAAATTTTTAGTGCTGGTTGACGGGTCTAAACCAACGCTTCTGATGCTGTCATTCATCTTTGCTGCTTTGGCAATATTGGTTTTAATACCACCGGGGTGAACACAGGTCACGCTGACAGGGGCTTTTTCTAAATCTAATTCTTGACGCAAGGCTTCGGTAAAACCACGCACCGCAAATTTACTGGCGTTGTACGCGCTTTGTGTCGGTTGTGCGCAAAGGCCAAATACACTCGATACATTAACAATATGGCCATCGCCTGATGCTTTTAGGTACGGTAAAAAGGCTTTCGTGCCGTAAACAACGCCCCAAAAGTTAATATTCATCACCCATGCTAATTCGTCGTAGCTCATGCCTTCGACGGTACTACCCAAAGCAACGCCCGCATTATTGAAGATAAGATTTACTTTGCCGTGGTCTCGAACCACGCTATCTGCCCACGCATGAACACCGTCTTTATTGGCAACATCTAATTTTTGGCTAGTGACTTTGACACCAAAAGACTGAGCCTGTTTAACTGTTTCCGCTAAGCCTTGTTCGTTGACATCGCTTAACGCTAAATGACAGCCTTGTTGGGCTAAATTGAGAGCCAACGCCCGACCAATACCTGAACCTGCACCTGTAATCGCCGCGACTTTGTTAGCAAATAATTTCATGAGTGTTTTCCTAAATCTGAAAATGGTGAGTGTTATTCCCTCTCCGATTGGGAGAGGGTTGGGGTGATGGATTTTTACTGCTCAACCGCATAGTTTTTAGCGTCAAAATTGGCAGTTTGACGACGGAAGTCGAAGGTAAAGCCCGGCCATAACGTCGTGTTTTTGCCATCCGCATTGACGTACCAACTCTTACAGCCCGTACTCCACACCGAGTTGCCTAGCTTTTCTTGCAAGTCGGTATTAAAGCTTTGTTGTGCTTCAGCACGAACATCGACTTCTTTCCAGCCATTTTTTTGCATTTGTTTTAAGCAGTCCATGACATAGGCAATTTGTGACTCAATCATAAACACCATCGAGCTATGACCTAAGCCTGTGTTTGGCCCCATCAACATAAAGAAGTTAGGGAAACCATTCACCGCACTGCCTAAATAGGCCTGTGCGCCTTGTTGCCATGTATCAATTAAATCAACGCCTTTTTTGCCAAACACTGCGCCACGCGGAATAGGGTCTTGCGCTTTAAAGCCTGTGCCATAAATAATGGCATCGACGATGCGTTCTTGGCCGTCATCGGTGACGATGCTATTCGCTCGTACTTCTTTAATGCCATGACTAATGACATCAACATTCGGTTTGGCTAAAGAAGGTAAATAATCATTAGAAATCAACACTCGCTTACAACCAAAAGCGTAATCGGGTGTCACTTTTTTCCGTAAAACAGGGTCTTTAATCGCTTGGCGAATATGACGACGTGCTTGGAGTTCAGGTAATTTCATGACGCGTGGATTGAGTACAAAACCTAAAACACGACTTTCTAATTGCAAGTAAATGGCGTTGCGAATTGCCTCTTGGCTTTTGGGCACATATTTAAACAAAGTGCGTTCGGCTGAAGTAATTTCACGGTCAGGCTTCGGCATAATCCACGGTGGTGTGCGTTGGTATAAGTCTAAATGCGCGACTTGTGGCACGATTTGCGGCACAAATTGAATTGCACTTGCGCCTGTACCAATCACGGCAACACGTTTACCTGTTAATGGGTAATCGTGATCCCAATCCTGTGAGTGGAAGGTTTTGCCTTTAAAGGTATTTAAGCCTTTGATATTAGGGTAAGCAGCGGTACTTAAACCGCCCATGCCTGAAACGACCATACGCGAGGTAATCGTTTTACCTGCGGCTGTTTCTAAACGCCAAAGTTTATTTTGTTCGTCATAAATAGCTTTTTTGACTTCTTGGCCAAACTGAATTTGTGGCATTAAACCGTATTTACGCGCACAGTGTTGCAAGTATTTTTTGATTTCTGGCTGAGGCGCATACATCCGTGTCCAGTTTGGATTAGGCTCAAACGAGAAAGAATATAGGTGTGATTGCACGTCACAAGCACAACCAGGGTAATGGTTGTCGCGCCATGTGCCGCCAACATCATCGGCTTTTTCTAAAATGGCAAAGGAGTTGATGCCTGCTTTTTTCAAGGCAATACCCATTCCGAGGCCAGAAAAACCTGTGCCGACGACAATAACTTGATAATCAGGACTAATCGTTGTCATTTACTTAATACCAACTAGGTTGTTATAACCTACGCGGTGATTGTTTATTTGCTCACAGTAAATGCCTGTTGGTCATTTACTGTTCCCAAAACACAATCATTGCCAAGCAATGCGTAAGTTGTGGACATTGTGTGTTGTCAACTTTATAATTGACAACAAGCGATGTCAACATCTGAAATCGAAATTAGTGAGTTATTTTTCAAAATGACTGAACCATTGACCGATGACAAAGAGCTGTCAGATAAAAAACGCCGTAGTTTTCGTGGAGTGAGCGCCGAACAACGGCAAGCTGAGCGTTACGAAAAGTTAATAGAAGCGGGCTTACAATGTTTTGGTACGCACGGTTTTTATCGCGTGACGGTGCGTGAAATTTGTGCCGAAGCTAAACTCACCGAACGCTATTTTTATGAGTCGTTTAAAAATCACGAAGAATTATTAGTGGCGATATATCAGCGACTGATTAAGGGCATGCAGCAGGTCATTATTAGTACGATATTAGCGGAAGAAAACAAAGAGCCAAAACATTTGATTCGGCTGGGACTCACGGTGTTTTTACGTTACGTGTCGAATGATCCTCGTATTGCCCGTATTTTATTTATTGATGTGCCGCATGTACGTTTTGAAAATGCAGTATTGATTCGCGACACCATGAGTAGTTTTGATACGCTGTTACAGCAATTTGGCCAAGTGATGTTTCCCCGATTTGCCGAAACAGGCTTGAATGTGGATTTGCTCACCGCAGGCTTAAATGGCGCAAATGTCCATATAGTCATGCGCTGGGTACATAGTGGTTTTGCCCAACCGTTTGATGAAGTATTAGAAAGCTGTTTTGTGCTCTTTGCGGCGATGGCGGATTATTTGGCTAAACCGTAGCTTTGGGGTGTGCCTTAATGCTAGGAAAAATACCGTTGGCGCTTCCTCTAATCAATACAGACGACTGCACTGGCTGTGGTCGTTGTGTTGCAGTTTGCCCACCGCATGTGCTGTGGTTGGAAGCAGAACGGCCAAATGGCTGGGGCAAGAAGAGTGCGGTGTTGCATAATGCGGATGATTGTACAGGCTGTGCTAAGTGTTATGCGGTGTGTCCCTTTGATGCGATTAGCATGGTACGGGTAAGTGATTAGCTGCGTAGGTCGGGTTATGGCTACTACGTGTATATGTCCTGTATTTACCGACACGCCATTCTCATTTCATAAGCTTGTTTATTATAACTGTTTGCTAGTAGTTCATTTCCAGATAGTTTGTAATATGTGGCAATTCTATCTAGATAAACAGAGTGTGAAAAATGAAAAGAACCATTGAAATAGCCATCGACTTCTAATATTTGATGGCATAAATTGATAGCCTCACTGTAATTTCCCGCCAAGTCATGAAGGCGAAGTTGCGATTGAAGAGCCCCAAGAGTATGTCCATTTTCTTTATCTTTAATAATGGTCAGCGCTTCATTATCAGTTTTCTTTGTATTTGATGTCGTTAATGTCATTTTATAATGCTCCGCCATATAAGCCTTTACGGCTTCATCTGCTTGAAAATCAATACCATTTTCCATTGTTTTAATGGCAGGAAAAGTCACTGCGCAGCAATGACCTTCTACCTTAAAATCTTCTTCCGATAACGTACCCTGATGGCTCATGATGGTTTACTCGTGGGTTAATACCGACAAATCGCCAATCACCGCTAAAATCTGGTAAGAGGCGAGGCTTTTATCTTGCTCACTGAATAATAGATTAATTTTAGCCGATAACAGTTCGCGTTCGGCATTTAATAAGTCTAGCGTCGTGCGAGTGCCGACGTTTAGCTCTTTACGCGTGCTGTCTAAGGCCAATTCTGCGGCCTTTACTTGTGCTTGATAAGCAGGAACACGGGCACTTGCAGCTTGCCAATGTTGCCACGCGGTCGTCATTTGCTGTTTAACGTCGGCGGTAATATTGTCGGTGTTCCGTTGTGCGGCACTGGTGTACGCGCTGGCCTCGCTCACTTTAGCAACACTGCGGCCACCTTCGTACAGAGGGACTTGTGCTTTGATATAAACACCCCAACCATTCATGCGGTCATAGCCAAAGTCAGTATTATCTTGAGTGGTTGCGCGGGCTTCGGCAGTCACGCGTACTTTGTTTTCGGCTTCGGCTAAATGAATGGTTTTTTGTGCGGCTAATGTTTCTTCTTGCGCGGCTTTAATAGAAGGAGATTGCAAGGACTTTTCTAGCGCAGCATTTAAGTCCGCAGGAATGGCTAATACAGGTAAATCTGAGTTGACATTGTGTGCTGTTGCGCCTGTCACGCGAAAAAACTGTGCTTCACTTACCGCAATGTTGGCTTGTGCTTGGGTAATTTGAGCTTCGCCTTCGGCTAAACGTGCCGCCGCTTGTGCCGTATCCGTTTTAGTGACTTCGCCTGCTTTAAAGCGTTTATCGGCATCCGTTTTCGCTTGTTGTAGCGTTTTAAGGGATTGTTGATATAACGCTAATAAAGATTGGTCACGAACAATTGCGGCATATGCGGCAATCGCTTGAATGGCGATATTGACGCGTAGTGCTTCCCGATGTTGCTCACTGACGGAAACATTGAGTTTGGCAATATCAACCGCCGTATTGAGCGCACCTGAGGTATAAAGCGGCTGACTCAGTAACAAGTTAATCGTATTTGGCCAACGCCCACCCGACTCAGGAAAAGGTGCGGTCGTTTCTAAGCTCGAACGACCTATTTCACCTGATAGCCATAATTGCGGCTTTAATGCGCTTTCACTGAGGCTGACAGACGCTTGTTTTGCGACGATGTTTTGTTCGGCGGCTTGAAGCTGTGGATGATAAGCGAGAGCTAATTTAACGGTTTCGGGTAAGTTTTGTGCTTGTGCCAATAGTGGCAAACACATCAGACTCAACAACAGCTTTCTCATACCTGATAGCCTCGTAAAAAGACCCGTATTGCTTCTTTAATATAATTTTCACGATTGAGATGGTCAGGAAAGGCAGGTAAGCCTAATAACGCACGCCATTGAACATGACCTTTTATCATCTCCATAAATTGAATAGCGGCAATGTCAGGGTGAGGGCAGTTGATCACGCCCGCTTGATGGTGGCGTTGTAGAAAATCAGCCAATAAGCCTAAGCCATATTTAGGCCCTGTGTTGTAGGCCATTTCAGCCAAATCAGGAAACCGTGCCGCTTCGGCAACTAATGCGCGAATCATGGCAATGCGTTCAGGGTCAACAAAGGCTACTAAGACGCGTTCCGCAAATTGGGTCAATGTTTGTTCGAGATTATCGCTGAGTTCATTAGGAATCTGTAATGTCGCTAAAAAAACCTGACAATGTGTGCCAAACATCTCGGCAAATAAGCCTTCTTTACTGCCAAAGTATTTATAAACACTGGCTTTAGAGCCGCCTGTTCGTTGGACAACTTCATCAATGCTCGTGCCAGAATAGCCCTTTTCTAAAAAAATCTGTCGTGCTGCGTCTAACAAGGCATCTCGGCGTAATTCACCGCGGGGAGTGGCGGGACAGCAGGAAAAACTGAGTTTTATTTTTTTCATCATAATAACTTGAATTGAACTGTACTGTTCAGTACATTATCAGCCAGCATCATAAAATACAAGCCAACTATTCACCTTTGAGTCCCGACTTATGAGTAACGCATCATCGCAAAAGTTACCGTTTATTATTATTGGCTTGTTAGTCATTGCTGCGATTGGTTTGGGCATACGTTGGTATAGTTATGGCCGTTTTCATGAGACCACCGATAACGCTTATATTCGAGCTGACACCACATTTATTACGCCGCGTGTCGGCGGTGAGATTGTGCATTTGTTAGTCAAAAACAATCAAGCCGTTAAAACAGGCGATTTACTGCTAAAAATTGAAGATGCCGATTATCAAGCGAAAGTAGCAAATGCTAAAGCGATAGTTGCCATGCGTGAGGCGGCGTTAACCACCAACGGCCAACAAGAAAATACCCAAGGCGAATTAATTAATGAAGCCCAAGCCAATCTCCAAGCCGCTAAAGCGGAAGAGTTAAGATTGCAACAAGAATGGCAACGTGCCAAAGCCTTAGTCGCGGAAGGTGTGGCGACGAAACAGCGTTTAGAAAGTGCGGTTGCTGCTTATCAATCAGCCGTCGCCAACAGTCAACGTGCTGCGGCCAGTATTGCTGCCGCGCAAGCGCAAAAGAAAAGTGTGGGGTCGGGGCGTGAACAAGCCTTAGCGGAAATAGCAGCGGCAAAAGCCACACTAAAACTCGCTGAATTAGATTTGGCGGCCACCGAAGTGCGTGCGCCGATTGATGGAGTAATTGGCAATTTTGCCGCCCGTTTGGGCAGTCGTGTCGTTGGTGGTAGTCGTTTGTTAGCCATTGTGCCGTTAGCGAATGTCTTTGTTGAAGCTAACTTTAAAGAAACGCAATTAACCCAAATGCAAGTCGGTCAACGTGCCGAAATTAAAGTCGATGCCTATCCTAAACAACATTTTCTGGGTCATATTCAAAGTGTGTCGCCTGCCTCGGGTGCTGAGTTTGCGTTGTTGCCGCCTGACAATGCCACAGGTAATTTTAATAAAATTGTCCAGCGTTTATCGGTAAAAGTGTTACTAGATAGCGGCAATGAATTGTTGGTATTAAGGCCGGGAATGTCGGCTGAAGTGACGGTAAGTCTCAAATGACCACGACTTCGGCTGAAACCCCCGAGCAAAAAGCCGCGTATAAAAGGGCATGGATTGCCTTTTGTGCGTTGATTTTTGGCAATTTTATGGCGATTTTAGACATTCAAATCGTTGCCAGTTCGTTAAATGAATTACAAGCGGGCATGAGTGCCAGTTCGAGCGAAATAGCATGGGTACAAACCAGTTATTTAATTGCCGAAGTGATTGCGATTCCGTTATCGAGTTATTTATCGCGCATGATGTCAACGCGCATTTATTTTGTCATTAGTGCAACAGGATTTGCGTTGGCCAGTTTGGCCTGTGCCTTTGCATGGAGTTTACCGTCGTTATTAGTGTTTAGAACGATTCAAGGCTTTTTGGGCGGCGGGATGATTCCAACGACGATGGCCGCGTTGTTCATGCTGTTCCCTCCTGAAAAACGTATGATGCCGATTGTGTTAGTTAGTATGGCTTCCACGCTTGCACCTGCGGTTGGACCAACCTTGGGCGGCTTTTTGACCAATCATTTTTCGTGGCATTGGATGTTTTTAATCAATCTTGCCCCTGCGTTAATCATTGCCAGTATCGTTTGGGCGTATTTGGACATTGATAAACCCGACTGGAAGCTATGGCACGTTATTGATTGGTTAGGCTTGTTAAGCATGGCCTTATTTTTAGGCAGTTTGGAATACACGCTTGATGAAGGCCCTCGCCATGATTGGTTTGCCGAAGAAGCGGTTGTTATCAGTAGCGTCATCGGATTGCTCGGTGGACTTGTCTTTTTTTGGCGAAGTTTTACTAATGCCAATCCGATTGTGAATTTACGCGTCTTTGCTAATCGTAACTTTGCCATTGGCTCTGTGATATCTTTTGTCGTCGGTGTCAGTTTATATGGCATGGTCTATTTAGTGCCGTTATTTTTAGGCAAAGTGCGCGGCTTTAATAGCCTTCAAATTGGCGAAATTATGATGGTGATGGGCATTGCTATGTTCATTACCGCACCGCATATCGGCCGATTATCAGCAAAAATGGATACCCGTATATTGGTCGGCATTGGTCTGATTACGGCTTCATTTGGTGTGTGGATGAACTCACACATGACCCCTTTAGCGGGCATGGAAGAATTGTTTTGGCCACAAATTTTACGCGGTGTCGGTTTAATGTGTGCCATGATTGTCATGTCGCAATTAGCTTTAAGTACCTTGCCAATGACGGAAATGAAAAACGGCAGTGCCTTGTTTAATCTGACCCGTAATATTGGCGGCGCAATGGGTTTGGCGGTGATTAACACCATTATGGATTGGCGTTATGCTTTTCACTGGCAGCATTTAGCGGCACTCACTGACCCAACACGTGTTCCTGTGCAAGAGATGTTAGAGCAAAGTGGCGCATTTTTAATGGGTGATTTGGGCGAAAACGGCCAACAAGCGGCGCTTGCCTTGTTGCAGCAAAAAGTTTCTATACAAGCAACAACATTGGCGTTTAATGATGTGACGATGCTGTTATCTGCATTGATTTTAAGTGTATTGTTATTTTTGCCATTTATTAAAAAAGCGCAACCGATGATGAAGTAACTGTAGGGGCGAATTTATTCGCCTTTTTTATCTGTCATGGGCGAATACATTCGCCCCTACAATCATCTTGAGTCCTTATGACCATCAATCAATATTACGGCAAAAACGCACTCTACGCCCAAGCGGGTGGTGCAACGGCGATGCTCAATACCTCCGCCGCAGGCGTTATTCAGGCATGGCAACAACACGCGCCTGCGGATGCCATTTTATATGCCGCGCATGAAGGCATATTAGGCGTATTAGCCGAGCGTTTATTTGATGTCACTCATCTTGCTGAACATAAATTACAGGGCTTAGCGCAAAGTCCCTCGGCAGCTTTTGGCACGTGTCGTCATGTTTTACAGCCTAATGAAGCACAGCGATTAGTTGATGTGTTACGCGCCCACGATATTGGCTATTTTTTTTATAATGGTGGCGGTGGGGCTGCGCGAGCGTGTCAGGATGTACTGGCGGTTGCGGCACAGTTTTCGTATCCATTAAATGCGATTCATATTCCGAAAACCATCGATAATGATTTACCTGCAACTGATTGTAGTATTGGTTTTGGTTCGGCTGCCAAATATTTAGCCACATCATTACGCGAAGCGAGTATGGATTTAGCATCCGTCGCGAGTAGCTCAAGTAAAGTGTTTATCTTGGAAACTATGGGGCGTTATAGCGGTTGGTTGACCCTTGCTTGTGGTTTGGCATTTCAACATGACACTAAACAGGCCTATTTATTATTGTTACCAGAGCTTCCTTTTGATGAGCAGCGATTTTTAGATCGGGTTGAACAAACAATTGAGACGTATGGTTATTGTGTGGTCGCCGTTGCTGAAGGTGTAGTTGATAGTCAGGGTAAAACCTTACATGCATCAGGCCTGCAAGATGCCGCAGGTGATCGCCAATTAGGTGGAATTGCCCCCATGCTGGCAGAGTTAATTTCTTCGAAGTTAGGCCATAAATGCCATTGGTCTGTCGCCGATTATTTGCAGCGTTCTGCCCGACATTTGGCCTCACTGGTTGACTCTGAGCAAGCTCTAGCGACAGGTCAGGCAGCCGTTACATTGGCGTTGCAGGGACAAAAGAATTTTAGTCCAATTATTCAACGCCTAGCCGATAGCCCTTATCAATGGCGCATTCAACCTGTGCCATTAGTTGAGGTTGCCGCACCTGAACGACGTGTTCCCCGTGATTTTTTAAGTTTAGATGGTTGGCAGTTAAGTGAAGCAGGGCAGTCGTATTTATTACCCTTGATTCAAGGACAAGCACCCATCGTGTTTGAGGAAGGATTACCTTTGTATCCGCCGTTGAACTTGCCTTTTGTGATAAAAAAATTGGCAGAATTTGAAGTAAATCCCCTCTAACTCCTCTTTAGCAAAGGGGAGAATTTCTTTAAGTTTTCTAAGCCTGCCAAAAACTCGACAATTTATTTTTAATATCATCAAACAAAAACGGCTTTGATAAAAAGTCGTTCATGCCTGCGGCTAAACAACGTTCGCGGTCGGTTTCAAAAGCATTTGCGGTTAGCGCAATAATAAAAGGCTGTGTCGATAAGGACAGCTCTCGAATAAGCCTTGTTGCGGTAAGGCCATCTATTTCAGGCATTTGCACATCCATAAACACTAAATCAAAATCATCTCGTTGAACGAAGTCGATGGCTTCTCTACCATTAGCGGCGACATCGGCATCAATACCTAAGTTGGCTAAAAACTTACGCATAATCACCAAATTAACGACGTTATCATCAACCACTAAAACTTTTGGTAAGCGTTTGTTAGAGGCATCAAATGTTGTGTACAGAGCTTCTTCTGGTAATTGTTGTGTTATCCCCAGCAGCACATGAAAGGCAAAAGTTGAGCCTTTCCCATTCTCACTATTAACACTAATCGTCCCACCCATCGCTTCCGCCAAGCGCGCACAAATGGCGAGACCTAAACCGCTACCACCATATTGTCGGGTCGTTGACGAATCCACTTGCGAGAATACTTTAAATAAGCGATCCATACGTTCAGGGGGAATTCCAATTCCTGTATCAGTCACACTGACATGAAGCATAAATTGCGTGTTATTGACTGATGAACAATATGCGCTGACCGTTACTTGCCCCTGATGTGTGAACTTCAGGGCATTGCCAATCAAATTGGCGATAATTTGCCGTAGTCGTAGATGGTCGCCTTCGGCTATTTGCGGTAAATCAGTGGCGTATTGGCCTGTTAAAACAAGCGCTTTCTTTTCTGCCAGCGGTCGATAGAGTGTCAGAATACTTTCAAGTTCTTTATGAAGTAAAAAGGGACGATGCTCCAGCTCTAATTTGCCTGCTTCTATTTTGGATAAATCTAAAATGTCATTAATGAGAATTAATAAGGCGTCACTGCTGGTGCGAATAGCACTGATGTAGTCTTGTTGCTCAGGATTAAGATGGCTCATTTCTAAAAGTTGCGCCATGCCAATAATGCCATTCACAGGCGTGCGAATTTCATGGCTCATCATCGCCAAAAACTCGCTTTTGGCTTGAGTCGCTGAGTTTGCTTGTTCTAGTGCTTTTTGTAACTCATTGGTTCTGTTGAAAACTTTAGCCTCGAGTTCAACGGTGAGAAGGTGCAGTTGTTGGTTACTGCTTTGCAATTCCTGCGTTCTTTGCGCGAGTAGTTGATCGGCTTTTTTGCGCTCAGTTACGTCACGAATAAAACCCGCAAACAAAGATGTTTCATTTACAAACACATGGGCGAAGGAGATTTCAATAGGAAATTGATGCCCATCAGCATGTAGTCCAAAGGATTCTACGGTACGCCAGTTCAGATTTTTTTTACCTGTGGTTAAGTAGCGATGCATACCCTGAATATGAGCATTGCGTAACGGTATCGGTTGTAAAAAGGTAATATTTTGATGCTTGATGGCACGAGGCTCATAGCCGAAAATAGTGCTTAATGCGGGATTTGCATACTGTATATTGCCCTCATTGTTTAAGACTAAGACGACATCCGTGGTTGTTTCCCATAACATGCGAAAGCGTTCTTCACTAATCCTTAATGCTGCTTGCGTCAGAGTGAGCTCTTTGATTTGTTGTTGTAATGCCAGTTCGGCTTGTTTAGCTTTGGTAATGTCTCTGATTGAAGCTTGGATAACGGGTTTGCCCGCAATGACCAACATATTAACGAGAATCTCACAGGGAAACTCCTGACCATTGAGCCGTTTATTGGTCCATTCAAAAAAATGTGAACCTTCACGCTGCGTAATTTCAATAATTTCTGATACTTTTTCTGAAGAAAGACGGCCATCTGGTTGATACGTTGGCGCTAGATCAAAAGGGCCATATTTTAGCAGCTCAGCTTCGCTGTCGATGCCAAACATGTTGAGTACCGCTTGATTACCAGAGGTGAAAGCGTGTAAATCATTGGGGGAAATCGTAATTAAAGCATCTTTACTTTGAGTGAATAATAAACGATGGCGCTCTTCACTTTCTCGGAGGCGGTCTTCGGCAAGTTTACGTTCAATAGCAATGGCCGCGAGTTGTGCGGAGCTGACAATGGTTTCAATATCATGAGTTGTCGGAATATAGATATCGTGATGGTACATCGCAAATGTACCTAGTATTTGCCCTGTACTATTGATGATGGGTTCTGACCAACAAGAGCCTAACTGTGCGGCGGCTGCTAGGTCTTTATAGTCTTGCCATAAGGGATCAGTTTGAATATCTGAGACAACAACTCGTTTTTTATAGTAGGCTGCCGTGCCGCATGACCCTGCCTGTGCGCCAATTTCTGCGCCATGAATAGCATGGGTATAAAAAGAGGGGAATGAAGGGGCAGCAGCGACCAATAAACGGTTGCCATCTTCGTGTAATAGTAAAATTGAACAAAGCATGGGGGGATGTGTATGTTCGATCGCGACGACAATAGTGTCTAAAATTTGGTTGATTGGCGCGCCCATCATAATCAGAGACAGTACTTCTGTTCTAGATTCATCACGCATTCTTGTTAATTTTTGCTCGGTAATATCTTCACAAATACCTAATAAAAAATCGGTTTTACCATCATGAGGATTGATAATGGGGACTTTTTTAGTATGTAATAACATGATGCCGCGACTTTGGGTTTGACATTGTTCTTCGGCAATATCAATCACTCGTTGTTCTTGGGCAACACGTTGGTCGTCCGCTAAAAAAATATCGGCTTGTTCTTTTGGCCATAAGTCATGTGTTGTTCTGCCAATAACCGTCTCTTTCGCGACTTCAAAAATGGCTTCAGCGGCTTTATTCCATTCAGTGATACGAAAATCATCACGGGCATTTTTGACAAACATGGCAATGGGGATATTGTCGATTAAAGTGTGCAGAAAAGAATTTTGCGTTTGCAGTTGGGAGACTTGTTGACTGAGTGCGGTGTTTTTAGCTTCGAGTTGCGCAATATAGAGGGTTAATTCATCAAGAGTTTTAGCTGTCTTGGGTGAAGAGCTGGCAGTTGTCGTTATGTTGTTTACTGTATTAAACGAGGGTTTTCCCATGTTGTTAGCTTCCTGCGCATCAGGGAGGATTTTTTAGTTATTGAGCCAAAAGCGCAAGGCGCTATTAAATAGACTATACCTCAATATCCTAGATTGCCAATTTTTTGCGGTGGATAATCAAAAATATCCCGTTAAGATTACCCGTACAGGCAAAACAAAGCCGACGTAAGTCGGCTTTGTTTTATAACCCTATAAGCAATTAAGCTTGATGCTCTTTCGCCAAAATTTCAGCGACAGTTAGAGCAGCCATATTTACAATACGACGCACCGTTGCCGATGGCGTAAGAATATGAACAGGTTTAGCCGCGCCTAATAAAATCGGACCAATGGTAACGCCACTGCCAGATGCAGTTTTTAACAAGTTAAAAGCGATGTTGGCCGCATCTAAAGTGGGCATCACTAATAAATTAGCGTTGCCTGTTAAATTAGAGTTCGGGAAGGTGGCACGACGAATTTCTTCGTTCAGTGCCGCATCACCGTGCATTTCGCCATCGACTTCTAACTCAGGCGCATTGGCACGAATCAAGGCATAGGCTTGACGCATTTTAATGGCACTGGCGGTGTTTTCTGTACCAAAGTTAGAGTGCGACAACAACGCTGCTTTCGGCACAATACCAAAACGACGAATTTCTTCTGCCGCCAATAATGTCATTTCCGCAATTTGCGCAGTAGTAGGCTCTGGGTTAACGTAAGTATCGGCAATAAATAAATTGCGATCTTCGGTCATTAACACATTCATGGCGTAGAAGTTTTGCGCGTTATTATTGAGACCAATAATTTGCGAGACATAGTCTAAATGCAAATGATAATGGCCAAACGTGCCACAAATCATGCCGTCAGCTTCGCCAAAATGCACTAACAGTGCGCCAATTAAGGTACTTCGACGACGCACTTCACGCATCGCCAATTCAACGCCCATACCACGACGGCACATTAAATCATGGTAATAATTCCAAAATTCGCTGTAGTGGGGCAGGTTGTCTTGGTCAATGAGCGTGAAGTCTTGACCTGCACGAATGCGTAAACCTAAAGTTTCAATCTGACTGTTAATCGTCGCTGCACGACCGACTAATAATGGATGTGCTAAACCTTCATCAGCCACAATTTGAACGGCACGTAAGACGCGCTCATCTTCGCCTTCACAAAAAACAATACGCTTATTGGGTGCAGACTTCGCTTGTGCAAAGACAGGCTTCATAATAAACGCCGAGTTATACACAAACTCAGACAGTTTTTGACGATAAGCATGGAAATCTTGAATAGGACGAGTGGCAATACCCGAGTCCATTGCCGCCTTAGCAACTGCAGGGGCAATTTCCATAATCAAGCGTTGGTCTAAGGCTTTAGGAATAATGTATTCTGGGCCAAAACTATTTGGCTCGCCATAAGCGGCAGCTTCATCACGTTCAACATGAGCCATACGGGCAATCGCATGAACGCTGGCAATTTTCATTGCTTCGTTAATGGTGGTTGCGCCAACATCTAATGCGCCCCTAAAAATATAAGGGAAACATAAGGCATTATTGACCTGATTCGGGTAATCTGAACGACCTGTCGCAATAATGGCATCATTACGTACGGCCTTAATTTCTTCAGGCATGATTTCAGGCGTAGGATTGGCGAGAGCAAAAATAATCGGACTAGCAGCCATCGTTGCTACCATATCACGGGTAACAATACCTGCGGTCGATAAGCCCAAAAACATATCTGCGCCAACTAAAACATCCGCTAATGTACGGGCGTTTGTTTCTTGTGCGTATTTCGCTTTACTATCATCCATTGCCCGACCGTGATGTAACACACCCTTGGAGTCAGCCACGTAAATGTTATGACGATTTGCGCCAATGGCACACAATAAATCTAAACAGGAAAGCGCGGCTGCACCTGCACCTGAACAGACGATTTTAATATCGCCAATGTTTTTGTTGACGATTTTTAGTGCGTTTAATAAACCTGCACCAACAATAATCGACGTGCCGTGTTGGTCATCATGAAACACAGGAATCTTCATGCGCTCTCGGAGTTTCTTTTCAATATAAAAGCATTCTGGAGCTTTAATATCTTCTAAGTTAATACCGCCAAAGGTAGGCTCTAAAGATGCAATAATTTCGACCAGTTTGTCAGGATCGCGCTCGTCAATTTCGATGTCGAATACGTCAACACCCGCAAATTTCTTGAACAATACGCCTTTGCCTTCCATCACAGGTTTGGAAGCCAATGGGCCAATATCGCCTAAACCTAATACTGCCGTACCATTGGTAATTACCGCGACTAAATTGCCGCGCGCGGTATAACGAGAGACTGAGCTAGGGTCTTTTTCGATTTCTAAACACGGCGCAGCCACACCTGGTGAATAGGCAAGGGCTAAGTCGCGTTGATTGGTTAACTGTTTGCTCGGCGTGACCGAGATTTTGCCGGGATGTGGAAATTCATGATAGTCCAAAGCGGCTTTGTATAATGCCTCATCCATAATATTTCTCGCTGCTATAAAAGCTTCAATAAAGAGTACCGATAGAGATAGACCATTCTGTCTCAAATCAGAAAAAATAAAACCCACGCATAAATACTGCGAGAGTCAAAAAAGTGGTGTGAATATAACACTGTGCGCGTCGCGGTTGGCAGCAGTCGCGCTAAAAAAACGATTCTTTCCCTTGGTGAGGGACAATCCAGCGGATTGCAGTGATTAAGTCGCTCTAGGGTGGCGAGCGTGGCTTAAAGACTGAAAGAGAGTGCGGGGGTATGTTTGATAAAAATACTATGCTTACAGGCACTTGGCAAGGGACAAAGCTCAGACATTAATCGCAAATAGTTTATTTTAGGGGGATTGTCAGACAATATCTCTGTGGCGTTGGCTTATTTGGTCAATCCTGTTGAACGCATTTCATCAAAATGCTGATAAAAACAGGTAAGCTATAGTTATCACTACTTTAGCATTGGAAAATAAAGCTCATGGATAATCTGATTTCACCCAAAGCTGATGCCCTTTTAAACGCTCATATTCAGTATGTTTTGCAACAATTAAAACCTGACAATCTACAGGCAACACTGGTTGCTGAAATTGATTTAATTTTGGCTAATGCGCCTTTAATTACGCTTAATGAAGCCGTGACCCCCAAAATGATTAAAGACACGGTTCATCGTTATGCCGTGGAGTTGGAGTTGGGCGGTGGAGTTTTTGACATTATGGGGGACATTGCCCGTACTGTTTATAATCATGAAATTCATCAAAAAACGACGCTCAATGATTTGATGTCAGACAGGCAGTTGACCGATATTTTAGATAAAGTCCTCGAAATGAAAGACTTTCGTGAGCGTATTATTCGTGAGTTAGTCGCAAATCCAATGTATAGCTCATTAGCATCGGATGTCTTGTATCACGGTATTCGTGGTTATGTTTGGCAAAGTGCCGTCGGTAGCGGTGGTGCGGGTACAAAGTCGCTGATTAAGTTTAGTCAAACGATGTTAAGCAAAGCCCCTGTTGGTTTTGAAGAGTTGGTCGAGTCTAATCTACGTCGTTATATTCAAAAAAGTATTAGTGCGGTGTTAATGGAAAGTGAGCACTTTTTATTACGGATTGATGCCGAAAAGTTACGTGACACTTTGCTGGATATTTGGCACGAGCTAAAAAAACACAAGGCCAGTTTAGCGCACCAGTTTTTAACGAGTCTCGATGTTGAAGAGTTTTTGGTGATATTTTATGAATTTTGGCGCGAATTCCGCCAAACAGAATATTTTAACGTCTTACTTAACTCAGGCATTGATGCCTTTTTTAATCGCTATGGTGATACAACATTAGATATTTTGTTAGAAGAGGTCGGAATCCAACGGGAAATGTTGGTGGCAGATGCACTACGTTTTGCTCCACCTATCTTGGCGATGATGAAAGGTAAAGATTTATTAGTACCGATGGTTAGAGCGCACTTAGTGGATTTT
Organism: Moraxellaceae bacterium AER2_44_116; assembly: GCA_006546595.1. GTDB lineage: Bacteria > Pseudomonadota > Gammaproteobacteria > Pseudomonadales > Moraxellaceae > Agitococcus. The sequence continues at coordinate 137,319 of VIAD01000007.1, read as the reverse complement.
TACCGTTCTGATGCCGTCGCGCACATCTTGGCAACGGTAGAGTGAGTTGAGTCAATTTAAGGGCAGAACGCGTGATGTCTCTGCCCTTATTCACTTTAACGGCCTAACAGACAAAACAAGCTGACTGAGCCTACCAACACAACCGCCGTTGTTAACCAAAGCCAAGCCGATGACTCATGATCCTTAGCCATTAAATGAGCGGGGCGAAGGTCAGGATGCTCTTGCTCATAGGCTTCTACCAGCATTTTTGCTGCCTTGAGATCGAGTGATGTTTCGTTACGAACAATCTTGATGGCCTGAATTTTTTCACCAAGGGCTAATGCGCCAATGGCCGATAAAGGCAGGCGAACCGTATAGTGTATATTATCCATAATAAATGCTCCTTCTAAAATATCGATAAATTACAATGTGTTAGTTGTCGCAATGTGTTGATTGTTCAACTTGCCTAGCAATGGTAACACTCGTTTTATGAGCTGTCTGTGAATCAACTACGCCATTTGTGTCAACTTTGTCACAAGTGCTGTCAAAATAAAGCATTTCAATCATCGGATTTATAACGCTGCAAGTTTTTTGTTAATTGCGGCGGTATCCACAAAATGAGGATCAAATTGACCACCCAACCATTTGATTATTGCCTGAAATTCGGGGTCTTGCGGATTTTTTAATACTTCACGCAAATGATAATAACCTCCAATACCGCCACAATCTTCAGGTGGACACGCGCCGCTGGCATGAGTACACGTCGGTTTGATGCTATCGCTCGGTAAAATCTTTTCTAATACCAGTGCGTGCTCCCAATTATCACCCATGTCATAAATATAAGTCAGCTTGTCTCTGACAGTGGTTAATAATTCATTGAGTTTGACTTTATCGGATGGATACATGCCGTTGTTATCTTCGGGAAAAACCTCACCAAAAGATGTTTCTTCGTGGTCAAAAGCATACATGTGTTGATTTTTCCAACCCATTGCGGTTTGGATAATCTCATGCAATAAATCTAAAGTAATTGTCGATGGAACATTGATGCGTCGCCAAATAACGGGGCTGCTATCCGTGAGCGTGATTTTAAGTTGGTAGAGTTTTGCTTTGGCGGCCATTGGTTTTTCACATGATTGTAGGGGCGAATTTATTCACCAAATCCAAAGATAACGGGGCGAATAAATTCGCCCCTACAGTTGCTACAAGTTTTTCAACTTCTCTAACTGCTCTTGCAATTTCGCTTGTGCCGCTTTGGCATCAGCTAAGCGCGTTTGCTCTTGAGCAATCACGGCGGCAGGTGCTTTGGCGGTAAAACTTTCATTGCTGAGTTTGCCACCAATACGCGCCACTTCTTTGTCTAAACGGTCGATTTCTTTGCTTAAACGTGCGGCTTCGGCATCTTTATCAATGAAGCCTTTTAACGGGACTAAGACTGCCATATTGCCAACTAAAGCGGTGGCGGCTGGGGGTAAATCAGCATCAATTGCCAATACGTCTAGGCTCTCTAAACGCGCTAAAAAGCGCAGTTGTGAGCTATAACGCTGCAAACGTTGTTGGTCGGTAGCACTGCTGTTATGGAACAACACAGGCAACTGTTTGCTTGGTGAAATGTTCATTTCGCCACGAATATTACGAATACCTGCAATCACCGATTTCAACCATTCAACATCCGCTTCGGCTTCAAGATTGATTTTGCTGCTATCGGCGACAGGATAGGCTTCGAGCATAATGCTTTCACCTGTTTTGCCGACCAACACTTTCACACGCTGCCAAATTTCTTCGCTAATGTACGGCATAATCGGGTGCATTAACCGTAACATGGATTCAAGTACACGCAACAAAGTGCGACGTGTTCCTGCTTTAGCGGCTGGGCTGCTGTCGCCATTTAATACGGGTTTGCTCAGTTCTAAATACCAATCACAGTATTCATTCCAGACAAATTCATAAATCGCTTGGGCGGCTTGGTCAAAACGGTAGCTGTTAAAGGCTTCTGTAACTTGTAATTCGGCGCGTTGTAAACGGCTGATAATCCATTCATCGGCAACGCTTAACTCAACGTTGTCATGGTTCACAGCAACATCGTGACCTTCGCAATTGCTCAAGACAAAACGGGCAGCATTCCATAATTTATTGCAGAAGTTACGATAACCTTCTAAACGACGCATATCCCAATTAATATCACGTCCTGTCGAGGCGAGGGCGGCTAAGGTAAAGCGTAGCGCATCTGTACCGTGAGCATTAATACCTTCGGGGAACTGTTGTTGGGTACGTTTGGCGATAGCGGCGGCTTTGTCGGGCTGCATCATGCCGCTAGTGCGTTTTTCTAATAGGCTGTCGAGGCCAATACCATCAATCATGTCGATAGGGTCAATGACGTTACCTTTCGATTTCGACATTTTTTGCCCTTGTTCATCCCGAATCAAACCCGTGACATAGACAGTCTTAAACGGCACTTGTGAGCTGCCATCGGGATTCTTCATAAAGTGCATGGTCATCATCACCATACGCGCCACCCAGAAGAAAATAATGTCAAAGCCAGTCACTAGAACATCGGTCGGATGGAAAGTGCGTAATTCTTCGGTGTCGTTTGGCCAGCCTAAAGTGGAGAATGTCCACAACGCGGAGGAGAACCAAGTGTCTAACACGTCATCATCTTGTTTCAGAGTGATGTCTTCGCCTAATTGATGTTTAGCACGAACTTCAGCTTCGTTGCGGCCAACATACACTTCGCCCGTCGCAACGTTGTACCAAGCAGGAATACGATGCCCCCACCATAACTGCCGCGAAATACACCAATCTTGAATATCACGCATCCAAGAGAAATACATATTTTGGTATTGTTCAGGCACAAACTTAATTCGGCCATCTTCGACCGCTTCAATCGCTGGTTTGGCCAATTCTTTCGCCGAGACATACCATTGGTCGGTCAGCCACGGTTCAACAATCACGCCGGAACGATCGCCGCGTGGTGCTTTCAGTTTATAAGGTTCGATTTTCTCTAACCAACCTTCTTCTTGTGCTTGTTTGACCAGTTTTTTACGGGCAACAAAACGCTCTAAACCTGCGTAGTCTGTTGGGGCGGTTTCTGTGGATAACAAAGCAAAAGTATTGGCCGCCATCACTTCAAAATGGGCTAAAACATTCGCGTCTTTGTCAAAAATATTAATCAGTGGCAGTTCGTGACGTTTGCCTAATTGAAAGTCATTAAAGTCATGAGCTGGGGTGATTTTGACGCAGCCTGTACCAAAGGCTTTATCAACATAGGTATCGGTAACAATCGGTACTAAACGGCCAGTAATCGGCAAACGAATGTTTTTGCCAATCAAATGTTGGTAGCGTTCATCTTCGGGATGCACAGCAACAGCCGTATCACCTAACAGCGTTTCAGGACGGGTGGTGGCAACGACTAAATGCGTACTGCCATCTTCCAAAAAGTATTTGAAATGCCACATCGAGCTATTTTCTTCTTCGCTAATCACTTCGAGGTCAGAAATAGCGGTGTGTAGTTTGGGATCCCAATTCACTAAGCGTTTACCGCGATAAATCAAACCGTCTTCATATAAACGAACAAACACTTCTTGTACGGCATTCGATAAACCTTCATCCATGGTAAAGCGTTCGCGTGTCCAATCGACACTCGCGCCCATACGACGCAGTTGTTGCGTAATTGTGCCGCCTGAAATCGCTTTCCAATCCCACACTTTTTTAATGAATTCGTCACGGCCTAAGTCGTGGCGGTTTAAACCTTGCGCGGCTAATTGGCGTTCAACTACCATTTGCGTAGCGATACCTGCGTGGTCTGTACCCACTTGCCATAAGGTTTTTTTGCCTTGCATGCGTTGATAACGAATCAGCGCGTCCATAATCGTGTCTTGAAAGGCATGACCCATGTGCAACGAACCTGTGACGTTCGGTGGCGGAATCATAATGCAGTAGGGTGAGCCATCGCCTTGTGGAGCAAAATAACCGTTAGCTTCCCATTGTTGATACCAGCGACGTTCACTTTCGCTCGCATTAAAGCTTGCTTCCATTGTCATAACAAAAATACCTAAGAGCAAATAATGAATAAAAATTTGGGGCAAATAATAACAGAAAAATGGAGATTTCGGGTTTGTTGGATGAGATGAAGGGGGATGATGTTTATTGTAGAGGCATTGCAACGGCTGGGTTGAGTTACACAACCCAGCACTTGGCTAATCGTAGACGTTGGATTTATTACACTCTTCAAAACCTCAAACCAATCCCTTCTCCACCAAATAATTCTTATACGTCTCACGCACGCCCGTTTTCAATAATTTACCCGTTGCCGTATGTGGTAATTCATCAACAAATACCACAACATCAGGCAATTGCCATTTCGCCACTTTATCACTCAAAAAGGTAATTATCTCGGCTTCGGTGACAGTTGCTCCTTCTTTGCGAATCGCTAATAACAACGGGCGTTCATCCCATTTCGGGTGATAGACACCAATCACACAACATTCTTTAAGGGCAGGGTGGCCAACGGCAGCATTTTCTAAATCAATGGAGCTAATCCATTCACCGCCCGACTTAATCACGTCTTTAGAGCGGTCAACGATTTGCATGGTGTTTTCTGCATCAATCGTTGCGACATCACCGGTATCAAACCAACCATCAACAAAGGATTTTTTATCATCGTTCAAATAGTATTCGCTCACTACCCACGCGCCACGGACTAATAAACGACCAAAAGCTTTACCATCACGCGGCAAGTCTTTGCCCGCATCATCGACAATTTTCATCTCAATGCCGTAAACCGCACGACCTTGTTTTAACTGCTTTTGATAGCGTTGTTCTAAGGGCATTTGCGCCATTGCCCGCGTCATACTGTTGACTGTCCCGAGTGGACTGAGTTCAGTCATGCCCCATGCGTGAATCAAAAAGGCATCGTGTTTTTCTTGAAAGGCTTTAATCATCGACAATGGCGCAGCAGCACCACCCACGACGACATTTTTTACCGATGTTAAGGTCGCGCCAATTTGGTCGAGGTAATTTAATAAGCCTAACCAAATGGTGGGCACACCTAATAATAAGTTGGCTTGTTCGCCGTTAATTAACTCATAGAGTGACGCGCCATCCATGCCATGTGCAGGGAAAACAATTTTTGCGCCAGTCATCGTCGCTGCATACGGTGTCCCCCATGCGTTAACGTGAAACATGGGCACAACAGGCAATATTACTGTGTCATTGGTGATGTTTAGTGCATTGCTTTGTACCGAAGCAATGGTGTGTAAAACCGTGGAGCGATGAGTGTACATCACACCTTTAGGATGGCCTGTTGTTCCTGATGTGTAACACAAAGCGGCATCACAATTTTCGTCCAATAATGGCCAAGTAAACTCGGTGGACATATCGGCAATTAAGTCTTCGTAACAGATTAAATTGGTCAGCTTACTGTTGGTCGGCATGTGTGCTTTATCAGTCAAAACAACAATGCCTTCCACTTTACTGATATGACTGGCAACCGCTTCCAACAATGGCACAAAAGTTAAATCGACAAAAATAAAGCGGTCGGCAGCATGATTAACAATATAAATAATTTGTTCAGGAAATAAGCGCGGATTAATGGTGTGCGCGACAGCACCCATGCCTGAGACACCAAAATACAATTCGTAATGACGATAAGTATTCCAAGCCAATGTGCCAATACGATCGCCAACCTTGATACCCAGTTTTTGAGTTAAAGCGTTGGCTAATTGTTTAGCGCGAGCAGCCGCTTGGCCGTAGGTGTAACGGAAAATACCGCCTTCAACTTGGCGGCTAACAATTTCGGCATTGGGGTGGGTGACGATGGCGTGTTCGATTAACGATGAAATTAATAACGGTTGTTGCATCATGCTCATTATAGTTTTCTCGGATTGATAAATATAAAGGGCGACTATACAACTGTCTTTTGTGTAGAGCGAGTGGGGGAAGTGTTTTTTATTGTTGATGGTGGTTTATTGCATAAATGAAGTTTTGTATAATTTTAAAAACATCAAAGACATAAGTTGTCGCCATGCAGCTAAAAAAGCCATTTCATTGGAGTGAAAATAAGACAGATTAAGCTATGATGGCGTTCGTTTTTACATGATGAGGGATTAAGTAATGAGCGATTTAACAACGAGTTATATTCATGATTTAAAACAAAAAATGGCTTCTCATGGTCGTGAGGCTTGTTATATCAAATGGCAAAAACAAGATCAGCCAAGTCCATACACAAGCAGATTAGGAGGCAAAATTGCGTGGGCAAGCCATACGCTATATCCACAGTGTCAGCAACAGCCATTGGTTTTTTTAGCGCAAATTAATTTTGCCGAAATGCCGCCAATTAAAGGCTATCCCACGCAAGGATTGTTGCAGTTTTTTATTGCTGATGATGATTTGATGGGGTGTTCTTTTGAAGGTGGCGCACCAGTCCAACATGAAAATAGTTCTTATCGGGTCGTTTATTGGCATGATGTGAGTCAATTAGATGTATTGCTAGAGCCTGTTGTTGCTGAGTATAGTCCTCATCGTCCAGAGCAAGCGTATGTGATGCAATTTGAGTGGGCCAAACAACCGCTAAGCATTCATGATGTGGCTTTTGAGCAAATTATGGGTCAATCCATCTATCATTTACCCATGCCAGAAGGTGTTGATGATGAGGATGTGTATGATGAGTTACAAGAAGCAGCATTATGGACAAGCCAAGTAGGTGGCTATGCGGAATTTACGCAAGAAGATCCAAGAGCAGTGGATTCGCCATTAGTTCTATTATTGCAGCTTAGCTCGGATGATAAAGCAGAGATGATGTGGGGCGATTCAGGGATTGCTAACTTTTTTATAGATCCTGATGACTTAGCTAAATCTGATTTTTCGAGGGTGCTTTATAATTGGGATTGTTGTTAGTGCGTGTAGCAAATGTAGAGTCAATTTGACAAAGCAAACCCATTTTTCTTGGGAGTGGATAAAGAAGTCACTGCTTTTATCCACTCACATTTTCACTATCTCATTAACGCACTGGAAACGCTTGGCTAATCGTTCTCGTGACATTCACAAAGCCTAAAAAGCCTTCAGGTGCTAAAGATTTGCCTGTGTTCAAAAACGCCACCGAAATATCACGCGCAGGGTCAGCCCAACACAAAATATTAATAAAACCTAAATGACCAAAGGCTTGAGCGGTATTAAAGCCAAACATACTCCAAAGTTTTTCACCGCGCATAAAACCCGCAGAAAAGCGAATCGGAGCTTTCATAGAGCCATCAAATTGTAACTTACCACCCCGTGTGGCATTGGCAACAGTGATGGGTTTAAAAACGGTTTTCCCTTGCCATTGACCGCCATCCAGCAACATTTGATAAAAACGACAAATTTCTTCGGCACTGCTATAAATATTCGCCGCAGGCACAATCGCCGATAAGCCTTCGGGCGTGTTAATGGCGGCAGTAATTTCTTGCTCGCCTAAACCTAACATTTGCTTGAGCATTTGTGTGGCTAAAAATACTTTTTTCGGCCCTGTGGAATGGCTCAACGCCACTTCATGACGACGTTCTTCGCCAACACCATAAGTAAAATGTTCACAGCCTAAGGGTTCGGCCAAGATACGTTTCAATAGCGTCGGTAAACTTTCGCCTGACGCTTTTTGGGCTATCGCTCCTAAAATATAACCTGCGGTGGTGGCGTGATAGGCTTGTCCACCTTGAGGCGTATCCATCGGAGGCGATTCCGATAACACCTTAACGACAGCATCAAAATCAAACATTAATGACGGGCTAGCATTTTCGATCGGCATCACTCGAATGCCTGCACGATGCGTTAATAAGTCATAAATGGTGGTCAGATGTTTACCGTGTGCGGCATATTCAGGCAAATAATCACTGACGCAGTCATACAGTCCGATTTTGCCTTCTTCTATCAACTTATGAATCAACATCGCGGATACGGCTTTTGAACCTGAAAACAAACAAATAGGCGTGTCAGCACTTGCCAGTTTGCTACCGTCATCCGCAGACTCGCCAACAGCACCGACATGGCTATGACCAATCCCGCGACTCAAGACGATTTTGCCACGATGACGAATCACCAACGTAATCGCAGGGTGTAAGCCCGTTCGATAATACGACTGTACGCTGTGCCAAATGCGCTCAATATTTTCTGTGGGTATGCCCACGCTTTCGGGCACGCATTCGCGGTCATCATTGATAGTGGTAATAGAGGCTAAATCAGTAGGCATAGCCATGCGGCGGCCGCCTGTTTTCATTTTGGGCAATAAGGCGTTAATACGGTCGGCAAGCATAAGAATCTCAGTAGTGATAGGCAAATAACAGTTGACGATAATAGTCACGAATTCGTTGATGAAATACAAATATATTTTTTGCTTTTGGTTTGCTAGAGGTCTGTAGTAGAAACTGTTTCACGTCAACGCATGGCGTGATAAGTTACCGCTCAAACGACCATGCGAATAACAAGAGGAAATGATTGATATGCAACTGACAAAAAAAATAAGTATCGCTGCGCCCATATTTTTAATGCTAACCGCCTGCGGCTCTAAACCTGCATTAGCCCCTGTCACTTTAACAGAGCAACAAAACAAATTATTTCAACAAAGCTGCCAAACGTGCCATGCCAATGCCGCATCGCCAGCACCACAAATGGGTGATATAAATGCATGGGAAAAGCGCATTGAAAAAGGCTTACCTGTATTAGTACAAAACGCCATGCAAGGTTTTAATGCTATGCCTGCGGGTGGATTGTGTACTATCTGTACGCCTGAAGATTTTGAAGCCATGATCCGTTATATGGCGACAGCACAAACTTCGACTCAGAATAAATAATAACAAGAGAGAATCATGGTCAATCGTCGTCAATTTTTAAGTCTTACTGCGGCAACGGGGGCTGGAATATTACTGCCTGCCTGTCAAAAACAGTCCACGCCTGTCTTGCCTGTGAAAGACGCTAATGGCCATTATTTGTGGCAAAACTGGTCGGGTAGCGAACACGCGTACCCTACGCAACGTGTCGCCCCCAATAATATTGACGAGTTGAAACAAGTCATTGCCTCTGCGCCAACGCCTATTCGTTGTGTGGGTGCAGGACATTCGTTTAATGGCCAATGCACCACCGAAGGCACATTATTGGCCTTAGATAATTTTTCGGGCTTAGTGAATCATAATAATTTGCAATATCTCGCCACAGTTAAAGCAGGCACACGTTTACAGCAATTAGGCAAATTTTTAGAAGATATAGGCCAAGACATGGTCAATATTCCCGATGTCAACAAACAAACTTTAGCAGGTGCAATCTCTACAGGCACTCATGGTAGTGGCCATAGTTTGCCTGCCTTACATGGGCGCGTGCAAAGTTTTAGATTATTGACGTTGCAAGGCCAAGAGATGAATTGCAGTATCAGTGAAAATACCGAGATTTATCATGCCGCGTTAGTGGGTTTAGGTGCGTTTGGGATTGTCACGGAATACACGCTGGAAAATTGGCCATTAGCTCATACCGAACGCCAAGTGACGATGTTGCCGCTCGAACAAATGTTGGCAGAGTGGCCTGCTCAATACACCAAAAATCGTAATGCCGAATTTTTTTATATTCCTTTTACGGGCTTGGCGATGCGTGTGTTGCATAATCAAACCGATAAAGCAGTGACTGCGCGTGGTGAAGATAAAGACATGGAATCGTTGATGGACTTAAAAAAGCTGCGTGATTATGTCAGCTGGTCGCCATCATTACGTCGTCGCGTGGCTAATATGGTTGCTGATAATCACGGTACAGAATATGCGGTTGATTATGGCTGGAAGTTATTAGCCTCCGAACGTTCAGTGCGTTTTCATGAGATGGAATACCACTTGCCTTTAGACGCTCAACTTGCGGCTTTAAAAGAAGTGATTACGGTGATTGAAACGCAACGCCCCGATGTCTTTTTTCCTATCGAAGCGCGTGTGATTCAAGGTGATGATCGTGCATGGTTATCGCCATTTTATCAGCGCGATACAGGTTCAATAGCTGTTCATGCTTATTATGAAGATGATTATAAGTTTTTATATGAGTTAGTAGAGCCGATTCTGAAAAAGCATGGTGGCCGTCCGCATTGGGGCAAGCTGCATTCTTTAACCGAAAAAGATTTCGTCCAGTTATATCCGCAATGGCAACAAGTTAAAGCCATTCGCCAACAGTTAGACCCACAAGGAAAGCTTGTTAATCCTTACCTTAAAAGGGTATGGGGAGTTTAGCCTTTTTGGTTAAATTAAACCCTTCGACTCCGCTCAGGGAGCTTTTAGGCGTTGGCTGAGCGGAGTCGAAGCCCGTGCAAGAAGAAAAGACAAACTTAATAGTGATTTTCTCCCTCTCCCTTAGGGAGAGGGTTGGGGTGAGGGTTATGAATATTTCCAGAAGAACAGCCATCGCCAGTGGTGTTGTCGGTGCGCTGGCAGTGACATGGGGCGTTAAACCCACAGATCAAGGTGCGCCACACAATGCCTATTTTAAAAAGCTGACGCAATTATTAATGTCAGCAGGGATTGCTCAACCGACCTTGCTCATAGACCAACAACGATTAGACCATAATATTCAACAAGTTAAACAACAGTTAAGTGAGCGTAAATCGCCATTGCCGATTCGTTTAGTAGTCAAATCGTTGCCTAGTTTGCCTTTGTTAGATTATTTAGCAAAAGCATTAAATACCCAGCGATTTATGGTGTTTAACATGCCGATGTTATCCACCGTAAGCGAGCATTATCCGCAAGGCGATTTTTTGTTGGGTAAACCGATGGCACATTTGGCGGTGAGCGAATGGTTAAAGAATACGGATAATCAACGGGCTTTACCGCGTATTCAATGGTTGGTGGATTCGCTGGAACGCTTAAAAGCTTATGCAGCAATCGCTAAAAATCTCAATAAACCGATGCGTATTAATTTAGAGTTAGATGTTGGTTTGCATCGTGGGGGCTTTGCGAATATTTATGCGTTAAAAGAAGCTCTTGAGTTAATAAAGCAACATCCGTTATTGCAAGTTTCGGGGCTAATGGCTTATGAAGCGCATGTCGCCAAAATGCCGACTTTACTCAATATGCAAGCAAACGCATGGCAGATGGTGCAACAAATGCTTTATCAAGCCAAGCAATTATTCACAGAAATGGACTATAAACCTGAGTCGCTGACCATCAATTCAGGCGGCAGTCAAACTTACACCATGCACGCCCAACAAACCTACGCCAATGAAATTTCCATTGGCACCGCTTTTGTTCAACCTAGCGATTTTGATTTGCCGACGTTAAGTCAACATCAAGCAGCGAGCTTTATCGCAACTCCCGTATTAAAAGTATTAGATCATGCGTTAATTCCTGCTTTAGAGTGGGCGGATGGTTTACGTCGCTGGTGGGATGTCAATAATCAACGTGGTTATTTTATTCATGGTGGTCATTGGCTGGCGCAACCTGAGTCGCCACAGGGTTTGGCATTAAGTGGCATTTATGGTCGATCGAGCAATCAAGAATTATTGTTAGGTTCACCAACACAGCAATTAACCTTAGACGATTATGTCTTTTTTCGGCCACAACAAAGCGAAGCGGTGTTTTTACAGTTTGGCGATATTGTTGTTTTTGATGCGCAGGCGGGAAAAATTTTGCAACGTTGGCCTGTATTTCCTGCCTCAGCTTAATCGAATGTACCCATAACAATAATAGAGATGCACTATGTTTGGTAAAACCGTGAGTTATCAGTTTCAAACAGTAAAACCAACCTTTCAACATCAAGATCAAGGCATGGTGGCGGGCAGAGCCATACGTGATATTACGCCGCCTGTTGGTATGCCTAAAGCGGGTTATTCGTCAAATGCTCATACAGGGCAGGGCTTTCGTACACGCTTAAAAGTGCGCGTTGTGTATTTACGTGCAGCAGGCAAGCCTTTAGCGTTTGTACAGTTAGATGCTTTAGGTGGCTCATTGATTGTGCGCTTGGAAGTATTAAAACGTATTGCCGCCTATACCGACATTGCCCCCGAAAATCTTGTACTGGCGGCAACACATACTCATGCAGGTGCAGGACAATACGCCTCATGCAATTTTTATAATCGTTTTGCCTCTAATAAATCAGGATTTGAACCAGATTATTTTAATTTTTTATGTACGCAAATCAGCGATGCAATTATTGAAGCTTATCAACACACACGCGCAGCAAAAGTGGCACATGGCAGTCAAGAAGTGTGGGGTTTGACTCGTAATCGTTCGTTAATTCCACATCATAAAAATCAACAACGATTGATTAAAGAGCCACTCAATCACGCCAAGTTTTATGCCATTAATCCCCGTTTATCCTTGTTACGTATTGATGCACAGCATGAAGATGGCCAGTATTATCCACTGGCGGCAATCTCGACGTTTGCTATTCATGGCACGGGCGTATCTCAGCATGAAGATGAATATAATGGCGATGTCTGGGCGTATATTGAGCGTGAGTTAGAAGTAGGAGTTACCCATAATCCTTGGCCTTTGGTTCATGCGGCGGTTGAGGGAACTCATGGTGATGTTGCGCCTGCCATTCGTTATGGTGCGGCAGGTTATTTAGAAGCGCGCCGTGTGGGGAAGGCGATAGGTCAACAAGCGTTAGTGTTATTTCAGTCTTTAAGCTCGCAGTTATCAGATACCGTTAATATTGCCAGTGCGATACGCACATTAGATTTACAAGATACGCGTTATAAACTCCCCAAGCCTGCGGTGGGTGCGGCGTTAATGGCAGGTGCACAAGAAAATCTCACCCCGATTATTCATCGTTTGCCGCCATTTAAGGCGGGTTTAGGTATAGATAAGGCAGCGAATACGCAACAGCCACATGGCAACAAAAACCGTTTATTACCTGACTTTATTCGCGACCTTGTGTTGCCCGAAAATGAATTTCCCCATTTATTGCCAATGCAGATTTTTCAAGTCGGAGACTTTGTTTTTGTGGGTTTACCGTTTGAAATCACAGTTCAAGCGGGGAGGCATATTGAAGCGCGCATACGGGAAAATCTGTTGGAGTCTGAACAACAGGCATTAGTGACGATTTCGAGTGTCTGTAATGATTATTTTGGGTATTGCACGACTCATGAAGAGTATGGCTGTCAGTATTATGAAGGTGGTCATACCTTATATGGTGAACGTTCTAATGAATTTCTGGCGGGACAGGTCGCAAATTTGTGGCGTGATTTACAAGATAAAGGCAACTTCCAAGATCAGCCCCTCGATTGGCAATTTAAGTTTCAACGTGGCAATTATATGCCAGTGCCACACGTTGCTTTAGGTTTACGAGTTATAAGTCAACAGGCGGTTTATGAAGATGCACAAGGTTTACATGAGGGCTGTTGGAAGCTGCAATGGCAAGATGTGAATGCCAGTCTGATTCAATGGCATTTACCGTTAGTGAGTGTGGAGTACAGTGATGATGGCAAAGTATGGCATTTATTAACCTCAGATGAAGGCTATGATGTCAGTGTGCGCTATGTTCGTCGTTTAGCACAAGGCATGGCTCTATATGAGTGCCGTTGGTTTAATCCTGAGTTTTTGGGCAAACGCTGCTATCGTTTTGTGATTGAAGCGCGAATGGATAGCAATAGAGTCTATTCAGAGATATTTGGTGGCAATATCTTGGTTGATGGAGTGTGACAACTTGTTGGCACACTTCATCAATACAAGCGTTTTAGCGTTTTATCACTAAACCTTGTCCTGTTGGCAGAGGCATGACACGGTATTGTCGTGCTTCAAACCAAAGGTCTTCTGCCAATTTTTGTGGTCGATATGCCGACCACTCATAGTTGTCAAGAATGATAATGCCTCCTGCAACGACAAGATCAAATAAATGATCTAGGGCGGCAATTTCAGCAGGGGCTTGGTTTAAGTCAATGTGTAAATACGCGATTTTTTCAGGGCAGTTGTCTTTAAAGGCATCAGGAATAAAGCCTTTGACTAATTCAACTTGGGCATAGTCTTCAAATTTAGCTTTCACGCGCTCATATAATTCAGCTCCATGCTCAGGCATTGGATGATTCAACATGGAGTCATTGTGTTCAAAGGTGTCATAACCCCAAAACATTTTCGGAAAGTTAACCCCTCCAAGATAGTCAATAATCGTTTTTATGCCCACACCTGTATAAGCACCACATTCAACAAAGTCACCTTCAAGATGAATACAGTGGTAGGCAGCACAGGCTAATACATAGCGTCGCCACAGAACGGCTTGATCATCAACACTTTCGACATTGTTATGCCATGCGGCGACAAAGTCCTCATCATCCAACATGGACATATTACGACCCCATGCGAAGACATTGTCAGCGAGATAATAGCCGCCATGTACAACTTTGGTTAACTTTTCAGCCGCTTGAGCTAAGGATTCATCGGCAAATACAGGTACAGAAAAGTCAGCAATACGATCTAAAGGGGGAGTGCTGTGTTTGGGTAAATACTTGGAGATGTTCTTCATAATATATATTCTTTTAGGTGATATTAAACAGCATCATTCTGCTTGATGACGGTTAAGAACGCATCGAAAAAATAGAAAGTTGCCGTTAGGTGGCGGCTATCAGGTCTGAATTATGGCTATTTTAATGGCTCCTCACAATCAGTTTATCAAAGATGCTGTAAAACCTCGACAAGCCGTTTAGCTAGGGGGACGGGGTCATGGTAAAAGCGTTGATTCTTCATCATAGGTATTCGCGTGTAATTTTTATGGCAAAAAGAAATCCCTGTGCCACAAACTAGCAATTTATTTACGTAGCATGTAGCATGAGTGCGATTAGGCTGTCTTACATTCAAGCCCAAGAGTTGTTCTTTATGCGTAAATTATTATTAGGATTTCTGTTGATTGCGAGTCTAGCACCAACAACGATGCTTTATGCTGCACCCTTGTCAACAGCCAGCCTTGCCGCACAACAAACCGTTATGACCGAGCTTGCCAAGCTTGAAAAAAGTAGTGGTAAGTATATTCGATCTTCAAAACTACAGGCATTAAAGCTCATCAAGGATGCGATTGAAAAAAATCCTGAACTTGCTCCATCTCTGACTTCTTTTGTGATCTCGCAAGGCGTCGGTGTCTCTGCCGCCGTAAAGACAGCTTGTCAAGCGGCTGCCAAATTTGATCAAGCGGCGGCTATTACCACTGCCGCGATTCAAGCCGCGCCACCTGCACTGGCCGCAGCCGTTACAGCAGCGGCTATTTCTGTCTCTCCCAAACAAGCAGCGGCGATTACAACAGCCGCCATTAATGCGGTACTTAAACAAGCACCTGCTATTACCTCAGCGGCAGTGACCGCCGCACCATTACAAGCAAACGCCATTACCAAAGCAGCATTAAAGGCGGCAGGGTCAACAGAAGTCAGAAGACTGATTGCTGTTGCTGCTTCCAATGCGGGTGTTAGTGTACAAGTGATTAATAGTGCACTAAAAAATATCACCAATAAAAATGGTTCGTATGAAGTGTTTCAAAAAGACACCAGTAATGCCGTGAGTTCATCAATTACTATAGGTTCAAACTCTGAGCCTACTACCAATAGCAGTGCAATGACATTTACAGGTTCAACAACCAGCTCGACGGGAGCAACTGGCTCAACAGGTGGTGGCGGCTCTATTGCGTGTGTTAAAAATGGCGTGACTGCTAGTTGTTCTTAAAATAATCAGAAGTTATATGACCTTAATTGATCTGTATTGAAGCAATCGTTACTTTTTTCAGTTCTTGCAGAAAAGACATTGCCTCACTCCTAAAAAGCATGGTATCAAGTAGCAGACAGAATCCTGTAAAAATAAAAAATTGGAGTTAACCATGCCGTATTCCGTTGATCTTATTGAAGAGATGCAAATTCTTACGCTGTATAACTTGGCTAATACACAAGAAGGTTTAAAAATTCATCATTCCGCAGAACCAAGTTCTATTGCGGCTGCTTTACGCTTACATAACAAAGGCTTAATTAGTTTACCCGATGGCGGCTACTTAACAACATTGGGCATTCAAGCGGCAGAACACGCTCAAAGTGCGCTAAATATTCTTAATACTTAGTTTTGGGTGGGCGACGTATGCCTCAGTCCATCTTAAAGGCCGATACTGAGGCTGAAAAGAATTGCTATGTTCGCAGTTATTTGCGTCGTCCTGATGCAGCCTTTTGGCTGGATTTACTTGCGCCACCACCTAAACCAACAGAAACCGATTTTACTCGTCGCAGACGTATGACGCGCTATTCACTTGGGGCAGCCTTAGGCTTGAGTGCATTTTATGTGGGTTTATCCCTTGTTTTTAATCTAAAAGATAGCCAGTCACTTATTTGGCTCAATGGTATCAGTGTTGCTTGTTATGCACTGGGTATGTGGGCAGCCTCCTTGCAGGCACAGCATATTGCGCGTTTATGGCTGATGGTCACGCTAAATACGCAAGTGATATTGGTTACGTGGCTGATGGCCGATGCCATTAATTCGAGTGTTTTTTGTTTTGTCAGTGCGGCATTGGCTCTCGTTATTTTTGATGCACACGAAAAAAAATATCGGGCCTTATTTACAGTGATTCCTATTGTTGGTTTGGTTATTGCTAGTTTAGAGTTAAATCCAGCGTATATTGGTATTCATAGCTTACCACAAGGCTTGTTGTTATTTGCTCGTGTGACTAATTTAGTGATTGGCCTATTGTGTATTTTGTTGTTGGTAGGCGTATTTAACCGCGAAGTTCTTAAAGCTGAAACTGGTTTAGTCGAAGAGCGCGCGCGTTCCGACCGTTTATTACACGCCGTTTTACCTCAAAAAATAGCCAATGAACTGCGCCAAAGTGACCGCATGATTGCTAATCGTCACCCTGAGGTGACGGTGTTGTTTGCCGATATTGCAGGTTTTACTCCGTGGTCTTCGGCACAAGAGCCTGAAGTTGTCGTGTCTTTATTAGAAAAAATATTCTCGCGCTTTGATGCCCGTTTATCGCATTTAGGGGCAGAAAAAATTAAAACGATTGGTGATGCGTACATGGTGGTTTCAGGTGCGCCAGACCCACGCGCAGACCATGCTCATGTCATAGCTAATTTAGCATTAGCGTTATTAGAGGAAATACAACTCGTACGCCAAGAAACTGGCATTTCACTGGATATGCGTATCGGTGTGCATACAGGCTCAGTCATTGCGGGGGTTATTGGGGCAGTACGTTTTAGTTATGACATTTGGGGCGATACCGTCAACACGGCTAGCCGTATGGAGTCACACGGCCAAGCAGGACGTATTCAAATTAGCCAACAAACCAAAGAGCGCATTGAAGATGCTTTTGTCCTTGAGCCGCGTGGTATCATTGACGTGAAGGGCAAAGGAGAAATGGAAACGTGGTGGTTATTAGCGTCAAAATAAAAGTATTCATCATGTGATACAGTCCGCATTTTCTACTCGTCATCGTCAAATCATCAAAAAAAAGTAACTGAACTGTCATCTTCTCCTCCTAGGCTTCAATTTTAAGACATAAGTCCAGCACAGGGATGCGCTTATTGTTGCCTGCCTAGGAGTTGAGATGTCCGTATTACGTGCGTTTGCCGCGAATATTCCCTGTTTTAAACCAACGGATACCATTAACACGGTGGCCGATGCGTTCCTGAGTGCCACCTATAAAAACTGTTTATCTGTCGCTGTTGTTAATGAACATAATCAGCCTGTTGGCATGATTAGTCGTCATCAATTAAATGATATTTTCTTAAAAAAGTTTGGTCGTGATTTATTTGGCGAACGCGCTGTTAGTGATTTTATGCGTAAAGACGTATTAGCTGTTGATGTCGATAGTAGCTTATCAACAGCGGCAGCGTTTATTAGTGCGAATATGGTTTTTCCGTTAAGTGAAGATTTTGTCTTGACTGAAAATGGTTGTTATTTAGGCATGGCAGCCGTTTTGCATTTATTAAGCGCGATGGAAAAGCAAATTAGTCAAAGTTCTGCTGCTTTAAATAGAGCCTATAAGCAACTCTCATCTTCACAAGCGCAGTTGGTGCAGTCCGAAAAAATGGCGGCATTAGGGCAAATGGTGGCAGGTGTTGCTCACGAAATTAATACCCCGTTAGGTTACGTCAATAACAACATCGAAATGGTGCGTGAGTTTTTTGGCCAAATTCAATTTATTGTTCAAGCTCATGAACAGTTATCCGATACCTTATTGTCTCCAGATACAACGGATATAGACATTGCTGAGAGTTTAGCGGCATTAGATGATGCAAAAATGGACATGGATTTAACGCAATGGTTTGTTGATTTAGATGCCTTATTTAATGATACGTTTTATGGCGTTGAACAAATTAGCGAGTTAGTGACGGGGCTGAAAGACTTTAGTCGTTTAGACCAAGCCGTGACCGATAACGTCTCGTTAAATGACTGTATCGACAGTGCCTTATTAATTGCGCGTAATACGCTGAAATACAAAGTAGAGGTGATTAAACAGTTAGGCAATATTCCCAAGGTGCGTTGTACTGGCTCACAAATCAATCAAGTGTTATTAAATTTATTTACCAATGCCGCGCAAGCTGTCAAAGAGAAAGGCTATTTATTGATTAAAACATGGTCGGACGCAAGTGCGGTCTATGTCTCCGTACAAGATACGGGTTGCGGTATTCCTGCCGAAAATCTCTCGCGTATTTTTGACCCATTTTTTACCACTAAACCTGTCGGTGAAGGCACAGGTTTGGGCTTATCTATTACGTTCAAAATCATTCAACAGCACGGTGGCTCGGTGCGTGTCGTTTCCGAAGTCGGTAAAGGAACACGTTTTGTCATTGCTTTACCATTGACTCAGGCTTTATCCGCTGCTGCTTAGGACATTATGATGAATCATCCAATCAAAGTTAAACCGCGTATTTTATTAGTGGACGATGAAGAGCGTATTTTAAGAACATTGACGATGTTGTTAAAAATGCAATATCAAGTGTTCTCGACGACAGATGGCAATGAAGCATTAAAAATATTAAAAAAAGAAAAAATTCACGTCTTAATCTCCGATCAACGGATGCCGTTAATGGTGGGTACTGAGCTATTACGGCAAGCAAAAAATCTGTCACCACAAACAATGCGTATTTTATTAACAGGTTATGCGGATGTTGATGCGGCATTGGACTCGGTGAATGAAGGCGAGATATTTCGCTACATTAACAAGCCTTGGGGGCCTAAAGAGCTGCGTGATACCGTTGCGGATGCCGCAGGTATTGCCATGAAGCTAGAAACGGTTAGCGTGCCGAGTTTTCCTGCACCTGCGCCAGCTCGCGGTGTGACGTGTTTAGTGTTAGATGAAGACGTACTGGTGTATGAGGCGGTAAAAGAAATTTTGGGGGAAACACATCAAGTTTTATGGCGCACCACAATGGCCAGTGCTTTGGCGGTGATGGCCTCTCAAACTATCGCGGTGTTAGTCACTGAATTACAAGTGGGTGATGGGGATACCACCGTGATGCTAAAAACACTCAAACAAGAGTATCCCGATGTCTTAACCATTATTAATACCTCATTTAAAGATACGGTGCGTGTGTCGCAGTTGATTAATCAAGCGCAAGTGTTTCGCTACTTACCCAAGCCCTTACGTAAAGGTTTATTAGCAAAAAGCTTAGAATCGACATTAATGCGTTACAAGCAACTGCAAGACGTGCCTGTGTTGAAGGAGGCCACCAAAGTAGAGGTGTCGAGTGACGTACAGGAAAAAGCCATGAGCACTAAAATCATGGACTATTTAAGTCGTTTACGCGCCAAAGGCTTTGGTGGTAGTTCTATCGCGCAAGCGGTGTAAATGCGGGTTATGAAATAATTCCCTTCGACTTCGCTCAGAGAGCATTTTTTCGCTGACTAGGCGGAGTCGAAGCCTTGCATTCTTACGTCAACATCACTTCTGCTGTGCAAAAAACGCTTCCAACTGCGCGCGCATATCATTATTCAAATAACAGGTCATAAACTTGCCTTGACGTTCAACACGAATCAATTTGGCATTGACCAATTCTTTAATATGGTGCGAAACAGTCGGCGCGCCAATATTCAGCTTGCTCATAAAATCCGTTAAGCCACAACTGCACTCTTTTTCTGTGCCCGAGGCAACCACTTTTTCCCGCAACTGCAACAACTCCACATAAATCTGTAAACGATTAGGGTGAGAGAGGGCTTTAAAAGCCTGTGCTAAATCGTGAAGATGACTCAAGAAACACCTCGTCTAAAAATACCATTTATCGGTTCTTGCCTATCATAACACGATTATATTTTGACAAGTATCGAATTGATTGTTAATTTGACGGCTATCGAATCATTAGTTGATATTTGGAAGCCCATGATGAAACAGTCTATTTTAATTGTCGGTGCGGGTGCGGTAGGGCAGGTGTATGCCTATTATTTTGCCCGTGCTGGTCATGATGTGCATTTGTTTGTCAAAGAAAAATATCTTGCCGAAGCCGAGCAAGGTTTTACCTTGTATGACTTAAATCAAGACAAAAAGCGTCAGCATCCTACACAGTTTAAAAACTTTCATTGTCATAGCGACTGGTCAACGGTTGCTCAACAACCATGGCAACAAGTTTGGTTATGCGTGTCGAGCACCGCGTTAGCGCAAATGGACTTACAGCCCATGCTCCAAGCCATTGGCGATGCCACAGTAGTGGTACTACAACCCGGCCCTGATGATATTCAACATGTCAAAGCGGTAGCAGGTGATGAACGTGTTGTTTCAGGCATGATTAATATGATTAGTTATCATGCGCCCTTAGCGACCGAAGTCTTAGCGCAAGAAGGGACAGCATTTTGGCTCCCGCCGTTGATTCCTATGCCTATAGATGGTGAGCGTCAACGCGCCGATGACGTGATTCAACTGCTGAAACAGTCAAAAATACCTGCTTCTTATCAACAAGGATTTGCCGAAAGAGGTATCCATTCGACGGCTTTTTTGATGGTTTTTTTAGCGGCGTTAGAAATTAATCATTGGAAATACAAAGCATTAGGGCAGAACAAAGCCATTCTAAAAACGATGATTGAAGCGCAACAAGAAGCCTTTGCGGCGATAAGCCAACATTACGGGACAAAACCTGCACTGGCGTTGACCTGTGTAAAAACGTGGATGTTGCCGAGTATTCTCTTTGCTTCACGCTATGTCGCACCTTTAGATATGGAGACGTATTTAGAAGCTCATTTTTCTAAGGTTCGCCCACAAACGATGGCGTTATTGAATTTATATATTGAAAGAGCCAAGCAATATCAGCTTAAACATGAAGCATTGGTAGGATTAGTTGCTCAGATGTCGTGAGTTAGACCATAAAAAACCTTCGACAAGCTCAGGGTGAA
Organism: Moraxellaceae bacterium AER2_44_116; assembly: GCA_006546595.1. Lineage (GTDB taxonomy): Bacteria > Pseudomonadota > Gammaproteobacteria > Pseudomonadales > Moraxellaceae > Agitococcus. The sequence goes on along the minus strand of VIAD01000007.1, from coordinate 116,071 downwards.
CGGTTTACCTTAACCGTTCATGCTGAGCCTGTCCCCCAAGGGGATTTCCTGCGGGGCTCGAAGCACCCTTTGATGAGTTCATAGTAAGCGTATATTTCAACTAGCCGCTTCTTTCGTCACCATTTTCAACCAAATAATACCCAAAATCGCGGCAGCAACAGAAGCTACCATAACAGCAATTTTCGAGGCGACGATAATGTCAGAGCTTTCAAATGCCAGTAGCGTAATAAACATCGACATGGTAAAGCCAATACCGCCGAGCATTCCCGCGCCAACGATATGAGACCAACGTAAATCGTTTGGTAACTGCGACCAGCCTAAAGACACTGCCAATAAACTAAACAAGACAATGCCAACAGGTTTGCCAATCAACAACCCTAGCATAATGCCGACGCTGTTGGATGTCATTAAAGCCTGTGTCCAATCCGCAGGTATCAGTAATGCGGTATTGGCTAACGCGAATAACGGCAAAATACCATAGGCAATGATGCCTGTGAGTTTATGTTCTAAACGGTAGGATGGTGAATGGTCGTCGCCATTGCCAAACGGGATTAAGAAGGCGAGTACAACGCCTGTAATCGTGGCATGAATACCTGAGTGCAACATACAGTACCAAGCAATCGCGCCTAATAATAAGTATGGCCATAACTGATACATTTTTAAGCGATTAAAAATGCCCAGTATGACAAAAATGCCGATTGCTGCGCCTAAGTAACTCCACGCAATACCCTTACTGTAGAATAGTGCGATGACAACAATTGCACCTAAATCATCAATAATAGCGAGTGCAGTCAAAAATATTTTTAGCGATACGGGTACACGTTTGCCAAGTAGCATCAACACACCCAACGCAAACGCGATATCTGTTGCCATCGGAATACCCGCGCCATCTTGGGTAATCGTTCCCTGATTAAACAGCCAATGAATCAAAGCAGGGCAAAACATTCCGCCGAGTGCAGCAAATATCGGCAATAAAGCAGCTTTTAGGTTAGATAATTCACCAATGTAAATTTCTCGTTCAATCTCTAAGCCCACCAGCAAGAAAAAAATGGCCATCAAGCCATCATTAATCAGATGCTCGACACTCAAACCTGCAATTTGTATGTGCCAAATAGATTGATAGTTATCACTCAGTGGCGAGTTGGCAAGTAGTAAAGACAGTAAGGTGCAGGCGATGAGAATAATCCCTGCCTTACTTTCACTGGCTAAAAAACGCTGCATTAAATGTGTTAATACCCATCCTTTAGTTGCAATGGGCGTATTAGGTTTGGTCATCTGTTCCCTCTGTCATCAGTCTACTTCAACACCGCACCCGTACTATCTTCCACACGAATCGTGATGGGAATGCCTGCTTGTACACTTTGCGATACGGTACAAAAGTCTTCAAACTGCGCCAAAATGCGCTCTAGGTTTTCAAACTGACTGGCTTCTTTGCCTAAGTTCAGTGTGGCGTTGATATGCGTCACACGCATACGCTTTTCTTCGTTACGGCCAACGGTGCAACTAATCGTCGTTTTAATGGCATCGGCATTTTGCTTGAATTTGCGTAAGGCAAATAACAAACTAGCCGATAAGCAATTAGCGACGGCGGCGAGTAATAAATGCTCGGGTGAAGGACCTGCACTTTCGCCTAACGGTGGCGGTAAGTCAGCCACTATTGGCGCAAATAGCCCACCAAAATCCACTTCAAATTTATAGTCAGTGGTTTGGGTAATGGTGATGGATAGTTGTTCTGACATGAGATGTTCCTTGTTCTAATTTCAGGATAAAAAAGTGGGAGTTAATCGCCCTTCGACTCCGCTCAGGGAGCATTTTCTGGTGGCTGAGCAGAGTCGCGGTGGCTGAGCGGAGTCGAAGCCCATTTAATGTGCCGTTGTTGGGGTTGGAGCAGGTGCATCAATTTGATTCGCGTTACCAATCAGATTAAATGTCGCCATATTCAACCAAGAGCGTTTTTCATTTTGCGCGCCCAAATTCACTTTGACGCGGCCTTTCGCATCAATAAAGTCAGGATAGTTTGCTTTTAATGTTGTCAGGCTAGTGTCAGCTAAATCATTCATGCCTAATTTTTGATAGCAATAGACGGTAATCGCTAAGGCTTCAGGAGCTTGTGGGGTTTCAGGATAGTTCTCAATGACCCAACGTGCGCGATTCAATGCGCTAATATATGTGCCACGATTCAAATAATAACGCCCTGCGTGCATTTCGTTTTCGGCTAATTGATTACGAATATAAATCATGTGTTGGCGAGCGTCGGGTGCAAAGCCACTCTGAGGAAAGCGGGTGACTAATTCCTTAAAATTTTCAAAGGCTACACGCGAGCTATTTAAGTCTCGATGGGCGGTATTCAAAGGAATAAAACGTAAAAAAGCATCTTTGTCGGCCTCGAAATTTGCGAGGGCGCGTAAATAATAGGCGTAGTCAATTTGAGGATTTAAGGGGTGTAAGCGCATGAAACGCTCGGCGGCAACGACTGCACCTGCATAATCCAAATGTTTGTAATGTGCATAAATGACATCTAATTGGGCTTGTTCGGTATAAACACCGACTGGATAATGCGACTCTAAGGCTTCTAAATGCTTAGTCGCTGTTTCAAAATTACCATATTTAAGCGACTTTTGTGCGGCATCATAATAACCCTTTTCGGACAAAATGCCCTTGCTATCGGGAGTGGTACTGCAAGCAGCTACGAATAAAGCTACTCCTAACAGAGAAAGCAAACGCATATTTATCCTCAAACCGTGTAAACTGGTAGTTCAGGACTGACGCATCGCGCCGCGATTAGCGCGTTTTGTGAACATAAAGCCGCTTAAAGCGGCTGAAATGTGAGCAAATAAGCGGTAACCGCGTCAGTCCTAAGTGGTAATAAGTCTGATGCAGATGTTGCCTCAGACATACTATCTTAATCTCTTCTCATACGCTCGCCAAACATGACTACGCAAATACAACATAGCAACGATCCAATTCCTGAAATTTTTACCGCAACTGTTCCCGACGACTGGGGTGGTGCGCGTTTAGACCAAACAGCCGCGCGTTTGTTCAGTGATTATTCACGCGAACGCTTAAAAGAATGGATTCACGAAGGCCATTTATTGGCTAATGGTAAAACCCTACGCCCCAAAGACCGTGTTATCGGGGGGGAAATCTTAACATTAAGTGTTGTTTTAGTTTCCGAAACTGAAGCGCAGCCACAAGATATCCCTCTGAATATTGTTTATGAAGACGAACATTTGTTGGTATTAAACAAACCTGCGGGTTTAGTCGTTCACCCTGGTGCAGGTAATCCCGATGGCACGTTGCTGAATGCCTTGTTATTTCATTGTCCAGAGTTACAAAATATTCCGCGTGCGGGTTTAGTACATCGGATTGATAAAGATACCAGTGGTTTATTGGTCGTGGCTAAGACTTTGCCTGCTCATGCGTATCTTGTTGCCCAATTAAGCGAAAAAAATGTCTATCGTGAATACGAAGCGGTAGTGCAGGGCTTGTTAGTCAGTGGCGGCACGATAGATGCGCCGATTGCGCGTCATCCCAGTGAGCGGATTAAAATGGCGGTGGTGACGGGCGGTAAACATGCGGTGACGCATTTCCGTGTCATTAAGCGGTATCGGGGCTTAACGCATGTCCGTGTCGAGTTAGAAACAGGAAGGACTCATCAAATTAGGGTGCATTTTGCTCATAAAGGTCATCCATTGTTAGGTGATCCTGTTTATGCGGGTCGTCCACGTTTGCCCAAAGGAGCATCGCCAGAACTCATTCACGCCTTGCAAACATTCCCGCGTCAAGCCTTACATGCGCGTCGTTTAAGTTTGGTGCATCCTGTCACGTTTGATCAATTGGCATTTGAGTCGCCATTGCCTGAAGATTTTGTGCAATTGTTAGCAGCATTAGATACGGATTTGAAAGAAGGCTAATGCCTGATGCGTAATGTGACGAAAATCACATTAATATAGCGTACTGACGGCGGGTCATGAGATTGTCATTGAGATTTTTTAGAATCGGCGTATATAAACGGTCTCTGACGTTACAGGAGTTTCTAAATGTATAAAACACGTACTCGCCGCAGTTCAAGCTGGGAAAAGCTGATGTGTCGGTGGTTTGGTCATCAAATGACTGACGGTTTGAAATATCACACCGCAACAAGGCGTGGTTGCTCAAAAGTGTGTCAACGATGTGGTTTCTATGATGTCTTGGAAGAGACTATTGAGAGCCAGTCATCCTCCGAGCATATAAAACCGTCGTCTTAGTGTTTGTCATTACCACTTAAACATAGGTAATGGTTTTAAGGGGTTTTTGCTGACGTGTTTGGCCGATAATGCGACCAACCGTTGATGAAAACCCCTATTCGGGAATGATTCTTTCACTGATTGAATAAACGACTTATCTAAACCAAAACGCAGATTTCCTAAACTGACATCAATCCAGTCCGCTTTACGCATCGCTTCAACTAATGGATTATTTGGATACGCTCTCACTTTGTGATGGTAGGTAATCATGGCGATCACGTCATTGCTCCAAGCAGCGTGAGCATGATGCTGTAAATATTCCCGCGCCAATTGCTCTGAAGGGGCTAAATAATCAAAGGTCTGATGACTCCATATCCCTAAATCATGGAAGGCAATAGCAATTGCGCCTTTATCCATATTCATCGGTGTTTTAGCGACTAACGCGGCATAAAAATTAAATACCCGATAACAGTGATTTTTGTAGGCGATAAAGTCACGGCCAAGTGCACTTTGCCATGTTTCTAAGATCTCATCCAAAATCATATTTGTTTTAATAATACTCATCTTTATTTCTCGGTTTATCGTGAAGTTATTCATTTTTGTGCTCTCAAAGAAAGCATAAAACGCTATGATTAGCTATCTTTGACTTACAATCCCTCACACAGCCCATTTGATATAAGGGTGTTTTCCTCCTCTTTATTAAAGAGGGGTTAGGGGAGATTCAACCATCGCATAGGAGGCGATATGTCCCGTTTATTGTGGCCATTCTTTATCTGTTGGCTAAGTGTGTCTTTTTCTCATGCTTATGCCCTGAGCGTCAATGATTTGATGGGGCAAGCCAAAAGTGCGGCGTATCAAGCAATGGGCAAAACGGTCAGCTTAAAAAGTTTTAGCCCGCAAGGGGATGTTGGTTCGGTGAGTCAAGCGCGCGCCCGCTTTTCGGAGGATATGGTGCGCGTGGGCGATAAAAATGTCCGTAATCCTTTTTTTGTCAGTGAGAGCTGTAAAAATTATGGTAGTGGTCGTTGGTTAGATACTAAAACATGGGTTTATCATTTTCGCTCTCAGCTTCCCGTCGGTGTGACCTGTGAGTTTAAGTTGGTTTCAGGTTTGAAAAATGTGCAAGGTAAACCCGTCAATGCTTTTCCAAATTATCGTTTCAAAGTGGGTGATGTAACTTTTGGTTATGACCGCAGTGTTACTCAATCGGTACGGGTGATTGACGCATGGCCGCGTCATCAAAATGATATTTTAGATGACCAAGTTTTTTTAATTAAATTAGATAAGTCAACGGATGCCCGTTCATTACCCAATAATGTCTATTGTTTAACCAGTGATTCGCCCGAAAAGTTATTTGTGAAGTTTTTTACTCCCGCAGAAACAACGGCATGGATTGCTAAGCAAGATCAAGTCATTGTTGATTGGTGGCGTGGCCAAAAGTCCGATGAATATTACATCAATGACCGTAGCGTCCAAGATACTGTCGTGGAATGGCGCGCGTTAAGTTGTGGTCGTCGTTTGACAGCAGGACATGATGTGCGCTTGATTTTTGGCAAAAATGTTGCATCTTCGACCAATGTTAAACGCAGTAGCGATCAAGTTTTAGCCTACAAAGTACGCCAACCGTTTACCGTCAGTTTTAGCTGTCCGCGCCAAAATGCTAAAGCCCCGTGTGTGCCGTTAACCGATATGGAAGTCCGTTTTTCGGAAATGGTGACTGCCGATAAACTCAAAGCCATACGTCTGCAAGGCGCGACTAAGGTTTGGACTCCTGTGCCCAATAATGGTGATGCCTTTGAGGATGGTTATGTTGTGCGTTTTACAGCACCATTTCCTGCGAACTCAGCGTTTATTTTAAGCTTGCCAAGTGGCATTAATGATGTTTTTGCTCGACCACTGAGTAATGCTAAAAGTTTTCCTTTACAGGTGAAAACGGGTGATTATCCGCCATTAGCCAAATTTGCGGCTGATTTTGGTGTTGTGGAAACGGCTGTGGGTGCTGTTCCCGTCACGGTTCGTAATTTAGAACCCAGTTTGTCGGCTAAAACCGAAGCCAAGTTATACAGTTTAAAAATCGCTGATGATGAGTTAAGCATCGTCAAAGCCTTAAAAAATTATGCCAGTGATGGTAACTACGGCAGTTTAGACAAAGCGTTAATCACCAAAGAAGTCGGTGTTACCGTTCAGCCTTTGCCAAAACAATTGACCGCCAAAGAATTTGAAGTCATTGGTATTCCTGTGAGCAATGGCTTATACATCCACGAAATTGAGAGTCGTTATTTAGGCGAATGGATTAGCCAAAAGCCGCAGTCGGCCTTTGTGCATAGCATGAGTTTAGTGACCAATTTAGGCGTGCATGTGCAAATGGGCAAGGCTAGTGGTTTGATATGGGTAACGGATTTAGCCAAAGGTCAGCCTGTTGCGAATGCGTCCGTGAGCGTGTGGGATTGTGTCAACAGCAAACAGTTGTGGACAGGTCAAACTAATGCTCAAGGTACAGTAAAAGTCAGCAAAGATGTATTTAAAGAGCCTGATTTTCCAGAAAACATGCCCAATGTCACTAGTTGCCAAAATTCATCTTGGGTGATTTTTGCGAAAAGTGGTAATGACCGTAGTTTTGCCTTATCTGAGTGGAATAACGGCATTGAAACATGGCGTTATAATTTTAGCTCAGGCTCTTATTATGAGTGGGATGAAGGCCAATATTACGGCGATATGAAGTCCACAGGTGATTACATTGGCCATACTGTCTTTGATCGGAGTTTGTTGCGTGTCGGTGAAACCGTTCATATGCAGCATCTCGTTCGTTATGCCAAATTATCGGGTTTAAGTGCGCCGAATAAAGACTTTTCGGTTAACAAAATCATTTTAGAACACTCAGGCAGTGGTGAACAATTTGAAGTGGCGGCAAGTTTTAATGCTATTGGTAATGGTGATAGTGAATGGAAAATCCCTAAAAATGCCAAATTGGGCGATTATTGTGCGCGTTTAGAAATAGACAATGACCACACTTTATATACAGGTTGCTTTAAAGTCGCGGCGTTTAGATTGCCCGTGTTAAAAGCCGATTTAGGTTTGCCATCAATAGCGACGGCAAGCGCTGCGAATACCTTGCCAATGCAACTCCAGTTACGGTATTTAAGTGGTGGCGGTTATAGCAATGCCCCTGTGAAAGTGCGTGGGCGTGTCAGTTCGACGTGGCCACGTATTAAAGGTTTTGAAGAGTTTTATTTTAACTCTGTACCGTTAAATGCCTTAAATAAAACAGAAGAAAATCAACCGTCAGAGGTCGATTTAGAGGAACAAGCCTTGACCTTAGATGGCAGTGGCGCATTAAACATTGCCAGCCCTAAATTGCCAAAAATTCAACAAGTCAGCACCGTGAATATGGAAATGGAGTTTCGTGATCCGAGTGGCGAAACGCAAACCGTGGGGGCAACAAGTACCATTTGGCCTGCGTCAGTATTGGTCGGTTCGCGTGTTGAATCGTCTTGGTTGGGGGCAGGCGAACCTGTGAAAGTAGAATTTATTACCGTCAATCAGCAACAGCAGTTAGCACCTAATACGCCGATCACTATCAAAGGCGAAATGATTCGTTATGATACTCATCGTAAACGCACTTTAGGCGGTTATTACTCTTACGATACCACGCCCGTAAAAACACCGATTACTGTTAATTGTGGCACTCAAACCAATGCCCAAGGGCGATTACTGTGTGTTTTGCCGTTAAAAACATCGGGTGAGTTACAGTTAACAGCCATTAGTACCGATGCCCAAGGTCATCAAGCGGCCACTCAAACCAGTGTTTGGGTTGGTGGCGGTGATGATTGGTGGTTTGACCAAGGTAATGATGACCGTATTGATGTTATTGCCGATAAAAAGAACTATCAAACAGGTGACGTGGCTCATCTACAAGTGCGGATGCCGTTCCGTGAAGCAACGGCGTTAGTCGCAGTAGAGCGTGACGGCATCATGGAAAGTTTTGTTGTGCCATTATCGGGTAAAGAGCCAGTAGTTGATGTGCCGATTAAAGGCGAATACTCGCCCAATGTTTATGTTTCGGTGTTTGTGGTGCGTGGCCGTAGTAATGACATTCAGGCAACGGCGTTGGTTGATTTAGGTAAACCCGCCTTTAAGATGGGTATTGCTGAGCTAAAAGTCGGTTGGGAAGGCTTTAAGTTAGGGGTAGATGTCAGTACCGATAAAGCCGTGTATCACCCGAAAGAACAAGCCCAAGTGACGGTGAAAGTCTCGCCTGCTAAAGGTCGTAGCGAGTTACCCGCGAATACCGAAATTACCTTAGCCGTCGTTGACGAAGCTTTATTAGAGTTGGCCGATAACAAATCGTGGGACGTATTACCGTCGATGATGTTAGAGCGTGCTTATGGTATCAATACTGCTACTAATCAATTGCAAGTGGTGGGTAAACGTCACTTTGGTAAAAAAGCTTTGCCTAGTGGTGGCGGCGGTGGTCGTGGCGGTTCAACCCGTGAATTGTTTGATACCTTGTTATTATGGCAAGCCAGTGCGCCTGTTGATGCTCAAGGATTTGCGCATTTTACTGTGCCGATCAATGATTCTTTAACCAGCTTTAAAGTGGTGGCCATTGCCAGTTCACGCGAACAGTTTGGTACAGGTAGCCAGAGTTTCCGCAGTAGTCAAGAAGTACAAGTATTAAGCGGTCTGCCATTAACGGTGCGTGATGGTGATAATTATCAAGCCGAATTTACTGTGCGTAATAGCAGTGAACAGGCTGATACTATCGACGTTAACGTTGAGTCTCCTGCCTTAAAAGCACCCTTCAAGACTCGTTTGACGTTAGCAGCGAACTCCTCACAATTAGTCACCATTCCCGTCATTGTGCCGCGTGATATGGGTGTTTTAACATGGCAAATCAGCGCGCAAGGTCAACAGTACAGCGACAAATTAAAAGTCAGTCAAAAAGTCTTGCCCTCCGTGCCGTTGCAGTTATTACAAACGACATTAACCCAACTACAAGACCAACCATTTAGTGAACCAATAGCCTCGTTGCCTGCCAATGCCTTAGAAGGGAGTCAACTGCAAATTGACGTTCAACCCAATTTAGGCGGCACTCTAGGGCCCGTTAAAAAATGGTTTAGCTATTATCCCTATGCTTGTTTAGAGCAAAAAACCACCGCCGCTGCGGGCTTGCAAGATAAGTCAGTATGGTCAACCATCATGGGTGATTTGCCGACGTATTTAGATAAAGACGGTTTAGCGAAGTTTTATCCCAGTAATGGCGAGAGCGCAGGCTCGTCCTTTTTGACGGCACATGTTTTACGTTTGGCGAAAGCGTTGCAGTGGCCAATTCCCGAAGACAGCCGCAATAAAATGCTCGATGCCTTGCAAGCCTATGCCGAACATCGCCTAGATGCCCAAATCTACCGTTATTGGATTTATGAAGAAAACTTTGATGCGGTGCAACGGCAATTAGAAGTCGCGAGTATCTTGGCGCAATATGGTCGCTTTAAGCCGACATTGCTCGATAACTTACGTTTAGAACCTGCAAAATGGCCGAATCATATTCTCATTGATTGGCTAGAGTTGCTACAAGCTGCGCCGAATGTGCCTAAACGGGCGGAAAGACTGGCTCAAGTTCACCAGTTATTAAAAGCGCAATTAGTGCAGTCAGGCGGCACGATCATGCGTCTAAAAAGTAGTAAAGAACGTTGGTGGTGGTATGACAGCAACGAATTACTACAAGCGCGTTTGATTTTGGCGGTGTTAAACGACAAAGCATGGCAAGACGATCTACCATTGATGGTACGTGGTTTATTAGGTTATCAACAGCACGGTCATTGGCAAGGTACACAAAGTAATTTGTGGGGCGGCATTGTCTTTACCCGTTTTAATAACAACAGCTCTGTCGTTAGTGGTGTGACTACGGCACAAGTCGGCGCGATTAAAGCCCCGTTTACATGGCCAAGCAGTCAAGCCGCCAGTGCAGGACAACAAAGCGAAAACAATCCCAACGAACCCGACTTAATGCTGGCGTGGCCAAAGCAAGCCAGCACCTTGACCGTTGACCATCAAGGCATGGGTAAGCCGTGGGTGCGAATATCGGCGGCGGCGCGTGTGCCGATCACCAAGACGATTAACAAAGGTTTTAGCATCACCAAAACCATTGTTCCTGTGACACAAAAAGTTAAAGGTGAGTGGCATATTGGTGATGTTATGCGTATTGAGTTGAATGCTTACTCACAACAAGACATGGGTTGGGTGGTGGTCAATGACCCGATTCCTTCAGGTGCGGTCTTATTAGGCCGTGGCTTAAAACGCGATAGTCAATTATTGGATACAGGCACGAATAAATGGTGGCCTGTCTATGTTGAATATGCGGCAGACGCTTATCGCGCCTATTATGAATATTTGCCTTACAAGGCTTCATGGCAAAACAGTTATACCTTACGTTTAAACCAAGCAGGCGAGTTTCAATTACCTGCCACGCGCGTAGAGGCGATGTATGCGCCCGATGTCTATGGTCTAAAACCGAATGATGTGATGGTGGTGAAGCCGTAATAAACGGATGTTGTAGTGTTGACTGGATGTGTCTTCGGTAAACACGTCGGATGTAGAGAGTATGTTGCCGTTGTATTCATACTCTCTTAGTTATTTTCTCTTTTCTCTACGCGCGGTCAATGGTAGTCTTCACGTCATTATTAATAAATACCAACGCACAAAGCCTAATGCTTTATCAGGACGAGAGGACATAAAAAATGACAAATGTCGAAAAAAAGACCCTATTACATTGCCTATTGTATTGGGAAAAAAATACGCCTAGCGGTGTGTATTTAACACAGCCTTATGGCGACGGCGTCGTTAAAAACTTTACGTGGCAACAAGTCGGTGACGAAGTTCGTCGTGTCGCGACTTATATTCAAAGTTTAAATCTTCCCCCTAAAAGTAATATTGCTTTATTAGGCCGTAACTCCGCGCATTGGATTATGGCTGACTTAGCCATTTGGATGGCGGGTCATGTCACTGTGCCGCTTTATCCAACACTTAATGGCGAAACAGCCGAATATATTTTTGAACACAGTGAAGCCAAAGCATTAATTGTTGGCAAAATGGACGGTAAAGGTGATGGATGGAATGAGATAAAAGGTGTTATTCCAAAAGATTTACCAGTTATAGCCACGCCATTATCCCCAGCAATGTTGGCGGATAAGCCTCAATGGATAGATATTGTTGCTAAAAACGAACCGCTCAAAAACCCAAAAATGCCTGAGTTAGACGATATTTCAACGATTGTTTATACTTCAGGTAGTACAGGTCGTCCTAAAGGTGTATTACATAGCTTCCGTACTATGATTGTTATTACTAGCGGCATGGAAGAAATTTGGGGCTTTAGCAATCAAGACCGTATGTTGTCTTACTTGCCTTTGGCGCACGTTGCCGAACGTGCCGCCGTTGAAACCATGTCGTTATATTTTGGTTTTCATGTCTTTTTCTCCGAGGGTTTAGAAACCTTCCAAAAAGACTTACAACGCGCCCAACCGACAATTTTCTTCTCTGTGCCACGGTTATGGACGAAGTTTTTCTTAGGTGTCAGCGAAAAGATGCCAATGAAAAAGCAGAAGTTGTTATTCAGCTTGCCAATTTTAGGCAAAATCGTCAAAAAGAAAATTCTCAGCCAATTAGGTATGGACAAAGTGCGTACTGCGTTGACAGGTTCTGCGCCATTACCGCCACACATTATTGAATGGTATCGTAATCTTGGCTTAGAGTTGTTAGATGTCTATGGCATGTCCGAAAACTTTGCCTATTCTCATGCTTGCAAACCCAATGAAGTGCGCGTGGGTTATGTCGGTTCGGTGAACCCCGGTGTTGACCATCGTATTGCCGATAACGGCGAAATTCAGGTCAAAAGTCCTGCACAAATGATTGGTTATTTCAAAATGCCTGAGAAAATGGCCGAAGAAATGACCGATGATGGTTACTTCAAAACAGGTGATCGGGGTGAAATTGACGAAAAAGGTCGCCTAAGAATTACAGGTCGTGTTAAAGAGTTATTCAAAACGAGCAAAGGCAAATACGTTGCTCCAGCACCAATTGAAAATAAACTCAATAACCACCCAAAAATTGAAGTGGTGTGCGCGACAGGCTCAGGCGAGCCACAACCCTTTGCGTTATTGATGTTGTCTTTAGACGCTATGAAAGAGCTACAGCGTGGCGAGTTGGATAAAGAAACCTTGGCAGCAGAGTTCAAAGAGTTGTTGAAGTCAGTCAATGAAACCTTAGAAGACCACGAGCGCATGGATTATGTTGTTGTTGTTAAAGACCAATGGACGATGGAAAACGGCTTCTTAACACCGACCATGAAAATCAAACGTAACATCATTGAAGACCGTTATTTAGCGAATGCTGAAAAATGGTTGGGTATGAAGCAACGAGTGATTTGGGAATAATCAAATAGGAAATGACGTGTTAAACATCAATGGCGGGTATATCCCGCCATTGAACTTTTGGATAGAACATAGACTATTTGCGAGGGAATGCCACGGGCCCCACTATTTGGCCTGTTTTAGCATCTACTAACATCATAGCCAGTCCGCGAGAACTACCCAATGGCATAAAATGCACCTCATCAGGGTTGCGGCCATAAGCTTTGGCAGCAGTAGCCATGCGAGTAATTGCTTGAGCGGAAATATGTGCATTCGCTTTCAAAGGCTGTGAGTTGGCTAAAATATCGGGAATCATTTCTGAGTATTCCACATAATATTCGGGCATCATTTGTAAGTCGCCTAGTCCTGCAAGTGCTGAATTGATAATACGCATTTGTTCGTTAGGATCGGTTGGCATTTTAACGCCGACCAGTTTAGGTTTCGTAATGCTCAATGTTTTGTATTGGGGTATCTGCGCTTGTGCTAATCGCTGTGCTGCAATATCAGGAGCAAAGACTAAATCGAAACCTCTTGAGGAGGCTACGATAAAGACAGGACGAGACATAAACATGGTGTACAAGCCTATTGAGAGAAAGGCTGCCTGTATGAGTGCGATTACCGTTAGATCCATCTTTAGAGTCGCTTTGCCCGTTTTATAGACGAGCAGTGTGAGTAGGGGACCAACAATTAAGTCTATGCCTCCGACTAGGCCGAGTAACTTATCAGCCTTGGCCATAGGAATTAATGCTAATGGATACCAAAAGTAAATAATGTAAGCTGCGACACTGCCAACTACCGCGAGACTAATCAGTAAATGAATAAACGAGGCTTTCCAACGAGTCATGGTGCTTAACACTCTCAGTAATATCAGGTCGATGAGACGCGTTAATATAATGAAGATATAAGGGAATGCAAGAAATGGTTTTGTGCTTTAGCGATGGCAGAATGAGTGATAAATGAGGAAATTCACATGGCAATAGAAATCGAACGTAAGTTCCTTGTGGTTGGCGATGGCTGGCGTACATCCGATGGCGTGTTATATCGTCAAGGCTATTTAAATCGTGACAAAATGCGAACCGTGCGCGTCAGGCAGGCAGGCGATCAAGCATTTTTGACTATCAAAGGTAAAACGACAGGTATTAGTCGTGCTGAGGTTGAATATCCTATTCCAGTCGCCGAAGCCCAAGACTTATTGGCACTGTGTGATGGCGGCTTGATTGAGAAAATCCGCCACAAAGTTACCTATGAGGGTGTACTTTGGGAAGTGGACGAATTTTTGGGTGATAATGCAGGTTTGGTGGTTGCAGAGGTAGAGCTTGAAACACCCGAACAAGCGATAAAGCTACCTGTGTGGGTGGGTGTTGAAGTCTCCGATGACCCTAAATATTACAACTCTAATTTATCAACTTATCCCTTTTCATCATGGATGGCACAAGATGCTGAACGGATGTTAGAGCGCAGTGGTGTGGCGGGAATTGCTTAGCATTTAGTGGGGTTTGTTAACGTGGATGTTCAAAAAAAATGGCAAGGACTGCTGCTGATTGGCCTTTGGTTAGGGCTTTGCTCTATGGGGCATGCGGCAAATAACCTCCTCAGCTTTGCCGAAGTCCAACACAACTGGCAGTCATCGTATGCCAGTTTATTAGACCGTCATGGTCACGTATTAACGCGCCAACGCATCAACAAAGAGCAGCATCGACTAGATTGGACTGCGCTCAACGAAGTGTCACCCGCCTTAATTGACGCACTGATTTTTACCGAAGACCGTGATTTTTATCGTCATCATGGTGTCGATTGGGGGGCGTTTAGCCGTTCTGTTGCCAACTATATGACAGGGCAAAAAGCGCGTGGTGCGAGCACGTTGACGATGCAGTTAGTGGCACTATTAGATAAAAATTTAAGTTGGCAAACAGGTGGCCGTACGATTGGACGAAAATGGCAGCAGTTACAAGCCGCTAGTTATTTAGAACAGCGATGGACAAAAACACAAATCTTAGAGGCTTTTTTAAACTTAACCATGTGGCGTGGTGACTTACAAGGCGTAAGCGCGGCCAGTTTGGCCTTGTTTGGTAAATTACCGAGTGGTTTGAATCGTGCCGAAAGTATTGTGTTGGTGAGTCTTTTAGCTGCGCCTAACGCCCGTGCGGAGCGTATTGCTGCCAGAGCCTGTATGTTAATTAAGGCAGGTTATGAGGCCGATTGTGATTCAGTGACAGCACTTGCAGATAGTAGTTTAAATAATCGTAAATTACCCATTGCCGAAAGCCCAGATATTCTCAGTTTAGCCTCCCGCTTACTAAGCAAACCCGATCAAACCGTGACCACTACAATAGATGCCAAACTGCAACGCTATGCATATGAATCGCTCCGCACACAATTAGCGGCATTAGCAAGTCAAAAAGCCAATGCAGGCGCGGCTTTAGTGTTAAATAATGAAACGGGTGAAGTCTTAGCTTATGTCGCTAACAGTGGCTTGGTAGAAGACAGTGTGTGGGTTGATGGTGTGCAAGCACAGCGTCAGGCAGGTTCAACATTAAAACCATTTTTATACGGTTTAGCGATTGAGAAAAACCGTTTAACTGCGGCCTCCGTGATCGACGATGCGCCGATCAATATCAGTACCCCATTGGGTTTATATGTGCCCCAAAACTATGAACATGATTTTAAGGGGGCGGTCACTGTGCGTACGGCATTGGCCAGCTCTCTCAATGTGCCAGCGGTCTTGACGCTCGGTAAAGTCGGTGTTGAACCTTTTTGGCAGTTACTCAATGACGTAGGCTTTAATCTCCAAGAGCAACCTGATTATTATGGTAATGCTTTGGCTTTAGGAGGTGCTGATATTACGGTGTGGCAATTGGCCAATGCCTATCGCAGTTTAGCTAATGGTGGTGTCTGGCGTGATGTCCGTATATTGCCAAAGGATGATTCATTGCCTACTTCTCCCGAAAAACGCATTTTATCGTCACAATCCAGTTTTATTATTAATACGATACTCAGTGATCGAAATGCCCGTAGTTTAACTTTTGGTTATGAAAATCCATTAGCAACCCCATTTTGGACAGCCGTCAAAACAGGCACGAGTAAAGACATGCGCGATAATTGGTGTGTTGGTTTTTCGCAGCATTTTACCGTGGCAGTGTGGGTCGGCAATATGCAAGGTTTACCAATGCGTGATGTCTCTGGCATTAGCGGCGCTGCCCCCGTTTGGAATAGTATTATCAGCTATTTGGAAGGGGATAGTGTCGGTAATGCTTCACCGATTGCGCCTGATGGAGTCCATCAACAGCGCGTGACGTTTGAAGGTTTTCAACAACCCAGTTACGATGAGTGGTTTATTGAGGGGACGGAGCAACGTCAGGTGAGTTATCAGGCGGACACCACGCCGATGATTGTCTATCCTGTTGACGGTACGATTATCGCCCTAGATCCTGATATGCCAGTTGTTGTACAAAAAGTCTATTTTCGAGCCCATCACGGCGGCGAAACGCTGCATTTTTGGTTAAATGAACAAGACTTGGGGCTTGCTGACGATAATTATGTTTGGCAACCGCGTCGAGGCCGTTATCATCTGCGCCTGAAAACCTTATCTGGTCAGACACGCCATGAGGTATTTTTTGAAGTTCGTGGTAAGTTAAGCCCTTCGAGTGTATCTCTGCATCGTCGGAGATAGTTAGAACTGACACATGAGATAAGTTTTAACAGCCTAAACTCGTTCTGAGACGATATCTTGAGGACTGTCCCATGAGTTTAATCGACTCCTTTATTATTCCTGAATGGCCTGCACCAACCAATGTGCGTGCCATTGTCACGACTCGCGTCGGTGGCGTTAGTGTTGCGCCATTTGATAGTTTTAACCTTGCTTTTCATGTTGGCGATAATGCGGTAGCGGTTGTTGAAAATCGCCGCAAATTATTAACTGCCTT
This sequence comes from Moraxellaceae bacterium AER2_44_116, assembly GCA_006546595.1. Taxonomy (GTDB): domain Bacteria; phylum Pseudomonadota; class Gammaproteobacteria; order Pseudomonadales; family Moraxellaceae; genus Agitococcus. The sequence goes on along the minus strand of VIAD01000007.1, from coordinate 99,517 downwards.
AAATGAAATAGCACCTTGTGGCCCGCCACAATGGTTGCAACAAACACACGGTACCGTTGTGGTTGATGCCTTTAGCGAGCCTAAAATTCGGGCGCAAAATGTCCCCGAAGCGGATGCTGTTACCACGACACATCGCGGTTTGCCTTGTGTTGTGATGACTGCCGATTGTTTGCCTGTGTTTTTTAGTGATAGAAATGGTAACCGAGTAGCAGTCGCTCATGCAGGTTGGCGAGGTTTGTGTAATGGTATTTTAGAAAATACTTTGGCAAGATTCACCAACCCTGCGGAAGTCATGTGTTGGTTAGGGCCTGCCATCGGTGCAAATGCCTTTGAAGTGGGCGCGGAAGTGCGTGATGCTTTTATGAAGATAGATAAATCGGCGGCTAGTGCGTTTGTTGCCAAAGCGAATGGGAAATATCATGCCGATATTTACGAGCTGGCAAGACAACGTTTAGTCAAAGCAGGCATTGGCATGATTAGCGGGGGAGAAATGTGTACGGTCAGCGATGGTGAACGGTTTTACTCCTATCGCCGTGAGCAAACGACTGGTCGTATGGCTTCAATTATTTGGTTGGCGTAAATTAGGTTAGTAGCATCTTATGGCGAAAAATATTGTAATTGTTTATCACAGTGGTTTTGGCCATACGGCAAAATTAGCCGAATATATTGCTCTTGGTGTCAGCCAAGTCGCGGAAGTTGATGGCTATTTATTGTCGGTAGATAACATTGATTGGGATATTTTAGCGTCTGCGGATGTAATAGTCATGGGTTGTCCTACCTATATGGGCAGTGCCTCCGCACCGTTTAAAGCATTTATGGATGCCAGTTCAAAAGCATGGTCAGAGCAACTTTGGCAAGGCAAATTGGCCGCAGGTTTTACTAACTCAGGTGGACTGAGTGGCGATAAATTAGCGGTGTTGCAGCAAATACAGTTATTTGCCATGCAACATGGCATGTTGTGGGTGGGTATGCCGTTACAACCGACGGGTACAACCCCAGAAGACCTAAATCGTATGGGCAGTTATATGGGCTTAATGGCTCAGTCGGATAGTGCACCTGTTGATGTTACCCCGCCAATTGGTGATTTAAGGACAGCAGAGTGGTTTGGTGAATATGTGGCGAGAACAGCGTTGCGTTGGCTGTAACTCAAGGATTTAAGCATGATTAAAGAAATCCCCGTAACTGAATTGTCCGTAAATAAAAATATCATTATTTGGGATGTCCGTGATGCCAAAGCCTACGCCGAAGGCCATATTCAAGGTGCAAAAAATCAGCCCTTAGAAACTATCAATGCCGAATTGTTAGCGACATTATCCATTACGCAACCGATTTATGTGTTGTGTGGTGGCGGTACTAAAGCAGGTAAAGCTGCTAATCTGATTGCGAGTCTTGATAGTCAACGTGATATTGTTATTTTAACGGGCGGTACGCGGGCGGTACGCGGGCGGCAAGGGCGGCAGGGATGGCGATTGAAGATAATTTAACACCCTAAAACATCCCCCTAAATGGGCAATATTTGCCCATTTTCAAGTCCTAAAATCCTCGATACAAAAACAAAAATTTGCGTCTTGAAATCTCTCATCTATACCTCATTACAAGGCTATACCCATGTACTTTATGTGTGAATGAGGATCTATCATGCGTTTTGACCGTTTTACCGCAAAATTACAACAGGCACTAAGTGACGCGCAATCTATCGCCGTTGGCCGTGACCATTCCAGTATCGAAACTGTCCACTTGTTATTAGCCTTACTGCAACAAAAAGATGGTTCAGTATCGCCGTTGCTTAAACAATCAGGGGCGAATATTGCTACTTTAGATAAAAAGCTGACGGAGCAGCTTGAGCGTGTAGCCACACTAAAAAATCCCACAGGCGAAGTGCAAGTGGGTCAAGATTTACAACGCGTCTTTAATCTCACCGACAAGCTGGCGCAACAACGCCAAGACCAATTTATTGCCAGTGAGTTGGTACTGCTTGCGATTATGGATGCAGGTGGCGATACCGCCAAAAGCCTACAGCAAGCAGGTGTTGATAAAGCTCGTCTGCAACATGCCATTCAACAATTACGCGGAGACGAACCCGTGACTGACAGCAATGCCGAAGAAAATCGCCAAGCCTTAAGCAAATACACCATCGATTTAACCGAACGTGCTGCCAAAGGCAAACTAGACCCTGTGATTGGTCGTGATGACGAGATTCGTCGCACCATTCAAGTATTGGCGCGGCGTACCAAAAATAACCCCGTGTTAATTGGTGAGCCGGGTGTGGGTAAAACCGCGATTGTCGAAGGTTTAGCACAACGTATTATTAATGGTGAAGTGCCTGAAGGCTTAAAGAATAAACGCGTTTTATCTTTAGATATGGGCTCGTTGATTGCGGGGGCAAAATTTCGTGGTGAGTTTGAAGAGCGTTTAAAAGCCGTATTAAGCGATTTATCGAAACAAGAAGGCAATGTCATTTTGTTTATTGATGAATTGCATACGATGGTCGGTGCAGGCAAAGGCGAAGGTGCAATGGATGCAGGCAATATGCTTAAGCCTGCTTTGGCGCGTGGTGAGTTGCATTGTGTAGGCGCAACGACCTTAGACGAATACCGTCAATACGTCGAAAAAGATGCCGCTTTAGAACGTCGTTTCCAAAAAGTGATGGTAGATGAGCCGAGTGTCATTGATACCATTGCTATTTTGCGCGGCCTGAAAGAGCGTTATGAGTTGCATCATGGTGTTGATATTACCGACCCTGCGATTATTGCCGCCGCTAAAATGTCGCATCGTTATATCACCGACCGTAAACTGCCTGACAAAGCCATTGATTTAATTGATGAAGCTGCCTCGCGTATTCGTATGGAAATGGACTCCAAACCTGAAGTTATGGATAAGCTTGACCGTCGTTTAATCCAGTTAAAAATGGAGCGCGAAGCCTTAAAGCAAGAAGATGACAAAGCCTCGAAAGCGCAAATGGAGCTCGTCGAAGGGCAAATTAGCAAGCTAGAGCGCGAATATGCCGACTTAAACGAAATTTGGCAGGCGGAAAAAGCCAGCGTCAAAGGTTCGCAAAACATCAAAGAAGAGTTGGAAAAAGCCAAATTTGCCTTTGAAAAAGCGCAACGTACAGGCGATACAGGCGAAATGTCGCGGTTGAAATATGGACTGATTCCAGATTTAGAAAAACAGTTAAATCAAGCGGATGATGCCGAACACGCCCCTCATCAATTGTTGCGTAACAAAGTGACAGAAGTGGAAATTGCCGAAGTGGTTTCTAAAGCCACAGGCATTCCCGTTTCTAAAATGATGGAAGGCGACCGCGAAAAACTGTTACGCATGGAAGAAGCCTTGCATCAGCGTGTTGTTGGTCAACATGAAGCGGTAGAGGCTGTATCGAACGCTGTGCGTCGTGCGCGTTCAGGTTTGTCAGACCCGAATCGTCCGAGTGGTTCGTTCTTATTTTTAGGGCCAACGGGTGTCGGTAAAACGGAACTGTGCAAAGCCTTAGCGAATTTCTTGTTTGATAGTGAAGATGCCATTATTCGCATTGATATGTCTGAATTTATGGAAAAACACAGTGTCTCGCGCTTGATTGGTGCGCCACCGGGTTATGTCGGTTACGAAGAGGGCGGCTATTTAACGGAAGCCGTGCGTCGCAAACCGTACTCCGTCATTTTATTGGATGAAGTCGAAAAAGCGCACCCTGATGTCTTTAATGTGTTGTTGCAAGTATTGGAAGATGGTCGCTTAACGGACGGTCAAGGTCGTACGGTGGACTTCAAAAACACGGTGATCATTATGACCTCGAACTTAGGTTCAGAAGTCATTCGCCATCTCAGCGAAGATAAACAATACGATCATATTAAACTGGCGGTATTGGAGGTGGTGGGTAAACATTTCCGCCCTGAGTTTATTAACCGTATCGACGAAATGGTGGTCTTTCATCCGTTAGCGGAAGAGCAAATTCGTGGCATTGCTGAAATTCAATTAGAGCGCTTACGCGGTCGTTTAGCGGAACGTGATTTGAAATTGGAAATGAGTGAGGCTGCGATGGAGCAATTGGTGGTGGCGGGTTATGATCCTGTGTATGGCGCACGTCCGTTAAAACGGGCGATTCAAACAGGGTTAGAAAATCCGTTGGCGCATAAAATATTGTCGGCGGAGTTTATCGCGGGCGATACCATTGTCGCTGATGTCGATCATGGCAACTTAGTGTTTCATAAGAAACGCTTGCATTAAGTTTTAAGTGGTTGCGCTGAGTATATTCACTTAACACTGGGATGGTTTTAGCCACCCCAGTGTTAGCATCACTTCAACCAATTCAAACAAAATTGCACCAACAAGGTATTAGCAAAGTCAATAAAAAATGCGCCCACAATCGGTACAACTAAATACGCTCTGGGCGCAGGGCTATAACGTTTGACAAACGCATCCATGTTGGCCATCGCATTGGCCGTTGTCCCCATCATAAAGCCGTAAAAGCCTGTTGCGGTCACGGCTGCTTCGTAGTCTTTCCCCATATATTTAAAAATCAACGTCACGCTTAATAAGCCAATTAACAGCACTTGCAAGGCAATCAGCACTAACAAAGGCAACGCAACGCTAGCCAATTTTGATAAGTCTAACCCCATCAACGACAGCACTAAAAAATACGATAGAGCGACATGACCTAAGTTTTCTAGTCCATTTTCAGATAGCTGCAAGAAACGAGTTTTGTCGTCAATATTGCGTAATACAGCGGCGACCAACATCGCGCCAATATAAGCAGGCAAGGTCACGCCCCATTGTGTAAACGTGGCACTGACAAAACTCCCTAACCACATCGCCACTAAAATAACGCCGACATGTTTGAGCAAATGACCTTCGTCGGTAGAGGAGGCTAGTAAGTCAGAAGTCATATTTGTTTGGCGATGATTCGTCGTCAATGGCTGTTGATTTTTTTGCAAATGACGCATTAACAACGTACCAATTGGGCCTCCCATAATTCCGCCCATAATAATCCCGCACATGGCGGCCATAATGGCAATTGACTCTGCAGCAACAATGCCAGCTGCCTCAAATTGAGGAGCAAAGGCCAAGCCCGTTGCAGGGCCACCCGTTAACGTGACTGAGCCACATAACACACCCAATAACGGAGGTAAGCCCATTAATACAGCCGCACTTGCGCCCACAACATTCTGCAAAATCGCTGCAATAATACTAATACCCAAAAAAATCATCACATAACGGCCACCGATTTTTAAGAGCTTGAGACTGGCAGCAAAACCGAGCGTGGTAAAAAAGGCAATCATCAACGGTGTTCGCATACTGGTATTGAGTTGAATATTCCAGCCATGTTGTTTGCCATACCACATCACTAATGCCGCTAATAAACCACCAATGACGGGCGAGGGTAGGTTGTAACGACTGAAAAAAGGAATGTGTTGCTTGAGCGCGTGGCCAATAATTAACACCAAGCTTGCGAGTGCCAGTGTCGCAATAGCATCAAAGTCCAGCATAAAACTCTCCATTGACATGAGTAGATTCGTTTGTTTGTTTTCACTATGTTGATGCAGTTTTTGATCCAAGTGGTGTCGTTTCTGGAAATATATTTGCCCTGTTGATTGTCGCGTCTTGCTCAAGGCATTCGCTAGTGATACTGTCAGACACTTTCAACAATAACCATCTTGGTAGTCGTATTGACACTGCAAAATGCGGTTTTTAATTTTGCGGATGTGAATCTGTTTTATTGTTTTTTGTTCCAACCTCAAGAGATGCTAACAGTGAACAAACAGAAAATACTTTTAGAGTTGCAACGAACCTACGTTGCATTGATGATGGATGTCATCGGCAGAGGCTTAGTGTCAACCAGCTATGTCGATGAAGAAGTACAACGGGAAGTGTCTAGTTTTCCTGTTGGCTTTTACTTTCAAATGATTGTTTTGCCGAATGGCTCAAGCTTTACCGCAAAAGTGCTAGAAGGTGGCCATTTAGAGTTAGTGCCTGACTTTCAGGGTAAGCCTGATTTAAGCATTAAATTCAAGCACCTCAGTCATGCCTTTTTAGTGTTAACCTTTCAAGAAGGGACAGCACGCGCTTTTGCCAACGACCGTATGATTGCCGACGGTGAAGTCTCACATGCGATTCGTTTAGTGCGTTGCTTAGACAAAATGGAAGCATTGATTTTACCTAAATTAGTCGCTGAGTTAGCGGTTAAACGCTACCCTACAAATTTATCCCTTAATGAAAAAGTCTCTAAAGCAGCGCGAATTTACGCGTTAGTGGCTAAAAATTTCTTGGTTCGGAGTTAATCATGGCGAAGTCTTATTACGAATTTTTTTGTCCTGTTAAAATTGTGGCAGGCCATAAAGCACTAGAGCATATTCCGTTTGAATTGGCAGCCTTGCTAGCCAAACGCCCGATGATTATTACCGATAAAGGTGTGCGCGGTGCAGGCTTATTGGAGCATGTCACCAGTGCCTTTGAAGGCGCAGATAGCCAAATTGTCGTTGTTTTTGATGATGTGCCACCCGACAGTAGTTTAAGTACGGTTCGTAATGCCGCCGCTATTTATCGTGAAAATAACTGTGATGCGATTATTGCGATTGGTGGCGGTTCGGTGATTGACACCAGTAAAGGCGTGAATATTTTGGTGTCTGAAGGCGGTAATGACCTGCTCAAATATTCAGGCGCACATAATTTGCCAAAGCCTTTAAAGCCATTTTTTGTTGTGCCAACCACGTCGGGTACAGGCTCAGAAGTGACAATGGTGGCGGTAATTTCGGATACGGATAAAGGCGTGAAATTACCGTTTACTTCGTATTTCTTAATGCCAAATGCTGCTATTTTAGATCCGCGCATGACACAAACCTTGCCGCCGCACATTACCGCAATGACAGGTATGGATGCGTTGACTCATGCCGTTGAAGCCTATACTTGTTTGGGTCATAACCCCGTTAGTGATGCTTTTGCAACCGCTGCAATTCGTAAAATCAGCGAAAACTTGATGAAAGTGATGGACAGTCCAAAAGATGCTGATGGCCGTTTAGAGTTGGCACAAGCATCAACAATGGCTGGCGTCGCGTTCTCGAATTCAATGGTTGGTTTAGTGCATTCTTTAGGTCATTCTTTAGGTGCGGTTTGTCATATTCCTCATGGTTTGTGCATGAGCTTATTCTTGCCCTATGTGTTGGAATACAACAAAGAAGTGAATGGCGACCGTATTGGCGAGTTGTTGTTGTATCTCGCAGGTGCAGATGTTTATGCCGCTACACCAAAAGCGCAACGTGCCGATAAAGCCATTCAGCAAATTCGTGCCATGCGTGATGAGCTGTATCAGCGTTGCAAATTACCACGTACTTTGACGGAAACAGGCAAAGTGACTGAAAGCCAGTTGCGTCAAGTGGCCGAATTAACCGTGAATGATGGTTCTATTATTTACAATCCTAAAGAAGCCAGTATCGAAGACGCATTAGCGATTTTGAAACGCGCTTGGATTTAAGTAACACAACGTGAATGGGCAACTTATGAGTTGTCCACATGCACCAAGGAGGGTGAGCTAAAAAGCTCGCCCTTTTTGATTAAATGACAACTAGATCACATTTTTACTACGCATTGAGACATTGTTTAAAGTTATCGTGATAAAAATTAGAGCGATCTTGCCCTCGCATCATCATAAAAAAATACGTTCGGATTCGTACTTTTATCAAACTTCTAAAAAATATTAAAAAACGTGATCTGGCGTTTGCCCCGAGGTCTTGCTTATGCAACATGAAATGAATGTATTGGGTCAGCCTGTTGGCTTATTAGTTCCCCATTGGATCGCGCCAAAATTCCCGCCTTATCAAGCAATGATTGGGCGGTTTTGTCGTGTCGAACCGATTAATCCTAATCGTGATGCTTTAGATTTACATGAAGCCAATTGTTTAGATACTGATGGTAAAATGTGGACGTATTTACCCTATGGCCCGTTTGCCAGTTTTGAGTTGTATCGTGGTTGGTTACGGGTGTCGGTGCTGACGAATGACCCGCAGTTTTACTCCATTATCGACCAACAAACCAACAAAGCTGTCGGTATTGCCGCTTATGTGCGTATTGATCCTAAAAATGGCTCAATAGAAGTGGGGCATTTGAATTTCTCGCCATTAATGCAAAAAAAAGCCATTGCTACAGAAGCCATGTTTTTGATGATGCAACGGGCTTTTAACTTGGGTTATCGCCGTTATGAGTGGAAATGTAATGCCTTAAACGAGCCTTCACGTCGTGCCGCTCAACGGTTGGGCTTGTCGTATGAAGGCGTCTTTCGTAATGCAACAGTGACTAAAGGCCGTAATCGCGACACCGCATGGTATGCCGCGATTGATGACGAGTGGCCAGCTTTAGCGGCTGCTTTTGAGCAATGGTTATCCGATGATAATTTTGATGAGCAAGGGCAACAAAAAGTATCGTTATCATCGTTGACAGCTCCGATTGTGAAGCAGTGGGATACGTCGTTGTCATAAAAGAGGCTTGGCTTCGACTCTGCTCAGTCTGCATAAAAACGCTCCCTGAGCGGAGTCGAAGGGTAAATGTCAACAGACCTAAGAAATCCTCGTCACATCCTCTGCAAATAACCAATCCAATTGACTGGCAAAAAAGTTGGGTGTTAGACGCGATACCAACCACAAAGGTGAGTAAAACAGCAGTTGTTTAGAAGGTGTCGTTTGATGATATAACTGGCCATTACGCCGTGCGGTGGCTTGTACTTTCGTGGTTCTAGGCTTGCGCGTGCCTTCGTATTGTTGCAAGGCTTTCGCAATGTCTTGAGGATAAGCGGCCAACTTAGCAGCCAGCACCCATGCGTCTTCTATCGCCATCACCGCGCCCTGTGCCATAAATGGCAACATCGCATGGCAAGCATCGCCCAATAAAGTTGCTCGTCCTTTAGACCAAGTCGCCAATGGGGGTAACTCACGTAATGCCCACTGGTAATATTCCGTTTCGTCACCTGCTTCCATGATCTGGCGAATAGTCGGGTGCCAGCCCTCATAGGAAGCCAAAATATCGTGTTTGTTGCCGCGACACGTCCAACCGTCATAAGGCCAATCGACTTGCTCAACCACGCCGACTAAATTGACTAACTCACCTCCGCGTAAATAATACGTCACCACATGTTTACCTGCTCCAACCCAAACGGTGGCGTTGGGCGGTACTAGGTTTTTAGGTAAACGATGGGTGGGAATAGTCATACGCCAAGCGGCCATACCTGTAAATTGACCATCTTCAATATCAAATAGCTCTTTACGAATGACGGAGCGAACGCCATCAGCACCCACTAAGACATCGCCTTGTGCGGATTCGCCATTTAGAAAATGCAGTGTGACACGCGCATCTGTTTGATGTAGCTCTTTGACTTCATAGCCTAAATGAATGGCATTGGGCGATTTTTGACGAACAGCATCCACCAAAATACGGTGTAAATCGGCACGATGAATATTCAGGTAGGGGGAGTGATAGCGTTTTTCGATACTTTCTCCAAGAGGAAGTGAAAAAATGACACGACCACTATCACCAAGACGCATTTCTGCCGCTTGTGGTTTAAACGCCGCTTGTGCTAAGGCCGCACCAAGTCCTAGGGCATATAATACTTTTGTGCCATTAGGGCCAATTTGAATACCTGCCCCTACTTCTTCTAACTGTAAAGAGCGTTCATAAATAGCAACGTCAAAACCTTTATTTAATAACGTGAGTGCTGCGGTTAAGCCGCCAATACCAGCACCAGCAATCAGTATGCGCATGGTAGAGCAGTCTCCTAAAATGAGTATGGGTTTATTTGATGTTGAGATTACGCCGAAAACAGTGAGTTAACCAGTTGAAAAATAACTAACCCTTCGACTTCGCTCAGGGGACGTTTTCTCGTGAGCTGAGTGTCGTCATGGTGGCTGAGCGGAGTCGACACCCAGTCTCTTTTGAGGTCATTGATTGTAAAACGTCAACAGGGCCAAGTGTCAGGTTGGGTTTGTTGATGAAATTGACCATTAATTTTTGTCAAAATTGCCATTGATGTTGTACTATCGTGCCAGTATGATCGTCCAATATCTTCACCAATGAGTATTCTTTATGTCTTGGCATTATCAACAACAAGGCAGTGGTCGTCCGCTAGTGTTATTACACGGTATTGGGATGTCGCATTCCGCATGGCGGCCTGTTATGCCTATATTGGCTAAACACAGACAAGTGATTGCCTTCGATTTACCGGGTTTTGGCCGTTCGATGATTTTGCCAAATGGTACTGTACCGAATGCGCACAATATTATTAAATCATTAGGGCTAAAGTTAAAAGCAATGGGCATTGATGAGCCTGTTGATTTTGCAGGGAATTCTTTAGGCGGTTATTTAGCGTTAGAAGCGGCTAAACAAGGATTAGCGCGTAGTGTTGTTGCGCTATCACCCGCAGGTTTATGGAAAAAAGAAGCGGCTGCGCACGTTACCCCTATGTTTAATATTATGCGTGGCGCAATCAAAACGTTCCCGCGTATGAGTTATGCTTTGATGCGGCTGCCACCAACACGGGCATTATTAATGGCTGTTCCCGTGTCATCACAAGCATGGCGCATGTCGGCAAAAGATGCCGTTGTTGCGGCCAAAAATTTCGCGCACTGTAAAGCCTTTGATGAAACCAAAGAGGCGGTGTCTCCTTTTGTTGGTGGTCATGATTTGAAAATTCCGCTCACGATCGCTTTTGGCACACGTGACTGGTTACTCACGCCGAGCAATCAACATGCTGATGAGTTGCCGAAGCATACGCGTTGGCTAAATCCTAAAGGCTGGGGGCATGTGCCGATGTGGGATAATCCGAACGCGGTGGCTCAGTTGATTTTAGAAGGGACAAAATAGGCTTGGCTTCGACTCCGCTCAGCCAACGAGCAAGCTCCCTGAGCGGAGTCGAAGGGAAAATTTATCAAACATCAATAGACCTTAGTGCAAGTGGTTGACGCAAAAAGAGAATTCTCTGTTAATCTATAATAATAAAATCAAACCTAATTATTGCTGATAGGTGGGCGCATGACGCGCAGTAAAACATTTCAATTTCGTAGTCGCGGTAAATTATTATTTGCCCAAAAATGGTGGCCAAAAGATTACCCAAGAGCGGTGGTTATTTTTGTTCATAGTTGGGCGGAGCATTCGGGGCGTTATGCTGATATTTCGGGGCATTTAACCAAGCAAGGTTATGCTACCTATGGCTTTGATTTTGAAGGGCATGGTCAGTCTGAAGGCTTTCGTGGGGCGATATTTAATTTTCAGCAATGGGTGACTGACGTCAATGCGTTTGTGGCATCGATACAGTCTGAATTGCGCAGTGTGCCGATTTTTTTATGTGGTTTTGGTATGGGCGGTTGTGCGGTTGCTTACGCCATTACCGCCGAACATCACGAAATTGAAGGGGTGATTTTTGCAGCCAGTGGCTTAGTGGTGAGTAAAAAATTATCTAAGTTTAAAATTTTGATGTCATGGCTACTCGGTGGTTTATTGCCAAAATGGCCAATTTCGCTATTGCCGCCTAATCAAATGTCGAGCGTCACTAGCGAACAAAAGCACTATGACGAAGACCCGCTGGTCTATCACGGTTATATGAATGCAGGCACTGCAAAAGAGTTGTTGCTGGCGAATTTGCATATTGGCCAAAAGCTTGGGAGCATTGATGTCCCCATGCTAGTTTTACATGGCGCAGAGGATGGTTTAGTTTCACCCGAAGGTGCGACAGCAGTGTACACCCAAGCGGCTAGTTTAGATAAAACGCTACATCTCTATCCCAAAATTTTGCATGATGTCTTTCATGAAAATAATCGTTTGGAAGTGTTTGAACATGTCCGCACATGGTTAGATGCGCGTACGAAGGAGCAGTGGTAAACCCTCACCCCAGCCCTCTCCCTCAGGAAGAGGGGGCTAAAACCGCATTTGCATTTGTCCTCTCTCCCCGAGGGAGACGACTGCAAGGATGCAGGAGCTAGAGCAACGCATGGAGCGGTTGCCGAGAGTTAGAGAGAGGGCTAACGAATACCCTTTAGCGTATTCAAACAACTGGTTCGTGCGGTCGTTAAAAAGTCTTGTAAAAAAGCGATGTCTTCATCTTCCGCGCGTATGGCCGCATACAACGTACACCATACGCCACTCTCTCCTAAAGATAGTGCTTTAACCCAGTCACGCACTAAATACTCTACCGCCACCCAATTGGGTAGGGCACACACTCCTCGACCACTCGCGACTAACTGCATCATCATTAACGTTAATTCACTGGTACGAATCTGTGCAGGTTTAATGTGGGCTGGCGTTAAAAAGTGCTGAAACACATCTAAACGTTCACTATCAACCGGATAAGTAATTAAGGTTTCGGTGCGTAAATCTTCGGCATCAACAAATGACTTCACGGCTAGCGCATGTTGCTTACCGACGACTAACACCGACTCATAATCAAATAACGGAATAAACGATAAATCAGGATGATGATTGGGATTAGACGTCACCACTAAATCTAACTCCCGCGATAACAAACGGTCTTGGGCATCACCATGAAAACCACTGTGAAAATCTAATTCCACTTCTGGCCAATCATCGCGAAACTGATTCAGCGTCGGCATTAACCATTCAAAACAACTATGGCATTCAATTGCTAAAATTAATCGACCTGCTTGGCCTCCACTAATGCGGGTTAAATCGCGCTCGGCATCACGAATGGCAGGTAGTACAACATCTGCCAAAGCCAATAAACGTTCACCTGCTTTAGTGAAACGTGGTGGACGTGTTTTACGCACTAATAATGTTAAATCAAGGCTGGATTCTAAATCTTTTAGTTGGTGCGACAGTGCGGATTGCGTCAGATGTAAACGATCAGCCGCCGCCGCTAAAGAGCCTGTATCACGAATTGCCGCTAAAGTGCGTAATTGCCTAAGGTCTAACTGCATGATGATTGCGCCTAAACATGATTATTATTCAACTTTAACATTAAATAAATGAGTTTGTCTCAATTTAATAAAGCGTTCACACTTGCTTCCATTGATGTTTGTTATCCCTTCGACTCCGCTCAGGGAGCATATTTGTGTTGGCTGAGCGGAGTCGAAGCCAAACCTCAACAGACTCTTAGACTATCAAAAATTGAGATGAAAAAATGAAAGCGCATGTGTTAGGTTTTCCCCGTATTGGTGTCAATCGTGAGTTAAAAAAATCCTTAGAAGCCTATTGGTCAGGGTTAATAGATCAATCAGCGTTAGAAAAAACGGGTCAAGAGTTGCGTCAACGCCATTGGCAAGCACAACAATCGGCAGGCTTGGACTTTGTGACTGTTGGCGACTTTGCTTTTTATGACCATTTATTAAATCATAGCCTACGTTTTGGTGTCATTCCTGCTCGTTTTGGCACAGAGCAAGCCGCTGATAATTTAGATTTGAGTTTTCGCTTAGCGCGTGGTCGTGCGCCGACAGGTCAGGATTCTCATGCCTGTGAAATGACTAAATGGTTTGATACCAATTATCATTATATTGTTCCTGAGCTTCATGCCGAGCAACAGTTTAGCTTGAGTGATCCTCGCCTATTTAACGAAGTGAAAGAAGCGCAGGCTTTGGGGCATTCCGTCAAAGTGGTCTTAGTTGGCCCGCTAAGCTATTTATGGTTAAGTAAATGCTACGGCACAGAGTTTGATAAATTAACCTTGCTTGAGCGTTTATTACCTGTTTACGCGCAACTGTTTAGCGAATTAATGGCTTTAGGTGTCACATGGATTCAAGTCGATGAGCCTATTTTATGCCTAGACTTGCCTCAAGCATGGCAGTCAGCCTTTGAGAGTGCTTATAACCGCTTACAGCGTCGCGACTTGAGTCTATTGTTAACCACTTACTTTGGCACATTGGAAGAAAACCTCACCTTAGCTTGTCATTTGCCCGTTGCAGGTTTGCATATTGATGTAGCTCGGGGTGGTAACGAATGGCGACAAGTGTTGGATCGTTTACCCGAATACAAAATTTTATCGTTAGGTATTGTCGATGGTCGAAACATTTGGCGTGCTGATTTAGCCGAGCAATACGCGCTGCTGAGCGAAGCAAAAGCTAAATTGGGCGAGCGGTTATGGGTGAGTAGTAGTTGCTCGTTGTTGCATGTGCCTGTCGATGCCACTCCAGAAGTCAAATTACCGAGTGATGTGCGTCAGGCCTTCGCCTTTGCCACGCAAAAATTGACCGAAATCGCTATCTTAAAGCAATCCTTAATTTCGCCATCTGATGCACAAGTACAAACGGCATTTCAGCAAGCAGAAGCAGCGTATCACACCTTAAATCATTCGCAAAAATGGCGTAATCCTGCCGTACAACAACGTGTGCAAGCACTAACCGCAGCCGATGCCCAACGTCAAACGCCATTTGCTCAACGTGCCGATATTCAGCAACAGGTCTTAGCTTTGCCGTTATTACCTACCACAACGATTGGTTCTTTTCCGCAAACGGGTGAAATTCGTCGGGTGAGAGCAGCATTAAAAAGTGGCCAGCTATCGGTTGATGCTTATGAACAAGCCATGCAACATGAAATCAACTATGCCATTAAAGAACAAGAAGAAATTGGCCTAGACGTATTGGTACACGGTGAAGCCGAACGTAATGACATGGTCGAGTATTTTGGCGAGCAGTTGGAAGGCTTTGTTTTTACCTTAAATGGTTGGGTGCAAAGTTATGGCAGCCGTTGTGTCAAACCGCCAGTCATTGTTGGGGATGTCAGTCGGCCTTTTGCGATGACAGTAAAATGGGCGCAATATGCCCAATCACAAACCCGTCATTGGATGAAGGGAATGTTGACAGGGCCTGTCACCATTTTGGGTTGGTCGTTTGCCCGTACCGATATTAGCCGTGAACAAATTGCTTTGCAGTTGGCTTTAGCGATTCGTGATGAAGTGAATGATTTGGCAGCGGCAGGCATTAAAATTATTCAAATAGATGAGCCAGCATTTCGTGAAGGTTTGCCATTACGTCAACGTCAACAAGCCAATTATTGGCAGTGGGCAGGACGTGCTTTTAGAATCAGTGCCAGTGGCATTGGTGATGATATTCAGATTCACACCCACATGTGTTATTCCGAGTTTAATGACTGTATTGAACATATCGCTGCCATGGATGCTGATGTGATTACCATTGAAACGGCACGTTCGGCAATGGAATTATTAAAAGCGTTTGAAGCGTTTGATTATCCTAATGCGATTGGGCCGGGAGTTTATGATATTCACTCACCCCAAGTACCAACGGTCAATTCAATGGCGCATTTAATGGTAACGGCGGCCAAAGGCATACCCGTGCAACGCTTATGGGTAAACCCTGATTGCGGACTAAAAACACGCGGCTGGCCAGAGGTGAAAGCGTCGTTGGTGAATATGGTGACAGCAACAAAAAAGTTACGGAAAGAGTGGGGCGGTTGATGCGTTGAGGGGGTTGACACAAGTATCAGCCCCCAAAGAAATCAGGCCGTCAATTAGCTAACCGCCAACAAAGTAGAATCTTTATTGACGGTCACGGTTTTGACCAAACTCACCACATTCTCTGCCGTTGGGTTCGTTGCCACTCCTGCGGCACTCACTAACGGTAAGGTATGGTGAAACTTCGCCTCGACTTGCGTCGCGGTGACTTTGACGGTAATAAAACCCTGAGTATGCGTTTGGGCAAACTTAATCCATGGATTTTGTTTGGCTGGCGGCGTTGCTGTCCCTGTATAAGGATTAGCAATAGCAGAGCCAAGAGCTGCCGCCATCCCTTGTATGGTTTGCCCCATATCACCCGCTAACGTTTCATTGAGGGTATTTTGTGGCACGTAACCTGCCGCGCCTGTGGCACTTTCTTGGCTCAAATACGCCTCAAATATTGCACGATTGATCGCTGCTTTTTGAGCATCGGGCAAGCCTGCAAAAGCAACTTGACCCGCAATAGAGCCGACATCAATCGCATCACCTGTAGCAGCTTTAATAACGCCAGTACGTACCGTTGAATAAACTAACATATTGAGGCAGGAATAGACTAAAGGCCGTAATGACACAAAGGGGTTGTCACCTTTTTCTAATAGGTTTTCGTAGGTCGTTGGGTTAGCCGCACGAGCGGCTTTGGTTGCTTTAACTTCCTCAGCAAAATCGCCTACAACACTGGCGATATACGTCCAAAAGCTGGACGAACTGACGCCCGCCGTCACTAAATCGACCATTGCTGAATTACCTGCGCTGTAAGCCGCAGGAGTGGCAGGCACCTCACCCGCAAAAAAGGAATGAATATCCCCCGTCACTGCCACAACGTTCTTAATATTACTATTGACAAGGAAGTTCATCAGGTTCGCACGTTCAGCACTATAACCATCCCATTGGTCAGCATTGACAATATAACTATTGAGCAACGCTTTTTGGGCAGGATAACCTGCTGCGGCCATCGCATCGGCTTGCGCCACTACCGCAGGAAGTTGATTTAAGTTCAGTACCATACGCAACAACGACACTTCGTTACCCCAAAATTTCCATGTCGCTGAACTGGAAGCCATGGTTGTTTTCCACCAATCACGCTGAGTTTGACCTAAAACAGACACCAGTGTTAAACCCACTTCATTAAATACGGCGACTTCATTTGCTGTCAGTGTCGCACCTGTAGCGTCGGCGTTTAGCTTGAATAAAATAGTGCCAAGAACAGCTTTATTAGCATCTGTATCCGCAAGGCTATCGTATGCGCCTTTTAGACTAGCCTGCATTTTTCCGCCTTGTACCTGTAAAAAAGTTGGTTCAGGCACAAAATAACGACTGTTGATACTGCCTAATTGGTCTGCGGCAGCGGTTAATGGGTTGTCTAAGGCTTCGGGAATAATATGGTCAGCACGATATAAACGCTCATCGGTCATGATGAAATGTGCCAAATTACCAAACTTCAAATCACGATAAATTTTAACAGTGGCAAAATTGCTGGCGACGGACTCATCTAAAGCAGGAATATCCGCAGGCATAAACTCAAACCATGCACGGTTGGCAGCACGACGGCGTTCAGTTTGTCGCGTATCGGCATTAGCGGCAGAAGGAATACCTAATTGCTCATTAGAAACAGGTAATACGCCGTTAAGCAGTGTCACTGAACCGTTGCCATAGGTTTCATTGTTTTGCCAACAATCATCCGAAAACTCGTGGTCATCCCAAATAGCGATTAATGCACAACGCGCATGAAGTTCTTGTAAGCGTAAATCTGAACGGTATTTTTTATACAGATAACGATAATCTTCTAAGCTAACGGCAATTTTTGCGCTAGTGCTATTGGGCTTGGAGGTATTGCTCGGAATTTTTAAAGCATCGTGGCTCGTTTCTACTTTTTCCGTTTGGTAACTATCACCTGCGGCTTCGTAAATGTAGTCACCCAAATGCACCAAAAAGTCGATATTTTGTTTGGCTAATGCACTCATGCCAACCCAATGGTTGACACTCCAATCTTGGCAGGCAATAAACGCAAAATTTAAGGCATCAACAGAGGCATTGGCGGCTGGTGCAGTTTTAAAACGCCCAACGCGGCTGATACTGTTGAGTGTGCGAAAACGGTAATAATAGGTTGTCGCTGCATTGAGTCCCATTAGTTTATGACGAATCGTATTATCGTAGGCGGCTTTGGCACTGATAATAATGGGCTCCATCACCAAAGAATTAAATTGACTGTTATTTGCGATTTCCAATTGCACCATGACATCAGGATTATTGCCGACTTGGGCAATAGGATGGTCTGCCGCTTTAACAATGCGCGTCCACAGAATAATACTGTCTGGTTTGGGGTCGGCGGCCATTACGCCTTGGGGGAATTGATAATCACCCATAACACCCGTGGAGCTCAGTATTTCCTCTTCCGATGCCGAGTTGGTTTGACTATCACTACCACAACCAACTAGGCCAAAGACCGCGACAGAAGAGGTCAGAAAGCCTGCATGTTTGAGTAATTGACGACGATTCATGTTCATTAAAAAGGTGCTCCATTTTTATTTTAGGACTGACGCGATGCTCGCTAAGGTGTTGGCATGTTAGCCGTTTGGACAAATCTTAAATTCACCAAACGCGCCAATGACGACGCAAAGCGTAAGTCCTGAATTTAGTTTTATGATTATTAGCCGTTTGCATGACGGCAAGAAGACAAATACAACAAAAACAGTTTAAGCCTAGACGATTTCGAGCCGTTTGTTGAACTATTTTTAGGAGGAAGAAATGGCGAGATCAATGAGCAATGAGAGGGCTTGGTTTGACCTTACCCTCGTGGCGGATTTATTGGAGGCTTAACCTCGAACAATAATCTTGGCTTGTTTGGTTTCAGCAATGGCTACTTTTTCAATGTCATTTAATAAGCGCACTAAACTACGCCCCATGGCATAGGCCAAGTTGACAGGCACAGCATTACCAATTTGTTTATATTGATGAGACATCGCACCCATAAACTGCCAATGATCGGGAAACGTTTGAATCCGTGCATATTCACGAACCGTTAGTGGTCGGGTTTCGTCAGGATGACAACGCTCAGTTTGATTCTGAGCAGGCGCGCAGGTTAACGTTAAACTCGGTTCAGTCCACGCTAAACGCCGTGCCATTCCTGTTTTTCCACCGCCCAAAAAATAACTCCCTTTCATATATTCGCGTTGAATATCATCGGGTAAGTCTCGCCAATAGCCGCCTTGAGGCACGAGGTCTAACACGGCTTTTTTGCGCTCTGGGTAAGTTTGCCCCAAAGAGATTGGTACGTCATTGGCGTACAGCTCACCTGCAAACATCGCATCACGCATGGTCATCATCCGCGAGTATTGAGCAGGCCATTGATACTGAACTTTATTGGCTAAATCATTACGAATGGCCACTAAAAATAAACGTTCACGCTTTTGTGGTACTTGAAAAAACATAGCCTTTAAGACTTGAGGGGGAACTAAGGTATAACCCAATTCGGCAATGGTGTTTTTAATCGTTGCTAACGTTCGACCTTCATCATGATTTAATAGGCCACGTACGTTTTCACCTAGAAACACGTTTGGTTTAATTTCGTTGATGGCACGGGCAAATTCAAAAAACAATGTGCCACGCGTATCATTAAAGCCTTGTTGATTGCCAGCATAAGAAAATGCCTGACAAGGAAATCCACCTGATAAAAAGTCTATTTGCCCTTCATATTGACGAAAATCGACATCTGTAATACTGGCTTCGACCACATTCCATGCGGGACGATTATGGCGCAAGGTGGCACACGCATGTTTATCCCACTCGTTAAATAAAACGGCTTCAAACCCTGCTTTTTCTAAACCCAAAGCCAAACCACCTGCGCCTGCAAATAGCTCTATCGAGCGAAAAGGGCGAATAGGACGAGTCTGTAACTCCTGTTGCCACGGAGTATCAAACAACTGAACGATATGAGAGTGAGAACTGGTCATTTAAGTACACGATTAACGGAAGTTGAAGTTATCAAAACCTTGATATTTTTGGAAAGATAGCAAGTAAATGCTTTTGAGCAGGCTATCTGGCGCAATGGCTGATAACTCGGCTAAAACGGTATTTTGGACAATTTCTGATTGTTTCAGTGTGCCGACTACGTCATTAATGACTAACGGTAACACCTCGCACAATCGCTTAAACGCAAATTTATCACCTGTCACCATCTCGTAAAATTTATCCATCGAGACACGACGAATACGCTCATCAGAAATAGGTGTTTTATCTAAACTTATTGCCCAAGCCCTATTTTGACTTGCCGTGGCAATAACCTCAACTAATAAGCAGAGTGCATTAGCGTTTTGATTGATGCTGTGCTGCATACGCATATAGGTTTTTTGTGATGATGAAGAATTCATTGTGTTATGTTTATTCTTCATTTCAACAAAGATTTGACGTTCTGTATTTTCAACATCATAACCTGCTTTAGGCACAGTCCAACCGTTGCCAATATGCCGAAAGATATTTTGATGAAAATAGCCAATATGATTATTATTGGACTTATCAAGTTGACGTAACACTTCCGCTTCAACTACCTGAGCAATGGTTTTTCCGTAAACCTGTGCATCAAAAGTAAACTTAATCGGGTCGACCAAGTTTTTATTAAACTCTTTTAAATCAATCACAAAACGATATTTCAACACCGTTTCTTGAACGTGATTAAATAAGTCTTGGTTGCTGATAAACCCTAAGTTATATTGATGCACTCAGTTGTCCTCTTAATAGGTGGCGGCAGCTTAACCCCGAACAATAATCTTGGCTTGCTTCGCCTCAGCAATAGCCACTTTTTCACGCACCATTTTTTCGATTTCATCGACTAACGATGCCGTCGTAATCAAATGACTTTTTTCGCCATTCAAATACACCAGACTTTTGGGCGATGCCCCCACGACACCAATATCAGCCTCTTTGGCTTCACCCGGCCCATTGACTTTGCAACCAATGACCGAGACATCCATCGGAATCCGCACATCTTCTAAACGTGCTTCTAAGGCATTCATCACCCGAATAACATCAAATTCTTGACGCGAACAACTGGGGCAAGCAATAAAATTAATGCCATTAGAGCGAATATTTAACGCGCGTAAAATATCAAAACCGACTTTGACTTCATCTTCAGGCTCAGCCGCTAAGGAAATACGAATCGTGTCGCCAATGCCATCTAACAATAAACCACCCAACGCAATCGCCGACTTCACTGTGCCTGAACGAAATACGCCCGCTTCAGTCACACCTAAATGTAAGGGCTGCTCAATTTGGGCGGATAACAAGCGATAAGCATCTAAGGTCAAAAACACATTGGAGGCTTTGACACTGACTTTAAAATCATGAAAGTTTAAGCGGTCTAAAATATCAATATGGCGCATGGCCGATTCAACGAGGGCTTCACCTGTTGGCTCGCCGTATTTTTTTTGCAAATCTTTTTCTAATGAGCCAGCATTCACACCAATACGAATCGACAAACCTTTTTCTTTGGCACAGTCCACCACTTCACGGATTTTATCTTCTGAACCAATATTACCGGGGTTAATCCGTAAACAGTCCGCACCTTTGTCGGCAACGGCTAAGGCAATACGGTGGTCAAAATGAATATCCGCCACTAATGGCACTTGCACTTGTTGGCGAATCAACCCAAAGGCATCGGCGGCTTCCATAGAGGGCACAGAGATACGAACAATATCTGCACCCGCAGCAACACAACGTTGAATTTGCGCGACGGTTGCGGCGACATCACAGGTGTCGGTATTGGTCATGGTTTGGACGGTAATTGGCGCATCACCACCAACATACACTGAACCAACCCGAATTTTACGTGTCACGCGACGTTTGATAGGCGAAATGTGCATCTATTACCTCGATAAACGAAAGTTAACCACACCATTCACGGTGTAAGGTTTTAAGTCGATAGGCTTTTGATTAAATTGAAATTGTACCGCAGCAGCAGGGTTTAATTCGATGGCAAACGGTGACTCGCCCGTAACGGTCAAAGTATCACCTGCGACTTTTTCACCATTGGCCAATTCTTTACCGCTAGAGTCCCGAATTAATACTTTCGTATTGGCGGTAAAGCGTAATTCTAAGGTATCTATTGCTTGCTGGGTTGTGGATGTATTAGGCAGACTGATGGTGTTTGTGGTCGTAGGAGTGTCTGCTACGGGAACAGTGTTAGGCGCAGTTTGAAACCATGCCATCACTTTTTGCGGTAACGCACTTTGCCAGACGGCGACACTCGCCAATGCCAAGAGCACTAATAATGCAACACCGCCAACAGCTCCCCATTTGACAGTCGGTAAACGACGTGGAGAGATATCGGGTAGATGTTGCTGCTGTGGGCTTTGCAATCGGACTTGCGGTGGACGTCCTGTATCGGCGGTGTAGTATTCATCAAAACGAGCAATAATATCTTCTGATGGCAATGCCACTAAATCAGCATATAAACGCAAGTAACCCCGAACAAAGACAGGTTCAGGCAAGTCCTTATAACTGTCTTTTTCGATGGCTTCTAACATTCTAGGAAGAATTTTTAGCGTACTTGATACCTGCTCCAGACTGAATCCTTTGGCCTCGCGTGCTTTTTTTAACCGTTCACCGGGTCGAAAAGACAAGTAACCACCTTGCTCGATCGGGGATTTTACAGGTTGATATTCCATCGCACGTTCTCCATCGTCATCAAGAGCCGCTGTTTAAAGAGCTTAAATAGGCTTGATACTCGTCACTATTGGCATATAGACGTTTTAAGGTAAATTCATAAATGGCTAAGGCGTTATTATCATGGTTAATACGCGCCAAACGAATCCCGAGCCATAAGCCACGCGCACTCTGCGATTCAGTCTCAAGCGCACGTAAATAACGCTGATAATAACGATTGGCATCCATAATATTCTGTTCATCAAACGCAAACGTTGCTAACTCTAAAGCGGGAGTAGGCAAACGCGGATTGAGTTTTAATGCGCGTTCAAACGTTGCTTTAGCTTTGGCTGTATCACCTAAAAGCAGGGCAATCTTACCTACATATTCAAGAGCTATTTCGCGTCGCTCATAGCTTAGATCGGCGGCAGCAATCGAAAATTGCTCCATCGCTTCTTTATAACGCTTTAATCGATAAAGTAGTACGCCATAATTATTACGTGCTTGTGGATATTCAGCTTTGAGACTCAGTGCTTTGCGGTAGTTTTGCTCCGCTTTAATAAAGTCATCATCTTTTTCTAATAATACCCCCATGACGTTATGCGCTTCGGGGGATTTAGGGTCAAGTTCTAAGGCTCGCTGTAAACTTTGTAGGGCTAATTCGGGTCTATTGGTTTGAATATATTCGGCAGCAATCGCCACACGAGCGCGAGCACCTGCGACAGGATCAACTTTGCGGTCATTGGCGAATTCTTGCACGCTACAAGCAGATAAACTGGACAGTGATATGATCATGTAGCACAGCTTGTTCATTGTCGGCCTTCAAATCAATGGTGTGATGGTAAATGGTGACATGTGACTTAACAACAAACTACTGAGGACTACGAATAATTTCCCCTGCGTTGATTTTTTGCTGCCAACGTGCGGCGCGTTTAGTACGGTCTTGCACTTGACCCACTAATTGTCCACATGCCGCATCAATATCATCGCCGCGTGTCGCACGAATCGTACAAACAAATCCTGCTTCGGTCAGTATTTGTTGAAACGCTAGAATTTGCTTGCGTGAAGAACATTGATAGGGGGCTTGAGGAAAGGGATTAAACGGAATTAAGTTGATTTTACTCGGTACGTTTTTTAATAGTTGTACCATTTCATAAGCATGGCTTGCTTGGTCATTTACCCCTGCCAGCATGACATATTCCATCGTTATTTTCCGACGACCGCCATCGGCTTGAAACTTCGCCAAAAAGCGTTGGCAAGCGGCCATCAACTCTTTTAGCGGATATTTTTTATTCACGGGTACTAACTCATTACGTAGTTCATCATTGGTGGCGTGTAAGGATACCGCCAATGACACATCTATCACATCAGACAATTTATCCATCATCGGTACAATCCCCGATGTTGATAACGTGACACGACGCTTTGACAAACCATAAGCATAATCTTCTAGCATTAAATCCATTGCAGGAACAACCGCATCAAAGTTTAATAACGGTTCGCCCATACCCATCATTACGACATTGGTTAAAGCACGGGTACGGCTATCGTAATCTTGGTTTTCTTCAAAATACGAACGATTGGCGACCCACACTTGGCCAATAATTTCCGCAGTGGTTAAATCGCGTTGAAAACCTTGTTTGCCCGTCGAACAAAAACTGCAATCTAAAGCACAACCCACTTGTGATGACACGCAGAGCGTTTTGCGGTCGCCATCTGGAATCAGCACAGTTTCCACCATGCTGTTTTCGCCGACTTTGAGTACCCACTTCCGCGTACCGTCATTAGAAAACTCTTTGTAAACGACTTCAGGCGGACGAATTTCGGCAATGGTTTCTAATTTTGAGCGTAACGCTTTGGAAACATTACTCATTTCTTCAAAGTTATCGACACCGAGTTGATGAATCCATTTAATAATTTGCGTGGCGCGGAATTTCTTTTCACCAATGCTGATAAAAAACTCTTCAAGTTGGGCACGCGTCATACCTAAAAGATTCACTTTAGGGAGAGCAGGAGAAGATTCAGGCGTAGTAACAGATGGATTCATAACAACAACCGCAAGACAAAGAAGATAACAAGAATGGCTAATTTTACATGGTATTAGCGGTGTAAATGTTGATTTTTAGAGGAAAGCGTAGAAAAAACAAAAAGGACGCAATCATGCGTCCTTTTTACCTACACGAAGCCCGAATTAACGAGTACGTGGAGCCACTTCAATTGCGCTGAAGAAATAAGAAATTTCACGCGCCGCAGAAGCTTCTGAATCAGAACCATGAACGGCATTTTCGTCGATAGAAGCGGCGAAATCAGCACGGATAGTACCTGCTTCAGCATTTTTTGGGTTAGTAGCACCCATAATGTCACGGTGTTTTAATACTGCGCCTTCACCTTCCAATACTTGGATGATGACTGGGCCAGAAATCATAAATGCTACTAAATCACCAAAGAAACCGCGTTCTTTGTGTTCAGCATAAAAGCCTTCTGCTTCAGCTTTGGACAATTGCTTCATTTTAGCAGCAACGATTTGCAAGCCTGCGCCTTCAAAACGGCTGTAAATTTGACCAATAACGTTTTTAGCAACGGCATCTGGCTTGATGATAGATAATGTACGTTCGATAGCCATGTTAAAGCTCCTTAACAATGATTAAGTGAATGGGAAAAATGGTAGGCGATTATACGCAGGTTTTTAGGTGTTGGCACGAATCTTTGATTGAAGAGGTGCGTGTTGCTAACAATCACGAGTTCATATTGTTGGCGACTCACTGATAATGGCTAGTCTAGCGCATGAATATGACGAATTTGCTGGTATTGGCCTTGTATTCTGGATGTGAATTACCTTTTCTCTACAAGCTTATTTTGCGTAAGCTCCTACTTTGTTTACAATGCAGCCTTTATTTGTGGCTTTGACGGTTTTTTAAAGCCATTCGTTATGTGATTAGAGAACTCGCTATGTCTGCCAGAATTAATGCCGTTACGGGCATGAATGATATTTTGCCTATTGCTACTAAGAACAATCCCGTTACGACAGCCCGTTGGCAAGCGGTTGAAAAAATTTTACGGCAATTAATGCATCAATATGGCTATTGTGAAATTCGCTTACCGATTGTCGAAAATACCCCGTTATTTAAACGTGCCATTGGTGAAGTGACAGACATTGTCGAAAAAGAAATGTACACCTTTGATGATAAAGGTGGCCACTCCCTAACTTTACGTCCCGAAGGTACGGCGGGTTGTGTGCGTGCCTGTTTAGAACATGGTTTAACCTATAATCAAACACAGCGATTATGGTACACAGGCGCAATGTTTAGGCATGAGCGCCCACAAAAAGGTCGTTACCGCCAATTTCATCAGTTTGGTGTCGAAACCTTTGGCATGACGGGCGCGGATATTGAAGCTGAATTAATTTTAATGACTGCGCGCTTGTGGCAGCTATTAGGGTTAACCGATGTCGTGAGTTTAGAGCTGAATTCTTTAGGCGAAAAAGAGTCACGTCAGGCCTACCGTGCGGCGTTAATTCGTTATTTAGAACAACACGTTGAGCAGTTAGATGATGACTCCAAGCGTCGCCTACATACCAATCCTTTACGTGTGTTAGACAGTAAGGATCCAAAAGTACAAGCTGTATTGGTCAATGCGCCCCAGTTATTTGATTATTTAGATGAAGAGTCACGCACGCATCAACAAAAACTGACGGCTGTGTTGGATGCGGCAGGGGTGAGTTATACCTTGAATCCGCGTTTAGTGCGTGGTTTGGACTATTACAATAAAACCGTATTTGAATGGGTCACAACCGCATTGGGTTCGCAAGGTACTGTATGTGCAGGTGGCCGTTATGATGGTTTAGTCACGCAATTGGGTGGGCAAGCAACGCCTGCCGTCGGTTTTGCCATTGGTTTAGAGCGTTTAGTGTTGTTAATTGATACGCTGCAACAAGACAAGATCAGCACTGAAACCGATATTTATCTCGTTGCCGACGAAAATGCAGTTAGCCAAGCCCTCTTGGTAGCAGAAACACTAAGGAATACTTTAACAAAGTATCGTATTCTCACCCACTGTGGTGGCGGTAGCTTTAAGAGTCAAATGAAAAAAGCCGATAAGACGGGCGCAATCATTGCCTTAATTTTAGGGCAAGATGAAATCGCTCAGCAGACCGTGACCGTGAAGTGGCTACAAAAAGGTGAGCAAGTGACCTTACCACAAACCGAATTATCCGATTATTTGCACAGCACATTGGGAGCATCCGCGTGAGTACGCATGACGACGAACAACTAGAAAACCTCAAACGTTTTTGGCAAGACTACGGTACACCAATTTTGGTAGGTTCAAGTATTGCTTTGGCAGTATTTGCAGGATGGCGTTATTGGCAACAAACGAAGCTAGAAACAGCTTCACAAGCCGCCAGTAGCTATCAAAAAACACAAGATGCTTATCAGAAGCTAGCGGTTTCTCCCGAAGATAAAACGGCAAATACGGAATTGCAGCGTGAAGCACAACGACTGATTCAAGATTACACCACAACCCCGTATGCCTTGAATGCCTCGTTGTTATTAGCCAAACGCGCAATGGACAACAAAGACTTAAAAGAAGCGGAAAAGCAATTACGTTGGGTATTAACACAACCTGTTGATGATGGCGTGAAAAGTGTTGCAACTTTGCGTTTGGCGCGTTTATTAGTTGAAAAAGCCGATAATAAAGGGGCAATTGAACTACTAAATAAAGACACTAATGTGGCGTTTACACCCAGCCGTGAAGAGTTGCGTGGTGATATTTTGAAAGTTATGGGTGATGTTGCGGGCGCACAAAAAGCTTATCAAGCCGCAATCAAGGTATTGGAAGAGCGTAAAGAGCCACGTCCATTATTAGAAATGAAAATGGCGGACGTTGGTTTAATTGCTCCTGAAATTAAGCGTCCTTCACCGATTAAGCAAGAGGCAGGAGCATAAGCATGTTGATAAAACGTGCTGCGATAGCCTTAATAATCGTTGGTTTGGCCGCGTGTAGCTCCAACCCGAATGAGCACAAACCTGCACCGTTGCCAACACTACCGCAAAAAGCGATGCAGTTATCGTTACATAAGCAATGGTCGGTCAATGTTGGCGATGGTTTAGCGGATGATGTGGTTAAACTTCATGCCGCAAGCCAAGCCAATGTGACCTATATTGCGAGTCGTGATGGTGTTGTGCTTGCACTGAACGAACAAGGCAAAACCATTTGGCAACAAAAAACAAAATTGCCTATAACCAGTGGTGTCGCGGCAGGTTATGGCATATTGGTGATTGCTACGGCAAAAGGCGAAGTTCTCGCCTTAAATCCCACGGATGGCCAAGTCGTATGGCGTAAGCAAGTGCTTGCGCCCGTACTTGCGCCTGCGGCTTTAACCGCAGACACGGTGATTGTGCAAAGTAATGATGGCAAAGTCTATGGCTTAAACCCTAAAACAGGCGACAAACAGTGGGTCTATGACACGCCTGTACCGTCGTTGAGTTTACGCGGTTATGCCACGCCATTGGTTGTTGATGACTTAGCTATTGTTGCCACCGCTACGGGCAGAATCATTGCCTTAGATGCAAAGACGGGTATTGCGCAATGGGAAAGTCGTGTTGCTACCTCGCAAGGTCGTTCAGAGTTAGCACGTATCGTTGATATTGACGGTGATATGTTGTTAGCAGGTGATAAGCAATTATATGTTTCAAGCTATCAAGGCCAGTTAGTGGCATTAGACATCAAGAAAAAGCCAGAACCCTTGTGGGAGTTTACTACTTCCAGTGTGCAAGCATTGGCCGAAGGTTTAGGCAATGTCTATGTGGTTGATTCTGCCAGTAGTATTATGGCAGTTGACCAAGAAACAGGTAAAGTCGTGTGGAAACAAAGTGACTTTGCATGGCGAGGTCTGTCCAACCCCATCACACTCGGTAATTATCTCGTCGTAGGGGATAGCGAGGGCTATTTGCATGTCATGGCGCAAAGTGATGGTCGTTTATTAGGTCGTAGCCGAGCCAATGGCTCAGTGGCGATGCTTGAAAAAACGCAAGATGCGGTGACGGTTTACACCACAAAAGGTCAATTTAGTCGTTGGCAGTTGCCGACTCCGTAGTTGCGGAAAATGCACTTGTGAATCACTAAAATAAAAACCAAAGGCGAGAATCATCTCGCCTTTGGTTTTTTTGCACATTAAATCTACCGTTGGCAGACAATCCGCCCTACAATACGCGGTTGTCGCACAGCTTAGGGGCTTTTAATCTCTAAGTCTGCCGTTTGTCTAGCTGAGATTTTCTTCATGAAACCCGTCATTGCCCTAATTGGCCGCCCCAACGTGGGTAAATCTACCCTTTTTAATCAATTAACCCAAACGCGTAATGCGCTCGTGGCCAATTTGCCGGGTTTAACCCGTGACCGACAATACGGTGATGGTAAGTACGAAAATAAATCCTTTATTGTGATTGATACAGGCGGCTTAGGCGAAAGTGATGAAGGCGTAGAAGCCTATATGGCCGAACAAGCGCGTTGTGCGATTCAAGAAGCCGATATCGTATTGTTTGTTGTTGATGCGCGCGCTGGACTATTGGGTTCAGACCAAATGATTGCCGATCATTTGCGTAAGCTAAACAAAACTGCTTTTTTGGTCGTCAATAAAATTGACGGCTTGCATGATGATTCTGCAATGGCAGAGTTTCATTGCTTAGGTTTTCCACGCATGTATCCCACAGCGGCCAGTCATGGTCGTGGTGTCTTGCAATTAGTCACTGAATTACTCCTACCTTATCCTGAAGACCCAGAAGAGTTATCGCACGAAGAAACGGGTATTAAAATTGCGATTGTGGGTCGTCCTAATGTCGGTAAATCCACGTTAGTGAATCGTTTGTTGGGCGAAGATCGCGTGATTGTCTTTGATATGCCGGGTACAACACGCGATAGTATTTATATTCCGTATGAACGCCAAGGTAAAAAATATACCTTAATTGACACCGCAGGTGTGCGCCGACGTGGCCGCGTGCAAGAAACCGTCGAAAAATTCTCCGTCATCAAAACATTGCAGGCGATTAAAGACGCACATGTCGTGGTTATTGTCTTTGATGCACGCGAAGGCATTGTCGAGCAAGACTTACACATGTTAGGCTTTGCCCTAGAGAGTGGTAGGGCAGTGGTTGTCGCCATTAATAAATGGGATAACATGGATGAGTATGATAGAAAACAAGTGAAAATGGCGATTGATCGGCGGTTAGATTTTATCCCTTATGTCAAAATTCACTTAATTTCGGCGTTACATGGTACGGGGGTCGGCGATTTATATCCGTCTATTCAACGTGCTTATGATTCGGCGATGTTGAAAACACCGACTAATAAATTAACGCAAATTTTACAAGATGCCGTTGAAGGACATCAACCACCCTTAGTACATGGCCGACGCATTAAATTACGTTATGCCCACATGGGTGGTCAAAATCCGCCTATCATTGTCATACATGGTAATCAAACGGAATCCGTGTCCAAAGATTACAAACGCTATTTGGAAAATATTTTCCGAAAAGTGTTAAAGCTACAAGGAACACCAATACAACTGGAATTCAAAACCAGTGAAAATCCGTACAAGGAAGACAAAAAAGTTGTCACGCCTGTACAGTTAGAAAAACTCAAGCGTTATGTGCCTAGCAGCAAGAGGCGCGACAAAAACAAATAATCAGAGGTTTAGTATGCGGAAGCATCAGTTGGGATTGTCTATTGCGGTGATGGGATTTGCAACTATGGTGTCGGCGGCGGATGACATGTTATTTGCAGATCAAGAAATGCCTGTTGTTTTTTCTGCCACACGGTTAAAGCAAACGATTGCTGATGCTCCTGCTTCTATTACGATTATTGATCGCCAAATGATTGCACAGTCTCCTGCCAGAGAGTTGCCCGAGTTATTAAAATTAGTACCTGGTATGGTTGTTGGTTATGAATCTGGTTGGGATGCGTTTGTGGGCTATCATGGTACTTCTGCCGATAAGTCACGACGGATGCAAGTTTTAGTAGATGGCCGCTCGATTTATCAGCCTATTTTAGCGTATGTGGATTGGCTAGGTTTACCGTTGGAATTGGACGATATTGACCGTATTGAGGTGATTCGAGGTCCTAACGCGGCAGCATACGGCGCAAATAGTTTTTTAGGTGTGATTAATGTGGTCACTCGCCATCCTTCTGACTTACCCGCCGCTCGTGCCTACGCCCGTATAGGGAGCAATGGCATTCAAGATAATTTTGCCAGTACGAGTGCGACTGTTGGTGCTGCGAGTTGGCAATTTTCGGCGAGTTCGCGCCAAGATCACGGTTTTAGCCAAGAGTTAGACCGAAATACGTTTGAAGTCCTAAACGAATATGTTGACGATAAGCATCAAAAAGCCATCAATGGTAAACTCGTGTGGGAAACACCAACAGACGGCACTTTATCGGTTAGTGTTGGTCGTTCGGAGTTACGTGGCCAAGAAAATGTCGAGTTGCACAATACCAGTGACATTATTAGCTATCGAGAAACACCTGTTGCGACGATGACTCAAAACTATCTGAATCTCCAATTTGAGCAACTGCTGAATAATCACCAAGTACGTCTTCGGACAGATTATTCACAATATCGACGCAGTGAAACGTATAAGATTCAAACGTATCCCTTGTTGATGAAGCAAAGTTTGCGTAATTTGTTTTTATATGACCGTGTGTATGTTGACCGATTATTATTGCCCACGATACAAACAGCATTGGGGGCAAATGATGATTTAGTCATGGCGGCGGCATTTGAGCCAAATGACAAATATTTTGAAGCATGGAAAAAGACAAATCCCGATGCAGATACCGTTAGTTTATTTACCAAATTTCGGCAAATGTACTTAACTGATCCTAAGTTGGCACAACTGACGGGGCAGCTGCTCACTGAGGCGGGTCAAAATGCTCAGTTAGGCAGTCTATTAAACTATAACTCCGTTGTTGATGATCGTGAGTCTCGACTAGAAGCAGAAATACAAGATACATGGGCCATTAATCCTCAACTTCGCGTTGTCTATGGTACAGGTATGCAAACGTCAAAAAGTGATTCATTACATTATTTTAATGGTGAGGTAGAAAATACCGTTTGGCGGTTATTTGCTCATGCTGAGTGGCAATTTATTCCTAATTGGCTGTTGAATATTGGTGCTATGGATGAGCATGATGATAGTGCAGGGCATTTTTTATCCCCCCGCGTTGCCCTGAATTGGCGTTTTGCCCCAACACAATCTTTACGTGTTGTGTCGTCAAAAGCCTATCGTACGCCTGACTTACAAGAAGAAAAAGCCTACTGGCAATTTCAAGCTACCACAGAAGATCGCAGCTTGAGTCAATATGACGGTAGTCATTACTATTTAGCGAAAGCATTAACGGGTTATGAGTGTATTAAATCACGTAGTTACCCAACGTATAATTATGTTGTCTGTAATGATAAAGCACCGAGCGAAGAAATCGTCTCAACAGAAATTGGTTATTACGGTGAGTTGCCCTCTTTACATTTACAAACCGATTTGCGTCTTTACCATGACCAGTTACATTTAGCTGAACATAATTTAGAGGTGAATGATTTTGTGATTGCCCCGTTGGAGGAACATCAACAACGTGGTGTAGAGCTTTCTACTCAATGGCGGCCTTATCCCAATTGGCGGTTTTTGTTGAATTATGCCTACGATGACATCACAGGTTTTAATGATAATACGATGTTTGTGCCTAAGCACAGTGGCAATGTCGCTGCATGGTATGATGATCCGTCAGGTATTCAGGCAAGCATGGCTTATGTTTTTTATAATCAGATATTCTTAAATGCCTCTATCCCAGAGCAAGGCATTTATTATGACCAATTAGCGTTAAGATTGGCCAAAAAATGGTCGGTAAATAAGCGTCATGATTTAGAGTTATCAGGTGTATGGCAAATACGATTGACCGAAAACCCAGAATTGCGTAGAGAAAACGGCGCAGCTCGCGATAAAGTGTGGTTTGCGTTAAGCTACTCTTACGAGTAAAGGAAGTCGGACTGATACATTAAGGAGTCAATAATGTGCTATCAGTTCCAACAATGACATTTGGAGGCACAAAGGATGGTGCAATTAGATAAAATACTGAGTTTGTTGCTCCGAATAATCGGGTGTTGTCTGTGGATAATGCCCGTCTATGCGGAAGTTAACGTTCAATTATTGACTGCGCCGACAACGGAGTCGGCACAGTTAGTCACGTTTTTAACAAAAACTTTCAAAGATGACGTTGCAATCACCACAGGTGAAACGGTTCTTGATAAAACCAATCTGTTAATTATCTTAAATGGTGAAGCGATAAAGTCCTTACCTGTCACTCATCCTCCCGCTCTATTTGTCTTACCTCAGCCGAGCAGTATTGAGTTACAAAAACAAGATGGCGCCCTTTATTGGACTCCGAGTTTAGCGGCACAATTAGCATTAATCCGAGCGATTTTACCCGCAACAAATCGGATTGGAATGCTCGTCAGTAATAATGATGACATGTCTTGGTTGCGTGTGTTCAAGCAATACGCGGCTGAACAGTCCATTGAGGTTCGCTTTCAAACGGTGGATAAAGCACGTATCGCCCGACAGGTTTCAGAGTTAGCAGCAACAACAGATATTTTATTAGCCCAGCCCGATACCGATATTTACAATCGAGAAACGATTCGTTTTATTTTATTAGCCGCGTATCGTCAAAATAAAGTGCTGATTGGCCCAAGCCCTGCTTTTGTCAATGCAGGAGCGTTGGCAACATTATATGCACCATCGGCTTTGGTTGCCGAGGAGGTGGCACAAAAAATTCGCTACTTCCTAAAGAATAACAAACTACCGCCCGCCAGTCGCATCAAAAACCTAAAAGTCATTTTAAATCCACAAGTTGCAAAATCACTGGGTCTATCTGTGCCAACCACAACGGAGTTAGAGCGGTTGTTACACTTAGAGGAGCTACCAACATGGCCTTAATGTCAAGTTGGAGTTTGCGCTTGCGGACGTTGCTTGTTGCATTAGTCCCTGCGTGTCTGATGTTCCTTATCATGCTGGCTTATCATGTCAGTGTTCGCCTGCAAGATGCGGGCTTTGAACAGGCGCGTTCAGGCACAATGATGGCAACACAATTGGCGGCCTCGGCAGACTTTGCAATTATTTCGGGTAATCTTGATACCTTAACGCCGCAAATTGACACTATTTTAACGCAACCCGGTGTTGCATCTGTTCGGATTTTGGATGCACAACAGCAGGTGTTATTGAGTAAGCAAAATGCTCAATGGGCAAAGAATACGGACAGGCATCGTTATAGCGCGATTATTCGCCAACAAACCATGAGCTTAGATGCGGGCGATTGGCTAGTAGAAAACCCTCCAATTAAGCGTGAGCCAAATAATTTAGGTTTTGTTGAGGTTAGCGTCAGTTCAGCCTATATCACGCAACATGGTTATCATATTGTTCTCACCAGTTTATTGATTGGCCTAGTGGTCTTATTGTTTGTCGCGGCTTTAGGTTATTGGATGGCTTTTAGTTTAGAGCGACCTTTGCGTGCCATTATTGGCTTAGTGGGGTCATTAAAAAGTCGCCAGTTTGATGCGCGAGTTCGGATTAAGCAGGATGGTGAGCTAGGCGCATTGGCTTATCATTTGAATTTACTCGCAGCCATGCTAGAGGAAAGTAGAACCTTACAAATCACCTATACCGAGCAACTCATTGCAGCGCGTGGTCGTGCAGATAAAGCCAGTCATGCCAAAAGTGAGTTTTTGGCCATGATGAGTCATGAATTGCGTACACCATTAAATGCCATTTCGGGCGGGTTACAACTGTTAAATAGTGCCCAGTTATCAGGTGAAACCAAAGAGTATGTTGATTTGGCAACCTTGGCGGCCAATGATTTACGCCGTTTAGTTGATGATGTTCTTGATTTCTCACGGATGGAAGAAGGGCGGTTGACCTTACAATTACGACCATTTTCACCCAAAATGTTATTTCAGCATGTCTTAGACTTATTCAAGTTAGAGGCAGAAAGCAAAAATTTGGAAATTACCTTGGTATTAGAAGGCCAAACGGATTTATGGTTAAAAGGGGATGAAGTCAGGATTCGGCAAATTCTATCAAAACTGCTTGATAACGCCATGAAGTTTACCGAAAAAGGACGCATTGGCATTCGAGCGCGGGTCAGTGCATATAACGACATGCAGTCACAATTAATGTGTGAGGTGTTTGATACGGGCATTGGTATAAACCCCAATGCGCTTGTCCATATTTTTGAACCTTTTATGCAAGTTGATCGCTCTCATAGTCGGCGTTATGGCGGAGCGGGCTTGGGGTTGGCTATTGCTTCACGGTTAAGTCGTTTAATGCATGCCGACTTGCGTGTTGAAAGTGAACCCTTGGTAGGAACGTGCTTTTGTTTTGAGGTGGTATTACCCATTTGTGAAGAGTGTGGCAATACAGCGGAGTCAACACTGCCAGCCTCAAACAAGATGATTTTTAATGCTCACGTCTTAGTGGTTGACGATAATCCTGCCAATCGTAAAGTAGCTGAAGCGATGTTGAAATCGGCAGGTTGTACGGTCGCCAGTGCAAATAATGGTCGCGAAGGGCTTAATATTTTAATGGCAGGAGGCATTGATTTGGTGTTAATGGATTGCCAAATGCCCGTCATGGATGGTTATGAAGCAACACAGGCATGGCGAGACCAAGAACATGATAAACGCATTCCTATTATTGCATTGACCGCCAATGCAGGTGCAGAAAATGAAACCGCCTGTTTATCTGCAGGAATGGATGCCATGCTCAGTAAACCCTTTCGTCGGCAGCAATTGGAGTTGTTATTAACTGCTTGGTTATAAATGCCATTCATCAAATAACCATCGTGGCTCTTGAAGATGTACGGCACAGGCTAATTGCCAATCATGATGTTGCCAAGTGTTCAGTGTTAAGGGTAAGGTTGTAAACGCATTCGGATAACTAACTGGATTTAGCGAAGATTGTTGAAACGAGATTGCCGCTAAATGATGAGCCAAACCGCAATGCCATGCTTTAACACAAGCTTCTTTTCTTGTCCAAAAATCTAAAAACACCGTAAAGCGTAAGTGTTCAGCTAAGTCTAATAACTGTTGATATTCAAGCGGATGAAAGAATCGTTGGGCAATGGCCATAAAACGAGGATTGATCGTGGTTGACTCAATATCAACACCGCAATGTATGGTTTTTGCCAAGATACAAGCAACCCAATCATTGCCATGACTCAGACTGGTATGCCAATCTGTTTGTTGCTGGTTCACGATGAGTCGTTGTTGTTGGCGTTCAAATAACCAGTCTTGAGCAGGTTTTCCTTCTAAATGGCTCAATGTTTGCCGCAGTAAATGACGGCTGGCAACAAAACTTCTGAGTCGTAATGGATGTGTATAACGTTGGCTATAGGCTTGCTCTGTGTGTGGCAGATTTTTTAAGTGTTGTTGAGTCGTCTTTTCGTCCCAATTGATACGGGCAACATACACATGAACGTCATTTTTGCTCATGGTGTTGGTGTAATCACTAATAACGGATTGACCCGTGCATTATTAATACTCAGTCCCCAATGCAAGTGAGGGCCTGTCGCTCGCCCTGTATGTCCAACTTTGCCAATGGCATCACCGCGTTTAAGTGTTTGTCCGATGGTGACGTTAATTTTACTCAAATGACAAAGCATAGAAATTACACCTTGACCGTGATTAATCATCACCGTTTGACCATTAAAAAAATAATCCCCTGTTTGAGCAACCATCCCATCGGCAGGCGCGTAAACCGTTTTACCTTCAGCAGCAGCAATATCTAAGCCAGAGTGAGGATCACGCGCTTCACCATTAAAAAAACGTTTTAAGCCGAACGGACTACTAAACTCACCACGAACAGGCATTTGAAATGTTGGCCAGTTATTGCTGCTTGACGGTGTAAATGTTTTATAGACGGCTTTTTGCTCGGCTGCTTCACGCGCATAACGGGCGAGTTCCTCTTCATTTGGACTGACTTTGTTAGTGTCTTTTAGCGTGATTCGTTGTTCAGGATAGTCT
Organism: Moraxellaceae bacterium AER2_44_116; assembly: GCA_006546595.1. Lineage (GTDB taxonomy): Bacteria > Pseudomonadota > Gammaproteobacteria > Pseudomonadales > Moraxellaceae > Agitococcus. Next base: position 63,392 of record VIAD01000007.1, on the reverse strand, counting down.
TTATTGGCAATTGTAAAATTAATGCTGTCAGAAAAATCGTTTGCCGAGAGTTGCAGGGTTGCTTCACCTACCGTTGCGGTTAATGGAATACCGACAATCGCTGTCCGGCCATGTGATGTGGTAATAATGGGGGCTTTAACCTCATTGAGTAATACTTGCACATCAAGTGGTGCATATTCTGGAAGAGGAACCAGTGCAATCCCGCCCAATGTTCGGCTTTCTTGAGGTAGTGCCAAGCAATATGTTGAGATAATCGTGAGAGTTATGAAAGTTAGGCGTTGACGCATTATTTTTCATCATAAAAGAACTGAGATGCGTTATTCTAGTACATATAAGGATGTCAATGATGTTGGGAGATCGTATATGCAGTCAAATAGCCTTGTGATAGTCGTCGTGATGAGTGCCATCATCGGTGGTGCATGGATGGAGCGCGATGCCCTAAAAAAATATTGGGACAACCATGTCAATCCACCATCGCAAGCTTCACAAACAACGCTTTATACATGGAAAGATAGTGAGGGTACGATTCATTTCTCTAGTCATGCGGATGATAAACACGCCAAAGAAGTGGTGGTCGATACCAATAAAATTACGCCGATAGAGTCACCACCGCCGTCAAAAAAACTTGAAAAAGAGAAGAATCAATCCTTTGTCATGGATATACGTGACGAAAATGAGCGAACTCGTAAAATTATCCAAGCCGCCAAAGACAAGCAAACCATGCCTGAGTAACATATTGCTGACAATGTGGTGTTGATAGTGATTACAATTGCGCGGTATAAACAACAACGATAATAATTTCAACATTTGGAGAACAATAATGATGGCAAAAACACGCCTGTCCGCCGCCATATTAGCAGCAACCCTCAGTTTGGTCGGATGTATTGGTGATGATACCGATGTCAATAACGTGCCTAATGCGATTGTAGGTTTTGATCCTGTACCTTTAGCGGGAACGCCAATCGTACCGTTTCCTTTTGATGCTTTTTTTTCAGGTGCAAAAACGCCTACGCTAAATATTCCGAATAGCAGTAATGTGCCATTTGTGGCGCAGGCCAATATGCAAGACGGCTTTTCGACAACTGCTTCATGGTTTATTGATGTTTTTGGCTTTTTAGATATGAGCACCGTGGGGTCTCATGTTGTTATTTATGATAATACAGGTACTCGTTTGCAGTATGGCGTTGATTTTACGGTGCAGTCCTCAACGGTAAAAGATAAGGCAGATACGGCAGATACGGTAGGTGTAGCCATTGATAAACAACGGACACGGATTTTGATTGAGCCGTTAAAACCCTTAAAGCCAAGTGCGACTTACTTAGTGGGGTTAACAAAAGGTATTAAAACCGTTGATGGCGGTGGTGTTGCGGCAAGTGCTGAATTTATGATTTTAAGCAGTGCAACCGAAGTCAGTAAGCAAACGGCGGCTTATTTGGCAGAGTTTGATGCCACGAAAAAAGCACAGCTTGAAGGCTTACGCTCACAATTGATTTATCCAGCGGTTCAACAATTTACGAAGTTGGGCGTAACGGATTTGGTGTTGGCTTATACCGTAACCACACAAAGTATTAATAAAACCTTAGATATGGTAGCGGCAGAAACAGTAGCTCAGCCTTTAGTCATAGCACCAACAGGCAAAACACCTAAGGATGTCAATCCAGCGTTGCCTGCGAATGCAGATATTTATATTGGCACATTAAAAGTACCTTACTATTTAGCACAGAAGACGGATGCAACGCTTGCCAATCCAACGCCAACCTTAAATACGTACTGGAAAGCGGACGCAACAAAACCTGCTCTATCAGAAAAATTCCTAGGGAAAGTTCCTTGTGGTGCTTACGCGGCGGCAGCAACATTGCCTGATGGTTAAACGGCAACGCCAAGTGCTAGCACGACGATTTGTTTCCCGTCACCTGTTAAACAAAGCGACCAAACTATTCCCGTCTTAGTCACTGTACCTAAAACAGCCAAACCAGCAGGTGGTTGGCCAGTCGTTGTTTTCCAACACGGTATTACTCGCAATCGTAGTGACATGCTCGCTGTTGCACCCGCGCTTGCTCAAGCAGGATTTGTGACAATCGCCATTGACTTGCCACTACACGGTGTTTCTGCTGATACGGCAAATCCTACAAATCCAATGAATTTACTTTACAAAAATCAGGCATTCACAGGTACTCCAGCGGCTGCTTTAGTCACGGGCGAGCGTACTTTTGATGTCGATTTTGTCAACAATACGACAGGTGCAGCAGGGCCTGATGGCACGGCAGATGGTTCTGGTACGCACTTTATTAATTTGGCGAGTGTTATTACCAGTCGTGATAATTTACGCCAAGGTGCAGCAGATATTATTGTTTTGGCTAAAAGCTTGGCCAATTTAGATATTGATGGTGGTGGTGCGGATATTGATCTGACCAAAGTGCGCTTTGTCAGTCAGTCATTAGGAAGTATTGTTGGAACGATGGCTTTAGGAATTGATAAAGCCAAAGTGATGGGTGCTGCATCGTTGTCGGTTGGTGGTGGTGGTATTCCTAAACTGTTAGATGCCTCTAAATCTTATGGGCCTATTATTGCTGGTGGTTTGGCGGCAAGTGGTGTTGCAGAGGGTACGGATAGTTATGAAACCTTCATGCGCTTTGCCCAAACCTTAGCGGATAGTGGCGATCCGATTAACTATGCGGCTACTGCCTACACAAATCATCCAATACATCTCACTGAAGTCATGAATGATTTGGTCGTGCCAAATAAATCCATTGCCAGCCCAGCAACGTCGACTCAAGACTTTGTGGGTATTAGCAGTTTCTTATCGGGTACAGACCCATTAGCCAAAACAATGGGCTTTGTTGAGGCGGATCAAAAAGTCATTGATATGGCAACATTAGCTAAATCAACAGCAACAGGCAGCGTATGGGTGAAATTCATGCAAGGTACTCATGGTTCTTTATTGAATCCTACACATCCTAATGCCAGTGCAACAGACGCGGAAAAAGCAACTTTCCTTGCTATAACCACCGAAATGCAATGTCAAACAGCATCTTATTTGAAGTCATCAACTCTGACGACTGTGCCTGTCTTGCCAATTGGTTGTTCTAAACCTTAATCCTCCGTGTTAAATAAGAGGGTACTTGAGTTCTCAAGTGCCCTCTTTTCACTCTCTACCGATTAACTCTTTAACCGCGCCGCTTAGAAGTTTATAATTACGCGACTTTAATTTGCTGTCGAGTGGCGTTTTTATGTTAACAGTCGTCCAAGAAGCCCTCACCTTTGATGATGTGCTCTTACTTCCTGCTTATTCCAATGTCCTTCCTAAAGACGTTTGTCTAAAAACCCAACTCACACGCGGCATTCAATTAAATATTCCGCTCGTTTCGGCGGCGATGGATACCGTTACCGAAGCCAAAATGGCGATTGCGATGGCGCAAGAAGGTGGTATTGCGATTCTTCATAAAAATATGGAGATTATGGCGCAGGCTGCCGAAGTGCGTCGTGTCAAAAAATACGAAGCGGGTATGGTGAAAGACCCCATTACCGTCTCTCCAGAAACCACGATTTACGCTCTGTTGGCGTTAACGCAAGCCCACAAAATTTCGGGTGTGCCTGTTGTGGTTGGTGATGATTTGGTAGGTATTGTCACCAGTCGTGATATGCGTTTTGAAACACGTTTAGATCAACCTGTTTCCTCCATCATGACCCCAAAAGCGCAATTAGTGACGGTTAAAGAAGGCGAGACCTCAGAAAATATCAAAGCGTTATTACATCAACATCGCATCGAAAAAGTATTGGTAGTTGATGATAACTTCAAACTGAAAGGTTTAATTACCGTTAACGACTTCCGCAAAGCTGAAATGTACCCTAATGCGTGTAAAGATGAGCAAGGGCGTTTACGTGTGGGCGCTGCGGTTGGTACGGGTGCAGATACAACTGCCCGTGTTTCTGCGTTAGTGGAAGCGGGTGTTGACGTATTAGTCGTTGATACCGCGCATGGCCATTCTCAAGGTGTGATTGATCGCGTGTCATGGATCAAGAAAAACTATCCCCATATTCAAGTCATTGGTGGCAATATTGCGACAGGTGATGCTGCTTTGGCGTTGTTAGAGGCGGGTGCTGACGCGGTAAAAGTCGGTATTGGTCCGGGTTCTATTTGTACCACGCGTATTGTGGCAGGTATTGGTGTGCCGCAAATTTCGGCGATTGATAACGTTGCCAGAGCCTTAAATAATCGTATTCCGTTAATTGCTGACGGCGGTATTCGTTATTCAGGCGATATTGCCAAAGCGATTGCCGCAGGTGCGCACGTCATTATGGTGGGTTCTTTATTGGCAGGTACAGAAGAAGCGCCGGGTGAAGTGGAGTTATTTCAAGGCCGTTACCACAAAGCCTATCGTGGCATGGGTTCATTAGGCGCGATGTCGGGTTTAACAGGTTCAAGTGACCGTTATTTCCAAGATGCCTCTGCGGGTGTTGAGAAATTAGTGCCTGAAGGCATTGAAGGCCGTGTGCCGTACAAAGGGCCAATGAGTGGCATTGTTCACCAGTTAATGGGTGGTTTACGCTCATCAATGGGTTATACAGGCGCAGCGAACATTGAAGAAATGCGCACAAAACCAAGCTTTGTCAAAATTACGTCGGCAGGCATGAAAGAATCGCACGTTCATGATGTCACCATTACCAAAGAAGCTCCGAATTATCGGATTGGTTAAGTTTTAGTTTTATCGTCTCTTATCTATTAAGAGACTAGGGGGAGTGTTCTATCAACATTCCCCCTTTTTTAATTCACGTTTGTAGCTGAGAAACTTCATGCAAGTCGATATCCACGCTCACCGCCTTTTGATTCTTGATTTTGGTTCTCAATACTCCCAGTTAATTGCTCGCCGTGTTCGTGAGTTGGGTGTCTATTGTGAACTTCGTCCTTTTGATATGACCGATGAGGAAATCAGAGCCTTTAACCCAAAAGGCATTATTTTGTCGGGCGGCCCTGAAAGCGTCACCGAAATGGATACCCCTCGTGCGCCTGATGTCGTCTTTACCTTGGGTGTGCCTGTACTGGGTGTCTGTTATGGTATGCAAACGATGGCGCAACAGTTGGGCGGTTTAGTCGAAGGCTCGAATGTGCGTGAATTTGGTTATGCCGAAGTACAAATTGACCAACCCGATGCCTTGTTTAATGGCATTGAAGACCGCGCAGGCTTTATTGATGTCTGGATGAGCCACGGCGACAAAGTCACCCGTTTACCTGAAGGTTTTGTCATTACCGCCAGCACGCCGAGTTGCCCAATTGCCGCTATGAGCTGCGAAGCGAAAAACTTCTACGGTATGCAGTTTCATCCCGAAGTGACACATACCTTACAAGGCGAAGCATTATTGCGTCGTTTTATTCGTGATATTTGTGCCTGTGATGATTTATGGACTCCCGCCCAAATTATTGAAGACAGTATTTTCCGCATACGTGAGCAAATTGGTACAGATAACGTGTTGTTGGGCTTGTCGGGTGGCGTGGATTCTTCGGTGGTGGCGGCATTATTGCATCGCGCCATTGGTAGCCAATTAACCTGTGTTTTTGTTGATAACGGCCTGTTACGCAAAAACGAAGGCGATATGGTAATGGAGATGTTCGCCAAAAACATGGGTGTAAAAGTGATTCGCGCCGATGCCGAAGAACGCTTTTTAAGCCAATTAGCAGGTGTTAGCGATCCAGAGCAAAAACGTAAAATTATTGGCCGTGTCTTTATTGAAGTATTCAATAGCGAGTCATCCAAGCTAGATAACATTAAATGGTTGGCGCAAGGGACAATTTATCCTGATGTCATTGAGTCGGCGGCCAGCAAAACAGGTAAAGCACACGTTATTAAATCGCACCATAATGTCGGTGGTTTACCTGATGATATGCCTTTTGCGTTGTTAGAGCCGTTGCGTGAATTGTTTAAAGATGAAGTGCGTCGTATTGGTGTGGCGTTGGGCTTGCCGTATGACATGGTGTATCGTCATCCGTTCCCCGGCCCGGGTTTAGGCGTGCGTATTTTGGGTGAAGTGAAAAAAGAATACGCCGATGTCTTGCGTGAGGCCGATGCGATTTTCTTAGAAGAGCTGCATAAGGGCGGTTGGTATCATCGCACCAGTCAATCATTTGCCGTGTTTTTACCTGTGAAATCAGTGGGTGTCGTGGGCGATGCGCGTCGTTATGCGTGGGTGATTGCTTTACGTGCCGTTGAAACCATTGACTTTATGACGGCTCGTTGGGCGCATTTACCGTATGAATTAATTGAGAAGGTGTCTAACCGTATTATCAATGAAATCATTGGGGTTTCGCGCGTAGTGTATGACGTGTCGTCGAAACCACCTGCAACGATTGAGTGGGAATAAGCCTTAACGTTGTTTATCCTCGCTCTTAGTCAGGGCGAGGATTAAGGAGTTATCGTGTCAACCATCGCCAAAATCACTAACGCCGAAGATGCTTTATTAGAGCTGATTATGTTTTTTGTCCGTCATCAACTGGCGGCGTGGCCAACAAAGCTACAGCCTGTGTTGGAAGCATTACGCGCTAAAGATGCGACAGCCGCATTAAATGCGTGGTCAGTGATTCCTTTAATGGGGGAGTATGGTTTGATGCAAGTCGAAATCGTTTATGAATACGGTTATCGCGTGCAGGATTTACAGGCTGAGCGAGTCCATTTTCAACGGTTATTAGAACAAGCATTGACGGCATTAAATAATTTACGGGCTTATGTACGTACTGGCGCAAATCGTCCCTTGCTAGAGATTTACCTTGACCAGCCTATCTGATCTTTCCCCCATTCCTCTCTTTACCGCCCAAGATTCGGCGTTTATGCAACGTGCTTTGATTTTGGCGCAACAAGGTGGAGCGTTGGGTGAAGTCCCTGTTGGTGCGGTGTTGGTATTAGACGGTCAAATTATTGGCGAAGGTTACAATCAACCTATTTTAAGCTGTGACCCAACGGCTCATGCCGAAGTAGTGGCGATTCGGCAAGCGGCTACGGCTTTACAGAATTATCGTTTAGAAAACACGACTTTGTATGTGACCTTAGAACCTTGCACCATGTGTGTCGGGGCGTTGGTTCATGCGCGTATTGGGCAAGTGGTGTTTGCGGCGACTGAGCCTAAGTCGGGATCGTTAGTGAGTGCGCGTAAGTTGTTTGAGACGGGTTATTATAATCATGTGTTTGTCTTTGAAGGCGGCTTGCTGGCGGATGAGGCCAGCAAGATGTTGTCGGATTTTTTTAGGGGAAGGAGAGAGGCGAAGAAGGTTTTGCCTGTGTAATCCTATGGAATAGGTTTGGGTTCGATGGCTGATTTAATGGCATCTATTTTTGAGTAAATTAAAAAAATATTAATAAACAGCAAGTTCTAACCGATTACGACCTTCAGCCTTTGCACGATAAAGTGCCTCATCTGCAAGTTTTATCATCGTCTCAGTCGAGAGCGAGAGTCGATTTTCATTGCTGGCCAAACCAAAGCTACCACTCATGCGAATGGTGTCACCATTGTCGGCTAGGATGGTAGTTTCTGCTAATAAAGCACGACAACGTTCAATCAGTTTTGCTGCTCCTGCGAGTGTTGTGTCTGGTAGCATAATCATAAATTCCTCACCGCCAAAACGCCCGACCATATCGCATTTCCGAATGCTTGAGCTCAACACTCGTGCTGCTTCTTTTAGTACGCGGTCGCCCGTAGGATGTCCCCATGTATCGTTGATGCGCTTAAAGTGGTCTAAATCCAAAATCACGATGGTGAGAGGCGGGCCGTGGCGCAGCGTGCGAGCTATCTCCATATCAAGTAGCTCCATAATGCTGCGGCGGTTTAATAAATTCGTCAGCATATCCGTTCGGGACAATGTACGGATGGTGTCTTCACGATTACGCCAGTAATGTAAAATCTGGTCGGCAAACATAATAATAATAATAAAGTGCGGTGCGGTGAAAAAGAAAATAATACTAATCCACATCAGGTTAGTGTCGCTGTCTGTGGGCGGAACAACAGCAGGCGCATACGGCAACCAACCAAAAGCGGTGGCATAGGTGAGGCTAATTAACGCAAAAGTTGAGACAATGGTCGCTCCCCACACCACGCGCCGATTCAGCAGAATAAAACCAAAGACGGGAGCACCCAACAGCACCACGCCTGTGCAAAACGTTAAAGTGCCAATGTAATAGCTGCAAGTGACCAGCGAAAGTGAGTAGTATTGGGTTGCAAGATGCTGAATCCATAGCGATTGTGGCTTTAATTTACGCAAATAAAGACTGATGCCAATAATAACCAATGCACCCACAACAAGGCCAAGTTCTATAATCAGTAATTGCGATGCAGGCGCGAAGTGTATTAAGCGTGCTCCATCAGGCAGGCGTTGTGCAATAAGGATAGCGAAAATGTATGCCCCTAAAATGGGAACTAATATCAGCATCAAAAAAATACTTTTATCAACTTCACTCCATTCCAGTACTGCGGCCAGTTTTTGTCGCCACGTCTTCATGTTTTATGCCTTATCGTATTTATTGTTTAATGCAGCCGCTATTTTAGCTCAGTCAATTTGTCCAAACAGTGACCTATTTCTACGGTAATGTACTCCTACATGTCAATGAAATAAGGAGTGGATTAATGGTTTCACATCATTCTCAACACAATATCTTCTTTGGCTATTAAATCAACACAATAAAAAATCTATTCATAAAATGACTTTCAAACACCTTAAAATATAGCGTAGACTAGAAAAAATAACTCAAAAATCTATTCATGTTATGAATCATTCTTGCCTAGAAAAACTACTCGCAAAACAACCACAAAGCGCATCTAGCTTAATTGCCGCATTACATGTGTCTCAACCGACTTTGTCACGTTACTTAAAAAATCAGCCGCATATTCTGAAAGTAGGCCAAGCGCGCGCCACACGTTATGCTTTAAAACGTCCGATTCGTCAGTTAGGTGCGGAGTGGCCTGTTTATCGCGTCAATCAACAAGCAGAGGTTCATTTAGCAGGACAGCTAGTCTCGGTTTATCCGCATTATTATGTTTGGCATGATGCGTTAACCGCGCAAGATCGCTTATATGAAAGTTTGCCGTGGTTTTTATGGGATGTTAGGCCGCAAGGTTTTTTAGGACGTGAATTTAAGCAGGTTCATCAAAGTCTAGGCTTGCCCACACGTTTGCAAGATTGGCATGATGATGATGTCTTGTCTTTTTTATTAAAGTTTGGCTTTGTGCAGCCGAGTCATTATTTAGTGGGTGAAGAAAGTCGGTTGTTGTATCTGCAATTGCAAAAAGACATTTGGCGACCTGAAGATGAAGACAGCCTCGACAAAGCCCGTTTGGCTTATGAACGCGAAGCGACAAAAATTGTCGGTCAAGAAACAGCGAAGTCGGCCGCAGCAGGTGAGCAACCCAAATTTGCCTTATTCGTCATTGAAAATAATCAAGCCTTAGAATTGTTAGTTAAATTCAGCCCACCGATTGATACCGCCAATGGTCAACGCTGGTCTGATTTACTGATTGCAGAACATCTAGCATTACAAACACTTCAGCATTACGGTGTGGCAGCGGCAGAAAGTGCCATTGTCAGCACCGCAGGGCGGACGTTTTTAGAAGTGGTGCGTTTTGATCGTACGCCCTGTTTAGGACGGCGTGGCATGGTGTCTTTAGATGCGGTTAGTAACGAGTTTGTTGGCCATAACAAAGCATGGGACGAGCAAGCACAATCGTTATTACGCCTGAAAAAAATCAGCCAAATTGACTATCAAACGATGCTGCAAGTCTTTGCTTTTGGTCGATTAATTGCTAATGAAGATATGCACAATGGCAATATTAGTTTCTTTTTGGCCGATGATTTCGCGCTGTCGTTAGCTCCGATTTACGATATGTTGCCGATGTGCTTTGCACCGACAACTCATGGTGAAGTGGTAGAGCGAGAGATAAAAATCGCCCAACCCACGACCTTAACACACAGCATTTGGCCAACGGTTATTGAGTGGGCAAAAGATTATTGGCGCAAGGTCAGTGAAGATGCCCGAATTAGCACACCATTTCGGGCAATTGCTCAACAGTATGTAGCACGTCTCTAAAAAAAAGCCATACGATAAGCGGTGTTAAAGCGTTCACCTGCGGCTAACTGTTGGATACCTGCTTTATGCTTGAGTTCAGGAGAACCCTGTTCTAAATCAGCATAACCAAACCACGGCTCAATACATAAAAATGGCGAACGTTTGTGTTTGCCATCGGCTGTCCATAACGCCACTTCAGGAAAGCCTGTGAAATCAACGGTGACGCCATGACCATGATGACGATTTTTCAAGCTAACGGTATTAATTTGTTGATGTGGAAATACTAACGCGTCGATTTCAAAATAACGATAATTTAATGGAAACTGTTGTAGCGGTTCTTGAAATGGAATGGCTTGATCGACTAATTGCATGGCGTTATTGAGTTGCCATAAATAATACTGTTTCGACTGATCGAAGCAAATATCATAATCTTCAAACTGGTCGCCAGTGTGTAATTGTGTCGAAAAAGCAGGATGCGCTCCAATAGAAAAAGGCATGATTTCAGTATTCGGATTATTCACCTGCCATTGAACCAATAACTCATTGTGTTGCAAGGTATAACGAATCGTTAGTTCAAACTCAAAGGGATAGCGTAAGCGGGTTTCGTCATTAGCAGACACTAAAAATAACAGATGTGATTCGCTTTGCTCAATACAGCTAAATTCCATATCACGAACAAAGCCATGTTGTGGAATTTCATAGCGTTGATGATGAATGAGCGTGCTATTGTCGGTTAAACGACCCACAATCGGAAATAAAACAGGCGAGGTTCTGCCCCAAAATTCAGGGTCGGCTTGCCACATATACTCTATTGGGTGATTAAGACTTTTGACGCTGATTAATTCCGCACCTAAACTGCTGATGTGTACGGTCAGGTGTTGATTGGTTAAATGATAGATCATTGTTAATATGCCCTTGAGAGTGCGGAATAGTGGAATGGTTGATTTGCTCTGAATGGTAGTTGGCTTTGCACGAGGAAAAAATAGTCCAATGTACAAAATTACGTTTTATGTGCCCGTTAGTCATGTTGAAGAGGTTAAACAAGCCATGTTTGCCGCAGGGGCAGGGCGTATTGGCCATTATGATTGTTGCGCTTGGCAAGTGTTAGGAGTCGGCCAGTTTCGGCCATTAATGGGGGCAACACCGTTTATGGGTCAAATAGACCATATTGAGCAAGTCTCCGAATATAAAGTAGAAATGGTTTGTGCCACCGAACACATCATGTCGGCACTTACGGCATTGAAAGCCAGCCATCCCTATGAAGAGCCTGCTTATGATGTGGTACAGTTGCTTAGTCTATAACTAAAGACGCTATAACCATTAAAAAGTCATTAAGCTGTTGATTATTATTTATATAATGGCTTTCATTGGGTCAATAGTATCTTAAGATAAAACACATTATATTTTTAAAAAAGCAGTGAGGATTTAACTCATGTCAGAACGCACTGATTCAGCGATTGTCCTACGTTTTATTTTTCAGGCGATGCGTAATGCTGGCTTGCCTGCTGAACAAGTTTTAATGGGTGCAGGTGTCGGTTTAAATCATTTAGATGCCAATGCTCGCACGCCATCGGCGGCGCAAATTGCGTTTTGGCAATCAGCAGAGGCTGTTTCGGGCAATCCTCATATTGGTTTGCATTTGGGTGAACATTTGCCGTTGTATCGTGGCCAAGTCCTAGAGTATTTATTTTTAAGTAGCTCTACCTTTGGCGAGGGACTAAAACGGGTATTGGCCTATCAACGCTTAATCAGTGATATGTTGCAAGCGCAATTAGTGGTGACAGATGATGAATGCTACTTAGCTAACATGCTCAATGATGGCGCGTATCGACAGACGACTGAATGTATTATGGTGGCGGTGTTACGCTTTTTTCGCTTTGTTTCCGAAAGCCAATTTCAGCCCCTCATGATTTACTTTACGCATACTGAGGGGGCAAATCCTGAAGACTATGAGCGTGTCTATGGCTGTCCTGTTGTGCTAGGGGCGGAGGAGATACGAGTCTATTTTAAGCCTGAAGTGTTAAACACGCGTATTTGGCAAGCTGAACCTGAACTATTACGCTTTCACGAACAATTAGCCCACGAAAAGCTACAAGAGTTAGCCCGTTTTGATTTAGTCACTGAAGTTCGTCGAGCAATTGGTGAGTCTTTAGAAAGTGGTAATACCAGTTTAGAAACCATCGCCAAACGTCTGAATGTTGCGCCCCGACGTTTACGCAGTCAATTGGCCGAAGCAGGGAGTAGTTTTAATCAGGTTTTAGCGGATTATCGTTGCCGTTTAGCCAAGCGTTTATTGGCACATACTAGCGAAAGTATTGAGCAAATAGTTTATTTGACGGGTTTTTCTGAGCCAAGTACGTTTTATCGTGCGTTTAAGCGGTGGACTAATTTAACGCCAATTGAATATCGCAAAAAGAAACAAGCGTAGGGGCGTGATTCATCACGCCCTTTGTTGGGATGGTCGATTTAGAAGTGAAACTCACCACCAATCATTGCGCCATCATACAGATTATGAGAGCCTCGACTGCCGTAGTCAGCGCGATTATTACGATAGCCTACATAGGCAGTCAATTGTTCGCTGACTTGATATTCGCCGCGTAATTCAAGCTCACGATAGTTGTCCATATCACCAAACGATAAAACATTAGGTGCAAAATAACCCGACAATGAAACGGCCACGTTTTTATTGGCGGCAGGCGTGATTCTCAATGTGCCACCAATCGCAATCGCAGTCCCATCAGGCAAATTGTCATGTTGTTGGAAGACCGCTTTGCCGCCAATGAGCGCAGAAATATCATTATTAAGCGTTTGTTTTAAGTTTAGACCTGCGGTAAAGGTATTGCCTAAATCTTTAGTGTGTATCCATGCGGCATCGGTTTGATAGTTTTTGTCTAAACTATATTGGTAATTTAAACGCAGGGAGTTGTCGTTTAAGTCTAATGATAAAGAGTCGGCAAAACTAGGGCTAGCAATCAACGTTAACACTAAAGCAAGTTGGGCTTTCATAAACAGTTCCTGATGGTGCAATATAAGCAATCACAGCATTAACTAACGCTGTATGCTTAACTTTATAACAACGCAACCTGTCAATGAATAGAATAGTTGTGTAAATATCTTGTTACATTTGATGTGTTTGTCCGAATTAGGCGATAACTTCCGCTTAAATGTCATTTATATGACGTGCGGCCAATGGTTTAGCATAGAATAAGACGTAGGATACCTAGTATGATTGGCATAATTTTCTGTCGTTCAAATCCTGTGTTAATCATCATTTAACGTGAGTTTGACTCGGTTTATGGGTGTCAGTTCTGATAATAAAAAAATAACGTCACTCCGTATGGGAGAACAACGATGTGGCATCGTCACTCGACGGTGAAAAAAGGAATGTTGCTGGGCTTCTTAAGTGTGTTCAGCTTCAGTGTATTTGCAAGGGGAGAGCCGAGTGAAGATCAGGTAAAGGCGGCGTTCGTCTATAATTTCGCAAAATTTGTTGAATGGCCTGCAAATGCCTTTACATCTAAAGATGCGCCTATTGTTCTGTGTATTTTAGGCAAAGACAGTGTTGGCGCAGCATTACAATTATTAGAAAAACGTGAAGTGCAGGGGCGGCAATTACGCCTAAGTTCAATTAGTCATCTTAATGAGCATTTGCAAAATGACAGTTGCCATATTCTATTTATCGCGAATAGCGAAGCCGCTCGTCAACAAGATATTTTAAATGAGTTGGGTTCTGCTCCAATATTAACCGTTGCGGATAATGCGGAGTTTGTGAAACAAGGTGGCATGATTAGCCTGTATGTTGAGGCGCAGCGAGTGCAATTTGCAATTAACCAAAATGCGACTCATTATAATAACCTTAAACTTAGTGCGCGCATGCTTCAGCTTGCACGTATTCCTCGTTAGGAAATGGCAATGAGAAAATTAAGCCATTTATCTCTTCATCAAAAACTTCGTCGAATTTTGTTAGTGAGTGCGGGATCGGCATTGTTGGTCGCATGGTTTATTTTTGCGCTGACGTCGGTGATTAAATTACATCAAGATACCAATCAGCGAGTCACAACTTTAGCGCAAGTCACCTCTTTTAATAGTCAAGCAGCACTGACGTTTGATGATGCCAAAGAAACCAGTCATGTATTGAGTTCGTTAAATAGTGATTCGAATGTTGTTTATGCGTGTGTTATTCGAGCTGCAGGCGGTGTTTTTGCCGAATGGCATAAGACATTAAACGCAAAATCAAAAAAACGTTGTGTCGATCAAGCAGATAATCGCCAGCAATGGTTTGCCACACATTTACATATTAAAGAGCCTATTTATCTAGAACAAGAGTTACTCGGTTATCTACACATTGATGTCAGTATGACTTCTTTGTGGCTGACGTTGATTACCTATTTAATTGGTTTGGCTGTTTTATTAGTCTTGGCATTATTAGTGGCCGCTTTTTTTGGCTTACGTTTAGGCAAGAATCTCACTGAACCCATTTTGAGTTTAGCGACAATGGCGGAGGTTGTGTCAGCACAAAAAAATTATGCCTTACGTGCGATGGGCAGTGGCTCTGATGAAATAGGTCACTTGGTTGATCGTTTTAACGAAATGTTGGCGAATATTGAACAACGGGATATTGAATTAAAGCATCATCGTGAAGGTTTAGAGCAGTTAGTTGAACAACGCACTCGTGAGTTAAGTGCTGCCAAAGAAGTAGCAGAAGCCGCTAGTCGTGCAAAATCACAGTTTTTAGCGACTATGAGTCACGAAATCAGAACGCCAATGAACGGCATTTTAGGCATGTCAGAGCTACTATTAGGCACGGTATTGGATTCAAGACAACGGCGTTACGTTGAAACGGTACATGGTTCAGGCGAGTCTTTATTATTAATCATTAATGATATTTTAGATTTTTCTAAAATTGAAGCGGGGCGTTTAATTTTAGAAGTGGCTAATTTTAGTCCAAGAACAGTGATTCAAGATGTCGTTAGTTTATTATCAGAGCAAGCTCATCGTAAAGGTTTGGTGTTGACGAATCGTATAGAAGCCGATGTTCCCGCGTTGATGAGTGGTGATTCCAGTCGCTTACGGCAAATTTTATTAAACTTGGTCGGCAATGCGCTAAAGTTTACCGAACAAGGCCAAGTGAATATCAGTGTACAAACCCACAAAAGTAAAGAGTTTGCTCTCGATTTTCGCATTACTGACACAGGTATTGGTATTACGCCTGATATACAACAGCAGTTGTTTCAGCCTTTTATTCAGGCAGATAGCTCACATACACGGCGTTTTGGCGGTACAGGTTTGGGATTGGCGATTGTTAAGCAATTGGTTGAATTAATGGGCGGAAAAATCACTATTGAAAGTGAGTTAGGACAGGGCAGTTGTTTTCAGTTTGCCGTTTATCTTGCGCCTCCTGTACTGACCGATGCCGATAAAACAATGACAGCCGTGGTGATGCAGTCATTAAGAACATCGTGGCAAGGCGCGCATATTTTATTGGCGGAAGATACACCAACAAACCAAGATGTAATGAAGGCGATGTTGCATGTTTTAGGCTGTGATGTGGATATTGTGGCGAATGGTCAGCAAGCATTAGACGTATTAATGAACTCACATTACGATTTAGTATTAATGGATTGTCAAATGCCAGAAATGGATGGTTTTGAAGCGACTACACGGTATCGAGAGTACGAAAAAGCACATCATTTACCGCGCATTCCGATTGTAGCGGTCACCGCAAGTGTGTTGACTGATGAGCGTGCTGCCTGTTTGACCAGCGGCATGGATGATATTTTAACCAAGCCGTTTAAGCGTAAAGAATTAGCCGCAATACTCGAGCGATGGTTAAAAAAGCCAGCAGCTAAAAATAAACAAGCTTTGTGAAGAAAGAAAATATCCGTGTAAACAATAAGGCGTGATGAATCACGCCTATTGTCCCATTAAAATTTACACACCCGCATCCGCTTTTAACGCATCGGCTTTATCGGTTTTTTCCCATGTAAATGTTGTGAAGGTATCATCACCTACGGTTTGTACCGTTGGCGTGCGTCCAAAGTGGCCATAGGCCGCTGTGACGCGATACATTGGATGTAATAAATCCAACATTTTAGTAATGGCATAAGGGCGTAAATCAAAATGACGGCGAATTAATGCAATCATTTTTTCGTCACTGATTTTACCTGTCCCAAAAGTGTTTACCGAAATGGAGGTCGGTTCAGCAACACCAATCGCATAAGACACTTGTAACTCACAGCGGTCAGCCAAACCCGCAGCGACTAGGTTTTTGGCAACATAACGTCCTGCGTAGGCAGCAGAGCGATCCACTTTAGACGGGTCTTTCCCTGAGAATGCTCCACCACCATGACGCGCCATGCCACCGTAAGAATCAACAATAATTTTACGACCTGTTAAGCCACAATCACCGACGGGGCCACCAATAATAAATTGGCCTGTTGGGTTAATGTGAAATTGTGTGCCTTTGTGCAGCCATTCCGCAGGCAATACATGTTTAACAATCAGTTCCATGACGGCTTCACGCAAGTCAGCGTAAGCAATATCTGGATTGTGTTGTGTGGATAATACGACCGCATCGATCGCCACAGGTTTGCCATTTTCATAACGGAATGTGACTTGTGATTTTGCATCAGGACGTAACCACGGCAACAAGCCACCTTTACGTACTTCAGCCTGACGTTCTACCAAACGATGGGCGTAACAAATAGGGGCAGGCATTAGCACATCTGTTTCGTTGCTGGCATAACCAAACATTAAACCTTGATCGCCTGCACCTTGGTCTTCGGAGCGTGAACGGTCAACACCTTGCGCAATATCAACCGACTGTTTACCAATAATGTTGATAATGCCACATGTTGAACCATCGTAGCCGACGGCAGAAGAGTTATAGCCAATATCGTTAATCACGCCACGGACTAAGTCTTCTAAATCAATCCATGCACTGGTTGTGATTTCACCCGAAATAATCGCCACACCTGTTTTTACCATCGTTTCACACGCAACACGCGCATATTTATCTTTAGCAATAATGGCATCTAAGACAGCATCAGAAATTTGGTCGGCAATTTTATCGGGATGTCCTTCTGACACCGATTCACTGGTAAAAACACTGTAGTCGCTCATGACAATACCTTAAAGCTGGGAAAAATTAAAAAAGTGTATAAAGATAAGGTTTTTGTGCAAAGAGGGCAAGGGAACAATGTTCTGGTTGATCTTGAAAAATAGTCACAATACGTTTTCATTCGTTGGAAATATTTGTTTTGTCTAGGGCTTGTTGACGTTTGCTTAAACTATCCCTTCGAGTCCGCTCAGGGAGCTTTTTGCGCTGGCTGAGCGGAGTCGAAGCCCATTTTGACATCGTTTTATTGGGAACTTTCAGGCAAAACAACCTGAATTTCAAAACGTCAACAGACCCTATTTTCATCATACGTGACTATTTTTCAGTGTTAAGCAACAGACCGTGTTTACAGGCAAGTCTTTAAACTTCAATCAATCACCGTCGTTAAACAAGTTGCTAACTCATCGGCAACTTCTGCCCAATCGGAGTCGTGTAATAATGCCTGATTAATAAAAGCAGCTTGTGCGGGAGTCCAAAAGTGAGCTTTTGCAAGGGCAACGCCTGCGGGGAGTTGGTGGGTGACGATAAATGTATTTATTTCTTCAGGGCTATGAGGTAAACCCAGTTGTTGAAAAAATGCTGATAGGTCGTGTTTGCTGGTGTCCATGGGGTAATATCCTGTTTGATTTTTGGATGGAAAATCATCATCAGTGATGATAGAGGTGGTCAGCAGTATAGGCGTGGGTTGGGCAAAGATATGTGGTTAAGTTGAAATACTTGTTGCCATTTGTGGGCGAATAAATTCGCCCCTACAGCTTAACCCTTCGACTCCGCTCAGGGAGCATTTTTGTTAGCTGAGCGGAGTCGAAGCTAAGCCAATGTTTAACGTAACTAGAAAATAAGGCAAAAATTTATGCAGAAAAAATTTGTCCATCGTCAAAATGATAAAGCTTTCACTACTGATGGACGAACTTTACATATTGCTCGGGCGTGTTCGGTTGTTGCCGAGGTCTGCCTGTATGATGTTGAAACGAAAGATTGGTATATCTTATTGATGCAGAGAGGTGAGGAGTCTCCAGATTTTAAAGGCTTTTGGTGTTTGCCTTGCGGTTATTTAGATTGGGATGAAACATTGTATCAAGCCATGCTTAGAGAGGTTTATGAAGAAACGGGTTTACTGGTTTCAGAACTTATCAATCATCCACAATTTATGAGTGCCAATAAATCCGAGTTGACGTATCAGTCGCAGCCGTGGCTAATTTATGATTTACCCGAAGATAAAAAGCAAAATTTAGCTTTTCATTTTGCCTCGCTGTTTAGCTGGAAAGGTTTGCCTTATCCAACATTGAATAAGTTTAATGAGCAAGAAGTGACTGATATTAAATGGCTTTCTATTAAAGAAGCGATGACTTTAACGTTGGCATTTAATCATCAGCAACGTATTCAGCAGTTATGGCATGAGAAAAAGGCTTGGTTTGAGCAGATAGAAGGGGGGTAGTTGGGAGGACGAGTTTTAGTTAAACCCATCCTCCAAGCAGTTTACTTCAACTCCGCCGAACTCTTATTCAACACGCGACGTGCAACAATTAACAATTGAATTTGCTGTGTGCCTTCAAAAATATCCAAAATTTTGGAGTCACGCGCCCATTTTTCTAGAAGCTCATCTTCGCCATAAGCTAATGCGCCACATAACTCCACGCATTTCAACGTCACTTCGTTGGCAACACGGCCAGCTTTCGCTTTAGCAATCGATGCTTCTTTAGAGTTCGGGATTTTGTTATCAGCTAACCAAGCGGCTTTTAACGTTAACAAACGTGCAGCTTCCCATTCCGCTTCTAAACGATTTAACGTGGCTTCGGCATGAGAGCCATTTAACGGTAAAACATTATAGTTAGGGGAAAGGTGGTCTTTCAATAATTCACGAGTACGGTCTAAAGAGGCTTTAGCCACGCCAATCGCCATTGCCGCGACTAATGGACGCGTGTTGTCAAACGTCTGCATGACTCCTGCAAAACCTTTGTGCGCATCAATCTCAGGTGAACCTAGTAAATTAGCCGCAGGTACACGACAATCGGTAAAGTTAATGGCCGCTGTATCTGAGGCTTTAATACCGAGTTTTTTCTCTAAACGAGCGATTTCCATACCCGGTGTGCCGTGTTTAACGACAAACGATTTAATCGCCGCACGACCAATGTTTTTATCTAAGGTTGCCCAAACGACAACGCTATCAGCACGCGCGCCTGAGGTAACATAGATTTTTTCGCCATTCAGAATGTAGTCATCACCGTCTTTAACGGCAGTGGTACGAATAGCAGCAGAGTCCGAGCCGCAGTTTGGCTCAGTAATCGCCATTGCTGCCCAAGTACCTTTGAAACGTTCTAACTGTTCGTCATTAGCCACCGCAGCAATGGCCGCATTGCCTAAACCTTGACGTGGCATAGCAAGTAGCAAGCCTACGTCTCCCCAACACATTTCAATAATGCCTAATACGGCCGACATATTAGAGCCATTTTTAACGCCAGAACCGCTGCTGGTTGTACCTGAGCCAGTGCTACTTGCGCCAACGGCATCAGGTGAGCCTTCGTTCATGCCATCTAATAATGAAGCAAGCATATCCAGCTCTTTAGGATAGGCGTGTTCTGCTTTGTCATATTTACGCGAAATAGGGCGCAAGACATTTAATGCGACTTGGTGAGCTTGTTCGACCAACATGCCAAATTTTTTCGGATTTTCTAAATACATGATGTTGCCCTCTTATAAATGTAAGCCACTGTGCATAACGGCTAAAACCCGTAAATCACGATACCAACGCTCGGCAGGATGCTCTTTGGTAAAACCATGTCCGCCTAAGAGTTGTACGCCATCAGTACCAATTTTCATGGCTTTTTCAGTGCATAAAATACGCGCTAAAAAGGCTTCACGATGGAAGGGCTTACCTTGTTCGGCTAAAGCACAGGCACGCCATGTCATTAAACGCATTGCATCAATTTCAATCGCCATATCGGCCACCATAAAGGCAACACCTTGACGATGACTAATCGGCTCACCAAAGGCTTCACGCTCGTTCACATAAGGCACGATGTAATCCATCACTGCTTGCGCACAACCAACCGCTAAGGCACACCATGCTAACGCGCCTAAGTCTAAAAACGCTTGATAATCAAAACTGGCTGGTAGGCGATTCGTTGCAGGAATACGTACTTGCTTTAAAGTTAGAGTATGGGTGGTCGCAGCTTTTAAACCCATCGCAGGTGCGGCAGTTAAACTTAAACCCGCAGTGCCACCTTCAACAATAAATAAGCCAACACCCGTCTCGGTTTGCGCGGCCACAATAAACAACTCGGCATCGGCAGCGACTAAGACTAAAGATTTTTCGCCATCTAAAATGTAATGACCGTCTTTTAATTGCGCGCGAGTGCTCAGTTTATTCGGGTCAAATAGCGGTGTTTTTTCAGTGACAGCTAATGCCGCTTGCGGTGGATTTTCACTGGCAAAAGCACGTAAGTATTTCTCTTGTTGTTCGGCGCTGCCCCAACGTGACAAAGTGTTCGCGACGCTGACGGCACTGTATAACGCGGCAGTGATGCTTAAATCGCCATAACCTAAGTCTTCTAAAATCAACATTTGGGTACTGATGTTATCTTCGCTGGCCATGCCGCCAAAGGCTTCAGGTACTGCGTAATAGATCAAACCCAACTCTTGTGCTTTGGCGAGTAGCTCGGCAGGAATCGCGGCATTGCCATCACAATCATGCGCGGCGGGGCGAATCATTTCTTTAGCAAACAGTGACAAGCTGTCACGAATCATTTGCTGTTCTTCACTCAACGCTAAGTCAAAAATACCTTTTTCGGCATTGGTTTTTAAGCGTGACGCACTGCCACCTGTTTTGCCATTGCCCGCAAATTGACGAGCAGCTTTAGTCATCACTTGAAAACCTGTTTTGCTGCCGCGATACAATAGCTTTTCGATAGGCTTGCGTAACTTAAATTTATCTGGCCATTCACTGCTGGCCATTTGGGTAAGAATCGCGAGGCCGAAACCTTGGGCTTGTCCCATAAACGTTTGTGTCATTATCGTTATCCTCTGAACTGGGTATGGGCTGATAGTGCTGAAAAATGGGGTAGGCTGTCATTAGCTTTGCTGACGCTATTTAGGAAAGCAAAGTCAACTGTGTTTGTCTGTGCGTTATCAGGCATAAACAAGCTGACTAAAGAATGTCCCAAATCGTTTGATGTTCAGATTGAACGAGTAGCAAACGATTGGGCTTTGGTAGGCTGAAGTGGCAGGTTGTAAAGCATTAGTCCTCAATCACGCGATAGGGAAACGGTTCTTCAAATGTGTTGTTACTGGATTTAGCTAAGCGACGCATACCCAATACGGACGCGTATGGGGCGTTGCGCATAATAAAGTTGATGGCCCATGCGGGGATATTGCCACCAGGGTTAATCGTGCCTTCCATTTCAAGCTTGGTTTCGTCTGCGCTTAGGGGCGTGAGTTTCACCCAAAATGTATATTCTGGTACGCGAACTAATCCTGGCACGAGAGGCACGATGTCTGGTGCAGCCTTAATATCAAACAAAAGATGACCACGCTTTTTTGAGTAGGGTGTGACATGGAGGTGCATAACAATGTCACGATCAGGTACAGGATTAGGTACATTCACTTTGAGGTAGGCGATAAGATCGGTGTTGGAAATCTTCTTGACTTGCCGCGACTCATAACACTCCCAAAAATAGCGCTGTAAATTATCGGCGACTAAAATAGTCTTGGCTACTTTTTCCAGCGAAGAGTCCATAATCGCTTCTAACTTAAAAGAACGAACCGCTTTTCCATCCTCAATCTTGTACCAAGCCGTAATATTAGCGCGACGGTCATCGCGAATCTTGATCCATGTATTCCGTTGTACACGTTCCTGTAATCCATCTAAGCCATCATCATCATTAGCGGCAAATGCGCCAGTTGGATGAAGCATGAGTACTGATACCAATGCCATCCATAGCCAAAATTGACGTTGCAACATATTTTTGCTCCAGTTTTTTGTTTTTTGTTTTTAGTAGATGTAATGGAAAAGTTAGTTTGGCTGTCAATATCTCAGTAATGACAGCTACTATCAATGGTTTTCTTGCTAGGCTCCCAACCCCATCATGATTAGAGATCAATCTCTATATCAGAGCGTGGTAGGCTGTTGCACATTGTAATACGCGCTAATGGAATGTCGGACTGCTCGTCCTGTTGGGTCACGCCTTTCACTTTTGTACAAACACAAGCTTTACAGAGGCCACGCTCACAACCTGTAGGGACATGCACACCTAATTGACGCGACGCTTCAAGCAAAGTGGTTGCGCCATCGACTGTTACTTTTAAGCCTGAGCGAACGAAATGGATGCTGTGGCGGCTACCATCACTTTTTGGACGAATCAACGTAGGTAAGGTAAAGCTTTCGGTATGGAAGCGTGCTTCGGGTAGACCCATCGCCAACAAATGCCCTTTTACCGCAGCGATCATGCCTGACGGCGCACAAACGTAGACATCGGCATCGGCCAGTTCACCGATGCGTTCCTCTAATAATGAGCGTGAAAGTGCTGCTTGCACCAATTCTCTACGTGAAGACGGTGCTTGGTCGCAAATCAGATGTAATTTAAGCCCCGTCTGCATTTCCAATACCCGTAAATCCTGCTCGAAGATGATGGATTCTGCATCACGGTTGAAATACAACAACGTCGCTTCGGTGTTGGGGGCTTCACGGTGCAGCTTGCGGATCATGCTGATGATAGGCGTAATACCAACACCACCGGCAATGAAAACGGGACGCTTAGGCAATGCTTTCATGATGAAGTTACCGTCACTTTGTGGCACGCCGACTAATGTTAGATAACTGCCTTTACGCAAGGTGTCGTTAATGGCATTTGACACCAAACCGTCACGCACCCGCTTAACGGTAATGTCTAGCGTGTCACTACCTTGGCTATCGGTGGTGAGACTGTACTGACGCACCAAGTCTTTACCATCGACATTAAGACGTACCGAAATAAATGCTCCCGCATCCCAGCAAACATCTTCCCAGCCGAACGGCTTCTCCAATGTGATGGACAATGCTTGACCATTGGCGGCAGGCGAAGCCGCTAATACTTTAGCAGGCACATTAAAGTAACTGGGTGCTTTGAAATAGGTAGTTGGGGTGGGGCTACGATAACGTAATCCATTCATAACGCGCGAAAATAGCTCACGCGGCTTTTTTAGTAGCAATGAGGGACGATGCTGCTCGGTATCACTAACAGGAATCGCCCAGCGGAAAAAGTTGCGGAGGATTTCTGGAACAATGACTTCAAAGGTCGTGACGTTATACGGCAAACCGTGTTTTGCACAAATCTCGCGCACCTTGGGTGCTATATCGCGTTGACGGTTGCAGGGCAAATCTGGAAAGAGATGGTGTTCGATATGCGTGGTGAGGCCGCCATAAAAGACCTCAAAAGACGGCCGATCAGGAAAGTCCACCTCTTTCTCCAGAATACCCTCGAAGAAGCTGTCCAGCTCTGGCATAGGGACAAAATTGGTAGTCCCCAACAGTTGCCGATGGAAATAACCATCTCGTGACTCGGTAGGGCCTGGGTCTGGAAAAACCTGCACATTAGGTGAGTGGTGCTCTAATGCCAAAATCAGGAATGTCAGATCATAGCCTAACGTAGTTCCCAGATAGTTGCCGATCAGCGTTTGCAAAAATCGAGGCCCTGCTTCTAGCGGTTCTTTTAAATAGTTTTGTAGGGCGTGTTTTCGAGCTAGATCAAAAGTGGCGCGAAAAGTTTCAAAGCTCAACACCTTGCGGCCTTCTACGCGAGCAGCAGAAGTTGCGGTATAGAGGCTGAAGTGATAGATGTGCAAAAGAAACACTGACATTAAAGCGGGTTGTAATGAGTGGTGGCCATACCAGTTCTGTGTTGGATAAAGACGCAAAACGGAATAACCCAAATCGTGGTCTTTGCCAACGATATTGGTAAAAGGATGGTGGTTTTGATGATGCATCACCTTCCATTCTTTGATGCTAGTGACAAAATCCCACTCCCATTTATCCGAATGGAATTCACCTACGTTTGGCAGGTTGTCGTAACTGCCATGCATGATATTGTGGCCAAGCTCCGAGAACTCCAGCAAAGTGTGCATCATATAAAGCACGATGCCATGCTTGAGTGCATCTGGACTTCCGCCTTTCTGAATCAACTCACGACTGCGGTTTTTGATAGCACGCGAATAGGCGGCTACTTTACGAATATGTGCTAAATCTTCTTCACCCATCAGGGCGCGAGTCTCATCGTAGAGTGCTTGCAAGTCTTCTGACAAAGAGGTTGTCGAGGCTTGGTCAATGGTTGTTTTGGCTGTTAATGAACCCATGTCAATTGCCTCTTTCCGGTTTTAATTTAAAAAATTCTTCAATCAGGGGCATCACGGCATCTTCATTGCCCCAGTAACGTTCGGCTTTGCCGCCCAGAGCGACGCGGGTCAGTTCCCCCATAAATATGTGGGAGATGACGGCATGAACGGTTTCGCGAGAATGGTAGCTGTTCGCTCCTGCGCTCATCGCCAGCCCGGTAATGATTTCCAGTAACTTTTGCATATGTTGTTTGAGCACGTCGTGGCTGTATTCGCTCAGTAGTCCGTGCAGCATGACATTGGCCGTGCCGAACTGTTCTTCCTCAACTTTGCGAATGGCTTGGGCGACACTGCGGATGGCGGCGGCATAGTTACCTTCGGCGAGACGAAACGCTTCTTGCGAACGGACGATAAGCAGATTGGTTACACGCTCATAGAGTGTATCCATTAACTCCTGCTTGGACGGAAAGTAATACATGAGGGAAGCACTGCGGATGCCGCAACGTGCAGCAATATCTTCCAATCGAGCGGAAACGCCAGTCACAGCGAACTCTTCACATGCAGCATCTAGGATTAGCTCCCGAGTATCGGGTGCACCTGCTATTTTTTTGGGTCTGGCCATAGGAATACCCTAAATGAATTAATCTAATCTAGATTAGATTAATTCATGTGCAAAGCTTTCGCAAGGATTATGGCCATGTAAATTTCAAAGAAGGTTGGAAAGTTAGGTGTTGGGGAGTGAAGGATTTTATAAAGGAGAGGTGTTTAGAGTAGCGAATGGCTTTAAGGTGACTTCCATTTGTATGGGTTGCTACCTTTTATTTTGCATAAATTAAAGTACAAAAAAACAGCCTGACAGCGTATTATCCGCCACATTTCTCGTGGTCTAGTGCTAAAGCTATGAATGGATTAAATGCCGTGTGTCGTGCAATCGACACCCTCAATAAAACCGTTGGCCGACTCATCGCGTGGCTTATTTTAGCGATGGTGTTGTTATCGGTTTTTACCGCTATTGCCCGAAAATTTGGCTTTGGCTCCAACGGTTGGCTCGAAGGTCAATGGTATTTATTTGCCGCTGTTTTTTTACTTGGCGCGGCTTATACCTTACAACAAGATTTGCACGTCCGTGTGGATGTGCTATCGAAACACTTCACTGCGCAAACGCGAGCCATCATTGAAATAGTAGGGCATGTGGTGTTTATGTTGCCTTTAGCGGTCGGTTTAACGTGGCTCGGATGGCACGATTTTATGCAAGTGTGGCAGCACAACGAAATGTCGGCAGACGCAGGTGGTTTAGCACGTTGGCCTGTCAAGCTATTGATTCCTGTTGGTTTTTCCCTGCTGGTTTTGCAGGTGTTAAGCGAGATTGGTAAACGCATACATGCACTAGCCACAGGAGAGAAAGCATGATCGGTGAATGGGGTTGGCTCGCGCCGTTGATGTTTGCTGCGTTATTTTTATTGTTGTTAACGGGGTATCCAGTCGCCTTTGTTTTAGGCGCAGTGGCGATGATTTTTGGTGCGCTTGGCGTGATGTTAGGCGCAATTCCCATTGAATTAGTGCAAGCCATACCTGAGCGTTTATTCGGCATTATGCGTAATGAAACGCTGATGGCGATTCCATTTTTTACCTTAATGGGACTGATTTTAGAAAAAAGCCAACTGGCAGAAGAGTTGCTTGAGGCCGTCAGTCAGTTATTTGGCCGTATTCGCGGTGGCTTAGCTTATGCGGTGATTATTGTCGGTGCATTATTGGCAGCAACGACAGGCGTGGTAGCGGCTAGTGTCATGGCGATGGGTTTGATTTCATTACCGATTATGATTCGTCATGGTTATTCACCAGCCATTTCCAGCGGCGTGATCATGGCCGCAGGGACACTCGCACAAATCATTCCCCCGTCATTAGTGTTAATTGTTTTGGGCGATACCTTAAGCGTGCCTGTAGGTGATATGTATATTGGCGCGATGATGCCGAGTTTAATACTGACAGGACTCTTTGCGCTCTTTATTGCCACTGTGTCGATGATTAAACCGCAATGGTTACCTGCACAACCTGCGCTGAGAGTGGAAATTGACTGGTCAAAATTACTTCACGCTTTACTGCCACCTTTAGTATTGATTTTCTTGGTGTTAGGCACCATTTTTATTGGCTTGGCGACACCCACCGAAGCAGGGGCAATGGGTGCGGCAGGGGCATTATTATTAGCCTTGTTGAAACGCCGTTTAAGTGTTTCTTTGTTAAATCAGTCCTTAGACCACACCGCCAAACTCACCAGTTTTGTCATGTTTATCTTGATTGGCTCAAGCCTGTTTTCGCTAGTATTCAGAGCCTTAAACGGCGATTTATGGGTTGAACACCTGTTTACGAATTTACCCGGTGGCACATTAGGCTTTTTAGTGGCGGTTAACGTATTGTTATTTGTCTTGGGCGCATTCTTAGACTTCTTCGAGATTGTCTTTATTGTTGTTCCGCTATTAGTACCGATTATTCATAAATTAGGTATCGATCCGATTTGGTTTGGTGTGTTGATAGCGATGAATTTACAAACCTCATTTTTAACGCCACCGTTTGGTTTTTCGCTTTTTTATCTACGCAGCGTCGCGCCTAAAGAAGTCACCACTGCCCATTTATATCGTGGTGCAGTCCCCTTTATTGGCTTGCAACTGATCATGGTCGTGGCTCTGATTATGTATCCCGATTTAGTGATGCACAACAAAGGTGAAGAGCCCAGTAGCTTTAGTGAAGTCAACGATTTATCCAATGTCGGTGGCCAAGCCGCCAGTGCCGATGAAGCCATTCGTTTAATGCAAGAAATTGCCAAAGAACAGAAAAACTAGAGAGTTTATTATGCAACGTCGTCAAGCTTTACAACAAATCGCTGCTTTAGGTGCAGCCACCGCCACAGGTAGCGTCATTGCTGCGCCTGCGGTGATTACTCAACCGACTGTGCAGTGGCGTTTGGCTTCGAGCTTTCCTAAAAGTTTAGACACGATTTATGGCGCAGCAGAAATGCTTTCCAAACGTGTTGCGGAATTAACCGATGGCAAGTTTCAAATTCGGGTCTTTGCCAGTGGTGATTTAGTCCCCGGTTTGCAAGTCTTGGATGCTGTCAGTAATGGCACGGTCGAATGTGGCCACACCGCTGGTTATTATTATGTCGGTAAAAGCAAAGCTTTTGCTTTTGATACGGCGCTACCGTTTGGTTTAACAGCACGTCAACAAAATGCGTGGTATTCACAAGCGGGCGGTCGTGAGTTGTTGAGCGAATTATTCAAACAATACAACGTAATACCTTTTGCTGGCGGTAATACAGGCGCGCAAATGGGCGGCTGGTTTCGGACACCGATTAACAGTCTAAAAGATATGCAAGGTCTTAAAATGCGTATTCCGGGTATTGGTGGCGAAATCATGTCGCGTTTGGGCGTGATTCCACAAACCATTGCAGGGGCGGATATTTATCCTGCCTTAGAACGTGGCGCGATTGATGCCAGCGAGTGGGTAGGGCCTTATGATGATGAAAAGCTCGGCTTGTACAAAGTCGCCAAACATTATTACTTTCCCGGTTGGTGGGAAGCAGGCCCGCAGTTGAGTTTTTATGTCAATGATGCTGCATGGGCGAAATTACCCAAAGCATGGCAAGCGGCATTTCAAGTGGCAACCGTTGAAGCCAATATGATGATGTTGGCGGCCTACGATGCGCGTAATCCACAAGCCTTAGTGCGATTAATGAATCAGCATAAAGTGGTGTTGCATCGTTATCCTGATGACGTCATGCAAGCAGGGCAAAAAGCGGCTTTTGCGTTATATGATGAATTAGCGGCGGCTGACCCGATGTTCCGTAAAATTTATGCTTCGTGGAAGCCATTCCGTCGTTTAGTGCAAGGCTGGACGAATTTGGCGGAAACTTCCTTAGAGAATTTTATGTATAAGAATGCGAAGTGATTTGCTTGGTAGTGGGTCGAACTTAAATTTTATGAATCTGTCATGCTGAGGTACGAAGCATATAAACAGCCAGTAGTGCAAAGAGATTCCTCGCTTTTGGCTCTGAATGATAAATACACAAAAATCTAAGTTTGACCTACTACTCACAAATATTATTTTTGCGTAACTCTTCTAGCAATAATTTTGACTCTTTATCAAATTTATTGCCTGAGATATAAAAGCTAAAGCGATTTAAACCCAGCAATAAAGACCTTAATTCATTAGGCAAAATTTTCAATTTATTATAAGAGACATCTAAGAAAGTTAGATTAGCTAATTGTTTTAATGAATCTGGTAAGTTAGTAAGTTGATTACCAGATGCTCTTAAACTCATTAAATTAACTAATTTTCCTAATGACTTTGGTAAGTGAATCAGTTGATTATCGGATACTTCTAAATGAGTCAAATTAATTAACTGTGCTAATTCTTCTGGTAAGTTATTTAGTGGATTGCTTGATAGGCTTAAAATAGTTAATTTTTCTAATTGTACCAAAGACTCAGGTAAAGCACTTAATTGATTCTCAGAGACTTCTAAACTAGTCAAATTTTTTAATTGTCCTAGAGATTTGTTCAATGCTTTAAATCTATTAGCACTAATGTCTAGATTCTCTAAATTAGACAATTGCCAAAAAGATATTGGCAGACTTTTTAATTGATTGTAATTGGCATCTAAAGTTGTCAAGTTAACTAATTTTCCAAATGATTTTGGTAAGCTTTGTAGTCTATTACTATAAACCTTCAAAACCTTTAAATTCGTTAGTAACGCTAATGACTCTGGTAATTGTACTAGTTGGTTATACGAAATATCTAAATCTGTTAAGTTGACTAATCGACCTAATGATTCTGGTAAGCTTTTCAAGTCATTGCGAGAAATATTCAAATGAGTCAATTTGTCCAATTTATACAATGAGTCATATACTTCACCATAGAGTAAACGACATTTAATGTCTAATTTCGTTAAGTTTTTTAACTGCCATATTGTGCTAGGGAAAACTCTTATTGAGTCGTTTAAAATACTTAAACTTGTTAAATGGGTTAGTTGTCCTAATGATTCTGGGAGTTCAGTAATCTCATAACTTGATAAGTTGAGATGTTGTGCTCCTGTTTCTAGAGCGTATTTTATTTGTTTATCTATTTCTAAATAGGCATCTGAATGATTCATTTAAATTTTCCATTTATTCGTAAGTAGCGTGGGTTGAGGTACTAAACCCACGATGTAAGTTCTCAATCCCGACTACCATGCACCAAATCTTCCACCCGTACAGGAAAATGCCCTAACTTACGGTTAGCAAAAAAGGGTAGTGTGTAAAAGTAACGTGATATTCCTATGAAACCATTGAGCACCAATGGCTACAGGTTTTTTGTCACGTCGAATTTATGCACTACCCAAAAAAGTAATGCAAAGTACGTTGAACATTGGCAAAGGCTAAATTTCCTCAAGAAATGGCAGCTTCGCTAAATAAAACCCACCTACAATACCGACTCAATAAACGTTTTAAAGTGATTAACGGATAGTTGCGCTTCTTTTAGTAAAGGATGTAAAGCCTGAAAAACGTGCGGCATCCCTTCCCAATATTCAATACGGCCAGTAGGGTTGGCTGTTTTTAAAATGGTCGCCAGTTGTAAATTTTCGCCCTCCAGAACATCTCCACCCGCAATGGTTATCAAAATGGGCGGTAAATGTTCAAAGTTGGTATAAACCAAAGAGTGTTGCTTTTGACTATTGTGACGAAAGGTATATTTAGTAAACGTTGCGACCATTTCTTTCGATAAAATCGGGTCTTTGTGAGTATATAAGGTCGGTGATTTCATTTCAAAATCAACCCAAGGGCTCATGGCAACCGCGCATAAAGGAGGCTGAATACCCGTATCCCGTATTTTTTGCAGTAACGACAGTACCATTGCGCCGCCCGCAGAATCACCCATCAAAATAATTCGAGAATGCCCCTCAGCGAGTAGTGCTTGATAGGCGGTATAACCATCATCAATCATTGCAGGATAAGCATGTTCGGGCGCAAGACGATAATTAATACTGATGACTTTACGCTGACAGGTCTTGGCTATCAGACCGCAGAGTGCAGCATGGCTTTGGGTTGAGCCGATGCAATAGCCGCCGCCATGACAATATAAAATAACGCTACGATCACTGACTTTTTTAGGAGTAAACCATGTTGCACTCATCTGTCCAAGCACCGTGTGAGTACGAGAAATAGAGCGGGGCACTATTTTCCCCATCAAATCATAACGCTTTCGCAGTTTAAAGAAGTCACCTTGATGCGCCGATTTTTCAATGCCCAGCGCACTGATTTTTAAACCTATTTTGATTGCGCTATAGAGGTGTCTTGAAGTCAGTTGTGGGTATTTAAACATGCATTTTTCCTAATTTATCTGTGTGGCTTAACTTAAGGGAATCTCTATTTAATCCCGACTACCATGTATCAAATCTTCTACCCGTACAGGAAAATGCCCCAATTTACGGTCAGCAAAAAAGTAACGTAGGGTGCGTTTAATACTAGCAAATGCTAAATCATCCCACGGAATCGCTTCTTCGCTAAATAAACCTGCTTCAATGCTTTCTTCACCCACACCAAACTCGCCGTCAATAATTTCACCGCGATACATGACATACACTTGGCTAATTTGTGGGATGTTAAAAATACAATACAACTCACCAATACGAATGCGTGCGTTAGCTTCTTCCCATGTTTCCCGTGCTGCGCCTTCTTGCGTCGTCTCTAGATTTTCCATAAAGCCCGCAGGTAAAGTCCACAAACCATAACGGGGTTCTATGCCGCGTTTACAGAGCAGCACTTTATCTTCCCAAGTCGGCAAGCAACCGCAAATAATTTTCGGGTTTTGATAATGAATCGTTTGGCACTGTTCACAGATAAAACGTAAGCGGTTATCGCCAACAGGAATTTTTTGCACCACCGTATGACCACAGTCACTACAGAATTTCATAAAGACAACCTTAAATATTTTTGTCGAGTATAAATCGCTTGTCGGCTGACTGATATAACATTTACTATCAAGCTTAGATTACAATTAGAACCATAGTGCCATGTTGCAGAAATTACTTGTCCGTTTACCTGAATATCAAGCACCAGTGGCCAAAGTCGATGCTGCGGTGCTGATGGCATTGACGCGTGAAGAAGTGCCGCGGTTGATTTTAACCCGTCGCGCCCAGCACATGAACAGTCATGCAGGTGAAGTGGCTTTTCCGGGCGGGAAGTGTGACAGCTCTGATGCGTCAATTATCGCTACTGCTTTGCGTGAAGCCCACGAAGAAATCGCTTTAGAACCCAGTCGGGTGCAAGTAGTGGGGGAGTTGGGTATTTTTACTTCGCGGATTGGTATGAAGGTAAAACCTATTATTGGCTTGCTCGATGAAATGCCGACGCTAACAGCGAATCCCGATGAAATTGAAAGTATTTTCACCGTACCTTTAGATGTTTTTCTCAACCAAAAACCGAGTTATGACCATAAAGTTAAATACATGGGCGTTAATATTGCCGTCCCCAGTTTTAAGCACGAAGGTTATGTGATTTGGGGTTTAACAGGTTATATGATTGTCGAGTTTATGCGTCAAGTGTATGACGCAGACATTGAGTGGCGTTGGCCAAATCCATTAAAGCGGTAGGGGAAGCAACGTAGGGGCAAATAATCATTTGCCCAAGTTTAATGTCATTACACAGAGGTTTCACCGCTTGTGGTGAGCCTGTCGAACCACCCTTCGACAAGCTCAGGGCTAACGGAAAATACAAACAAACTTTCGTTTATGTACCTAGGAAAAAACACATGATTTATAGCTTAGGCGACCGCCAATTACAGACCAAAGGCGACCATTGGATTGCCGATAATGCAACGATTGTGGGTTCGGTGGTGTTAGAAAATAATGTCAGTGTGTGGTTTAACGTTGTCATTCGTGCTGATAACGACACCATTACCATTGGTGAAAACTCAAATATTCAAGATGGTTCTGTGTTGCATACGGATACAGGCGTGCCGTTAACGATTGGCGCTAATGTCACCGTGGGTCATAAAGCGATGTTACATGGTTGTTCGATTGGCGATAATACGCTGATAGGCATTAATGCCGTGGTCTTGAATCACGCTAAAATTGGTAAAAACTGTATTATCGGCGCTAATGCTTTAATCACCGAACGTCAAGAAATCCCTGATAATTCTTTGGTGATGGGTTCGCCCGCCAAAGTCGTGAAAATGGTCAGTGAAGGGCAAGCACAAATGTTGCAATTCAGTGCCTTACACTATGTCGAAAATTTTAAACGTTACCAAGAGCAACTCAAGCAACATGGCTAATTATCGTACTTTACCGTGGCGCACACGGCTATTCGCCTTATTAAACACTCCAAGCAACTATTTGCCCCAAGCACCATCCTTTGTATTGAAAGCCGTTCAAAAAACGGGTGTTCATCCCACTGTTGGCAAGATGTTATTTGGTCATTCTGAAGAAATGGCGCGAATCACTCATGAAACTGTCAGTTGTTCGGCCAAAGATGTCACCGTCCGTTGTTATTACCCCACGCTGGGCACAGATTTACCTGTGATTTTGTTTTTTCATGCGGGTGGTTGGGTGATTGGTAATCTAGAAACCCATGATGCCTTGTGTCGGCGTATCGCTAAACAAACAGGCCGTTTGGTGATTGCGGTGGATTATGCTTTAGCTCCGTGGATAAAATATCCTGTGCCTGTGCAACAAGCCGAGGCAGTATTGGCATGGATTAAAGAAAAAGGTTCAACGATTCACGCTAACGCTAAAAAAATCATGGTGATGGGTGATAGTGCGGGCGGTAATTTATCGGCGGTATTGGCATTAAAATATCGTCAAGATATTGAAGGGCAAGTATTAATTTATCCTGTTTTAGATGCCACCTTAAGCCGAGATAGTGTCAAAGAGCATGAAAACGCACCTGTATTAACGCATAAAGTTATGCAGTTTTTTGTGGATTGTTATGCGCGTACACCTGCGGATATTTATGAGCCTGATTTTTCACCGTTGTTTGCTGAAGATGTTCGCCAGTTGCCCCCATGTTTAATGATAACGGGCGACTACGATATTTTGCGCGATGATGGTTTTGCTTATGTACAAAAATTACGGCAAGCAGGTAATGAGGTACAACACGAACATTATCCTGATATTCATGGCTTTATCAGTATGCCGAATATTTGTGGTTCTACCGAGCAAGCAATGAATGAGGTTGTGAGGTTTGTGAGGGCAAGAGCCTAAGAATACTGGCTCAAATGAACCCTTCGACTCCGCTCAGGGAACAGTTTTGGTTGGCTGAGCGGAGTCAAAGCCATTAAATAGGGCGAATAAATACCCTCCTACGGCTCAATCTTCTACCAACTCCAACCGCTTAATTTTGGCGGCTTTAATGGTGTTGTCTCGAATCTGCATCACTTCGATATGAAACATATCTAAACGTAAACCGACCATACCATCGGGAATGGTTTCAAGCTGTTCTAAAATTAAACCACTCAAGGTTTTTGCGCCGTCAGTAGGGAGTTTCCAGTGCATTGACCGATTAATATCACGGACGCTTAAACTACCATCCATCATAAAATAACCGTCCGTATGAGGCAGAATATCTTGATGATGCTCAGAGATATTGGTGGTGAATTCACCGACGATTTCTTCCAAAATATCCTCTAACGTGACAATACCTTGTACGTCACCATATTCGTCCACCACTAAACCTAAACGACGTTTTTGCTTTTGAAATTGCAGTAATTGTGCTTGCAGAGGGGTACTTTCAGGCACGTAATAAGGTTCACGTACATACTGCATAATATCTGTTTTACTCAGGTTTTCCTGACCTAAAAAACGTGTGGCATTACGCACATGTAATATGCCTAATATCTGATTAATTTCACCTTTATAAACAGGTAACCGTGTGTGATGAGTGCCGCGTAGAATATCAACAATATCATCAATACTGTCGTTCAAATTAATCCCAATCACTTCTTGGCGCGGAATCATAATATCGTTAACAGTAATATTATCCAGCTCCAATATACCAATTAACATATTGCGGTGTTTGGCAGGTAAAAAGACATCTTGCAAAATGGTGTGTAATTCTTCTCGGGTTAGTTTGTCTTTTTTATCATGTTTATTTTGGTTGAGACGAAATAAGAAGTTAGTGACTAAGTTCAATAGCCAAACAGCGGGATACAGTACTTTAAGGAGAACGGGCAAGATATAAGAAGCAAACGCAGCAACTTTTTCGGGGTGAGTGGCAGCATAGGTTTTGGGGCCAACTTCACCAAAAATGAGTAGTAAAAACGTCAAAACCCCTGCGGCAATACCAACACTCGTGTCATTCGAGATACCAAATTGATGTGCCAATGATTGACCAATAATAGTGGCAATCGTTGCCGCCAGTGTATTAACGGTATTGTTGCCAACAAGAATAACACCAATTAAACGGTCAGGCTGATTGAGTAATTTCAAAATACGCTGAGCGTTTTTATCCCCTAGCTTTGCTTTATGTTTGAGTCGATAACGGTTAGAGGTCATTACCCCTGTTTCTGCACTAGAAAAGAAAGCAGAGCAAATAATAAAAAAAATGAGTAGGGCAAATAAAAGCCCTAAATTGGGGTCGTCCAAGAGTGTAAAGCCTATATAAAAATACTAAAATCATCTAAGCAATGATGGTGCTAAAAAGTCAAATGAAATCCATATTAAAGTGTTTATACTTTTTGCAGAATGAGTTCTAAAACTAATTTAGTACCATAGAAACCCAATAGTAACATGCTAAAACCTGCCAAGGTAAAACGAATTGCCCGTTGACCTCGCCAACCATGCCAATAATGGCCAATTAATAATGCGCCAAAAGTACACCATGCTAATATCGTCAGAATGGTTTTATGTACTAGATGTTGAGCGAACATATTATCAAATGTTAGTAGGCCGCTAATAATCGCTAACGATAATAAGCCAAAACCAAAACCGATCATGTCAAATAATACGGACTCCATCGTTTGTAATGGTGGCAGTGCTAATAATAAACTGCGCGATTTAGTGCGTTTTTTAAGTTCTTTATTTTGAATAGCGAGTAAAATGGCGTGTAGCGCGGCCATAAACAACACACTATAGGCAAAAATAGATAAAATAATATGGCCTTCAGCACCACGAGGCAAATGAGTGATGAGCGTATAGGGCGCATGAAATAATAGTGAACTTAATAAGCCAATCGCAGCAGCAGGGTAAGCCACTAAACTGGCAGCCAGCAATGGCCGATAACTACAAATAGCAATGTGTAGGCAAGCAATAATCCAACCGACGAGCGA
The DNA here is from genome assembly GCA_006546595.1 of Moraxellaceae bacterium AER2_44_116. Lineage (GTDB taxonomy): Bacteria > Pseudomonadota > Gammaproteobacteria > Pseudomonadales > Moraxellaceae > Agitococcus. The sequence goes on along the minus strand of VIAD01000007.1, from coordinate 27,635 downwards.
TAGGATATTAAATAAACCTAAGTCGAGTCCATTGGCGTGGTAAATCTGCTGTTGCAGATGAATACCATGTAAAGGCAAGGCCAAAAAACCTAAGCTTAAAATTAAGAACTTATTTGGTGCTTGTTTTTTGGCAAGACGATGCCATAAAAATGTACAGGCAAAGACATAACAAGCCACGGCGGCGAGTCCTGCAAACTGGGCAAACATAGTTTTAAAAACCAATAGCGAGAACAAAAAGAAGATTATAACGACTTTTTCATCATAAACGGTATTTAGCTATAGCATAGCGAGAGCATTTTTTCTATCCTTAACACAATATCTACCTGTAAAACAAAAGTGATTGAACCATGTTTGATAATTTAACCGAACGCCTAACCCAGAGCCTGCGTAATGTCACAGGAACAGGCACATTAACTGAAGACAATATTAAAGATACGCTCCGTGAAGTGCGTATGGCGTTACTCGAGGCCGATGTCGCTTTACCCGTCGTTAAAGAGTTTATTGAACGTATTCGCAGCCAAGCACTCGGTCAAGAAGTGATGCAAGCGTTGTCGCCGGGGCAAGCATTTGTCAAATTGGTGTTTGATGAATTAGTCCGGACAATGGGTGATGCGAACGAAGTCCTCAATTTAGCGGCGGCGCCACCTGCGGTTATTTTATTGGCGGGCTTACAAGGCGCGGGTAAAACAACGACGGTTGCCAAGCTCGCACGCTTTTTACAAGAGCGTCATAAAAAGAAAGTGTTAGTCGCTTCCTGTGATATTTATCGTCCAGCCGCTATCAAGCAATTGGAGATGGTGTCGGGTGAAGTTGGCGCGGTCTTTTTTCCGTCTGATTTAAGCCAAAATCCTGTTGCGATTGCTCAAGCGGCAATTGCGGATGCAAAGATTAAGTTTTGTGATGTTGTGATTATTGATACCGCAGGTCGATTGCATATTGATGCCGACATGATGACGGAGATTCAACAATTACACGCCGCGATTAACCCGATTGAAACCTTGTTTGTGGTTGACTCCATGACAGGTCAAGATGCGGCTAACACTGCCAAAGCCTTTAATGATGCTTTGCCATTAACAGGCGTGATTTTGACCAAGATGGATGGTGATGCCCGTGGAGGTGCCGCATTATCTGTTCGTGCGATTACCGGTAAGCCGATTAAGTTTATGGGTATCGGTGAAAAACTCGATGCTTTAGAGCCATTCTATCCAGATCGTATTGCCCAACGTATTTTAGGTATGGGTGATGTGCTGTCGTTGGTTGAAGAAGTTGAACGTAACATCGACAAAGAAAAAGCCGATAAAATGGCGAAAAAGCTCCGTAAAGGCGGTGGCTTTGATTTGAATGATTTGTTGATTCAGTTCCAACAAATGAAAGCAATGGGCGGTATGGCGGGCTTCTTGGATAAATTGCCGGGGATGAGTAACTCGCAATTACAACAAGCAACGGCTTCTGGTGCACCTGAAAAAATGATGAAGCAAATGGAAGCCATTATTCAATCAATGACTCCGCTAGAGCGTCATAAGCCTGATTTGATTAATGGCTCGCGTAAACGTCGTATTGCTATGGGTTCAGGCGTGCAGATTCAAGATGTTAACCGTTTGCTCAAGCAACATCAGCAAATGGAAAAAATGATGAAGAAATTGGCAACACCGTCGGGTATTACCAAAATGATTCGCGGCATGAAAGGCTTACAAAACAAATTTAGTTCTGGTGGTGGAGGAGTACCTTCCATGCCAGCTAATGCGCCGTCAAATGCCTCAGAATTGGCCAAAATGATGGGTAAATATCCGAAAAAATAAGTCTATTGTTGGGTGTGATTTATCGCACCATGATATGTAGATGATTAGCATAGGGGCGTGATATATCTCGCCCCTATGCTTTTTTAGGTAAGCACAGCATCAACGCGACAAAAATCAATAACATCCCGATAATAGCCAAGACATCAGGTCGTTCATCCCATAATACCCACGCCCACATCCCTGCAAAAATAATTGCTAAATAATTCGCGGGGCCAATTTTACCTGCGGGGGCATAGGCATAGGCTTTGGATAGTGAAATCTGGCTGATTGTCGCCAACGTGCCTGCACCAACTAAATAGTACAGCTCTTGTAAGGTTAAAATGCGCCAATGCCAACACATCGGAATGGCCGAAACGAAGGTCGCAATCAAACAAAAATAAAAAACGGTTCGGGTGGCAGGTTCGGTTGCCGCTAATGCGCGCACCGTGACAAACGCCATTGCCGCTAAAAAACTAGAGCTAATGCCGACTAAACTTAACCAATTAAACATGCCAACATCAGGCTTGGCGACTAAGCCAACGCCAATCAAGCCAACAAACGCCGCTAATAGCATTAACGGGGTGATTTTTTCTTTGAGAAATAGCCATGCCACTAACGGAATAAAGACGGGAGACGAATAGGTAAATACCATCGCATTTGATAACGGCAAATGCGCAATCGCATAAAAAAAGCCATACATGGCCGCAAGACCGACCAATGCGCGCCATAGGTGCATCCACGGTTTATGAGTGACTAAAAAGTCTTTGCCTTGACTCAGGACAAACGGCGTGAGTAATAACGTGCCTGTGAGATTCCGCATAAAGACCACGGTAGCATTATCAACGGTATGCGAGGCAAGACGAATCAGCACGCCCATCGTCGCAAATAACAATGCCGACAGGCTTAACAAGGCCAGCCCTTTGATTAACGACTGTTGGGGCATGAGTGTGTCAAAGGAAAAAAGAGGAGTGCAATTATTTCACACAATCCGCCCAAGCACGACAAAACTTACTGTTTAAGTTTTGCTTCCATTTCTTTGATTTGTTGCTCTTTTAACCGAATAATTTCTGCACTGTCATTCACTTGCGAGTGCAAATTATTTTTACGTGCCAGTAATTGTTTTTGTTCTTCGGTGAGTCGGTCGGCTTCCTCGGCTTCCAAACTATTGAGCTTCTTCGTCGGGACAGGTTTGAGTGCCGTTGGTGGTGCGGATTTGACTGGCTCAGGTGTTGCGACGGCGACAGGCGTGGGAGTAGGCTCACTCACGGGCGGTGGAGGTGGTGGCGTAGTGGCTTGACCTTGATTCATCGTTTGTGGAGCGGGGGCAATAATGGCGGTCACTGGCGGACAGGTTTTTTCTTCATGAGATTGCGTCATTAATACCGCCGTTATACTGGCAGTCGCAACGACACCCCCTAAAACAAATCCCACAGCACCAATTATTAAATGGTCACGACTAAACATAGTTATTTTATCCTTATAAAATCCTTGCGTGATGCTGGCTAACTGCGTTCAGTCTGTCAATTGTTAATCGTGACAATTGCCGTAGACTGAGCCAAAAATCATGGCTCAGTCTACGGAAGTTGTAGTCTGTTCTTATTTCAATAGCTTTTGTTCTTTTAACCAACCTAAACATTCTTTCAGCGTTTGCTCAAGGGGAATAGGTTGCCAATTAAAATCGGCTTGTGTGTTGGAAGTATCAAAGTAGCCATAACGTGCCACGGTGTCATAAATCACACTGTGTGAAAAGGGCAGGTTAATACCGATTTTTTGCAAGGCATCGGCCATTTGGCCACTGGCTAACATCATTGCACGCGGAAGCGGCATATAAGGAATAAAACTATTGGTGAGCTTCGATAGGGTTTGTCCAAGCTTTCGGAAGGAAATGTTTTCACCGCCGACAATATAGCGTTGGCCTGCTTTTCCTTGCGTTAAGGCCGCCACATGAATTTTGGCGACATCTTTGACATTCACAAAGTTGTTGCCGCCAATAAATGTCGGGGTCGCACGTTTGACGAAATCCATAATAATTTTATTGGATGGCGTGAGTTTGTAATCCAGTATGCCCAAGACAATAGCGGGGCAAATGGTAATCAGATCGATGTGGTATTGTTTGGCGAGACGTTGTGCTTCTTGGTCACTGACTTTTTTGGCGTAGTTGTAGGCATCACGCGGGTCTTCCGCCCAGTCGTTACTGGTGCGCAAGGTGTTGGGGTCAGTGGAAAAGCCAATAGAGGCAATCGAACTGGTATAAACCACGCGTTTAATGCCTGCCTTACTAGCGGCCTTCATAATGTTTTGCGTGCCTTCGACGGCAGGTTTAACGATTTCATCTAAGTCTTTGGCATTCATTTTATAGACAGCAGCCAAATGAATCACGGCATCACAGCCTTGTGCGGCAGGTTCTAAGGTGTCATATTGTTGAACGTCGCCATACACTTTTTCAATATTGAGGCCGTCAATACCTTGTAGGTCGGCGGTTGCACGAACAAAGGCACGGACTTGGTGGTTTTGCGCGAGTAATTCACGAACAACATGGCTACCAATATGGCCATTTGCCCCCGTTACTAAAACTTTCATTGTTCATCCTCTAATCATTGTCTGTTTTTCTAATCTCGCATAGCTGAGTATGGCGAGCATTGGCTGTGTTGTCGTTGATTTTTGAGTGAAGGTCAATGGGGGCGAGTCACTTAAATAGAGATTCATCATGAGCCTATCTTCAAGTCAGAGAGTTTGTTAATATATTGTCTCTGGGACTATAATTTGTGGCGAGCTATACAAGGAGATGGCCATGAGTATTCATAAAGAAAACATCGGTAATGCGAGTTTTACCTTGCATCCTATTTTTACGCCTGAAGAATGTCAGGCGTTTATTGAACGTGCAGAAAATCATGGTTTTGAAAAAGCGATGATTAGTTCGCGTCGTGGGGCAGTCATTGATTTGAAAGTCCGCAGTAATGATCGGGTGATTTGGGATGATCCTGAATTGGCTGAGCTTGTTTGGAAACGGGTCAAAAGTTACTTGCCTGTGATGCAAGGCGGGCGGGAGATTCGAGGCTTAAATGAGCGTTTTCGCTATTATCGTTATACCGAAGGTCAGATATTTCGATGGCATTATGACGGATATTTTGCCCGTGACAATGGTGAAGAAAGCATATTGACCTTTCTTATTTATTTGAATGAGGGATATGAGGGTGGCGAAACCCGTTTTCCTTGGGTAAATGTCAAGGGCAAAACAGGGATGGGACTAGTTTTTCCACATAATGTACTGCATGAGGGCGGAGTGGTGCTAGGCGATAGCATTAAATACGTTATTCGTACCGATGTAATGTACGGACCCGTAGGAAAGTTTACTGATTTACGTCGGGCTGAATATTACAAAAATGAAAGGAGCGGTTTTTAATCGCTCCTTTGTAGATGCAGGGTTGGATGAAAGCCCGACCTACATCACACTTACCAAGCCAACGCGCCACCTGTCTGATACTCAGTGACTCGCGTTTCAAAGAAGTTTTTCTCTTTACGCAAGTCCATGATTTCTGACATCCACGGGAACGGGTTTTTTGCGCCGACAAATTGTTCAGGCAAGCCCAACTGTGTTAAACGACGGTTGCAAATAAACTGCAAGTATTCTTCCATCATCGCGGCATTCATGCCCAATACGCCACGCGGCATGGTGTCACGCGCATAGTTGATTTCGAGTTGCGTACCTTCCAAAATCATTTGAATCACTTCTTGTTGAAACTCTTTGCTCCACAAGTGCGAATTTTCGATTTTGATTTGATTGATGACATCAATACCAAAGTTTAAGTGCATGGATTCATCACGCAAAATGTATTGGAATTGCTCGGCAACGCCCGTCATTTTGTTACGACGACCCATACTTAAAATTTGGGTAAAACCACAATAGAAGAAAATGCCTTCTGTAACCGCATAAAAACCAATCAAGTTACGCAGTAATTCGCGGTCAGTTTCAGGTGTGCCTGTTTGAAAGGTTGGATCAGACAAAGAGTGTGTATGACTCAACGACCAAGCGGCTTTGGCGGCAACGCTCGGTACTTCATGGTACATATTAAACACTTCACCTTCATTCATACCCAATGACTGAATACAGTATTGGTAAGAGTGCGTGTGAATCGCTTCTTCGGCGGCTTGACGAATCAAATACTGGCGACATTCTGGGTTGGTAATCAACCGATAAACCGCCAACACGATGTTATTGGCGACCAAGCTATCTGCCGTCGAAAAGTAACCTAAAGACCGCATAACGATTAAACGTTCGTCATCGGTTAAGCCTTCTTGGCTTTTCCACAGTGAAATGTCTTTGGTCATGTTGACTTCTTGTGGCATCCAATGGTTGGCACAAGAGTCGAGGTATTTTTGCCATGCCCAATCGTACTTAAACGGCACTAATTGGTTGAGGTCAGCACGACAGTTAATCATGCGTTTGTCGTCTACTTGAATACGTGCGACGGCTGCGGGCGTGAGTGCAGCAACGTTTAGAGCAGCAATAGCTGCTTGAGCTCGGTCAAGGGCAGCAGTGGTTGCGACGGGTTGAACGTTTGCCACTGTAGGCGACGGTGTAGCTGCGTTTTGCGCAGTTGTTTGTGGCGCAACAGTTGGCGTTGTTGCTGTCTTGGCCTTAGGCTTTTCTTCTGCATGGAAGTCATCCCAGTTTAACATGGTGGTTCTCTCTTAACACTGTAATCTAAAACTATAACTAATTGTTTATATGATGTTTTTTTTGAGATTTGTATTTAAATTTGAATGAATGGGTTTTAAGAAAAATGCGGATACATTCTACAGAAAGTATATAAGAATTGATATGGCTTAATGCTTGGAATGAGTGCTATTAGATTAGGCTTAGAGTATGAAAAAAGCGATTAGTCATAAGATGGACAATGAGGGGGTGATACGTCCTTGTATCGTAACGATTAACGAGGTTTTAGGTTAAATGCCATTAATGAAGCAAGAGTGTTCATTTTTTCGCGTATTGGAGCGTTAAATGCTCTTTGAACAAGATTTATGCCGTGATGGCAGTCTTGCTTATTCAAATACCCTTCACCTGCGTTCGCAACTTTGTAGCCATTAGATGCAAATAATGTCCAACGCCATTGCAGATTTACGTCTTGATAAATTTCAAAATGCATATAAAGCACCTTATTAACTAAAAACGTACTTGACTTCTGGCATACAAACGGTTGAAATCCGCCTGTTTTCTGATAAGAAACGCCAGCTCTGTGCGAGTACGCCAAACACAGAGTAAGTGGGGTAATAGTTCGAGCTATTACCCCATTTTTTATTGCCTTACTGACACGCCTCACAATCAGGATTATCAATCGAACACGCTAACGGTACAGGTGCGGCTTCGGTGAAGGCTTCTTCTTCATGGACGACCTGAGTTTTAACCGCATTTAATGCACCATCCGAAATCGTAGACTTTTCAGCCGCCGTTGCGCCAATAGCACGGAGGTAATACGTGGTTTTTAAGCCACGGAACCACGCCATACGATAGGTGATATCGAGTTTTTTGCCCGACGCATGGCTAATGTACAAGTTGAGTGATTGCGCTTGGTCAATCCATTTTTGACGACGACTGGCCGCTTCAACAATCCATCGTGGTTCAACTTCAAATGCCGTAGCAAACAAGGCTTTTAAGTCTTCTGGCACACGCTCGATGTCTTGTACCGAACCATTGTAATATTTCAAATCATTGACCATCACCGAATCCCACAAGCCACGCGCTTTTAAGGCATTGACTAAGTACGGATTAACGACGGTAAATTCGCCCGACAAGTTCGATTTAACGTACAAGTTTTGATACGTGGGTTCAATCGACTGAGCAACACCACAAATATTGGAAATCGTCGCCGTTGGTGCAATTGCCATGACGTTGGAGTTACGCATACCTTGTGTTTGCACGGTGTGACGTAAGCTTGCCCAATCTAAAGTTTCGCTAGTATCCACTTGAATATAACGCTCACCACGATGCTCAATCACTTTTTGCAATGAGTCGATCGGCAGAACACCTTGACTCCATAACGAACCATCAAATGTGCTATAGCTACCACGTTCTTTGGCTAATTGTGACGAAGCGGCAATAGCGAAATAACTAATCACTTCCATTGAGTTATCCGCAAACTTCACCGCAGCGTCTGAAGAGTATGGGGTGTTCAAAATGTATAACGCATCTTGGAAGCCCATAATTCCCAAACCGACAGGACGATGACGAAGGTTAGAGTTTTTCGCTTGCGGTACGGCGTAATAGTTAATGTCGATGACGTTATCGAGCATCCGTACGGCGGTTTTAACCGTTCTTTCTAACTTGGCCACATCTAAACCATTAGGGGTAACATGGTTAACCAAATTAATTGAACCTAAGTTACAAACAGCGATTTCGTCTTTAGATGTGTTTAGAGTGATTTCTGTACACAAATTAGAGGAATGTACGACGCCCACATGTTGCTGTGGTGAACGTAAATTACAAACATCTTTGAACGTCACCCACGGATGGCCTGTTTCAAACAACATCGACAACATTTTGCGCCATAAGTCTTGGGCTTTTAGGCGTTTGAATAGCTTAATTTCGCCTGTTGTGGTCATGCGTTCGTATTCGTTATAACGCGCAGCAAAGTCTTTGCCATACAAATCGTGCAGATCAGGTGCGTCAGAAGGCGAGAACAGCGTCCAATCACCATCATCAAAGACGCGTTGCATAAACAAATCAGGCACCCAATTGGCGGTATTCATATCATGGGTACGACGACGATCATCACCCGTATTTTTACGCAGCTCTAAAAACTCTTCGATGTCTAAGTGCCATGTTTCTAAGTATGCACAGACCGCACCCAGACGTTTGCCGCCTTGATTGACCGCGACTGCCGTATCATTCGCCACTTTCAAAAACGGTACGACGCCTTGAGATTTACCGTTAGTGCCTTTGATATACGAGCCTAAACCACGGACAGGAGTCCAGTCATTGCCTAAACCGCCAGCCCATTTTGAGAGCATTGCGTTATCACGCAGGGCATCGTAAATGCCATATAAATCATCAGGAATGGTGGTTAAGTAACAGCTGGATAATTGTGGGCGTAATGTGCCTGCATTAAACAAGGTTGGCGTTGAGGCCATATAGTCAAAGCTCGACAACAATTGGTAAAACTCAATGGCACGTTCATTGTAGTTTTCTTCGTTGATCGCCAAGCCCATTGCCACGCGCATAAAAAACAATTGTGGCAATTCAAAACGTACATCATTGCTATGTAAGAAGTAACGGTCGTACAGGGTTTGCAAACCTAAATAGGTAAACTGTAAATCACGCACAGGTTTAATGGCATCGGCTATTTTAGCCAAATCGTATTTTAATAAATCAGGTGACAGCAACTCTAATGCAATACCGCGCTTTAAATAGACGGGCAAGGCTTGAGGGTAAAACTCCACCATATCAGCAGGGGAGGCTTTATCGGTAATATCCAAAAAGCCTAATGCTTCACTGCGTAATTGGTCTAATAATAAACGTGACGTGACATAGGTGTAATTGGGTTCTTTTTCGATATGTACACGCGCACACATCACCATCGTTGTCGCTAAGTCGCTTTCTTTTACGCCGTCATAAAGATTTTTTAAGGTTTCTTCAACAATGGCTTGCGCACTCACGCCAACTAAATCTTCACACGCATCGGTGATTAACGATTCTAAACGTCCTAAATCTAAAGGTTGGCGTGTGCCATCACCCAAGGTCACGGTTAAGGTTGGGTGCGATTTCGTAATGGATTCATCACGCAGACGCGCACGCTCATCACGGTAAATCACATAAGAGCGCGCGACTTTTTGCTCGCCTGCGCGCATTAATGCTAATTCAACTTGGTCTTGGATTTCTTCGATATGAATAGTGCCACCACTGGGCATCCGACGCTTAAAGGTATTGGTTACGGCATCGGTTAATAACGACACTTGTTGATGAACACGGCTGGAATCGGCGGCTGAACCGCCTTCAACGGCTAAGAACGCTTTGCTAATCGCTAAGGCGATTTTGCCTGCATCGTAAGGAACTAAAGTGCCGTTACGTTTGATAATGCGTAATTGGCCGGGTGCGGTGGCCAATTCGGCAGACTCAAAAGAACGTTGTGCAGAAATCGTCATATAAGCTCCTTAGCAAATTTTTAGCAATAAAAAACCTCTGCTGCGACAATTAACTATTGACGTAGAGGAAGTATTTATGTTTGATGGTTTGGTATGAAAAAGTTGGTTAAAACACAATCTATAGTGTGTGTTACTTTCTTGAGGCACAAGATAAGCGGTTTTGGCTTGAAGTGCAAGAGCGAAAATGACAGCGTAACCTGCCTAAAAATCCCCCTAAAACTGCGAAAAAAACAAGTAACACAACACCTTACGCCCGATTTTACGTCATTGGCTTTTATAGTGGAAATGTAAAAATATATATGTCTTTAGAGGGGTTGACAGTCTTTTAGTGGTGGCTTGGTAAACAAGTGCTGTTTAGTACTTTGTAACTGTAACAGAATTGACTATGATGCAGCCATAACGCTCACCACGGCGAATGAAATCGCGTGGTAGGTGCAATTAGAGTCAGGACTTACGCATCGCACCGCGATTAGCGCGTTTTGTACATATAAAGCAGCCTAAAGCGGCTGAGATGTGAACAAATAAGCGATAACCGCGTAAATCCTAAGTAGAGTCATTTAACTTTATCAACATCATTAGATTAGGAAAAAATTATGAGCCAGCAAGAAGAACGGCTACCCCGTATATTAATTGTTGAAGATGACGAACGTTTAGCCAGTCTGACCCAAGAGTATTTAATTCGTAATGGTTTAGAAGTCGGAGTGGAAACAGACGGTAATCGTGCGATCCGCCGTATTATTTCCGAACAACCTGATTTAGTGGTCTTAGACGTGATGTTGCCGGGTGCTGATGGCTTAACCATTTGCCGCGAAGTTCGTCCACATTATCATCATCCGATTTTAATGCTGACTGCGCGTACGGATGATATGGATCAAGTCTTAGGTCTCGAAATGGGCGCAGATGATTATGTCGCTAAACCCGCACAACCACGCGTGTTGTTAGCGCGTATTCGTGCGTTATTACGTCGCTCGGACAAAATCATTGATGAAGATTTACCACAGCGTTTAGAGTTTGATGATCTCGTGATTGATAACGGTGGTCGCTCGGTATTACTCAATAATGAACCAGTTGAATTTACCAGTGCAGAATATGACTTGTTGTGGTTGTTAGCCTCGAATGCAGGGCGTATTTTGTCGCGTGAAGACATTTTTGAGCGTCTGCGTGGTATCGAATACGATGGCCAAGATCGTTCAATTGATGTCCGTATCTCCCGTATTCGTCCTAAAATTGGCGATGATCCTGATAACCCAAAACGCATCAAAACCGTTCGCAGCAAAGGCTATTTGTTTGTAAAAGAGTCTTTGGGTAATTAATGCTTTCTATTCGTACTCCCAGTAGTATTTTTGTTCGTATTTATGGCGGCCTATTGCTAGTGATTAGCATGGTCGCCTTATCCACGTATTTATTGATTCAGGTTGTCAACGATCATCGTGCAGCAGAATATCGAGAGTCGATGGCGACAGGTTTTTTTCGTTTGGTTGCGGTGGGTATTGAGCGTCAACCAGCAGGCACATTGCGTGATGCGTGGCTAGAAGAAGCTAGTACGCTGATGGACAACAAAATTGTCTTGGTCGATGCTAAATCTGCCGACTTTGATTCCACGGAACAAATCACCTTGCTTGAGGGGCGAGCCGTCGTTCGTGTTAACGTTCAACATAATTATGCTGACATATTTAGCTTGGTTTCAGCCAAAGAGCAGTTATACCTAAAAGCAAGGATGAGTAAAGTCTCCGAACAGCAAGCCAAAGCAATGGCGATTTTTTTATTGGATGATTTGGAGCATTATCAAGGTCAAGAAACGCAACGGCTGACCCAATTACAATCTTACTTTCCTTTTCCCTTACGCATTGTTTCTTTAGAAAAGAGTGGTTTAGAGCCCGATCAACGCGCACGAATCAAGCGTAAAGAAGTGGTCTTAGCCTTAAAAGAGGGAGGTGCGGCTCGTCACTCCTCAATACGCATTATCGCCCCTTCAAAAATGGCGGGACATGTATTGGTCATGGGACCCATGTACTTGTTTGATTGGATGCCTGTCCAATTGTTGTTGATTATTTCAGCCGTCAGTTTGTTAGTTATTACTTCCGCTGCGTATTTTATTATTCATCCCTTAGAGAAAAAAATTAAAATTGTTGAAGGGGCAGCGCGGCGTATTGGTGGCGGTGATTTAGGTGCGCGTGCGGAGGTGTTTGGTCGAGATGAGGTGAGTCAATTGGCTCATGCTTTTAATAGCATGGCCGAACATATTCAACGGTTGATTGACTCGCAACGTGAGCTGACGCGAGCTGTTTCTCATGAATTGCGTACCCCCGTTGCCCGTATTCGCTTTGGCATGGAAATGTTGGCAGATACCGATGATGTTGACTCTCGTTTTGAGCAGTTAGCGTTGTTAGATGGCGATATTACCGAGTTAAATAAGCTGATTGATGAAATCTTAACCTACGCTAAGTTAGAGCAGGGAATCCCCGTACTGGATTTTGAAGCCGTGGACTTAGGGCATTTATTACAGAAAGTTGCCAAAGAAACACTGGCATTAGGTGTAAAGCCAAAAGTGACGGTGGTATTACCGCCTGAAGGCACAGTCGTAGAGGCGGAGCAACGCTATTTACACCGTGTATTGCAAAATCTGGCAGGTAATGCCATTCGTTATGCCACGAGTGAAATTAGGCTCAGTGCAGGTGTGTATGATAACTGTGCTTATATTGCGGTTGAAGACGACGGTGCAGGGATTCCTGAAAAAGACCGTGAGCGTGTGTTTCAGCCGTTTACGCGTTTAGATGATAGTCGTACACGCGCATCAGGTGGTTATGGTTTGGGTTTGTCGATTGTGTCGCGTATTGCTTTTTGGTTTGGTGGTCAGATTAAAGTGGAAGAAAGTCCAAATTTAGGTGGCGCAAAGTTTGTCATGACATGGCCGATTAAACAGCGTCATCGCAATAATTTTAAACTGAACTCCTAACCTTGTAACAATCCCTTAACAGGAAATGCACAACCAAACGACAGAGTTTGTTGAGTAATACATTAGAATGAACTCATAGCAGTCGTGATGATGTCTCTCCTCGGTGTATTGCTTGGTTGAACCCCTGTTAAGCCCACGCAAGTGGGCTTTTTTTTGTCTGTCAGTCGGTAAAAAAATTGCCGCAATGACTGCGGCAATTGATCAAACAACATCTAACAACAATCAATATCAATAACGCAAACCCAATCCCAAAGACACATTATCTAAATATCGTTGATTGTCATATTTTTCAGCAGAGAAAATCACCACAAAACGATTGTTGGGATAGTTCTCATAGCGTGTTGGCAGAGTCAGGTCTAAATTCATTAAATGACGACCCAGTACCCATAAATAAGACAAATCGTTTTCGCTACGGAAGCGGTAGAGTGAGCCTTCTGTGCCATAGCCTACTTGTACTTGCGCGTAACGTTTATAACCCGTTCCTAAATAAAGATTCACAATTGCGTCATCTGTCCCTTCAGGAAAGTACTTAAAACCGCCGCCTTGGTTAAAGAAGTCGCGGGAGTACATTGTCTCGCCACCAATACCCCAACCGGGTGTGTGCGTACTGTGAATACTTTGGGTCATGTAACTGCTAATGGTTAATGCCGAGTTATATTCAGGATATTGAATGGGTCTATCGTCCGCAGTGGCTTGAAAGGCAACGCTTACGCAAAAAACAGCACATATTTTTTTAAAAGTTGAGAGCATGGCGAACGTTCCGTGCAGGCTAAAAATGTTAATGGGGTGGATTATGCCGTGTTTCTTGGGTTTCAGCTATACCGTCAGTCAGTCAGTCATCAAATACAGGCCATTACAGCCATCCACGACGACGGAAATACCAAAAAGGTAATACGGCTGAGATAATCATCAAACCTAAACCAAAAGGATAACCCAAATGCCATTTTAATTCGGGCATCAGTTCAAAGTTCATACCATAGACACTGGCAATCATCGTCGGGGGTAAAAACATCACTGAGGCAACCGAGAAAATTTTAATAATTTTATTTTGGTTGACGTTAATAAAGCCCAAGGTCGTATCCAGTAAGAATTTGATTTTATCAAATAAAAACGAGCTATGAGCAATCAACGATTCCGAGTCTCGAATAATATCGCGTAATCGTTCGCTTTGTTCGGCATTCAATATGCCTGCACGTAACAACAGATAGAGCATCCGTTGTAAGTCCATCATCGAAATACGCACTTTACCGTTGACATCTTCTTGACGCGCTAAGTCGGTCAACACCGATTCCATGTCGTCGTTTTCGGCATTACCGAGCACTTGCTGGCTAGTTTCTTCTAAATCCGCATGAATACGCTCTAAGATATCCGCCAAGTTTTCAACTTTCGTTTCAAACAAGCCTAATAAAATAGACTTTGAGTTATTGATATTGACTAGACCTTTACGGCCACGCATTCGAAATAAGCGAAAAGCGGCCAGTTCTTCTTCGCGCAGGGTAAACAAACGGTCACCATTAAAGACAAACGCCGCCGAAATATTGCCAGGGTTATTATCGGCATAATTTAAGAAATACGAGCTGATGTGTAAACCATATTCGTTTTCATAAAAGCGCGAACTAGCCTCAATTTCGTATAAATCATCAATCGTCGGGAGTTCTTGGGCGTAGGCAATGCGTAACCAGTCGCGTTCTTCTTCGGTGGGGTTAATTAAATCGACCCAAATGACTTCGCTCCCTAAATCGGTGGCGGCATTGATAGCAATTTGCTCCAGCGCACCTTTGTTGAGGGAAAAAGCCATTAGCATAGAGAAAAGCTCACTGTGACGACGTTAAAATATCATTTCGGGCATTCTACCCACAAACAAGACGGAGAGGGAGTTTAGACGGTGACAAATTCGTTAAAGCACGCGTGCGATTGACCATGATTGAATCGTTTTGACCCCATTTTCGCGTAATAAATAGGCGATAGCTTTGGTGGTTGCGCCTGTTGTAATCACATCGTCAATAATCGCTACATGTGTTGCACGGATGGGTTTGCTTAATGTAAAAGCAGCATTAACATTCTGTAAGCGTTGTTGTTTGTTCAGATTTTTTTGCACTGCATTTTGTTTGTTGTGTTGCACGCTTGAATAATCGACGGGAATGGAGAGTTTTTTGCTGACGACTTTTGCAATTTCTGCGGCTTGATTAAAACCTCGTTGTTGTAAGCGTTCGGTTGACGAGGGAACAGGTATTAGTAACTCAGGCAACTCAATACGTTGACGTTTAATTTGACTAGCAATCAGTAATCCTAAGGGTTCGCTGAGGCTGAGTTTATGTTGATTTTTCAGTTGGCTAATTAACGCATCAACAGGAAAAGCATAAGCACAGGCGGCAATACAGATACTAAAAGGCCAATCCTCATCTTTACACGCACACTGGCGTTCGGCAGAAACCGCTAGGCCACAGCGTAAACAACTGTGTGAAATATGTGGCAAGTCGTGATAACAGCCCGAACAAAAGCCTTGTTTCTGGCTTTTAATGGTTTTACAGGTGATGCAATCGGGTGCAGAGAATAATAATTGCTTAAAATTCGTCCAGATGTCCATATTTCCTCCTTAAAAACTTGACAGCTTTGGTTTGCTTGACGACTATGCAAGGCATCTGCTGACTTTTTTGATGGGCAACTTTATGACAACACTTCGCCACGACTGGCATCGCGCCGAAATACGCGCTTTGTTTGATTTACCGTTTAACGAACTATTATTTCAAGCCCAAACGGTTCATCGTCAGCATTTTGACCCGAATGCGGTACAAGTCAGTACTTTGTTGTCGATTAAAACTGGCGCGTGTCCTGAAGACTGTAAATACTGTTCGCAGTCAGGCCATTATGACACGGGTTTAGACAAAGAGAAGCTGTTAGAAATTCAAAAAGTCATCGAAGAAGCTAAAGCGGCCAAAGAGAAAGGCGCGAGTCGTTTTTGTATGGGCGCAGCGTGGCGTAGTCCGCGTGACAAGGATATGCCTTATGTGTTGGAAATGGTGAAACAAGTCAAAGGCTTAGGTTTAGAAACCTGTATGACCTTGGGCATGTTAGCACCTGAGCAAGCCAAAGCCTTAGGCGAAGCAGGTTTAGATTATTACAACCATAATTTAGATACCTCGCCTGAATATTACGGCAAAGTCATTACCACTCGTAGTTATAGCGACCGTTTGAATACCTTAGCCAATGTCCGTGAAGCAGGCATTAAAGTCTGTTCGGGTGGTATTGTTGGTATGGGTGAAAAACGCGAAGACCGTATTGGCTTGTTGATGGAATTAGCGAATTTGCCTTCTCATCCCGATTCTGTACCGATCAATATGTTGGTGAAAATTGCAGGCACGCCCTTAGGTGATGTTGATGAGTTAGAGCCATTTGAATTTGTGCGCACGGTTGCTGTTGCACGGATTATTATGCCGAAGTCCTTTGTGCGTTTATCGGCAGGACGCGAAAAGATGAATGAGCAGATGCAAGCATGGTGCTTTTTTGCGGGTGCGAATTCGATTTTTTATGGCGAGAAGTTGTTGACCACGAGTAATCCTGAAACTAACACTGACCGTTTGTTGTTTGAGAAATTGGGCATTCATGCTTTGCAATTAAATACGCCTGTTGAGGATAGTTTGCCTGTTGCGCCTAAAGCAATATTGTGGCGTGATGCAATGGCGGTTTAACTTTTTACACCCTCACCCCAACCCTCTCCCTAGGGGAGAGGGGGCAAAATACATGATTGCAGTTGACCTCTCTTACTCGGGTGAGGAGGTAAAGTACATGATTGCCTTTGTCCTCTCTCCCTTGGGGAGAGAGTTAGAGAGAGGGGGAGTTTTTATGTCCCTTTCCCACTTTAACCTCGCCACTCAACTCGCCGAACGCCAACAACAACAGCGGTTTCGCCAATGCAAAACGCACGACTCCGCACAAGGTTCACATATCATCCGTGAAGGCCGTGATTACCTCAATTTCTCCAGTAATGATTATTTAGGTTTAGCTAATCATCCTTTAGTCAAACAAGCTTTTATAAAGGCAGCAGAAAAATACGGTGTTGGTAGTGGCTCGGCGCATTTAGTTTGTGGCCATCATCGTGAGCATCAAGCCTTAGAAGAAGAGCTGGCAGCATTGACAGGTCGTGAAGCCGCAATCCTATTTTCGACGGGTTATATGGCGAATGTCGGCGTTATCAATGCCTTAGTAGGGCGTGGCGATTTTGTCGTTGAGGATCGTTTAAATCATGCGTCGTTATTAGATGGTGGCTTAAGCAGTGGCGCAAGTTTTAGTCGTTATCGTCATAATGACATTGCTGATTTAAGCTGTCGCTTAGCACAATCTTCATCGACTAAAAAACTGATTGTCAGTGATGGCGTATTTAGTATGGATGGCGATATGGCGTTAATGCCAGAACTAATACAAATCAGCCAACAACAGCAAGCCGCATTGATGATTGATGATGCGCATGGTTTTGGTGTATTAGGCAAAACAGGGGCAGGTATTAGTGAGCATTTTGGCTGTTCTGCTGAGGATATTCCTATTTATATGGCGACCTTTGGCAAAGCACTCGGTACATTTGGCGCATTTGTATCGGGCAGTCGAGAGTTAATTGATTATTTAACCAATTTTGCTCGTCCGTATATTTATACCACCGCGATGCCACCTGCGATTGCCGCCGCAACCCGTCAAAGTTTAACACTATTAGCAACGGAACATTGGCGACGTGATTATCTGCAACAACTCATTCAACGATTTCGTCAGGGAGTGATTGAACAGGGTTGGCGGTTAATGGCCAGTCAAACGGCGATTCAACCAATTTTATTAGGTGAAGAAAGTAAGGCATTGGCATTGAGTCAGGCATTAGCCGAGCGTGGTTTTTGGGTGGCAGCGATTCGGCCACCGACGGTGCCTGTGGGTCAGTCTCGGTTAAGAGTGACGTTAACAGCCAGTCAAAGCGAAGCAGATATTGATTGTCTGTTGAATGCCTTAGCAACATTGAGGGCGGATTATGTCTAGCCTTCGTCATCAACGTTATCTATCACATAATCCACACGCTGTTAATGTGGTGTTGGTGCATGGATGGGGGATGAATAGCGGAGTTTGGCAGCCGTTATTGCCGTATTTACAGGAAGATTTTCATGTCACGGTGATCGATGGCTTTGAGGAAGATATAACGGCTTATTTGGCCATTGCGCCGAATGTTGCCATTTGGTGTGGTTGGTCTTTAGGTGGTTTGTTGGTGTTAGATATTGCCAATCAATATCCTGAGCGTATGCAAGCGGTGGTGACGATTGCCTGTAACCCTTGTTTTGTGCAGCGTGATGATTGGCCTTGCGCTATGTCCTTGCTTGACTTTAAACAATTTCAACAAGGGCTAACAGACAATCAATCTGCCACTTTAAAACGATTTATCGCCTTGCAATGCCTCGGTTCAACGAGCCAAAAACAAGATGCGCGTTTGTTACAACAGCAATTAGCGGTACAGCCGTTGCCTTCGTTGTCTACATTGCAGGCAGGCTTAGCGGTATTAACGCAAGATTATCGGCCACAATTCGCACAACTGACATTACCTATGCTTTGTTTATTCGGTGAAAATGATGGGCTTGTGCCTGCGGATGTTGGTGATGCTTTATTGGCACTCAATGCTAATGTACAACTGAGCATTATTGCCGATGCCGCGCATGTACCGTTTATTTCTCATCCCGAAAAGGTAGCTCAACAACTGGGACAATTTGTGCAGGAGCGTTTGAGATGAATGCTTTTGCTCATCAAACCTTAAATGAGCGTATTGCTCAACGCTTTGGCACGGCAGCTACTCATTATGATGAACAAGCGTTGGCGCAAAAACAATCGGCACAACAGCTTATTGCAGAGCAAACCTTGCAAGGTCGAGTCTTAGATATTGGTTGTGGCACAGGTTGGTTGACGCGACATATTGCTGAACATCACCCCGTTGATTCCATAGTTGCTTTAGATATTGCTTTGCCGATGCTCACGGCTACCCATTTGCATTATCCTTTAATCACTCCCATTCAAGCCGATGCCGCTTTTCTCCCGTTTAAAGAAAATAGCTTTGAGGGTGTGGTGAGTAATTTTGCCTTGCAATGGCTGGCATCGCCTCAAGATTTTGCTCAAGAATTAGCGCGTGTGTTAGCCCAAAACGGTCAGTTTTGTTTAGCGATTCCTGTTGATGGGACATTAGCCGAATTAAATCAGGCGTGGGCACAGGTCGATACCTCACGTCATACCAATCAATTTTTTTCGACACCAACATGGTTGGAAGCATTGAAGTACGCAGGTTTGACGATAAAAAATCAGCAACAAAGCGCGTTTTATCAATACTATGACACGACAAAAGCGTTATTAAAGAGCCTGAAAGCGATAGGCGCAAATGAGCTACAACAACCGCGTCAACACGGTTTGTGGGGGCGAGGGCAGTTATTAGCCTTAGAGCACGCGATGGAGCACTATCGGCAGTCACAAGGCATTCCTTTACACTATGAAGTCTTGATGGTGTACGGCCAAAAAGCAAATTCACAACATATCTCTGAGTAAACCATGAAAAAACTAGCCACAGCAAGCCTGTTAGCCTTGAGCTTGGCATTGACAGGTTGCGCCAGTATTGAAACGAAATTATCGACATGGGCGATTAGTATGGAGCGGTCACAAGCCGACCTTCAGCTAAAAGGAATCGTCGTCGGGGAATTTACCACACCCTATTTAGAAGGCGGTCAGGGTGAAACGGTCTTGTTAATTCATGGTTTTCAGTCGAATAAAGATATTTGGATTCGCATGGCGAAACAATTAACCAAACACTATCACGTCATTGCCATTGATTTACCCGCGCATGGCGATAGCACGATTTTGATGGATAAAAGCTACACTGTCCCCGAGCAAGCTAAACGGGTGATTGCCATTATGGATAAACTGCAATTGACTCAGCCTGTACATGTCATGGGACACTCAATGGGTGGAGCGATTGCATTTCATGTTGCTTATCTTGCGCCAAGCCATGTCAAAAGTTTGGCGTTAATGAATTCGGCAGGGGTGATTTCGCCGCAACCGAGTGAATTATATTTGCGTAATCAAAAGGGTGAAAATCCGTTAATTGTCCACAATGAAGAGGATTATAAAAAGATGTTGGCGTTTACCATGTCCGACCCACCTTATATTCCTTCACCTGTCATCGCTACCTTGACGCGTATTTCCATTGAACGTGAAAAAGTAGGCGAAAAAATCTATCAAGAGTTAAACCTCAAATATTCATTAAATCCCGAAGAAGTGTTGCCGCAAATCAAAGTGCCCACGTTGGTATTATGGGGCGATCAAGACAAAGTCATTAATGTGTCTAGCACCGAAGTCATTAAACGTTTGATGCCACAGGCGCAGGTCGTGATTTTCAAGGGCGTTGGTCATGCGCCACAAATTGAGCGTACCAAAGAATCTGCACAAGCCTATGAGACATTTTTAGCCAGCGTAAAACTGTAAAGGATTCAAAAGATGGCCGCTTTTTTTCTCACGGGAACAGACACCAGTATTGGTAAAACTACGGTCGCTTGTGCCTTATTGCAGGCGGCGAATCAACAAGGTTTAACGACGTTAGGTATCAAACCGATTGCGTCAGGTTGCGAACAAACGCCTGACGGATTACGCAACAGCGATGCCTTGTTATTACAACAGTACAGCAGCCTTAAATTGCCGTATCAAGAAGTAAACCCGATTGCATTGCTCGAGCCATTGTCACCCCATTTAGCAGCCAAACAGGCAGGGCGACGCTTAACGATGAATCAGTTGGTGGGTTATACCCGTGCCACATTAACGCATCGGCCACAATTTGTGATCATTGAAGGAGCGGGCGGTTGGCGTGTCCCGATTAGCGATCGAGAGATGTTATCTTCATTGCCGAAAGAATTAAAAGTGCCTGTTATTTTAGTGGTGGGCATGCGTTTGGGTTGTTTGAATCATGCCTTATTAACGGCTGAAGCCATTATTCGTGATGGTTTACGTTTGGCGGGATGGGTCGCTAATACGATTGATCCAACAATGGCCGCTCTTGAGGAAAATATTCAAACACTCAAACAAATCATCCCTGCACCTTGTTTAGGCGTTTTACCCTATCAAACAACCCCGAATATTGAGGCATTAGCCGAATGTATGAGTTTAGAAGTTTTGTTGACAAAGCCTGCCTAACTTTGTCGATGAACTGCTATGATTCGCGCGATTTCTAGGGATTCTGTCGTTATGTCTCGTAGCCCGATTCGCGTATTTGTGCGTTCATTTTTTGATAATTTTGTTGCCGCACTCATGATGTTAATTGGGTTGAAGCGCGCCTTTCATCATTTGCATCCCACGCCTGTCCAGTTTTTAACGTTTTTATTCGGTAGTTTACTCACCAGTTTTACCTTTGATTTTGTCAGTGAAGGCTGGCCCGGTGAATTGCAACCTGTTGGTTTTGCCTCTTACTTGATACCTCCGTTTTTATGGTTAGTATTTGGTATTTTTTTGGCGCAACGTTACGGGGTGTGGCGACTGATTTTAACGCCTGCTATTTTGTGGTTAGCTGCCGATATTATGGTGGGGTTGCTGCAATCAGGGATTCAATGGGCGGGGCTGTCCGAGTGGTTTCCTACGTCATTGGGTAAATGGATTCCTTATGTTTACCCTGTCTTGTTTGTGTGGCCAACTGCCGCACTGATGTTTCTTTTTGGTCGGCAATTAGCGTGGGTTTGGTGGTTACGCATCTTGAGTATTATCATCGCGGTGGCGGTACTCTTTGGCTGGTCAACCTTATTTTCAGATCAACGTTTATGGTATGCCGCCGAAGTCGTTATCCCCGAAAAAGAGCCACATATCACCGAAGAAGCGGCTTTTTATGTCCAGCCTTTATTGCTTAATCGGGCATTAGCGCAAATTGAAGAAGGCACAGAAGGGCAAACTGATTGGTACTTTTTAGGTGTGGGTGGTGCAGCGTATCAAAGTGTGTTTAGACGGGAAGTGGAGTCGGTACAAAGTTTATTTGATACCCGATTCACTACCAACGGCCACTCTTTAGTATTAATTAATGATGATGATACAACGCTCAGTCAACCGATAGCCACGCGCACCAGTATCAGCAAAGCCTTAGAAACCATTGGCCAACGGATGAATAAAGACGAAGATGTATTGTTTTTATTTTTAACCTCACATGGTTCGGCAGATGGTACGTTTGAGCTGAGCCATCAACCGTTAAATATTCAAAGTTTAACGCCCGCTTGGTTAAAAGCCGAATTAGATAAAGCAGAAATCAGGTGGCGTGTGGTGGTGATTTCTTCCTGTTTTTCAGGTGCTTATATTCCTTCGCTACAAACGCCAAGTAGTTTGCTAATTACTGCCGCCGAAGCGACAAAAACCTCCTTTGGTTGTACAGATGATGCTGATTTTACCTATTTTGGTCGAGCATTCTTTGATGAAGCCTTACGTCAAGAACATTCGTTAGTGAGTGCTTTCCATGCAGCAAAACAAACCATTGCAGCGCGTGAAAAAGAAGAAGGGTTTACACCCTCGCAACCACAAATGTTTATGGGTGATGAAATGCAAAAGTCTTTACCTGAGTTTGAGAAGGCGTTATTTCCTGAGTAGTCATTGGTCGGTCTTTGCGCCATTCGACTCCGCTCAGGGAGCGTTTGGGCGTTGGCTGAGCGGAGTCGAAGCCCTGCATCAAATACATAACAGACAAATATCTCAAAAGCATTCTCCCCATTGCATCTTGTCTAAACTCTCGCTAGTCTTCGGAACACCAAAACCTAATGATTTGGCTTAATTAAAAGCCAACATCTCACAACAATATCCACGATTTAATGGAAAAAATAATCATGTTGCTCACGCCTGAAATTATTCCCAATGCTTACACCCCACCACCGCGTCGCTTATTAGGGCCAGGCCCGTCGGATATCTCGACACGAGTTTTACAAGCACTTGCCAAGCCAACGATTGGGTATCTTGATCCGAGTTTTGTCGGCATGATGGAAGAGCTGAAAACCTTACTGCGCTATAGTTTTCAAACCAAAAATGCTTTGACCTTTCCCGTTTCAGGGCCGGGTTCGGCAGGCATGGAGATGTGCTTTGTGAATATGGTCAATCATGGCGATAAAGTGATTGTTTGCCGTAATGGTGTCTTTGGTGGCCGCATGGTCGAAAACGTCGAGCGTTGCGGTGGTAAAGCGATTGTCATTGATGATGTGTGGGGACAGGCTGTTAGTCCGCAAAAAGTAGAGGATGCGTTCAAACAACATCCTGATGCCAAAGTATTGGCTTTTGTTCATGCTGAAACCTCAACTGGGGCATTATCTGACGCGCATACTTTATGCAAAATTGCACAACAATATGGTGCGTTAACTATTGTTGATGCGGTGACATCTTTAGCGGGTGTCCCCGTTTTAGTGGATGAGTGGGGCGCGGATGCCGTGTATTCAGGCAGTCAAAAATGCTTGTCTTGTACACCAGGGTTATCACCGATTACCTTTAATGAGCGTGCGATTGCTGCGGTTAAAGCTCGGACACAAAAATGCCAGAGTTGGTTTTTAGACTTAAATTTATTGTTGGGTTATTGGGGCGAAACGACACGGACTTATCACCATACTGCGCCAACGAACAGTTTATACGCCTTGCATGAGTCGTTATTGGTGCTACAACAAGAAGGTTTAGAACAATCATGGGCGCGTCACCGCAGTAACCATGAGGCATTGAAAGCTGGCTTGGCGGTGTTAGATATTCATTATGTTGTTGATGAGTTAGCACGTTTGCCACAGTTAAATGCTATTCATATTCCAACGGGCGTGGATGATAAAGCCGTGCGAGCCGCGATGCTTCAACAACATGGCATTGAAATTGGTGCTGGTTTAGGGGCATTAGCGGGCAAAATTTGGCGTATTGGTTTGATGGGGTATTCTAGCCGTGTCGAAAATGTCATTGCTTGTTTAGGGGCTCTAGAAGCTGTATTGGTCAGTCAAGGTTATCAGTGTCAGCAAGGTCGGGCGGTAGCGGCGGCGTATCAGTCGTATGCACAGCAGGCATTGGTCTAAAAAATTGTAGGGGCGAAGAGTGTTTCGCCCCTGTATGACCTGTTTTCAAAAGCTACTTTGACTGTATTGTTAAGAGCATTCATTATGGAGAGCGTTAAACAGAGGATAACGATGGTGAGCTTAGGTACGCTGACAAAAACGATTATATAAAGTGATTTATATTAGATATGTTGAATGTATTAGACTGGATGTTGTTTTGTGCGCTTGAATAAGCATTTGATTTTGATAAGTAAAGTGGTGGGTTGGGCGGGATTCGAACCCACGACCAATTGGTTAAAAGCCAACTGCTCTACCGGCTGAGCTACCAACCCACGTTTACTTTATTCTCAACCGCGTTCGCTGCTGAGGCCGCATATAATACAAGAATTTGGTTTATATGCAAGTGATATGGTGAATAAAATCAACTGACTGCCTATAAAGTCATCAATAAGGCATAAAAAAGCCCCTAAATAGCAGGGGCTTTCTTTAAAAGAAACCACTTAGTATGGTATTTGTACTAAGTGATTGCTTTACCAAGTGTTAGAAGCGATACGCTTTGTCTTGGATTTTTTGCCAAATTTCAGCCGTCAACGGTTGATAACTATCGGTATTAGGCAGCCAGACATACAATGGCTCTTTCGCTAATACTGGATCGTAGTTTTCTTTTTTCAAATTGTTTTTTTGGTACTTGAATGTGCCTGTTGTTTCCATGAGTTGTTGTAAACGCAGGAATACGGGAATGGCATAGGCAGGCATTTCTTTCTTAAAGCCAGCAAGTAGCTCTTTGAAGTCAATGGTCATACCATCGTGAGGCGTAATAGCTGCCATACCTGCACGACCATTAGTGTTGGGGATTTCAACACCATAAACAACGGCTTCGGCAATCTCAGGAATACCACAAATGAGGTTTTCTAATTCGGTTGTAGAAACGTTTTCACCTTTCCAGCGGAAAGTATCGCCTAAGCGGTCAACAAATTGGGCATGACGGAAACCAATGTCACGTACTAAGTCGCCAGTGTTGAAATAACGATCACCAATTTCAAACACATTTTGCATAATGCAAGATTCATTCTTGGCAGGATCGGTGTAGCCATCAAACGGTGTACGGTCGGTGATTTTGCCAATCAATAAGCCTGCTTCACCACGCGCCGCTTTCATTAAAAAGCCGTCTTTGTTGCGTACAGGGGCTTCGTTTTCTTTGTCGTATTTAACAATGGCGTAGGGTAATGGTGAAAAGCCAACGGTGTTGTCAAAGTTGAAGATATTACTAAAGCCGATATTGCCTTCGGAGGAGGCATATAACTCATAGACTTCATCAATACCAAAACGTTGTTTAAACGGCCCCCAAATGTTTGGGCGCATACCGTTACCCACCATCTTGGTTACGCGGTGAGCGCGGTCTTCAGGCTTGGCAGGGACTTCAGCTAGGTAACGACACAATTCGCCAACATAACCGATGCTGGATGCGTTAAATTTACGGACATCATCCCAAAACTCACGTGCTGAGAATTTACGACGCAGCGCAATACCTGCACCACCCGCCAAAACCGAACCCCAGCACACGACCATTGCGGTGGCATGATAAAACGGTAACGTGACGTACATAATGTCACTGTGATTTAAGTCCATGACTGAACCTAAAGCACCATAAGCTTTCATCCAACGGCCATGACTAAAAATAGCGGCTTTAGGCATGCCTGTGGTACCAGACGTATAGATGTAGAACAGGCCATCGCTGTAATACACTTGATTAGTCGTGGGCGGGTTGTAGCTAGGTGCGTTTTGCAGGTCTTGGGCAAGGTTACGGAAACCTTCGGGTGCAGTACCTATATCTTTGAGTGTGTCGGTATCGGCAATCCAATAAATATTGCCACTGTCGATATGAATGTCAGCGCGAATATCATTAAAAGCAGCGACGACTTCTTCGCCAATAATCGCCATTTTTGGTTTAACGAGATTAATACTATGCGTTAATACTTTGCCTGTTTGGGAGCTGTTTAACAGGGCAGAGGTGACACCAATTTTGGCTAAACCACTGACAATCGCTAATAACTCAGGACGGTTTTCGGTAAAGACAGCAACAACATCACCCTTTTTTAAGCCTTGTGCTAAAAAGTAGTGCGCGATACGGTTCGCCCATTGATTAAATTGTAAGTAGTTTAAGTGTGTATCTTTATAGAGAACTGCACTGCCATACGGGTTGGCTTTTGTCGCTTTTTCTAAAGCCCAACCTAAACCACCTGTTTTAGTGGGGTTGGTGCTTGAGCCAAGGGCTAAACCATAGACCATTTTCGGCAATTTTTTCAGTAAAGCAGGTGCTTTGCGTAATACGTCAATGGGTTTAATAATATCTTGTGTGTTGCTCATGTGTGGGGAGTCCTCTAACACGGTACTTACATGGAAGTCTCGCGGATGAAAAACACGACTTACACACCGTACGGCTTTCACCTAACACAATGAAAGAGCCGATTGTACGGTGGGTATAAGTCCTAAAAGTCTTCTTTAAGACGGATATAAGGCAATGATGTGCGCCTAATCCTAGTCTTGATGGCATGGATGAGGACATACGCGCATATTGTCGACAGTTTTATGTTTACAAACCGCGCGAAGCACGGTGCGATGCGTAAGTCCGGATGATCTCACCAATCAAGCCGCGCTTAACTTACCTTCAAGGCTGCATCCATGCAAGACTTGTCAGCAGATGAGGTGAAAATAAGAGCATTTAATCTAACAATTAATCCAAAAAGAAGTCTTTTTGGATTTGGTCAATGGTAGCAGGGTTACAGGCATAGCCACTAAAGTCAGTGATTCCTGCTGTTTTTAATACCTGTTCGTCGGTTAGATTTTGCCCTGTTTGACGTTGAGTGATTATTGTCCATGCACCATCGGCCATGATTTCAGGTTTACGGCAAATATCAACGGCTTCTTCGTTGGCGATGTTATTGGTGACGGCGGCGGTGGCGATATAGGTTTCTGGCCACAAGGTATTCACACAAATATTATAGTCTTTAAATTCTTGTGCCATGCCAATAGAAAGCAAAGTCATGCCATATTTAGACAGCGTATAAGGAGCAAATACGGTCAACCATTTTGGATTAAGATTGATGGGTGGCGATAAGCTCAAAATATGGGCGTTGCTGGATTTTTTAAGATACGGTAACGCTGCTTGGCTACAGACAAAAACGGCACGATGATTGATAGATTGAATTAAATCGTATTTTTTTAGTGAGGTATTTTCGACATTGGTCAGTGCGATTGCGCCTGCATTATTGATGAGAATATCAATACCGCCAAAATGTTCTGCCGCTTGTTTCATTGCTTGATGAACGGCTACTTCGTCACGCACATCAAGCAGAATCGCTAAGGCTTTGCCACCTGCGGCTTCAACTTCCGCAGCGACACTATGAATACTACCGCCCAATTTAGGATGAGGTTCGTTTGATTTAGCTGCAATCACGACATTTGCGCCATCACGCGCACAACGTAGTGCAATAGCACGGCCAATACCACGACTTGCGCCTGTGATAAATACGGTTTGATTTTTAAGGGACATGTGAAACTCCTGATTTTCCAATAAAGTCGGTTGACTCTTGGCTTCAAAATATCAGTTAGCAGTCAACAGTTATCAGTAAAATATTTGACAAAGCATTACTTTTACGAAGACTGCTAACTGCTAACTGCTAACTGCTAACTGCTAACTGCTAACTGCTAACTGCTAACTGC
>VIAD01000028.1 GCA_006546595.1 Moraxellaceae bacterium AER2_44_116 | reverse complement strand
CCCTTTAAAAGGGTATCTAAATTTAAACGTTTACACAGTTTAATTTACAGGCTCGTTGTCAAACGTACCTGTGGTTTTATAAGTGTAAAAGGGCGAATAAATTCGCCCCTACAATCATGGTTAATTCAACAACACCTGTCCATCCTGCACCAAATCACCTGCGCTAACCCAAATTTCATTAATAGTAAAATCAGTTTGTGCTTTGATGCGGTGTTCCATTTTCATCGCTTCCATCACCACTAAGGTGTCGCCAGTTTTGACTTCTTGACCTGCCACCACCAACACGGCTGTAACACGGCCAGTCATCGGAGCTTTATAACCGCTATGGCTGGTATCTGCACCTAAACTATGACGATACGGCTCAATTAAACGGCATTGCCAAATAAAACCATCGTGACTTAATTGTAGACCATGCACATCTAAGGTCAGGCTAAAAGCCAGTCGTTGTTGGTTGTCCTGATAAATCAGTTGCCCTTGCTGTTCAGAGAATTGGAACTCACCTTGTTGCTCACCGTCTTGCCAATGATAGCCTGTAGCAGTAGGGCTGAGGCGTAAGCTATGGTTTTGTTCGTTGATGCTTAGTTGTAGGCGAGTGCTGTTATCACCAAAGGCGCGCCAACTGCTGAGTTGTTGCCACGGTGAATAAATGTCGTTAGTGCTAATGTGATGCGCTTGTGTGTGTTGCTGAAAGTAATAGGCACTGGCGACCAATAACGCCGCTTGTTGGTGGCGGCTAGTCATATTCAGTAATTCATCGTGACGCAGCACTAAAAAGTCTGTTGCCAATTGACCTGCAATAAAATCAGGATGTCCAACCACCCGCTGCAAATAACTTAAATTATGACGTAGTCCACTAACTCGCATCGCCGATAGGGTTTGTAATAAACGGCTAATGGCTAATTCGCGGTTATCGCCCCAAGCAATGACTTTTGCTAACATTGGGTCATAATACGGAGAAATTTCATCCCCTTGTTGAAAGCCCGTATCAATACGTTGCCATGCTTGCGCTGTCGGATAATCAAAACAGCTTAAACGGCCAATTTGGGGCAAAAAGTCATGTGCAGGGTCTTCGGCATATAAACGCACTTCGACGGCATGACCATTTACGTTTAAGTCGCTTTGGCTAAAGGTCAACGCTTCACCACTGGCGACGCGTAATTGCCATTCAACTAAATCTAAACCGCTAATCATTTCGGTGACGGGATGTTCGACCTGTAAACGGGTATTCATCTCCATAAAGTAGAATTGGCCGTTATCCACCAAAAACTCAATCGTGCCTGCATTACTGTAGCCAATCGCTTGTGCCGCTTGCACTGCCGCTTGACCCATGGCTTGCCGTAACTCAGCAGATAAATTAGGCGCAGGCGCTTCTTCAACCACTTTTTGGTGACGGCGTTGTAGTGAGCAATCACGGTCAAATAAATAGACACAATGGCCATGTTGGTCGGCTAAAATCTGTACTTCAACATGACGCGGTTTTAACAGTAATTTTTCAATCAATAAGCGGCTATCACCAAAACCATTTAAGCCTTCACGTTGCGCGGCTTGAATAGCATCTTTTAGCTCGGCTTCTTCATGTACTGCACGCATGCCTTTGCCGCCGCCACCTGCGGACGCTTTCAGTAACACGGGCAAGCCCATGCTCATCGCTTCACGCACTAAGGTGGCTTCGTCTTGTGCTTCACCGTGATAGCCCGGAATTAACGGCACACCTGCTTTTTGCATTAAGGTTTTGGCTTGGGACTTTCCGCCCATCGCAGAAATAGCACTGGCGGCAGGGCCAATAAAAATCAATCCTGCGTCAGCGACGGCAGCGGCAAAGTCAGCATTTTCAGACAAAAAGCCATAAGCAGGATGAATCGCATCCGCACCGCTAGCTTTGGCGGTGGCGATAATTTTATCACCACACAAATACGATTCGCGGCTCGGTGGATTACCGATGCAATAGGCTTCATCGGCCATCGCCACATGGCGAGCATTAGCATCGGCAGTGGAATACACGGCAACGGTACGAACACCGAGTTTTTGCGCGGTTTTAATAATACGGCAAGCAATTTCGCCACGATTGGCAATCAGTAGTTTTTTAATCATTTAATCCATCCCGCAGGGCGTTTACCCAAAAAAGCGGCTAAACCTTCGCGACCTTCGCTGCTGGCGCGTAAGCTGGCAATAAGAGTGGTAGTGTAACTGCGTAAGTCGGCATTGATGCTTTCATCAACCCGCTGAATCAGTTGTTTACAGGCGGCTAAAGCGTGTGGTGCGTTGGTCAGCAAGGTATTAATCAGTGCGTCAGCTTCGTCATTTAATGACTCGCTACTGCATAATTGTTGCACTAAACCTAATTGCTGCGCGGTTTCTGCCGAAAAGCGTTCTGCGGTTAAAAAGTAGCGTTGTGCTTGTCGTGCGCCAATGGCGTTAATGACATAGGGGCTAATCACCGCAGGCACTAAACCGAGTTTCACTTCGGATAAACAAAAACTGGCTTTGTCGCTGGCAAGAGCAATATCACAACAGCTCACTAAGCCAACGCCACCACCAAAAGCCGCACCTTGAACTACAGCAATCGTTGGGCAAGGAAAGCGATATAAACGCTCCATCAATTCCGCTAATTGTTCTGCATCGAGTTTGTTTTCATCAAAACTATATTGCGCGACTCGTTGCATCCAATTCAAATCTGCGCCTGCGGAAAAGCTTTTGCCGTTGGCGCGTAATACCAACAAGCGTGCTTCGGTATTAGCGGCGTAAATACCCAAAACTCGAATCAGTTCGGCAATTAAGGTATCATCAAAGGCATTATGTAACTGCGGACGGTCAAGGGTGAGGGTGACAACGCCACGCTCGTCAATACTGTGTTGTAGCATGGGTTTACATCCTAAATACGCCAAATTTGGTATCGACACTAGGCGCATTGAGCGTGGCCGAAATACATAAACCCAAGACATCACGGGTTTGAATCGGGTCAATCACGCCATCATCCCATAAGCGCGCACTGGCATAAAACGGGTGTGATTCACGTTGATATTTGGCTAAATACGGTTGTTTAAACGCGGCTTCTTCTTCACTTGTCCAATGAACACCGCGTTTAGCGTTGGCTGATTTTTGAATTTCGGTGAGGACGCTGGCTGCTTGTTCGCCACCCATCACAGCAATACGCGAGTTAGGCCAACTAAACATAAAACGTGGACTATAAGCCCGACCACACATGCCATAATTCCCTGCGCCATAAGAGCCACCGATAATGACGGTAAACTTCGGCACTTTGGCACAAGCAACCGCTGTCACCATTTTTGCGCCATGTTTGGCTATGCCGCCTTCTTCGTATTTTTTACCGACCATAAAGCCCGTAATGTTTTGCAAAAACACTAAAGGAATGCCGCGTTGACAACAGAGTTCAATAAAGTGCGAGCCTTTTTGTGCCGACTCACTAAACAAAATACCGTTATTCGCCACAATACCGACGGGATAACCCCACCAATGGGCAAAACCACAGACTAAGGTTGCACCATATAACGGTTTAAATTCATCAAAATCGGAGTTGTCCACCAAGCGGGCAATAATCTCGCGCACATCAAAAGGTTGACGGGTATCTTTGGGAATAATGCCGTAAATTTCTTCCGCGGCGTATTTCGGTGGTAATGGCTTACGCACATCTAAGGTGATTTTTTTCGGACGATTTAACCGTGAAATGGCTGCTCGTGCTAAGGCGAGGGCGTGTTCATCGTTATCGGCTAATTGGTCGGTGACACCTGAGGTTCGGCAATGTAATTCAGCACCGCCTAAATCTTCGGCAGAAACTATTTCACCTGTTGCTGCACGTACAAGCGGAGGGCCTGCTAAGAAAATTGTGCCTTGGTTTTTAACGATAATCGCTTCATCAGCCATTGACGGCACATACGCACCACCTGCGGTACACGACCCCATGACGACAGCAATTTGCGGAATATTCATCGCCGACATATTGGCTTGATTAAAGAAGATACGACCAAAATGCCGTTCGTCAGGAAAGACTTCATCTTGACGTGGTAAATTCGCACCACCTGAATCGACTAAATAAATACACGGCAGATGATTTTCTTGGGCAATGGTTTGGGCGCGTAAATGCTTTTTCACGGTAATAGGGTAATAAGAGCCGCCTTTTACCGTCGCATCGTTCGCACCAATAATACATTCAACACCTGCCACTCGACCAATACCTGCCACTAAACCTGCGGCTGGCACAGTTTCATCACCATACATTTGGTAAGCGGCGAGGGGCGCAAGCTCTAAAAAAGGTGAGCCTTCATCTAACAAAGCATTAATACGCTCTCGTGCCGTGAGCTTGCCTCGGCCTTTATGACGCGCGACAGCAACTTCACCGCCACCTTTGGAGACTTCGGTAAGTAATTCTTTTAGTTCCGCCACTTGCACGCGCAACGCATCGGCGTTTTCTTGAAAGGCAGGACTGTGTGGATTGATCTGAGAATTTAATATCGGCATAACAGTGAACCTTTATACACTCCCTATATTTTGTATAGACAGTGGGTTATTAAAAATAATTTTGCAAAACTAAAAAAGTTCCCTCCCTTGATAAGGGGAGGGTTAGGGTGGGGTTCTGCGTTATAGCGAAAACCTTACCCTCACTCTAGCTCTCTCCCTCAGGGAGAGAGAACCAATGCATTTTGCTCCCTCTCCCTGAGGGAGAGGGTTGGGGTGAGGGCTAACGCGTTTCGTTAAACAACTCGCGACCAATCAACATCCGACGAATTTCCGATGTGCCAGCACCAATTTCATATAACTTGGCATCGCGTAATAAGCGGCCTGTCGCATAGTCATTAATATAACCATTTCCACCTAAACATTGAATGGCATCTAACGCCATTTGTGTGGCGTTCTCGGCACAATATAGAATCGTCGCGGCAGCATCTTTACGTTCTGCTTGACCACGATCACATGCTTGTGCAACCGCATACAAATACGCACGCGAGGCATTCAGTTTCGTGTACATATCGGCAACTTTGCCTTGGATTAATTGAAATTCACCAATGGCTTGGCCAAACTGTTTACGTTCATGAATGTAGGGAATCACAATGTCCATACAGGCTTGCATTACACCAACAGGGCCTGCCGATAAAATAATGCGTTCGTAATCCAAACCGCTCATCAAGACTTTGGTGCCGCCACCCACTTTACCGAGAATATTTTCTTCGGGGACAAAACAATCCGTAAAGACTAATTCACAAGTGTTAGAGCCGCGCATACCCAATTTATCGAGTTTAGGTGAGCGGCTAAAGCCTGCATAATCACGCTCAACAATAAACGCCGTCATGCCTTTAGAAGGGGCACACGTTAAATCTGTTTTAGCATAAATGACGTAAGTATTGGCATCAGGGCCGTTGGTAATCCACATTTTGTGGCCGTTTAAGACATAACCGCCATCTACTTTATCAGCACGTAATTTCATGCTAACCACGTCAGAACCTGCAGTGGTTTCACTCATCGCTAATGCGCCGACGTGTTCGCCGCTAATTAATTTCGGTAAGTATTTGGCGCGTTGTTCATCATTGCCATTACGATATATCTGATTGACACATAAATTAGAATGCGCGCCATAAGATAAACCGACTGACGCAGAGGCGCGTGAAATTTCTTCAATGGCAATGGTATGCGCCAAGTAGCCCATATTGACACCGCCGTATTCTTCACTCACGGTCATGCCTAATAAGCCTAAATCGCCAAATTTGCGCCATAGATCCATCGGGAATTCATTATTCTTATCAATTTCAGCCGCGCGAGGCAAAATTTCAGCTTGAGCAAATTTATAGACCATATCGCGTAATTGGTCGATGGTTTCGCCTAAAGCAAAGTTCATTCCTGTGTAGCTCATTTGACACCCATAATCATTGTTGTGTGAAAAGTTGGCAGAATGATAACCTAGCAACCGCTTGCTTGGATAGAGTGTCTACAGCGTAACTTAGGGGATAATTCTGTCAAATAGCGGTATTGTTATGCCAGCATAGCCCGATGTTGTGTTAAAAATCGACGAAAGGATTGCTAATTGTTGATGAGTAGGCATAATTCGGACTCTTGTTTATGCTTTTTGACTGAGGCGCATTATGAGCGGAAAAACCGCAATTATTATCGGTGCGACAGGGATGGTCGGCAAACAAGTTTTAGCGAGTCTGTTGGCTTCTTCTACCTATAAAAAGGTCATTGCTGTCACGCGCAAACCAATCGCCGCGCAACCTAAACTCAAAAATCTAGTGATTGATTTTGAGCATTTGGCGGAATCCTTACAGAAGGTAAAAGCTGATGAAGCATTTTGTTGTTTAGGCACGACGATTAAGCAAGCAGGTACAAAAGCCGCTTTTCATAAAGTGGACTACACCTACAATTTTGAATTTGCACACACCTTAAAACAAAATGGCTGTCAGCATTTTTTGTTAATTTCGGCATTAGGTGCGTCACCCAAAGCCTTGGTGTTTTATAGTCGTGTTAAAGGGCTTTTAGAAAAAGACATTACAGCTTTAGATTTCCCTCGTTTAAGTATTTTTCGTCCGTCATTATTAATTGGCGAGAGAGAAGAAAATCGCTTGGGTGAAAATATTTCAGCCGCATTATTTCCTATTATTAGCCCATTTTTACGTGGTGGCTTACGAGCCATTCAACCGATTAAAGGTGAAGATGTTGCTAAATCTATGTTTGCCGTAGCACAGCAAGAGCAACCTGAAGATAATCCTCATTTTTATTATTATGATGAAATGAAAGCTTTAACTGCCTAAGGAGTAAAAAATGGCCACGTATGTTACCCCCGATTTATGCGATGCTTACCCAAATGTTCGTGTCTTAACACCGATGTTTAAAAACTTTGGTGGTCGTTCATCGTTTGGTGGTCAAGTAGTTACCGTCAAATGTTTTGAAGATAATTCACGCGTCAAAGAGTTATTGGCAACTGAGGGTACAGGTAAAGTCTTAGTTGTCGATGGCGGTGGTTCATTACGTTGTGCCTTATTGGGCGATTTAATTGGTGATAGTGCCGTTAAATGTGGTTGGGAAGGCGTGATTGTGTATGGTGCTGTACGAGATGTTGATGCCTTAGCTCAGTTGGATTTGGGTGTGCAAGCGTTATCTCCTATGCCATTAAAAAGTGTACGTAAAGGCGTAGGTGATGTTGGTTTGACGTTAGAAATTGGCGGCGTAATGATTGCCAATGGTGAATATATTTATGCCGATAATAATGGGGTCATTGTGTCAACGGATGCGTTGACTTAATGATACTGTAGGGGCGGTTTAAACCGCCATTACCTAAATAAAAGATAAAGGCGAATAAATTCGCCCCTACAATTAACCACCCACCGCCTCAATAATCGCCGTATTAATTTTCCAAATTCTTAAATCTGCAAACGGAGAACCGCTACCCGTATTGACAATATAACCGACTGCCAAATGCCGAGAAGGGTCAGCCCACGCACCCGAACCACCATAGCCAAAATGGCCAAAAGCATAAGGTGTTTTAGGCCAAGTGGTATAGACACGGTGATAACCTAAACGCCAATGCATTGCCATCGGCACAACATCGCCACGGTTACGATTCTGAACTTTGACTAACTCACCAACGGTTTTATTCGACAATAATCGTACACCGTCAATTTCACCGTGATTTGCCAACGCTGCATAAATCTTTGCCAAAGAACGGGCAGTAAATACGCCGCCCGCACCGGGAATACAGGCTTGTAAGCTTTCGGCTTCATCTAAATAAAAACGACTCATGCCTTTTGGAATTAACGCTTCGGCAGCGGTATTGGGTTCAAATCCCGTCAAACGCAAAGCTTTTTCGGTCAGTTGTTGCTGCCAAATAGCGATCTTGCTGGGTTTGGATTTTTCGGCTTTGTAGCGAGCTGCGCCAATTATTTCGACACAACGCTCTAGTTCTGAGCGAGGTACACCGATGTAGCAACCGTCTAATTTCAAAGGCTGCGTGATTTTTTCTGCCAGTGTTTTTGCTAATGGCTCGCCAGTGACTTTTTCAATCAAACCGCCCACAATCCAACCAAAAGAAATCGCGTGATAACCGACACGCGAACCTGCACTGTGAACTGGCGTTGAGGTTTCAATCACCTGCAACATATGTGGCCAGTCGAGCATCTCACGCGCATCATCAATCATACTGCGTAAGTGGTACAAGCCTGCTTCGTGGGTTAAGACATGACGTAGCGTTATCCCATGTTTGCCGTTTTGTGCAAATGCAGGCCAATAATCGGCAATAGGGCGGTCGTAAGCCAATTTGCCTTCATCTACCAAGATATGAGCCAGCGTACTCAACACACCTTTGGTGGTGGAGTAGCTAATACTCATATTGTCTGCTTGCCACGGCTTGCCATCTTTGGTAGACACCCCAGCCCAAACATCCACGACTTTTTTATTTTCGTGATAAACCGTTAATGCCGCACCACCTACTTTAGGCTCTTGTGGCAGTTGTGCCAAAAACACGTCAATGACGTGTTGAAACTTTGCATCAAAGTGGCCTTGAATAGCATAGGGCATAGCAGACTCTCGGTGAAATTAAAGGGCTTTAATCATCCCAGCCAAATGCGGCTTGCCAGATTTGGCATCAAGCACGGCAAAATGTGTTTCAACTTTGCTGTTAACAGCCGATTGAAAACCTACTTTGGCGGGTAGTAGTATGGGTAGTTTAAATTGTACATCTACCACAAAAGCATTCGGTAAGCGACCTTCATACATACTTAAACAATGGGCTTTGCTCCACATGCCGTGGGCAATCGCGCGTGGAAAGCCAAAAAGTTTCGCCGTCATATTATATAAATGAATAGGGTTGCTATCACCCGAAACGGCCGCATAACGACGACCAATATCCGCAGGAATCGACCATAAGGCATTAAAGACAGGCGCTGTTCCTTTAGGCTTATCACTTTCAACTTTCACGTCGCCCGTTTTGGCCGTTGCTTGACGGAATAAGTAGATGGTTTCTTCCGCCCAAACTAATTCATTACCAATATGCACTTCAGCTAATAAGGTAAATTGTTGACCTTTGTCGTGCGCTTTTAACTCACCAAAGCGGCAACTGACATCCACTTTTTCACTGGCATTGACAGGGCGATACTGGGTAATTTTATTAGCAATATGTACTAAGCCCAACAATGGGAAAGGGAATCCATCTTCAATCATTAATGCCATTTGTAAAGGCATAACTAACATATGTAAGTAGGTGGGTGATAAGGTATCGCTTTGACCAAAACCACAAACCGTGTTGTAAGCCGCGAGGTGTTGGCGATCAATCGCACTGTTTTTTAAGTTGATTATTAAATCGGGTAGGGTAGTAGAAGACGATTTTTTTTTCAGGCTATTCAATAACGCCTTAGGATACATCGAAAAGCTGGACGGTAAACTTTCAAGTTGGCGAGTTGACATGAAATGACTCCTGTAGGGGCGAATAACCATTCGCCCAAACGTTATTTACGGAAAAGGGCGAAAGATTTTTCGCCCCTACGGGGTTATGCCCCAATCAAACTTTGACCACAAACACGAACTACGTTGCCGTTAACACCTGCCGAAGCTGGGCTGGCATACCAAGCAATGGCTTCCGCCACATCTACTGGTTGACCACCTTGAGACATGGAGTTCATGCGGCGACCTGCCTCACGAATGGCAAAAGGAATGGCAGCAGTCATTTGCGTTTCAATAAACCCTGGTGCAACTGCATTAATGGTAATGCCTTGCGCTTTCAAAATCGGCGCCATAGACTGAACCATGCCAATCACACCTGCTTTGGACATGCCGTAGTTGCTTTGGCCTAAGTTGCCTGCAATGCCACTAATCGACGACACACAAATCACACGACCATTAGCATTAATGACATTGTTAGCAAACAACGCATCGTTAATACGCTCTTCGCTCGACAAGTTAATGTTCATCACCAAACCCCATTGTTGTGGAGTCATATTCGCTAGTGTTTTATCACGCGTGACACCCGCGTTATGAACGATAATGTCCAAACCGCCTTTGGCTTTGCAGTAATCGGTAATTTGTTGCGGAGCATCAGCAGCAGTAATATCCAATGCTAATACTGAGCCACCTAAAGCACCTGCAACACGTTGTAAGTCTGCTTCTTGAGCAGGAATATCTAAACAAATAACATGCGCACCATCACGGGCTAACACTTCGGCAATTGCTTCGCCAATGCCACGGCTTGCGCCTGTTACTAAAGCTGTTTTGCCTGCTAATGGCTTAGACCAGTCAATATTCACTTGTGTTTCACTGGCACTGACGCGAACCACTTGGCCAGACACATAAGCGGATTGTGCTGATAAGAAGAAACGTAAAGACGATTCAATTTGATCTTCGGCATTAGGCGCAACATAAATCAATTGCGCGGTACAGGCTTTTTTGAATTCTTTACCGACAGAACGGGTAAAACCTTCTAAAGCACGTTGCGCAGTCGCTTGTTTTGGATCGGTGCAGGACTCTGGTGTACGACCCAAAATCACCACACGACCACAGTTGACTAATTGACGGGCGATAGGATGGAAGAAGTTGTACACTTCAACTAATTGTTCGCTGTTTTTAATGCCTGTGGCATCAAACACAAACGCCTTAAATTTAAAAATACGGTCATCACTGCTAAAAGAACGTAATGATAAACCTGCATCAGACGCCGCGATTTGATGAATAGATGCAGAATGACCTGCATAAACGTCAGCATGAATATTTTTTAACACTTTCGCAATCGGCGCAATCAACTCCGCATTAGGCGCAGCACCCAATAATACCGCACCATTCACTAAAGGTTTGCTGGCATCAAAACGGTCTAACACTAAGGGAGCAGGTAAGCCCAAATTACGGGTTAATAGACGGCCAGCAGGTGAGTTGGCAAATAATTGATAACGGTCGCTCATAGCAATTCCTTCAGATAAAGGGTACAAAAAATTCTAGGACTCCAGACAAAACGTGGAGCGCGGCGAGAGACTAAAACAAAAGCAGTATTTTGGCGAGGTTGATTGTTTTACAAAAGCGAAACTTCTACAAAACATTACCCTAATACGGCTCTTTACTCATTAAGAGTAGCAAAAGCCACTCGTGATGACATTCGCCTTGTGGCAGACTAGCGTCCGCGCAAATGCCAATGTTATTTATGACAATTATGGTAGCTTGTCACTATTGAAAACCCTTGGAGGATGATATGACTGTTCGTCGCGTCGCTATTATTGGTGGTAACCGTATTCCTTTCGCCCGTTCTAACGGTGCTTACGCTAATGTCTCTAACGCAGATATGTTGACAGCCGCGTTAAACGGTTTGGTTGAGCGTTACAGTTTACAAGGTTTACGCATTGGTGAGGTAGTTGCAGGTGCAGTATTAAAGCACAGCCGTGACTTTAACTTAACGCGTGAATGTGTGTTAAGCACCAAACTCGCACCAGAAACCTCAGCGTATGACATTCAACAAGCCTGTGGTACTGGTTTAGAAGCCGCCATTCTTGTCGCTAACAAAATTGCTTTAGGTCAAATTGACAGTGGGATTGCAGGTGGTGTGGACACAACCAGTGATGCGCCATTGGCGATTAACGATAGTTTGCGTAAAATTTTGCTCGAAATCAATCGTGCTAAAACCAATCAAGATCGTTTAAAAGCGGCGTTAAAAATTCGTCCTAAGCATTTAGCTCCAGAACAGCCTAAAAATGGCGAGCCACGCACAGGTATGGCAATGGGTGACCATGCAGCGGTAACTGCCTTAGAATGGAATATTGGCCGCGCAGAACAAGATCAATTAGCCTTTAATAGCCACAAAAATATGGCGGCTGCTTATGATCGTGGTTTCTTTAATGATTTAGTCACGCCGTATCAGGGTTTAAGCCGTGATAACAACATGCGTAAAGACATCACTTTAGAAAAATTAGCGACCTTAAAAACCTGTTTTGGTAAAGGCGAAGGCGCAACCATGACTGCCGCTAATTCGACACCATTAACCGATGGCGCATCTGTCGTGTTGTTAGCTTCTGAAGAATGGGCAAAAGAGCGTGGTTTACCTGTATTAGCGTACTTAACTTTTAGCGAAGTCGCTGCGGTTGATTTTGTCCACAAAAAAGAAGGTTTGTTAATGGCGCCTGCTTACGCTGTGCCACGGATGTTGGATCGTGCAGGTATCAAACTACAAGATTTTGACTTCTACGAAATTCATGAAGCGTTTGCCGCACAAGTGTTATCAACACTCAAAGCATGGGAAGATCCAAAATTCTGTAAAGAGCGTTTAGGCTTGAAAAAAGCATTGGGTAGTATTGATCGTAGCAAGTTGAACATTAATGGTTCTTCGTTGGCAGCAGGTCATCCTTTTGCGGCAACAGGTGGCCGTATCATTGCTACACTTGCCAAAATGATTAATGAGAAGGGTTCAGGTCGTGGCTTAATCTCGATCTGTGCCGCTGGTGGTCAGGGCGTAGTCGCTATTATCGAAAAGTAACATGCTAGACTGGTGTTGTCGCCAGTAACTAACGTTGATACTTGTGAAGGCTGTCTCAAAAAGACGGCCTTTATTTTTAGTCATTATCTAAGAGTTTTAAGTAGTTCACTTTTTGGTAATAATTCCCTCTCGCTATTGTGGGAATGGTCTAGTATAACAAGGCATAAAACGTCGTTTTATGTCAAATTACGTCAGTTAAAATACGTCAATGTTGACTAAAAATAAATCTGTAAACTGATAAAGCGCGTAGCTCTTTGATTGCCCACGATGGAATAAGGACGTGATATGTTTAAGACATCTTCCTCTACTCATGCCGAATTGATTTTGCTGTGGTCTGACGACGACATCGGTAAATCAATGCTCTATGATGATTTTGATGCGGTGGTTGGCGGTGTTGCTCCCATGCCACAGTACTCAAAACAAAAAAAAATGGGTGCATATGTCCAAGTTGATGACTCGTTAACCGTCAAAGGCGTTGCACTATTTATTATCAACTTTGATCGAGCGGGTTATCCAGAAAGTGGTTGGAATGTACCTTTAAGTCACTTAGTTGAACTAGCAGGCTTAGGGCCAGACTTAGGTAAAGGGCCGATTCGTTTAGCGTGTCGCAGTCAATGTCCTGTTTCTTGGCATTCAACCAAGATGTGGGATCCCGTCATGAAAGCGGAGGCCAGTACCTTTGCCCAAATTCAACGCGCGATTCCTGAAGCCTGTAAGCGTTTGGGTATTCGTCAAGCAAAATCTTACACCTTCACTGAAACAGGCATTCCTGTACTCACCGAAGCTGCTTTACAGTCTTATTCAGCACCTCCGTCATCAAAAGAGCAGCAATCTTTAGAATTAGAACAAAAAATTCAAGATTTAACCTTGCAATTAAACACGTTGATGACTGAAAAAGAAGAAACCTTAACCCTGCAATCGTATGTTCATCAACAACAGTTAGATATTTTGCAAACGCAAAACATGAAGTTAATTGAGCAGCATAAAGGCCTAAAAGCACAATATGACACCCAACAAGAGCGTTTTGATGCCCTAAGTGGCCAAGTGATTAGCTTGTCTGGCATTGAAGATAGCTTGCGTCAAGAGCGCACGATTCATCAAAAACAATTGCAAGAATTACAGCTTTCATTAAGTGCCGCAGGTGAGCAACAACAACAAATTGCCAAATTATTAGCGAATAAAGATCAAGAATATCAAACGCGAATGGGCAGACTAAAGACAGAACATCTATTGTCATTAGATCAGCGTTTAGAAGAAGAAGCCTCACGTTATTTGTTGAGTCTCAAGTCATTAAATGCCGAAATCGCCGAGCGAGAAGAGGCTATTAACGAGTTGGAGAGTCAAGTAGAAGCTTTAAAACATGCACAAGCACAGCAGCAAGAATCTGGCGCAGATAGCTTTTTGTTAAAACTTGAAAGTATCGGCATGAATTTTGTAGCGTTTCATGCGGGTGTGGGTAATTTGTCAGTTCCTGTGAGTGAATTAGTCAAATATATTCAAAACCCTACCGCCTATGTTGCCGCTAAATGTTTAGTTAGCGAATCACATTACAAATTGTGGTTACAACATTATGAAAGCCCACGTTGTAACGCTGATATTGGTGATGGCCAGTGCTGTAACTCGCGATTGATTCGTACCGACTCGCCGAGTCGCTTTGTTTCAGGCCATTCAGATCGTTGCGTTCGCCATCAAGGAGTCGATACCGCGATTATCAATGTGTTGAAATTTAACTAAAAATACAAGAGATATGAGCATGATGATGATGAAAACGCTCAATGTGGATATTCTGCATAATTTTACCCCGCTAAACGCGTTATCGAATCAACGATTAACAGACGTGTTATCGGGTTGCCATGTAGAGTCTCTTGCGCCTGAGAGTGTCATTTGTCGTTATGGTGATTGTGATGATAAAGCAATATTTTTACTCAGTGGCAAAGTCGTCTTAATCGACCATCGAGGCCAAGAAACAGTTTTAAGTGCCATTGATCCCGCCGCAAATCATGCCTTAATTCCCAATAAACCGCGTCAATTCACCATTAAATCGTTAAAAACAGTCAATATTCTCGCCGTTAATCAAC
The DNA here is from genome assembly GCA_006546595.1 of Moraxellaceae bacterium AER2_44_116. GTDB lineage: Bacteria > Pseudomonadota > Gammaproteobacteria > Pseudomonadales > Moraxellaceae > Agitococcus. The sequence goes on along the minus strand of VIAD01000028.1, from coordinate 3,311 downwards.
AACGCTTAAATGACGCATTGTTATGGCAACAAAGTTTAAGTAGCCTAGCAAAAACACTTTTTTCCCGTTTGCCTGACAATATTGAAAAAGATTGGTTGCTACGCTTATTGCAGTCACGCATTTTTTATCGCTTACCACCGATGAATATTTTGGAGTTATTAAACGTTTTAATCGAAGTGCCTGTTAACAAAGGACAAGACATTATTCGCACAGGTGAACAAGCTGACAGTTGTTATTTTATTAAAGAAGGACGTGTTGAAGTACGCCAGAAAATTGCCGATGAAGTATTAACGGTCGCTTATTTAAGCAAAGGCGATTTTTTTGGTGAAGAAGGTTTATTAAAAGATGCGCCGCGTAATGCCGATGTCACCATGCTTGATGACGGTATTTTAATGAAATTGGTGAAAAAAGATTTTGATAGATTACTCAAGTCTCCGAGTTTACAAAGCCTTAGTTTTTCCTTAGCTATTCCGCAAATAGAGTCTGAAGAAGCGGTTTGGCTAGATGTTCGCTTGGCAGAAGAGTATTGTCTTATTCATCTCAAAAACGCCTTGCATCTGCCATTACCCGATATTCGCCTGAAAGCAAGACAGTTACCACTGAATAAACACTATATTATTTGCTGTGATAATGGTCAGCGCAGTGCAGCCGCCGCCTTTTTATTGGGAATACAAGGTTATAATACAACAATATTGGCAGGAGGCTTATGGTCTCTGTCAGCAGTGGAGCGAGCGCAGTATTTGGAATCGGCATGATAAAAGATAAAGATAGTTTTCGTAATATCGGTTTAATTGGTCGCCCAGACAGGGCATCTGTTGTAGATACATTAAATTTATTAGAGCAGTACTTGCTACAAGAAGGTTTAACCGTTATTTATGATGAAGGCACAGCCGCCTTAATGCAGCGTGAAGGCTTACAAGTTTGCTCCCGTCCGTTATTGGGTGAAGTCTGTGATTTAGTGATAGTCGTTGGTGGCGATGGTTCGCTCTTACATGCCGCCCGTTCTTTAGCGCGTTATAAAACGCCCGTCTTAGGTGTTAATCGTGGCCGACTCGGCTTCTTAACGGATATTTCTCCTGATGAAGTCATTACCAAAGTTGCCGCCGTCTTACATGGTGACTATACCGTTGACTACCGTTTTTTATTGAATTTAGAAGTGCGCTCAAATGGCAATCCTGTCGGTGAAGCACTGGCTCTCAATGATGTCGTTTTACATGCAGGTAAATCGGTACACATGTTAGAGTTTGAACTGTACATAGAAGGGCAGTTTGTTTATCGCCAACGTTCTGATGGTTTGATTGTCGCTACGCCAACAGGTTCTACAGCTTATGCTTTATCGGGTGGCGGGCCTATTATGCATCCAAAATTAGATGCAATCGTTCTTGTTCCTATGCACCCACATACCTTGTCGAGTCGCCCCATTGTGGTTGATGGTGATAGTGAAATTAAAATACGCATCACTGAAACTACCTTGCGCCCACTGGTGAGTCCTGATGGCCATTCGGGTATTAGTCTAAATGCAGGTGATTGGGTTTATATTAAAAAACATCCGTTTAAATTAAAATTAATTCATCCCCCAGGCTACGATTTTTATGCGGCTTGTCGTACAAAATTGGGTTGGGGCAGTAATCCCATTAAAGGAGATGAGTAAATTATGAATGAAGATATTTTAGCAGCGCTGAATCCTGATGTTGTCGCTAACTTAAAACGTGCAATCGAGTTAGGCAAATGGCCAGATGGTCGTCGTTTAACCGATACGCAAAAAGAAACATGTCTTCATGCGGTTTTAGTGTGGGAAACAACACATCTGCCCGAAGAAGAGCGTACGGGTTATATTCATAAAGCTAAAAAAGAAGGTGAGAGCTGTGATAGTCCTCACGATCACCATCAAGAGCAAGCAGTTAAGTTTTTACAATGAGTGCTTAGCAAAAGATTCACCGTTCATGGTGAGCCTGACGAAGCACGACAAGCTCAGTGTGAACGGGAATATGAATATAAGCTTTTGTGTAGATTCCAAGTAAGCTAAATTAGCGGTCGAGTGGACTAATAATGCCATGACCGCCGCGATTTAGCACATGGGTATAAATCATCGTCGTTGCCACGTCTTTATGCCCTAGTAACTCTTGAATAGTACGAATATCACAACCCGACTCTAACAAATGCGTAGCAAATGAATGTCGCAACGTGTGTGGAGTCGCTAATTTACCAATATCCGCTAAAATTACCGCCTTTTTCATCGCCCGTTGTAACAGCTTTTCATCAACATGATGCCTTTGCTCTGTACCTGAACGCGGATCAATTGAAAAGCTACCCGAAGCAAATATATATTGCCAAGCCCACTCTGTGGACGCATTTTTATACTTTTTGGCTAAAGAATAAGGTAAATAGACCGTTGCTTTATTGGCAAGAGTATCTTCCTTAAACAATGCTTTTCGCTTACTTAAATGTGCCTGTAAACTAACGATGACTGATTGTGGCAACATCGTCACCCGATCTTTTTCACCTTTGCCACTTCGCACAACGATCTCATTTCTTTCAAAATCAATATCTTTAACTCGCAGTCTCACACACTCCATCAACCGCATGCCCGTACCATATAACAAGTTAGCCATCAGTCCATAAGTGCCAGACATGCGATCCAAAATCATTCTCACTTCGTGTCGCGTCAGTACGATAGGCAAACGTTGAGGTCGTTTAGCACGTACTATATTACTCAATGAAGGAATGTTAATCCGCAACACTTCTTTGTATAAGAATGACAATGCAGCAAGTGCCTGATTCTGCGTCGATGCTGATACATCGCCTTGAACGGCTAAATACGTGAGGTATGCCTCAACTTCTTCATGACCCATTAGGGTAGGGTGCTTTTTGTTGTGAAAAAGAATGAAGCGTTTAACCCATTGCACGTACTGTGTTTCAGTGCGGATGCTATATTTTTTTACGCGAATACGATCTCGGACTTGATCTAGCAACTTTTTAGGTGCATTAGGTGTGTTAGTTGACGGCATTAGTGTGTATATCCTTATAAAACTTAAGTAAAATCAGTAAGTTCGTCACAAAAAATAATAATATACACCTCTAACAGTATTTAATAGACCTCTTATGAAAAAGTTGTTAGAAGTGTTGAAGTATTTGATTTATTGTAAAGGGGGCATCAACAAATCAATGCGTGTAAATTCAATTGGATATGATGAAAAATATGTGATATACACCTATTTTGAGTTAACTAGATGCGTGATTTGTGTGTCTAATACTAAGTTATACACCGCCGCTCAAATCTAATAGAACCCTCCGATTGTTTCAAGCCCTGA
>VIAD01000006.1 GCA_006546595.1 Moraxellaceae bacterium AER2_44_116 | reverse complement strand
CATTATAGACCCTTAATCCAGCCTGTCAAACCTAATTTCATTAAACTGAAACGAATGAACGCTTTTTAACCTATCACTGCAAAATCGAATACTTTTAAATCAACTTTATTCGCTTGCTGAGATTGCGGCTCGATGTTGACGACGTTGATAGACCATTCTGACTCGTTCACCCAATAAAACAGCTAAAATGAGTGCATAAGGCCAAATAGAAGCTATACCTAGTTTTTTGACCCATGAGAAGTGCCACAGTGCCAGTAAACTAATGACATAAATAGTTTTATGCAAACGTAGCCAGTTTCTACCCAATCGTTTTTGCCAATTTCGCGTTGAGGTAACACCTAATGGTAGCAATAAAGCAAAGGCTAGCAAGCCGACAATGATATAGGGGCGTTTGGTGATTTCTTTACCTAATAGCGTCCAATCTGCGCCAAAAAGTAAAAACACATAAATAAGCAGGTGCATGACAACGTAAAACAAGGTGAATAGACCAATCATCCGTCGATAACGAATCCAGACACTGCGCCCCGTCCAATTTTTTAATGGGGTCATGAGCAAGCTCAATAATAAGATGCGAAATGCCCATAAGCCTGTTTCATCAACGAGTTTTTTTGCAGGGTCTGCGCCCAGTTGATTTTGATAGGCCATTAAACCTAACCCAATCATAGGCAATAGCAGCAATAAAAATATCGCTGGCTTGCTATAGGTGACCCAATTTGATGTGCTTTTCATTAAAAATATTGCCGTAAATCCATGTTGCGATAATGAGCAGCGACTTCTTTGCTGTAACCATTAAATGGCAATGTTGGTTGCCAGTTTGGATTGAATAAACTGGCCGGTAACCGACGCTCGCGCGATTGCGTCCAGCGAGGATGATCCACCGCTGGATTGACATTGGCATAAAAGCCATACTCTCTGGGTGCCATTCCTGCCCAAGTGGTTTTTGGTTGGGTGTTCGTAAAGCGAATACGAACAATCGATTTAATACTTTTAAAACCATATTTCCAAGGCACGATTAACCGTAAAGGTGCGCCATTTTGAGGAGGCAAACTACGGCCATAGACTCCGACCGCCATGATAGCTAAAGGATTCATCGCTTCATCAAGACGTAAACCCTCGACATAAGGCCAATCTAAGGCGTTACTTCGTTGATTTGGCATTTGCACTTTATCCACTAGCGTCGTGAATTCGATGTATTTGGCATCTGTTTTAGGTTCAAAGCGTTTGATTAAATCAGCCAATGAGAAGCCCAGCCACGGAACAACCATTGACCATGCTTCAACACAGCGAAAGCGGTAAATTCGGTCTTCTAAGGTGTGGGGCTTAAGAATATCTTCGAGTGTATATATGCCCGCTTTATTACACAGACCATCAACAGTCACTTTCCAAGGTTCTGTTTTAAGTGTGTGAGCATTTTCGGCAGGCTCGTTTTTGTCTAAACCAAACTCATAAAAGTTATTATAGGTACTGACAGAGTCGTAGGGCGTGATGCTCTCCCCTGTCACGTTAGCTTGTAGCTGACGACCATTAATTTTTTGCCTCAGCCATGCGGGGGCATTGGTGCGTTCAGCGGCGGAACTATAAGGTTGTGTTGCCGCAGCGTTTGCCCAATAGGGTAGTAATAAACTGCCAGCACCAATATAACCAAAGCTTTTTAATAGTTCTCGGCGGCCTGTATAAATAGACTCAGGGGTAATATCGCTACTGAGTGGGGCGTTGGCGTGAGATGTTTTAATTAACATATCCTTACTCCGTGCGCGCCCCACACTGTGTTATGGCGACTTGGCGGGGCGCATTTTATGCCAAATTGCTGTTAGGGGTGCAGACATCGCGTAAACAACGGAAACCGCTAATAAACCAATAGGTAAGTCGTAAAATACAATCCCCATCACCAAAACAGCGGGCAGCATCATGGCGAATGGTACTCGGCTACGGTCTAACTCTTTAAAGCTGTAGAATTTAAAATTACTGACCATTAAAAAGCCAGTGAACACCGTGATGACAGAGGCGACAATCGCAAATTCTTTTAGATGATTTGGCATTTGGTTATCAAAACCCGCCCAAACCATACTGGCAATAATGGCTGCCGCCAGTGGGCTGGCTAAACCAATAAAATAACGTTTATCGACACTACCGATTTGCACATTAAAACGAGCAAGACGGAATGCAGCACAAACGGTATAGATAAAGGCACAAATCCAACCAAACTTACCTAATGTTTGCAAACTCCAGCTAAAGACTAAAATGGCTGGGGCAACACCAAAAGACACTAAATCGGATAACGAGTCGTACTGCTCACCAAAAGCACTTTGGGTATTGGTCATGCGCGCAACACGACCATCCATACCGTCAAACAAGGCTGCAAAAAAGATGGCAATGGCCGCAGGTTCAAAACGTCCTTGCATGGAAGCAATAATGGCGTAAAAACCTGAAAACAATGCCGCTGTTGTAAACAAGTTGGGCAATAAATAAATACCTGTGTTGCGTACTTTTTTGCCGTTTTCACTGGTTTCTTCGACTACTTCAAAGGTGATACCATCGTGGTCATCATCTTGTTCATCATTAGGGTGTTGCATAGACAATTAACCTTGGCCAAAAACCGCGATAATAAACAGCATTTGGCGTTGGTGCTATCGGTTTGTTGATTAGATGTGCAGGAGTGTGGTTTTGTTACAGGGAGGATTGGTTATTTTTGCGGGATTTTTGGCGAAAGAGCAAATAGGGTGGAAGATTTTCGATCGGTCAAGTTAGAAAACCGTTTCAAGATTGTTTTGCCGTTGCCTGCCGCAGGCCTTACTTTTGTTTAGGCAAAAGTAAGCAAAACCAGTGTACCGCAAAACTCGCCATCCATGGCTCAAACAGTTGCGGTACTGCATCCCTGCAAAAAGACGATTTGGTTTGGTTTACCTAATCCGCCTTTCCGTCCATTGCGATAGTTTTTTTCTCTAGTCCATGTTGATGACGTTCGGCCTCATCATGGATTTCTTTGGCTGTACGTTTTTCGGATAAACGTTTATCAACAATCCATTTAAAAAACGTGGGAACGAAGAAAATCGCTAAGAACGTCGCTGCCATCATTCCTCCCATGACCCCTGTACCCACCGATTGTCTTGCGCCCGCACCTGCGCCATGACTAATCGCTAACGGTAATACTCCTAAAATAAACGCTAATGAAGTCATTAAAATGGGGCGAAAACGTAGCCGAGCCGCTTCAACCGCAGATGCTGCTGTTGATAAGCCCTCGCCTTTTTTCATAACGGCATATTCAACAATCAAAATCGCGTTTTTGGCGGCTAAACCAAGCAGCGTTACTAAACCAATTTGAAAATACACATCATTGGTAAAACCACGTAGCCACACGGCGGATAACGCACCAAAAATACCAAATGGTAAAGCTAATAATACCGATATGGGTAACGACCATTGGCCATACAAAGCCGACAGAATCAAAAACACCATCACTGTGCCCATGCCTAAGGCTAAACCTGACGAGCCACTGGCACGTTTTTCTTGATAAGAAGCACCACCCCAATCGTAACTAAAGTCAGCAGGTAAAACTTCTTTTGCCAGCTTTTCTACGGCGGCAATGGTTTGCCCTGAGCTAACACCCATTGCTCCCTGTCCAAACAGCTTAACAGCAGGAAGATTATTAAAGCGGTCTAAGGAATCTGGCCCTGCGCTGTATTGGACGGTCGCGAGTGACGATACAGGAATCATTTCGCCTTTGTCTGAGCGAACCCAAATATTACCAATATCTTCGGGTTTAGCACGATATTCAGGTTCTGCGCTCATCAATACTTGCCATGTACGGCCATATTTATTGAAGTCGTTGACATAATACGAGCCTAAAGTAGCCGCCAAAGTATCGTAGAGATTATTGAGATTGACACCCATGGCATGGGCTTTTTCGCGATCAACATCTACGCGTAATTGTGGGCTATTTGCACGCCACAAGGTTTGTACACCTCCGAGCATTTTGTCTTTACTCGCGGCAGCCATAAACTGCCCCATGACTTCAGCCAAACGCACTGCACCACCCTCACCTCGATTTTGTAGGTACAATTCAAAACCACCTGCTTGACCTAAACCCATAATCGGCGGTGGGTTAAAAGCTAACACCAATGCCTCTTTTATATGAGCCGTTTTCATAAACAACTCACCGACTAATTGCTGGCTACTGACTTGACGCTCATCCCACGGTTTTTGGGTAACAAAAATCGTTGCCGCATTGTTACGGAAGCCGCCACCTAAAAAGTCAAAGCCAGTAAACGCCACCACATCTTGATTAGCAGGATTACTTTTCATGATTTGTAGCACTTCTTGCACGACTTTATCGGTACGTTGCAAAGTTGCGCCATCAGGCAAAATAACCGCGCTGATATAAAAGCCTTGATCTTCATCAGGCACTAAGCTACTCGGAGTCGCTTTCCATAAGCCGACAGTCACCGCCACCATGCCAATAAATAACAACGCGGCAATGGCTCCACGACGAATCATCCATGTGACACCTGTGACATAATGTTGGGTGATGCGGGCAAACCAACGATTAAAGGCGGCGAAAAATCCCCCTAATGCCTTGTGTTCTTTTTTCAGAATTAATACACATAACGACGGCGTTAATGTTAGTGCAACAATGCCAGAAATCACCACGGCAATGGCGATAGTGACCGCAAACTGCCGATACAACTCCCCCGTCAAGCCACCTAAAAAGCCAATCGGCACGAAGACTGCGCACAACACCATAACAATAGCAATAATGGGACTGGTGACTTCGTGCATGGCTTTAATGGCTGAATCGTAAGCAGAAAGATGCTCTTCGTGCATGATCCGTTCGACGTTTTCTAAGACAACAATGGCATCGTCGACAACAATACCAATCGCCAACACCATACCAAACAGGGTTAGGGTATTGATGGAATAACCCAACAAATACAATCCAGCGAACGTGCCTATTAAAGACACAGGTACAGCAATGGTGGGAATCAGTGTTGCGCGCCAATTTTGCAAGAACAAGAAAACCACTAAAAACACTAAGACCATTGCTTCAGCTAAAGTTTTTAAAACTTCGCGAATGGAGACTTCAACAAAACGAGTGGTGTCATAAGGAATGGAGTAAGACATACCTTCGGGAAAGCGTGCGCCCATTTCTTTTAAAGCAGTCTTGACGTTATCACCCACATCCAAGGCATTAGCACTCGGCTGCAAGAAAATCCCGACTAAAGTGGCTGGTTTACCGTTGATTCGCCCAATAAAGTCATAATCTTTTGCCCCTAATTGCACTCTTGCAACGTCTTTTAAACGTAAGGCCGAGCCATCGGCATTAGAACGAATGATAATATTTTCAAATTCACTCGCTTCGGATAAACGGCCTTTGGTAGTAATGGTATAGACCAACTCTTGAGCCGCATTGGTTGGCTGCTGACCAATTTTACCTGCCGCAAATTGACCATTTTGCTCATTAATAGCGGCCACAATTTCTTGAGTGGTGAGTTTTAATTGCGCCAAACGGTCTGGACGCAACCAAATACGCATGGCGTAATCTTTAGCACCAAAAATTTGGACATTGGTCGTACCCGGAACTCGTTTCAAGCCATCTAACACATTGAGCGTGACATAGTTACTGGTGTAAACATCGTCATAACGGCCATCGGGCGAATAAAATGCCACCACTTGTAAAAAGCTAGACGAGCCTTTAGTAACTGTAACTCCTTGACGACGCACTTCTTGTGGCAAACGGGCTTCGGCTTGTTTGACTAAGTTATTGACGTTTTGAGCAGCTTGGTCTGGGTCTGTACCAATATCAAAGGTGATACTGATAGTGACCACACCTTGAGAGGTAGACGTTGAACCCATGTATAACATGTCGTCAACACCATTAATTTGATTCTCCAACGGTGCGGCAACGGTTTGCTCTAACACCTCGGCGGATGCACCAGGGTAAACGGCCGTGACTTGAATCACAGGGGGGGCAATTTCAGGATACTGGGCAATCGGTAAATTACGCATTGCCGCTAAACCAGCAAGCATAATAAAGATAGATAATACCGCCGCAAATACGGGTCGGTTAATAAAAAAACGAGCTAGCACTGTGTTTCTCCCTATCCTTAATGAGTGGCAGGCGGAGCATTAGCCGCAGCAGGAGCTTTAGCCGCTAAGGTTGCTGCATCGACGGGCTTGACGGGCATTCCTGGCTGAATTTTAAACAGCCCATCAACCATCACCCGTTCACCTGCTTGTAGGCCTTGGTCAATCACCCATGCCTCACTTCCGTTAACAGTTGCCCACTCCCCTACTTTGACGGGACGAGGTTCGACTTTATCTTCCTTGCCAATCACCATCACCATTTTGCCCATTGGCCCTTCGATGACGGCGCGTTGCGGCACAGTGATAGCGTTGACACGTTCTGCGCCATCCAATAACACGCGAACAAATTGGCCTGGACGTAATAAGTTTTGAGGATTTGCTAACTCGGCGCGGGTTTCTGTTGTGCCTGTAGATGGATTAACACTGACATCAGTAAAAGCAACACGGCCTGTTTGACCATACAGTGAACCATCCGCCATTTTGACTTTTGCGATATAGCCGCCATTAGCGGGCAGTCTAAATGTACCATTGGCACTGAGCGTACGAAGTTTTTGCTGTTCGGCATCTGGTAAACCGAAATACACGTGCGCGGGTTGAATTTGAGTAATGGTCGCTAACAACACATCCGTGCCAGAAACTAATGTGCCTTCAGTTTTTTGTGCGCGACCGACAATGCCCGAGATCGGCGCATCCACATGGGTGTAACTTAAATTTAAGCGCGCTTGGCGTACTTGTGCTTGTGCTGTTTTAATATCGGCTTGCGCGATTTGTTGAGCTGAAACAGCGTCATCATAATCACGTTGAGCGATGATTTTGTCGGCCCATAACGGTTTGATCCGCGCCAAATTACGGTCGGCCTGACTGAGACGCGCTTGGGCACTGGCTAATTGCGCTTCGGCACTGGCAACGGCGACTTCATAAGGTGCTGCATCTAGGGTAAATAAGGTTTGTCCAGCCGTTACGTGTTGACCATCGACATAATGACGCTTGAGCAAAATACCTGTCACCCGCGCACGAATCTCCGCCTCACGCGACCCCGCCACTTGGGCAGCATATTCAAAATGTACAGGCGCAGTTTGCGGTTGAACGGTAACAATCGCCACTTCAGGTGGCGGCATGGCTGGCATACCTTGGGGCGCACCACCTTCTGGAGCTTTGTTACAGGCAGAAAGTAATAACGCGGTGATTAACAGCGAAATCTGACCACCGATAAAGGCACGTTGCGTTGGCAATTTCATGGAGGCTCCTTGTCAGCCAAAATTCGGACAATAATTCAAGACTTTCGCATAGCACCACGATTAGCGCGTTTTGCGAACATGAAGCCGCCTAAAGCGACTGAAATGTGAATAAATAAGTGATAACTGCGTAAATCATAAAATTTGGGATGCTACAAGGAGTTTAGCCTTTCGGCTATAGTGTATTTTGCAAATGCCGTGTTCTTAGAATGGAAACTTGAATCTAAACGACGCTTTATGTCGCCACTTCCCACTTAAAGCGTTTTTCTATTTTTGTGGCTTTTTTACCAAGCACTTGTAAGGTAATTTCAATGCTATCTGCTTGAAAACCAACAGGCAAGGTCATACTCCCCGTCACACTTTTAAAATATTGGAATCGAAAATCAACAGGAACAGCCGTAATGACCTGATTTTTGGTCATACCTAAAATACGCACCGTCGCTTTTCCGCTAATATCGGTTTGATTGTTTGTGACTTGCGTAAGTAATAAGCGATATTGAAATTGATTATCAGCTATTTTTTTAATGGTGACATTTTCGATGGATAAAGTATTAGTCGAGCCTTTTGCACCAAGTAAACGCTGGAACAACATGATTTGTTCTTGCATATCGGCGACACTAGCGAGTTGATTTTTATTATCTTCTTGCAATTTTTTGGCGGTTTGAATAGCAATATCGCGGTCTTGTTTAAGCGAAACTAAATCATTCTTTAATTGCAAAAGCTCTTTTTGCTGTTGTTGAGTACTCAAACGTAATTGTTTAACCTCACCTGCACTTGCACCTACTGATTGTAAGCCGTAGTCATAGCCAAAATAAAAAGCGACACCCGCACTAAGACCTAACCCCAAGATGGCCGTTAAACTCCATGCCACGCGATTAGCTGTGATGGGTGTCCCCATGTAGTTTTTCAGTTTTTGTCTACGGCCACTGTGCCACATGGTAGCTTCCCTTTAGATAAGGGCGTGAGCATCACGCCCTTACATCAAAAATAACCAAAATTATGGCAATAATGCAATCTGACTTAAGCCCGTACTTTCATCCAAGCCAAACATAATATTCATGTTTTGCACGGCTTGTCCTGCTGCACCTTTCACCAAGTTATCAATCACAGATAGAATGACAACCGTGTCGCCACCTTGAGGACGATGAACCGCAATACGACACATATTCGCACCACGGACTGAACGTGTTTCAGGGTGACTGCCTGCGGGCATGACATCAACAAAGGCTTCATGTTGATAGGTTTGCTCATATAAAGCTTGAATATCCGCAACATCGGCAGTTAAACGAGCATATAACGTAGCATGAATACCGCGAATCAATGGCAATAAATGAGGAACAAACGTTAAACCTACGGGCTGGCCATAAATACTGGTTAAACCTTGTTTAATTTCAGGTAAATGACGATGCCCCGCAACACCATAAGCTTTGAAGCTATCACCTGCTTCGGCAAACAATGTAGGCACTTCGGCTTTACGGCCTGCACCTGATACCCCTGACTTAGCATCCGCAATTAAGGTTTGGCTATCAATTAAACCTGCCTTTAATAATGGCAAAAAGCCCAATTGTACTGCTGTGGGATAACAACCGGGGTTGGCAACTAGACGTGCTGTTTTAATCGCTTCACGATTGACTTCGGGTAAACCATAAACAGCTTCGGCTAATAAGTTTTCGCTAGCGTGTGCCATGCCATACCATTGTTGCCATTCAGCAGGATTTTTTAAGCGAAAATCGGCTGCCAAATCGATAATTTTAACGCCTTTGTCTAATAACTCGGGGACTTGCTTCATCGCCACGCCATTCGGTGTCGCAAAAAACACCACATCACAGGCACTTAAATTTTCAACCGTTGGCTCGCTAAAGGCGACATCAACACGACCACGCAAATTGGGAAACATCTGTGAAACGGCAATGCCCGATTCGGTACGCGAGGTAATCGCTTGTAAATGCACATTTGGATGCTGTGCCAATAAACGTAACAACTCAACGCCTGTATAACCCGTACCACCGACAATACCCACTTTAATCATGAAAATTCTCCCCAATGAGTTAGCAATGAGAGAGATTATAACCAAGCAACATGAAGAAATAGCGGATGTTTTGTTAATTATGGGCTAACGTTCAAGCGTTCTTGACAAGAAATGGCATTCACATCATAAGTCTCAGCTAATTTAGAAAGAGAGCCACTTTTAGCTGACAGGATTGTGAGCTGTTGTTGGATTTTACTGAGTAGCAAATTCGCGCCAACAACGTGTTTGGCAATACCAATGTGATACGTCTTAGCCGTGCCATCTAAACGAATGCAACCCACGGGAGGAACTTGATAAGAGTTCATACGCTGGCCATACCGCATCACCACCCCCTCAGCAATAAAGCCATCACACGACTTATCTTTGAGTTCAAATATCGCATCTTTGACATTTGGAATCAGTTTTATTTTTAATTGTTTGCTTAGAGAACCATAGTCATAGCCATTAATGCCGCACATTTTTAATTTATTGAGATCAGCTAAGGACTTTACGCCCATGCCTGTCATATAACGCTCCCAACTGTACATGACATCATAATTTAATTGGTAAATCGGTGGCGTTAGCCATAAAAACGCTTCTTGAGCTGGGGTTTTGTTAATATCTAAAACAATATCACAGCCCGATTTGGGGTCTGGACTTTGAAGTTTTTTCTGAATGTCAGCAGTCGTAAGTGACTTAATATCAAAGGCACTACCCGCTCCTGTTAATAATTGCTTGATTAAATCAAGAGAGTAACCCCGTAACTGCCCTGCACCATTAATTTTTTCGGAATACACAAAGGGCGGTAGCGGGTTTTTATCAACACACACATGTAATGAGTCTGCTAAGGCAGCCTCTACCGATAGACTGAACCCCAAAAACAATACAATATGGCGCGTAGCTAACATAAAGCGTTCTCCAACGATCAAGTTATTTATAATGTGGTCACGGTGACGTTTTTGAGCTTAATGTCATTAACATTGATTGACACAGTGCTTTTTAACTGCATCCATGCTTGAGGGTTTTTGCCTCTTATTCTCTTTTCATAATACCCCATATAAATGACCATACACATCATGTGTTTGTTTATTTTTATTTGCAGACTTGACAAAATCTCAATCCCCTTCTAGATTAGTGTACAAATGTACACTTAAATAGGTAATAACATGAACAAACTGCCTGCTCCCCCTATGATTGAAAAGCCTGAATCTAGCACAACAGCTCAGGCCGCAGGTGCTATCCTTCATTTAGCCATGCGAAGTGCACAAGAGTTAACTCATTTAGTGGCAGAAATGCATAGTACCATTACCTATTTACCCTCGCCATTGAATAAAGAACATCAAGCCAATGCTCGCCATGCGCCTTTTCCCTATCGTATTGTCGCAGGCAGCTTTGCCTTGATTGCCAAGTTCAGCAAAATGTTTACCGCTCACCGTACCGAATTTAATCAATCCTTAGCGATTCGTACCCAAGCAGCACTCAATGGTGTATGTGGAGATAAACTCGAAAGTTGGGATAGCCCATTAGCAACCCCCATCAGCCTGCGTAGTGAAAATGGCGAAGTCTTAGACATGGCAACGTGGGCGCATGAGCCCGCTAAAGCACATGTACTCTTTTTACACGGGTTATGTCATAGCGACCTTGAATGGCAACAATCTGCCAATCATAACCAGTTTTATAGTGAGCTCGCTCAATTAGGTTATAAAGTAGCGTGGCTGCGCTATAACACAGGTCGGGCGATTCATCATAATGGTGAGGATTTTGCTGACCTACTGCAATTGCATTTTGCCAATAAAGGTACACCATTAATCTTGATTGGCCATAGCATGGGCGGCTTGTTGATTCGTAGCGCGAGTCATTGGGCTGAAGTGCAACATCACACATGGTTGGCACGTTTAAGCCATGCCGCTTATTTAGGTTCACCACACATGGGCGCACCGTGGGAAAGAGTGGGCAATAAGGCCAATAACTTATTGAACTTTACCCCTTATACTCGGCCACTCATGCGTTTAGGCAATATTCGGAGTCGAGGTATTAAAGACTTACGCTATGCGCGTTTGACGGCTGACAATATCTTGCCGCATTTACCTGAGTCGGTAAATCATTTGCTGTTGGCCAGTGCGTGGAGTGAAAAACACGCGGAAAATTGGATTGGTGATGGCATTGTTCCTGTTGCTAGTGCTTTGGCTCAAGATGAAAAAGGCGATGTCTTGAGTGCTCCGTTGTTAAAACGCGTCATGCTCAAAGATATTAACCATCTGGCTTTGTTAGATGATGAACGGGTTTATCAAGAGTTACGGACATGGCTCGGTATTGATAAGCTGCTGACTAAACACTGATTTTATTTGCACTCCCTTATTGATGTTATCCAGCGATCAGGGAGTTGCGACTTAACTACTGGATATTTCTCCTGTTATGAATACTGCTGATTTGGTTGCTTTTATTGAAGTGGCGCGTTTTGAATCTTTTTCCTTAGCCGCAGAAAAATTACACTTTACCCAACCTGCCATTAGTAAACGGGTCAGCAACTTAGAAGAAATGCTCGGCGTGAATTTATTTGATCGAGTCGGTCGCCGAGTACAACTCACCGAAGCGGGACGCGCTCTTTTCCCGCGCGCTCGTCAATGGTTACTCGATTTTGACGATATTAAAAAAAGTGTGGCCGATGTCGAAGGTGAAGTGTCGGGCATCCTTAAAATTGGCACTTCTCATCATATTGGTTTACACCGTTTACCACCAACCTTACGTGCTTTCTCACAACAACATCCGCAAGTTCAATTAGATATTCAGTTTATTGATTCCGAAGCTGCCTATGAAGCGGTATTGAGTGGTGATTTAGAATTAGGCATCGTGACATTACCGCCGATTGCCGATAACCGTTTAGTCGCCGAAGAAATTTGGGATGACCCGTTGGCATTTGTCGCGGGCAAAGACCATATTCTTGCACAAAAAGCCTATATTCACTTATCTGATTTAACCGCTCATCCTGCGATTTTACCGTCCTTAAATACGTTTACGCGCCAAATTGCGGCGGAACTATTTCAAAAGGCGGGTTTAAATCTCAATGTCACGATGACCACGAATTATTTAGAAACGATTCGTATGATGGTGTCGATTGGTTTAGGTTGGAGTGTTTTGCCTGCCAGCATGGCCAATGAAGAAATGGTGATATTGCCGTTACATAGCGTGAATATGCACCGAACACTCGGCGTGGTGTATCATCCTCGACGAACCTTGTCACGGGCTGCTGTGGCGATGTTGGCAATCTTGCATGGTCAAATGAGTGAGAGTGATAAGTCATGAGACGAACGTTGGCAACGTTGTTACTGGTCAGTAGTTTAACTGCTTGTCAACATAAGGTACTTCAGCCGATTATTCCGCCTGTTTCCGCGACACTGGTGGCACAAAAACTGTTGAACATCAGCCAACTCCGCACGCCCCTACTCTATTTAGAAGCCCCCATTTACGACAGCGAAGTACAAGAGTGGATTCCCAAACGCTTTTTGGAAAAGGTGCAAAACAGCATTCAGGAAACGGTCAATAATCCATATATAGATGCACAACTCCAACTCTCGTTAGCGCAACATCTCAGCACTGACGATATGCAAGCAGTGATCGACTTTTATCAATCCCCAACAGGTCAGGCCGTATTAACCGCAGAAACTGATTTTCGCAACACCATCAATCAACCTGAAAATTCGACGCAACCTGAAACACTCATTCAACTTCGTGACGCCACTCAACTTAACGCGACACTTAATAGTGTCTTTTTGGCCAGTGCTAATGCACTCATTGAACGTTTAGATAGCTATGATTGTTTGGCGTTGATGCAAATTCCTGGTTCGAATATTGGTTTAAATATTGCTAAACGCAACAAAGTAGAGTTTATGAATCAACAAGTACAACGGTCTTTAGCCAATTTGTACTCGCCGTTAACGCCTGAGCAATTACAGGCGTATTTACAGTTTGCTACTAGCCCTACAGGACAACATTTTTTTACTGCCAGAACAAAAGCTCTGACTGCCTTGGGCAATGATTTTGGTTTACGACTGGCTGAAAACATTGCACCCGGTTTGCCAAGTTGTGTTGGCAGTATTCGCGTGAGTCCTGCACCTTAAAGCCAACGTAACGGTGGCTCATCCATTAAACGGCATTGTTGCTCCAGTTCTGCAACGTGCTGTTGCCAATAACTGTCGGTGTTAAACCACGGAAAATACTTGGGAAAGGCAGGATCATTCCAACGCATCGCCAACCAACCGGCATAATGAATCATCCTTAGACTGCGTAGGCCTTCAATTAACCGCAATTCACGGGCATCAAAATCACAAAACATCGTATAACCATCGAGCAACTCAGAAAGCTGACTTTCTTGCTCGTGTCGAGAACCCGTTAACAACATCCATAAATCTTGAATCGCGGGTGCAGATTGGCAATCATCAAAATCAACCAGCCAAGGGCCATCATCACGCGTCCATAAAATATTGCCTAAATGACAGTCACCATGCGTGCGAATAAAGACCGATTGATTGAGTTGTAATGCCGCAATTTTGTCACTTATTAAGGTAATGACAGCATCGTAACGCGCCAATAACGACGACGGCATAAAGCCTTCTCTTACACATTGATAAGGCACACGAAGAAAACGCTCAACAGTCAGCCGAGGTCTGGCGATAAAATCCTGTTGTTTGCCAATGGCATGCACTCGCCCTAACAACATACCAATACGATGAATTTGCTCTAAATCACCTGCTTCGGGAGCTTGTCCGCCTTTACGCTGAAAGAGTGCAAAACGATAACCTTCAAATTCAAACAAGGTTTCTGTGGAGTGCGGAGCCATTAAGGGCGTAACAATGGGCAGCTCTGTCGCCACCAAATCTTGGCAAAAATGATGCTCTTCAATTATCTGCGCTGTTTGCCAGCGTGCAGGTCGATAAAATTTTGCGATAACGGGCTTTTCGTCTTCGATACCAATTTGATATACCCGATTTTCATAGCTGTTTAACGCCATCACGCGGGCATCACTGATTCGGCCTGTACTTTCGACAGCGCGAATCACTAAGTCAGGAGAAAGTTGTGAGTAGTCGTCGATAGTCATGTCGGCAGTGCTCACACAGAAAGGTGGGATTTACACATCGAACCTCGATTAGCGCGTTTTGCGAACATAAAACCGCCCATAGCGGCTAAAATGCGAGCAAATAAGCGATAACCGCGTAAGTCGTAAAAAGTTAAGCAATGATGACACAATAAAACCGTCAGGCGGTTACGCTCTCGGTTTCTGTTTGTTACGCATATCGTGTGAGCAGTGCTTTGACTTCGGCCATTCGTTCCGCAACAGGTTTTGTTTCTGCTTCTTCAACGACATTGGCTTCAATAACGCAGGCCAACATATCAAAAAAAGCTTTATCTAAGGCGCGTCGAGCGGCTGTCATTTGTTGGAGGATTTTTTCACAATCGGACTCAGCAACAATCAATTTTTGAATACCACGAATCTGACCTTCGACGCGAGCTAAACGTTTAATGACTTCGGTTTGATGGTTGGCTTGCGGCGTATTCATGGCTGTAGTCTCTTGAGTTTTACATACCCCCCATCGTATATTTATTTGCGTAAAAATCAATATTGTTTTTGCTGTGCTTGATAACCTAATCTCAATACCATCACCGCCACCCAACAAGAAAGCGCGGCAAAACAGAAAATACCTGTTGCACCCAAGGGTAGCCACACCATGCCAGCCAACCAAGAGCCAATTGCAACACCTAAACCCCATAACGCGCTATAAATCGCTTGTCCCTGTCCTTGTTGACCTTGCGAAAACTCACGGTAAATAAAGCTCATAGCCGCTGCATGGAAAATTGCAAAACTAAAGGCGTGCAACACTTGCACCATCCACAACAGCGCAGGCGTATCGACCGCGAAAGCAATCACCAGCCAACGCAAACTTGCCAAAAGCAAACAACTTAACACTAATTGATATTCGGTAAATTTCTGTAGTAAACGATGAGATTGGGTAAAAGCGATGACTTCGGCCAGTACACCCAATGCCCACAATAAGCCAATAACACCACGACTATAGCCATGACTTTCTAAATAAACGCTATAAAAACTGTAATACGGGGCGTGAGAAAACTGCAATAAAAAATGGACGATAAAAAAACTAAAGACTAAGGGCTTTTTTAGCGTATGCCATATTGTGTGTGTTTCTTTGGTCTTTTTTTCTTGGGCAGGACTAGGCACCGAAAAACTAAAGACGGCAGCAATCACAGCACACACTAACAATAGAACAGGCAAATAATGAATGGAAATGACATCAAATAAATAGCCAAAACCTGCGACCGTGGCGATAAAGCCAACCGAACCCCATAAGCGAATTTTGCCGTATAAGTCACGATCTTGACCAAGATGAGCAATGGTGACGGCTTCAAACTGCGCCAAAATCGCATTTTGAAAAAAACTGTAGGCAAATAGCACTAAGGCCATGAGATAAAAACTGTGCCCGACAAAAAAAATACCAAGCCAAAAAACGCTAATCATCACCGCACCAAAACGGACTAACTCAATCCGTTTGCCTGTGGTGTCCGCTAAGTAACCCCAAAAATTGGGCGCAACAATCCGCGTTAACATACCAATAGCGAGTAACTGACCAATCGCTTTTTCGTCAAAATGTAGATTTTGGAGATATAAACTCCAATACGGCATAAAGCCGCCTAAGACGGCAAAATAGAAGAAGTAGAACGACGATAATCGCCAAAAAGGAAGTGCTGGGTTGGGCATAGTTTTTATGTATATGGTTGTAGGGGCGAATTGATTCGCCCATAAAATTGGCGGTTAAAACCGCCCCTACAATTTAAGGTGCAATCGGCGATAACGGCATGACAACATCGGCATTTTGTGCGCGATGACGTAAAAAGTGATCCATTAACACAATCGCTAACATTGCCTCAGCAATCGGCGTTGCCCGTACACCGACACAGGGGTCATGACGGCCTTTAGTCAGCATTTCAATGGCATTACCGTCCATATCAATACTACGGCCTGCGGTAGTAATACTGGATGTCGGCTTTAAGGCAATCGAAACAACAATTTGCTGGCCGCTCGAAATCCCCCCCATCACGCCACCCGAATGATTGGCCGTAAACCCTTGCGGTGTTAACTCATCACGCGACTCATGGCCAAACTGACCAGCAACGGCAAAACCATCACCAATTTCTACGCCTTTTACCGCGTTAATGCTCATCATCGCGTGGGCAATATCGGCATCAAGACGATCAAAGACAGGCTCGCCCCAACCGACAGGCACATTGTCAGCAACCACTTGTAAACGTGCGCCGCAACTTGTGCCCTTTTCGCGCAAACTGGTGACTAAGGCGGCAAAACGAGGAATCGCTTCGGCATCACCACAGAAGAAGGGATTTTGGTTGACAATTGACCAATCCAATTGCTGCGCCATTTCATTGCCGATTTGGGTGACATGACCACGAATTAAAATACCAAACTTCTCAAATAAATACTTTTTCGCAATCGCACCTGCGGCCACACGCATCGCCGTTTCACGCGCAGACGAACGACCGCCACCGCGATAATCGCGAAAACCGTATTTTTGCGTATAGGTGTAATCGGCATGACCCGGTCTAAAAGTGGTAGCGATGTTGCCATAATCTTTCGATTTTTGGTCGGTGTTTTCGATTAGTAAACCAATCGGTGTACCTGTCGTTTTGCCTTCAAAAACACCTGAAAGAATTTTTACTTGGTCATCTTCGCGACGTTGCGTGGCAAACTGTGATGTGCCAGGTTTACGGCGGTCTAAATCCAGTTGAATATCCGCTTCAGTTAATTCAAGGCTTGGTGGCACACCATCGACAATCGCGCCTAATGCTAATCCGTGAGACTCACCAAAGGTTGTCACCCGAAATAATTGGCCTATGCTATTACCTGCCATTTAAACAGCCTCCCGAAACATTTGCTGATAAAAACGGCATTGTTGCGCTGTTAAAACAAACACACCAGAACCACCGCGCTTAAACTCTACCCAATCAAACTCTACTTCAGGAAAAGATTGCGCTAATGCCCATTCGGAGTTGCCGACTTCAACGACTAACAAACCATCTTCCGTTAAACAATCGGCGGCTTCGGCAAGTATTTTACGGACGATATCTAAGCCATCAACCCCTGCCGCTAATGCCAATTCAGGCTCACGCTGATACTCTTCGGGTAAATCGGCCATGTCTTCGGCATCGACATACGGTGGATTACTGACGATTAAGTCATAACGCAGATTGGGTAATTTGCTGAATAAATCGGACTCTATCAAATTGACATTTTCTGCCGCTACTTGATGATGCTCAACATTGACCGCAGCAACCGATAAAGCATCTAAAGAAATATCAGCCGCATCAATAATGGCATCGGGATACACATAAGCCAACGCAATGGCAATACAACCTGAGCCTGTACACAAATCCAAAATACGTTGCGGTTCATTTTCCAACCACGGTGCAAAACGATCTTCAATCAGTTCAGCAATCGGTGAGCGTGGAATTAACACACGCTCATCGACATAAAACGGATGACCACAGAAATAAGACAGATTTAATAAATAACCTAAGGGTGTACGCTCGTTGATCCGTTTATCAATCAACTCAACAATTGCTTGTTTTTCACTGCGTAATAATTTGGCATCTAAAATTTCGGCATCGGCTGACCATTGCAACGATAATGATTGCATAATTAACGCGGTTGCTTCGGCAAAATGGTCTTCTGTGCCGTGACCCACATGAACATCGGCACTACGCAAACAAGACACGGTAAAACGTATAAAATCGCGAATGGTGACTAACTCGGCAACAGCATCTGCCAACGTGGTTTTTGTGATTAACGCGGAAGCTTCCACATTCACATCCTCAAACTAAAAAAATAATAGCGAATTGTAACAGTGTTTAAGACTTGCGCGGTAATCGCTTATTTGCTCACATTACAGGATAATAGCGACATTCTTTTTCATTGCCCTATTCATCACTTCATCATGAACAAAAAATTATTATCCGACCTAAAAAAAACCTTAGTTGCAGCACAAGTTGCCCCTATCGTCGTTAAACCTAAAATCGTCCCGCCAAAAAATCCTGATGACGATTTAGACGATGCCAGCTTATTTGCTAAAGCGACCAAAGGCGTTCAGCGTTTAGTGATTGAAGAAACAGTCAGCGTCAAAACCAATTTACGCGCCAAATGGGATGAAAACACGGTTGCCCGACGAGCCGCCGCAGAAGGCGCTGCCGACATGGCACACGAAGCCCTATCCGATACCGTCGCTTTGTTAAACCCTGTCAGTAACGAAGCGATTTTGAGTTTTCGCCGTACAGGGATTCAACAAGGTGTCTTTAAAAAGCTCAAAGACGGTCAATTGATGTGGAAAGCAGCCGTTGATTTACATGGCTGTACAGTTGAACAAGCACGACAAGCCGTACTAGATATTATTTTTGAAGCGCAAAACGAAGGCATTACGATTATTAAAATTGTTCATGGTAAAGGCTATCGAAAAGATGATGAAACACAGGCGGGCTTATTAAAAACCTGCGTCAATGGTTGGTTACAACAACATCGCAGCGTTTTAGCCTTTCACAGTGCGCCGCCTAAGGATGGTGGAAATGGCGCAGTCATGGTATTACTCAAAAAACAACAACCGCCGAAAAATGCAGAAGAAAAACGATGAGTAAACAGGCTATTCGGTTCGACATTTTATCAATAGGGATAGCCTGCTTGCTTTGCTGTTTTTTCTCATGCGTCAGTTATGCGAGTGTACAAATAGACGAACAATTTACCGAGCAACGACTTGCCCCTGAAATAAGCTATGTCTGTGATGATATTGATGGCAAAACATTAAATGAAGTCAAACAGTTACATTTTGAGCCACTGAATAGCCCAGAAATTTCTTTTGGCTTTCGCGAATCTGCTTGTTGGTTTCGCTTTCAAGCCGCTAATATCACTGACCAGCCGTTACAACTCGTCTTGTCTAGCGATTTTAATATTTTTGACAAAATAGAATTCTATGAGCCACAAGCAGATAAAACGATCAGAAAATCGGTTGGCGATGCTCTTCCCTATAATGCCCGTGAGCTTAAAATTCGTACATTGGCAATACCATTTATTATTCCAGCCAAACAAACATATCACTATTATATTTATGCTGAAACCACAGACACCTTTTATCTGCCATTACGTTTAAGCCAATACAATTATTTTAGCAGCCAAAATAACCGTCACGACTCGTTAATCAGTCTGACTTATGGTGTTGTTATTGGTTTGTTTTTATATCACTTCTTATTGTTTTTCCTGACTAGAGAGAAAGTACAACTGCTTTACTTTTATTATGTATTTTCGACTTTATTGTTTTTTGCCTCCTCTCAAGGCTCACTATTTCAATTTTGGCCTAACTCGCCGCAACTCAATAATAAAATGGTTGATACCTTTTCTTTTCTAACCATGGGTTCAGCCTGTTTATTTGCACGTAACTATTTGCATACTAAAGCGAATAACACATTGCATCGCTTCTTAAAAACATGCGCAATAGTTTTTTCACTTTGCGCCATTATTCATATTGTTATTCCTACTTACATCATCGCACCGCTCAATACTTTATTAAGCCTAATTACCGTTTTTTTATTATTTTTTGTTGGTGTTAAACGCTGGCTTGAAGGCTTAAATGAAGCACGTTTG
The DNA here is from genome assembly GCA_006546595.1 of Moraxellaceae bacterium AER2_44_116. GTDB lineage: Bacteria > Pseudomonadota > Gammaproteobacteria > Pseudomonadales > Moraxellaceae > Agitococcus. The sequence continues at coordinate 169,481 of VIAD01000006.1, read as the reverse complement.
TTTATTATTTCATGGGGATTATTAATTATTGTTGGTGCTTATTTTATTCTATTATTAATTTTTGGTGGTAATGAAATCAGCAATGCACTTTTTTATACACAACTCGCCTTTGCCGCGCAGCAAATATTATTATCGATTGGCCTTGCTCAACGTTTGAAAGCACTACAAAAAGAAAAAGAAGCCAAAGAGCAAGAAATGCTCGTTGCTCAAGCCGAAAGTGCCGCCAAAACAGACTTTTTAGCACGCATGAGCCATGAAATTAGAACCCCCATGAATGCAGTCATTGGCGTAACGCAACTATTAGAAGCAACAACACTCACAGAATCTCAACACCATTATTTAAGCTTACTGCAAAACTCAGGGCAATTATTACTGAGTATTATTGATGATATTTTAGATTATTCAAAAATCACTTCTGGTAATATTAATTTAGAGTCAACACCATTTGATATTCAAAAACTCATTCACAACATCTATCAAATATTATCTGCCAACCAAGAAGAAAAACCTGTCGAACTTTTGCTTAATATGACCGATGACTTTCCTCAATGGGTCGAAGGTGATCCAACACGTTTACGGCAAATTTTATTTAATTTATTAAATAATGCGTTGAAGTTTACCACTGAAGGACATGTTTCTTTACATGCTCAACGTGTAGTACAAATTGACAAAAATAACGTTCAAGTACAGTTAACCATTATCGATACAGGTATTGGTTTATCTCAAGAGCAAATAGCGCATTTATTTACCGCTTTCCATCAAGCCGATGCATCTATTACCCGAAAATATGGTGGAACGGGTTTAGGTTTAGCGATTAGTAAACAGTTAATTGAGTTAATGGGTGGCAGCCTTCATGTCAGTAGTAAACTAGGTCACGGCTCTTCGTTTGTTATTTTATTGCCATTAATATTAACCGAAGAATTAATTACCATCACCAACCCCAAAATGCACGCGATGCCTTGGGCTGATGGGGGCTTATCGAAATTACGCATCTTATTGACGGAGGATAATGCCGTCAATCAACTGATTATTAGTTCATTAATTAGACAATTAGGCATCGAAGTCCAACTTGCTAAAAATGGCGAAGAAGCATTTGGTATTATTAGTAAACATCATGATGATTTTGATGTTATTTTAATGGATTGTGAAATGCCCATTTTAGATGGTTTGCAAGCAACCCGAAAAATCAGGCATTGGGAAAGCGAGCAACAGAAATCACCCATCACCATTATTGCGCTGACCGCTCACGCCCTGCCCGAATATCAAATCCGCTGCCGTGATGCCGGCATGAATGACTACATGACCAAACCTTTATTGTTAAACGAGCTAGCGAAAAAGTTACAGCTGCTCATACACGATTAAATCAGCAAGTCGTGATGCTGTAGGCTTTACCCATTGAAGACTTTCGGCTAAGGTGCGCGATTATTTCGTATTTGCAGAGAATTGATCATGGAACAAGCCTATGCCAGTTTAATTACCGCGATTGGCGAAGACCTGAATCGTGCTGGTTTAGCCGACACCCCGAAACGTGCCGCCAAAGCTTTTCAATATTTATGCAAAGGCTACGATGAAGATTTAGATACTATCGTCAACAATGCCATTTTTCCGTCTGATAACGACCAAATGGTGATTGTCCGTGACATTGAATTGTATTCGTTGTGCGAACATCATTTATTACCGTTTATTGGTAAATGCCATGTCGCTTATTTACCATCGGGTAAAGTGCTGGGTTTATCAAAAGTCGCCCGTATTGTTGATATGTTTGCCCGTCGGCTGCAAATTCAAGAAAACTTAACCAAACAAATTGCTGAAGCGGTCATGCAAGTGACTGATGCCAAAGGTGTCGGCGTAATCGTCGAAGCAAAACACATGTGTATGATGATGCGCGGCGTGGAAAAACAAAACTCGGTGATGACTAGCTCGGTGATGTTGGGACGTTTTAGGGATAATGCCCAAACTCGCAATGAGTTTTTAAGTTTAATTCGCGGTTGAAGGCTTACTGAGCTTGTCGAATAGGCATTCAACGCTTCGCCAAGCTCAGTATCACCATAAACGCGATTAGCTATTTATTTTAATCTCTGTCATTACCATCATGCTCACCATTATGATTTAAGTCATCATCATAATAACCGTCATGATTGCTATCCGTGTCGTGAAAACCATCATGGTTTAGGTCGTCTTCTAAATATCCATCACGATTGACATCGCTATCATGAAAACCGTCACGGTTTAAGTCATCATCCATATAACCGTCATTATTGCTGTCAACAACCACTTTCGTTAATGAGTCTGCATCAATAATATTGGGTATGCCATCGTGGTCAGTGTCAGTATTTGTCACAGTATCATTGGCGTTAAGAATGCCATCGCCATTGATATCAGTATCTTTGGCATTCACAATACCATCACCATCTTGGTCTTCGTATAAATTAGGCACACCATTATGATTAGTGTCTAAGGAGTCAATCACGCCATTAGCGTACTTATATCCACCATGATCGGCATCCGAAAAATCATTGACTCCATCTTTATCTGCATCGACTTGGGTAAGCGGATTTTTAGCACCCACATCATCCAAAATCATTGGTGAATCAATAACACCGTCATGATTGCTATCTGTTAACGCCGCTGCATTGTGTCCCATCGCTAAAGGCACATTGCCTAAATCAATGGTTTGACCCGCTTGAAATTTTAATCGCGTTTGCACTGCGCCTTGAGCATCTTTGAAGCCAATCGGAGTAATCACTTCATCGGCTGTATTTTCATTGGTCACCATCACCAAACGATAGCCCATTCCTGAAGGTAACTCTAAAGAAAACGGGTGTTTCGCTGTACCATCATTCACCGAATTCACCGTATAAGTACGGCCATTATCTGCTATTGCATCAATACGTGTACCAGGCACTGTTCCTGTAATTTTGGAAGTCGCGGGTGCCATTGGCGCAAGCGTTGCGCCACCTGGATTATTACTTGATGTTGTTGAGCTACTACCGCCACAAGCAGTGAGTCCCATCACTAACAATGGAATAAGGGTAATTTTTTTCATTGTGATAATCTCTAATCCTGTTGAAGAGACTTCACTCTAAAAGATAAACATTAAGGCTAACTTAACAAAATTTAGTTCCTATTTTTTGTATCGTTATAGGGCAAATGATTATTTGCCCCTACGCCAATCCTAATAACAGTTTTTTCACCAACTCCGCCGTTGCCAATGGTTTTTCCAAAGGAAACATATGTCCCCCATCGGTATAAACCAATTTGACAGGCTGATGTCGGGCTAAACGCTCAGGGCTACCTGTTGTTGCAAAATGACTTTCTTTACCCACTACTATAGTTGCAGGCACTTTCAATTGTCGCCAATAACGCCACGGATTACTCGGCACTGTTCTAAAAATAGCGACTTCTGTTTCTACAGGAATGGTTAGCTTTACCCCTCCTTCATAATCCGTTAAACCGTATTGAATATAATCAGCAAAGCAATCGGCATCAAACGCCTTAAACAGCGTTTTTGGACGCAGGTTCACAGCAGCTTCAGTACGACTTTCCCAAAACTCACGACGCGTTTTACTTTTGCCCGCAGGAGTCAAATTTTCATCACGCCCCAACAGTTTAGCGAGTTGCAGCGCATAAGCGGCAAAACCATTTTGTAGCGGCGGATCAAGCATCACCAACGACTTAAACAATTCAGGATAATGATGCGCGGCCATATACGAAGTCAACGCTCCCAAAGAATGCCCGACTACCGCGACAGGTTCACCACCACTTTGTCGCCGAATTGAATCAGCCACTTGCTCCATTAAAGACTGCCAATGATTATCCACAGGAAACCGTGGATCCGTTCCTATTTGGGGAATGGTGACGACTTGATAATCCTGTGATAACTCATTCAACAACTTACGATAACAGGCCGAAGGTACGCCATTGGCATGCGCAAAATGTAAAATAGGCTTGGTCATAAAAATACTTACAGTAAATAAACTTGGGTTAATGAGCCGACTCTAGCATAATCAGAACGATTATTGCGCCCTCACTCACCTACGGAAACTGTGATGAAATCTATCAGCTTTTTATTCTTCGCTCTGTTACTGGCCTCTTGTTCGCAAGAACAGCAAAATAAAATTAGTCGCAGTGTGCAAAACTGGACTGGCACAGACGGTGTCTTAGAGGTCTATGCGGGCGAAAAGCTAGTCAGACGTTTCATTAAAATTGATAAAATGACCACAGCGACGGGGACAGACGATAGTAACATTCGTCCTTATCGTTATGGCTATGGCGTTTTAGATGAAAATCTCAACATGATTGCCGATACAGGCGAAAAGAAAGTCTATTTTGAAATCAGTGATTACAGCACGCCTTATGTATTTTTTGAGTCGCCGCGTTAAAACGTCGTCTTATGTTTATATTGAGTTTAACCAACCCTTCGACTTCGCTCAGGGAGCACGTTTACGCTGGCTGAGCGGAATCGAAGCCTCTTCTTTATATTTTTCGCCCTTACTTAAAATATTTCACACTTGTCATAAAAAATCCGCTACAATTCGCGCCGCGTTGAAAGACACGCGAAAAGCCTCGCCTCCGATCTATATTCACGTCTATGCAGGTATTTATCCTGTTCTGACGGGCTGATGAAATAGCCCCCTCGCGAATCCCGCTTCAACTCTTATTATGAGTCGAGCGGTCTGATTGATTGGCGTCGAAGCCTTAGTGGCTAACACTTTATTGGGACTTACACTGGTATTTTGTCACTCAAAACTGTTTATGATTTACACGGTTACGAGTTATTGTCTGCATTTATTTATGCAGAATTTGGACAAAATTAAAAAGCCATTCTGAGTCTGTCCTAGTTCCTAGGTTAGCATTTCGCCCGACATATCGGGCCACCCCACATATAGAAGTTTATACATGACCACTGCTGATCATGCTGGATTGCCTTTGTCTGCATCCATCCCCACGCTTGCTGTTTCCGAAATTATTGTTGAAAACGAATTTGCAGCCTTAGGCTTGCAAGCGGCTATTGTTAAAGCCTTAGATGATTTAGATTATAAAAAACCAACGCCTGTGCAAGCACAAGCGATTCCTGCATTCTTGGCTGGTCGTGACTTATTAGTCTCTAGCCAAACAGGTTCAGGCAAAACAGCGGCTTTTATTTTGCCCGCTTTGCAATTGATTTCGCAAAAGCCATTACCTGAGCCAGAAGATAATTCTCAACGTGTTAAAGGTCGCCGTCCACGTCCGCAACCTGCACGTCCACATTTAGTGGTGTTAACACCAACACGTGAATTGGCTCAACAAGTCACTTCCGCTACGACACAATTCGACAAATACCTCAAGCGCACCATTTGCGCCAGTATTGTTGGCGGTATGCCTTATCCAAAACAATTGGATATGTTGGCAAAAATGCCCGATATTTTGATTGCCACACCCGGTCGTTTATTAGATCACATGAACTCAGGTCGTATTGATTTAAGCGAATTGTCGATGTTGGTATTTGACGAAGCCGACCGTATGTTAGATATGGGCTTTGCTGATGATATTGACGCGATTGTGGGTCGCACACCCGAAAATCGTCAAACCTTAATGTTCTCGGCAACATTAGCGGGTCGTATTGGTGATTTAGCGGCAGAAATGCTTAACAATCCTGTCCGTATTTCCATTGCTCAAAAACAAATGGAATACGACAAAATTGAACAACGCATTCACTTTGTCGATGACCTCAATCACAAACAACGTATGCTTGAACATTTGTTGACTAATGAAAATGTCCAACAAGCCATTGTTTTTACAGCCACTAAAGCCGAAGCCGATTTATTGGCGGGTGATTTATGTGACCTTGGCTTCTCCGCCAGTGCTTTGCATGGTGATATGAAGCAATCCATGCGTAACCGCACTTTGTCTGACTTACGTCGTGGCGATATTAAAATCCTCGTGGCAACTGACGTAGCTGCACGTGGTATTGATATTCCAAGCATTTCTCACGTTGTAAACTACGACTTGCCTAAGCATAGCGAAGATTACATTCACCGTATTGGCCGTACAGGTCGTGCTGGCCGTACAGGTACTGCGATTAACTTAGTACAACACGGTGAACGTTTCAAATGGCAACGTATTGAACGTTTATTACCGATTCGTGTTGAAGTGACCGAGATTGCGGGTTTAGAGCCGCAACGCGCACCAAAACCACGTACAGGCGCAGATACTAGCCGTTCTAAAGATCGTTGGAGCAATGACCGTAAAGAGCGGACTAACAGCCGCCCTGCTGCGCCACGTCGTGATGCCCGTATTGATGATCGTGGTTTCCGTGGCGAAAGCCGTCCAGCCGTACCTCGTTTTGACGACCGTGCTGACCGCGCACCACGCACCTTTAATGATGCTCCGCGTACTTTTAACGATGCACCGCGTTCAGAACCGAGTCAACCACGTTTTGACAATGCTGCGCCACGCGACTTTAATCGTGATGCACCACGTAGCCAAGATTTCCAAGCCGCTCGTGCACAACCACAACCACGCCGCTTTGAAAATGCGCCATATAGCTTTGAGTCGGATCGCGCTCGTCGCCCTGCTCGTACTGAAGGTGCTGATCGTCCAGCGCGTGATTTTGGCAATCGTGACTCCGCTCCGCGTGGCGATCAACAACCACGTCGTTTTGCAGCGCGTGATGACCGTAACTTTGCTGACAAGCCTCAACGTAGCAGCGAAAGCCAAGGCCAATTTGACAAGCCACGTCGCGCTCCACAAGAGTGGGTACGTCGCTAATCATAACGTGTCAGTGAGTTTGCTCACTTAACACGGCAAAAAGGCGAACTTCGGTTCGCCTTTTTTATGGCAGGTATTTTGCCTAAGTTTTGCCTAAGTACAGTCAATATCGTATGCTCCACTCAATTTTCGTGATCTGCTGTGGAAACTTGACCTAATGACAATAACGACACTTACAAGCCAGAATACTTATCTCCTATTAGCTCTCGCTATTGTCATTCTTTTAGTATTATTCGCTTTTAAACTGCTTGCCAACTCTCAAGCCCCATCAATAAATAAACCCACTTTAAGCAATAAAGCTCCCACCGAAACCCCTGCATTTTTTGAAAACATTGTCATTCGGGCTGGTTTTACGCCTGATGTGGTGCTTCATGTTGCCGCGAGTGTTGGCCAAGCTTGTGAGCATCGTTTAGCCAAAGCCATTGTCAACGAAGTGCAAAAACGCAAACTGCCCATTAATGCCGTACAAGACTTTAAGTTACACACAGGTTATGGCATGACGGGTAATGTTGATGGGCGAATTATTGCAGTGGGTAGTTATACCTTGATGCAGGAATTGGGCATTAACACTTTATTAAGCCCTGAAAAAGCCAACGAACTACAAAAAGAAGGTACTAGCGTTATTTATATTAGTATTAACAGTTATTTGGCGGGCATTATTACTATCGTTAAGCAGTTGCCCACCTCTTAAAACAAGGGCGAAAATTTTTTCGCCCATACCACCATCACCAATTAGAAGACACTGCCGCATTTTTCTCACGCCATGCCTTCGGAGTTGAACCTGTCCAACGCTTAAATGCATGATTAAACGCGCTTTGTTCCGCATAACCGAGCAATAGAGCAATCTCACTCAGAGATGTGTTGCTCTTACTCAAATAACGCTTCGCTAACTGCAAACGCGCATCATCTAACAGCACTTGAAACTTTAAGCTCCGTTCATCCAAACGTCGTTGCAAGGTTCTAGGTGAACAATGCATCCGCATGGCAACAACATCTAAATTCGGCGTTGCCGCATGAATCGCCGCATGAATGGCATGACGCAAGGCATCGACAAACTCATCATTCGCAGGCAATTGCTGCAATAAATTTTCAGCTTGGCGATCCAAAATATCGCGTAACACAGGGTCTGGTTTAGCAACGGGTTTTGCTAACCATAACGCAGGAAATGCCAAGGTTGTATAACTCGCTTCAAAGCGAACAGGACAACGAAAGAAATCCTCATACGGCTTCACTTCACTCGGCGTAGGATTAATAAAGCTCATATAAGAGGGCGTAAACTCAGGCTCAATAATATACCGAATATAACTGACCAACGCCGCTTGTACCGTTTGATCGGCTAATTCACCCGTCACGCCTAACTCAGCACCCCATTGCAATAGAACTAAATCGCCTTCAAAACTGACTTTTAGGTCATTAACTGCATAAACTAAATCTTCAAACCGTTGCAGACGCAGCAGTGCTTCACCCAAGGTATTACAGGAATAGGAAACGTAACCCAATATTCCCAAATGGCGTGGGGTGATACGGCTACCAACCTGCAAGCCAAAAAAAGGGTCTTGGGTTAATTGCGACACGCGTTCGAGCATCTCTCGCCATTCTTGAAATGGCACGCGAATCCGTTCATCTAAATCAGGACGCGGACGTTGTAAAACCGTCTCTGCATCCAAGCCACGCTCATTGAGCCATTCAAACAATAAGCACACATACGTGCCAGAAACATGGCCTTGCATAACGACGCTCTCTTTTTTAATTATGTTGAAATGCTCTGCTACCTTTGAGTCACTGTCAATATATTAACGCAGTATTAACGCTTGCCCATCGAACGACGAGTACCATGCGGCGGACGACTGGGTGTTTTATGATGGTTTGGTTTATTTTGCTGTTGAAAGCCTGTGGCTTTTTGGTCTTTTTTGGCTCGCAAGGCATCGGCAATAAACTCTGACAACGTGACAGGCTCTTTGCTCTCGCTATTTTCACGGACTTCGGTCGTTGCTGATTGTGGCTCAGTAGCGACAGTTTCTGTAGTGGTTGGTGCTATTGGTGACGTCATAAAAAATCCGCATCAAACATAAAGTATCAATTCAGGCTCAAGCAAAACAACCGCTTGCTTAGATGAAGATTATAACCTAAATTGACAATACATCATTTTCCTTGTTGTTACTTCATCGGCATATCTTTCTAAAGTCATTAAACTTAGGTCATTAGACATCACTGCTCGTCCCGTTTAGCGAATGTTCTTGTCAACGATACTTCTATTAACGACTTGAATATTTTACAATTTTTGCCAGTTTAGTCTGCGACATTATGTCACATCGACGATTGCCACCAAATGTCCCATACTCTTACTGTGACTCGAGAACAAGGATGTTTGCCACTGAAGACCGTCAAATAGCGAGCCAGTTTTATGTTGTACTGGTATATTTTTTACCTATTTAACCACACAAAAAACAAGGAAATAGTCCATCTTTTTGTGATATACGTTATTAAATGACCGCCGCACTTATTTTTTGGAGTATCGTAAGGACTCGATAAATGGTGATGATTAGACCGAAAAAACCTGCTCAACTAAGCCATCAAATTGTGATTATTTTGTTGATCAAATGCTGCCTGTTATGGCTGATTTGGTTGCAATGGTTTTCCCATCCTGTCGCACTGCACATGAAAGTAGATGACAACCGTATTCAACAGCAATTTTTCTCGCCTTCCCTTCCTCCCTCTTCCTCACCTAAGGAGTTAAAACCATGAATGAAGTGGTTGAACTGTCGCGAATGCAATTCGGGGCAACCGCTCTGTTTCATTTTCTCTTTGTTCCATTAACACTGGGTTTATCGTGGATTTTATTTATTTGTGAAGCGACCTATGTCATGACAGGTCAGCAAATTTATAAAGATATGACTAAGTTTTGGGGCAAATTATTTGGTATCAACTTTGCGATGGGCGTAACGACAGGTTTAACGCTCGAATTTCAATTTGGCACTAACTGGGCGTATTACTCGCATTATGTCGGCGATATTTTTGGTGTGCCATTAGCGATTGAAGGCTTGATGGCTTTCTTTTTAGAGTCCACGTTTGTCGGTTTGTTTTTCTTTGGTTGGGACAGACTGTCAAAAATTCAACATTTAAGCACAACGTTTTTAGTGGCTGTTGGTTCTAATTTATCGGCATTATGGATTTTAGTCGCTAATGGTTGGATGCAAAATCCTGTTGGTGCTGATTTTAATTACGTCACCATGCGTATGGAACTTACCAGCATGGTTGATGTCTTTTTTAATCCTGTTGCGCAAGTTAAATTCATTCATACCGTTGCCGCAGGTTACGTCACAGCTTCAATGTTTGTTTTAGGCATTTCAGCCTTTTACTTACTCAGAGCGCGTGATGTCGGTTTTGCGTTACGCTCCTTTGCCATTGCCGCCAGTTTTGGTTTAGCGTCGGTATTATCGGTGATAGTTTTGGGTGATGAGTCAGGTTATACCGTGGGTGAAGTGCAAAAAGTCAAAATCGCCGCCATTGAATCCGAATGGGAAACGCAAAAAGCCCCTGCGGCTTTCACCCTCTTTGGTATTCCCAACCAAGCCGAAGAACGCACCGATTACGCAGTAAAAATTCCCTATGCCTTAGGTTTAATTGCCACACGCTCCCTTGACCAACAAGTAACAGGCTTAAAAGACCTAAAAATTGAGCATGAAGCCAAAATTCGTGATGGCATGATTGCTTACGGGGTTTTGCTGAAACTAAAAGCAGGTGAAAACACGCCTGAAATTCGTGCCGCCTTTGAGCAACACAAAGCCAATTTGGGTTATGGCTTATTGTTAAAAAAATATACCGCTAACGTCACTGACGCGACCGAAGCCCAAATCAAACAAGCAGCAAACGATACCATTCCTAAAGTTACGCCCTTGTTTTGGTCATTTCGGATCATGGTTGGTTTAGGTTTTCTGTTTTTGTTTATTTTTGCCGCCTCGTTTTGGTTTTTATCCACCAAAAATCTTGCGCCACAACGTTGGTTATTATGGTTGTGTGTCTATGCGATTCCTTTACCGTGGGTAGCTGCGGAATTGGGTTGGATTGTTGCAGAATATGGCCGTCAACCGTGGACAATTAGCGGCATTTTACCAACACACCTCTCCATCTCGCAGTTAGATAAAAGCCAAATTTATTTCAGTATGATTGGCCTACTGTCGATTTATAGCTTCTTATTCGTCATTGAAATGTATTTGATGATTAAGTACATCCGTTTAGGTCCTGCGAGTTTACAGACAGGCCGTTACGATGGCGAAGAAAACGTCGCTTTAGCCCATCAAGGAGCTGACCATGTTTGATTATGAAACGCTTAAATTTATCTGGTGGTTATTGATTGGCGTACTGTTTATTGGCTTTATTGTCATGGATGGTTTTGATTTAGGTGTCGCTGCCCTACTACCTTTTATCGCTAAAACCGATGAAGAACGCCGTGTTGCCCTTAATACCGTTGGGGCTACATGGGAAGGCAATCAAGTGTGGTTAGTGACCGCAGGTGGCGCGCTATTTGCCGCTTGGCCATTAGTTTATGCCGCCTCATTTTCGGTGTTATATATTCCCTTAATGTTGGTGTTGTTCGCACTATTTTTTCGTCCTGTCGGTTTTGACTATCGCAGTAAACTAGACAACCCGAAATGGCGTAATGCGTGGGATTATGCCTTGTGCTTTTCGGGGGTATTGCCGTCCATTTTATTTGGTGTCGCTGTCGGCAACTTATTTGTCGGCCTGCCTTTTCAATTCAATACGGCCATGCAAGTCAGTTATGGCGGTAGTTTTTTTGATTTACTGAAACCCTTTCCGTTATTTTGTGGTGTCGTTTCTTTGATGATGATTGCCACACATGGAGCAACTTACCTACAACTGCGTAGTGTCGGTAAAGTCGCGGAACGAGCACGATTAGTGGCGATTGGCGGAGGCATTGCAACAGCCGCATTATTTGCCATAGGTGGACTCATTGTCAGCCACGTTGCAGGTTTTACCGTGGTCGATCAAGGCGAAACCAATGGTGTGTTAACCCCCTTTATGAAACACGTTGTTGTCACTGAAGGTGGCTGGTTAAACTTTTTATCCGTTTATCCCATACTCTGGTTAGTGCCAATAACAGGCATAGTCGCTGCGTTACTCAGTAGTTTTGCTTCATGGAAAAATTGGCATTGGGTCGCTTTTATCAGTAGTGCCAAAACCTGTGGCGCGATTGTTGCCACAGCTGGCATTGCCTTATTTCCCTTCGTATTACCGTCGTCGATTGATGCCAACAGTAGCTTAACGCTATGGGATGCAACGTCCAGCCATTTAACTCTGCAAATCATGCTAGGCGTCGTCGTGGTGTTTTTACCGATTGTTTTACTGTACACCGCGTGGGTTTATCGGGTGATGCGTGGTTCGGTTAGCGTTGAAAGCGTGCGTGAAAACAGTCATAGCCTGTATTAAGAGAGGTGACAGTATGTGGTATTTTAGTTGGGTTTTAGGTTTAGGTTTGGCTCTGTGTTTTAGCATTTTAAATGCGATGTATTTAGAGTCGAACTATGCTTTCGGTCGTCGGAATGAAGAAACGTCAAAACAACGATTTGAAGAGTATAAAAACAAGTAGGGATTATTGATGTTTGCCCTTCGACTCCGCTTAGGGGGCGTTTTTACGCTGACTAAGCGGAGTTGTGGTGGCTGAGCGGAGTTGTGGTGGCTGAGCGGAGTCGAAGCCAAACCTTTTTCGATGGGATTGGCGGTTAAAACCGCCCCTACAAGCATAAAAAAAGCGTACCGAAGTACGCTTTTTTTGTTGTAAAACTAAATTAGTTCTTAGTTTTATCGACGATTTGATTGGCTTTAATCCACGGCATCATCGCGCGTAATTTCGCGCCTGTGACTTCGATTGGATGTTCAGCATTTAAACGTCTTTTTGCGGTCATTTCAGGATAGTTGGTCATACCTTCTAAAATGAAACGTTTCGCATATTCGCCTGTTTGAATGTTTTTCAACGCTTGGCGCATTGCTGCACGGCTTTCTTCGTTAATGACTTTAGGGCCAGTGACGTATTCGCCATATTCTGCATTGTTGGAAATGGAGTAGTTCATGTTGGCAATGCCGCCTTCGTACATCAAATCAACAATCAATTTCAATTCGTGCAAGCATTCGAAATAGGCCATTTCTGCTGGGTAGCCCGCTTCGGTCAAGGTTTCAAAACCCATTTTCACGAGTTCAACCGCACCACCACACAACACGGCTTGTTCGCCGAATAAATCGGTTTCACATTCGTCACGGAAAGTTGTTTCGATAATACCTGAACGACCGCCGCCAATTGCCGAAGCATAAGATAAACAAATCGCTTTCGCTGTGCCTGACGCATCTTGATGCACTGCGATTAAGTCTGGAACACCGCCACCACGCACAAATTCAGAACGTACAGTGTGACCGGGCGCTTTTGGTGCAATCATCACGACATCTAGGTCTTTTCTTGGCACAACTTGATTAAACAAAACCGAGAATCCATGAGCAAACGCCAACACTGCACCTTGTTTAATGTTGGGTTCGATTTCATCTTTGTATAACGCCGCTTGAAATTCATCTGGCGTTAAAATCATCACCACGTCAGCACCAGCAACAGCTTCGGCAACTTCTTTCACGACTAAACCAGAGTTTTTCGCTTTAATTACCGATGTGGAGTTAGCGCGTAAACCAACCACTACATCAACGCCCGAATCTTTTAAATTGTTGGCATGAGCATGACCTTGTGAGCCGTAACCAATGATGGCAACTTGTTTGCCACGGATGATGGATAAATCGGCATCTTTATCGTAATAAACGTGCATGAGAATTCCTCTTTAATAAAACTAAAAAAGTGACAACACACTTTTTGGTTGGGGTAATCTTGGATTTAAGAACGCAGCATTGCGCCCTTAAACGACATTAAATACTGAGTACTTTTTCGCCACGAGCAATACCTGAAACACCACTACGGACAACTTCTAAAATAGTCGTTTCGGAGAGTGCCTCAATAAATGCATCCAACTTATCAGACGCACCTGCTAACTGAATGACATAAGTACTGGGGGTGACATCCACAATTTGGCCACGAAAGATATCGGCGGTACGTTTAATTTCAGCGCGTACTGCACCCATTGCTTTCACTTTAATGAGCATTAACTCACGCTCAATATGATCGCCTTCGCTCAAGTCCACTACTTTAACAACTTCGACCAATTTATTAAGCTGCTTGGTAATTTGCTCAATCTTATGGTCATCACCCGATGTGGTTAACGTCAAGCGCGACAAAGTAGCATCATCCGTAGGTGCAACGGTTAAAGTTTCGATGTTGTAACCACGTTGTGAGAACAAACCCACCAAACGCGACAACGCACCCGATTCATTTTCAATTAACACAGAAATAATACGACGCATGATTAAGTACGCTCCGTTTTCGATAGCCACATATCACGTAAGGAGTTATTGGCAATCAGCATGGGATAAACATGCTCAAACTGGTCAACATACACATCCATAAACACGAGGCGGTCTTTCATCGCCATCGCTTCGCGCATTTTGCTTTCGAGTTCGTTTACATCGGTAATTTTCATACCGACATGACCGTAAGCCTCAACCAATTTCACGAAGTCAGGTAATGACTCCATGTAGGAATTGGAGTGGCGGCTTTCATACATCATATCCTGCCATTGTTTCACCATACCTAAGGCACGGTTATTCAAGTTTAGAATTTTGACAGGCAAACCATACTGCAAACAGGTCGAAAGCTCTTGAATATTCATTTGAATAGACGCTTCACCCGTAATACACACCACCGTTTGGTCAGGATATGCCATCAAGCAACCCATCGCCGCAGGTAAACCAAAGCCCATCGTGCCTAAGCCACCTGAGTTAATCCACTGACGAGGACGATCATACTTGTAATACAAGGCAGCAAACATTTGGTGCTGGCCAACGTCCGAGGTAATAATCGCTTTACCTTCTGTGACTTTATAAAGCATTTCAACGACTTGTTGAGGCTTCATTTCGCCGTCAGGCTTTGCAGGCTCATAACGTAACCCGTGATGCGCGCGCCAAAGATTAATTTGTTGCCACCACGTCGCTAAAGCATCAGGATTTGGCTTGTTAACGCCCATTTGTTTAAGTTGCGCTAACATTTCAACCAAAACAGGCTCAACGGCACCAACAATCGGAATATGCGCCATGATAGTTTTAGAAATCGTCGCAGGGTCAATATCAATGTGAATGACTTTCGCTTGTGGACAAAATTTCTTCGGGTTATTGGTAACACGGTCATCAAAACGCGCACCAATCGCCAAAATGACATCCGCATGGTGCATCGTCATATTGGCTTCATAGGTGCCGTGCATTCCCAACATACCCACAAACTGCTTATCTGACCCTGGAAAACCACCTAAGCCCATCAAGGTATTCGTGACTGGATAATTCAGCAAATGCGCTAATTCTGTTAACAACGCCGATGCATTACCTTGAACAACTCCACCACCCGAATAAATAATTGGGCGTTTGGCTTGAATTAATTCATCAATGGCTTTTTTGATTTGTCCCGCATGACCACGCGCAGGAGGATTGTACGAACGTAATTTCACCTTATCGGGATATTCGTAAGGGAATTTTTCGTTAGGGTTGGTACAGTCTTTCGGCACATCAATAACCACAGGACCAGGACGACCTGAAGCTGCCAAATAAAATGCTTTTTTCACAACCGTTGGAATTTCAGAAGCGTGACGTATTTGGAAGCTGTGCTTCACAATCGGACGGGAAACACCCACCATATCCGTTTCTTGGAACGCATCTTCACCAATCAGATGTGACGGTACTTGTCCCGAGATAATCACCATCGGGATGGAGTCCATATACGCCGTCGCAATCGCCGTCACCGTATTGGTTGCACCCGGTCCAGAGGTCACGAGCACCACACCCGTTTTACCTGTTGAACGCGAATAACCGTCCGCCATGTGGCCTGCGGCTTGTTCATGACGCACCAAAATATGCTTGACACGATCTTGCTGAAAAATTGCATCATAAATATGAAGTACCGCGCCACCGGGGTATCCAAACAAAAACTCTACGCCTTCATCCGCGAGCGCGCGAATGAGCATTTCACCACCAGATAAAAGTTCCACGACTATCACCCTTTCAGATTGCAAACGACAGGTCTGCAAAGATATTGCTACGATAAACTAGAGGGGGCGTTGCCTGACTTGTTGCCGATATTGGGGTCAATATCTTGCGTTTTAGGGCTAGGTTTGCCACTAAAAATAAGACAAGTTTACGGCTCAGGGTGCGTTCAGCACACCTAAACGAGCGTCGCCATGATTGCGCTCAACAAGAGGGTGACTTGTGGGGCGGCAACCTCGCCACTAAAAAGGGAAACATTTTTAATTTTCATAGACTATCTGTCAAGACTTAATCGACTAGACAGGGCAAAAACAGCGTTTTATTTTGTCATTCTGTCCTAAAAAACCCCATTACCCCGACGATAACAAAACAATTCCACAGGAATCATTCATCATTAGACGAATCCCCTGATTTTTTTTACGATTTTGCTAGCCAAGTGGTATTTTAGACACACAGTTTTACTTATCAATTCAGGGTAAAGCAGCTATATTTAGGCCATTGATTTTTCGCCCATGATGGGAGCAATTAGGTACATGAACAAACAACTGATAACAATCGTACTATTAGCCACTTTTTCACTCAGTACGCACGCCAAAGAGAATTTTTATAAGTGGGTTGATGATAAAGGCGTAACTCATTATTCACAAAGTCCTCCTGATGATAATGGTAAAACAAAAACCAAAGCGGAAACCGTGAGTGTGAGCACTCATCAACCGATGGGCAGCGATGCGGCCATTTCCAATTTAGAACAAAAACGTAGTGACGCGATAAAAGCAAAAACTGAAAAAGAAAGTAAAGAGGGTGTCAAAAAAACAGGGGCGAAGCTAACAACTGATACGAGTAAAACCCCAAATCAATACAAAGAAAAATGTGCAACACTCAGACAAAATGCCCAACAATTAGCCGAAAAAGGTAACAGTATTAGCATGGCAGATGCTAAAGGGGTGGTACGCAAACTAACGACCGAAGAGGTCGCTAAACAAGCTGATGAAACAAGACGCGAAATTAAAGCGTACTGTGAAAAATAAATTGTTTTAGGGTGTAATACACTACGCCCCTACTCAATCGGCAAAATATCGGCAAAATGATGAATAGCAGGAAATAATAACCCCGTCCGCGCGGCAACTTGGCTATCAGGCTGTTGAATGGATAAAATATGACCGATACCAAACGCATGCGCTGTGGTTAACACCGCTTCGCTATCATCAATAAATAAACAGCGTTTGGGGTCAAAGTGTAGAAATTGTTGTAACGCCTGCCAGAACTCAATATGTTCTTTAGGCTTACCAAATTGATGCGAACTGAGGATATGATCAAAGTACGGCGCAATTTGGGTTGACTGTAATTTGAGCTTTAGCGCGTCAGGATGAGCATTAGTCACCATCCACACGCTTTTATTGCTATCCGCTAAAGCCTGCAAAAAAGTCATCGCATCCACACGCGGACGAATCAAATGTTGTAACTCATGTTTTAATGCGACAATATCTAAGGCTAAATCACGCGTCCAATGGTCTAAACAATACCAATTCAGCGTGCCTGATTGTGCATGAAAACGAGGATAAAGAGCCGTTTGGCTGTCTATTAAGCTGAGTCCGTGTTTTTGCGCGTATTTCTGTGGTACAAACACTTGCCAAAAATAGTTATCAAAATGCAAATCGAGTAATGTGCCGTCCATATCTAAAAGCACTGTGTCGATGGAAGACCAATCAATCATGTTAAATCTACCCGAATTATTACCATCTATTATTGCCATCAGTGAGCAAGCTGGCCAATCTATCATGGCGATTTATAATCAGCCTGAACGTTGGGAACTACAACAAAAAGCCGACAACTCTCCTCTTACCGCCGCAGATTTAGCCGCGCATCACTTAATTGAGCAAGCATTACAGCAACTGACCCCCTCTATCCCCTTACTCTCTGAAGAGTCTGACGATGTCAGTCAACGGCATACATGGTCACGCTTATGGTTAGTTGACCCTTTAGATGGTACAAAAGAGTTTGTCGCTCGTACCAATGATTTTACCGTTAATATTGCTTTAATTGTCGACAATAAACCTGTGCTAGGGGTATTACACGCGCCTGTCTATGGTGTCACCTATTATGCTGCTGAAGGCTTAGGCGCATGGATGATTGACCAAGACAAACAACTTCGACGCTTAGTTACCGCCGAATTGCCCATTATTCCGCGTATTTTACTGAGCCGCCATCATCAAGGACATGAAGAAGCACACACGCTCACCAACATCGCCATGAAGTTTGGTGATTATACGGTACTGCACGTC
Source organism: Moraxellaceae bacterium AER2_44_116 (assembly GCA_006546595.1). GTDB lineage: Bacteria > Pseudomonadota > Gammaproteobacteria > Pseudomonadales > Moraxellaceae > Agitococcus. Next base: position 151,311 of record VIAD01000006.1, on the reverse strand, counting down.
GGCAGTGCCTTTAAGATGTGTCGTATTGCCGAAGGTGCGGCGGATTTTTATCCTCGTTTTGGTGCAACAATGGAGTGGGATACCGCCGCAGCGCAAATTTTATTAACGGAGGCTGGTGGCCTATTAGTCAACCAACACGGACAGCCATTACGTTATAACTGCCGCGACACCCTAACAAATGACGCTTTTTTTGTCATTGGTGAAAAGAAACGCTTAGACGATTGGCTTGCTTGCTTAAAACAACCCTCCCTAGACGTTAATCCCGTCGAAACCACCCAGCAATGCTATAACGAGAGCGATTAGCGGCTAACACTTCATGAGGCATATCAGCACTCATAAATATGACTAACGTGCCGCCTTGCGGTGGCAAAGTCACTAATAACTCACCGTGTGCATTCCATAGCTTGAGTTCACCCCCTGCTTCTACAGGCCAATCTTGATTCAAATAACAAACGGCCGAAACAACGCGAGCATCATTATCACGGTGTCGATCGACATGCCGCTGATAATAGCTGCCTGCTTGATAATGGGCGTAATGCCCTTCAAACGACTGTAAACCGAGAAAAAATGCTTGATTTAACTGTTGGCGGAGCGCATCCATCACCTGTAAATACTGTCCTCCCGCCGCAAAATCCGTTTCTAGCCAACAAATACTATCACCTCGAATATCCACATTTCGTGCTTGCTGAATACCGCGACCAATCCCTGCCTCATGAAAAAAGCCCTTTTCTTGTTGTTGTAATAGCTCGTTATGTAAAGCTTGTTGCATATTAGCTGAAAGAAAGTTGGGAATTACGGCATAATGCGCGCTTGCTAAAGCATCAATGGCTGCTTCCATGTTCGTGGCAGGCCATTCTATTTTTGATTGAGAAGTTTGCATGAATTATCGTCACCATTATCACGCGGGCAATTTCGCCGACGTGATGAAACACATTTTATTAGTGGGATTATTACAAGCCTTACATAAGAAGGACAGTCCCTTTTGTTATATTGATACTCATGCTGGGCGTGGTTGGTATGATTTGGCCGCCGCCCCTTCTCAAAAAACAGGCGAGTATTTAGAAGGCATTCGTAAGATCACGCCAACGAAACAGCCGCCATCCACATGGATTACCGATTATTTCAAGTCGATTGACCTTCTAAAAACAGACTTAGGTAAAGCCTACTATGGTGGTTCACCGTGGTTTGCCTTGCAGTTATTACGGCCTCAAGACCGCATGGTGTTAATGGAATGGCATCCTGTTGATGTCGAAAAATTGAAACAGAATTTTTATCGTAGCCCACAAACCTTTGTTCATCATCGTGATGCTTATGAAGGCTTAACCGCTCTTGTGCCACCGAGAGAAAAACGCGGCTTAGTGTTAATCGACCCACCGTATGAAGAAGAACGCAACGATTATCCGCAAGTGGTCGAATTGTTGGCGAAGGCTTACGACAAATGGCCAACAGGCACTTATGCTGTCTGGTATCCGATTAAAGACCGTGCGCCGATTGATCGTTTTGAACGTAAATTGGTCAAAACAGGTATTCGTAAACAGTTAATTTGCGAACTCTGTGTTATGCCTGACGACAACGCCTTAGGCTTAAATGGCTGTGGTTTATTGATTGTCAATCCGCCGTATCAATTTGCCGAAGAAGCGGACAATGTCTTGCAATGGTTGTTACCACAACTCAGTCAGCATGTGTTGGCGAAGGCTTCTGTGCGTTGGTTGGTGGCTGAATAGGTAGTTTCTGCTCTTGGCAATGTTTATCAGTACTTTGTTAGACAATCTAAATTGACAAGTGCAGATATGGCTCTGACAATTCACGACTGATGCAATGTTGTATCAGTCTGTTTTATATAAGGTGTCGCCATGTCTGCCTCTGTGTTGCTAACTCAACTCCCCGATGAACTTTTTCAGCGTTTGCAGGAAGCAGCCTCTCTCCACCAACACAGCATTGAAGAAGAAGCCTTGTTGTGTTTGCACAAAGTATTAATGCCCATTGCGACCACCGAAGAAATGGTGGCGCGTACCCATGAATTACGTCAGCAATTTGTCTGTGATGAAGGCCGTTTAGCCGATGCCATTAAGCGTTTGGAAGAAGGCGATCCGTGCTTGTTGTAAGCTAAATATATCGTAGGAACAACTTCGATTCGCGATTGGCTAGCAAGTATCGCCGTTTAAATTGCTCCTACGAAACTCTATTAGCATCACGCTAAGTCATTCATAAATTTAGAATAATTACTCTATTTACCCGTTAAAACTTTGTCACCATATCCATAAACACTGTCATCATTTATCAAAACCAAAAAAATACAATCTGTATACTGCGTCACATATTAAGTCACCCTTAATTCACTTTTTACATAGACAGAGACTTACGCATCGCACCGTGATTAGCGCGTTTTGCGAACATAAAGCCGCTAGAAGCGGCTGCAATGTAAGTAAATAAGCGTTAACCGCGTAAGTCCTAAAAAAGCTATCACATCCCGATAGTTAGTATTGAGTCTATAACTGACTGGAGCTATATCTGATGCGTTTAACCAAACCTTCCTTCCGTGTTGTTGCTATATCCACTGTCGTGACTGGCTTAGTTGCTTGTGCCGCCGTCCAAATGACACCAACATGGGAAGCATGGTCTTCGGCCAGCAATCCAGCTACTAGCTACGAAACACTTCAAGAAGTCATTTACGACCCAGCTGGCGCAGTCATTAGCGCAGGTCATGCCTCTTTAATAGGCAGTGGCCAAGATACTTTAGTGGTGATGAAACACACGACTAACGGCGCACCCATCTGGCGTACGGTTGTTGATTTAGGCGCAGGCACTTATAACCGTCCGTGGGCAAGTACGTTGGGTACAGATGGCAGTATTTATTTGGTCACCGAAACAACACTCATTAAGTTCACCAGCAATGGCACAGAAAGCTGGCGTAGAAACATCAGCACCTTAATTAATGGCGATGCTGCTTTACGCGATGTGGAAATCAGTGGTAATCGTTTATATGTCGCTGGTCGTGATTTATATGTCTTTGATTTGAGTGGCGCACTAACCAACACCGTCGCGCAAATTGCGCCTTTGTGGGATGTTGCCATTACCACCAATGGCATTTATACGGCAGGCACTGGTCAAGTGCGTCGTTACACAACGAACCTTGCTCCTGTTTGGAAATATGCTTTGCCTGTGGTACAAAATCCACCAGCGGATATGGCAATTGCCAATGACAGCACAGTGTATGTCGCTACGTTTAATAGCACACCTCAAGACAGTGCTTATTTAACGCGTATCAATAGCAATGGCACTCAAGTTTGGTCAAAACTCTTTGCTGACCCTGATGCCAGTTCATACCAGTTATCGGGCATCCCAAATGTTGAGTTATTACCCGATGGCAATGTTGTCTTTGGGGTTTCTCAACAACCGACACGTATTATCAATATCATTAATGCCAGCAACGGCACGGTAAAAACCAGTAACAAACAAACGACTGGCCTGATTGACGAAATGGTGGTGGATAGCAAAGGCGGGATTTATGTGGTTGGCAATAACAAACCACAAAAGTTTGATAACACCGCAACATTACTCGCTACTGGCACCATGCCAAGCACTGCGGATATTTCCAGTGGTGGTTTGGCAGTGACAGCGGACAGCATTTATGTTGGTGCAGGCTTATTCAAAAATAACGACATGAAGATGTATGTGTCGCGTTATGCCAATCAGTAGTTACAGTAGTTATTTAGCAATGTTTTGGCGAATAAATTCGCCCCTACAACGCTAATCCACAAAAAAGACTCTCATTATCGAGGGTCTTTTTTGTTTTATGACTCAATATGACAACAAAAAACAACGTCCCTGCATTTGAGGAACAGTGACTTATCGCGTAAGCTCAAAAACATATCTAATTCTAATTACTTGTCATCATGCTTTTACGCGGTTTATTCTTTTTTTTTCTCATCTTACATCTTGTTGGTTGTACAACGAGCAGCGTCTTTACGCCCTACCCCATGCGCGCAGAAGCGTATAAACAATCCTTAAATACAGGGATGATTCAACCTGCATTAGAGCAAACCAAAAAACAACTCACCAGTCGTGATCGTTTACTGGCACTGTTAGAGCAAGGACGTTTAGCACAACTAGCTGAAGATTACAGCCAAAGTAAACAAAGCTTTGAAGCCGCCATTAACTTACTTGATAAAATCGACGAACGTGCCACCATTTCACTCAGTAATACCGCCAATCAAGGCACATCATTAGTCAGTAACGACAATGTCATTCCCTACGAAAGTAATATTTACGAAGAAATTTTTCTTCATCACTTTCAAGCCATTAACTATTTAGCCTTGGGTGATAAAGAAGGCGCACAAGTGGAAATGCGCCGCGCTCAACGACTACAAGATAAAAAATCTGATGAGCCAAGCGATAACAGCACCTTGTCTACAGCTGCCGTCAGTGAATATCAATCCCGTTTTGACACCATGAATAACTTGGCACAACGGGTCACATCCAGTCGGCAAAACGCTTATAGTTTTTATTTGTCTGGCGTGTTGTATGAGTCGCAAAATAAACTGGATGATGCGTTTATTGATTACAAACATGCTTTAGCGATTGCGCCTGACAATAGCTTTTTACAACAAGATGTTTTGAGACTAGCAACTAAACTCAAACGTGATGATGAACTCAAAGGCTTAAAACCGCCTGTCAAAGCAACACTCAGCAAGCCCAATGACGGTACAGTCGTGGTGTTTTACGAGGAAGGTTTTGTCCCTGCTAAAAAAGAGATTTTTTTACCCTTTCCGTGGCCTGAAAGTTGGTATGTCTTAGCTTTTCCCTATTATGGTGATAACTGGCTAAGCCCAGAACCGTTGTCGATTAGTAACGGACTCTTGGCAACGGCAACACAGGTTGTTACTGATAGCCAAGCACTGGCTGCTCGTGCCTTAAAAGATAACTTAGTACCTATGTTGGTGCGTCAAACCTTACGCGCACAAACCAAACATAAAATGCAGCAACAAGCGAACGATCAAGGCGGTGCAATTTTAGGTTTGTTAGTGGGGGCTTATAATATTATCAGTGAAAATGCCGATTTACGCAGTTGGTTAACCCTTCCCCGTTTTGCTCATATTGCCCGTTTTAACTTAGCTGAAGGCGAGCAAAACCTGATACTCAATGGCTTTAAGCCGATTAAAGTTTCTGTCCAACGTAACAAAATCACTCTACTACGCATCGTCAAAGTAGATAATCATTTTTATGTGGCAAGCTGGCCACTGTAGGAGAAATAACATGAACACAAACAAATTTATCCCTGTGCTGGCCATCATTGCTGTTGGTTTAAGTGGCTGCGCTAGCGTTAAATACGGCGACGCCACTGCACAAGAAACCGTCAACGAGCGTTTTGGCTCAACCGATTTACAAATGACTGCCAAAAGCATGACTGAATCGTTACTCGCCTCGCCCGTGATTGGTGAAGCCACAGCCGCAAGCAAACGCCCTGTCATGTTTGTAGAGCGTATTGCCAATAAAACCGATGAACATATTGATACTGAATCGGTACTCGACAGCATGACCACCAAATTATTGCAATCAGGTAAAGTGCGTTTAGTGGATATGTCGCGGGTGGAATCGGCACGTAGCCAATTAAATTTCCAAAACAAAGACGACATGGTTGACCCGAAAACGGCGATTCGTTTTGGTCAAATGATTGGTGCAGAATATATGTTTTATGGCAATTTAAGCAGCATTTACAAAGAAGCAGGCAGCACTGGCAGTATTACCTCGAAGTTCACCAAAACTCGCTCGGTTTATTACAAGTTCACGCTGAAACTAATGAACCTAAAAACAGGTTTAGTTGAATGGCAAGACGAGCAAGAAATTCGTAAAACAGGGAAAACAGGATTATTGGGGATGTAAGTAAAGAAGCATCTACCCCGACTTTGCAGGAATGCTGTGGCGCATCTGTTTGAGGCATGGATGCCGAGTTATGCGACACAAAGGGTTTTGCTTACTTTTGTCGTAACAAAAGTAAGGACTGCGGTAGGCAACGGCAAAACGAACTTGAACCTGTCAAAGATAGCACTTCGACAGGCTCACCACGAACGGTGAAACTTCCGTGTAAGTTTATTTAGTAAGTATTGCCGTTAATTAATCCCCACCACACTATCCGTTTTCACCTCAAAACCATAAACGCCAAAATAGACTTTCCCTGCAACATCCGTCCGATCAAATGCGACTTGAGTATTGCCTTTACTATCTTTAGCAATAACTTTTAAGTAATAAACACCATTAGTGAGCTTAGGCAAAATAATTTCCGTTGCTTGAGTCGTCTCATTTTTCACAAACGCCTTAAAGTCTGGCGTGGTGGATACTTGCACGGTATAAGTCACACTATCGCCTTGTAAATCCACCGCTGCATCCCAACCTAAACGCATTTCATTGGCGGCCAACAACTCCGCCGCCGAATAAAACGGCATCGGTGTTTCTAATGCATTCACAAACGTATCGCGGTTAGCTTGGACGATAGTGGCAATGCGCAGATACTCATCATCCCACTCTTTAGATTTATCTACAGAAATGGTGGGCAAATATTGATTATCTGGATTACTGGCAATAAACGGGGACACTAAGGCTTTATAACCATCTAATTTTGCTTTAATTTTGGCTTCGGTCAAATACTTGCTTTGCACTTCATCTACTGCCAATTTTAACTCAGCAAGATGTTTAGGGTCTTGTAAAAAGCGTTTATGTAACGGTATACCCCACCAATTACTCGCTGATAATTGCCATTGACTGTATAAGTTATTTTCTTTTTTAATGTCAGGCTGACCTTCAAAACCTAAAGCACCATCATAATCCCACGGTAAAAAATAAAATTTATCGCTGTCTTTGGGTTGATACAAGGCAAAGTTTTGGTTCACCGTGTCTCGATTACCCATGAGAATGCTGGTCGATAACCATGTCAAATAATTGCTTTTATCAAAATACTTAGCAAAAAAAACATCAAAATCGGTGCTGGGGTCATTTAATGCGGTAAGCATTTCTATCAATTTTTTATGATTTTTATTGTCTGCTTCTAACGATAGCGTTTTTTCAAAGTTATCTTTATTCACTGCCGCGCCCGCACCATCGAGCGTCAAATTAGCATCAAGCATAAACTGAAAATCTTCGGCTTTGTAAATATTGCCATCAGTCGGCAAGCCTCGATTAGCTAAATATTCTTTGCCCATTTTTTCGACATGGGTAAATAAACCAAAATCAGCCGAAGCATATTCAACACCCGTTTTATTCAAGTTTTTGATACTGACTTGAACAAATTGTGTCCGCAGACTAGGAATATGAGGAATATCTCTAAATAAATCAAAGGCTAGCTTATTACGCACACGCGTTAAATCATACGGATGCTTATTGAACTGCAATGTTCCTTCGCCTCGCCACAGGGGAATATCTTTGGCTAATTTAACACGATAGGATTTTTGATCGGCTAAACGTGAACTGTGACCACGTAAACGAATGGTAGCATTTTTTGCTTTGAGGTCGTCGGGATAATTATCCATCACTAAATGCGCGTCAATTTCGGGAACAATCGCATCACTATCGTCAATATCGGCATTCACATCGGCAAACGTATATGCACCATCTTTGGTGACAATATTCGCTTTAATCACTTTATTGTCTTCTACGGCATAAACTGTTGCATCATCTTTAATGGCATTCGCTTCCTCGGTAGCAAAAACCGATACAGGAGGAGTGATTGGGATAACAGGTGCGGGAATAATAGGCGTAGGAGTCACTGGCGTGGGCGTTGTATTCGTCGTTGCCGTATCCCCGCCGCCGCCACAAGCGACCAATGACAGAGCAATACTGGCGACTATTACCGTTTTCCGCATTAAATAAGGCTTCATTAAATTCATCTCAAGCAGGTAAATTTTGCCAACTCTATCACATTACTTACGACACTATAATGACATCAATCGGCCAAAACTTTTAATCCGCAGCCAACTGGCATAGTTATCGCTTCTAGGTGATAATTCACTATCGTATTTTTATCCCTTGTGGAGCTTTCATGTCTGCCCCTACGCTTAGCCAATATTTATTAAATAAACAATGCCATCACTCGGTTATCACGCCGCAACTCGAACAGCTTATTATGCAAGTCAGTATTGCTTGCAAAGCCATTGGTATTACCATTGGTAAAGGCGCGTTAGCGGGCGTATTAGGGCACGCGGGTTCAGAAAACATTCAAGGTGAAGAACAAAAGAAACTCGACATTATCACTAACGACATCATGTTGGCAGCCACGTCAAAAGGTGGCTGCGTGGCAGGTTTAGCCTCCGAAGAAATGGAAGATATTTATCCATTACCCGAAGGTGCAAGACTGGGTGATTATTTGATGTTGTTCGACCCGTTAGATGGCTCGTCTAATATTGATGTCAATGTCTCGGTGGGTACGATATTTTCGATTTTGCATAAACCCGAAGGCAAAACCGACATTACTACCGAAGACTTTTTACAAGCAGGCACTAAACAAGTGTGCGCGGGTTATGTGGTTTATGGTCCATCAACACTCTTAGTGTTAACTTTAGGTCATGGTGTGGATTGCTTTACTTTAGATCGTGAACTCGGTGAATTTATTTTGACCGAAACAGGTATGACCATTCCTGAAGATACTAAAGAGTTTGCCATTAATATGTCGAATATGCGTTTTTGGGAGCAACCCGTATTACGTTATGTTGAAGAGCTATTAGCAGGCAAAACTCACGTTCGCGGTAAAGATTTTAATATGCGTTGGGTCGCGTCGATGGTCGCTGACGTGCATCGTATTTTGACGCGTGGGGGCGTGTTTATGTACCCGTACGATGTCAAAGATGCCAGTAAAGCAGGTAAATTACGGTTGATGTACGAAGCCAATCCGATGAGTTTTATCGTTGAACAAGCAGGCGGTGCATCAACAACGGGACGTGTGCGTATTTTAGAGATTCAACCGACTGGATTACATCAACGCGTACCAGTGATTTTAGGTTCTAAAAACGAAGTAGAGTTAGTGACGGGTTATCATAGTTAAACTTTAAACCCTCACCCCAGCCCTCTCCCTCGGGGAGAGGGCGTAAAGTCCTCTCTCCCCGAGGGAGAGAGTTAGAGAGAGGGTCAATTTTCTAGGCAAATGGATCACTCAAACTACGCTTTGCACCTTTCGGTAATGAAGCTAATAACGTTAGTGTTGTACCAAAGCGAATGTTAATTTTAGCGTGGCTATTCACCGCCCAACCATTGGCATCCAAGATCGGTGACAATTGACGTTGACGTAACTTAAACCACGCCATAATCATGGATGGTGCAGAAATCATCAGCATAACCCCTACGATCGCAATCGGCATTTGCCACCACGTTAAGGCTAAAAAGCCTGCAATCATGGAGCTTATCACGGTAGCAATTGCACCTATCGCCAAGCCAATTGCCGCAAATATTCCTGCAAATCGAGCCACATCAAATGGAGCAGGTGGTGTTTTGGCTGCATCTTTTGGCGCGTTAGCGGCTTCTTGGATTTTTGTTGTTCCTGTAAGAACATGTTCAGCCGATTTTGACTCAATGGCTTTATCGCGTTCAGCTGCCATTTTTTGCAATTGATTACTCACCATACGCCCCATTCGACGATACGGTGTCCAAAAAGCCTCTTGAACACTGATGGCATTTTCAATCACTTTAACAACAGTGGCATCCCAATCACGTCCTGCACGATCATAAAACACACCATTACGACCAACCATTAAATTACCCGCATCACCTGCGGTAACAGCCGCCACAATGGTCATTTTGCCTACGTAATCTTTACGGGTGCAATCACAATACAACAAGTAGATATTACTCAACCCTGCCATTGATGAATGTTTGGCCATATCATTAACGTGTATCGTTAAGTCACAACTACGCTCATCAATAAATAGCGTTCCTGCTTGAAAAATAGCCTTATCTTTACTTGTGTAAAAATGGCTCAATGACACAAAATTATTAATCAGCGTCAATAAATTAGCTTGATAACGGACTAATTTATCCACATCAACCAAGGCGTTAGCTTCGTCAGCAACACTTAAATCTTTCTCGACTAATGCCAACAAGTCGTGCTGTATCGTCGAGTCTTGTAATGCCAATAAACGTTCGCTCGACAAGCCCGAAACTGCATTCATCGGCTTTGCCGCTAACCATGCACGATAGGCATTAAACGTCGTTTTAATCGTTAACCATTGTGCTGCGCTCAACTCATCAATATGCCCTAATAACGGCACAACAGTTTGCGCGATAAACGTCTGAACTTTCGCTTGCCACGCGGGATTAATCCCCTGAACAAAAGAGAGTTGTGAGCTGGCGGTAATTTTTGCCAGAGGTAATGACTGCGTGTCAGAATGATCGATAGTTAATAACTGTGCGCCTAACGCAGTAAATTGCGCGTCACTGCTATTCATAGCAACTAATGCCCGCTCATCAAACGTCGAGAGTTGTACGCGCACAAAGTAATCATCAATTTTTGCTTCCACCGCAGATAATGCCGCGACAGCATCAGCGGTCGCTGCACCTAAAGGTAGCAATGCGCTATCTGTCGTTTGTTGCACTTGCCACGCCTGCATAGCAACCACATCGGCAAAAAATTGATTAATCTGATCGGCCGAGACAGCAAGCTCACCACTACGATCAACAACACTGCCAACCGTCGCAATAATATCAAGGATGGCCAATGCAAGAGACTCTTTTGGTGCTAAAGCCGCAGGAATAAAGCCATCACCATTCGCTTGCATCGGTGGAAACATCAAACTTAAATCAGTCGTATCACTTATAGAAAGGCTATCCGCTTCTGTTTTACCTAAACGGAGTAATAATTCTTTAGCCGATGCCAAAATTTTTCGCCCTTCTACACTATTATCATCAATAGTGGATAACGGTAATTGCCCACCTGAAAGTAAGACTTCTTTATTTTTCAGTTGATTTAATGACCAACGCACAGCGTTTAGTAACTCTGGTACACGAATACGGCTATCACCATCGGTATCGATATACGTCAATGTCCGTTCGTCAAACTCCAAACCTTTGGTTGGACATGCCAATGTTACCCATAGCTTTTTGTCTAAGCTTTCTAATGCCTCTAAGTCCTCGACACTATCAATCACGACCTGATCAAAACCACCAATCCGAAAAAAACGCCACGTATGCGCCATGCTTCTATCTCACGTTTGAAGTTATTTAAACAATTTCTATCAGCTTTATAACTAAAGCCAAGCCATAAACCAACAAAAAGCGCATTATGTGCTTTAAGTTTATAAATTTGTTGCTATACTAACGCCCCACGCGCCAGTGGCGAAATTGGTAGACGCGCTGGATTTAGGTTCCAGTCCGAAAGGGTGCGGGTTCGAGTCCCTCCTGGCGCACCAAATACATGTCCGACGACATCTTATGATGTCCTGAAAGCCTCAATCCCCTAGGGATTGGGGCTTTTTTGTGTCCTCTGTCATCCAACGCAATCTATTACAATCCGAGTATAACTGGGGGCAACATTGGGGGCAGGTCAAACGTATCTCCTTTTGAATACTAAGCTCGCAAAAACTCACTCAGTAAATGATCTATTGGCGCACGAATATCATCACGCTCATTCGCCAATTGATGAGAGGCGTTCTTTAATAACAACTTTTTCACCAAATTCAAGTTTTTTCGGATGAAACGCACGTTGTAAATGCCGTTGACCGTTCTATCCTGCCCCCCCTGCACCACCCACACAGGGACAGAACAGGCAGGTAAGCGATGAATATAGGCAGCCCACTCTTTTAACGCCAACAACCACGACAACGGCAACCAACGTGCTTGTAATGGGTCTTCTTCACGCATAAATCGCCAAAACTCAAGGTTACTCGTATTTTGGCGAAACGCTCTCGGCAAACCACTTCGAAGTGATTTAAACACCCAAAATACCGTCTGCATTTGTAGCCACTGCATACGTGCAGGATAAACTAATGGCGCTAATAACAATAAACGCTCAAATGCAGGCTTCTGATGCTGAGCACATGACGATAACGCATAATCCATTAAAATTGCGCCGCCCGTACTCTGCCCTAAACCCAACCACGGCATAGGGAGTTTGTCTTGAAAAGAGCCTAATAAATGACGAAGAATGACCTGATATTCCGCAAAACTACCAATACTTGCTCGAACACCTGACGACAAACCATGCCCCGGTAAATCATAAATCAGCACCGCAAAGCCTTGCCGAAAAAGTTGCGGTAAAATATGACGGTATAATCCACTGTGTTCTAAATAACCATGTACAACCCAAACCGTTCCTTTCGCCGCTAAAGGAATAAACGCATGAGTCAACACCTGATAACCTGCGACATCAACATAACCACAGGCATGATGCAAACCATCAAACTCACGCTCAAAATCGAGATGATAGTAGCGACAATAATCGGCCACTGCCCCTCCCTCTGGAATAGTATGAGTTAAATCAAAAGGCTTAAGTGCTTGGCGTGTTACTTCAGGATGAAAAACCATCATCGTCTCACAAGGTTATTTTCTATAAAATCAGGACTTACGCATCGCACCGCGACTAGCGCGTTTTGTGAACATAAAGCCGCCCAAAGCGGCTGAAATATAAACAAATAAGCGATAACCGCCTAAGTCCTAAGAATGTATAACACGTTCTAAAAAACTAAAAAATGACATCAAATGTCAAGTATGATATTTCGCACACTCTAGAATGAAACTTAGCACGATGGTACTTATATAAATAACACACGGGGTAATCACGATGATTGGTATTCCTATTGCCTTACTTGCAGCGAATGGTGTTGAATGGTATTTACACAAGTATGCCCTACATGGCGTACCCAAAGAAGGCGGCGGACGCAAGGCATTGTCTGAACCCTTTATGAAACGTCATTGGGCGCATCACCGCCGTGTAAGATTAACGAAATATCGTGATGATGAGTTGTATGGCAAATTTAGCGAAAGCCCTGATGCCATTGCTGAAGCAAAAGCATTATTAAAAATTTGTGCCGTGACCAGTCTGGCAATGCCTGTTGCGCCTTTCTTTACACTGACGACTTATTACTGTGCGTGGAATTATTGGCATGTTCACAGTCAGTCACACTTAGACCCTGAATGGGGCAAGAAAAAAATCCCTTGGCATTATGACCATCACATGAATACCAACCAAGATGCCAACTGGGGTGTCACTAAGCCGTGGTTTGATTACATCATGGGTACACGGGTCATTTCCTCGGCTGATTTACAAGAGTCAAATCCGATTGGGATTAAATTACCGTTGGTGATTGAAAATAAACTCAATGCCTTAGCACGCCGTTATGCACCGCGAGCCTTTGAAAAATTGGATGCCAATGCACGTGAAGAAGCGCAAAAACGCGCCCAAGGCTTAGAAAATGTCATGCCCGAGTTCCAAGCAGTAACTTAACGCTGGAATGAACGATTGACTGTGCAGCGCGTAGGGACACGCGCTTTTTTCAGTCCTCAAAAACTATTTTATCTTTGTTTTTTTCGATAATACCCGCGCCAATACCTTTGACTTCATCTAAATCATCCAGTGAAGAAAATTTGCCGTTAGTTTCTCGCCATTCAATAATAGCCGCAGCCTTTGCTTTACCAATGCCTTTAAGCTGAGATGAAAGTTGCTCTGAGGTTGCTGTATTAATATTAACGACAGGAGTAATAGAAGAAAGCTTAGTAGTCACAACAGACTCGCACTGTTGCGAGTCCGCAAAAGCCAAAGGTGAAATCAAAGAAAAACATGAAAACAGTATAAAAAAACACATACGTAACATCATTGCCTCCTTGCAAGCATTTTATCGTGAGCGTCTATTGTACAAAAATGCCAACAATATCCCAAGAGAATAACAACAACTCTTTGCCGCTATGCCTCTTTTGATTTATATTCCAAACTCTTAGCTATCTTTTTTAAGTAAACGTTATAATTGGCGTGAAAAGGTTTTCTGTTATCATCTCATTATTGTGATAAAAACCTGTATCTACTCATATCAAAGCAAAAACAACAGCGGAATGACGACATGGCAACTCCTTCACCCAATACCACATCTTTTGGCGGTTTAGCGAAACGCCTCGTAAATGAGGGTTTGGTTGATACCACAGTGATGCAAAAAGCACTCATTGAGTCCCAGCGTGAACAGATTTCACTCATTAGTTATTTAGTCAAAAATAAGATCGCTAAATCTGCCCAAGTTGCATGGCTAATGGCTGATGAATTTGGTGATCCTTTATTCGACTTAGATGCACTCGATTTAGAACTCATTCCTAAAGAGCAAATCGACGAAAAAATTGTCAAACAATATAATGCGCTCCCTATTTTCAAACGCGGTAAGCGTTTATTCGTTGCTATGGGTGACCCTACCCGCCTTGATGCCATTGATGCCATTCGTTTTAATACAGGACTTAATGTTGAAACGGTTATCGTCGATGAGGACCGCTTGGTCAAACTGATTGAAAAAGTATTAGAAGGCAGTAGCAACAAGATGATGGAAGGTCTAGACGATGACCTTGAAAATCTTGATATTACAGGTGGCGAAGAAGACCCAAACAAAAAAGATTCAGGTACAAGCGCTCCCGGTGAAGATGATGCACCGATTGTCAAATACATCAATAAGATTTTATTAGATGCCATCAAAATGGGTGCATCTGACTTACACTTTGAACCTTACGAAAAAGCCTACCGAATTCGCTTTCGTGTTGATGGTGTTTTACGTGAACATACACGTCCTCCCGTGCAACTGGCAGGAAAAATGGCGGCGCGGTTAAAAGTGATGTCACAAATGGACATTTCTGAACGACGACTACCCCAAGATGGTCGGATTAAACTAAAACTGTCTAAAACGCGTGCTATTGACTTCCGTGTTAACTCATTGCCGACGCTATTTGGCGAAAAGTTGTGTTTACGGATTCTCGATCCCTCTAGTGCAATGTTGGGTATTGATGCGTTGGGTTATGAACCCGATCAAAAAGCCCTGTTTATGGCTGCACTCGAAAAGCCACAAGGTATGTTATTAATTACAGGGCCTACAGGTTCAGGCAAAACCGTATCACTTTATACAGGCTTGAACATTCTTAACAATGAAGAAACTAATATCTCCACGGCGGAAGACCCTGTCGAAATTAACCTTGAAGGCATTAACCAAGTTAACGTGAATGCTCGCGTTGGTTTGACCTTTGCTGCCGCACTAAAAGCATTCTTACGGCAAGATCCTGAAATCATCATGCTAGGTGAGATTCGTGACCTAGAAACTGCCGAAATTGCTGTCAAAGCGGCGCAAACAGGCCACATGGTCATGTCCACGCTACACACCAACAGTGCGCCTGAAACATTGACTCGTCTGCGTAATATGGGCATTCCTTCGTTTAACATTGCCACTTCTGTCAACCTCGTTATTGCTCAACGTTTAGGCCGCAGACTGTGTAGTGCTTGCAAAAAACCGATGGATGTCCCGCGCAAAAGCCTACTAGAAATGGGCTTCACCGAAGACGACTTGACAAAAGGTTTTACCGTTTATCAAGCGGTTGGTTGTGATCAATGTCGTGATGGTTACAAAGGTCGGGTAGGTATTTATGAAGTCATGAAAATCACGCCTAAGCTTGCCAGAATTATCATGGAAGACGGCAACTCTCTCGAAATCGCGGATATGTCACGTCAAGAAGGCTTTCCCGATTTACGACGCTCAGGTTTAGTTAAAGTCATGGCTGGCGTAACTAGCTTGCAGGAAATGGATCGTATCACGGGCGTTGATGCATCCCATTAACAGCTAAATGTCCCAATTTGTGCTAGCGTTTCTTAGATAATATGGGTAAAGCCCACCAAAACGAGTATGACGGATTATGGCCACCAAAAAACCAGAACCAATTCTAAACTTTGCTTATGAAGGTTTAGATCGTAAAGGAAAAAAAACAAAAGGTGAAATGCCGGGTAAAAACATTGCTCTTGTTAAAGCGCAGCTTCGTAAACAAGGCATTAACGTCAATAAGATTCATAAAAAAACCACTAACCCCTTAGCTAACTTTAGTAAGGCTAAAGTATCACCAATGGACGTTGCTATTTTTACCCGTCAGTTAGCCACCATGATGAAAGCGGGTGTGCCATTGGTACAGTCATTTGAGATTGTAGCTGAAGGATTAGATAACCTCACGATGCGTGATGTGGTCATGGGCATCAAAAATGAAGTCGAAGGCGGTAATACGTTTGCAGGTGCTATTCGTAAGTATCCCCTGTATTTTGATGACTTATTTTGTAGCCTTGTGGAGTCTGGCGAACAATCGGGTGCTCTAGAAACCATGCTTGATCGTGTCGCTCAGTACAAAGAAAAGAGCGAATTACTCAAACAAAAAATTAAAAAAGCAATGAAATACCCAATCAGCGTTCTGTTCGTTGCACTGATTGTTAGCTGTATTTTGTTATTAAAAGTTGTTCCTGTTTTCCAAAGTCTCTTTACTGGCTTTGGCGCAGAATTACCCGCATTTACCATGATGGTTATCCACATGTCTGAATGGTTACAAAAGTGGTGGTTTGCTGTTTTGGTTATTGCTCTTGGTACAGGTGGAGCATTCACTGAGGCCAAAAAACGCAGCCCTGCTTTCAATAACATGTTGGATCGCTTGGCATTAAAAGCTCCTATCGTCGGGGACTTAGTCTATAAATCAACGGTTGCACGTTTTGCACGCACGTTATCAACGACCTTTTCCGCAGGTGTTCCCTTGGTTGATGCGCTGGTATCCTGTGCGGGTGCAACAGGTAATGTGGTTTATAAAGATGCTGTCTTAAAAATTCGTGATGAAGTAGCAACAGGTCAACAATTGGGCTTTGCTATGCGCCAAGCAGCTATTTTCCCATCAATGGCACTACAAATGGTTGCCATCGGTGAAGAATCTGGCGCATTAGACTCCATGTTAGATAAAGTTGCCACTCACTTTGAAAACGAAGTTGACAATGCGGTTGATGGTTTAACTAGCATGATGGAACCGCTCATTATGGCGGTATTAGGCGTACTAATTGGTGGTCTCGTGATTGCGATGTACTTGCCAATTTTCCAAATGGGTTCGGTGGTTTAATCACTCTTATGCTAGAACTTTACTCAGATACTCCCCTGCTCGCAGGGGTAATGATTTTCATGTTAGGACTATGTATCGGCAGCTTTCTCAATGTCGTCATTTATCGCCTGCCCGTGATGATGGAGCGTAAATGGAATGCCGAATGCTGTGAGTTACTCCATCAACCCAATACCATCACCGACAAATTTAATCTTTCTACGCCTGCTTCTCGTTGCCCTAAATGTGGGCATAAAATCAAACCGTGGGAAAATATTCCCGTTTTTAGCTGGTTGTTCCTTAAAGGCAAATGTAGCAACTGTAAAACACCTATTTCACTACGTTACCCCTTAGTAGAGTTAGCAACAGGCTTATTGTCGTTGGCTGTGTTTTTGGTTTTTGGACCTACGGCGAAAATGTTTAGTGCCTTGATTCTAACGTGGGCAGTCATCGCATTGACGATGATTGACTTTGATACGCAATTACTTCCCGATGATATTACGTTGCCTTTAGTATGGGCGGGCTTACTTGTTAACATGAAAGGGTTGTGGATTCCGCTTGACCAAGCTGTCTTAGGTGCGGCCTTTGGTTATTTGTCGTTATGGAGTATTTACTGGCTCTTTAAACTCGTGACAGGCAAAGAAGGCATGGGCTATGGCGACTTTAAGTTACTTGCAGCCTTGGGCGCGTGGCTTGGCCCTAGCCAACTCCCCTTAATTATTTTGCTTTCGTCTTGCGTGGGTGCTGTGATTGGTGGTGTCTATGCTGCCATTCGTAAAGAAAGTGCCCCCTTCGCTTTTGGCCCCTATCTAGCCATTGCGGGCTTAATCGCCATGTTTTCAGGACCTGAAATCGTGAGTTGGTATTTAGGCACTTGGAAACACTAATATGTATGTCGTTGGTTTAACAGGCGGCATTGGCAGTGGTAAAACGGCTGCCAGTGATTACCTTGCCTCTCTTGGGATTGGTGTCGTTGATGCCGATGTCGTTGCTCGCGATATCGTTGCGATTGGTCAGCCGGCATTAACTCAAATCGCCCAACATTTTGGCTCAGATATTTTACAAGCTGACGGTAGCCTTAATCGTAGTGCACTACGTGCCATTGTCTTTCATCAGCCATCTGAACGTAAAGTATTAGAGTCTATTACCCACCCCGCTATTCGGCAACGGATTCAACAACAACTCGCCAACAGTACCTCGCCCTATACGTTACTGGTCTCTCCATTGCTATTTGAAAGTGGCCAATATCAATTTGCCAATCGCTCGTTAGTGATTGATGCAAGTGAAGATTTACAACGTCAACGCGCATCACAGCGCGATGGTGTCAGCAGAGAGCAAATTACCAGTATTATGGCAGCGCAGTTAACCCGTGCCGAACGCCTGCAAAAAGCAGATGATATCGTCATTAATCATGGCGATTTGGAAGAGTTGTATCAACAATTAGATCTTGTCCACCAACGTTATTTACAGCTCTGTCAAACATACTAATATGATGAACGAAGAAAACACACCACCAAGCACAATAACGACTCCCATCACCTTAGCCTGTCGTCGTTGCGGTAAAATAACCACATGGCAGGGGAACGAGTTTAGACCATTTTGCAGTGAACGCTGTAAACAAATTGACTTAGGGGCATGGGCAAATGAAGATTACTCCATCCCCACTACGCCATCTTTTGACGACGAGTTGTAATTGCCTATAGGGAACACTCAGACCGCAAAATGCTCCCTATAACATTATTTACTGGCTGTTGTCGCTACTTCTAACCCTAATTTGCCTTCAATCACCACAAACGCTTTAATATCCGTTGGGGTAAAAAAGACACCTTGTGGTCGAACACGGGTAATTTGTGCTTTTAATGTCGCGCCATAACCTAAATTTTGACGATAATCCTTAAAGTCTTTCAGTGTTTCTGTTAAATCCTTATCAAAACTAAAACGTGCTTTTTCTGCAATCGTGTCTGTAAACGTACTGTGTAACATCCAATTGGCTGATTTTGCCAACAGACTACTGGTTGCTAACGCAAAATCAACATTCTCAAGATGCAGTTCATTCTTTTCAATATTCAGCACCGGCTTGGCCAATAAAAAAATCTCTGCATCAATAGGTTTTTGCAAGCGTAATGCCAATACAGCATTGTCACCGCTGCCGTACAATTTCAAACTATTAATTAAAACCTGACGGCCCCCCGCATCAAAGGGTTTATTGGCAAGCTTTTCATTTAACAGGCGATTAGCGACATCTAAACCAATATCACCACGCAATGCCAAATAAAAACCATCTTTGGTGGTCGTTAATCGTTGTGGCTTAGGCATAACAGGTAAAGGAATTTGTGGCTTTTCGCCCGTGATAATATGTGGATGAGCCGTGACACTGACACTGGTTTTTACATAACGACCCAGACCAACAATATCAGACAAACCAATTTGCTCTGGCTGCAATAACAACCAAATATTTTTTTCGATCTGTTGAGGGGCGTTTACTTGTGGCCATGTTTTGGTCAACAGTGCTTTTAAGCCTACATCTTTTAACGAGTCTTTAATGGTGTCATTTACCACTGACTGAACTTTGTTTCGAATCAACGGCAAGTTTAAGAGTTTCTCAACATTAAACTTAAAGGCCGTAATATTACAGGGTTTCAGCCACTTTAATTGCCACTGCCCTGCTTGCACGGCTAAATCACCCTCAGCAGTCCAATACAACTTACCCGGCAAGGTGAATTCTATTTTCGGTAATTCTTCGCCAATACCACAACTAACACCTCCTACCCGCATAAATGATGCTCTCATACGCGTATCTACCGAAAAATCTAATTGTGTGGTGGCAACAAAATCTTGCCCCGTCACACTCAAACGTAGATCACGTAAATTCACAACATGAATCAGATCGGATTCAATGGGTAATGGCGTATTCGCAATGACTAGCATTTGTGTTGTTGTCCCTGCTGATAAGGGCTTAGGCACATTTTTTAAGGCTTCGCTACGTACCACTTCTAAATCAATATCAATAGGAATATTAATGACCGAGCTTTCAACTGCTGGTAAAACGATTGGGTTGGGGTTATTGACTGGTGCGAGCAATGGCTGTGGCGACTGACAGCCACTCAACAATATCGTTCCGACCACTAATGCACTTGATACACGTAACATTATAGCTCCCCTTACATAACCCACTAAACCAAACACTGAAAACACTTTCTGTATAAGCTTTTCGAAGAAAGACTCACAAAAGGCAATTTTCATCCTAAAACAGCCGATTATTGTCGCATATTTATTGTTCATTTAATGCAAGCACGTCGGACAAAACTTCAAACATTGAGCGTTATAATCCGCTATTATGAGAGTCATCTTTACAATTAGCACATAGCTCTTTATGTGATAAAGAAGATAGGAACATCTTGATGGAACAGCTATTCGCGCTCAAACGAAAACTAATTCTCGCCTTAAGCATTACGATAGGGCTGGGTTTTTTTATCGCATTATTTGTCAGTTATAGCGTCGCGAAAGTCTCTCTTCATCATTCGCTAGTCAATCAACAATTACCGCTAACAAGTCATTCTTTTTTTTCGGATTTAACCAACGATGACTTGGGATTATTTATCACACCAAGACCAACCGCCTACCAAAATCGTTATCACGAATATGTCAACTACGGGATTAATCAAGAAAAAATTAATACGCTAATTAATCTATACAAAAAAGAATACAATCAAAACATTTATCTAGTTAATTTAGATGGCGATATTATTATTTCAACCCGTGATGATGACTTTAGAATACAAGCCAACCTACACAAAATAGATAGTCTCTCTTATATCGCAGAAAGCATGATTCAGCAAAAAAAAGGCTCTTATCAATATCAACTAAACGGTCATAACTATCTTCTAAACGTACGTTATCTTCCTGATTTTCAGTGGCTATTGTTAGTTGACACCAATGAAAATGAGGCTATCGCTAATATTCGTCACTCACTATACATCAATATATTTATTGCTATTTTTTGCATGTTAACTATTATTTGGCTAATTAATACTTTAACGATTAGTTACCAATGGCAACTTAAAAAAATATTTAATGAAATCGCAACCTCAGACAAATTAACAGGACTGGCAAATAGACGCACTTTTGATATTATGATTAATCATGTCTTGGCTAATTCATTACGTAATCAAACCCCCGTTACGTTAATTATTATGCAAATTGACACACTCAAAGATGTTCATTATAAATATGGCATTCTTGCAGTTGAAAGTATTATTCAGCAAATTGGTGACTTAATCAAAAGCTCTATTAGGGCATCGGACGTAGGTTGTCGTTGGAGTGATGAGCAATTTTTGATTACACTCAATCAATGTCAGGCTGACAAAGCACACATCATTGCCGATGCCTTACGCATGAATATTGAAAGTGCCGTGATTACACATAATAATCAAACACTTCACATGACCATTAGCGTCGGTTTGAGTCAGTATCACGTTAATGATACCGTCACGAGTCTGATTGAACGCACTCACTCTGCATTAACTCAAGCAAAAGCGATGGGCGGCAATAAAGTCATTGCGCTTAAACCACCCTACAGCATTCCTGCGTCCGTTGCCCGTCAATCTCCGCCTCGCTTTAACACGCTACCCGCACAAATGCCGGTTTAACGATGCTTAATATCTGTGTTGCCAACGCATCTGCATGGGCGCAAGGCTCTAGATTTTGCCTTTTCATGGCATGAGCAAAATTGCCTTCTAACCATAAATTAGCAAAGCCATGAACAATACTCCATGCCAGCAAACTATAGGTTAAAACCGTATCCGTATCTTTTTCTGGAATAATGGATGCCACCACGTTAACTAAAACCTGAAAGCCGCTATCACCCGCTTCCTTGAGTTCCTCATGCTCTTGATGCAATGCCTCACAACGAAACACCAAACGGAATGCACCTGGCCGAGCAATCGCAAAACGAATATAAGCTAAACCTACACCTTTGAACTTTTCATAAGGCTCATCACCCGCTTCAGCAACATGACTTTTAATACTTAAAGTCAAATCTCTAAAAACCGAAGCCGCGTAGGCTGATAACAATCCTGCACGATCACCAAAATGATGAGCAGGTGCTGCATGAGAAACCCCCGCTCGACGAGCGCAAGAACGCAAGGTAAATGCCTCTAAACCTTCAGCTTCAATAATCTCATCAGCAGACTTGAGTAAGGCACGCGCTAAATCACCATGATGATACGGAGGACGTGGCTCATGAGCCAGTATTGAACGTATTGTCATCTTAATACCCTATCGTTATTACAGAAACATCGCTTGACAGTGTCAAGTTTAGCGCGTTTTAGACCTGTCTGCATCATGTGTTATTCGATGTTTTTGTTACAACCACGCTCTGCTCAATGATCTATAACAACCTTTTATTTTGTACACTTCTTACGATATCAAACCTAATGCCAATAATTAGCACTACTATTGCAAAATGATAGTGAATGCTGACTCGTTTACGTACTGTAATTAGTATAGAATCAACACCTAGTTGCCATATTTTATGGTAGCTTACATAGATGGAGATCACATTGTTAACATTTTGTGATCATAGCTGTGTTGTTTAGGGAAACAAACATGATGTTTGCTTAACGTCGTTAGGGTGGACATAAACTCGACGTAGCCATGAATGGCATGGCGTTTTGTATAAGTGGAGAAGTGATATACTCATCTCTCGCATGAATATAAAACTCTTTTTCATGGGACTTACGCTGATTTTGTCTAGCTGCGACATCTCTTACGACCATTAACGATTCGTTATTTGCTCTGAAGTTTGCCGCGTCTAAAATTTCCTTTGCGTAAGACCCAATCATACATAAGAGTACTGGTTATGGGTATTTGTCGTATCGACCAGCCATCTAAAAGCAACTACGGCTACTATGTCCGTATTCGATGGCGCGGTGTTATTTATGCTAAATTCTTCTCTGATAAAAAATGTGGTGGCACTGATAAAGCATGGGAAGCAGCGGAAGCTTATTTTCATGAGTTAGATGCGTCCATGCCTCCTGATACAAAAGTAGGCAGACTATCGTCACGTAATACTAGCGGAGTTGTAGGTGTCAGTCGCGCGGCAGGTGTCAAGCGTGGCTGTGCTTATGCTCACTGGCAAGCGTGGTGGACTGCGGGTGGTAAAACCAAAACAGCTTGTTTTTCGATTCGTAAATATGGCGAAGAGGAATCAAAGCAAATGGCTATTGCTGCACGTAAGAAATGGGAAGAAGAATACTTTGAGGCTCATCCTAACCTTGCTTAACACAAGGCGATGATTTGGGTTTGTTGGGTGTACATTTTTATGTGCCCCAACCCCTCATTATTTTATTTCTTCCCACCCTCATAAAGGGCAACTAAATAGCATTCATCTCGTACCCAAGATTCAACACCCTCCTTTTTTCATCTCAACCAAACTTCCCCACAAACGGATTATGTTTCTTTTCCCGACCAATCGTCGACATTGGCCCATGCCCTGCAATAAATTGATAATCATCAGGCAAGCTAAACAACTGCTGTTTAATTGAATTTTCTAAGGTTTTAAAATCGCCACGCGGAAAATCGGTACGACCAACACCATCTTTAAACAATACATCTCCAACAATCGCCAACTTACTATCGTGATGAATAAAGACAACATGACCAGGTGTATGGCCTGGGCAATATCTCACTTCTAAAGTTAAATTTCCGACCGTTACTGTATCGCCCTGCTCTAACCAACGCTGAGGCTCAAAGGCTTGGGCAGGCGAAAAGCGAAACATCATCGCTTGTTGTGGCAGCATATCGAGCCAAAATTTTTCTTCTTTTTGTGGGCCTTCAATTTTCACACTAAAATGTTTAGCCAACTCAACCACTGCACCCACATGATCTAAATGTCCGTGCGTTAATATGAGCTTGGTAATTTTTACACCCGCTTTGGCAACGGCGGCGAGCAATTTTGCTGAATCCCCCCCTGCATCGACCAATGTGCCTTCCATTGTTTCGTCACACCATAACAAGGTGCAGTTTTGCTCAAAGGGTGTCACAGGGATAATTTGATACTGTAAAGCCATAACAGATTCCTAAATCAAGTCCGAAGTCGTTCGCGGCGACACAACGAAAAGAACTATGATAAAACGAGTTACTCGCTAAAAGAAAAAAAAGATGACAGCCATTACGCTGTCATCTTTAATTTCACCACCTCTAGCTAGTGCGTTATTTTACGCCTAAGGCTTTTAAGTTACTTTCAAACTGTGCGCCTACGGCTGAACCTTGCTTGTAAAATGCGGCAGGAGTACCGATAGGAGCGTAAACCCATTGCCAACTGCCTGTTGCGGCATTGACTGATGTTAACCACCACGGCGCACTAGGAGCATTACTGTTTTTACCGTAGGTATAACCTGTAAAAGCATGAACCCATGTCGTATTGGCTTTGTTCGGGAAGTACACTTTTTTCCAGCCATTGTTGTAGCTGTTTTTGTTGATGACAGGGGCAACTAAAATTTCGCTGCCTAACATCATGTGATCGCTTAAACCTGCCAATTCCGGCTCATTGCTGTATTGCAACATCGGATGACGAACCACTGGCCAGCCTTTGGTTGCAGCTTCTTGAAACAACTGGGTACGATAAAACGCTAAGGCTTTATAGACACGAGCAAAACGGTCAAATTGATTGTAGGTTTGAGTGTTGCTATAAAACTGGGCATTATCTTCAGGCTTTAAACCTTCATGGGTACGATACGCCGAGGTAAACGCAGAAAACTCCATCCAACGCTCTAATAACTCTTGTTCACGGTTATAGCCGATACCTGCAATCGTTGCATTGGTATAACCGCCAATATCGCTATGTGTCAGTGACAATCCCGAAAAACCGCCAGTTAATGTAGCCATAATCGCGGTTTTTAAGCCGTCATATTGATCCCAAGTGACTAATTGGTCGCCCTGCCATAATAAAGTGGAATACGCTGGTGTACGTGCTGAACCAGAGCGATTAAAGAACACGACATCATCACCCAAACCAGCTTCGTTAATGGCTTCACGCGCTACACGCGCCCAATCAACAGGATAACGATTGTGGTATTCAGAGGCTTTAGCACCCGACCATAACACTGCATCAAACGGCAAGGCTTCGGCAAAATCGTGCATCCAACCACGGCAACGACCTTCTCCAATCAATTGCGTTTTAATGACCGATTTAATCCATGTCACGGCACTGGGATTGGTTAAATCCACCATACCTGCGGCAAAGTCGGTATTGGTGACTTGATACGCGCTGCCATCTGCTTTTTTGACTAAATAACTGTTGGCAACCGCTTCGGCGTATAAATTACGACGAACATTGCCTTTGGGTGTAGCATCCACTAAAAAGGGATTGATATAGCACAACACATGACCATTACGATTTTCGATACGATTCACCAAACCATCCCAATTAGGATAACGGTCTTTATCTAACTCCCAATTCCACCATAATTGCGAGCCAAAACTGGTTTGACGTTTACCGACCCAATCTTGCAACCATACACCCGCAACAGGCGTACCACGACGCTCTAATTCGGTTAATACGGTCGAAACTTTATCTGTACCACCTTGCATGCCGACGATTGCGCCTTCATTAAACCATGACGGCAATGGACGCATACGGCCTGTATAGTCGGTAAAGCGTTGAATCAACTCCAACATACTATTGCCCGCTAAAATACGACCTGTCATTAAACCGCTAAACAAACGTACACGGACTCGACTCGCATCACTTAAATCAAAGACTGAATAATCGGTGCTTTCTAAAAACAACGACTTATTGGTGTTGGTAATATATTGTGGCACCGCGTAATAGGTGGTGAGTTCGTCACCAGCTGCCCCTTTTGAACCTAGATTAACGGCTGCACTAATCGGTTGATGACCACGACCCACGCCTCCTTCTTGAGAGAGCACAGGTACGGTTTTACCTTTCATGTTTAACACCGAAAACTGCTCACCAAAACCGTGAAAACGCTCATCGGCACTGGAGCTATAGGCGAGTTCGCTGTAGTTGACTGCGGGATTATCAAACGTCACTCTAAACTTTAAATGCCCTGTTAACGGCTGAGTAAACGTCAACACATAGCCCGTTGCACACGCGGCATTACCCGACAAACGGCCTTTAAAAACAATTTCTGTGGTGCTTTGGGTAAATGAGGTGATGGTTTGATCGGTACATTGAGTCACGATATTTTCGGTGGTGGTAAATGAACCCCGCAACTCATGCGCGTCTAATTGCTGCGTGCCTGCACGCAAAAAACTTTCTGCCGCCACGGACTCCCAAATCACCCGCGACCCACTTTTAATTTGCAGACGGTTTCCTGTCCATAAGGCAGTAAAACCCCCTAAAGTGCTGGTTGTTGCTGATGGTGCAGACAACACTGCGTTTGTCGCGTATGCGGAGTCTATTGCCAAAGAACTTAGAGCTATCATCATTGTCAAAGTGGTTTTTTTCATCATCTTACTCGTCATTGCAACCGCTAAATATTGTCTGACAATCTTGCAATAAAACAGCATGTGCATCTTGCGAAAATACGACAAGTTTTTGCGATAAATCTTCATCCCCCTTCTTGAATGGTGAGTTATCCTTTATTCACTGACTGTCCAAAACTAAGCCAATGACGAATGACAACTAAAAGCATCACAATTAACCCACAGAGTTATCCTCAATAGGCCGCATTTATAGTACCATTCGGCGATTTTGTGACGGGAGTAAACTATGCCTTCTTTTGATGTTGTCTCTGAATTAGAAATGTACGAAGTGAGTCATGCGGTGACCAATACCACCAAAGAAATCATGACCCGTTTTGATTTTCGTGGTGCTAATGTCAAAGTAGAGTTGAATGAGAAAAACAAAGAAATCAAACTCACTGGCGAGTCTGATTTTCAAGTAGAGCAAGTCTACGACATGTTGGAAAATCATTGCATGAAACGTAAAGTTGATCCGCAATGTTTAGACCCGCAAAAAATCACCGCTTCGGGCAAAGATATGCATCAAATCATCAAGTTAAAAGATGGTTTAGATAGCGATACGGCGAAAAAAATTGCCAAGATTATTAAAGAATCGGGCATTAAAGTCCAAGCCAGTATTCAAGGCGATAAGGTGCGTGTCACCGATAAGAAAAAAGATACCTTGCAAGCTGCAATGAATTTACTCCGCGAGCAGTCGCTCGGCATTCCGTTGCAATTCAACAACTTCAAGGATTAACCATGTCTAATCAATTAAAGCGTGTCGTCGAGTCATCTAAATGGCTGCCAGCGAATGTTCGTGCCACTGTCGTTTCCAAAATTTTAGGCAAGGTTGTGCCTTATGTGGGCACGACGGGTTTGTTGTACGAAGAAATCAGCTCTGAACGGGTGATTGTCAGTATTCGCAATCAACACAAAGTGCAAAACCACATTAAAAATGTTCACGCAGCAGCAATGGCGTTGTTGGCGGAAACAGCAACAGGTTTTGTCGTGGGCATTAATTTACCTGACGACAAACTGCCATTGATTAAAAGTTTGAAGGTCGATTTTTATAAGCGTACTAAAGGTGATATGCGCGCCGTCGCGACTTTAACACCTGAGGATGTAGCAAGAATTGCCACTGAACCTAAAGGCGAGTTATGGGTTCCAGTGACCGTGACGGACGAAAGCGGCAACGAGCCAATTAAATGTGAAATGTTGTGGGCTTGGGTTCCTAAGGCTAAATAAGCATATCAAGCTTTGGTATAAGGGCGATTTTTGGATCGCCCCTACTCTTCGTTATTTTATACCTCGCCCTTTACTTCAGTACGAATGTAATTCACCATTTGATCTAATTCGGATTTTTTGCCATCAAGAACTTTATAACTCCAAGCCCTAGATTTTTCAGACTCTGTAACCAGCATATCAAAATTAGGATTTTTGACTAAAGATGCAACTATCAATCTTGATGGTTGGTAAATATTTTTGTTTCTAAGCTTATCGTGAATATTACCATTCATTATGCGATCTAAGCCTACCAAATCCGTTGCAATATCCAATAACGGCAGGAATTTTTTCTCTAATAAATCAATATATTGCGATACCGCAGACTCAGAAGCCCCTAGATTAAGATCATAACTATCAATCAAACCATTGGGATAATCAAAATCCGCATAAAAAACATCTTCACCAGTAAACCCAAGCATAAACCGTTTTTGTATCTCTGCTAAGTATTGATAAACAACAGGGCTCTTCATAAAAAACCGAGTACGACAAACAAATTGTGGGTATCTACCACAGTAAGCAATGACTAAATATTGTCGCCCAATTGCCACATCACGCTGATACAAACGCTCCCATGGTTCTGGTCTATTTTTTAAAGACTCATCTAGAGATGACTTATCCAACTCAATAAATCCGTGCTTACTTAAGCCCTCTCTAATAATAGCTCCTGCCCATACTTCAAATTGCTTTTCTGTGCGTGGTAAATTGGGAGACGGTGACCGCTGTTTTTCTTCCTCATCTTGTTGGGCAATTAATTTCGCCCATTCTTTTTCCATAAAGCTAGGTAGCATTATACCGTGCGCTAAAAATGCCATACCTCCATCTTCATCATAAACAATTAAGCCCCTAGCTTCTGCCGCTTCCACAACCATTCGTAATAAGTTTTCTGAGTTTCGAGGTAACTCTAAACGTAATGCTGCTTTATTTTCGGCTGTAAGCTCGTCAACAAGGCCTGCGAAAACCTCTTGCATATCTTCATCATCAAGGTGTTGGTCGGCATAGGCTTGCATTTGTTTGGCAAAACTTAATAAAGCATGACTCGGCTCTTCTTTTTGGCTATAAAAAGCGAACGCTTGTTCGGCAACTTCTCTAATGGTTTGCGGAATTTTTCTGCCTTTAAAATCCCACACATAAACAAAACTCACATTCATTTTATAATTTCCTTATCTATCCAAAAGGTTATCGGTAGTGGAGCATAGTATTCAATCGTTTGTTTTTAATGCGTTTATCGCATATAAACCACGCAATTAATGACTCTGCTCTTCTTCATCCAACGTCTCAATCAACGCAATTTGCAAACGCGAATGCAGCTTCACAAACCGTCCCCATAACAACGGCACTAACACAGCAAATAAACCCAGCACCGCTAATAACAAATTCACTGGCGGCAAAATACTGGCACTTAATGCCGACACCAACAGTAACATCACCAAAATAGCAACAATTGGAATGACCTCCGAAATCACTTTCCGTGTTTGCATCGAGTAATTTCCCGCGCTCATTTCCGCCAATAGCATACTCAAGGCTTTTAACTTTCGATAAGCCGCAATTAAAAACGGTAATGCCAGCAATAACGCCCCACTCCATACCACTGTTTTTTCTAAACCTTCATGAATAATCAATATCGGCAAGTGCTGCTCTAAA
This sequence comes from Moraxellaceae bacterium AER2_44_116, assembly GCA_006546595.1. Classification (GTDB taxonomy): domain Bacteria; phylum Pseudomonadota; class Gammaproteobacteria; order Pseudomonadales; family Moraxellaceae; genus Agitococcus. The sequence goes on along the minus strand of VIAD01000006.1, from coordinate 121,869 downwards.
ACATCAACAAAATAAGCACTCATAAGAAAAATGGCGATAACTACCGCAAAATTTACCAACACATGAATCACAATCCGCCGAATAATTTTAGCAATAACGACGCTATCCCCTTGCGGCTGAATGCTTTGCAACCACAGGGTATATGCATTCGCCACTTCACTAATTGACTGGGGAATCACTCTGGCGACCTGTTTAGAAACACCATCCGCAGACTTCATAAAAAAGGGCGTGGTTAACGCAGTCACTGCCGCCACCGCCACCGCAATGGGGTATAAAAAATCACTCGTCACTTTCAGGCTAATACCTAACGAGGCGATAATAAAAGAAAACTCGCCAATCTGCGCCAACCCCATACCCACACGCAGAGACGTACGACCATCTTGCCCCGAAATAAACGCGCCAATACTGCAACTGACCATTTTGCCAATAATGACCGCACTGGCTATCACAACAATGGGGAAAGTATGTTCGAATAAAACACTCGGATTAAACAACAAACCAATGGCCACGAAAAAAATCGCACTAAACATATCGCGCAAAGGCTCAATCAAACGCTCAATTTTTTTAACTTGTCGTGACTCGGCAATAATCGCTCCAATCACAAACGCGCCTAAAGCCATACTGTATTGCAGCTTCACCACTAACAAACAAAAGCCAAATAACAAGCCCAGCACCGTCACTAAAAGCATTTCTTGACTACGGAATTTATCGACAAAATTAAGTAAACGCGGAATGGTTAGAATGCCCACCAACAACGACACCACCATAAATAAAACTAATTTACTCAAGGTGGTAAAGACATCACCCGCACTCAACGAACCACTGGTGGCAATACCAGACAGTAGCGCGATAATGGCAATGGCAATAACGTCTTCAACCAATAAAATACCAAAGATTAACTGAGCAAAGCGGTGATGTTTTAGATTTAATTCATCTAAGGCTTTAACAATAATCGTCGTGGAAGAAATGGCCATCATTGCGCCTAAAAACAACGCATCCATCGGCTGCCATTGAAAAAACCGACCGATGCTATAACCAACAAACATCATCAAGGTGATTTCAATAAAACCTGCCACTAACGCCGACGCACCGACCTTGCCCAGTTTTTTCAGATTAAATTCTAAGCCCAAGGAAAAAAGCAAAAACATTAACCCTAACTCAGCTAGGGTATGAATGGTGTTTTCGTCGTGGATTAAGGAAAAAGGTGGTGTATGCGGGCCAATAATCACGCCCGCCAAAATATAACCCAGCACGACAGGCAGCTTAAACCGATGAAATAACAGCGTCACCATGCCTGCAACCAACATAATAACGGCTAAATCTTGAATAAAAGCTTCTGCGTGCATTGAGACATCCTATGTTTTAGGGACTGTTAAAATTGGCTTCGACTCCGCTCAGCCAACGTAAAAACTGTTGCCTGAGCTTGGCCAGCCCTGAGTGTAGCCGAAAGGGTCATATACGTTAATAATGTGGCGGCGGTGCTTCATCAGCCACAGAGGCAATATCCGATGGCTGTAACGACTTTAATTGTTGATACAATAATCGTACCTGTCCTTGTAATAATTCAAGTTCACGCTGTTGCGCGGTCACCACTTGATTTAACGAGTCCACTAAATCTTCCTGAAACGCTAATTTTATTTCTAAATCGGTCAATCTATCGCTATTCATATTCCATCTTCTATTCAGTTAAAGCCATTACTACACAAATTCTGTCAATTGAAAGACAAAAAATCTGCATAAATCAGGGTGATGTTTGTTACCATTCACGCCGAATATTTATTAGGTCGTGTTTTACCATGTCTTTGCTCTCTTTGCGTGCGGTTACTTTAGGCTTTGGCGGCCCTTCTTTGTTGAATAAAGCCGATTTTAGCGTCGATCAAGGAGAGCGAGTCTGTATTTTAGGCCGAAATGGCGAAGGCAAATCCAGTTTATTAAAACTGATTATGGGCGAAAACTTACCTGATAGTGGTGAAGTGACGCGTCAGCAAAAATTAGTCATGGCCTCTCTTACCCAAGAAGTCCCTAGCACCTTAACAGGTGATGTCTTTGATGTTGTTGCCTCAGGTGTAGGTGACTCTGCCGCCTTGCTACAAAAATACCATCATTTTAGTCATGCGTGTGAGTTAGGTGATGACGAAGCGTGTATGGAAATGGCGCACTTACAAAGCGATATGGATGCCCAAAGCTGTTGGTCGTTACAACATCGTGTGGATCAAATTCTTAGCCGTATGGAATTAGACGGCAACGCCCAACTGCAAGAGTTATCAGGTGGCCGTAAACGTCGTGTGATGTTAGCACGCGCCCTCGTACAAGAACCTGATATTTTATTACTCGACGAACCAACCAACCATTTGGATGTTAACAGCATTCAATGGCTAGAAAACTTTTTGGCCTCCTATAATGGCACGGTTATTTTTATTAGTCATGACCGCGCATTTATTGACCGCGTAGCCACTCGTGTTGTTGAATTAGATCGTGGCATTTTGCGTAGCTTTGTTGGTAGTTATAGCCAATATTTAATCGAAAAACCTGCGTTATTAGATGCGGAAGCCAAACAAAATGCTGTTTTTGATAAAAAACTGGCCGAAGAAGAAGTATGGATTCGTCAAGGCATTAAAGCCCGCCGTGTCCGTAACGAAGGCCGTGTTCGCGCGTTAGAAGCCCTACGCCGTGAACGTTCAGAACGTCGTGAAAAAATTGGCACGGCGCAAGTCAGCGTGCAAGAAGCGGAAAAATCAGGACGTTTAGTCTTTGATATTCAACATTTAACCGTCAAAGCGGGTGACAATATTTTGGTGCGTGACTTCTCCACCAGTGTCGTTCGTGGCGATAAAATTGGTTTGTTGGGTGATAACGGCATTGGTAAAACCAGTCTCATTCGCGTAATTTTAGGTGAAGATAGCGCAGAAAGCGGCATAGTTCATTTAGGCACTAAAGTGGAAGTCGCTTATTTTGACCAATTGCGTAATCAATTAGATGAAGAAAAAAGCGTCTTAGAAAACATTGCGTTCGGTTCAGACTTTTTAGAAATTAATGGTGAACGTAAACACGCACTCAGTTACTTACAAGACTTCTTATTCTCGCCACAACGTGCGCGTACCCCTGTCAAAGCCTTATCGGGCGGCGAACGGAATCGGGTATTATTAGCGCGTTTATTCAGTAAACCCTCTAATGTTTTAGTCATGGATGAACCAACCAACGACTTAGACATCGAAACCTTAGAATTACTCGAAGAACGTTTAGCTAACTATCAAGGCACATTACTATTAATTAGCCATGATCGGGCGTTTTTGGATAATGTTGTCACCAGCACTTGGGCTTTTATGGGTAATGCGGTTGTTGAAGAATTTGTTGGTGGTTATCAAGATTGGCTACGTCAAACCATTGACCGCCCTTCTACGGCTACAACAAGAACATCCACCAACAACCCCAAAGCCGAACCGGTTGTGGTGACTATTGCGCAAAACAAAGAAAAAGCCACAAATCCAAAACGCAAACTCAGTTACAATGAACAGCGCGAATTGGAGTCACTGCCGAAAAAAATTGCCGCATTAGAGCAAGAACAAAGTACACTCCAAGCCAAACTTGACGATGCTGCGTTTCATAGTAAACAAGCCGCTCAAGCTTTGCTCGCTAGTCAACGACTGGCCGTTATTGACGAAGAACTGTTAGAATTATTAGATCGATGGACTGTTTTAGAGTCTTAAACTTTGATAGAGCCTGTCTTTTTTAGTAGGCTCTGCTATTTTCCTGTTTAGGGTATGACGTTAAGTAGATTTGAGGAGAGAAGAATGAAACGTGGAAGGCTCAGTTTGGCATTATTAGCCAGTATTACCTTTGCAGGTTGCGCTCATACACCGCCACCACAAACCCAAGCGTTTTATCATGCTCCCTCTAATGCCTACTCGTTAAGCTTAGGCAGTCAAGCCTTACAAGGTAGCGTCTCCATGACTGAACAATGCGAGCCTTATGGTGGCAGCATTAACATTTGGGACGCTAAAAATCGTTTTTTCCGTGTTGACTATTTAAACTTTATCGAACATCCAACCGTTCACTCACCTTCTTTTGCCAACGACCGTACGCTCAATGAATTGGTCATGAACTATTATCAAAATGATGTTGTGCCAGCTCAAAAAAACATTATCAGCAATAAAGTTCTCTTTCACGACACTGTTAACAGTACTGCAGGCGAAGGCTTGTTGTCGATTCTTAGCCTTGAAATGAACAAAAAATCCATTCCTAAAGATGCTCTTGATAATACGGTATATTACGGCTTCTTTGTGTTCCGTCGTGGTGACTTCGCGTATATCGTCCAACATCGGCAAGAGATTTACCAGCCTGAACGGATGAAAGCGATGCTAGTCACGTTGGCACAAGACATGACGATTCCTGGCAAAAACTACTATGCCAACAACATTGGTAATTTAGGCGTTATCGACCAAGTCTTTGGTTCACAAAATGAAATCAACGCGTGGAAAAAAGCCACTCAATGTGACAATCGGAAATAATATCTGTTTGCTCCAAAAGGCGTTTACGCTGTAAGCGCCCTCACTTTTTCATCTTAGATATACAGCAACACGCACTTATGAAAATCTTGCACCTTTCAACACCAGATGTCACATTGGCTGTTCGTATCTGGGAAAATGAAAATACACTCGCTCCCACACTCGTCATGGTACATGGCTTTCCAGATAACAGTTTAGTTTGGCAAACCATTGCCGAACAACTCAGTACGGTATTTCGTGTTGTTGCTTATGATGTTCGTGGTGCAGGTGATTCAAGTATTCCTAAAGCAACATCAGCTTATAAAATTCGTTACTTGGTTGAAGATTTAGCCGCCGTCATTGATACAGTCAGCCCTTCTCAAGCGGTGCATCTGATTGGTCACGATTGGGGTGCGATTCAATGCTGGGAAGCGGTCACAACACCTCGCCTAACAGGACGAATTGCCTCATTTACCTCAATTTCTGGCCCTAGTTTAGATCATGCCGCCTATTGGATGCGCCAAGGTTTAAGTCACGGCTCTATGGAAGATCGACGTAAAATTTTCAATCAACTGGTGCATTCTTGGTATATTGCGGCATTTCACTTTCCTTTAGCAAGTCAGCTAACATGGCGTGTGGCTTTTAACAAATGGCCAAAAGTGTTTTCGCCTATTCAAGCGTTAAATCTCGAAGACTTTCCAAGCCAAGCCAGCGATGGTCATCATGGGGTTAAACTGTATCGTGCGAATTTTATTGAGCGATTATTTAAGCCTCAACAACGTCACACCGATGTTCCTATTCAGTTAGTTATTCCCACTCGTGATAAATTTGTTACGCCCGCTCTCTTTGACTATTTAGATCAATGGGCAAGCAATGTCTGGCGACGAGAAATTGATGCAGAACACTGGGTGCAATTGTCCCACCCTGCTGAAGTGACCGCCTATATCCGTGAGTTTGTGGACTTCATTGAAGCCAAAAACGACTAATTACCATCTTGATAAAAAAAACGTAGCGAGATACTGCGCTACGCTTTTTAACGACCACTGCCATTAACGTAACGCACCCGTGTAATGGTGAGCAACTTCTTCCTCTATCTCTACTTGTGTTGCGGGATGTGCTGGTATAGCCGGCAATGTTGGCTGTTTAGCAGGCAAGATAGGAGGTAGTGTGGCATTAAAATTGGTGACTCGCTCCAATAATGAAGGTTTACTAGAGGCCGACTTAGTAGGAGGAATCGTCGCATTCGGATTAAACTCCACCGCTTTTTCTTGTGCGAGTGTTGGCATGGCAACAATAGCAGCATGTGTCAACGTTGGTAAAGACTTTGCTTTTTCTGCCTCACGAGCAAATAATGCTTCAAAACGCGCCACAATATCCAAAATATCAGCATCCGTTTCCCTTGCCGCAATGCGTAGAATTTCATGCGCATACTCTGTGTTTTGTGCCATATAAACAGCATCAACGACTCTTCCTGAGCGACGCATCCGTACATAAAGTTGTGAAGCTAAGGTGAATACTTCAGGATTCATTAACACTTCGTTCATGATGTGTGTTCTCCGTCATGGTGAAGAGGGAAATGCGAGACTATTGAATAATACATGGCTTGTATGACCGCAAGTATGAACAGTATATTGCAAATAAAACGTATGGGCGGCTTGCTAACCGCCCGTACTCATCAATGCTTGCACCTCTCTCAACTAAGGCACAAGTCTTAACCATTTCAAGGGACTTGTTCTCCATGTTGTGACAAGTCAAGACCTAAGTGTTCTTGATCTTGGTCAACACGTAGGCCAATCGTCCAATCAATAACTAATAGAATGATCCACGACACTAATCCGCTATAAATCAGGGTGCTGAACGCGCCTATGGCTTGCGTGAGAAAGCTGACATCCACCCCTGATAATTGTTTAGAGGCAAAAACACCCGTTAACAGCGCACCAACAATACCGCCTATGCCATGAATACCAAAGACATCTAAGGAGTCATCTGCACCTAATAGACGCTTTAAACCTGTTGCTCCCCAGTAACAGCAAACCCCCGCTATTGCACCAATAATGAGCGCGGATTTTACATCCACAAAACCTGATGCGGGCGTAATCGCGACTAAACCAGCCACCGCACCTGAACACGCCCCCAATAAAGAAACACGGCCTCTTAAAATAAACTCAACTAATAACCAACCTAAGGTGCCTGTGGCTGCTGCTACCTGCGTCACCAACATGGCCATCCCTGCACGACCATCCGCCGCGAGTGCCGAGCCTGCATTAAAACCAAACCAACCCACCCACAACAACGATGCGCCCATCAAGGTGTACATCAAATTATTCGGGAAAAATGGCTCACGACCATAACCTTGGCGTTTTCCCAACATAAAAGCACACACTAAACCTGCTGCCCCTGCATTGATATGCACCACTGTACCACCTGCAAAATCCAATGCGCCCATTGCTGCCAACCAACCCGTTGGCTCCCAAACCCAATGCGCGACAGGCGCATATACGAATATCGACCACAACACCATAAAAACAGCCAAGGCACTAAAACGCATCCGCTCGGCAAATGCCCCCGTAATAAGTGCAGGCGTAATAATGGCAAACGTCAGTTGAAACATCACCATCACAGACTCAGGAATAGTCGGTGCGATATGACTAACACTGATTAACCCTTGCACTTTATCAAAGGTCATGCCATCTAAAAATAAACGACTCAGACTGCCAATATAAGGGCTCTCGCTGGGTGTAAATGCCAAGCTATACCCTACTACAACCCATACCACTGTCACCAACGCGCAAATGGCAAAACTTTGTAAGGCTGTTGCCAAGACATTTTTTTTACGCACCATGCCGCTATAAAATAGGGCGAGGCCGGGAATAGTCATTAATAAAACTAAGGCTGTTGAAGTGAGCATCCATGCGGTATCTCCTGCACTGACTTTATCGACAGTCGTCACGTAAGGTGCTGTTTCGGCACAGACAAAAGACGATACAGACAGCAAACTGGCAAGGCCAAGCCATCGTAACAAGGCGACAGGCTTTTTCATAACTCACGACTCCAAGTAGCTATTACTTGGTTATCATGCAAAAAAAAGGCCAACTTTATAAAAAAATATCGCACTAGAAGTGTGCAAATGATGCCTTTTTGGGGCGATAGGTAAAAAACAGCGAATGTTTGTGATGTACTTGGCAAATCGAAGACAAAACACCCCACAATTCAACAGGGTGTTTGTCTGAATGACCTATGTCATTATTGATGGTACTTCGCACTTAATTCATGCACTGCGTCAATAAATGCACCCGCATGTTCAGGATTGGTGAATTGGTCGATACCATGCCCTAAATTCATCACATGACCTTCACCGTGACCAAAGCTTGCCAAGATATTAGCGACTTCTGCACGAATACGTGTTGGCGTTCCATACAATACCGAGGGATCCATATTTCCTTGCAAGGCCACTTTTGAACCCACACGGCTACGCGCCGCACCAATATCTATCGTCCAATCTAAACCAAGTGCCGCCACGCCTGTCGCTGCCATTGACTCCAACCACAAACCACCACCTTTGGTAAAAAGAATGACAGGCACTGGACGACCGTCATGTTCTTTAATCAAACCATCAACAATTTTTTGCATATAGGCCAAAGAAAATTCTTGATAGGCCGCAGCAGATAATGCGCCACCCCAACTATCAAAAATCTGCACCGCTTGTGCACCTGCTCGAATTTGAGCATTGAGATACTCAATAATAGACAAGGCTAATTTATCTAATAATTGATGTAAGACTTGCGGTTGCTGATACATCATGTTTTTAGCGGCACGAAAATCGCGGCTTGAGCCACCTTCAATCATATAGGTCGCTAATGTCCACGGACTGCCCGAAAAACCAATCAACGGCACACGGCCATTTAATGCGCCACGAATGGTTTTCACCGCGTTCATGACATAGCCTAAATCACTGTCCGCATTAGGAATAGGCAAGGCTTGAACATCAGCTTCGGTGCGAACGGTCTTTTTAAAACGCGGGCCTTCACCTGTTTCAAAATACAAACCCAAGCCCATCGCATCAGGAATAGTCAAAATATCGGAGAATAAAATAGCGGCATCTAAGGGATAGCGTTCCAAGGGCTGTAACGTCACTTCGCACGCCAAGTCGTGATTTTTGCACAGTGCCATAAAGTCGCCAGCTTGTTGGCGCGTGGCACGATACTCAGGTAAATAACGCCCCGCTTGACGCATCATCCAAACGGGCGTGACATCAACAGGTTGGCGTAATAAAGCACGCAAAAAACGATCATTTTTTAGAGGAGACATAAGTAACCTTTGAACAAGAGAAAAATAGAATGATTTAGTAGATTATCTCACATTCTCATGGCTATAAGGACAATGCCGACAACCATTACCACAGCATGAACCACGTTTTCGGTGATACCACTCGGTAAAAATAAAGTTGCCATTTTCCAAATAATAATCAATATCTTGAACTAATTCCTTGGTGTAGTATTGCGAAGGAATAGCTATTTTTACGGGGTTATTTTGCAAAAAACTGGTCACTTCTTCTCGAATAACAGCTTTTAAACACACAGGACAATAGCAATCCTGACCCTCCGTTATTGGCATAATAGCGGGTAATAGACTGCACCAACAGGGCTGACTATTATGACTCCCACAAACAAATGCATCACCGCACAACGAACATTTTGTTGCTGTCATCGCTAATTACTTCGGTCATAAGTTAACGTTAGTATGTATTACTCGCTATATCCCAAAAACTAAAAGGGATCAACTTCTGGTTTTATTTCTGGCAACGCACTATTTGTGCTATTTTCAGAACCAAGTGGTGATACTTCAGTTGAAGGGCTGACAACTTCACTTTCAGGATTGTTATTTTCGGCTGGAATAATCGGTACAGCACCGTATTTTGCAGGCGGCGGTTGATCAATGGCAGGTTGAATCAACGGCACATGCGGAACATACGTCATAAACTTTTCTGGTCCCGCTCTTATCCCTTCTGGCAAACTAAAATCAGTGGTATCGGCCACTCCAAGAGCAAGCTCCATCGTCACAAAATTACCATAGATGACGATATATTCTGTTTTTTCACCTTCTTTATACATAAAATAGGCAAATTGCTCTTTATCTTCACGCTTGGCTAAATAAGATTTAGCGACTTCCTCATCCTCAACTGCCATAACTTGCAGCGTCCATGCCAATGACCCCTGTGCTTTCAACCAGTCAGCAGTACGATATTGAGGTCCATGATTTTCGGGCTCAGTCGCCACATAATCGGTTGGAGGCACAACAGAACGCAACTGGCCTAAATCATCAGAAAACTCATGCGTTTCACCTTGGAAAACGTCTTGAATTGATGGTGCTTTCTCGGCATTACGTCCCTTGATGGCGACAACAGTCATATCCACAATCAATATGGCCAAGCTAACCCCCATCACGGGCAACCACCAACGAGACTGAAAATTAATCATACAGTTGACCCAATTGTGTGCCTGCCGCTAAGGTTTTCTCTAAGGTGGCCAACGGAAAATCAGCGGTCACGATTGCATGACCTAATGATGTCAGTAAAACGAGACGCAATTTCCCCGCTAAGACTTTTTTATCCACCGCCATTAAATTCAAAAACTCTGCGGATGAAATACTATCAGGAGGAATAACAGGCAAATTAGCGGCGATCAATAGTCGCTTGACGCGTTCGACATCAGCAGCCGATAAATAACCTAAACGCCATGATAAATCAGCAGCCATTAACATGCCCGTTGCCACTGCCTCACCATGCAGCCATACGCCATACCCCATCGCGGTCTCAATAGCATGACCAAACGTATGGCCTAAATTTAATAATGCGCGTAAATCGTTTGCTTCAAGTTCATCGGCGGCAACAACATCAGCTTTATTTTGACAAGAGCGTGCAATAGCTTCTGCCAACAACACTTTGTCTCGGGCAACCAATCCTTGGATGTTATCTTCTAGCCAAACTAAAAATGGGACATCCCGAATTAAGCCGTATTTAATCACTTCTGCAAGACCAGCAGCATATTCACGATCATTCAACGTATCGAGTACCGAAGTATCTGCTAAAACAGCGACAGGTTGCTTAAACGCACCGATCATGTTTTTGCCTAAAGGATGATTAACGCCTGTTTTCCCCCCCACCGAAGAATCAACTTGTGCTAATAATGTCGTTGGTATTTGTAAAAATGATACACCACGTTGATAACACGCCGCAGCAAAACCCGTCATATCACCAACAACACCACCACCCAAGGCAATCAAGGCACAATCACGATTAAAACGTTTTTCAAGTAATGAAGTAAAAATCCCTTCAACATGTGCGATGTCTTTATATTGCTCACCGTCAGGCAAAATATGCGTTTCAACCACATAACCCTGTGCGTTCAGTGTTGCTTGCACTTGCGCTAAATAGAGAGGAGCAACCGTCGTATTACTGACAATCAATATTTGTTTGGCCTTGAGATACGGTTTAAAGCAATGTTCTTGTGTTAATAAATGCTCGCCAATAAAAATAGGATAGGTACGTTCACTGAGTGCGACAGTTAAAGTTTGCATGGATTTAAGAACTAAAAATTAAAAGATAGGCTAATTTTAACGGAGTTGCGGATAAAACGTCATGCTAAAGCACAACTTATTAGAGTTTTCTTGCAAAACGCATCATTACCATCACGTCAAAAAAGAAAATATTACAAAGTGGATAACGACAATAGAATTCGTTGAGCAAGATCACGCGCGCAGCCATCCGTCGTAGGGACGACCAAATGAGCCGTTTCACGATACAAAGGATCACGAACACGAAGTAAATCAATAAGACGTTGTTCTGGATTAGGCGTTTGCAACAAAGGTCTATTGCGATCCATTGCTGTCCGCTCTAATTGCATAGATACAGGCGTATCTAAGTAAATGACCGTTCCACGCTGATGTAAATTTTGACGATTACTTTGACGCAGTATTGCCCCGCCCCCTGTCGCTAAGACAACATGGCGCAAACGGGTTAGCTCAGCAATCATCGACTCTTCGCGCCGACGAAACCCCTCTTCGCCTTCCTTATCAAAAATCCAAGGAATACTAGCACCTGTGCGTGCTTCAATCTCATGATCACTGTCTAAAAAGTGCCAATGCAGCATTTCAGCTAAATAACGACCAATGGTGGTTTTACCCGCCCCCATTGGTCCTACTAAGAAGATATTACGACAGGTAACCAATCTTTTTTACCTATCGCTTATTTACTAGCAATCGAATCTGTTAACAAACGTGGTGTCACGAAAATCAACAACTCTTGTTTATCATTACGCGTGACATCCTGACGGAACAAACGCCCTAAATAAGGAATATCGCCTAATAATGGGGTTTTAGTAACACCTTTGCTGGTTTCATTACTGAATATGCCACCGAGTACGACAGTTTGGCCATCATCAACCAAAACCGTTGTTGCAATACGATTCGTATTAATCGTTAGTGCACCATTAGCTAATGATTCACCTGCACTATCTTTATTGATAAACAACTCCATGTTAATACGACCATCTGGCGTAATACTTGGAGTCACTTCTAAACGTAGCTCTGCATTAATAAACTTGATAGCTGACGCACCACTCGAACTTGCTTCATTGTAAGGAATTTGCTTACCTGATGCGATAAGTGCTTTTTGCTTATCTGCGGTTAATACTTTTGGTGTCGCAACAACTTCACCATGACCATCTGATTGCAACGCAGATAACTCTAAATCCAGCACAATATTATCTGAATTCATGATACCCACCGCAATTGAGCTAGCACCGATTTTATCAATACCCAAATCTACGGCTAAATCGGAGGGCGTTTTAATATCGTAAGTACGAATCCCCGTTGTTGTATCTAGCTTTGAAGAGCTAATGTCGTTAAGGGTCTGCCTTGTACCACCCGCCATGAGCCGCTTATTATTGCCGATATTATCGTGGGCTACACCCCACTTCACACCCAAATCTTTAGAAAAATTGGTGGTGGCAACAACAATACGCGCTTCAATCATCACTTGCTTAACAGGCACATCTAACTTAGCAATCAGCTCTCTGATTTCTTCAATTTTCTTTGGTGTATCTTGAACAATCAACGTATTAGTACGTGCATCAATAGATACACTGCCTCGACTACTCAATAACGTACTATTACCACCCTGACCTTGGTTTGTACCCGCATTGATCCCCGAAGTAATCATTGTTTGTAAATCGGCAGCTTTTGCATAACTGACTTGAATATATTCCGAACGCAACGTGGCGAGTTGCTCACTCTGATTGGCAGCTTCTAACTCTAAACGTTCACGAGCAGCAATCTCATCTGCTGGTGCAACTAACATCACATTACCAACAGTACGCTTGTCTAAGCCCTTCGTTTTTAAAATTAACTCTAATGCTTGATCCCACGGCACGTTTTGTAATCGCAAGGTAATACGTCCTGATACGGTATCACTAGCAACCAAATTTAACGAGGTAAAATCAGCAATCAACTGAAGCACTGACCGCACTTCAATGTCTTGGAAGTTCAACGACAGCTTTTCACCTGTATAGGTAAACTCTTTCTTACGCTTTGGACCATCCGCTAAAATAGGCTTAACACTAATAGTCAGTTTATTATCTGCTTGGTACGCCAAATATTCAAACTCACCCTGAGGTTGAATAACCATCACCCCATTAGCACCCTCGTTATAAGCATCAATACTCTTAACAGGCGTGGCAAAATCACTAACATCTAACCGACGACGAAGTTTTTCGGGCAGTTTTGCACCTAAGAAACGTGCAATAATTTTATTACCTTGTTGTTGAACATCAACAGGAATAGAAGACTGGGATAAATCAATTAATATTTGCCCATCGCCTTGACCACCACGATGGAAGTTAATATCACTAATTTGCTGGGCAACGGCCTTGGCAACCCTAGTGACTTTCGTAGTCGGCACACTCGGTGCAGACTGAGATGCTGTCATGGTTGTTGCTGTAGGCGAAGTAGCTACGGCTGCAACAGCAGCAGCCAGTTCTTGCTTACCTATTTTTAAGATGAGCGCATTACCTTCAACTCTAGTTGCGTAACCACTTAACTCGCCGAGATTCACGACGACACGTGTACGCTCTTGATTGTCAACGACCGTTAAGCTGCGTGCATTACCATTACCCAAATTAAGGTAACGTGAAGCCAAGGCATTCTTTGTGTTTGGCAAGTCGAATACCAGACGTGCAGGCTTCTCGATTTGATACGATTGTAATTGTGGTGGGGTGTCATCAAAACCCAATTTCACCTCAATTTCGTCTCCTGGCAACGTTACAAAATCAACCTGTTTCAATATTAGTCGTTCAGCCGCACCTGCTATCTGCAAAACCGACATTAGGCCGAGACCCAAAACCATACGATGGATTGACATGCTTTTTTTCCCAGCAAGCTTGTTATTGTTCATTGTGATCCGATTGATCATTTGTATTCTCCAAACCTTGACTTACTTGTCGGCCATTACTACGCTGCGCGGGCGTTCAACCCAGCCATCACGCCCATCGGGGACCACTTCAATAAGATTAATTTGGCCTTGTGTAATTTCGACAATTTTGCCATGATTTTTACCCATATAATTGCCAATCTTAATGCGCTGAACGCCACCATCCGCATCCTCTACCAAGCCATATAATGTACTGCCTGGTTTCATGATTGTTCCACGCATCCTCAGTGCTTCTAAGCCATACTTTTCCAAATACTCTTGTGGTCTTGAGAAGTCTGGGGCGACTTTTTTATTAGGATCGGTGGCAAGTAACTCCTCCAATGCGACAGGAGGTACAAATGGGCTGCGTAACTGGTGAGCCGCATAGGTAAAAGTTGGCATAGGCGTAAACTCTGGCGGTGGCTCAATTCGACCGCGGGGTTTGGCACGAATAGCATCCATCTGCGCTTTCATCGTGTCAAAATTGGATGAACAACCCGATAAGCCTGCTAAAGTTAAAATCACCACGCTGACGCTCATTACCTTGTAGGATAGTGACTTAGACATAATTAAGCCCCTCCTTTCTTATCTTTATTATCGGACTTCTTCGCATCACCCGAAGATGCGTCGTTATAGCGATACGTTTTAGCCTGTATTTCCATGCTTAAAACGGGAGCACCACTGTCAGCAAATTTATTTTGCAGTGGGGCAATCTTTAGATCATGTAAGGTAACAATACGAGGTAATGCCGAAACACCACTCACAAAAGCACCAAACGCGTGAAAATCACCATGAACCTTGATACTAATTGGCAGTTCTGCATAAAACTCTTTAGAAACCTCTGTTCCTAAATTAATACCATCGAACTCCAAACCACTACCTAATCCTGTATGGGTAACATCTTCGAGTAACTCAGGCACTTCGGTATCTTTAGGCAACTGCTTTAACAAAGAACCAAAAGAAACTTCCATATCCGTTAACTGCTTCTGATAGACATCTAAGTTGTTAGCTTTGAATACTTTCTGCTCAAAATCTTGCAGCAATGTCTCCTGTGCTTGCTCACCAGAAGCATATGTTTCTCTCATTGCAGAAATATCAAACATATAACCGAGCACAAGTACCAAGATAAAAACGATAACGTAAACTAATACTTTAACGGGAAGAGGCCAAGACCCAATATTTTGAGGGTCTAAGGTATTTAGTGTATTCATGAAGTCTTGAAGATCGAACTTCTTGCCTTCTTGTACATCTCCACCTTTTGTGAGTTTTAATTTCACTTGGTTTCCTCCTTATTAGTTTTTTTCACACCTGTTTTCTCATCCTCTGGTGGTGGCTCTGGAGATTCCAATTCAACTTTAAGTGAAAAACGATTGGTTTTCTTTGCATCGTTGGCTGCAACCGCTTTAGCACCTTTAACATCTTTTTTGGCTACATCATCTGCCGTTACATTAGATAAGGCAGGATTTTTAAACCACGTAGATGCGTTCAAATTTCTTAAAAATGAAGATACCTGCGTGTTACTTTCCGCATACCCTTCAATGGAAAATGTGTCACCTGCTCGCTGAAAGGACGACAAATAAACTTTATCAGGTACGGTACGTGCTAACTCATCGAAGACTCTCACGATGACAGGGCGACGACCTTGCAAATCCTGAATCACTTTCATACGCGCGAGTAATTCTTCTTTGCGAGCTTGTAAATCATCAATTTGTTTTATTTGCCCATCAAGCGTGGCTATTTCAGACTGAATAAATGCTTTTCTTTCTTCTTGATCGCTCAACTGACCACTGACGATAATGTGAAAGAACATCACAATTGCAGCGGCAGTCAAAGCTACCGCAACATTAATCGTCAAAAACTCTTGTTGACGTTGCTTTTTAAGCTCTTGTCGCCATGGCAATAGGTTGATTTTAGCCATTAATCAAAACTCCTTAATGCCAAGCCACAAGCAATCATTAACGCGGGCGCATCGTTGCTGATAGCAGCCGCATTGATTTGGGGAGCAAATGACATATGAACAAAGGGGTTTGCAATGCTCACTGCTGTACCTAGCTTTTCTTGCACAATGTCCGCTAGCCCCATAATTGAAGCTGTTCCACCTGCCAGTAAAATATGATCGACATCATTATATTGACTAGAAGAAAAGAAAAACTGTAACGAACGCGTGACCTGTTGAACGACAGCTTCTTTAAACGGGCGTAATACTTCAGGCTCATAATCATCAGGCAGGCCACCTTCTTTTTTGAGACGACCCGCCTCTTCAAAAGAAAGGCCATAACGACGTTGTATTTCTTCCGTTAATTGTCGGCCACCAAAGAGTTGTTCTCTGGTATAAATAATTTTACCGTCATTAACGACATTTAATGTCGTCATTGTTGCGCCAATATCAATGACCGCAACCGTACCATCCGCACCACATGGCAAACTATCAACAATCAAGCCAAATGCTCTTTCCATTGCATAAGCTTCAACATCAACAACTCGCGCTGTCATATTGGCAATAATTAACGCATCTGCACGCAATTCAATATTTTCTGTCCGTGACGCAGCCAGCAAGACGCTGACACGTTCTGGATTTGTCGCTGAAGGACCAATAACTTCAAAATCCAAATTAATTTCTTCAAGAGGATATGGAATATACTGATCTGCTTCTAATCGAATTTGCGATTCACGCTCGTCATCGGATAAATCAGCATCCATCTCAATGACCTTGGTAATCACTGCTGAGCCTGCAACCGCAACCGCCGCATTTTTGGTGCGCGGCTTGGCCTTTGCGTACAGACGCGCAATAGCCTCTCCTACACCCTCAACATCAGCGATGTTTTTTTCTACCACAGCATTTTGTGGTAGCGGTTCAACCCCATAGCTTTCGACACGATAACGATCACCCTGCAAACTTAATTCCAAGAGTTTGACCGACGTGGAGCTAATATCTAAGCCTAATAGGCTTGAATTTTTTTTACCTAGAAAGGGCAGCACGGCATTTGTTCCCTTTTATTTTTGTAATTAGAATGTGTAGTTACAACACATTCATACCAAATAGCATTAAATGCTAGTCTTAACACGACTGCAAGTACCGCACAAGTGATTATTGCAGTTATAATCCACTATCGCTTCACGGTTGTCACTTAGTTTGTTATTACACCCTGGTCTCCAATGAAAAAATATACGTCTAACTCAGAGCGCATTCATCCCTTTATTGCGGCAGGGCTCACGGGTCTCTTTAGCCTGCTCTTAATGGGTAGCGGTATATACTTATACCTCAATCCACAGTTACCAAACGTTGAACAGCTCCGCGAAATTAAACTTGAAACCCCACTACAAATCTATAGCCGTGATGGCAAGCTGATTAGTGAGTTTGGAGAGAAGCATAGTCGCCCGTTGCATTATGACGAAATCCCCCCCCTATTCGTCAAAGCTTTTTTAGCGGCTGAAGACGATAATTTTTTTAATCACAAAGGAATTAGTCTAAAGGGACTAGGACGCGCCTTTGTTGATATTGCACAAACAGGATCCATACAGTCTGGCGGCTCGACAATTACCATGCAAGTCGCCAAAAACTATTTTTTAACCTCACAGCGCACATTTAGTCGGAAGTTCACCGAGATATTATTAGCTCGAAATATTGAACAAGCTCTTTCAAAGAAAGAAATCCTTGAGCTGTATGTCAATAAAATTTACTTAGGCCAGCGAGCTTACGGTATCGGTGCGGCTGCCGAAGTGTACTACAGCAAAAATGTTAATCAACTATCTTTAGCAGAAATGGCTATGATAGCAGGCTTACCTAAAGCCCCTTCGAAATACAATCCTGTTGTTAATCCCAAACGTGCCATTGAACGGCGAGATTGGATTCTAGGACGAATGCTGTCGCTTGGCTATATTAAACGAGCCGATTATCAACAAGCAATCACTATGGATACAGGGATTCGCTTTCATACCGTTGTTGACGAAGTCACTGCGCCTTTTTTAGCTGAAATGGTGCGAGCAACTCTTACTGCACGTTTTGGCGAAAAAGTCTTAGGCGCTGGCTATCGTGTTTTTACCACGGTACAATCAGACATTCAAAATGCTGCCGTTAAAGCCGTCAATGAAGGCTTATTGGCTTACGATTTGCGTCATGGCTGGCGCGGTGCAGAAAAAACAAAAAATACGCTAGCTCAGTTATCTGTCGCAGGTGGTTTATGGCCAGCACAAGTCACTAAAGTCAATCGCAACTCCATCGCAGCGACATTACAAGATGGAAGAAGTGTCACTGTGAATTGGTCGGGCATGAGTTGGGCGCGCCCCTATAAATCAGTCAACAGTTTAGGTGGCTACCCTAGCAAAGCGAGCCAAATTGTTAAAGAAGGCGATATTATTCGTCTGAAGCCTGTTGGTAATACATGGCTACTACGACAAATTCCTAATGTTCAAGGTCAATTAGTCGCATTACACCCCGAAACGGGATCTATTGAGGCATTAGTCGGTGGTTTTGATTTTGGTGTCAGCCAATTCAACCACAGTATTCAAGGTTGGCGGCAAGCGGGTTCAACCATGAAGCCATTTATCTATGCGTTGGCATTGGAAAGAGGATTTAATCCCTACAGTACAGTCAATGACTCACCATTAACCGTGGGTAATTGGTCACCTAGCAATTCTGATGGTCGCTTCATGGGGCCTATCACGCTCAGACGCGCATTGTATTTATCACGTAATTTAGTGTCAGTGCGTTTATTACAGGCCGTGGGTGTGGAACGGGCGCGAACGTATTTAGATCGTTTTGGTTTTATTGATAAAGAGCTACCAAAAAATCTCACCTTGGCCTTAGGAACAGCTCAGGTTGTGCCTCTGCAAATGGCGACAGGTTATGCAGCGTTTGCAAATGGTGGCTACCGCGTTAACCCTTATTTTATTGAGCGCATTGAAGATGTCAGTGGCAAAATTCTCTTTCAAGCCAAACCAGAACAAGTGTGTAAACCCTGTGACAATCCTGCTATAGCCAATGAAATGATAAGCACCGCTCCAACACCTCCATCTTCCGAAGTGATTGGCACAGGCGAGCAAATATCGGTCATTGACCCACCTCTCCCCGTCACGCCTCCTGTTTATCTCCCTGAGTATCCTGTTGCTAAACGCATTATGAGCGAAAAAGCATCCAAGCAAATGGCCAATATTTTACGTGATGTGATTTTACATGGTACAGCACGTAGTGCCTTAAAGCTTGGACGTAGTGATATCGCAGGAAAAACAGGCACAACAAATGATGCCAAAGATGCGTGGTTTGCGGGCTTTAGTCCTAAAATGGTAGCGATTAGCTGGGTAGGCTTTGACCGTCCATCGTCATTAGGTCGAGTAGAATACGGGGGGTTTGCCGCATTACCTTTATGGACGGCATTTATGGAGTATGCCCTAGCTGGGACTCCAGATGAATGGATTGATGGTTCTAATGGTGACAACAATACACCGTCAACATCCACACGAAGCTCACCCGCTAATGCCGAAGCACCTTCGGTTGATGTAGCACCTGAAGCAACCTCTACCACACCACCTCCTCAAGCTGCCGCAGAAGATATTTTTTAGGTATTTTTTCAGGCATAAAAAAAGGCGAGAAATCTCGCCTTTTTTACTTTCGATACAATCGCTTAGCTTATGCCTTAGCAATGCTGCCACGAGCACCGAAACGTTGTTTGAACTTATCGATACGGCCACCTGTATCTACTACTTTTTGTTGGCCAGTATAGAATGGATGGCATTTGCCACACACGTCTAAGTGGATGTTTTTGCAAAGAGCAGAGCGAGTTTCGATGACATTGCCGCAAGAACAAGTAGCAACGATTGTTTCGTATTTTGGATGGATATCAGCTTTCATCATTTCACCATTAAAGAGTGGTTTAAGGAGGTATCGCCCCCCTGCGTCAAGGGTATATTACTTTGTAGCAGGAACGACACACGACCAGTCTCTTGACCCACCCTAGCAGTATCTTCGCTAGAGCTAAGCGCAACAAGGGCGCGTAATATAGCAAAGTTTTCAAAATCACTCACTTGTTTTTTATCATTAGCACGTTAAAATCATCGTTCTTTGGATGGTTGGCCAGTCTTTTAGTATAACGCCCTCCACTCTCTCTTCTTCATCCGCCGAAATAGCTCAGTCGGTAGAGCAACTGATTCGTAATCAGTAGGTCGCAAGTTCGATTCTTGTTTTCGGCACCATAAGTCTTTTCTCATGGCCAAAAAAGTCAAAAAATCACCTCCTCCAGAAGCGAAAACGCCCGTTGTGTTGGCACGTGTGGGAGTACGTTTAGCCGCCGTCATGTACGATGGCTTATTGATTGTGGCATTTAACGCCATTATCGCAGCTATTTTAGTGGGCATAGCCACACCCGCAGAGGTTGCCGCTAAACATCAGGCCGTTGTATTGCCCGATTGGTTTCGCCACTTTGTGTTATTTCCTGCAATGGTGATGATGACGTGGCTATTTTATGGCTATTTTTGGCGCAAAACAGGACAAACATTAGGCATGCAAACATGGCGACTGAAAGTCATTAAGCCTAATGGTCAATTACTGTCTTGGAGTGATGCCTTTGGCCGTTGCGCTGCGGCGATGATATTACCGACAATTTGTGGTTTTGCCGCGAATATTTTATATAACAACAGTGGTGCATTTGCTTTGAGTTTAGTGTTTGGCTTTATGGGCAATTATTTCTGGGCATGGGTGAATGGCCGAGGTTTAGCATGGCATGACCAACTGTCAGCAACAGTGGTCATCCGCGTTCCTGTTGATCCTCGACAAAAACGCGGTGTTCTTGGTTGGTTTTCTAAAGATGATGAAGAGTGAACAGTCAACAAAATCATAAACTGATAACCGTACTAAATCCCCGCTTTCCAGCCGTTGACTAAAGGATAACGGCGATCACGAC
Organism: Moraxellaceae bacterium AER2_44_116; assembly: GCA_006546595.1. Lineage (GTDB taxonomy): Bacteria > Pseudomonadota > Gammaproteobacteria > Pseudomonadales > Moraxellaceae > Agitococcus. Next base: position 101,026 of record VIAD01000006.1, on the reverse strand, counting down.
CAAACCCACGTTGCGTAATACGTGGGCCAATCGCGGCTTGGCGGCGTTTGTACTCATTAAAATCAACCATACGAATCACCCGATAAACCGTTTCACGGTCAAAGCCTTCAGCCACAATGGCTTCTGCACTCAAATCTTGTTCTATGTACAACGCAAGAATGGCATCTAAGACCGAATATGGCGGTAAGCTGTCTTCATCTTTTTGGTCAGGAGCTAACTCAGCAGACGGTGGACGATCAATCACGCGTTGAGGAATGACAGGGCTTGTATTTAAGCTATTTCGGTATTCTGCTAATCGAAACACCAAGGTTTTGGGTACATCTTTTAAGACATCAAAACCACCTGCCATATCGCCATATAACGTGGCGTAACCCACCGCCATTTCTGATTTGTTGCCTGTTGTTAAGACTAGCCAGCCTTTTTTATTAGACAACGCCATTAATAAGACACCGCGTGCCCGTGCCTGTAAGTTTTCCTCGGTTTTATCACGCGTCAATCCTGAAAATGCAGAGGCTAGTTGACGTTCAAAGGACTCCACCACTGACGCTATTTCAATAATTGAATAATGAACACCTAAAATTTTGGCCTCTTCGGCGGCATCTTCCAAACTCATTTGTGAGGTGTAATGATACGGCATCATTACCGCATTGACGCGCTCTGCACCCAGTGCATCAACGGCGATTGCCAAGACCAAACCCGAGTCAATTCCACCCGACAAGCCTAAGACGATGCCCGAAAAACCACTTTTATTGACATAGTCTCGCACCCCCAAGACTAATGCTTGATAGACAGAAGCTTCAACACTCAAAGGCAATACACGATTCTGCGTCAGAAATTGTTTGGTATGACTGTCAAAATCAACGACGGCTAACACCTCACTAAATAATGCTAATTCAGTCGCTACTTCGCCAGAAGGATTCACCACAAACGAACCACCGTCAAACACTAACTCATCTTGACCACCGACTAAATTCACATAGGCAATTGATACCTGATGAGTGAGCGCATGTTGCTGAACCGTGCTTAAACGCTCTGTTTGTTTGTCAATATGAAAAGGCGAGGCATTCAAATTTAAGATTAACGCCGCACCCAAAGCTTTTGCTGCGGCGACAGGCTCATCATGCCAAATATCTTCACAAATCGTTAACGCAATACAGACATTTTTATAGGTAAATACTGAGGACTGATTTCCTTCGACAAAATATCGCTTTTCGTCAAATACCTGATAATTAGGGAGTTTTTGTTTGGCATACTCGAGTAAACACTCGCCGTTTAACCATGCGCCAGCCATATTATACAATTGGCCACTCATCATTTTTGGATAGCCCAACACTAAGACAATATCGCGAATGTCTGCTAAACTCGCCAATGCCTCGTCAATACGGGGTGTTAAACTGGGGCGAAATAATAAATCTTCGGGTGGATAACCTGTTAAACACAACTCAGGAAAAACGATGATATCGCTCTCTTGAGCTTTAGCCTGTTGCGCTAATAGGCGTATTTTTTGGGCATTTTCAGGAATACCACCCACTAAAAAGTTATCTTGAGCTAACGCAATTCGCAAAGTCATGTCTATTCCAAGCTTACAACAGAAACGACATAGGATAGACTAGGAACGCTTTCTAAAACAGTCTAGGGTTAGGATAAAACGATGGGTACTCTATTTCGCTTATTAATTATCGCTGCCATTATTTGGTTTATTTACTCGTTAATTCGTCGAGCAATCTCACCACCGCAAGCGCAAAACCCATTGCCGTCTGCTCCACTCATGCATCAATGCGCGCAATGTGGTGTTCATATTCCTGAAGGTGAAAGCACACAATCTCAAGGGCGTTTTTTTTGCTGCGAAGCGCATCGTGATCTTTATTTACAACAAAAACCATGACTATCACTCACACAAAAACTGAATTTCCAGAAAGTCACGATGATTGGCGTTTACTCCGTGTTTATGTCTATTATCGATTAGTGCTCGCTATTTTATTAGTTTCGTTATTTACCGCCTCTCCTTCTGCTCCATTGTTAGGGGCAAATAACCCAAAACTCTTTTTGATCTCCAGTATTAGCTACTTAATGCTGACGGTCATCAGCGTGATTCTGAATAAAAAGTTTCAGTCTCAACCACGCATACAAGCATTTTTCTTTATTTCGATTGATATTCTCGCTATTACTTTAATTATGCACGCCAATGCAGGGCCAACCGCACAATTGAGCATGCTGTATTTAGTCATGGTCGCCGCAGGTAATATTTTATTACCCGGTAAACAAGGGCCAATGATCGCTGCAATCGCCGCCATTGCCGTGCTGTACGAACAGTTTTATTTTATTTTAACCACTGCCGAAAATCTGAGTCGTGAAAACTTAGGACAGGCATCTCTTCTGGGATTAAGTTTTTTTGCCGTGGCATTATTTAGTCAATTAATTAGCCACCGCTTTCGACAAATGGAAGCGATTGCCGTACAACGCTCAATTGAGGTGGTTAACTTACAAAAACTTAATGAGCAAATTATTGATCGTATGCACACAGGAATTATTGTTGTGAATCACGACCGACAATTATTACTCATAAACGTCGCTGCTAAACACCTACTGGGGATAGACGATTTTTTTATTGGCAGCTCACTCAAAGATTTATCTGACTCAATTGATACAGGTTTGATTGCTTGGCAACAACAGTTAATGACACGGCCTTTAACCTTCAAAAATCAACCCGGTTATCCTGAAATCAATGTCTCTTATATGAAGCTTGGTGCAACCAGCTTGCATGATAACTTGTTAATTTTTTTAGAGAATACGGCACAATTAACACAAAAAGCACAACAGCTAAAATTGGCTTCGCTCGGTCGTTTAACGGCCAGTATTGCTCACGAAATTCGTAATCCTCTCGGTGCAATTAGTCACGCATCGCAACTATTGGCAGAGTCAGAAAATATTGCAGGTGCAGACAAACGCTTATTAACGATCATTGAACAGCACTGTATTCGGGTCAATAATATCGTAGAGAAAGTATTGCAATTATCTCGCCGACAAAAATCCTCGCCTCAATTATTAGATTTAACAACATGGCTAACAGACTTTATTGATGAATATCTTTCCGTCTTAGATAAAAAAAATATCATTTTAGAAACACAAGAAAATACGTCAATTCGTTTTGACCCCGATCAGTTATATCAAGTGATTAATAATATGGTCAGTAACGGCTTGTACTATAGCCAAAAAAACAACGAAAACTCGGTCAAAATAGTCGTTGGAGTTGATGCGATTAATGGTTTACCTTATGTCGAGGTATATGACTTTGGTCCTGGTGTTGATATAGAACAACAAAAAAACCTCTTTGAGCCTTTTTATACCACCGAAAAAACAGGTACAGGCTTAGGTTTATATTTATCACGCGAGTTATGTGAAGCCAATCAAGCACATTTAGACTATCTTCCCCAAGAACAAGGTGCTTGTTTCCGTATTACTTTTTCTCACCCTAATCGGTTTATTTAATATCATGACAACACTGGCACTTATTATTGATGATGAACCCGATATTCGTGAATTATTAGAGATTACGCTGGAACGGATGAATATTGAATGTCGTAGTGCCGACTGCGTCAGTAGTGCGTTATCACTACTGAAAAAAGAAACGTTTCAATTATGCCTCACGGATATGCACTTGCCTGATGGTAGCGGCTTAGAAATTGTCCAAACCATTCAAAAATTATATCCACAAACGCCTGTTGCCGTCATTACGGCGTATGGCAGTATGGAAATGGCGGTTACTGCACTAAAAACAGGGGCATTTGATTTTGTCTCAAAACCTGTAGAGTTAAGCCGCCTACGTGATTTAATTCGTAATGCTGTTAAATTAGCACAACCTGCACCACTAAAAGCCGAAGAAGATAGCCGTTTATTGGGTCAGTCTGCCAGTATGATTGAGCTAAAAGAAACCATTCGCAAACTAGCGCGTAGCCAAGCTCCCGTGTATATCAGTGGCGAGTCAGGAACGGGTAAAGAGGTCGTTGCCCGACTAATCCATGACTTTGGCCCTCGTGTTGAAAAACCATTTATTCCTGTCAACTGTGGCGCAATTCCTTCTGAATTAATGGAAAGTGAGTTTTTCGGTCATAAAAAAGGCAGTTTCACGGGTGCGACTGAAGACAAACAAGGACTATTTCAAGCAGCGCATGAAGGGACGTTATTTTTAGATGAAGTCGCCGACTTACCATTAACCATGCAAGTAAAGCTATTACGGGCTATTCAAGAAAAGACGATTCGTCCTATTGGCCATGCTAAAGAAATTTCAGTTAATGTACGCTTACTGAGTGCTACCCACAAAGATTTAGCGGCTGAAGTGGCCGCAGGTCGATTCCGTCAAGATTTGTTTTATCGGATCAATGTCATTCAAGCACGTATTCCCCCGTTACGTGATCGCGGTGATGATATTATTTATCTCGCAAATACCTTTCTCACTAAACTCAGTGCGGAATGGGGTATTACTCAACCTAAGCTCAGTGCCAGCTCACAGACAGCACTCAAACGTTATAGCTTTCCCGGTAATGTTCGTGAGTTACAAAATATTCTTGAACGTGCGCTCACCTTATGCGAAGGTCAAGAAATCCTACCCGAACACTTACAACTGCCTGAGCAATCGGCAAACGCATCCAATTTACCCTCGTTCACGACAAATACAGGTAACGATTCTTTAGAGGATTATCTTGTTAACATCGAAAAAAATCTGATTGTTAAAGCGTTGGACGATACGCGCTGGAATCGCACCGCCGCTGCCAAAAAACTCGGCATGAGCTTTCGTTCATTACGTTATCGCCTGAAAAAGCTTGGCCTAGACGATGATAGCAGCGATGACGAAAGCGACGATCAAAGCACTTGATAAGGATCTGGATTAACAAAAGGCTCACGTTCTAATATCAAATCGGCTAATAAGTTAGCCGATGCGGGTGCAAGCACTAAACCATTGCGAAATTGTCCCGCATTAATCCATACATTTTTAAACTGTGGCATGCGACCAATAAACGGAATGCCATTCGGTGATGCGGGGCGCAAACCTGCCCAATGTCCGACAGGTGATTCGTTGGCTAATAGCGGCAATATTCGCTTAGCCGATTTTTTTAATAACTGCATCGCTTCTTCGGTCGTCTGTTTTTCAAAGCCCGTATCTTCTAAGGTTGAACCACACAAAATATGACCGTCTTGTCGAGGAATTAAATAATGCCCTTGATGTAAGACGATTTGCGATAGCACTTGTTTGGGCAATTTATATAAAATCATCTGACCTTTGATTGGCTTGACGGGCATCGCTAAAGAAGCATCGAGTGATGTCAATAATTTTCCCGTCCATGCCCCTGCGGTCATCACAAAAGCATCGGCGGCATATTTTTTACCATCACGCGTTTCAAGTGCGGTGACGTAGTTCTGCTGAGTATGCCAACAAACGACCTCTGCATGATTGATACGCTGCACTCCCAAGCAATCAACCGCATTGACTAACGCCTGCAATAAACGTGGATTTCTCACATTAGCAATATGTGGCAACCACAGTCCTGTCGAAAATTCGGCTAATAATGGCGACAACTCATGAATTTGTGTTGTTGATAACGGCATGATTTGTTGTTGATATTGTTTTCCCCACACCAGTGCATCACGTTGATCTTCAGCGTCTAACATCAACATACCACAGGCATTTAATTCGATATTAATGCCCGTCATCGCCAATAACTGTTGAGCCAAACGCGGATATTCTGCTTGCGCCCATTGCGCTAGTGCGGTAACAACAGGAGGATAACGCCACGGATACATCGGGGAGACAATTCCGCCACCCGCCCATGATGACTCTAATGCCCCTGCATTTTTTTCAAGAATAGTGACTTTACAATTGGCCTGCACTAACACCAAAGCACTGAGCAATCCCATCACTCCACCGCCGACAATAACGATCTCCATTTTTCTTGACTCACTTTAATTAATAGTTAGAATAACACTCGTTTTATGGATAAACACACTCAAAAAAGGACTTTACTATGCGTCATTCACGCGGTTTTACGCTGGTTGAAATATTGGTTATTGCTGCTATTTCTGCCGTTGCGATAAGCGTTGCCCTACCTTCCTACTCCGCACTCATCAAAACATTAGAAGCCCGAAATATTGCCTATAGTTTACAAGAATTGATCAGTTTTGGTAGAAACTATGCCTTACGAAGCCATCGTGCACTCACGATTTGTGGCAGTACTGACACCTTTCATTGTGATGGCAATTGGTCGCGAGGGGCATTAGTCATGGAAGACGGTAATCGTAACGGAGTTGTGGACAGTAATGATCGTATTTTGCAGTTTGTGACATTTAACTTAAAACAAGCTACCCTGACTTGGAGTGGCTTTAGTGGAAATCGCGTCGTTATTGAAAGTTTTGGTACAACACTTGCGAGTAATGGCACATTCACTTATTGCCGTCAGGACTCTGACCCGCTCTATCGCCGACAAGTCGTCATCAATCGAGGAGGTAGAGCCAGACTATCGCGTGACATTAATGGCGATGGCATTCATGAAAACAGTCAGGGAATTCCAATTATTTGTCCCTAACTTAGCGAGTAGTACTCCATGCCAAAGCGGGGTCAGATAGATTTGCGACGGTTGAACAGCCCGCGTTGTTATTATAACTCCAACATTGACGACCAAAGCTATCCAAAACTAACGCTCCATCGTTTGCCGTTGCTTGTCGATTAATAGGCGTGGCTCTTATCTGCCATGAATTAATCGTAGGTAACGTTAAGGTTAAGGTATAATTAGGCGTACCCGCATAAGGGAAATTAAGCGTTGTTGTTGCGGTAGTGGACATTCCTAGCCCTGTAAAATTTGCACCCGTATAAGTTAATTGACGTGCTTTATAACGCTCTAATAACCCTGATGCTTTCATCATTTCGGCTTGTACTGCCACGCGATTATTACGAATCACTGTTTGTTGATACATGGGCATCGCAATCGCCATTAATACGGCAATAATGGCAACTACCACCATCAACTCAATCAGCGTAAAGCCTTGATTCTTTTTATACATATTTAATCTCCCAAAGAGCAGACAACGTACCTGTCGTCTGCTTTAGTTTGTGGTGTCGTACTAATTGGCAGGATTACGTGTCTTTTCGCGCCAACGCTGTGAAGGTGTCAACACGGGAACTTGTGTTGAAGAACCGCCAGGCGGTGGCGAAACATTCGTTCCTGTTAATAATCGTTGCTCGTACTCGCCATCCTCGTTTATCACCATCAGGAGTTGTGACTTACCACTAATACCCGACATCACATTCGGATTAACAACACGATCCGTGACACTACTCGTTGCTCCACATGTGCCACCATAAGGCATACACATGGAATACAATTTGGACTTACCTACAACAGGCTGGCAGTTATTCGTTCCTGTACTTGGAACGTAGGTGGTAAACGTTAAGCGATTTTGGAAAATCATGCCGCTCGCTAAAGATTTTTCACCCGATTCTGGTAAGTCAATATACCAACCTTTTTTACCTGTTGTTACCGCATCAGCAGAACTATTCAAATTGAGACTGGCTAAATTGGTTTTCGTAATCACGGCCTGTAAACCACCAACACCATCTGCCGTTTCTACCGCCGCTTCTTGCGCTGGAGTCATGGTCAGTAAGTTTTTCCGCCCTGTATCATAATCAAATAACACAAAGAAGTTATCGTCTGTTTGCAAGTTTAACGGATGGCTACGATAACCTGAGCCCATGGCAACCGTGGTAAAGAATTTACCATTCGTATCCTTGAACACGGCAACTTCTGGCTGCTCATAGAAACGATGTTGCTCTAGGAGTGAAGAAATTGCCGTTTGACCTAACTTAGCAAATAGTTTGACACGCTTGACTAAATTCGTCGTGCTTGTTGCCGTTTTTGAGAAGTCAATACGGAACACTTGACCACCTAAATCACCAAAGTAAATGTGATCGGCGGCACCGTCACCGTCCAAATCAATGACTTTGGGTTGACTCGGTACACTAAATTGCATACTAGGCACAGTCATCGTTGCACCATCGCCACTGTTACCACTGGCCGACCACAAGTACTCACCCGTCAACGCATCAACAATATATAACTGGTTACCTAAATCATTACCTGTAAAAAACTGTCCTGCAACTTCATGGCGTGGGTCATATCCGCCACCAAAAACAATCACTGGGCGGTTAATACCACTGATTTTGACCGATGCGGTGACTGGCTGGGACCATGTTTGCCCCATGCTGAGATATTTACCAGTACCACCCTGAATGGCAAACAACAACGATGGTGCATCAATTTTTGTCACATCAAGCGCATAGTAGTTACTGCCTCCCATACGCATACCACCATACAAATACACCTTGTCACCTGTTCCAATTTGGCTATTTGAGTCCGCATCTTTACGATAATACGTCCATGTTAAATCCATGCCAAACTCAGGAACAATTTGCAATGTGTTCTCAAATTGAGGGCGCAATGTATTCAGTTTTTCGCCAGGAATAAAGCTAAATACTTCTGCACCTGTATTCGCATTCACCGCATGTAATGTGCCGCCCAATGTGCTAAAGAACACATAGTTCAATTGATTGTTGACATCGCTGGCCGTAGAAAGCGGCCCTGTATAACCATAGTTGATTAAAATAGGTTGTGAATGTAAGGCTGCGCCCAATTGTTGATTACGCCCGACACTTGGCGACGTAACATCCACTAATGTTGGGCTTAACGAAGAAATGGCGTAACCTCTATACCAGTTGATGAGATTTTTAAAGATAACGTCATCGCTGGCACTGGTACTTAACCCCATTTTTGTTTTTGCATTGGTATTAAACGGTTCGCCAAAAGCAATGGGAGTCAACGGGGCATTGGTAGTCGCTAAACTGCCCATAAATGTGTACATTTTACGCGCATCAGGCTCTGGCAACACACTGGCAGCTCCACCTGCGGTGGCTTGTGCGCCATCAGGCGTTGCGCTCCAAAAACTTTGAGTACCTTCTTTAAATAATCCCGTCGTTGGGTCAACGGCGTTAACTGGATCGGGGGACGTATTATCCATAATAGCGTTACCACTGTCGCTTAAACGATAGCGTTTTAGATTACCATCCCAACGATAAGTGATATTTGGCTCAAACACGGCATAGTACAATTGATTCAAGTGATTCAAACGGTTAATTTGGTTAACCGCGACACCTGGTGCAGCTAAAGTACCACTACGGTTGGAGGCATCACTCAGCGTGTTACTAATCGCATTGACTAATGCGGCGGTATTTTGAGCTTCATAGAATGAGCCACCGCCTGCCGCTGCTATCGCCATCATATTGGTTCGCGCACTATCCAACGGCCCTAAAATCACGGTATTTGTACGAATAGGCTTGGTCAAACGATTGGTTGCCGTATTGTTATACTGTGCCAATTTGGTCATGCACTGCCAGTTTTTGGTAGAAACATTCGTACTGGTTGTACAGGTTGCACCTGTAATTTCGGTGATATTTTCTTTTACCGCGCCATCTTCTGTTGGCTCACCGTCTGTTAACAAGAAGATATAATTGGCAGAACATTTATCTTCTTCAGGAATCGGTGAAATATATTCTAGACCTGCTGCCGCTGCGACAGGACTGGTTACAGCTCGCGCATCGTAGTCTAATGGCGCGCCACCCGTATTTTTAGGTGTCATACCATATAAATAACGTGCTGCTTCTGCATAGGCTGCGCCCAATGGTGTAGAACTGGGAATGGAAAGTGCGTTGACCGCCGTTTCTAGCTCATCACGCACTGTTAACACACCACGTAAATCGGTCACACGCTCACGCCAATTGATTTCTAATTGCACCGCTTTGGTTGAACCTGCATTACGAGAATAAAAAGCGGCCGTGTTATTGGTTGTGCCGCCCGCATTACTGAGCTTAAAGCCCATGCTTTTACCCGATGCCCAGCCTGCAGTGGTGATGACTTTTTTGACAGCGTCCGTCACAGGAATTGCATACACTTGATCGAGTGTAATCGTATTGCTGGCTGGCCGCCATGTTGCTTCAGAAGCCGTCACTGCATGTACAGGCAACCCATTTAAGGTTGAATCAGTACTACACGAACTTGCGCTCGTCGAAGTACAAAATGCCGCTAAATTGCTACTGTTAAAGGCTGTGACACTGGTGGACTGGACATTGGTATCATTCACTTGTGCTTTAATTTTAAGATACGCACTTTGTACTGATGCACTCGCAGGAAGCGGCACATTTCGATAGCGTAAGCCCACTATTCGCTTCACACCTGAGGTCACTTTATTAAACGTGAGATTGCTCTCTGCTTGCAGGGCTTTAGTCGTGGTATTGGTTGATCCCCACGTTACGTCATCTTCGTTATTACTTAATGAAATAACCGTGGTACGCGGAACCATCGCACAGCTAGTTGTGCTTTCGGTATTTACCAAATACTCAACCACTAATTTCGGACGATCTGCTTCCGTTGGCGCACCATCATACGAATAAGCAGTACGTTGAGTCGGTGTTACGCCTGAAACATTGACGTTACTGACCCGAAAAGCGACATCATTATCGCCACACCATCCTGCACGGTTCACCACGCGATTCATAGCATCAGTCACAGAGATACGGTATCTTGTTCCTGCGGTCCACGCATCGGGCATTTGATCCTCATCAGAAGAGGCTGCGGTATAAGTGCGCGCATTAATCGCTGAACCCGCACTGTACTCTGCGGCAGAATCGCTATCTTCGGCCTCAACATGCCACTGCGCGGGTCCTGACTGCGTTTGTGAAGCGGTGACTTCGATATACGCACGGCTAACGACCGCTCCTTTAGGCACAACAACTTGGTCGAATTGAAAACCTGCAACGTTAGTGACTGAACCATTTGAACCAATTGCTAACTCATTGCCTGTTAAGACTTGTGATGTGCCTTGAATACCATCGGCATTGCCTGTGGCTCCAATGGCATTAATATAGCCGTTGGGGTTGAGTTGAACTAATCCATCTAATGGCCGCGCTGGGTATAAAACATAACCACCTTTGCTACTGGTGGAATGATAACGAGACAAACCCATTTTAATGTAACCGGGAGCGGCTGATACGGCAGGGCTAACGGTTGCATCCCCCCGCAAAATTTGCTGCATCGCTTTTTTGAGAACATTAATCCGTTTTTTAGCAGTATTTGAACAGCTTGTATTAGCGGCATTATCAACACACCAGTCCATACTACCCGATGTATCAAACATCATCATCACCGTTGGGGAGATGGGAGCGGTATCATCTGTTTTAACATAAATTTCTGTGTCGCTGGCATAGACGGGCGCAATCGCAAGACTGAGATAAGCAAAAGAAATCGCCGATGCTAATACTTTGCGCTTAAACATTGCGATAACGCCTACATGTTGATTGTTGTTATTCACGTTCCACCTCACAAAATAGAAGCATTCTTAAAAACTAAAGCCGAGTTCATATTCATCTTGATGCGTCGTAAACACCGCACCAGCATCCGTCAAGCAATCCGTAATTGTCACATCAGCTGGATTATCCACATCATCGCTGACACCACTGTTCAAACAATTATTAATCACCGACTCAGAAGCTGTACCCAAGCTAGGCATCACTGCCGTAGAGGTTAAAGTTAATCTATCTGGCGGATTTGGATTAGAACCCGTACCCATGCTTGTCAAGGTTTCCATACCTGAATTACTATCTGCGTCATTCTGTGTACGGCGACGATAGTTGACTTGTACCATGGAAATGTTACGCGAACTTAAATAATTGGTTGACACTGTTGTATTACATGCACCTGCGGTTAAACCTGCTATCGTTCCAACCATTGCACCTGCACGGGGGGTAATACAATAAGCAACATCGCCGCCTTTTGCGCCTAAAATACCATTGATGTCCATTGCCGCAGCAATGTTTGCATTGCTAGCACCACCGCCTCTAATGGCATCTTCCATTTTGACTAAACCATCGTCAGCAGCTTGAAACAACAAGTTACCGATTTGGCTATTCGTCGCAATTGTTAAGCCTGTTAAACCCATACGCATTGCGGTAATACCAAGCATAGTGACGACAACGATGATAATTAAAACCGCTATCAATGCTGCACCCTGCTGTTTATTTTTTTGTATCGAGTGTTCAACTAACATAATGCTCCCCTTACAGTGCATTTCGCAAAGCAACCGTACTAACAAAAACGCGGCGTAGTATTTGTGCACCCGCAGCATCTTGATTGGCACCCGTAATCACCGTATCCAACACATTCACCGTTGGCGAACCCCCGACAAGTTTACCCACACTATCGGACGAGCGAACTAATGCGCCTAAGCGAATAGCTGCCACTCTAGGGCGAGGTACTGTCAAGGCTGAGTACTGAGCAGCGGTCACGTAACGAACCACAACAGGTGGTATTGTTGTTGCATCAGTAGAAATACCATATAAGACTTGAAAACTATCCACTGCATTTAATAACACAATCCCCGCGTCGCCAAAACCAAGCATGGCTGCATCACCCGCAGAATATGTACCCGCATCACACGCCAAAGCCGATGTTGAGCCTGTGGTTGTATCTGCACGCAAAAAATAACGAGCAACCGAATAAATGCCGTCTGCACCTGCTGGAATCACAATCACATTCCCCTCGCAGTCACGCTGGGCAGGGCCATCCGTTGGAATCCATGTTCTTGTCACTAATTGGTCACTCGCACCAATCCCTAAGTTAATACTGTCGTTAGAACTCGCTAAACCTACGGGACTACCTGGTAATTCCGACACCTCTGTGACAATTGCACTTCCCTCAGGCGAGGTCAGATTCATGTTTTTTTGCATAGCACTAACAACTTTACCCACCTTACCCGTGGCATATTGAGCCGTGCTAATATTTTTGGCGACAAAATCCAAGCCAAAGCGACCATTTTCACTCACATCACCTAAACCGCGCTGTAAATTAAAACTGGAAAACGCAGTGATAAACAGTTGTACTGCCGCAATAGAAACCACCAAACCCAACGACATAGAAATCATTAATTCGATAAGCGTTAAACCTTTCTGCGAGGCTTTTTGAGCAATTTTCATGACTTAAGTCTCCGAAATAACGCAGTCTGTCGAATTGGGAAGTGTTGCACCAACATACACTCCAGACGTTGTAGAGCAGTTTGGCACTGCATCACCTATTGTCGGAGTAGTGGTATTCCATGACACATAAACACATCTATTCGTTCTATTTGGACAGGTAGCCACGCTCACTTGACCATTGGGCAATGCCGCAAGAGCCAGTGCGGCGATTTCTGACTTGTCAAAAGTTGCCATACTTGCTGGTGTACAAGGGGCAACAACCGTCCCGATACAAAGATTCGAGTTGGCTGGTGTACTCACCCATGCAACAGGCGTTGCGGGCAAATAAACCGCCATCGCTGCGGCACTATTATTGACACGCATACGTTCAGCCGCATCACGGGCAACGGCCATTGCCTGCATACGAAATGCGGAATCATTTGTTGCCCCAATTGCGCGAACTTGTAAACCCGAAAAACCAATAACACCGATACCCAAAAGTAAAGTAGCAACCAGAACTTCCGTGAGTCCTATCCCTTTTTGTTTGTTTTTATTAAGGCTCAAAGAATGTGTCATGATGACTCCTTAAGGGTTACAAATCGTTGTGTTAGCATGAGTGGTCATAAAAATACGGCCAAACTGGTTGACGAGAATATCCCGTCCACGCTCATTAGGACTACCCGAATCACAAACGCGAAAAGTGATAGAGCCGCCCACTAACATAGTCCCCGCCGCATCGTTATTTTGAGCCATTCCTGTAATACCCTCGAATCTAAAAGAGGCCAAGGTCGGAATGCTTTGAATCGTCGTTGCTGTTGGAATATTATGTTGCTCGAATATAGTCACTGTCGCCACGCTCACTTCGTTAATCAACCAACCTTTTCCACCCCAATTATTTGTCGCAGGAGGAGAGGTGTTGGCAGATAACATCAGCATATTATGCTTTTTAACAATCGCTTGAGTGCGAGCTGTTTTCAAGGTAGTTACCAAGTTATTTGCCACAGAGGTTACGCGCATGTTGGCCTGAAAATCACGGCTTGCAGGTATTGCTACTGCCATCAAGACCCCAGCGATGGCCAATGTGACCATCATCTCTATGAGTGTAAAACCTTTGTAATTATTCATAATGGACGTACCCTAATGGGATCAACGTAAAACCTATGGTCAACAGTAGATGCTCTCTAATTGAGACTCAAGCCTAGAGCGACAGTCGGCACTTTTTATTTGACCAAGAGGTCATTATTAATATTTTGTTACATATTTAAGGCAACGTTTCCTGTCTTTTTGAGACAGTTTTTGTCACTTTCAACGCATGTACTGTCTATTTTCAGGCATTTTTTGACATTACGGCTTAAATATTAGACAGGGCAATACGTAATTCTTTCGGCATAGTAAAAACCACGTTTTCTTCTCGCCCTACAATTTCTTGCGGGGTCATGCCGCCCCACTCACGTAACCGTGCTACCACTTGTTGGATTAAAACCTCAGGTGCAGAAGCTCCTGCGGTTAAGCCAATGTTTTTGACGTTATCGAACCATTCTTTTTGTAACTGCTCAGCATTATCAATAAGATAAGCCGTTGCACCCATACGCTCAGCTAGCTCACGCAGGCGGTTTGAGTTTGATGAATTTGGTGACCCAACGACTAAAACTATATCGCAACGCTCCGCCAGTGTTTTAACCGCATCTTGACGATTTTGGGTGGCATAACAAATATCATCTTTGCGTGGGCCTTGAATGGCAGGATATTTCGTGCGTAAGGCATCAATGACACGGGCAGTATCATCAACTGAGAGGGTTGTTTGGGTAACAAAAGCTAATTCATTGGGTTTGTTGACGATGAGTTTGGCGACATCGGCTTCATCTTCAACTAAGTAAATACGACCACCAAATTGGGTGTCGTATTGTCCCATTGTACCTTCGACCTCGGGGTGTCCTGCATGGCCAATCAGAATTGCGTCTGTGCCTGTACGCGCATAACGGGTAACTTCCATGTGTACTTTGGTGACTAAGGGGCAAGTAGCATCAAATACTTTGAGACCGCGATGAGTTGCTTCTTCTTGGACTGCTTTAGAAACACCATGTGCGCTAAAAATGACAATGGCATCGTTGGGAACTTGGTCTAATTCGTCAATAAACACCGCACCGCGCTGGCGCAAGTCATCGACGACAAATTTATTGTGTACAACCTCATGACGGACATAAATCGGGCGGCCAAACACTTCTAAGGCCCGATTAACAATGGCAATAGCTCGGTCAACGCCTGCACAAAAGCCGCGTGGATTGGCTAAGTTTATATCCATGTTATCCCTCACAATTTTACAGTGAATGGTTGTTCACTGACATCACGAACACTAATGATATCAACCTCAAAAAGCAAGTCCCTACTTGCTAAAGGGTGATTAAAATCAACAATTACTTTGTCGTCCGTTAATTCTTTCACCACCCCTGCCAATTCTGCTTTGCTTTTATCGGCAAAAGAGACGACTAAACCCACTTCTAAAGCGGTATCTACAAAGATATTGCGATCAAATGTTTGTACATTGCCTTCTTGCCAGTCACCAAAGGCATCTTTCGCTTGAATGAGCATGGAGCGTTTATCCCCTGCTTTCAGGCCAAAAATGGCTTTTTCAAAACCTTCGATTAAATTACCATCGCCAACGGTAAAGCTGACAGGTTCACTGCGATTACGCGTGGTGTCTAATAACTGACCATCAGCCAAACAAATCGTGAAATGTAAGGTGACGACTTTATTGTTGCCAATGCGTTGTGTCGTGTTATCGGTCATTGTGCTGACTCCAATCGCTTTTTCTCTAAAAATAATGAGTCAATAATCAACATAATTGCGCCGACGGTAATGGCACAATCAGCAACATTAAACACAGGGAAATGCCATGTTTGATAATAGACATGAATAAAATCAATCACGTAACCATAGCTAATGCGGTCATACACATTACCAATTGCACCGCCTAATAATAAGGCAATAGCTAACGCGAGAAATTTGGTGTTTTGACCTAACTTTGTCAACCAGACAATCAAGCCCGTACTCACCACTAACGCAATGGCGGCAAAAAACCAACGTTGCCAACCGCCTGCATCATGCAAAAAGCTAAACGCTGCGCCATAGTTATAGGCGAGCGTCCAATTCAACACAGGTAATAGCTCAATTGATTGGCCTAACTGTAAATGCTGATTGAAATATAGCTTGGTGACTTGGTCTATAACGATAATGATAACACTTATCATTAACCAATTTAAGTTTTTTAGATTTAATGACGACTGCATGAAATACCCATGATTATACGCCCTCTACCCTCACTCTAGCTCTCGGCAACCGCTCCATGCGTTGCTCTAACTCCTGCATCCTTGCAGTCGTCTCCCTCGGGGAGAGAGGACTAAATGCCCCCTCTCCCCGAGGGAGAGGGCTGGGGTGAGGACTTTACTAATTAAGCAAAATAACGCACTTCGCCATGACCAGCGACGTTATCGACACATCGTAAGCAAATATCAGGATGCGTGGCATGATGACCCACATCGGCACGATAATGCCAGCAACGCGTGCATTTTGTGTGTGTCGAAGCAGCGACTTTCACGCGCAAACCGACAACATCTGTGGCTTGACCTTGGCTGCTTTCGTCCAACAACGTGGCGGCTGATGTGATTAAGACAAAACGCAACTCATCACCCAATTCAGCGAGTAATGTCTTGAGTTCTGGCGCAGCATATAACGTCACTTCGGCAGATAAGCCCGAACCCACTTCTTTACGATTCCGCGCTTCTTCAATTTCTTTGTTGACGGCAGTTTTGACCGCCATCACTTGTTGCCAATAGTCTCGGCTTAACATTGACTGGCCTTGATTTTCGGGCAAGGTCGCTAAACCGTCATACCACTCCGTTAAAAACACCGACTCGGCGGCTGTCTTTGGTAATACTTGCCAAATTTCGTGAGCCGTAAAACTCAAAATCGGCGCAACCCAACGCACTAAAGCCTGAACAATATGATATAAGGCCGTTTGCGCTGAACGACGTGGCAAAGAATCGGCTTTCGTGGTGTATTGACGGTCTTTAATAATATCTAAGTAAAAACTGCCTAAGTCTAAAGAGCAGAAATGATGCAGTTTGTGATAAATCTGATGGAATTCATAAGATTCATAACCTGCGATGATTTCTTGCTGAATTTGCGCTGCACGATCAACCACCCAACGGTCTAAAGCGAGCATATCGTCAGTCGCCACTAGATGTTGCTCAGGATCGAAACCAGCCAAGTTCGCCATTAAAAAGCGCATGGTGTTACGAATCCGACGATACGCGTCACTCATGCGATCTAAAATTTCTTTAGACACCGACATTTCACCGCGATAATCCGTTGCCGCTACCCATAGACGAATAATATCTGCACCTAGCGTTTTCATAATGTCTTGCGGAGCAACAACATTGCCTAAGGACTTAGACATTTTGCGGCCTTGTGCGTCCACAGTAAAACCATGCGTTAACACGGTTTTGAAGGGCTTGTCACCATTCGCCGCTAAAGCTGTCAACAAAGAGGATTGAAACCAACCCCGATGTTGGTCTGAACCTTCTAAATATAAATCCGCAGGATAGCTCAAACCGTCACGGCGTTTTAAGACACAAGAATGAGTCACACCTGAGTCAAACCACACATCTAAGGTGTCGGTGACTTTGACGTAGTTATCCGCTTCTGCACCTAATAGAGCGGCAGTATCCATATCCCACCAAGCGTCAATCCCTGCTTGCTCGACTTCAACAGCGATTTTTTCAATCAGTTCAAGGGTTTGAGGATGTAATTCTCCTGTGATTTTATGGACAAACAAAGCAATCGGTACACCCCAATTACGCTGGCGAGAAATACACCAGTCTGGTCGATTATTAACCATCGAGACAATACGTGCCTTGCCCCAATCGGGTAGCCATTCGACTTCATCAATCGCTTGCATCGCGGCATCGCGCAAGCCTTTTTGTTCCATGCTGATAAACCATTGAGGCGTAGCACGGAAAATAATCGGCGTTTTGTGTCGCCAGCAATGAGGATAACTATGGTTAATTTTGACATAGGCCAATAACCGACCATTGCTTTTTAGCGTTTCGATAATCGGTTCGTTGGCTTTATTAACGTGCATTCCTGCAAATAATGGTGTGTTAGCTAGAAAGACACCCGTGTTATCCACAGGGTTATCCACAAGCAAATCGTATTTTTTACCAATAATAAAGTCGTCTTGACCATGACCTGGTGCGGTATGAACTGCGCCTGTACCTGCATCGGCAGTGACGTGTTCACCGACAATCACGGGCACAATACGCTCGTAAAATGGATGCTGTAAGGCCACATGTTCAAAGGATTGGCCAACGACTTCGGCTAATACATGAATGTTTTCAGCTTGATAACGTACTAATGTCGCTTCATATAAGGCTTGAGCCAACACCAAAATCCGCGTTTGTCCTGCAATATCGGCTTGAACGACAACATAGACTAATTCAGGATGCAAACTGACCGCTTGGTTGGCAGGTAACGTCCAAGGTGTTGTTGTCCAAATGACAAAATCAACGGCATTAGGGACAGTTGCTAAGCCTGCACGTTGAGCAAAATCAGCTAAATCTTTAACCGCAAAAGCGACATCAACCGCATGAGATTGTTTATCTTCATATTCAACTTCGGCTTCCGCTAAGGCTGACGCACAATCCATACACCAATGCACTGGTTTTAAGCCTTTATGCAAATGGCCATTGGCGGCAATGTTACCTAAGCTACGAATGATGTCGGCTTCTTGCTGAAAATCCATCGTTAAATACGGATTTTCCCAATCACCTAACACACCTAAACGTTGAAAGTCAGCTTTCTGATTTTCAACATGGCCTTTGGCAAACTCGCGACAATGACGACGAAACTCTTTCGCAGTCACTTTATCGCCCGCTTTGCCGTATTTTTTCTCGACATTGAGCTCAATCGGTAAACCGTGACAGTCCCAACCTGGAATGTATGGCGCATCAAAACCTGACAAGGTTTTCGACTTGATAATAATATCTTTTAAAATTTTATTAACGGCATGACCAATATGAATATTGCCGTTGGCGTATGGCGGGCCATCATGCAGAATGAATTTTGGCGCACCCGCACGGGCAGCACGAATTTTGGCGTAGAGCGTATTTTCTTGCCAATCTTTAACCCATGCAGGCTCACGGTTGGCTAAATTGGCTTTCATAGCAAAATACGTTTCGGGAAGATTCAGCGTATTTTTATAATCAACAGTCATAATTTACTCACTCAATGCGGCAAAATAATCACGCGCTTGTTGCACGTCATTCGCAATCGCTACTTTTAAGGCATCTAAAGAAGGAAAATTGGTTTCATCGCGCAGTTTATGGCAAAACTGCACACGAATTAGGCGACCATAAATATCGCCTTGAAAATCTAACAAATGCACTTCGATACGGTTTTCTTTGCCGTTTACGGCTGGCCGTGTACCGACATTAGCCGCACCGAATAAGGGCTTATCATCTAAACCCCAGACTTTTACCGTATAAATTCCTGCTAACGGCGATACTTGTCGCTTTAACGAAATATTAGCGGTAGGGAAATCTAAAGTACGACCAATTTTATCGCCATGTTTAATGTGGCCTGAAATAGAAAAAGGTCGGTCTAATAAATGCTCGGCTAAGGCAAAATCACCCTGTTTAATGGCGGAGCGAATACGCGTCGAACTGACACGTTCATCACCAAAAGCAATGGTTGATGTACTTTCGACGGTAAAACCTGAGCTTAATCCAGCATGACGGAGAAAATTGACATCGCCTGAACGGTCACAACCAAAATGAAAGTCATCACCAATCACTAAATGCTGACAATTTAACGGCATAATGACTTTATCAACAAAGTTTTGCGCGGTTAATGCGCGAAAGTCATCGTTAAAACGCGCAATCAACACATAATCAATGCCCAATTCCCGAAAGACTTCCACTTTTTCACGCCAGTGCATTAAGCGCGAAGGCGCGTTTTTGCCCTGAAAAAACTCTTGAGGCTGCGGCTCGAACAACATCACCACACTGACTAAATTTTGGTGACGACTCGTCACCAACATCCGTTGGAGAATCGCTTGATGACCCCGATGTACGCCATCAAAATTGCCAATCGTCACCACACTAGGGGGTAGATTTTGGAGTTGTTGCCAGTGTCGTAAAAGTTTCATTGCCTTATTTTGTTCACTTCATGAAGTCAGTAGCGATTACACAGCCATCAAGTATAAAGAATTAGTGTTTTAAGTCACGCCACTTAAAGCCAACTATCGTTAAAACGACTAAATAAGTAGCCACACCTGCAACACAAATCCCTAATAAATAAGCTACTTTAAAATGCCAACCGTTACCCAGCCAATACGTTAGATTGGGAGTGATCGCCAATAATACGGCGGTCATCGCCGCATTAGCGACAAAATAACGCGCACCTAATGCCAACCAATGTTTATCGAGGCGATAGACATCTTTTTTATGCAAACCCCGATACAACAGTCCTGCATTTAAAAACGCGGATAAGGTACTGGCAAAAGCCAAACCGACATGATGCCAATGCCAAACCAACATCAAGTTAAACGCCATATTGCTAATCATGGCGATGATGCCAATTTTGACAGGCGTTTTAACGTCTTGGCGCGCGTAATAACAAGGAGCAAATACCTTAATCAACATAAACGCCAAGATGCCACCTGATAAGGCTTGCAAAGCGGCGGCAGACTTAATGACATCATTATCCGAAAATTTACCATGATGAAATAAAGTCGCAATCATCGGTTCGGCTAATATCAACATCGCTAAAGAAGCAGGCACACCAACTAAGACAATAATTCGCAACGCCCAATCAATCATCGCCCTAAATTCAACATCGGACTTTTCGGCATATTTGGTGGAGAGTGAAGGCAAAATAACGGTGGCAACAGCAATACCAATCAACCCCAAAGGCAACTCCGTTAAACGTTCGGCGGTGTATAACCACGACACCGAACCTGCAATTAAAAACGACGCTAAAATGGTATCTAATAATAAGTTAATTTGACTGACGGACACACCAAACATCGCGGGCAACATCAAGGTAAAAATGCGTTTTACCCCCTCATCGGCAAAATCAACTTTAAAACGCGGCAACATACCAATGTTATATAAAGCAGGCACTTGCACAGCAAGTTGCGCCAAACCAGCAATCAACACCCCCCATGCCATAGCCATAATGGGAATATCAAAATGAGGCGATAAAAATAAGGCACTCGCAATCATCACCAAATTTAATAACACAGGTGTCACAGACGATAACGCAAACGCGCCATAACTATTGAGAATACCGCCCGCAAATGCCGTTAATGAAATCAATAATAAATAAGGGAAAGTAATTTGCAGCATATCCGCTGCTAAATGAAATTTTTCAGGGTCATTTTTAAAACCAGGCGCAAACACCCACATAATTAATGGAGCGGCAAGCACAGCAACAATAGTAATGGCCATTAAAATTAATGATAACGACCCCGCCACTTTACTGACTAAATCTCGAACCTCAGCATCACCGCGCTGGCTTTTATATTCCGACAATACGGGCACAAAAGCCTGAGCAAATGCGCCTTCAGCAAATAACCGCCGTAAGAAATTAGGAATTTTGAACGCCACCAAAAAGGCATCCATCATTTTGTCTGCGCCAAAGGTGTTCATCAGCACCATATCGCGCACTAAACCTGCGATGCGTGACAACATTGTCATCGCACTGACAATTAACGTCGAACGCCAAAGACCGCTTTTAGCGGTTGTTGTTTTTTCAGCAGGACTCGGAGGGATACTAGAACTAGACATGAATAACAAATGTGCAGGTAATAAAGTAGGTGATGGTAGCGAATTATGACGCTAAAATATACCCAAACACGACTAACCGTTTGGAAATCACATTCAAATCACTATTCCAAAGCACCACTGTCATACGAAATTACACAAGCACTCAAGCCAAAAACCGCAATAATGACAAAATAACACGCTGTTTTGCAAAGACAGCACGGTTATTGCTTGACTTAAAGGCCATCGCTCGGCAAAATCTCACGCCTGATTTTGGGTTTAAACCCGTTTTTGAATTCATTAGGAGTGCCACCATGGCAAATTCTGCACAAGCCAAAAAGCGTGCGCGCCAAAACGAAGATCAACGCAAGCATAATGCTAGCTTGCGCTCCATGGTGCGTACTTATTTAAAGAAAGTCGTTAATGCAATTGCTGCTGGCGATAAAGCTGCTGCAACTGCTGCTTACACTGCTGCTGTTCCCGTTGTTGACCGTATGGCCGACAAACGCATTATTCACAAGAATAAAGCAGCACGCCATAAGAGCCGTTTGAACGCACATATCAAAGCAATGGCTTAATTTTTTAAGCTAGATGTTTTGTGAAAAACCCGCTTCGGCGGGTTTTTTGTTTTAGCCTTTTATTTGTCACATCTCATCACGATAATCACCTCTATATTTATAAATATAGACTGATGATGTTATGCCACATTTTTCTCATATCTCGCCTACCCTCTTTCCCGAACTACACCAACTCGAACAATTGATTGCTAAATATGATGCTGATTTACGCTCAGAAGTATTAGCTACTATTACGGTTGATGGTTTGAAGTTACCCATTTGGAGTATTGAACTCGGTAGCCAAGCCGCTGACGCACCAACAATTGGCTTTTTTGGCGGTGTACATGGTATGGAGCGCATTGGCAGTCAAATTTTACTGGCATGGTTAGAAAACTTATTAGCACGTTGCCAATGGGATCAAGGATTGCTGCATTTGTTGACGAAAGTACGCATTGTTTGCATCCCATTATTAAATGTGGGTGGCTTATTAAAAAGTACGCGCTCTAATCCCAATGGCGTTGATTTAATGCGTAACGCACCTGTTGAAGCACAAGGCTTTACTGCGTGGCCATTGGGCGGCCAACGTTTATCACCGAAATTACCGTGGTATCGTGGACAAAAAAATCAATTTGAAGTTGAGGCAGAAGTGCTTGTGCGTTATGTGCAAGAAAAATTATTAGGTCAACCGTTTTCTTTGGCCATGGATTGTCATTCAGGTTTTGGTTTGCGTGATCGGATTTGGTTTCCTTATGCCAGTCATCGCCAAGCACCGCCGCATTTAGCTGAAGCTGTCGCATTACGAGAAGTTTTTAACAACACGTATCCTAATCACAGTTTTTACCTGATGGAACCGCAATCTCTCAACTACACCACTCACGGTGATTTGTGGGATTATTTGTATCAAGCCCAATTACAAAGTGGCAATAATCACGTTTTTTTGCCCTTCACCTTAGAAATGGGTTCATGGCTGTGGGTCAAGAAAAACCCACGGCAATTATTTACATGGTTTGGTCATTTTAATCCTATTTTGCCACACCGTTTAACTCGGGTATTGCGCCGTCATTTAACGTTATTTGATTTTCTGTTAAGTGCAACCGCTTCTTATCAGTATTGGTTACCAAGTAGTGCAAAACGTGAGGCTTATCATGCAGCAGGCTTACAACGTTGGTATCAATAAGTCGCTTAATAACGATTTAATTATGTACAAAAACATCTTTGTGCTTGCCAAATGGCTTGCCTTGAACTACGATTCCTGCATAGCCTTAAGGCCGTTTCATTTAATCTTTCAAAGGAGTTTATCCTATGCGTAAATTAATGCTAGGAGCTGTACTGTTAGCAGCCATGTTGCCTGTTACTACTGTTTATGCTGCGGGTGAAGGCACAGCTAAGAAAAGTTACACAGCCAACAAAGCGAGTAAAGCTGCCAAAAAGAATGCAGAAGATGCTATAGCAGAAGCCGTAAAAGCTGGCGCGACCGTAGAAGAAGCACTGGCTGAAATCATGGAAGCCGATCCTAACAATGCGCCGGTTGCTGTTGCCGCTGCTATTAAAGCTGATCCAGCTAATGCAAACTCAATTACTTCGTTTGCAATTGCTAAAGTACCACTTCAAGCAACGGCCATTACCAGTGCGGCACTTCGCGCAGTGACGACTCCCGAAGCAAGACAAGCTGTTGCTCAGGCTGCAAAAGATAGTGGCGTACCTGTTGCAACAATTAATCAACAACTTGCTGATATTTCGTCTCCTAAAACATCTACTCCTTCTAGTACAGATACTCCTTCTAGTGCAACTACTACAACTACCGCTAGTAACAGTACTTCTAGTAGCTCTAGTAGCTCTAGTTCTGGTGGTGGTGGTGTTTGTGATCCTAAGAAAGCTAGCTGCTCTTGATTTAATCTGTTGTTATAAAAAAGGGTCTTTTAGACCCTTTTTTATTGAAGTCTTTTTTATTATTTTATAGTCAAAGTCGTATGTTGGTATTCAATAAGTTATTTAATAATATAGAACGTTTTCTGTTTGTTTTTTTATGTATTATTTTACTGTGGTCTCCTATTCCACTGGGCAGTAACAGAATTTGGTCGGCGGCGTTACTTGAACTGCTGATTGCTGCTCTTTTTTGTATGTGGTTATTAACCATAAACGGTAATCCCCTTGCTAAAGCACTCACTCAAAATAAAAAAATTATTATTTTATTCTTTCTGATTCCTTTGTGGTCAGCATTGCAATTAGTTCCCCTCCCTCCTGACGTGCTAAACATAGTTTCACCACAGGTCAGTCACTATTATGAAAATAGTCAGGCATGGCATAGTATTTCTTTAGATACAGGTGCGACCCTCTATAAACTGCAAAAAAGTGTCGCCTATGCCTTGTTTTTTGTGTTGTCCTTAGCCCTTATCAATACCCCTAAACGCTTAGAAAACGTGGCAAATCTCATTGTCGTGAGTGGTGTTTTACAAGCCGTCTATGGTGTACTCACCGTATTAGGTGGTGAAGCATTTGATATATTTCATATTCACGATGGACGACAAAGCTCAACAACAGGGACATTTATTAATAGAAATCATCTCGCGGGCTACTTAGAAATGAGTATTGCCGTTGGTGTTGGGCTGTTGGTTACCCACATTATTCAAAATAAAGATGACTACGCAGGTTTGCGCGCCAGCATTAGAAATTTTGTTTTCACGTTATTAAGTGGTAAAGCACGTTTACGCGTTTTTTTAGCGTTAATGGTGGTTGCTTTAGTGTTATCCCATTCACGAATGGGCAATACGGCTTTTTTTGCTAGTTTAGGTTTATGTGGTGTTGTAGGGTTATGGATTTACCGAAAAAGTCACAAAGCCAAATCACTTGCTATTTTATTTATCAGCTTAATTGCGATTGATATGCTCATTCTTGGCTCTTGGTTCGGCTTAGACCAACTGGCTGCGCGTTTAGAAGGCACAACCGTAGAAGGTGATGGGCGTTTCTTTGTCTTTCAACGCAGTTTGGTACTTTTACAAGATTTTTGGTTGACAGGTTCAGGGGCGGGAAGTTTCTACAATACCTTTATGAGTTATCGGGATAACCACTCGTATTTATTTTTTGACTTTGCCCACAATGATTTTTTACAAATTGCTATTGAGTATGGAATGATCGGATTCGCTTTATTTGGGCTGATTGTACTCTATAGTTTTATCCGCGCTATTCAGGCACAACAACAACGGCAAACAGCGATTTTGAAAGGTGCAGGATTTGCCGCGATGATGGGTATTATGAGTTTAATGATTCACTCCAGTAGCGACTTTAATCTACAAATTCCTGCCAATGCGTTATTGTTTACCTTGCTATGTGCATTTGCTTGTATCGCTCATTCAATGGAACAGCAGGAACATCATAAAAAGAAAAAGCGGCTAACTGAAACATCAAAACCATGAATAACAAAAAAGGACACAACGTCCTTTTTTTGTTACGGGACTCGCTTAGAAAAACACACGTTCATCCTTTAAACTCGCTAGTCTCTTATTTTGTTTATCACAGGCTCTATCATGCTAAAAAGACACTTACTCCTCATGGCTTTACTGATCGTGACGACACCTATTTATGCTGATACTGCACCTACCTACCAACGTATTGATTTTCAAACCGATGTTGAAAAAGAAATTGCCAATGATTTACTCTCCGCAACACTCAGCGTTGAACTCAACAATAAAAACCCTGCATTATTAGCCAAAGAATTAACAACGATTACCAATGAGTCGTTAAAGTTAGGCTCAAGCTATTCAACGGTGAAGTTAACCAGTGGCAATCAACAGACGTATCCGATTTATAACGATAAAAACAAATTAGATGGCTGGCGTGGTCGCGCTGAAGTACAAGTATCCAGTAAAGACTTTAAAGCCGCTGGCGAATTAATCAGCCAACTGCAAGCCAAACTACAACTCAATAATCTAAACTTTACGGTTGCCCCTGAAACACGACGGGAACTAGAAAACCAATTAATTAGTGAAGCTGTTGCCGCTTTTCGCCAACGTGCCGATAAAATCAAAACAGCATGGAATGCCAAAGGTTATAAATTAGTGCAAATGAATTTAGGCACAACGAACAATTCACCACCTCAGGCCATGTACATGGTACGCGCCGCAAAAATGGAAATGGCAGACGCTGCACCTGCTGCTGATTATGCAGGTGGGCAAAGTCGTTTAAATGTGATGGTATCTGGCAGTATTGAATTAGAGCAGTAGGTCATTTTGTGATTGGCGCGATATACGTGCGCCAATCACATTTATTTAGGCGAATAAATTCGCCCCTACAGGCGAGCTTGCATCATTAATGCTTTCATTTCTTGTACTGCCGACTTAAAACCCACAAACAAAGCATGGGCGACAATGGCATGGCCAATATTTAGCTCATTAATGTCTTTGATGGCGGCAACGGGCTGTACATTATGATAATGCAAGCCATGTCCTGCATTGACGATTAACTTAGGCGTGGCATAAGCGGTTGCATCAATAATACGTTTTAATTCAATAAGCTGTGCTTGAGGATGATGAGCATCGGCATACGCGCCTGTATGCAACTCAATCGTCGGCGCACCACACGCAATAGCAGCATCTATTTGACGAGCATCTGGATCAATAAATAACGACACATCAATACCGAGCTTGGTTAAACGCTGACAAGCGGCGGCAATTTTGTCCATCTGTCCTGCTACGTCTAAACCGCCTTCTGTGGTTAACTCTTCACGACGTTCAGGCACTAAACACACATGAGCGGGTCTAATTTCTTCGGCAAAACGTAACATGTCTTCGGTAACCGCAATTTCTAAATTCATTCGCGTTTGCAACAAACCACTCAACATCCGAACATCACGTTCTTGAATATGGCGACGGTCTTCACGCAAATGCAAGGTAATGCCATCCGCCCCCGCTTCTTCCGCCAATAACGCCGCAAGTAGAGGCTCTGGGTAACGTGTGCCGCGAGCTTGTCGTAATGTTGCCACGTGATCGATATTGATACCGAGTAAAATACTGCTCATGGTGTCCTCTGCCATAATTCACGACTTTTCAGGGGTTTGCTACCGAGCTGTTGCGCCAATGCTCGGCGTAAAATTAATTTTGCGGCTTGTCGAGTCGCTTGCTGATTAAAATCATCTTTCGCAATGGCCAACAAAATGCTGCCTTGCCATGTTTCCGCTAATTGACTGGGCGTAGCAATAAAGCCCTGCTCGGGATCATAGTGATAATACCGTTCGGGTAATATCGCTTGTCCTACTGCATCCTGATAAAAATTCACCGCATAACCTAATGTCGCCAATAAGCCACGCTCAAACTGCCGTAAGGTCGGCTCAAGCAAAGCTCGCTGATTACAACAGGGCAAACTTGCGGTATATAAGGCAAACAACTCAAGCTGCGGCTCTTCTGTCACCAACAACCGAACTAACAATTCATTGAGATAAAAACCCGCAAATAACGCATCCCCCTCTAGCACTAACGGCATGCCAACACTTTCGCAATGAGAAATTGTTTTAAGAGGCGTTTTGCCACGCCATGCAACTAAACACGGTTGAAATAGCGGCGGTATGTGTTGACGCATGACCGCATTAATTCGGCCATGCTCCAGTGTCCAGAGATCGACTAAACGACTTTTTTCACGATAAGGCCGACTATGCAGAACAAAGGCATGACATAGCTCGGCCAGTTGTGTCATATATCGCCATAGCCTAAACTTTTTAAGGCGCGCTCATCGTCTGACCAACCACCTTTTACTTTTACCCAGACCGTTAACATGACTTTGCTATCAAACATTTTTTCCATATCAACACGCGCTGCTTGGCCAATGGTCTTGAGTTTTTGACCACCTTCACCAATGACAATCGCTTTTTGACCATCACGCTCGACGAGGATTGTGGCATCAATCCGATACATCCGACCGTCTAATTTGAAGCTTTCAATTTGCACGGTTAAATCGTAAGGAATTTCATCACCCAATTGACGCATAATTTTTTCACGAATCACTTCTGCCGCTAAAAAGCGTTGTGAGCGATCGGTGATTTGATCTTCACCATACAGGGGTGGCGCAAAAGGTAAATAACGGCTGACCACTTCATGCAATTGTGGCAAATTATGGCCACGTAATGCCGACAAGGGGATGACTTCCGAAAAATGCCGTTTTTTGTTTAGCTCTTCGAGGTAGGGTAATAACACCGCTTTATCATCAATGGTATCGACTTTATTCAATACTAATAATACAGGCGTATCGGTGTGCTCTAATTTTTCCAACACCAAATCATCATCGGGTGTCCACTTCATCGCATCAACCACAAACAACACTAAATCAACATCTTTTAACGCGCTTTGTGCGGCTTTGTTCATGTAGCGATTGATTGCCCGTGGCTCGCGTTTGTGCATTCCCGGTGTATCAACATAAATCGCTTGGACTTTATCTTGCGTAACAATCCCTAAGATTTTATGACGTGTCGTTTGTGGCTTACGAGAAGTAATCGATAACTTTTGGCCTAATAAATGATTCAGCAGCGTCGATTTGCCAACATTTGGCCGACCAACAATCGCGACAAAACCACAGCGATAATTACTCACATCAACGGCTTGTGTGCCACCACCAAAAAAATTCTCAATCAATTGCTCTGTCATGTTTTACTCAATACCCAACTCTGTTAATAAGGCAGTGGCCGCCGCTTGTTCAGCATAACGACGACTATTACCACTCCCCTGCACAGGAGCTACGTTTTCAACCTGACACTGAACGTGAAAAGTTTGGTTATGGTCTTCACCAAATACCGCAGTCACGCTATAAATAGGTAACGCGAGATGGCGCGACTGCAAATACTCTTGCAGGCGACTTTTAGGGTCTTTTAGGGTTGGTTCGCTTGTAATGGTTTCTAAACGTGTACCATACCATTTCAACAATGCTTGCCTACAAATATCGACATTTGATGAGTCTAAATAAATAGCCCCCAATAACGCTTCTACCGTATCCGCTAAAATAGAATCTCTGCGAAAACCACCACTTTTTAACTCACCTGCACCTAAGCTTAAATAGTCGCCCAACTTTAACGATCGTCCGATGTCTGCCAAGCTTTCTTGATTGACTAAACTGGCACGTAAACGGGTCAATCGCCCTTCTTTTTCGTGAGGAAAGTGATGATATAAATAATTGGCAATAATCATACCGAGAATAGAATCGCCTAAAAATTCTAGGCGTTCGTTATTATGATTACCACTGACACTACGGTGGGTTAATGCCAGTTTTAACAGTTTTTCGTCTTGGAATGTATAGTCCAGTGACTTCATTAATCGCGCGTTTGACAACATTACTCGGTAAAGCCTTCTGGTCTCTCGGAAGAATATGACTTTTTGAAATGTGCAACCACATCCAAATTTGCCATTAAATTTTTTCGCTCTTCATAATCAAGATCAATCAACAACTTATTGCCATCGCGCCTAAGCACCATCAAGTCCTCGATTTTACGATCACGTATATTATTACGAGTCATTTGAGCACCAAGATCGGCTGTAAAAGCGGCGACTTCAAACTTATCGATTTGAGGATCCCTAAATTTAGCCTGTATCATTTTATCAATCGTATAATAGTCCAGATACACAGGTCCTATTGTCGCCACGACTTTAATGATTAGTGCCACTAAACTCACGATAGATAATATTGACCAGTAAGACATACCCCGTTGTGATGCACGCATAATCACCCCTTCTCGTTGTTATTGAATAGAGCCATTACGACTCAATGTTGGCATTTTGAGTCCTGGCTCTTTGTGAGTCCAGACATAAAATGCTTTACCCACAATATTTTTCTCAGATACTGCGCCCCAAAAACGACTGTCGTTACTGTTATCACGATTATCGCCCATCATGAAGTATTGACCCGCAGGAACAGTAAATGTCCATTGTTTACCTGCAGGATAACGTCCTACTTCTTGGCGAGAAATATGAAGACGCGAGCCTAATTTTTCCTCATAAAATTGTTCCCAAGGTTCAATTTCTGGTTCTTGGCGAACTAACTTACGCTCTACCAGTACATCATTGATATACAAATTATCATTTTCGTAGTGAATTTTATCGCCTGGTAAACCAACAACCCGTTTAATAAAGTTCATGCTAGGCTTGGGAGGAAACTTAAATACCATGACATCACCACGTTCTGGCTTGCCCATTGGCATAATTTCTGTGCCAATAACGGGTAAACGCAGCCCATAGGTGTATTTATTCACCAGAATATAATCCCCGACTTCAAGTGTCGGCAACATTGAACCCGAGGGAATCGTAAATGGCTCAAATAGAAATGAGCGCAACACCCAAACAACAGCAAGCACAGGAAAGAAAGAATACGCATATTCAATGATAATATTTTCTTTATATACGCCTTCATGCGTTGCTTGTTGCTCTGGGCTTTTATGCTGCTTAAAAAACAGTTTATCCGCCAAACAAATCAAGCCCGCAACAAGAGTAACAACGGTCAGAATCAGGGCAAAATCAAAGTCCATTATCTATCCACCTTTAACACGGCCAAGAAAGCTTCTTGTGGAATTTCGACATTACCCACTTGCTTCATGCGTTTTTTGCCTTCTTTTTGTTTTTCAAGCAACTTTTTCTTCCGTGATACGTCACCGCCATAACATTTGGCCAACACGTTTTTACGCATCGCCTTAACGGTAGAACGAGCAATAATTTGGCTGCCAATCGCGGCTTGAATAGCGACATCAAACATTTGACGCGGAATTAAATCTTTCATTTTATCGACTAAGGACAATCCCCGATGACGAGCATCATCGGCATGACAAATCATTGCTAAAGCATCGACTTTGTCGCCGTTAATCAGTACATCCACTTTCACTAACCGCGCCACTTCAAAACGGTTAAAGCTATATTCTAAAGAAGCAAAACCGCGCGAAGTCGATTTTAGTTTATCAAAAAAGTCTAAGACCACTTCCGCCATTGGGATGTCATAACTAATCGCGACCTGCTTACCCAAAAACTTGAGGTCTTTTTGCACACCACGACGTTCGGTCGCTAAAGTAATGACGTTACCGACATACTCTTGTGGTACGAGCATATGGACTTCGGCAATCGGTTCACGCAGTTCTTCGATAGACGAACCTTCGGGCAGCTTGGATGGGTTATCGACATAAACGATTTCACCGTTTTTCTTTTTCGCTTCGTAAACGACGGTCGGCGCAGAGGTGATTAAATCAAGATTGTATTCACGCTCTAAACGCTCTTGCACAATTTCCATGTGCAACATACCTAAAAAGCCACAACGGAAACCAAAACCTAAGGCATCAGAAGATTCAGGTTCAAAAAACAACGAAGAATCATTGAGTTTGAGTTTTTGTAATGCTTCTCGGAACGGTTCAAACTCACTAGAATCCACAGGAAATAAACCTGCATACACTTGTGGCTTAGACTTTTTGAAGCCCGGTAAAACGTCAACATTGGGCGTGCTAATATGCGTGACCGTATCACCTACAGGCGCGCCAAAAATATCTTTAATACCTGCGATAACAAAACCCACTTCGCCCGCTTCTAAGCCGTCTGTTTCTGAGTGTTTAGGGTTAAAAACACCAACACTAGAGACATAATGTGATAAGCCCGTGCTTTTCACCAACATACGGTCGCCTTTTTGGATTCGACCATGACGGACACGCACTAAAGACACCACGCCTAAATAATTATCAAACCATGAGTCAATAATTAA
Source organism: Moraxellaceae bacterium AER2_44_116 (assembly GCA_006546595.1). GTDB lineage: Bacteria > Pseudomonadota > Gammaproteobacteria > Pseudomonadales > Moraxellaceae > Agitococcus. Next base: position 68,891 of record VIAD01000006.1, on the reverse strand, counting down.
CGCTTGCAACGGTGCTGTTCTGTCTCCTGTTGGCGCAGGAATTTTTAGAATCAATTCTTCTAATAATTCTGGTACGCCTAAGCCAGTTTTAGCACTGACACGACAGGCTTCAGTCGCTTCAATACCAATAATTTCTTCGATTTCTTCAATGACACGCTCAGGCTCAACTTGAGGTAAGTCAATTTTATTAAGAACGGGCAATACTTCTAAACCTTGCTCAATGGCGGTATAGCAGTTGGCAACGGATTGTGCTTCAACGCCTTGTGCGGCATCAACAACCAATAACGCGCCTTCGCAGGCGGCTAACGAGCGGCTGACTTCATAAGAAAAATCAACATGACCCGGTGTGTCAATAAAGTTAAGCTGATAACGAATACCATCTTTAGCCGTATGATATAAAGTGACCGAGTGCGCTTTAATAGTAATACCGCGCTCACGCTCTAAATCCATAGAATCAAGCACTTGCGCTTGCATTTCACGGTCTTGTAAACCACCACAAATTTGAATAAAACGGTCGGCCAATGTGGATTTGCCGTGGTCAATATGGGCGATAATGGAGAAATTACGAATATGCTTAATATCAGTCACAGAATGTACCAACAGGCCAAAGAAAAAAGTTGCGGCATTGTAGCAAAAAAAGACCTAAGTTTGACGATTAAAGTCATGAAGGGCGATTCATCAATCACCCTTCATAAAACTTAATAAGAAAAACCTATTTTTTACCTTTTTTCTCCGCTTTATCGGTGGACTCTAAACGTAAAGCAAGAATCATCGGACGACCACCACGATTAATCACAATGGGTACGGCTTTGTTAGCGGGTAATTTCTTCGCCACTTTCAAAAACTCTTGCGTGTCTTTAATCGACTCATTGTTTAAACGGACAATGACATCATTAGGGCGTAAACCTGCATCAGCCGCCGCACCATCATCGGCTAAACGCTGTACCAAAACACCCAAGTCTAGTTTTAATTGCGCTTTTTCGGCATCCGTTAAATTACGTAAGCCAATACCTAAACTATTTAAATCGGGTTCACTGGCTTTTTCGGGATTTTCATCGGCATCATCGGGCAACGTCGCGACTTCAAAGGGTAATTCCACTTTTTTACCATCGCGCAACAAGGATAAGGGGTATTTTTTGCCCACTTTGGCACGACCAATCAATTGTGGCAACTCAGAAGATAACTCAATTGCTTGGCCATTAAACGCGGTAATCACATCACCTTCTTTAATACCTGCTTTGTCAGCAGGAGTGTCAGGCATGACTTTAGCAACTAATGCGCCCGCAGGTTTGGCCAAACCATAGGCTTCGGCTAAATCACGGTCAATATCTTGAATGACTACGCCTAAATAACCACGAGAGACTTTGCCTTTATCTTTCAATTGCTCAACGACATCCATCGCCACATCAATGGGAATAGCAAATGCCAAGCCCATATAACCACCAGAGCGGCTATAGATTTGTGAGTTAATACCAATCACCTCACCATTGGCATTAAATAATGGCCCACCTGAATTACCGGGATTGATGGCAACATCGGTTTGAATAAACGGCACATAAGACTCATTAGGCAAAGCGCGTGATTTAGCACTGACAATACCTGCCGTTGCTGAATAATCAAAACCGAAGGGTGAACCAATGGCTAACACAGGTTGACCGACTTTAAGCACATCAGGATTGCCAATATGAACAACGGGCAAATTATCTGCTTTGATTTTTAATAACGCGACATCGGTGCGCTCGTCAGTACCAATGACTTCCGCTTCTAATTCGCGGCGATCATTGAGTTTCACCGTCACTTTATCGGCATGATCAACAACGTGATTATTGGTTAAAACATAACCATCTTTAGAAATAATAAACCCCGACCCAAAAGACTGACGCTCACGTTGTTGCGGGGCAAAACCAAAGTCATCACCAAAAAAACGCTTAAATGCTTCAGGAATTTGTTGCTGTTGCTGGATTTGGCCTTTTTTAGCTTTGGTTGAAGCACTAATATTGACAACAGCCTTAGCGTTTTGCTCAACTAACTCCGAAAAATCGACGACAGCCGTTGCTGCCCACGTCATTTGCGACCCCATCACACACACTGCCCCTACTAACCAACGGCGTGCTACTTGAGGATATTTTGTCATCATTATTTTAAACTCCAGCATCAGTCATGTCACAAAAATAGAATCATTAAAAAATGCAAAATGAGTTTTCTGCATCAGCTTTCAAACGCTAGTGAAAAATTAGAATGAATTGCCCTTAGAGGCTATGAGGGTTTTGTAATCAACACCACATCAAATTAATTTTTTGATAACAATCGGTAAATAATTGTCATTTTCTCGTTGTGTTCGCCAACGTACAGACAACAAATTCAAAGTGAGGCAACTAAAAGCACCGATCATTGCCCCCACTTCTCCTGCAATGCTTTGGCCTAAAATCCCACCGATGATGAGTGCGATTAATGGCCAAACATAAAGTTGTAATATGCCTAACCACACGACTGACTCATCAATCGCTAATAACACAACATCATCAATCGCTAAACTGTGGCCATTAGCATTGACCGAAATCGTTTGCTGGTTAGCCGCGTTATTCGATAATAAATTTGTGCCACAGGATTTTTCGCTTTGGCAATGACCACACGCACTTTGTCTTTGCGTGGCGACGAATACTTGGCCATTTTCAGCGACCGCCACCACAATTCCGCGTTCTTCCAACATAAAACCTTCGCAATTTGACTTTCTTAGCGTGATTGTAGAGTGCTTTATACTACTGTACGAGCGTCCTATATCTTATACTCCACCTATACAAATGACGGTTTGATGACGTAACCATGAATAATTTTGACTATGATGTACTGATTGTGGGTAGTGGTGCAGCGGGTTTAACATTGGCTTTAACCTTGCCTGAATCACTAAAAGTCGCGGTATTATCAAAAGCCGAACTCACCGAAGCCAGCACTTATTATGCCCAAGGTGGCGTGGCGGCGGTATTGGATGAAACAGACACCACCGATAGTCATATTCAAGATACTTTAATTGCAGGCGCAGGCTTGTGCCATCAAGATGCTGTCGCATTTACGGTAGAAAATGGTGCTAAGTCTATTCAATGGCTAGTTGACCAAGGTGTGCGTTTTACTTTGGATGAAAGCGAGCATTTACATTTAACGCGTGAAGGCGGTCATTCGCATCGTCGGATTATTCATGCTGCCGATGCGACAGGCTATGCCATTTCGACCACTTTAGTGAGTCGTGTCAAAGAATGTCCGCATGTTGAACTATTAGAAAATCGCGTCGCCATTGATGTCATTACCACCCACAAATTAGGCCAAGAAGGTGCGAATCGTGTCGTTGGTGCGTATGTGCTGAATAAAGAGACAGGCAAAGTGGAGTTATTTCGCGCTAAATTTATCGCGCTAGCCTGCGGTGGTGCAAGTAAAGCCTATCTTTATACCAGTAATCCCGATATTGCCACGGGTGATGGCATTGCGATGGCGTGGCGTGCGGGTTGTCGTGTCGGTAATTTAGAGTTTAATCAGTTTCATCCCACGTGTTTGTATCACCCCGAAGCGCGTTCGTTTTTAATCACCGAGGCCATGCGTGGTGAAGGTGCATATTTACGGCTGCCTGACGGTGAGCGTTTTATGCCGCGTTTTGATGAACGTGCCGAACTTGCGCCACGCGACATTGTGGCTCGTGCTATTGACTATGAAATGAAGCGTTTAGGTATTCGTTGTGTTTATTTAGATATTACCCATCAACCTGCGGATTTTGTTATCAGCCACTTCCCAACGTTGTACGAACGCTTAAAAGAATTTGGCATTGATATTACTACCGATTTAATCCCTGTTGTCCCTGCGGCACACTATACCTGCGGCGGGGTTAAAGTCGATTTACATGGTCAAACCGATGTTCAGAACTTGTACGCAATTGGTGAAACATCGTTTACAGGTTTGCATGGTGCAAATCGCATGGCCAGTAACTCACTACTAGAATGTTTTGTCTTTGCCATGTCTGCCGCTAAAAATATGCAGGCACAATTGGCGATGACACCTGATTTACCTGAATGCCCTGCGTGGGACGAGTCACAAGTGCGTGACCCCGATGAAGACGTGGTGATTTTGCATAACTGGGACGAGTTACGCCGTTTTCTGTGGGATTATGTCGGTATTGTTCGTACCAACAAACGTTTACAGCGAGCCTTACGGCGCGTTGAGTTACTACAAGCAGAAATTCAGGAATATTACAGCAACTACAAAGTCTCCAGTAATTTGGTCGAAATGCGGAACTTGGTGCTAGTTGGCGAGTTGATTATTCGTTCGGCATTAGCGCGTAAAGAGTCTAGAGGCCTACATTACACCTTAGATTATCCTGAAATGAGCACGGAATTGGTGGATACTATTTTAGTGCCACCTGAGTTTATCGTTGAACAACCTAAAATCCTGTAGGGGCGAATTTATTCGCCTAACTCAGCTTTTTTACCCCATAAGAAGGCGGTTGAAACCGCCCCTAGATCGTATCATCTAAAAAGCGCAGCTTTTGCCATCTTCCCGCCAACCTGAGTCGCACTTGCAAACGCCGATAATCTGCCTGTTTAAGACTATCAGGCCAAATAATCACTCGATAATTGCTATCAACATCTTTCGCTCGAAAATCTAAAACAATCAAATAACGCCATACTGCCCATATTTGCAACTGCACACGCAAACGTTGACCATTCTTGAGGGTGATTGTCCAATGTTCATCATCAACCGCCAATGCGATAATACTACTCGGCAATTGTAATTTAAGTGGTCGCCAACTTAGCCAAAACATAAATGCCAGCAGCAATATCGCCAGCACTTTCGTCCATAGTGGGATATAAGCCACACCAATAGCAACCACCGCCAACACATGAAAAGCCGAAACAACAGCGAATTGCTTTGATGATGGTTTAATTAGGGTATTGACTGCCCAAACGCTCATGAATCACCTTGATAATATGAACAAGATCAGCATCTTCGGGTTGTTCGTAACCCATGAACCATGTGAGCAAATCAGGGTCTTCGCAAGCGATTAATTTAGCGACCATTGCTTGCTCATTATCAGGAAGCAATAAATAATGGTCACGCATAAACGGCTCAAAAAACACATCTAATTCTTTTAGACCACGTCTTGCTCGCCAAAACATCGCTCGTTCGGCATTGGTTAATTCACGCATATTTTTTTACACTACAATTAGGGTTGCAGTATCCTATCACTAAGCCTTGTTTTTTCAGCAAATAGCTCCATTCTTTTTATAATTGCTTAGCCTAATTTTTATTGAGACTCCGATTATGTCTTCTGTGTGGGAAAGTTTATCAACCACTGTCAGTTCTGCTCCAACAAACACGACTGTCATTCCTTTAGCCAATGAAGGCGTATTGACGGTACACGGCGCAGATGCACGTAAATTTTTGCAAGGTCAAAGTAGTAGCGACTTTACCCAAGTCCATGAGACAAGCTCCCGCTTAGGTTGTTTGTGTAATCTTAAAGGTCGGGCAATCTTGAGTTTTCGTGCCGTCAACTGGCAAGAAAACACTTTCCATTTAGTGATGGACGCGCCTTTAGTCACCATCGCTAAAACCTTACTGCAAAAATATATCGTTTTTTCCAAAGCACAATTATCTACTCCTGATTTAGCGGTGTTTGGGGTGCTGGGTGAAGGTGCGACGAAGTTAATTTCGCAGCTTTTTGGCAACTGCCCTACGGCGATTGATGACGTGATAAGCAACGAGCACGCTTCTGTGATTCGCTTACATGGTGAACAACGCTTTTTAGTCTTGGTTCAACCTGAAATATTAACAACGTTATGGCCTCAATTAATTCAACAAGCGGCTATTGGTGATGTAAACACATGGCGATTAGCACAAATTGCCGCAGGTGAAGCGCAAGTTTTGGCCAGTACCAGCGAGCTATTTCAGCCACAAGAATTGAACTTTCCAAACTTGAATGGCGTGAGTTATAACAAAGGGTGTTATACAGGTCAGGAAGTCATTGCACGTTTATATTTTCGCGGCAAGCTCAAACAATTTGTGCATCGTTTTCAAGCAACTAGCTCAGAGTTACCAACACTGAATGCCGCCATTGTCGATGATACCGAGCATACGCAAGGCCATGTGGTATTAACGGCAAAACGTGATGACAATACCGTTGAAATGTTAGCGATTGCGCGGCGCGGACACTTAGACGGTTTACATTTAGCCGAGACTCAGCAAGCGTTGACGCTGTTAGACTTGCCTTATGTGGTGGAAGTGAAAGAGTAATTTCCCCCGCTAGACTGCGACCCTTCGTAAACGTTCCGCTCGCCCTGAGCTTTTCGAAGGGTGGTTCGATTCTTCGTCGAGCTCAGAATCATCACAAACGGTGTCGTTTTGCCTGAACCTTGACGTGGTATTACCATCAATCCATGTCTAGTTTTTTTCATTTCTGCGCTCTTTACGCGCTGCGAACCACCGCCAAATCCAGCCATCAGGTCGATCAATACCCTCTAAAACGTAGGTTAACACCCGCTCATCGCGCAAGGTTAACGCCAAACGATATTGACTACTCACCGCACCTGCCATCAATAATCTATCATTCGGTAATAGCACTAATGACTCTTCGTCAGGTGCGGCAAGAAATTTTCCACCGCGCAACAAGGCCACGACATAGGATTCCATCCGTCTATCGCGTTCTCGATTATCACGCAGTACATCACTGAGCTTAATCTGTTGATCTTGGCAAAATAACGTAAACATCGCAGGTGATTCATCAAAGTTTAGAAAAACCTCCCAAACATGCGTATCTTGATGCGGTAAATTGGCTAATAAACGATGAACCGTGTCAGCAGGCATCGTCAGCAAATGGTCGTGCATGCGTAGCAACATGGGCGAGGTCATGGCAGCTAAACATTGCTGTGCGACCATCATACTCGGCACCATTAACATATCGGGCTGTAAAGCGTGAAATAACATGGCACTATGGTCGTCATTCTGACGCAAAATCACATAAATATCAGGGTTCACTTGCCGCGCCAACGCCACTAACGCTAAGTTACGCGTATCATCACCGGTCGCCACAACAATTCCTGCGGCATAAGGCAAATGGGCATTTTTTAACTCGTCTAACTCGTCCTGCCAAACACCATCAATCGCTTTAGCCGAAATATTCAGTAAGGTCGGGTCGATAGGCGTGCAAGGTCGTCCTGCTTCTGTCAGCACATCCACGACTAAACGTCCAAAACGGCCATAGCCACAGATAATCCACTGCCCTTCTGGACACAAACGCTCGCTCAAGCGGCCTGTCCCATGCGTGGGGGTCAACCGCGTAAATAAGGTATGCGCTTCGGGGTTAATTAACAATAAACGCAGCTCGTCAGTAAACACCTTAAAGGGGTTAACTAACATATCTGTGCCAAATGCTAAGGCACTTTCGGCAACACTTGGCGTTTCGGAGCGACAATAGACAGGCACATACGGGTTAAGCACACGAGCTGCCGCCGCAATCCCTAAATTAGTGGCATCATCGGAGGTTAAAGCCAATACTCCTGCTAATTGCGTATGCGAAAGCCCTGCCATCATCAATACTTCTGCATCACGGGCATCGGCTAACAACGCGGGAACACTTAAACCGTTGTCATGTAATTCTAATTCAAAAATTTCCTGCTCTCGCTTTTCTAATACCACGACACGCTGACCCGCATGTCCTAAACGATCACAGAGTAATGCTCCCGTTTGACCATAACCACACATCAACCAAAACGGCTCACGAATACGCCTCACTTGACGGCTAAAACTACCACGCTTCATAGCGGCCAAAAAAGTACGGTCTTGTGCCAAAGCAATAATCGCGGCCAGTTGCCAAGCCCACACCGTCACCGACAAATAAATACAAAACGTCACCCACATCCGTTGGGCATTGGTAAAGGCATAGGGTATCTCGCCAAAACCAATAGTCGTGGCGGTATAACTCATAAAGTAAAAGGCATGAAACCAACTTATTTCTACCGTTTTACCCTCATTATCCATTCCAGGAATCAACACTAAGCCTGTCACGCTAATGGCATAACTTAATATCAGCGCAATAATCGGCAAGCGCAAACGGCGCAAGGCAATAAAAAGAGCAGCATTCATTAGCGGCGAAACATCACAGTTTCAGCAATCAATAAAATCAACGACACCAAATTAGCCAGCATCGCACCACCCGATAACGAGACAATGCTAGACATGGCACTTGGGGTCATTTCGCCAACTACTTGCGTTTGATAGCCCCAAACAATAGATGCCGCTACCAACTGTAGGACAGCGACTAAGCTAGTCGCCAGTTGAGTTGCGCCCATGTGTGAACGGTCACCAAATTTGAGTGATGTCGCAATCAAATTCACCACCAATGCCGCCGCAAATTCACCGACATGATGCAATTCGGGACGGTCAATATCGCCAATAAAAAAACCAAAATTTAGCGTCGCGGCGAGGACAATAAAAAAGGCAAAAACGACTTTCTCTAAATTCATACTATTTATACTCGTGATAATTCATGATTGACGAACAAACTACCGTTTTACCGCCACGCCTTGAATCATACTCGCCCCCAACTTCATCATTTTGGGGTGTTGATAACGGTCAATTCGTAAAAACTGAAACCCTGCGGCGGTTAAAGTTTGCTCGGTATCACGATTCAAATGACAGCCACAGCCTAAGTGTTTCCAAGCAGGTGTCACCCAATTTTGCAGACGTGCAATGTGGGTATTCGGTGCGCGGACATGCTCTAAAAATATTAACTGGCCGTTTGGTTTTAAGACACGATAAGCTTCTTGTAGTGCTTTCAGTGGATCAGGAATGGTACACAACACTAAACACATAATCACCGTATCAAAACTGTCATCTGGAAACTGTAGGTTTTGAGCGTCATCTATGGCTAATTTGACGGTCGCTGCAATTCGAATTTTAGCAGCGGCTTGTTGTGCTTTACTCAACATTGCTGGGTCTGGCTCTATACCGACAATTTCAGTCGCTTGCTCGCTATAAAACGGCAAATTAGACCCCGTTCCGATGCCTATTTCTAAGACTCGCCCTTTGGCCGAAGCAATAATTTCTTTTCGTTGTGGCATTAATGGACGGGTGGCAATATCCAACACCACAGGAAATACATGATCGGCATAAAATGACATCGTAATTTAATCCTATAAATCGGCTAAGGGATGTTTTGGCCATAAGGGTTGATAATGCTCATCCAACCAAGCGTCGGTGAGTTCGCCAATCGTTGCTGGCTGCCAACGTGGTTGTTGGTCTTTATCCACCAATAACGCGCGTACACCTTCAATAAAATCATGATGACGGGCACATTGCACTGACAAATTAAGTTCTTGGCGAAAACAATCGGCCAAACTTAATTGTTGACCATTTTGCCATTGGCGATAAATAAGGGCTGCACTGGTAGGCGAACCTGCTCTTAAGGTATTGGCGGCTTTATTGAGCCAAGTATGTTCACTTGGTGCAGTTAACTGCTGATATAACTCAGTAAAATTTGTTGCGGTGCAGCGTTGTTCTATTTCTTGTTGATGCGCCTGTAATTGTGAAGCTGCTAACGCCGAATGATGATATTGAGCTAATAATTGCGTCATTTGCTGATGATGTTCAGTGACATCGTTTGACCAATCTAGGGATGTTAATGCGTCAATTACCGTTTGGCGTTGTGATGATTCTGCCGAAAAATTGGCTAAGTTAATCGTCAAAGCATCTTGCGCATTGATATTCGCGGCAGTCATGCCTAGAAACAAGCCAATTTTGCCTAAACGACCTAACAACCACGAACCTCCGACATCTGGATATAAGCCAATGCTAATTTCAGGCATTGCTAAACGCGAAGTCTCGGTCACTATTCGATGAGATGCACCACACAACAAACCAATACCGCCACCCATGACGATACCTGTTGCCCAAACAATCATCGGTTTAGGGAAACAATGAATGAAATAATCTAAACGATATTCCGCAGCAAACAATTCTTCCGCCGTTGTGTCGTCAATACCATTAGCACGAACCGCCAAACAAATTTGCTTAACATCACCACCTGCACAAAAGGCTTTTTCACCTGCACCGTGCAAAAAAACGGCGACAATATGGTCATCTTGCGCCCATTGTTGCAGTTGCGGGTATAACAAACGAATCATTGGCAGACTTAAGGAGTTCAGCGTTCTTTCACTGTTCAGTTGTGCCACGCCAATACGTTTACCATTGGCACAGCTTAACTCTTGAAATAGGACAACATCATTCATGCAGGTAACGCCCAATTAATCGGTTCAAGACCATGTTGTTGCAAATAAGCATTCGTTTGTGAGAAGTGTTTACAACCAAAAAAACCACCGCGATTCGCCGCCATTGGTGAAGGATGCACCGCTTTTAGCACTAAATGTTTTTCAGTATCAATGTGTTGACCTTTCTTTTGTGCATAACTGCCCCACAGCAAAAAGACTAAGTGTTCACGCTCATCATTTAGTACTTTGATGACTTCATCGGTGAATAACTCCCAACCGCGCCCTTGATGCGAGGCCGCCTGCCCTGCTTCGACCGTTAACACGCTATTAAGCAGCAAAACACCTTGTTCCGCCCATGTACTTAAATCACCATGACGCACAGGGGTTGCACCAACATCGGTACTCAATTCCCGATAAATATTATGTAATGACGGCGGAACAGCAATACCTCGACGCACCGAAAAACATAAACCATGTGCTTGGCCGACACCGTGATACGGGTCTTGCCCCAAAATAACGACTTTTACTTTTGATAAAGGCGTAGTGTTGAAGGCATTAAAATAATCAGGTGCAGGAGGATAAATGGTTTTACCGAGCTTTTTTTCTTCCGCCAAAAACTGACGCAGCTTAGCCATATAGGGCTTTAAAAAGACAGGCGCTAAGGCCGTTTTCCATGATTCATGTAATTGCACACGAGAGAGTATTTCTTGTTGCTCAGTCGTCAACGTAGGCGCGACAGCAGTCATAACGAATCCTTTTAAAACCGACAAATAGCGCGGACTTGATACATGAGTAATTGCTTCATTTCCACACGATCATAATTCCCATTCGGCTTTAACAAGGCTTCAATTTCTAATTGGCGAATGGTCATCAAAATTAAACGCGCGGCATTGGGTGGACTTTCGACCCCAATCAGCTCTAACATTTGCGTGACATCACGATGTAAACTTTGACGATAATCAATCGCCAAACTGTGTAAACGTTCATCTTGCAACACCGCATACCAAAAAGCCTGTTCGGTCATCAGTTTGTCACGATGATTACGTAAACGATCAATGACATCGTCAATGGCAACGTCAACAATATGCTCAACAATTTGTGGTAAATTTTTGGCTAAATCCAAGCCCGAATACAACGGAAAATTCACCAACAACCATTCGCGAATACGCACCCAAAACGGATTAACGATATTTTCCATCACTTCTTTGGCGTATAGCGTTAAAGCATCGGCTAATAAATCGTGAATATCTTTAAAATAATAGGTGGTTGCCGATAACGGCACATCTGCTTCTAAAGCCACTGCACGATGGCGTACACCGCGAACGCCATCACGCACCATGACTCGCAATGCGGCTTGTAAAATAGCTAATCGACGCTGCTCACTGCTTTGACGCGCAGGTTTACGGCCATGATAAGAAGACTTTGACGCTTTAGTGATCGGAGTTGCAGGCATGGAATTTAAACGCTAAAAAACGACAGAAAAAATTTGGCTGAATCTTTAACAACAGTCAACCAGACGAATCAGTTATACGCTTCTTGAATAAAAGGCGGTAACTCTCTAATATGGCTGAAAATATAACATATTCGCTGAGGCGCGACATGAAAAACTGGATTTTGCTACCTGCTCTCTTATTAGTGACTTCGTTTGTCACTGCGGCCGACTTGCCACCACAGGGCATGAGCATGGCCAAAGTACAAAAAATATTTGGCGCGCCCATTAAAAAAGTAGCTGCTGTCGGTAAACCACCGATTACACGCTGGGTTTACTCGGACTATACCGTTGTTTTTGAATACAAACATGTCGTGCAAAGTGTGCGCCTACTGAATGACAATAAAGCCGCTCCTCAAATTGAACAAAATACGCCTACCCCTGTTGCTCCCAACAAAGCCACCATTAACGTTGAAGTTAAACAATAACTCATGGATATTATTGGCCATCGCGGTGCCAAAGGCGAAGCTCCCGAAAATACGCTGAGTGGTTTTCGCTATTTAATGGCAATGGGCATTCGTCAGGTTGAGTTTGACATTCATGTCTCTGCCGATGGCCAATTAATAGTTATCCATGATAAAACGCTAGAACGCACCACCAACGGCATTGGTTTCATCAAAGATAAAACACAAGCAGAATTAGCCTCCTTAGATGCCTGTCACAAGACTTTTCCTCAATGGCCTAATAACGATGGCGTACCCAGCTTGGCAGAAGTATTAACGCTGCTGAAAGACTTTGACCATCTGCAATTAGAAGTTAAAACTGAAAGCCCCGAAGACTGCATAATTGTTGCTGAACAATTACCTGCTTTGTGGCAAGCATTTGGCTCGCGTGCGGTAACGACTTCATTCAACATAGATTATTTACGCTTAATGCAACAAACACAGCCACAGATTCCGCGTGGGTTGTTAGTCGAAGAATACTTTCAGGGTGATATTATCGCTCTTGCTCAAGAGTTGGGTTGCACCTTGATTGCGCCTCATCATCGCTTATTATCGGCTGAGTTGGTTAATCGGGCGCATGGATTTGGACTAGAAGTATCAACGTGGACGGTGGATGCACCTGAACGGATGTTAGCCTTGCGCGAGATGGGCATAGACAGCCTGATTACCAACGTCCCAACTTTAGCAATGAAAGTCTTAGGGGTTTAATGCCCACTCGTCATTTTCAAGCCTAAAATCCCTGCGATAATCAAGCCAATACAGGCTATACGCGCCAAATCTCGCGGCTCACTAAATAAAATCATCCCCATAATGGCCGTGCCAACCGCTCCAATGCCTGTCCAAATGGCATAACTTGTGCCTAGCGGTAAAGTTTTTTGTGCTAAAGCCAAAAAATACACCGATGCGGCCATACCCAAAACACAAATAACCGAGGGTGTTAGCTTCGTAAAACCGTCGGTATATTTCATGGTCACTGCCCATTGAATTTCGAGAACACCTGCAATCAACAAATAAATCCACGCCATTTATTCGTGACCTTTCATGGCATCACGGCCTAATACTGCTTTATCACTTTGTTGATTATTTGAATTATTGGTTTCGCACTTAGTTGTGTCACCACCACAAACGGGACAATCTCTATCGCCCATAATACGATTCAAACCGCCGCAAGTCCCTTTTAAGGGTTCTTTGCCCATTAACACGCCAACAGCCATGAGTAATATCATTAAGACGATGGCAATCAACGAAACAAAAAATAAGGTCATTCTAAACTCCAAAAGTACCCTCACCCCCAACCCCTCTCCCAAAGGGCGAGGGGAGCATTTAGTTCTCTCTCCCCGAGGGAGAGAGTTAGAGAGAGGGCTAATCCCCTAAAAACGGCTTAAACTCAGGCGTATATTTCTCACTAAAGCCTTGTGCTGTTTTGACTAAATAGTAAGTGGGAATATGGTTATTAACGGCCACAGTATAGCCTTCCTCTGCACCAAGCGCATTGAGAGCGGTTGCCCACGCGTCCGCTAACTGGCTTGATTGCTTCGGCAAAACTACCGTGACAGAAACCGTTTTGTGGGTAATCGGCTTGCCTGTTCGCGGGTCAATCGTATGCGAATAACGAATACCATCAATTTCATGGTAATTACGATACGCGCCCGAAGTCGAAATCGCGGTGACATTTGCGCCTAAATTTAACACCCGTTCAGGTAAACCACTGCCATCAGGTTTTTCGATAGCAATACGCCAAGCTGAGCCGTCTAATTTTTGGCCTCGCGTGCGTAATGTGCCTGCCACCGAAATCATATAACTACTAACACCATGTTTCGCTAACACTTTTTCCAAAGCATCAACGCCAACACCTTCGCCAAGCGACGATAAATTCAGCTCAATGTCCTTTTGTCGTTGTAGTTTATGTTGTGTGTTATCAATGCCGATATGTTGCCAACCGACTTTCGCTTGAGCGGCTTGAATCGCTTCGCCAGAAGGTATTTTATTCGGCACAGCTTGTGCGCCAAACCCCCATAAATCGACTAAAGGCGCAACGGTGACATCATAGACACCTTGCGTTTTTTGACTGACCGATATGGCTGTCGTTACCGCGCCAAACAACATCGGGCTGGTGGTTTGCCATACGCCAATCGGGGCGGCGTTAAAACGCATTAACTCCGTATCAGGCTGATAAGTGGATAATACTTTATTGGCGTTATCTAACGTTTGTTGTAGTTCTTGTTGAAGTTTTTGCGCGGTTACATCTTTAGGCAAAGCGTCTATTTTGATGCTCCACGGCATACTGTAATAGGCTATACCAGAGAAGGTGATGGGTTCTTTGGATGTGAAAAACGAGCAGCTTGTCAGACTCAGAAAGGATAGAAAAATAAACCATCGTAAGGGCGATTGTAAGGGCGATTCATGAATCGCCCCTACGGGTGATGTCAATGAAGAAACACAAGACATGATTATAACTGTCCTATTTTGGTTAAGGCATCTTGTAAACGCTCTGCGCCTTCTATTGGCTTATTATCAAAAATCATTAAATAACGATATTGCGAACCTGCTTTATTTGCCCACTCTTTGCCAAGTTTCAGTTTATTGGTGGAGTCGGAGTTATCGCGGTCATCACCTTTGGTTTCGATGATTAAAATACGCCCTGCTTGGGTTTTAACGATAAAATCAGGATAATGATTAACAAATGCACCGTTAATACAAAAACCTTTGCCTTTGCTTAAATTTCTATGCCACCAAACAATATTATCTAATTGAGCAATCTCGTTAATAATTCGATGTTCAAAATTGTTAATACTATCTTCGGTGAGGTATAAACTTTTGGCTATATCGGGGGCTTTGCCTTTAGGGGTGATAATAGACGGCAAACTAAACATCGGCTCAACGGTTATTTTTTCTACATCGAGCCAATTGGTAAACGTTTTATAGGCGTGAGCATCTTGCAAGGCGTTTATTTTTTGTTTTATTTTCCGCACATAAGCCATATCACGTTCTAAACAGTCATTAATTTGCTCAACTGACATTTGTGCGACAATACGGCCAATATAGGTTTTTGCGTCATTATCATCAATGGGATATAAATTACCAATCAATTGAAATAGTCGTGCTGTTAGATTGAAAATTTGTCCTGATTTATCGAGTGATAAAATATATTTGTTGAATTTTTCGCGTACGGCATAATCCATTTTGAACGGTTTAGGTGCGTAGTCATTATTACCCACTTGTTCTAAATCGACTTGATACATTTCGGTATCTATATGCTCAAAGTTAATTTCTGCATCTAAATTGGCTAGTTTAAAATCTTTTAATAACCAATCTCTTTCCACTAATTGCATTTCGCTACTTAAAAATCCGCTATTTGGCGTAGGCATGACAAACTGCGGAAGTTTTAGGCATAGCACTTCATCCCGAAAAATATCTTTGAGGGTATATTTATTCACTTTCGCCTCTAATTCCGCAGGTAAATAACTGTCTGAATGATGATTGGCAATTTCTTGATACTGTTCGTTTTGGCTAATGGCTTGTGTCATTAACTGCTTAACGGAAGCCATCGCAGTATTGATATTATCTGCAATAACCGTTTGTGGTGAGCCTGTCGAACCATGCTCTTGCCCTTCGACAAGCTCAGGGTGAACGGGAATAGTGATATTTTGCCAGTCTGCTATTTTTTGATTATCTAAATCATCAATAATATCAATTGCTTGTTCAAGTGCTTCAAAATTAAAATCGGGTTGTTGTGGTTTTTCTACTACTAAGGCTTCGACAATAGGCAAGGCTTGACGATAATCTTTATCCGAAAAACCTGCTTTATTGAGAGCTTTAATAATACTTTGTAGCGTGTCTAAAAATCGGCTTGACGCGGTTAAGACATAACTCATATTTAATAAGTCATGGCCGTGTTGTTGCACATGGGGCATACGCAATACACGCCCTAAAATTTGCTCAACATCCACAGGTGATGATTTATCGGCCAACGACGCAAGAATATAAGCAAACGGACAATCCCAGCCTTCTTTTAGGGCATTGACGGTAATAATATAACGGACAGGACAATCTGGACTTAATAAGTCGATATTTTTGAGTTCGTTAATTTGTGCGGTTTTAATTTTAACTTGTTCGGCTGGGACATTTACTGAGATTAGAAATTCTTTGATTTTTTCAAAGGTGGTATTATCGTCGGCGGTTTTGGCTTGTGCTTGAAATAAGATAATGGGGCGAATATATTTACCACCTTCGCTTTGTTGTTGAATAGCGATATTTTCTAATTGTTGGCGTAGTATTAACGCTTCTTCGATGACTTTATGTTTATCGTGATGATTACTGACAATGACAGGCAACTTAACCATGTGCTGTTTTTTAAGCTGCATGGCATCGACATAACTAATAATATTACTGTTATTTTTGGGTGTGGCGGTTAAATCTAAAATAAAATTCGGATTGAGATTTTTTAACATTTCTACCGACAATGCAGTTTCGGCATTATGGCTTTCATCCACCACAATCACTGGTTTTAAGCGGCGCATGACATTAATTAACGCCGAAGCGTCATAACCGTCTAATAACCAATCTTGATGATTATTATCCGCCGTTAAAAATGAGGCTAAATAACCGTTGTCTTGGTATATTTTACGGTCTTCTTTATTTTTGGCGCGTAAACTGTCAAAACTCATAACGACGATAGATAATTGCTCTTGGGCAGTATCAAGCGAAAAATCAGCAGCCATGAGTAAATCATGTTTTTGATACACAGCAACACGGTGTCTAAAGTCGATATTTAATTGTTTACGGTAAGGATGGTCGGGGTTAGCTAAAGCTTTGACAGTTTGTTCTAAGATGGTTAAAGACGGCACTAACCACACCACAAATTGCGCTTGTTTGGGGTTGGTTCGGGCAAAACACTCAAAAATGGTTTTAATGGCGTTGACGGCAATAAAAGTTTTGCCGCCTGCGGTGGGGACTTTAATACAGACGTGTGGGACGTTGGCGACATTATTTTTATAAGGTGTAATATCGGGGACGTTTTTTTCTGCCCAATAGTTTTTGAATGCGACATCTAATAGTTGGGTGTTTTCTAAGACGGTTAAATAATCGTTTAAGTCGGTGATGACACGTTGCTGATAATCTTTAAGTTCCATTATTTGCTCTATCACGGTTAATTTAATAAAAGCTCTTTAATTTCTACATAAAGAGGAAACTTACCATCCGCCGAAATAATGGTTGCTTTGTTGGCGAGTGCCGTAGCGATAATCAATCTATCTTGAGGGTCACGATGATGCTGTGGTAATTCTGCGGCTAGTTTTGCAATATGAGGAGTTATTGCCATCAACTCAATGCCTGAGTCAACAATGGCTTTATTCATCCACTCATCAGATGCACAAGGCAAGGTAATTCTACCAAACTGTGCAAGCCATGCCACTTCTATACAGGATGCTGCCGAAACGCCTACTCGCTCACTCCTTTCTATACATTGCTGCCACTCTGATTTTAGACGCGCATCTCCCATTAACCACCATAACCAAATATGCGTATCTAAAATTATCACGTTGGTAAATCCCAATCATCGGCAGGTATTGAGTCAAATATATCGCCATCTACTTTTATTTGTGCTGCTATTGGATGTGGTTTGCGTAGTGGTGTGTGATTGTTCAATACGGTCATACCTTGCTGTTTTTGCTCTAAAAACAACACAAAATCTAATACTTCGGCTTGCTGATACGGTGGCAGTGCGTTGATATGTTGCTGAATAACGTGTGCTAGGCTCATGTTAAGTCTCCTTTATTTTTGCAATGTTCTGTTTATGGCATAAATAAGAATATTACTGTCTAAAATCATCTTTTAATCTCTGCCGAATAATGGCTTATCTTCGCGTACTTCTTTTTGCCATGCTACAGGGTCTTTAATGTCACTAAATGCAGCACTTTGCGCGAGTTGATAAAAACAATCGGCTAATTTTTTTCTGCGGGCTTCGTCATTGAAGGACGCAGGTATTGGCGTTAATCGCACCAATAAAAACCGAGTATTTTCTTCATACTCAATGGCTTCTATGGGTTGAATAATGCCATTTTTAACCACTGCTTCTACTGTTTGATACATGACAATTTCCTCATCGTTCACAACGCATTATTGACATACTAGCTCAAAACCTTGTTATATCTCTGGGTATTTTCTTAAAGCGAATATTATGTTTACGCATAAATTCAGGGCTTAACAGGCATTTATCGGCATAAATTATCACGCTGACGGGTTTGTGTTTGCCAAATTGTAGCGTGCCTAAAAACTCTATATCTAAGGTGGTGACGCGCTCCGTTTCGTAAAAAAACACCCATGCGACTTCGCGGTTTACGCCTAAAACGTAAGGATTATACGGGTTGTCTGGCGTGGTTTGCTCATGGATGGGAATGCCTTCGCTGTAGGTAATATAGTCACGAATGGCGGTAATTCCGACGGCTTCGTTGAGGTTATCATTTTCTAAAAATAAGGGTTCGCCGATGGTGAAATAATCAAAACCGCCGCCTAGACCTGCTACTGCTTTGTTGTCTTGACCGTAACCGTTAATGACGCGGCGTACCCGTTCGGCGGTGATGTTTTCGGCATAGTCCATCATTTCGACTAAGATAAATCGGCGGTTGCCACCGTCTTGGGCGTTAAGTTTGAGTACGGCGTGGGCGGTTGTGCCTGAACCTGCAAAGGAGTCGAGAATGATGTCATTATCCTTTGTACAAGTGCGTAAAACCTCTTGAATTAGCGCAACAGACTTCGGCTGCGGAAAGTCTAGCTTACTACTATTTTCAAATATTTCGCCAAAGACTCTTTGACCAACTTCAGTTCTAAAATCAGTGTCATTCCAAATAGTAAATAATTTCTTTCGGACTTTTTCACCCTCTTTAATAGCATAGGACTTTCGGCTGACTTCCCATTTTCCTTTCACTTGTTTGGCTACTAATAAATGATTATCTTGCGTAGCCAAGCTGTTTCCCCAAGTCCAACATCCTTCAAAACCATCCGCCCATAAAGGTAATACTGCAATATCATGCCCATCAACTTGATTGACATTTACCGTTTTTAATATTGGGTTAACGTATAATGGATAAAATAAATTTGGACGTGTTTGTTTATTGAACTCTCTATGACTATTTCTTAAACCCATAAGGCGATAACGACCGCCTTCATCTATTAATTTATAATCTTTTAAAATCGCTTCATCGTTCTTTTCAATACTAAATGACTCTGCTGGACGCTCAGTTTTACTATAAATAATTAAATACTCATGAGACGTACCAAAGTATTTATCCTGACTTCTTCCTTTTGGATTACATAAAAGAGTAATCGTAGCAACATGTTGCTTTAATCCAAAAATTTCATCCATTATTAACGTAAGATTTGCTTGCTGATTATCATCAATACTCACAAATATCACGCCATCATCCGCCAACAGCTTATGTAACAACTTCAAACGCGGATACATCATGCACAACCACTTATCATGGCGGCTTAAATCTTCCCCCTCTTTACCCACCACCTGCCCCAACCACTTTTTCATTTTCGGGTCGTTAACATTATCGTTATAAACCCAACCCTCATTGCCCGTATTATACGGCGGGTCAATATAAATACATTTCACCTTGCCTTCAAATTCAGGCAATAAACTTTTAAGGGCTTCTAAATTATCCCCTTGAATAATCCGATTTTGAGTAGAGTTAATAGGCGAGTTATTATTAGCAGTAAAATTATATTGTTTATTTAATATTCTAAACGGCACATCGTGATGATGATTCACCACCTTGTCTTTTCCGACCCATGTTAAGGTTGGCATAGTTAATCCTATTTATCCAAAATCTTTTTTAAGGCATCCAAAATCGCGTCCATGTCTTTTATAGCTAAAATCCCAATTTTTTTACCTAAGCGAGATTTATCAATAGCGCGAATATGGTCGCAACGCGCTGTATTACCGCCCGTTAACCCAACATTAATATATTGAATCACAGGCGCAGACGTTGACAGTGGCACAACAACAACCGTTCGTCTTGCTTTGTTAATCGACGAATTAGACATCACGACAACAGGGCGTGTTTTTTGAATTTCTGCGCCAATAGTTGGGTCAAGTTGCGCCCAATAAACCTCACCACGCTTTATTTCTGACATAACGCATCCAATTTAGCGAGGTCGAAGGTTTCATTAGGGTCAAGACCATCGGCGATAGTGTTGTTGAAATCGGCAAACTCATTAGGGTGTGCGTCATCATAGGCTTGAGCTTCTAAGGCAAGGCGATAAAGCGCATCGTCATTGTTGGGTAATGAACGCTCTAACAGCTCGCGGATAAAATCACTACGCTGACGTGCGGGAATGGCATTACGAAAACGGGCAACAAGATCATCGGGAAGATGTACAAGTAATTGCATGACTATACCTTAGATATTTAATATCAATATCTATTGTACGTTGAATGAGGGGGAAAGCAAATGTTACTAAAATTAATTAGGGTGCAATTATGCACCCGCTCAATCGCATAAAGCGGCTTGGCTTCGACCCCGCTCAGCCACCACGACTCCGCTCAGCCAACGTAAAAACGTTCCCTGAGCGGAGTCGAAGGGGCAATTAAATCCCTAGAATTCAACCGCCAAAATCATCTAACATAATATTGTCTTTATCCACGCCCAACTCTAACAACATATTAATCACCGCCGCATTCATCATCGGCGGGCCACACATATAAAACTCACAGTCTTCGGGTGCGGCATGATTTTTGAGGTAATTTTCAAATAACACATGATGAATAAAGCCTGTATAACCTGTCCAATTATCTTCGGGCTGCGGTTCAGATAGTGCTAAATGCCATTCAAAATTCGGGTTCTCTTTGGCAAGTTGGTCGTATTCATCGGCATAAAAGGTTTCGCGTAACGAACGTGCACCATACCAAAAAGAAATTTTACGGTCAGAATGCAAACGTTTTAATTGGTCAAATAAATGCGAACGCATCGGAGCCATACCCGCACCGCCACCAATAAACACCATTTCTGCTTTGGTATCACGCGCAAAAAACTCACCAAAAGGCCCAAACACAGTGACTTTATCGCCTTTTTTCAGGTTAAACACCCAAGACGACATTTTACCTGCGGGCACTTCATGTAATTGACGTAATGGTGGCGTGGCAATGCGAATATTAAATTTCAATAAGCCTTTTTCGTCAGGATAATTGGCCATTGAGTAAGCGCGGATCGTTGGCTCAGTGGTTTTGGCTTTAACATCAAATAACTTAAACTTTTCCCAATCACCGCGATATTCGTCTTGAATATCAAAGTCTTTGTAATTGGCTTCATAAGCGGGAGCTTCTAACTGCATATAACCGCCTGCGCGGAAATGAACGTCTTCGCCTTCGGGCAGTTTTAGCGTTAACTCTTTAATAAATGTCGCGACGTTGTCGTTAGAAAGCACCTCACATTCCCAGCGTTTTACGCCAAAAAACTCCTCGTCTAATTCGATTTCTAGGTTTTGTTTAACGGCTAATTGACAGCCTAAACGCCAACCATCTCGGATTTCGCCTTTGGTAAAATGCGGTTCTTCGGTGGGAAGAATGTCGCCACCACCTGATTTCACTTTAACGCGACATTGACCACACGTGCCACCGCCGCCACAAGCGGAAGATAAAAATAGTTTTTCATCCGACAAGGTTTGTAATAGTTTACCGCCACTGGCAACTTCAATACGCTTTTCGGGGTCGTTGTTAATATCAATAAAAACAGTGCCTTCGGTGACTAATTTTGACCGTGCTGCCAAAATAAACGCGACGAGCACTAATACGGTGCCCGTAAACATCACCATACTTAAAACAATAATAAATTCTTGCGACATACTGACCGCCCCTTACAATTTGATGCCAGAGAAAGACATAAAGCCTAAGGCCATCAGTCCTGCGGAAATAAAGGTAATGCCTAAGCCTTGTAAGCCTGCGGGTACGTCACTGTATTTCATTTTTTCACGCACGGCGGCAATTAACACAATTGCTAATGCCCAACCTGCACCCGAACCCACACCATAAACGACACTTTCGGCAAAGTTATAATCACGTTGCTGCATAAATAATGCGCCAGCTAATACTGCACAATTCACGGTAATCAACGGCAAATAAATGCCCAAGGCGTTATAAAGTGACGGCAAGTATTTATCACACGCCATTTCTATTACTTGCACTAAAGCAGCGACCATGCAGATGTAACTCATTAAACTTAAAAACGACAAGTCGATAGTTTCCGCGCCTTTCATACCCGTCCACGATAACGCACCTTCTTTTAATAAAAACTGCCACAGCAAGTTATTGGCAGGAACGGTAATGGTTTGCACAAAAATAACGGCAATGCCCAAAGAAATAGCGGTTTGAATTTTTTTAGAAATCGCTAAAAAGGTACACATACCCAAAAAGAACGCTAAGGCCATGTTTTCAATAAACACCGCACGAATAAACAGGCTTAAATAATGTTCCATAATCATCACTCCTGTTAGTGGCTGGCTTGCGCTTTGCTATTGGGGGCGATTTTGAATTCGGTGCTTTCTTGTTGGTCTGTTTTCCATGAGCGTAATGCCCAAATCACTAAGCCAATCAAAAAGAAAGCCGACGGTGGCAATAACAATAAGCCATTAGGAATATACCAACCACCATTATTCACGGTTTGTAAAATCGTAATGCCTAACAATGTGCCTGAGCCAAATAACTCACGAATCACCGCTAACAAAATCAATAATGCGGAATAACCCAAACCATTACCAAAGCCATCAACAAAACTAATGACAGGCGGGTTTTTCATGGCAAAGGCTTCTAAACGTCCCATGACAATACAGTTGGTGATAATCAAACCGACAAAGACCGACATTTGTTTGGCAATGACGGGCGCAAAGGCTTGTAATAATTGGTCAACAATAATCACCAAGGTCGCCACGACCACCATTTGTACGATGATACGAATGGAATTAGGGATGACGTTACGAATCAAACTAATAAAAAAGTTAGAAAACGCTGTGACTAAAGTCAAACCGACAGACATAGCCAAGGCAGTTTTTAAACTACTGGTCACTGCCAACGCGGAACAAATACCCAACACCTGAAAAATAACAGGATTGGTATTAAAAATGGGGCCAAGGAGAATGTCTTTGGTATTGTGTTGTTCTGCCATGTTAAATGCCCTCTGTGCGTACTTTGCTCAAGAATTTCTTGAAACCCATATCACCCATCCAAAATTGGACTAAGTTAGTTACGCCATTACTGGTTAAAGTTGCGCCCGATAAGCCATCGACATGATGGTCGGCATCAGGTTTGCTGTTATCAACATTACCTTTAATCAGTCCTAGTTTGGCTTGGCCTTCGGCGTTGTAAACGTGCTTATCTGTCCACAAAGCTTTCCATTTGGGGTTATCCACTTCACCGCCTAAACCCGGTGTTTCGGCGTGTTCGGTGAAGGTAATACCAATGACGGTATTAGCGTCATTTTTTAGGACAATATAACCGTATAACGTTGACCACAAACCGTAACCTGAAATCGGCAATACCATTTTTTCGACTTTGCCCGACGCATCACGCAACACATAAATATCGGCTTCGTTAGCACGTCGTCTTAGGCTCGCGGTGTCTTGTTCAGGTGTTAAAGCGATCGACTTATCCGCTTCTTTGAACGCTTTACGTTGGTCAAAGGGGTCATCGAGTTTGATTTCTTTAAACTCACCTGTCGCTAAATTGACTAAGTAACGCTGAAAGTGGCCAAACTGCGAGCGCACTTCAGTCGGACTGCCCTCGCCTTCGGGCAACACCGCAGCAGCGGCCAAAATTTTACGTTGCTTTTCTAAGGAGCGATTTTGGTCTTGAATCGGTTTTAGCAGGGTGACGGCGGCAGCCAAGGCCATCGAACACACTACGGATAACACGGTGGCAACTAATAGTGTTTTGCCTGTAGATTCTTTAGACATTGCGTAATGCCCTCCGTTTGATGTTGGCTTGCATCACGAAGTAATCAATCAATGGCGCGCATAAATTGGCAAACAGAATTGCCAACATCATGCCTTCGGGATAAGCGGGATTGATGACACGAATCAACACCACCATCACGCCAATCAATAAACCAAAGATAAAACGGCCTGTATTGGTCATAGCTGCTGAAACTGGGTCAGTCGCCATAAAGACCATACCAAAAGCAAAACCACCCAACACTAAATGCCAATGCCACGGCATCGCAAACATCGGATTAGTTGTTGAGCCAATTTGATTAAAGACAAAGGACATAGAAGCCATACCAATCATCACGCCCGCCATAATGCGCCACGAGGCGACACGAGTGACTAATAAGACCACTGCACCCAGCAAAATAGCGGCGGTAGAAACTTCGCCCACAGAACCCGCTTCAAAACCAATAAACGCATCCCACCATGTTAAGGGCTGCAAGCCTGTTGCAGTCATGTGCTGCATCCCCGTCAAACCTGCTAACTTGGCTTGACCTAAGGCAGTTGCACCCGAAAAACCATCAATGCCGTGTTTCCAGACTTCAGGCTGTATCGCTGTCCATACCGTATCACCCGACATATAAGCAGGATAGGCAAAAAACAAAAACGCGCGGCCAGCCAACGCAGGGTTGATAAAGTTTTTGCCCGTACCACCAAACACTTCTTTGCCTAACACCACACCAAAGCTAATGCCTAAAGCCACTTGCCATAAGGGGACAGTCGGTGGACAAACTAGGGCAAATAATACCGAGGTGACAAAAAAGCCTTCGTTGATTTCATGGCCACGCTTCATGGCAAATAAGACTTCCCAAAAACCGCCCGCAATAAACGTCACGAGATAAATCGGCACAAAAAATGTTGCGCCATAGACCAAACAATCCCACCACGAATTTGCGTCAAATCCTGCCAATACAGCAATTAAGGCGTGTCGCCAACCTTCCACCGCCATTTCTGCCGTTGCACCATGTTGCGCGGCATAGGCTAATGTTCCTAAAGCTTGATTACCAACATTCCACATACCAAAAAACATCGCAGGAAACGTCGCCATCCACACCAAAATCATGATCCGTTTTAAGTCAACCGAATCGCGAACGTGTGAACCTGCATGCGTCACTGACGGAGGGCTATATAAAAAAGTGTCTACTGCTTCAAATAAGGGATACCACTTATGGTAACTACCGCCTTTTTCAAAGTGGGGTGCTATATCATCTAATTTTTTACGCATCCATTTCATGGTCGTTTAGCCCTCTTTTTCTATGCGGTCGAGAATATCGCGCAGGATAGGACCGTATTCATATTTACCTGGACAGACGAAAGTACATAACGCTAAATCTTCTTCGTCCAACTCTAAACAGCCTAAGGCTGCGGCCATGTCGGTATCACCCACTAACAAATAACGTAATAACTGCGTGGGTAAAATATCTAAAGGCATAATCGCTTCATACGCGCCTACAGGCACCATCGCTCTTGGGCTACCGTTGGTACTGGTGGTCATATTGAATTTTTTACCCAACCATTTGCCCACATATACGCCCAACTCAGAAAAGCGATGTGAACCCAATTTAATATAATGGACAAACTCGCGCTCTGTACCTTCTGCTAAGGCCGAGACTTGTAAATGGTAACGTCCTAAATACGACTCAATGCCTTGCGACTGACGACCCGACAACACCGAACCTGAAATCACCCGATTATTGCTACCTGATAATTCACCCGTCGTTAAGTCCATCAATGATGAACCTAAAATCGTGCGTAATAACCGCGGCTGCCGTACTGAAGGCCCTGCTAACGAAATCACTCGTGAACTATCTAATTCACCTGTGGCAAATAATTTACCGATAGCAATGACATCTTGATAATTGAGATGCCAAACGGTGCGTGAGGCAGAGGCAGGATGCAAAAAATGGATATGTGTGCCGACTAAGCCCGCAGGATGGACACCACTAAACTCCGACGCATTCACAGAACCCGTCTTAAACTGCGCGGTGTCTGCTTTACAAACATAAATTTTAGTCGCTAGTTTTGACACCAAAGCAATACCATCATCAAACGCTTGTTGTTCGGCTTGAATAATGACTTCGGGATTGACCGCTAGGGGATTGGTATCCATCGCATTGACAAAAATAGCACTAGGCGTAGTGTCGGGATTGGGGATTTTACTAAAGGGTCGAGTACGAATGGCTGTCCATAATCCTGAAGCAATTAACTGCTCGACAACACCTTCCCGATTGAGGTTAACCAGTTGATGAGCGTTGTACGATTTAAAGCTGACCGCCTCCGTCGCATTCGCCTCAACATCAATCACTACCGACTGAAATACACGACGCGCACCACGATTGATTGCACGCACTCGACCTGTTGCGGGTGCGGTAAAAATCACTTGCGGATTTTTTTTATCGGTAAACAGTGGCTGCCCTTTGATGACTCTATCACCTTCTGCCACTTTCATGGTTGGCATTAGACTGGGGTAATCAGCCCCCAGAATAGCAACTGAACGAATCGACGGCATGGCACTGATTTGTTGTGACGGCGAGCCAGTGATCGGGAGATCCAGACCTCGTTTTATCTTAACCATCATAAAACACTCAAGAACAAAGGAAAAACAACTTTAATGGCTGGCGACTGGCCTGATTTTTATAATGGCAGTCTTTTGCCTTAATTTAAGCGCGATTATAGAGGGTAATCGCGGTATAACTCCACCGTCTTTCGCTGCGCTTTATCGTCAATAACTTGATACAAGCAACAAAATTCGCAGAAAAGCGAAATAATCGACCATAAAAAAGCCAGAGACAACGCTCTGGCTTCTTAACAACGAAAACGCGTTAAGCGGATAATTGCTCAGGAGGAATCGTCAGGTATTTTACGCCTGCCATTTGTTCGGCAATACGTTGTACTTGGCAGCTATAACCCATTTCATTGTCGTACCAAACGTACAATGACACATGATTACCGTTAACAATCGTTGCTTGCGAATCAAACACACCGGCGGAGCGCGAACCAATAAAGTCTGAAGAAACCACTTCGGTCGAGCTAGTGTATTCAATTTGACCTTGCAAATTAGAATGCAGAGCAATTTGACGAATGTATTCGTTTAACTCTTCGTGGTTTACCGCTTGTGGGAATGTTAAATTCAAAATCGCTAACGAGACATTTGGTGTTGGTACACGAACGGAATTACCCGTGAGTTTACCGTTCAACTCAGGCAAGGCTTTAGCCACCGCTTTTGCTGCGCCAGTTTCAGTGATAACCATATTCAAGACTGCTGAGCGACCGCGACGATCCGCTTTGTGGTAGTTATCAATCAAGTTTTGGTCGTTAGTGAAGGAGTGAACCGTTTCCACATGACCTGACTCAATACCGTACTTGTCGTTTAACACTTTCAACATCGGGGTGATGGCGTTGGTGGTACAAGACGCGGCAGAAATCACTTTATCATCATCGTTAATGTCTTTGTTGTTGACACCGTAAACGATATTTTTGACATCGCCTTTGGCGGGGGCAGTCAAAATCACACGAGCAATACCAGCACAAGTCAAATGACGGCTTAAACCGACCATATCTTTTAACTTACCTGTGTTATCAATCAAAATCGCGTTTTTAATGCCATATTGACTGTAATCAATATCTTCTGGGCTGCTGGCGTAAATCACTTTAATGAAGTTACCGTTAGCAATAATGGCTTCGTTTTCTTCATCAATAGCGATCGTGCCATCGAACGAACCATGCACGGAATCACGACGTAACAACGAGGCGCGTTTTGCCAAGTCGCCTTCTTGGGTTTTACGAACGACAATGGCGCGTAAACGTAAACCTTGACCGCTGCCTGTTTGCTCAATAATCAAACGTGCCAACATCCGACCAATACGGCCAAAACCAAATAATACGACATCGGTAGGATGTTCAGCTGAATGTAAACCAATCGCTGGAGCTAATTGAGCGCGTAAAAATTCGGTCGGCGTTTGGCTTTTATCGCTGTTTTTGTAAGCGATAGCAATTTTGCCGACATCGACTTGGCACGAACCAATATCATTCATCGTGCTTAATGCGTCGATAAAGGGTGCAGTGTCAACCACGGACAGTTCGCCTGCAATCATACGCACACGACGATGTTGCTTGAGGATTTGGATGACCGAACGATTAACAAGGCTGCGGCTATAGACTTGAACAATGATATTGCGTTCGCGATAAATTCTGCCAATGATCGGCAATAAATTTTCGGTAATCGCTTCACGATTCTTCCAACGGCCAAAATGGTCTTCTTGCAAAGCTAGAATGTTGTTAATCGTCACAACTATGTCCTCTGGTACGATGATTAAAGTGGCGCGTATTTTAGCGGATTTTGTCTAGCCTGTCAGTTTTTACTGACAAACAAATGGTGTTATGGCGGCAAATATCAAGACCTATGTCGTTTTACCGAAAGATGGCTTCGACTCCGCTCAGCCACCACGACTCCGCTCAGCCAGCGCAAAAATGCGCCCTGAGCGGAGTCGAAGGTTTTTTTTACGCCAATCTTCAACAAGCCCTATTTTTGATATTTTTCTTTCCATTCGTCGTACGGCATACCATAGATATGCTCACGCGCTTGGTCGTAATCAACGGCCAAACCCTTGTCTTCGGCGGCGGCTTTGTACCATTTCGCCAAACAATTACGACAAAAACCCGCCAAATTCATTAGGTCAATATTTTGCGTGTCAGTGCGCTCTTGTAAATGCGCCACTAAACGGCGAAATGCAGCGGCTTCGAGTTCTGTTTGTGTTGCTTGATCAATGGTCTCTGTCATTTTTTCTTTCAATCCTAACAATTAACGCCTAGTGAGTTTTTTGCGCCATGTTGGCCATGTCGCTTGGTCTTTTTCACGAATCGCAAATAAGTCCTCCATTAAGCCATAAATAGAAGCAGCAACCTGCTCACGGACTTGCCATTGTGAAGACTTATCATCCGCCTCATGACTCACCTCTTGCGTGCTAATTCTTTCACCAAAGGCAAAGTAAAACTTTTCAGGTCTTGGCAATAAACCCAAGCCAGTCGTAATGGGTGCAAAGGCATCACCACCGCGCAAATACTTATCACTGATGCCCGATTTTTGTAATAACTGACCGACCGCCGACTGTTGAAAATCGTTGGCATCATAATGAATATCAAAGGCATCATCCGCGCCAATCGCCGCAAACGGCACAATATCATAACCGTGCTGCATCGCCATACGCGCAAAGCCTGTGCGCTCTTTCCATATTAATTGATATTGCTCGCCATCATTTTTCATGACTTCGCGGCCACCACCGGGGTAAACCAAAATATGCTCTTTGGCTTGCATTAATTGCTGGCAATTGTCGGGCGTTCCCGCCACACAACCATTATCCCATAACAAATTACGCCATAAAGGAATTTGAAAGTGAATATGGTCACCCAATGACCGTAAAAACACACCATTATGTTGATACAAGCCCAATACCATTAATGGCCCATCTAAAGTGCCATATAAGGTGTGATTGCCAACATACAAAGCAGGCTTGGCTCGATCAATATTCTCCAAGCCAAAAAACTCAGGCGCAAACCATTTCTTCTGCAAAAACAACGCTTTTTGCAAACGGCTTAACGGTGGTGGACTAAAGGTTAAAGGATTCATTCTTCTTCTCTAAAATCGACGATAATTCCGCATCATACCTCTTTTTGTTAGTTGTTAGACAATCTACGCCCAAAGCCCACAAACTACGTTACAATTGAGTCACCCATTTTACCATTGTAGAGCTAAGCCTCTTCTTGCTTTGCTTCTGCTTCTCACTGGAACCCCATGCCCATGAGCGAGAAAAAATCCCAAAAGTTGCAGCATTTAAAAACAGGTGGTTTTGAACGTCGTTGGTCTTTAGCCAAAGCGAGCATTGTTGCGGGTACACGTTTTGCGACTAGCAGTGCCAGTACAATGTTTAGCAATGAAGCCACTCGCGAACTCAAACGCAAACAAAGCTTAGGTGAGCAAGCGGAATATCTCGTTAATGAGATGGGAAAACTTAAAGGCAGCATCGTTAAAATCGGCCAAATGATGGCGTTGTATGGTGAACACTTTTTACCCGACGAAGTCACACGCGCCTTTCACCAACTTAACGACAACACCATTGCTTTAGAATGGTCAACTATTGAAGAACACCTCAAGAGTCAATTGGGTGAAAAACGTTTTAACGACTTAATTATCGACCATGAGCCGCTAGGCGCAGCTTCTTTAGCACAAGTGCATCGTGCTCGTCGTAAGAGTGATGGCACTGAGTTAGTGTTAAAAATTCAATATCCGGGTGTAGCGGATGCCATTGACTCCGACTTGAGCTTAGTGACGCAGATGATGCGCTTTGCCCGTGTTGTCCCACAAACACGAGAGTTTGACGAATGGCTAGATGAAGTCCGTTTGATGATGCATCGTGAAGTCAACTACCCGCAAGAAATGGAAACTACGCGTTTATTTAAAGAACACTTAAAGAATGATGATCGTTACATCGTTCCTAAAATCTATCCAGATTACTCAACGCCACATATCATTGCCATGTCCTATGAACATGGTGTCCCCATTAACAGCAATGCCATTATGACGCTATCGCAAGAACGTCGTAATAAATTAGCTGAAGCTTCGCTAGAAATTTGCTGTCGTGAAGTCTTCGAATGGGGCGAAATGCAAACCGACCCTAATTTTGGTAATTATTTAGTCCGTTTAGGTGATGGTGATACCGTCCCTGACAAGATTATTTTGTTGGACTTTGGCGCAGTCAGAGACTTCCCTGAAGATTTACTCGAGTTAGCCCGTAACTTTACCAAAGCCTCAGTCACACGTAATAAAGAAATGATGCTAGCGGCTATGCACGGCTTTAGCTTTTTAGATGCCATGCCTGTGGAAGTCAAAAACGGTATTAGTGAGTTATTCTTTTTAGCAGTAGAACCATTTACCGACTTAAAAGATGCGCCGCCCGAAGCGGTTACTGCTGACGGTCGTTATATTTGGGCAAAAAGCAATTTACATAATCGAGTGATGATAAAAGCAGCAAAATCCGCATCCAACCGTCATTTTAGTGTCCCGCCCAAAGAACTGATGTTTATCAGCCGTAAATTTGTCGGTGCGTATACCTTTATGACCGTGATTGACGCGCAAGTAGATGGGCAGAAGTTGTTAGCTCCGTTTTTGGCGAAGTTTTAACGCTGTAAATAACCCTCACCCCAGCCCTCTCCCTAATGGAGAGGGAGTAAATGCATCTTAGTCCTCTCTCCCCGAGGGAGACGACTGCAAGGATGCAGGAGTTAGAGCAACGCATGGAGCGGTTGCCGAGAGTTAAAGTGAGGGTTGCCTTATACTTTCAACCAACCAACAACGTTTTTAACTCAGCGACTTTCTCATTCAACAATGCCGCATTACCACGACTTTCCACATTCAAACGCACGACAGGCTCGGTATTAGAGCTACGGACATTAAAACGCCAATCGGCAAACTCCATTGATACCCCATCTAAATCACTAATGGTCAATGCTTTAGGCGCATAAAACGCTTGAATACGAGCTAAGGTTTCTTTGGCATTGGCAATGGTAAAGTTAATCTCGCCACTGCAAGGGAAGTCCATCATACATTGGTCAACCACCTGCGAAAATGGACGACCATCTTGTGATAACAACTCAATGATTAACAACCACGGCAGCATGCCGCTATCGCAATAAAAGAAATCACGGAAGTAATGGTGTGCCGACATTTCGCCACCATACACCGCATCCTCTTCACGCATTTTATCTTTAATAAACGAATGACCACACTTACACACCACAGCTTTACCACCGAGTGCTTGTACTTTTTCGATGGTATTCCACTCTAAACGGGGGTCATGCACAATGGCCGACTTAGGCGACTTTTTGAGTAATTGCTCGGCCAACAAACCAACCAAATAATAACCTTCAATAAAGCGACCGTTTTCATCAAAAAAGAAACAGCGGTCAAAATCACCATCCCACGCAATACCTAAATCAGCACCTGCGGCAACTACCGCTTTAGCCGTGAGCTGTTGCTGTTCTAACAACATCGGATTCGGCACATCATTGGGAAATGTGCCATCTGGCTCATGATTCATCCGTGTGACTTTTAACGGCAAATGCTGCGCTAAGGCATCAAAAAACGGCCCTGCACAACCATTACCACCATTTACCAAAACATGCAGGGGCTTAACATTTGCCACATCAATTAATGCCAATAACTTAGCAATATAACCCGCCAAAACACTTTGCTCTCTATGTAAGCTCACCGTGGGGATATAAGCGGCTGGTGCAGAGATCGTACTCATTAAGGCAATAGTTTCCTGCTCAATAGCACCTAAACCTGTATCGCTACTAATCGGGCGTGAACCTTCTTTAACCATTTTCAGACCGTTATAATCGGCTGGATTATGACTGGCGGTGACCATAATACCGCCACCCATGTGGTCTTGACCTGCGGCAAAATAAATCATTTCGGTGCCACACAAACCGATATCAACGGTAGTCACACCTTCGCTATTTAAGCCTGCAATTAAGGCTTGGCTGAGTGCTTTACTGGATAAGCGAATATCTTGACCCACCGCTATTGGTGCTTGTGGCTTCATGACCCGCGCATAGGCTTTACCAATGCAATACACCATAAATTCGTTTAACTGTTCGGGCATACGACCACGAATATCGTAGGCTTTGAAGGCGGGTAGTTTTTGTATTTGACTCATGTCATTTGTCCTAAAAATGTTTATCTTGACGTTAAATGGACTCGCCACGACCAATGGCAAAATATCTAAAACCCTGTGCTTTCATATAGTCAGGATCATACATATTACGACCATCAAAAATGACAGGTTGCACTAACTTTTCTTTGAGCAAATCAAAATCAGGGCTCCAAAACTCATCCCATGCCGTCACGACAACCAGTGCATCTGCGCTTTCAATACTTTGCGCGGCACTATCAACAACGGTTAATAACGGTTGATCGCCGTAAAGATTACGTAAAGAGTCTCCCGCCATCGGATCATAAACAGATGTCCGACAACCTTGCGCCCACAGCGCATGTAATAACGGTTGCACGACAGAGTTTTCTAAACTAGCAGTACCCGCTTTAAATGCCGCCCCCCAAATCGCAATGTTTAAACCCGATAAACGACCATTAAAAAACCGCCATATTTTTCTAAAGAGAATTTCACGTTGCGACTCATTGATCGCTAACACGGCATCAATTAAACCCGAAGTATCTAGCTCTTCTTTGATCGTTTTGGCATAACTGAGCAAATCGCTCGAAAAACTAGGACCACCAAATCCACAGCCGGCTTGTAAATAATCACCGCCAATACGAGGATCGGCAGCTAAACCTTCACGCACTTGCTCAATATCGACACCCAGTTTTTCCGCCAACGCCGCCATCTCATTAATAAAGCTAATTCGGGTTGCCAACATCGCGTTAACACCCAGCTTAATCAATTCAGCCGTGGTATGTGGCACGAT
Source organism: Moraxellaceae bacterium AER2_44_116 (assembly GCA_006546595.1). Classification (GTDB taxonomy): domain Bacteria; phylum Pseudomonadota; class Gammaproteobacteria; order Pseudomonadales; family Moraxellaceae; genus Agitococcus. Next base: position 35,256 of record VIAD01000006.1, on the reverse strand, counting down.
CATGACATGGGTTGTATTGCGAACAAAGGGACGCAACAACTCTAAGGTTAACTTAATCGCAGCATCATCATTACCACTGAGCAGCAACATAACGGGACGAGAAAAGTCCGCTAACGCCGTACCTTCTCGGCCAAAGGGCGGAAAACCAACAACAGAAACACGATGCACTGCATTCATGTTCGCTAACGTCTTATTGGCAAAGGCTTGTAATTCATCCAAGCTGCCTACAGGTAATGTGGAATGTACCAGTAACAACAAATCTGAATTTGACTCCGCGACAATGGCTGCTACCAATAGTTCAATATCAGCCAACACTAAATCAAGTGCCAACAAATGAATATTAAACTGTTGAGGCAAAGGATCAGCCAGTGACTCCAACACCAAACGACCCGACTGTTGTTGCTCATCTAACAGCGTTAATAATTCAGGCTCACGCGACGGATGAAAACTATTATTTAAACCACTGCTGCGCATTAAGACCTGATTGCCCATTTCCGCCAGTTTTGCTGCTGACACCCATGCGGGCAAGGTATCGCCATGTACACATAACTTCATGTTATTGTCCTCCTGCGGTAATGTCAGCAATCACTTTTAACAAATGTTGCGTTGATGCATCAAAACCATCAATCGCCTCCCCTGCCAATGCTTGCGTCATTTTGTCGGCTATTTTTTTACCCAACTCTACGCCCCATTGGTCAAACGGATTCACATCCCACAATACCGACATAACAAACACTTTATGCTCATACAGTGCGACTAATGCCCCTAAACTGTAAGGCGTTAATTCATCCAACAATAAGGTGGTTGAGGGTTGATTACCGCGATAGCGTTTGAAATTAGGCGTATTTTCATCACTGTCGGTACTGGCATCACCCAACATTAAAACACGGGACTGCGCCAAACAATTGGCTAAGGTTAATTGATGTTGCGACTGCAACGATTTATGCGCTTCTCCCGAATCAGGATAGGCTTTATAACGACGAACAGGCGCAATAAAATCGCAGGAAACCGCTTGCGTGCCTTGATGTAGCAATTGATAAAAGGCATGTTGGGCATTTGAACCTACTTCGCCCCACAAGACAGGACAAGTATTATACGCAACAGGCTTACCGCTTTTATCAACCGACTTACCGTTACTTTCCATTTCTAATTGCGTTAAATAAGACGGGAAAAACTTTAAACGGCCATCATAAGGCAGTATCGAATGGGCACGAATATCTAAAAAAGTGGCATTCCATACGCCAACTAAACCCAACAATACAGGCAAGTTCGTTGCTAATGGCTCGGTTTTAAAATGCTCATCTATAAAATTTGCCCCTGCCAACATCGACAGGAAGTTCGCCATACCGACTTTCAGCGCAATCGGTAAACCAATGGCCGACCACAACGAAAACCGACCACCGACCCACTCCCAAAAGACAATCTGACTGCTTTCTGGAATACCCCATGCCGTCATTTTTTGTGTATTGGTTGAAATACCGACAAAATGATGCGCTAAAACTGACTCTTTATCGACGCCATCTTTTAGCATCCATTGCAACGCCGTGTGAGCATTCGACATGGTGTCAATAGTAGTAAACGATTTTGACGACAGGATAAATAGCGTTGTTTCTGGGCGTAAAGAGCCCAACAAATCAGAGAGTTGTGTGCCATCAATCGAACTAACAAAATGAACATGCAGACGATTCGCCGCCTCTGGTGCAAACTCAGTCAATGCTTGGCAGGCCATAAAAGGCCCTAAATCTGAGCCACCCACGCCAATATTAACCACATCGGTAATTGCTCGTCCTGAAAATCCACGCCATTGCCGTGAATGTATCCGTGAAACGACATCGCTCATTTTAGCCAAACTGTCATGCACCGCAGGAACAACATCCTGACCATTCAACACTAATGATGCGGTAACTGGCAATCTTAGTGCGCTATGTAATGCAGGACGATTTTCGGTATTGTTGACCGTTTCGCCACTTAACAAGCCTTGAATCGCTTTGGGAAGCTCTACTGCCTCCGCTAGCTTGACCAAGCCCTTTAAAATGGAAACATCCATTTTTTGCTTCGATAAATCTAGCAGTAAAGAGCCCGCTCTAAACGTTAACTGATTATTTCGATCTAAATCATGCGCTAAATCACGAAGATGTGACTGCTGCATGGCTTTTGCCTTACCTTGTAAATAACACCACTCAGACAACTCGGCGCGTGGAACGTTGTGTGCCATATCCATAACCTGCTTTATTTATTATCTTGCAACCATGCTTGAAAGCTTGTGCCAATTTCAACATCTCGAAGACCAAAAGCGACATTGGCCTGTAAATAACCTAACTTACTACCACAATCGTAGCGAGTACCCTTGAAACGATGAGGATAAAAGCACTGCGTTGCCAATAAACTGGCAATACCATCCGTCAATTGAATCTCGCCACCTGCACCTGCTTGCACAGTTGCTAATGCTTGAAAGATTTCTGCGGGCAATACATAACGCCCCACAACAGCCAAAGTACTGGGGGCAACTTCTGGCTTTGGCTTTTCGACCATTGCCATGATTTGACCATCACTATTTAATGAGACGACACCATATTTATCCGTTTTATCTCTAGGAACTTCTTCCACAGCCAAAGAATACGCGCCTTTTTTATTATAGAGTGCCACCATATCTGCCAAGCAACCGCCGTCTAAATCATCAATTAAATCATCGGGTAACATCACGGCAAAGGGCTTATCCCCGACAATAGGATAGGCACACAATACCGCATGACCCAAACCCAATGCCTTAGGTTGCCGAACAACTGATAACGTCATACCTTGAGGCAGGGTTGAGCGCACAGCGTCGAGCATTGCCAACTTTTGACGCGATTCTAACGTTGACTCTAGCTCAAAATTGACATCAAAATGATCTTCAATCGCTCTTTTACTGGCACTCGTCACCAACACGACGTGCTGAATACCTGCTTTATGAGCCTCTTCAACGGCGAGTTGAATCAGCGGCTTATCAAGAACGGGTAACATTTCTTTGGGAATAGATTTTGTTGCGGGGAGAAAACGCGTACCCAATCCAGCAACAGGTAACACAACAGTATTAATAGGCATAAACATACTCTCACTCCTTTATTAATGATTTTTCTTTATCACAAAAAATACAACGCCAGCAAGGTGCTGGCGTATGAAACAAACAAGGCTTACCGATACTTTTATAATGTTATCGGCATCATCCCTGTAATATTCATATCAGGCACATAACCTTCGACATATTGTGCCAATAACTCTTTTAAGCGCACAACATCATAACTTTGAGCAGCTTGATGTATATCATCCAGCAGTTGCTCTAGAACGGGCATTGGCAATAATGCCTCTACAGCACGCATAATACGAGGGTGCTCTGTACCTGTCACCACATTACTACCAATTAATAACTCTTCATAAAGTTTTTCGCCTGGACGTAAACCACTAAATCGAATTTCAATATCGCCATCACCGTCACCATCGCGCGATGACATACCACTCAAATTAATCATTTTTCGTGCTAAATCAACAATTCTAACAGGCTCACCCATATCCAAGACAAAGACATCACCGCCTTTCCCCATCGCACCTGCTTGAATCACCAATTGCGAGGCTTCTGGAATCGTCATAAAGTAACGTGTGACATCAGGATGAGTGACTGTCACGGGTCCACCTTTGGCAATTTGCTCACGAAAAAGTGGCACGACTGAGCCCGATGAACCCAAAACATTACCAAAGCGCACCATACAAAATCGAGTTTTGACATTCGGTAAAGCGGCTAATGCTTGTAGTGATAACTCAGCTAAACGCTTAGAAGCCCCCATGACATTGGTAGGGCGTACCGCTTTATCAGTAGAAATAAGTACAAATGTCTCAACACCTGCCGCCATTGCTGATTTTGCTGAACGTAAGGTTCCCACAGAATTATTGACGATGCCCTCAAAAGGATTCCATTCGACTAACGGTACATGCTTATAAGCGGCAGCGTGATAAACGGTCTCTATTTGATAATGCCTTAAAACATTCGTCATACGCTCTTGATGCAATACTGAACCTAAAATTGGCACAATCTGAACACCATCAGCTATACCTTTAAGCTCTTGCTCAATGTGATACAACGCGTACTCAGTCAACTCCCATAAAATTAATAGTGAAGGTTTAGCGGTAATTAATTGACAACAGAGTTCAGAACCAATTGATCCGCCCGCTCCCGTCACCATAACGCGCTTACCCGTCACGTCTTTTGCCATTAACTCAGGTGATGGTGGTACAGCATCACGCCCTAGTAAATCCGCCACATCTACTTCATGAATATCAGAAATAGAGACTTGCCCATTCACTAACTGAGTAAAACCAGGCAAAGAACGCACACGGATTTTAAGAGGCTCTAATCGTTCAATCACTTCTCGACGACGAGTTCGGGATGCAGAAGGCAATGCAATAAGTACTTCATTGACTTCTAATGTTTGATTTATCCGTGCAAAATCTTTACCTGCATGCACGCGTAAACCTTGAACCGTCGTGCCAACAAGACTAGCGTCATCATCAAAAAAACCGACAACAAAATACTCAGGCGCAGCACGTAAAGCGGCAAATGTTTGTCGCCCAGCCATCCCTGCACCATAAATAGCAACACGCGTTACAGGAGCTTGTAATTGAACTAATAATCGAACTGAGCGACGAATAACCGATCGACTAGCCCACACCCATAAAAATATAAAAAAGCCAAATGTGAATGGAGTGCTGCGGGGCATGGGTATCCATCGCAGAGCCACACCTACAAACAAGACACCGACAATAATACCAACCGCCATTAGTATATCTTGCAGAAACTTTTCGTCAAAAGCACGAACAACAGCACGATAAACACCACACACTTTGAGAATAGCTACACCAAAGATAGCAACATACAGCCACCCTAAAGGAATAGTAGGCAATATAGGCGGATCTAGCATGTCATAGCGTAATGCTAATACCATCCACAACAAAATAGGGAGTGCCACAAGATCAGCAACCATTAGAATTTGTTGTTTCATGCGCCTCGGCAGTGCTAGCATCCGTAAAACCGTACTTTTCATTAATCAATCCCTACAATGATAGCTAGCGCGATGCTCGTTGCATTACCAATTGAATAACTTCACAGGTTTTATTAATTTCAGCAACCGTTAATGTAGGGTGGACCAAAAACATCAAGCTCGTCTCTCCTAACTCTTTAGCAACAGGCAAACGCTCTATAGGTCGCCACGGTGTGCCATCAAATGCTTTTTCCAAATAAACTTCTGAGCAAGAACCACTATAACAAGGCACACCTGCCGCATTGATTTCCGCCATGATTCGATCACGACTCCAACCATCCGCTAATGCTTCTGGTCGAACAAAAGCATAGGCACGATACCACGCATGATCGATATCGTTAGGAACAACTGGAACTCTCAACGCTGGAATTTGTGTACACGTATCAAGAATTCTTTGGGCATTTGCTTGACGAGCAGCATGCCAATCAGCCATGCGTGTTAATTGAATACGACCAATCGCTGCTTGCATTTCAATCATGCGCCAATTCGTACCAAATGACTCATGAACCCAACGGAATCCTGATGGATGCTCTCGGTTATAAACTGCATCCCAGCTCTTTCCATGATCTTTATACGACCATGCGGTTGACCATAACTCTTCGTTTGTTGTGGTTAGCATACCGCCCTCACCACCTGTTGTCATGATTTTATCTTGACAAAACGACCACGCTGCAACATCACCCAACGCACCAACTGCTGTGCCTTTATAACGCGCACCATGTGCTTGCGCGCAATCTTCAATAACATATAAATTGTGTGCGCGTGCTAACGCATTAATTGCATCCATATCACATGGCCAACCCGCTAAATGCACACAAATAATTGCCTTAGTGCGTGATGACAAGACAGGAGCAATAGTTGCGGCTGTGATATTTTGCGAATCGGCGTCAACATCCGCAAATACAGGTGTTGCACCTACAGAAATAATACTGCTGACTGATGCTAAAAATGTCCGCGAAGTGACTACAACTTCATCACCAACACCAACATTTAATGCTTTCATGGCCAAATCAATCGCAACCGTACCATTTGTTAAAGCGATAGCACGCGTAACACCACACCATGCAGCAAATTCTTTCTCAAACTCTCGACACTCTTGGCCTGTCCAATAATTCACTTTATTCGACAGTAAAACACGGCTCACTGCCACAGCTTCTTCGGCAGTAAAACTAGGCCACGGAGAAAAAGGAGTATTCAGCATTTTTATAGTTCCATTTCAGTTTTTTGGCTTCGCAGGAATACCCACGGCAGTGACATTAGGTGGAATATCTCGCGTAACACAAGCGGCTGCGCCAATGATTGCACCAGCACCAATCACGAGCGGCTTATCAATCGTGCCATTAATGATGGAAACTGCCGTGCCAATATACGCACCACGTTCAATATGTACACATCCAGAGACACAAACGCCAGGAGCTAAAGTCACAAAATCTTCCATTACGACATCATGACCAACGGTACAATTCAAATTTATTTGTACTCCTCGACCAAGGCGAATATTAGTGGTCAAAATGCTACCCGCGCAAATTACAGTACCTTTGCCATACTCGATAAAGCGCGAAGCCTCAGTATTTGGATGAATGATTGAGACCTCAAATAAACCCGCTTGTAGTGCTTTTTCCGTCAAACGCTCACGAAGCTGAGAACTGCCTATAGCCACTGTAAATCCCGCATTAGGAAATTTAGCAACGGCTGACTCTAAGGAAAACACTTCCAACTCATTGATAATTTTGCCATGACTGTTTACATTATCATCAATAAATCCCACAGGAATCAGTGACTGACCACTATTTTGACAACGTTCAACTAACCAAGCGACTTCACGCGCAAACCCACCTGCGCCATAAATTAATATTTCGGTCACAACACACCATCCTTTATTGATTATTAGAGCCAGTAAAACGTGACATTGTAGCCTCACCATCCGCACTAATATCCTGACGGTGAACTACCTTCCATACGGTTAAGAAAAGAATTTTAATATCTAGCCACAAAGACTGATTATTGACATACCAAACATCCAGCTTAAATTTATCTTCCCAACTAATCGCATTGCGGCCATTCACTTGCGCCCAACCTGTAATACCTGGGCGAACTTCATGCCTGCGTGCTTGCTCTGGAGAGTACAGCGGCAAATATTCAACCAATAAAGGACGAGGGCCTACTAAGCTCATGTCACCTTTTAACACACTCCATAAGCCTGGAAGCTCATCTAGGCTTGTTGAACGGAGAAGTTTACCAAAAGAAGTTAAGCGCACTTCGTCAGGTAAAACATCGCCATTTTCATCAACGGCATCAAGCATGGTACGAAACTTTATCATATTAAACGATTTACCGTGCAAACCAGGACGGACTTGACGAAAGAATACGGGAGAGCCTAGCTTGATGTGGACTAATACGGCCACACAAATAATGGCAGGACTTAACAATAACAATGCCACACTTGCTGCGACAACATCCATTAAACGTTTCATCATATCAAGCTCATGTTGTCTATCTAGTCTAAAGTATTTTTTGCAGGTAGAATTCAGACTATTATTTAATTAAAACATCTCAACTATCACATGATTGTTACTAATTAGCGTGCAACATCTTCAAAAACCTCAACAAATTTTTTCACACCCACTTCAAGAGATAACTCTTCTTGATAATACTTAGCACCTCGTCGCCCCATAGCTACTAAGTCCTCATGAGGCATAGCCGCCAATGTTAAAACAGCCTCAGCAATTGCTGTTTCATTTTCCGCTTGAACCGCTAAGCCACAGCTCGCTTCTTCAATTAAATTTGCAGCATCACCCGATACTGCCATCAAAATAGGCTTACCAACAGCCATATATGCTTGCGTTTTTGAGGGAACCGTAATCTCAAAAAGAGGGTCATTGCGTAAATGCACCAAAAGTACATCTGCCGCCACCAATACCTGTCCTACTTCACTCATCGGCATACGAGGAATAAATAGCACATTATTCAATAATAGCTCACGCGCAACCGTCTTAAGATGTTCTACCTCAACCCCACCACCCACAAAAACAAATTTCACCTTAGTATTTATTTTTTGCACAATGGCAGCGGCCTTCAATACCGAATCTAACGCTTGCGCTTTCCCCATTGTTCCTGCAAAAACCACATTGAAATGATTCTCCATTTCTATTGGTCGTTTATTCACTATTTGTGGCTGAATGAGAGCCGATGCATCACACCAATTGTAAATAACACTGACCTTATGAGCAGGCACACCGCGTGCTAATAATAGTTTTTTAAAACCTGGTGACAATACCACCAATGCAGAAGCGCGACGATAAATCCATCCACATATACTGGCAACAAAAGCGAGTGCTTTTTTATTATTCAACATCCCTGTCGCTTGCAACGTATCTGGCCACATATCTTGAATATCATAAACCACAGGTATTCGTCTAAAAAAGCCAATAAATACAGCAGACATTCCTACGGTTAATGGAGGGTGATACGCATAAATAACCTGCGCTTTTTTAGCTATAAACAGACCAAAAAGGCAAGATGTCGCGGCAAAACTCACATAGTTTAACGCACGCTTAACGCCCGAACCATCATGGCTAGGATAAAGAGGAACACGATTAACGCGTATTCCATCTATTAACTCCGTTTGAAGCCAACGCTGTTTGTAACCCGCATAAAGCTTACCACCCGGATAATTCGGAAAACCTGTAATCACTTCAACCTCATGACCCTCTGCTTGTAATTGCTTAGCAAACAGCAAACCCTTAAACGTTGGCTCTGGGTCAAACCATTGAGTTAATAACAAAATTTTCAAAACTGCTTCCATACATTACGCATGACATAATCTCGGTAACTATGCACAATTCTAACCACTTTTTCAGAGACATTGGGCATACTATAATCCGCCACCAAACGTAATCCGCGCTCTTCACCACGAGGCTGATGCTCTAAAACTTGTAAAGCCTGCAAGATTCGCTCAGATGTCAAACCAGTCATCATCACCGCAGCTTCTTCCATACCTTCTGGGCGTTCATGTGCTTCACGTAAATTAAGCGCAGGGAAATTTAGGATAGAGGACTCTTCGTTGATTGTGCCGCTATCAGACAAAGCGGCCTTAGACGACAACTGTAGCTTGTTATAATCTTTGAAACCTAATGGCTTCAAAAGTTGTACTAACGGATGAAATTTAACACCCAACGCATCAACACGCTTTTGCGTCCGTGGATGGGTTGAAACAATGACAGGATAACCATAAGTCTCTGCAATCGCATTTAAACTATCGACCAAATGATGAAAGTTTTTATCGGAATCAATATTTTCTTCACGGTGTGCGCTGACAACAAAAAACTTACCTTCTTCTAGCGATAAACGACTCAAAATATCGGAATTTTCAATGCCTTCACGATAAAAATTGAGTACCTCAAACATTGGACTACCCGTTTTTATGACCATGTCGGGCGACAAGCCTTCACGCAACAAATAATCTCTAGCAATCGTGCTATAAGTCAAATTGATATCAGCCGTGTGATCGACAATACGACGGTTAATTTCTTCAGGCACACGCATATCAAAACAGCGATTACCCGCTTCCATATGGAAAGTGGGAATTTTACGACGCTTGGCAGGAATCACTGCCATGCAGCTATTCGTATCACCTAAAACCAACATGGCTTCTGGCTTAACATCAGCCAACACTTGGTCAACACCAATAATCACTTTACCTATCGTTTCCGCACCCGTTGCCCCAGCAGCATTCAAGAAATAATCGGGCTTGCGGATACCCAAATCATTAAAAAAAATCTCATTCAATTCATAGTCGTAGTTTTGACCTGTATGAACTAAAATATGATCACAATGCTTATCTAAAGCAGCCATAACACGGGCTAAGCGAATAATTTCCGGACGTGTGCCAACCACCGTCATTACTTTCATTTTTTTCATCATTACACCTTGTGTGCGTAGGTATCAGGACGGCTACGATCAAAAATTTCGTTTGCCCACAACATCACGACCATTTCATCATTACCCACGTTAGTAATGTCATGAGACCAGCCAGGTACGGTTTCCATAATGACTGGATTCTCACCCGAAGTGCATTGCTCATAGGTTTCATCGGTCAAAATATGGCGAAAACGGAAACAAGCCTCACCTTTAATGACCAAAAATTTTTCGGTCTTCGAGTGATGATAATGCCCACCGCGCGTGACACCCGGATGAGCCGTAAAAAAAGAAAACTGACCCGCGTCTTTTGTCTTTAACATTTCGACAAACACGCCACGAGGATCACCATATTTAGGGACGGTGTAACTAAATTGCTGTGGTGCAAGATAACTCACATAGGTCGAATATAATGCTCGTACTAAGCCTGTACCGACATTTTCAGAAATTAACGAGGTACGACAATCTCGGAACGCTTGAATCTGATGAGCTAACTCACCGACAGTAGCCGTGTAAATGGGGTCTACTTCAGGAAAGGTCTCAGCATTTACTTGACCATCCATGAGCCTAATAAAATAGCCAACCAAATCATCAATATAAACCAACGTGACTTGTGCGTTTGGATCATTAATGGTTAAGGGCAACTCATTAATGGTGTTATAGCAAAAAGTCGCAACCGCTGAATTATAATTCGGGCGACACCACTTACCAAAGATATTGGGCAATCTAAAAATATAGACAGGGCTTTCTGTTTCTGCTTGCAATGCCAATAAATGATCTTCGGCACCACGCTTGCTCACACCATAGGGATTATCACGCACAGCCTGAATGGATGAGGTATAAATAATAGGGATTTTTCGCCCCGTATTTTTCACTAACGCACACAGCGTTTGAGTAAAGCCGTTATTGCCTTCGGCAAATTCTTCAGGATTGACAGGACGATTGACACCAGCCAAATGAAAAATAAAATCTGCTTGTGTGACGGCCTGCTCAAGCTCCTCAACAGTTGACTGACGACCAATGGTGGCCACAGTCACGTCTTTACGTTCAATAAAAGCAGCTTGGATATTTTTTCCAACAAAGCCGTTTGCGCCTGTAATTAATACATTCATGGTAATTCTCTTTTTTATTCCTCAGTCGTTGCATGTTCACCGCGCTGAATCGCTCGCATGAAGTCCAATTTAAGTAACAACTGCTCCATGCCATCAACATCCAAACGTAGCGTATTGTGTGAGTTGTAGTCTTCGCTTTGAGTAATTTTCTCTTCACCACTATCCACAAATTTGGCGTAGTTTAAGTCACGCAGATCAGGTGGCACACGGAAATAATCGCCACGATCTTCAGCGCAAGCCATTTCTTCACGGCTTAATAACGCCTCGTAAAGCTTTTCACCGTGGCGCGTACCAATGATATGTATCGGATAATCCGCTTTACCCAATAAACGCGTTAACGCTACTGCCAGTGTATGTACTGTAGCAGCAGGTGCTTTTTGCACAAACATATCACCATTATTGCCATGCTCAAATGCGTAAAGCACCAAATCAACCGCATCCGCTAATGTCATCATAAAACGGGTCATTGTTGGATCGGTAATTGACAATGGCTTGCCCGCACGCACTTGATCGATAAACAATGGAATCACCGAGCCGCGTGAGGCCATGACATTGCCATAGCGTGTCCCACAAATAACGGTGTCTGTACCTTCCAAATTACGTGACTTGGCAACCATGACTTTTTCCATCATTGCTTTGGAAATACCCATCGCATTGATCGGATAAACGGCTTTATCGGTACTTAAACAAACAATACGCTGTACTTTATTTTGTATCGCCGCCTCAAGCACATTTTCTGTGCCAAGCACATTCGTTTTGACCGCTTCCATCGGGTGAAATTCACAAGAAGGCACTTGCTTTAATGCTGCCGCATGGAAAATATAATCCACACCACGAGTCGCATTTAATATGCTTTGATAATCCCGCACATCCCCAATATAAAATTTGAGTTTGCTACTGTTATAACGTTTGCGCATGTCATCTTGCTTTTTTTCGTCACGGCTAAAAATCCGTATTTCAGCAAGATCTGAATCAAGAAAACGCTTTAAAACAGCATTTCCAAATGAGCCAGTACCACCTGTAATCAATAACGTTTTATTTGCGAACATATATCCTATATCCTTCCAAAGTGAAATTTAAACAATGCAACACTATGTCTTTGCTATTAACCCTTCAAAAACTTTATGTATTTGACGAGCCATTTCATCCCAAGTTTTTGGAAACAATTGCATCTGCTCACGCCCCCTCATAACTAGATTCTGCCTAAGAGTATCATCTGGGATAAACTCCATAATCGTCTCAGCCCATTTACTAGGAAACTCTGGTGCCACATATACCGCAGCACCGCCACACAAATCACGAGCATAAGGCAAATCTGCAACAATTTGAGCTTTCCCCCACTCCATTGCTTCAAGATGAGCAGAGCTTAAAGACTCAAGTACACTTGGCATCAAACACGCATCCACCGCATCATACAAAGACCTAAGATGCTGCTTTTTAACCCAGCCAATGGGGATGACATAACCATCATCCACAAGTTTTTGGGCTTTTCCCCCACCGATTTTAATTAATTCATCATGACTGATAGTAAGTACAACTCTTGCACCAACAACTTGATTCGCCAATAATTCAAACGCATCAATCAGTGTTTTATGATTTTTATGAGGACTACTCGTTGAAACATACAAAAAGGTAAAAAACCCTTTCCTATTCTCTAAGATAGACTTCATTTCTTCAGGTAAAGGATCAACACGCACATCCTCATCTCGCTCCACCGCCTTAGGAACAACATATGTTGTCGGAGCATCTTTTATTTGTCCAATATACCGCCCCATGATCGGCGTTTGCACAATCACCGCATCAGAAAGACATAAAGACTTCTTAAAAAAAGACCTTAATACCAACAAATTAAAACGACTTTTAGGGTGATACTGTACAACATCTTCTAAGGGGTAAACCTGATATGGATTATTAACACTGAGGACGTGTGGCACATCTAGCTTAACATACGAGCCAATATTTAAAGACCACACAATATCCGCCTTATACTGACTCGCAATTTTCTTTAAACCAACATACCCTAACATAAGCCGATCAATTTCTTGATGTAAATCACCTGCATCATATGATATTACTTCTATGTTTGAAAAAACATTAAGGTGATGCAAATCTGATTTATTTGAGCAGACAACGATTATGCTATCTTGCGGGTACAGCTTAGACAATGTTTGAAGCAATAACATTATGTTAGATAACGCTCCACCACCACCCGTAAAATATTGAAAAACTATTCTCATAAAACACTCATCCACTCAAAAATTTAATCAAACTCATTTGCAAGTTTTAACTACCTATCGACAAAATCCACTTTAGACGTAAGGATGCCAAAAGCCGCATCATACACTGCATCGCCTTTAGTTTTAATCTGTACGGATTGAATTCCCCCCTTATCATCTACGGGGGATATTTTTGCAATTTTTTTGCATGCTCGAACCTTACAAATCGTCACTAACCCATCAGGAAAAACATCCAATACTTCACCCGTAAAAAGACTGGGCACGTCTAACCGCTTCTTTCCGTTCACAAATAGCTCAACCCCAGTTAATGACGCTGACTCAGTTTTAATCATATTTATTTCTTTAAGAACAATATTATCACCTACATTACAAGTCTTCATCCAGCGCACATTCAACCCTACTACTTTAGAGAAATCAAAAGCATGAACAGCTGATTTCATCGCATATGAAGAATAAGCTGGTCGCAAATCTCGCAACATACGACCAGGGGCATCATCATAGCGAATAGTCGTTATATTTTCACCACTCGGTAGTACATCAAGAAAATAATCCCGAAAAAATCCATTGACATCCTGTAACTGCAAGTTCAATACGGAGCAGGCTGATTCTGCTTTTACAGTTTTTAAATTAGCATTATATTTTACACTCATCATTCGCGCATTAGTTAAGTCAACTAGCGTATCACCAGAAAAACCAATCTTTTTAGCCAACTGCCCTCTATTACTATCATTAATATACTTCTCAGTGACAGTTAGATCACTAGCCATTTTATTAAAAAGCAATGGAACAAGCCCATCACTAGATTTATTATGCACATTATTAATACGAAGCATATATTGGTTTGTTTTTTTAGATTTTAAGTTAAAATCAATAAGCCTCTTCTCTGATGAAATATGCATCTTTTTCAAATAAAGCTTCGAGAAATATGGAGATTCCCCATCAACAAAATACCAATCTCCTTGTTTTAATATATTTCGAGATGATTTTCCCATACCACCTGATTGCAGTTTTTTATTCACCACTCCTAAAATCCGTAAAATCCGATCAGTGTAAGGATTAGTTTTCAGTGCAGCATATCGTGTTTCTATGGAAAAAGGCATATTAAACGCCAACGCTCGAGCCATATACGTTGATATATCTTCAACAGTAGTTGCTGGTGACGATGGCGTTTCTGTAAGCAGACCGATCCAACCCAATTCAGCAGACATATAATTATTCACACGCATCGGTAAAATTTGTTTAACTTTGTAGTAGTCTAAATATTCAATTGGAGCTAAAGTGGAATAGTCATCCATTGCCATACGACTAAGATAAGGCCATAGTCTAGGGACATTTCCAGACCCTTGCACTAAAATACGCCCCTGTAAACGCTTCAACACCTCTATTTGTAGCTCTGGAATATCATAATCAGCATCTCCAGCAATTGCTGATGCTTCGCCACCATCAAAATAAATCATCCCTGCGCTAGTTTTGTTCATTATCTCTGCAATACGATCCGCAACGTAATACTTCAATGGCCCTTTTAAATCAACAAGATATGAGCCATATTTCTCTGCCAGTTTATTATTTATTTTTAATAAACCCTGATCTGTTAGTTGATTACTTAGAGGATCTTTTTTTGACACTAATGCTGTTAATGTGTGAAGCCCAATTTTAATATTGTATTGAGATGCCATTTTTGAAACGTCTATCAACCCATTAATACCATGTGGATAATTATCGGTGTTAATTGCATAAGAACCATTCGTCTTTGCCCAAGTAGTAGAATATATCAATATATATGGGAATCCACCTTTTTTAGCCATCTCAATCATTTCATCAGCATTATGCTCAGTAATATCCACAAAAAAATAACTACTCTTTTTCGTTATTTCCGAATTTTTATCTTCTATTTTTTTGAAAATAGTATCAGAAGTTGACAACCATTTACTAATGGATTGAGCCAAACCTATTACTTTCTCTTTATCACCAATAAGTAATCGAAATTCACCTTGCTCACCCTCTAATTTCCTATTAGGACTATTACATAACTTAACGTTTGCATTCGCACGGCTTGTTGAAACCCTTAAACTCGAATCAGCTAAAATCATTAATGATTTTTTATAACCAACCAATATTGGTGCCTCATCAACACTTCGGGAAATTAATGGATCACCTTGAAAATTAAAACACCAATATCCATTACGGCCAACCTTAACCTTATAAATAGTTACACTATCCAAAACATACTCTTTCGTAAGCTCAAAATTATTTTTCAAGCTCCCATTAATTGCAACTCCAGTATTAGATATTTGTAGCTCCCCCACATAGTCATGAGCAATACCACAATATATTTTCAGGCCATCATAAACCATACAAGAGTCATCATGCTGAGTAACAGATGATGACGCATTAACATATTGACTAAAGAATAAAATAAAAAACATGCAATATATTTTTTTTATATTCGAATGCAAGAGTATAACTTTGCGGAAAAATA
The DNA here is from genome assembly GCA_006546595.1 of Moraxellaceae bacterium AER2_44_116. Classification (GTDB taxonomy): domain Bacteria; phylum Pseudomonadota; class Gammaproteobacteria; order Pseudomonadales; family Moraxellaceae; genus Agitococcus. The sequence continues at coordinate 19,439 of VIAD01000006.1, read as the reverse complement.
ACCGTACACTGAACGGGTCAATTAAGGGAAATAAGGAGCATCTATTCATGCAATATTTTTCTTTACTAATTAAAGCTAGGATTATCATCAAATAAAACTCTCAGCGACTCCTCATAAAGCCGAAAATCAAAACTTTCTTCTGCCAAGCGACGAGCATTACATCTCATTGATTGCTTTTTCTCTATAGGCATATTGATCGCCCTCCTTACTCCCTTAGCAAAATCCTCTGGCGTTTCGCTTTCAATTAAGATGCCACTTTCATTATCCTTAATAAAACTCGCAATATCACCCGTTACATTTGCAATAACAGGTACACTCGCCATAAGACTCTCAACAAACTTCGTTGAAAACCCTGCTTGAGCATAACGCTCTTGTGGCCTCAATAAAATTGAAAAATCAGCCTTCGCAACTAACTTGGGTACATCCATCTGTTTTACTCGTCCATGCAACACAAGCATATCCTCTATCTCATGCAAAACTGACTCTTCTCCATCCAAACACTCTAAAAGAGCTTTGCGAGACGGACCTAGAAGATGTAACTCAATCTTACAACCCTCCGCATGTAATATTTTCAACCCACGCAAGGCATTTCCTAATAAATCTTTTTTAGCGGGTGTTCCTGCATAAACCAACTTGAGGCTGTCGCCTGCATTTGGTTGATGTGTATTAGTATCTTCACTGTGCCATTTTGCGTCTGCAATATCTATTAGGGGAGGCACTTTCAAAATACGACAATTCTTATTTTTGTAATACCCTTCTAAATATGAGCTAATAACTATGCCCTGCCCAATGACTTTATTAATCAAATACATTCTAATCGCATTATCTATACTGACTATCCCCAAACGACCACCAACAAGGTTTTTAGAGTCGTACCACTCCGTGCAATCAAAAAATAATTTAATATTTTTTTTAAAACAGAAAAACATCAAACGGAGCAAGAAAATACTACTGCCATGATAGGCTACAATACTAGACACATCGGTTAAGTCAGTGGACTTTAACCACTTCAACGTATTACTTCCCATCAAAAGATAACGAACCAATCTCTTCCAAGGCGAAAGCTTTTGCTCTCGTAAATCGCTCTGTGATGTGTACTTAAATCCTTGATAACTGTAGCCACCTTCAGGCTGTTTATCTTCTGGCCGCTCTTGATCTTCCCAACCTGCAAACTCAACAGCAAACCCAGCCTTGCGCAAAGCCTTTGCCGTACCTACTACACGAGCACTGGCTGCATCTCCCTCAGGAAATCGAAATGCTCCTGTTATTATGATACGTTGTGACATTAACAATATTCTCCAGCCACGACCAATTTAATCACCACCATTGTAAGCCCACCCTGAGACGCAAACATTAGAGCTTTATATTTTTACATTTATAACGAGTTATCTAAGTTGTGTATTGTGCTGACACTACCACTCATCATAAACAATAAAACCTGGTAAATAATAAGCTTCAAATACAATCTTGATTACTCGCCATTGCACGCCTGTAGCAATACCTTCCGAAAACGCTCTCGCTCTTTTAAAGCATCATGGCGCTCATATGCGATAGATAACGCATTTTCCCCCAACCGATTACGTAACTCCACATCTACCGCTAAAGTTCGAATAACTTCCTCTAGACTATCTTCATTTTTATGACCCACTGCAACGCCACAATAATTATCATTAACATATCTGCATGATGCAACGCCACTAGGCCCATATGCTAAGACAGGCAATGCAGCAGCATAATACTGCGGGATTTTTGTTGAAACAGACAACCTTGTATAACAAGAGAATTTTTCTAAAAACGACTCAACATGGACAGCAACATTTGCTTGGGACAAGACTTTTTGTACTTCTTCTGGTGCAATAGTGCCTCGAATCTCAACGCCATCATGGACTAAATCTTCACCGTATTGCGCAATGTCTGTCTGAGGAGCATAAACTAAAAATGTGACATTTATATTTTGTTGACGAACCTTTGCTATAGCCCGCCCAATATCTATAAGATTTTCATAACGTCCTAAATGGAACCCGCCCACATAAATAAATACTGTAGTGCTTTTAGGCGCGGATACATTCTTTACTCTTATTAGTGGCAAGGCAACAGGGTTCATAAAAGCAAAAAATGGAATACCAAACCGCTGGCTATATTCCTCGGCCATAGCATCACCAATACTCAATCCTACCGAAGCATTTTTTACAACTTGATGCGTAAGCCTATTAATAATCACCCGCTGAATGGTTGTTAGAAGCGACCGCCCAGAAACTGAATATGTAGACAACCAATCATCCATAAAGTGGGGAACAACAGGAATAGACAATCTACTTGACAAATAATGAACCAATCGAACTAAACGAATATTACCCAACATAGAGTAAATAACATCGGGCTTAAAATCATTTATGTTACTCAAATGATCATCAGAAAGTTGATACGGCAATAAATCGATCAACGGCACTAATACCCGCCGCATTACTGTGTTTTTTGCGTTTACTTTTTTACTGAAGGCCGCTACGGGGGGGGCTTCATACACACTACTAGCCATCGGCGTTGATACGCTACCTTTTTTAAAGTGGTATAGCTGCTTTAGCAGCATCAAATCTTTATTTGATATTCGCCAATTCTTTTCACACACATCAACATCCGGCTCTATATCTGCACTATAGATTTGAGCTATTTTATCCTTAGGCCATCCTCGAAAAAGATTTGACACAGTAATGCCAGTGGCCGACTTTGAATTAAATGGCTCGCCTGTAACAATAAGAACTCTTGGATGCGCCATATAACCATTAACCCTTAATAAAGTTTCACTTCCAACAACCAGATAATCAATCCACATATTTAGAATTGATAAAGTCATCTACCATAAATATACTGCAATGATATTTACTGCATATTTACCTTATATTTACAAGAATGTAACGAATATATAATAGCCACTTATTAGGCTTGGCGAGTATTCGGTAATATTTTGTGTACTCTTTTACGTGTTATTGCATGAAAAATAGACCACAAGGCAAAAGAAGTTAATGTCCATTTGAACTGTGTATGCATCATTAAAGATAACTGTTGACTATATTGCCAATACATAATAAAAAACACAATCAAGCTTAATTTGAAAATATTTTTATTATTTAAATCACTCACACTCGCATTAAAAATAAATTGCGACATTATAACGAGAATTAAAATAACAAATATCGCTCCTTCAAAACCAAAATCTGCTTCTAAATCATAATAAATATTTCTAGTACCCATCGCCAAATCTTGACCATCTTGCTCTAATGCACGCTCTGGATTTGTATCTAACGCATCATTGCGCCTTATACCCAATACATCATACAAAGAAAAAGGAGAGAAGCCAAAGTCCAACATACCATTAAATGAAACAGGCCCCGTATCCGATAAATCTCTGCGCGCAGGCAACCCATATGCCTGAGTAGTCATTAAAGTCCCCCCCATATAATATATAAAAAAACCAAAATTATTTAAGACAGGCACTTCTTCAAACGGAGCTGCACTGGTAGAGCTTTGTTGCATGGCTCTACTCTGATTTGTAATGGTCGCAAACAATGCAAATCCCAAGAGCAACACTCCAAAGACAAAAATTGCCTTCCTTTTAACTTTGGCTAGATTTTCGGCCGTATCCTTATATAAAGAAAACCGAAAAATAATACCAAATAAAAAATAAAGCATAACAAAGCCGACTATTTGCCTGCCTCCAGTACCAACAGACCAAAACAGCGAAGCTAGCAGTAACAAAATACATGAAACGTAGTATTTATTCTTCTTTATATTTTCACCCAAAAAAGCATCTCTTAATTTCCACCCCGCAAAAAAAGCTGTTGGAAATACCAAATGAAAAGGATACCAAGTTATAGCCGTTACTCTTGGTATTGCTTGAAGCCATTGCTGCCGTACATCATCTACATACCCCAAAGGAGCACCTATACCAATCCAATTTATAAGAGCACCGAGCAGACAAATAATAACAAATACAGACATTACCAATTGTGAACCCATAAAATCATTAGATAAATCAACTGTATATTTCACATTAGGCTTTGGATAAAAAATCATGACTATTGCAAAAAAAACAGCCGTAATAATAATTAAAAACATTAGTCGCCGAAGTAAATAATCATCTTTTACGGGGACATACCCCCAAATTTGCAATAGCACATAACATAGAATCGCAAAAATCCATGAAGCAGAAAACCAAAAACCCGGATACATAATTGATAAAGCACCATAGCGTTTTCTAATGGCTACTATCAAACCAACGAGTACACACACAGTAAATAAAATGGTATATGCTGGGTAATATTTACTATCATCCATAGATAAATAAAATATAACTAGCAACAATAAAAACACCCTAAGCACCAATCTACTAGCATGCTTCAAACCACTTTTCATAATAATATCACCATTTAATACTCTTCTTTTTAAAAGGAAAATAAGAGTACGATATGTTAAAAGGAAAAGGTTTGACTATCAAAAATGAGGCACATATATAAAAAACTAGGCCAAATACCCCCTTCATAAAGAAAATGGCTAACCAATTCTGGGAATACCCTTGCATAAACATACCAAAGAATTCAACAAAAACTGCCGTTAAAATACTGCAAAATAAAATAGGAAGGACTACTTGCAGTGTTGCTACTAAACTAATACCTACCACCCGATGAGAAACAATTAAATTAACTATAGGAAGTATCGCTGTAAACAAAATTACTTCATACATTACAAACCCATCAAGTGTATGAGCAAAATTGAACGCAACGTAATACAAGCCTAATGTTATAAGTGTTAGTCCAATATTCATGTATAACTGAGCTTTAGCTTTACCTGCAGCGAGGAACAACCAAATAGTCGTTGTAGTAATCGGTAAAATTAATGCAGAAATAGCCATAACTTTCAGTAATGGTACAGCTGCATCCCATTGCTTTCCATAAAAGATCATTACTGCTTCTGATGCCATAGGGTAAAGCATAGCTCCCGCAGGGCAACCCACAAAGGCAATAAGCTTAAGTGCCTTTCTGTATCCCTCCCCGACTCGCTCATGATTCTCATGAAAAGCCGCTAGCGATGCAACCATCACATCTGTCACCACCATTGCAGCGTAAGTAGTTGGCAGTGCTTTTAAACCAGCTGCTTTCAAATAAAAACCTAATGCCGCACTACCAAATAAATGACCAATTAAAATAGTACCCAAATAAAGCTGAAAATAACAAATAAAATTAGAAACAGCCAAATAAGCACCAGATTTAATTAATACAAATGCACTGGGGGAAAATCGTGGAGACTTAGGCCTATATTCTGAAAAGTAAAATAACAATACAAACCTACAGAATTGCATTACAACAACTTGGATGACTATTGCCCAATAACCCATATGGGTAACTGCCATTAACACACCAACAGTACTACTTATAAGTACTGCTACCGTATCAATTACATTATTTTTCTTTTGCTGCATTGTCCTTTTTAATAGTGCAGATAACTGTGTTGTCATACTATTAAAAAGAGGAGATAGCCCAACAATAACAGACACCATTATTAATTTCGGATTATGGTAAAAGCTTGCTAATAATGGACCTGTTATTACACACACCAGCCAAAGAAGCACTCCCAAAACGACACCAAACCAAAACATACTATCTATTTGCTCGATTGTTATGTTTTTAGGCTGTACAGTCGCCCATGTCAATCCAGTATCAAAAAGGACAATAAAAGAGACTAGGGTAAGTACCATTCCAACTGTCCCTGTATCTTCAGGTGACACATAACGGGAAACTATCATTGTCGTTAGAATAGTCATAATTTGCTTGGCAATTAGCAAAGCAAATACCCATCTTGCTGCTCCACGTGCAAGTTTACCAATATCATTTGCATGAGGTTGGTCGATTTGATGGCTTGGAAGCCCTTTTTTACTCATGAAGAAACCTAGTCAATCACAAATTGATGCCAACACTACTACTGCCGCCCAATCGAAATATAATTTAAGCCTGCATCTCTCACTAAATTAGGGTCATACAGATTACGCCCATCAAAGACGTACGGCTTCAACAATAATTGCTGGATCGTATTAAAGTCAGGACTGCGAAACTCTTTCCACTCCGTAACAATTACCAAGGCATCAGATTTTTCTACAGCCGCCATAGGGCTTGAAGCAAAACGAACCCGATCTTCCCCTTTATAAATATGTTGCGCCTCCTGAATTGCTACAGGGTCATACGCTGTTACAGTCGCCCCTGCATTCAACAAATCAGCAATTAGCACTCGACTTGGTGCTTCTCGCATATCGTCAGTATCTGGCTTAAATGCTAAACCCCATAATGCAAAATGAAGCCCTGTAAGATTCTCTCCAAATATAGATTTTATTTTTTGAGTTAGTACGTGCTTTTGCGTATCATTAGCTTCTTCTACCGCACGCAAAACTTTAAGATTAATATTGGCCTCATCTTTTGCTGTTTTTAATAGTGCTTTAACATCCTTTGGAAAACAGGAGCCTCCGTAACCACAGCCTGGATAAAGAAAATGATAACCAATGCGCGGATCAGAGCCTATACCATGCCGAACATGCTCAATATTCGCACCCAGTATCTCTGCCAAATTTGCCAACTCATTCATAAAGCTAATTCTAGTGGCCAGCATTGCATTCGCTGCATACTTAGTGAGCTCTGCACTTTTTATATCCATTACTAATAGTTTGCCATGATTACGCTGAAATGGTGCATACAATGTCCGCATTAACTCAATAGCACGCGCATCCTCAGCACCGATCACAATACGATCAGGTCTCATAAAGTCATCAATTGCAGCGCCTTCTTTTAAGAACTCAGGGTTAGACACCATACTAAATTGAGTAATCTCGCCACGTTTAGTCAATTCATCCTTGACAGCCGCAGAGACTTTATCACCCGTACCAACTGGAACAGTTGACTTTCCGACTACTACTTTATAGTCAGTCATATAACGACCAATATTTCGTGCTGCTGCAATAACATATTGCAAATCAGCAGAGCCATCTTCTCCAGAAGGAGTTCCAACAGCAATAAACTGGATTACGCCATGCATCACCGCTTCATGAATGTTATCCGTAAAGCGAAGTCGCCCAGCCGCTTGATTACGAACAACCATTGCCTCTAAACCCGGCTCGTAAATTGGAATTTTACCAGCATTCAGCATTTGTATTTTTTGTCCGTCTAAGTCAAGACAAAGGACATCATTACCAACTTCTGCAAGACAAGCCCCCGAAACCAACCCTACATATCCCGATCCAATAATCGTAATTTGCATTTCCACTCTCCGAATATTAAGCCTTTTGAGAATTAAACATGGTAATAAGCCCTATACCAATCAACAAATTCCTTCATTCCATCTTGCACTGACTTTCTAGGCTTAAAATTAGTATCATGCATAAGATCATCAATATTTGCATATGTTGCAGGAACATCGCCTGGCTGCATCGGCAAATAGTTTTTAATCGCTTCCATACCAGTAGCATTTTCAATAGCTTGAATAAAATCCATTAACCGAACAGGATTATTATTTCCAATATTATAAATTTTGTATGGAGCAGAACTTCCGCTTGGATCAGGATTAGTCGAATCCCATATGGAGTCAGATGCAGCAATTCGATCCATTACTTTCACAACACCTTCCGCAATATCATCTATATATGTGAAGTCCCTCTCCATTTTACCGTAATTAAAAACATTAATTGGCTTACTCTCCAAAATAGCCTTGGTAAACAAAAAAGGAGCCATATCGGGCCGTCCCCATGGACCATAAACAGTAAAAAATCTAAGCCCCGTTGTGGGCAAACTAAATAGATGAGAATAAGTATGTGCCATTAACTCATTAGCTTTTTTACTAGCCGCATACAAAGAAACGGGATGATCAACATTGTGCTTGGTTGAAAATGGCATTGTCGAATTTAAGCCATATACAGAACTACTTGACGCATAAACTAAATGCTTTACTTGATTGTGACGGCAACCCTCTAAAATATTAGTGAAGCCAATTACGTTACTACTAATGTACGCTTGCGGGTTAACCAAGGAATAGCGCACGCCAGCTTGAGCTGCCAAGTTAATCACATTATCAAACTTTTCAGTGGCAAATAAATCAGCCATACCTACTGCATCGGCCAAATCTAACTTTATAAAACGGTAATTCGGCATACCCTCCAACTGAGCTAACCGCGCATACTTAAGATTGACATCATAATAATCATTAATATTGTCCAAGCCAACGACCTCATCCCCTCGCGCTAATAACAGCCTCGATACGTAGAAGCCTATAAAACCAGCAACACCAGTAACTAATATTTTCGCCATAACTCTTAGCTCCTTGTAACCCTACAAAACACAAGCCAAACTCGCCTTATAAAACGCACTGCTGGCATCATAATTTCAATCACTGCCAGATAAATCATGGGTATAAACTTTATCTTTCACATCACTCAGTTTACTTATTTGCAATGAAATGGTCATATTGGATTCACTTTTAAATCGTTCCAAACTACTCTCCACTCTAGAGCTAAATATATAAATCAAAGACGCCAAACACTAAACCCTACTGACTCAAGGCTATCTTTATTAAATGCAGACTTAACATCTAGAAATGGTGCATTACCACATACATACTTTTTTAACTCAGCCATACTCAACTGCTTAAACTCAGTATGTGCCACCGCGGCAATGACTGCATCGACAAGACCAACATCACTCAAATGACTTTTTAGGGAAATATGGTATTCCTCTTTAGCCTCATACACATCCGCAACAGGATCCCAAACAACCACTTCTAATCCGTACTCAGTGAGTTCGTTTATGATATCTACGACTTTTGTATTACGAATATCGGAGCAATTCTCTTTAAACGTCAAACCCATCACTAAAACACGAGCCCCAAGCTTCATTGAACCTGCAAGAATCATTTTTTTAATAGTCTGCTGGGCAATATATGACCCCATGCGATCATTAATACGCCTTCCTGCTAAAATCACTTCAGGATTATAACCCAGTGTTTGCACTTTATGAGTCAGATAATAGGGGTCAACACCGATACAATGGCCACCCACCAAACCTGGGCGGAAGGGTAAAAAATTCCACTTTGTTCCTGCTGCTTCCAGCACTTCTACAGTATCAATATCCATAAGATTAAAAATTACTGCCAACTCATTGACGAGAGCAATATTGACATCACGCTGTGTATTTTCAATGACTTTGGCTGCCTCCGCCACGCGAATACTTGATGCACGATAAACACCTGCATCTACTACCGTCTCATACAAGGCGGCAATCGAATCTAAAGAGTCTGCATCTTCGCCTGAAACAATTTTAATAATCGTTTCTAAACGATGTGTTTTATCACCAGGAACAATACGTTCAGGAGAGTAACCCAATTTAAACCCTAGTCCCCTCTTCTTACCAGACAGCGACTCAATAATAGGGGCACAAACTCCCTCTGTAACACCTGGATATACTGTTGATTCGTAAATAATAATGACGCCATCTTTTAAATTTGGAGCAAGCGTATTGGTTGCACCAATGACAGGTGACAAATCAGGCTGTTTCGCATTATCAATAGGGGTAGGCACTGCAACGACGATAAAATCGGCTTTTTTAAGCTCAGATGGATTTGCCGTAAATATTAATTTTGTCGCCTGCTGAAAAAGCTCTGGCTCCATTTCTCCTGTCGGATCATAGCCACTCATGTATGCTTTTAGTTTGGACGCACTAATATCAAATCCAATCGTATTCATTTTACGCCCGAATGCCAAAGCCAATGGCAATCCGACATACCCTAAACCAACAACGGCAACGGTCTTCGTGGTAATAGAGTCGCGCATAAACTAAACGTCCTTATTTGGAAGGATTTGATGATAACGAAAGGCGCAAAGTATATACTACAAGCCTTATCTTCGTCATTTTTTCATCAAAAAACTTATCTTACAATCTCACGCAGCTTACCGCCCCAACGCCATCAACAACACCCGATCCGCTAACGACTCCAACGTCATTGAGCCATCCTTTCTAAACCAAGTGACCGACCAAGCGATCGCACCAACCAATAATTTGCGCCAGACTTGGGGTGACTCCACATAACCTGACTCGTCTTTTAGTTGCTTTAAGATACCAACCCACGTGCTTTCATAGGCATTTCTTAACTCAAGCAAATCATGTTGATGGCTGCGCGACAGTGCATCCCACTCAAACACTAAAACCGTCATTGCGTCACAAGTTACGCCATTTATTGCATATAACTCACTAATAATTAAAGCTTTTAACTTTTCACGAGCTGTGCTGACTTGGGCAATTGCTTCATTTTGTTTGGTGCTGGTGTATTCAATCACCTCTTTCATTACCGTAAATAAAATCTCTTCTTTACTTTTAAAATGATGAAACAAGCTACCCGACTGAATACCGACCATCGCGGCAATTTCACGTACGGTTGTGCCTTCATAACCATTCACCCGAAACAGATGTGCTGCGGCACGTAATACCCGTCCACGCGGCGAGTCATCCAAACAACCAAAACTGGGAATTTTTTCGAGCGATTTTAATTGCTGTGGCACTTTTACCAACATGGTTGTTTTACCTGACTTTGTTTACAGAATGAAGACTAAAGACATAAACCCAGTGTAATTCCTTATAAAACGTAGGCTTATACCGTGGATAATGTCTTTTTAGTTGTAATAGTTTAGCTGAATTTGAGTATGCCGTGAATTTGTCTCTTGCACAAGCAAGCACTTGCTTGGTATGTTACGCGCATGGCGATTCACTGCAAACATAGCTACACATTTAGGATGCGTTATGACAACTCAGAAAACTTCGATACGAATTGGTTGTGCCTCTGGCTTTTGGGGTGATACCAATACCGCCGCCTTTCAATTAGTGCGCCAAACCCAGATTGATTATTTGGTTTTTGATTATCTAGCCGAAATCACGATGTCGATTATGGCTGGCGCAAAGATGAAAAAGCCTGATGCGGGCTATGCGACCGATTTTGTTTCGCAAGTGATGGCGCGGTTATTACCTGAAATTGCAGAGAAAAAAATCAAAGTTATTAGTAATGCAGGTGGTGTCAATCCTCTCGCCTGTCGTGATGCTTTAGAAAAGCTGATTAAAGACGCAGGCTTAAATCTGAAAGTAGCCGTGGTCTTGGGTGATGATTTAGTTGGTGAACAACAAACTTGGCGCGACGCGGATACGCGTGAAATGTTTAGCGGCGAAGCCATGCCGCCGATGCTGGCAAGTATGAATGCTTATTTGGGCGGCATTCCTATTCGTGATGCCTTGGCGTTGGGTGCGGATATTGTCATTACAGGGCGTGTCGTTGATTCGGCGGTGGTTTTAGGTCCATTGTTACATGAGTTTGGGTGGTCGGTGGATGATTACGACAAATTGGCTCAAGGTTCGTTGGCAGGCCATATTATTGAGTGTGGCGCACAATGTACGGGCGGCAACTTCACTGATTGGCAAGATGTCCCCGACTACGACAACATGGGTTTCCCTGTTGCTGAATGTTTTGCCGATGGTTCTTTTGTCGTCAGCAAACCCGAAAAAACAGGAGGCTTAATTAACACCGCCACCATTCGCGAACAATTAATTTATGAAATTGGCGACCCACAAGCCTATTTCTTACCTGATGTGGTGTGTGACTTTACCGAAGTGCAAGTCGAGCAAGTGGGCGATAATTTAGTCAAAGTGAGTGGTGCTAAAGGTCGTGCGCCAAGTGATACTTATAAAGTGTCGGCTACTTATATGGACGGCTATCGTTTAATTGTGAGCTTTGTCATTATTGGTATTGATGCGGTTGCTAAAGGTCAACGGGTTGCTGAATCTATTTTTAGCAAAGTGAATAAAGTATTAGCCAAACGTGGTGCGCCTGCGCTGATGTCTACCCATATTGAGATTGTCGGTAGCGAACAAGCCTATGGCGCGAATGCGCGTCCTGAAGCGAAACAATGTCGCGAAATTACCGTGCGAATGGTGGCTCGTTATCCTGTCCAAGAAGCGTTGTTATTTTTGTCCAGTGAAATTGCCCAAGCCTCTACAGGCATGGCACCCGGTTTGGCTGGCATTATGGGCGGTCGTCCTAAACCGTCTCCTGTCGTGCGTTTATTTTCCTGTGTCGTGCCCAAAATAGCCGTACCTGTCAGTTTAGATATTCAAGGCGAACGTATTGCGGTGGCTCTGCCAACAGATGGCGGTTTTGTTGCGCCTACACGTTTAGCTTGTGGCGAAGTCGCCGACAACAGCAACGTGACTCATACAGTACCTTTAGTTCAATTAGCGTGGGCACGAAGTGGTGATAAAGGTGATTCCTCCAACATTGGTATCATTGCCCGTAAGGCTGAATATTTGCCATGGATTCGTGCCAGTTTAGGTGAAGAAGCCGTTGCTGCTTATTGTCAACATTGGCTAGAAGCGCGCAGCACAGTGACTCGTTATGAAATGCCGAGCTTAAATGCCTTTAACTTTATGTTGACCTATGCCCTCGGCGGCGGCGGCATTGCCAGTCAACGTGTTGACCCACAAGGCAAAGCTCACGCACAACAGTTATTGGCGATGCCTGTGAAGATTCCTGCGGAACTTATTTAACTACACCCTCACTCTAGCTCTCTCCCTCGGGGAGAGAGGACTTCTTGCTCCCTCTCCCTCAGGGAGAGGGCTGGGGTGAGGGATTTATTCATTAGATTAGGTTTTAAAAATATGTCTTATAACTCCATTTTTCGTGAAGATGCGTTTGCCGACAAAGTGATTATTATCACGGGTGGTGGTTCGGGTATTGGTCGTTGTACCGCGCACGAATTAGCTGCATTAGGCGCACAAGTCATTATCACAGGCCGTAAAGCGGAAAAACTGGTCCTAGTCGAAGATGAGATTATTCAAGATGGTGGGCTAATTCGCTCAATCGTCTGCGATATCCGTGATGAGCAACAAGTCAAAGACACTATCGCTACTGTCATTAAAGACTTTGGCAAGATTGATGGTTTAGTTAATAACGCAGGCGGTCAATTCCCTTCTGCCCTCGCCAATATTTCCACTAATGGTTTTGATGCTGTCGTGAAGAACAATCTCCATGGGACGTTTTTGATGATGCGCGAAGTCTATAACCAGTGGATGGCACAACATGGCGGCAGTATCGTCAATATGTGTGCCGATATGTGGGGTGGAATGCCTGGCATGGGACATTCAGGCGCAGCGCGTGCGGGTGTGGATAATTTGACCAAAACCGCCGCTATCGAATGGGCTGTCAGTGGTGTGCGTGTTAATGCGGTTGCACCGGGTTGGATTATTTCTTCAGGCATGGATTCATACAAAGGCGATTTTGCACAATTTGTCATTCCCACCTTAGCCAGTAAAGTGCCATTAAAACGCATGGGCACAGAATCCGAAGTTTCTAGCGTCACTTGCTTCTTGTTATCCGAAGCCTCTGCTTTTGTCTCGGGCGTGACCATTCGTATTGATGGCGCAGCCTCTTTAGGGACACCGATTTATCCCCTCGCCGACCATCAAAACTCTGAAGCCTATAACGGTTTTCATCGTGCATTTATTCCTAATGTCTTAAAGGGGAAAGTGTAATGCCCATCATTGACTTAGAACTCGACCGCAACGGGGCTGACTTTGTTGCCAATCAACAGGCGATGCTGAAACAAATTGACGAAGTGGCGGCCATTAAGCAAAAAGTGCTCGAACGCTCATTGCAAGAAAAACCGAAATTCGTCAAACGCGGCAAGATGTTACCGCATGAACGGGTTCAGCATTTATTAGATGCCGGCTCACCCTTTGTTGAGTTGTGTGGTTTAGCAGGCTATATGCTCCACGACGACAAAGATGGCACTGAAGCGGGCGGCAATATGATTGCGGGCATTGGTGTGATTAATGGCGTGCGTTGTTTAGTGGGTGCGAGTAATTCTGCCATTAAAGGCGGCACGATTTCGCCCAGTGGTTTGCGTAAAAGCTTACGACTGCAACAGATTGCCAAACAAAACAAACTACCGATGGTGACGTTAGCGGAAAGTGGCGGCGCAAATTTGAATTATGCCGCCGATATTTTTGTTGAAGGTGCGCGTTCCTTTGCTAATCAAGCACGGTTATCGGCAATGGGCTTACCACAAGTCACTGTCGTTCATGGTAATGCGACGGCGGGTGGTGCGTATCAACCCGGCCTCTCCGATTATATGGTAGTGGTGCGTAATAAAACGGCGATGTTTTTGGCAGGCCCTCCTTTATTAAAAGCGGCAACGGGTGAAGTTGCTACCGAGGAAGAACTCGGCGGCGCAGCCATGCACGCACAGGTTGCAGGCACAGCAGAATATTTAGCCGAAAATGATGCCGATGGCATTCGCCAAGCTCGTGACATTGTGGGCATGTTGGGTTGGGATAAAATCGCCAACACCGCAACCTATGCCGAACCGCGCTTCCCCATTGACGACATTCTCGGTTTAATTCCGTGTGATTTACGCAAGCCTTATGATGTCCGCAGCATTATCGCTTGTTTAGTCGATGATTCTAATTTCTTAGATTTTAAAACCGAATTTGATAATCAAACGGTTTGTGGTTGGGCCAGCATCGGTGACGTGACTATTGGCATTATTGGCAACAACGGCCCAATCACTCCTCAAGGCGCTGCTAAAGCCAGTCAATTTATTCAATTATGCGACCAAACAGGTCGGCCATTACTGTTTTTGCATAATACGACAGGCTTTATGGTTGGCACAGAATCCGAACAACATGGCGTGATTAAACACGGCTCAAAAATGATTCAAGCTGTTGCTAATGCCCGTGTGCCGAAGTTATCGATTGTCATTGGTGGTTCTTATGGCGCGGGTAACTACGCGATGTGTGGTCGTGGTTTAGACCCTCACTTTATTTTTTCGTGGCCAAATTCCAAAACGGCGGTGATGGGTGGCGCACAAGCGGGCAAAGTGCTGCGTATTGTCACCGAACAAAAACAGCAAAAAATGGGTATTACGCCTGACGAAAACGTACTTAACTTTTTAGAAATGAGTACTGCCGCCAAATTAGAGTCGCAATCCAGTGCTTTATTTAATACCGCCAATTTATTTGACGACGGCATTATTGACCCACGCGATACCCGCAAGCTATTGATTTTTTTACTACAAACCATTCGTGATGGCGAAAAAAGACAGCTTCAGCCAAGCACGTATGGCGTAGCACGATTTTAATTTAACACGCACCCTCACTCTAACTCTCTCCCACGGGGAGAGAGGACTTAGCCCCCTCTCCCAGTGGGAGAGGGTCGGGGTGAGGGTTAAACAAACAAAGAGGATAACACCATGCAATTTACTCCAGAACATGACGCTCTACGTCGCATGACACGTCAGTTTGTCGAAAACCAAATCAACCCTTTTGTGGATGAATGGGAAGAAGCGGGTATTTTTCCAGCCCATGAATTATTTAGAAAAATGGGCGAATTGGGTCTTTTAGGTATTTGTAAGCCCGTAGAAAACGGCGGCATGGGCTTGGATTACTCTTACAATATGGTCGTTGTTGAAGAGTTAGGCCGTATTTCTTGTGGTGGTGTACCGATGGCGATTGGTGTGCAAACCGATATGGCGACACCTGCCCTTGCCCGTTTTGGCTCAGCCGAATTACGTGCGAAGTATCTCACTCCTGCCATTGCTGGCGACATGGTCGCGTCTATTGCCGTGTCTGAACCTCATGCAGGCTCGGATGTTGCCGCCATTAAAACGACTGCCGTCAAAGACGGTGATGACTATATTATCAACGGCACTAAAATGTGGATTACCAACTCCACTCAAGCCGATTTCTTCTGTTTGCTTGCTAATACATCGGATGACAAACCGCACGTCAATAAATCAATGATTATTGTGCCATCCAATGCGGTAGGAGTGAGTTTCTCCAAAAAGCTCAACAAAATGGGGATGCGCTCATCGGATACCGCACAAATATTTTTTGATAATGTCCGCGTACCACAAAGCAACCGCGTAGGTGCTGAAGGTATGGGCTTTATGATGCAAATGATGCAATTTCAAGAAGAGCGTTTATACGGTGCCGCCAACGCTATTGGCGGTATGGAAGCCTGTATTGAAAAAACCATTGAGTACTGCCGCGAACGCACCACCTTTGGCCAACCTCTAATTGACAATCAAGTCATCCATTTCCGTTTTGCTGAGTTGCGTACTGAAGTAGAGTGTTTACGCGCCTTGGTCTATCAAGCGTGTGAGCAGCATATCAATGGCCAAGACGTAACCTTATTAGCGTCAATGGCGAAATTAAAAGCCGGACGTTTAATGCGTGAAGTCACCGACTCGTGCTTGCAGTATTGGGGTGGTATGGGCTTTATGTGGGAAAACCCAATTGCCCGAGCCTATCGTGATGGTCGTTTAATTTCTATTGGTGGTGGTGCAGATGAAATCATGCTCGGCATTATTTGCAAGTTGACAAATACTTTGCCGAGTAAAAAGAAGAAGTAAATCCACCCCAATCCTCCTTTGATATTAAGGAGGGTGTTTCCCCAGTTATTAAAGGGGGCTAGTGAGATTTAAACATCGACAATAGTTAGCAAAGCATCTGAAAATGGATAAACAGCCATGACTCTACCCGTCAGCCAAACTTTACTCGTCTGCCCCGAAAAAGGCATTTTGCACATTACGCTCAATCGCCCCGAAAGCCGAAACTCCATGAGTTTGCAAATGGTGCAAGAACTACAAGCTACGTTTGCATGGGCAGCCAACAATGCCATTCGTGCGGTGGTGTTACGCGGCGCAGGAGGGCATTTTTGTGCAGGGGGTGACATTCGCGACATGATGACGATTCGTCAACAAGCCACGGATAATCCTCAAGCCTATCAACATTTTAATCGCACGTTTGGCCATTTATTAACCCAAGTCAATAGCTCACCTTTTGTGGTAGTGACAGTATTAGAAGGCGCGATTTTAGGCGGTGGTTTTGGTTTGGCGTGTGTTAGTGATGTCGCTTTAGCCAAAGCCGACGCGCAATTTGGCATGCCTGAAACCCGTTTAGGCATTATTCCCGCACAAATTGCCCCCTTTATTGTTCAGCGCTTAGGACTGACTCAAGCCCGACGTTTAGCCTTATTAGGGCTGCGTATTAACGGTGAAGCCGCACAAAAAATCGGTTTAGTGCATGAAGTGTATGCCGATAACGAAGGCTTAGAAGCTGCTTTGGTACGCGTGATTCAAGACTTACAACAATGCGCACCACACGCCACCCAAGTCACTAAAGCGTTGTTACAGCAAGTCGGTCATCAACCTTTAGAACAGCTATTGGATGATGCCGCTGAAGCCTTTGCTTGTGCCATTCAAAGTGCCGAAGGCATGGAAGGCGGCATGGCCTTTGTGCAAAAACGCGCGGCTAGTTGGGTACTGTAAGGGCGAATTAATTCGCCATGATGGACAACATGAGAACTTATTATGTCATTTACTAAAGTATTAATTGCCAATCGTGGCGAAATTGCCTGTCGGATTATTAGAACCGCCAAACAATTAGGTTATCGCACCGTTGCTGTCTATTCCGATGCCGACACCAACGCTCCACACACGCAGTTAGCCGACGAAGCAATTCATATTGGTGACTCTAGCGTTTCGGCTTCGTATTTATCGATTGATAAAATCATCGCTGCCGCCCAACAATCGGGTGCAGATGCCATCCATCCCGCCTATGGTTTTTTGTCCGAAAACGAAGACTTCGCCGCCGCTTGCGCGAATAACCACATTACCTTTATTGGCCCGCCAGCCGCAGCAATTCACGATATGGGCAGCAAACGCCACGCAAAAATCATGATGATTGAAGCAGGCGTACCCTGTATTGCAGGTTATGAAGGCGAAAACCAAGACGAACATTTTTTAGCGGCACAAGCGGAAAAAATTGGCTTACCTGTGATGATTAAAGCCTCCGCAGGCGGTGGTGGTCGCGGGATGCGTTGCGTGACGCAAGCAAGCGAAATCTTAGCGGCTATTCGTACTGCCCGTTCAGAGGCTCAAAATGCCTTTGGTAGTGGCGAATTGATTTTGGAACAAGCCGTCATCAATCCTCGTCATGTCGAATTACAAATTTTTGCCGACCAACATGGCAACTGTGTGTATTTAGGTGAGCGTGATTGTTCGATTCAACGTCGCCATCAAAAAGTGGTCGAAGAAGCTCCCTGCCCTGTTATGACTCCTGAACTGCGTCAGCGCATGGGTGAAGCCGCCGTTGCCGCAGCCAAAGCAGTGAATTATGTCGGTGCAGGCACAGTAGAATTTTTGCTCGACAGCAAAGGTAGTTTCTACTTCCTAGAAATGAATACCCGCTTACAAGTTGAACATCCTGTTACCGAATTAATTACTGGCCAAGATTTAGTGGCATGGCAATTACGCGTGGCGGCAGGCGAACCCTTACCCTTACGCCAAGAACAAATTCAACTCAACGGTCATTCGATTGAAGTGCGTTTATATGCCGAAGACCCTCGCCAAAACTACTTACCGCAAACAGGTAAAATTTTGTCGTGGCAACCTGCGACAGGAGCGCAAGTGCGGATTGATGATGGTGTCAGAACAGGCGGCGAAGTCAGTCCCTTTTATGACCCTATGATTGCTAAAGTCATTGCTTGGGGTGCAACACGTAGTGAAGCGGCACGCGTATTAGCGAAAGCCGTTGAAGATAGCGTGTTATTGGGTTTGAATAATAACAAAGCTTATTTGTCTCAATTATTACGTCATCCTGCGTTTATTGCAGGCGACACCCATACGGGCTTTTTGGCTCAACATGAAGAAAGCTTAACCACGCTACGTCCTTATCAAGCTCAAGCGATTGATTTTGCAGTAGCAGGATTATTATTAAGCCTCGCAACGACACCCACCGAACGTCTTCAAACCGCCAGTTTACCGCCTAAACACATCACCGTTAGTATTGGCGAAGCCAAACAAGATGTGCAAGTTGCCGCCCCCCTCACCGTTAATAGTTCGTGGCAAATTACCGTAGGGGCGAATTCATTCGCCTTATCCATCTACAGCAACAAAAATGGCAAATTGACTTATGTGTTAAACGGCCATCGTCGTGCTTTAGATTATGTCTTGGATGATGGCAGCGTCTATTTTGATATGGGACAAGGGCAAATCATCGCCTCTGACGATACCTATGCCCCACCCAAAACCGCCAATGCCGCCAGTCAAAATCAAATTAACGCACCTATGGACGGCTTATTAGTCAACGTGTTAACGCAAGTCGGTGATACAGTGAGTGCTGGTCAAACCTTGTTATTACTCGAAGCGATGAAAATTGAACATCCATTAAAAGCTCCTTGTGCGGGTGTGGTGAAAGAAATTATCGTCAACGAAAAACAACAGGTGAAAAAACGGCAATTATTGTTGGTGATTGAGCCTAGTTAGCAGTTAGCAGTTAGCAGTTAGCAGTTAGCAGTTAGCAGTTAGCAGTTAG
>VIAD01000016.1 GCA_006546595.1 Moraxellaceae bacterium AER2_44_116 | reverse complement strand
TTTAAAAGGGTATCTAAATTTAAACGTTTACACAGTTTAATTTACAGGCTCCAATAATAGGGCTTTTGACATTAATACCTGTACTAATTAAAAATCCTTTCCTACTTATACTTGTATTTCTATATATATATATGTAGAAATATATAATTCCAATGGAAGTCTCCTTTTTATATGTACATATCCATTCATTATTTTCATTTATTCTTAATTCATGCTTTTGATAATCAGGATGCCTTAGCCATAAATCTGTTGCTAAGCGTTCAACCTCTTGAATGACCTCATCTATGTTTTTAACACTTTCTTTATCATCTAAATAATCTAAAGCACCAATCCACCAAGCGGCACGTTGGCTAGGTAAAATACGACCCGAGGGTAAAAATAATATCAAGCGGTTGTCATCGTAAATCACGATATTAAGCTGACAAGCAATAGTCACTATTTGAGCCAATACCGCTAAAAACTGTGCTTCTGGCACATCGGCTTGCTCTAAGGCAACAACAGGATAGGAATGATGAGCTGTTTGTGCAACAAGCTGCAAATAAGGCGCAACAGCATCAAGTTTTAAGGCTTTGTTATATAAAGCCAGTCCTTGTAATTGCTCAATAAAGTTTTTTAGCGCAGAGGATGGCGGATTTTCTATCTCCGCTTTTTCTAACAATTGAGGAACATCTTCAATACCATTGGGTAAACCCAGTTGATTGGCATCCCAAACATATAAAAATGGATGACTCATAATTTTTTCATTCTTTTGTAAAGTAGAGGATTTCTAGGCGGGCAGAGGTAAAAAATATTCTGCCAAAAAATCAATATTACAACCCCAACTCCGCCAACGAGTTAATATTCATAAACGCATGTTTATCATCAAAATAAGCAATGCTATGCGTTTGCGTATTAATCCATTTATATACCGCCGCATGACCTTGTTTGACGTGTTCTTCTAAAGAAGGTAACAACGACTTATGTAGTAATGCGCATAAAGGTTGCAAATGCTCACCGTCATGGGCAACCGTCAGAGGAGACTTATTGCTGGCTTCCCATAAACGTAATGCAACATCAATAGGCAAGCAGGGCATATCACAGGCCACAACAATCACCCAATCATGCTGACAATAAGATAAAGCAGCCGCTATGCCCGCCAAAGGGCCTGCAAAGTTGGGTGTCGTATCCGCAACGGCTAAACCATAGTGTTGATAATCCTCAAAGCTACGATTGCAACTAATGACAATATCATCCACCTGTGTTTTTAATTTAGCGATAACGTGGGCGATGAGTGGTTGGCCTTGCCATAACATCAAACCTTTATCCAAACCTTGCATACGTGTTGCGCGGCCACCTGCTAAAATCACTGCCGAGAATTGAGGGTGAGATATGATGTTCATCGCAAAGAATTATCCTGTTGAAAGTTGCATGATACTGTCAATGTGCGTATAAAGCGCGAGCCATTCCGAATTTTTATAGTCGTTTAATTCCTATGTCTATACTTGCTCTTGAAACAGCCACCGAAGCCTGCTCTGTTGCCATTATTTTAGCCGATGGTCAGGTGTTAAGTCGTTATGAATACTCACCGCGTTTACAAACACAATTATTATTGCCAATGGTGGACGAGCTATTAGCGGAAGCAGGTTTAACCCCCTCACAATTAACCGCTATTGCTTACAGTCGCGGGCCGGGTTCATTTACAGGTGTACGTATTTCGGCGGCGGCGGCTCAAGGTTTGGCCTTTGGCTGGGATTTACCCATCTTGGCAATTTCCAGTTTGCAGACCTTAGCACAAACCGCCTATCGCTTGGCAGGTTATGATCGTGTCGTCAGTATCTTTGATGCCCGTATGAATGAAGTGTATGTCTCGGCCTATCAATTAGAACAAGGCTTGATGCAAGCATTAACGCCTGAAACGCTGTGTGCGCCCGATAAACTGCCTGAATTATCGGCTGAACCGTGGTCTGTCGTCGGTAATGGCGGGATTTATGCGGAGGCGATTCAGCGTCAATGGATAGTAAAAACGATACAGACAGATATGTATCCCCATGCTTATGATTTAGCGGTTTTAGCACAAACCGCATGGCAACACGGTCATGCTCAAGCACCCGAATTAGCCTTGCCTGTTTATTTACGTGACAGCATTTGGCAAAAGCTTCCCAACAAGTCTTAACCACAATCAAAGCGCGAGTTTTTTATGGATTTTTTATTGCTATTACAAGCCTTCGTGATGGGCTTGGTTGAAGGTATTACTGAATTTTTGCCTATTTCTAGTACAGGGCATTTAATTATTACGGCGGAGTTACTGGGTTTTTGGACAAAAGAAAAACGTGATGTCTTTGAAGTAGCGATTCAATTAGGTGCGATTTTATCGGTTTGTTATGAGTACCGTGAGCGTTTAATCACAGTGATTCAAGGTCTATTTCAAAATAAGCCCGAAGCATGGCGTTTTAGTATCAATGTGGTGATTGCCTTTGTGCCTGCGGCCATTTTAGGGTTTTTATTTTTACACGCGCTAAAAGAACACTTTTTTAATGCGATATCGGTGGCGATTGCCTTAATTGTCGGTGGTTTTATTATTTTATGGGCAGAAAAACGCCCTCATACCATTCGTATTGAAAGTGTTGATGATATGCAGCCTTTAGATGCCTTAAAAGTGGGTTTGGCGCAATGTGCGGCCTTATTTCCCGGCACATCACGTTCAGGCGCAACGATTATTGGCGGTTTGTTGTTTGGTTTATCTCGAAAAGTGGCCGCAGAGTTCTCATTCTTTTTAGCCATTCCAACGATGTTTGCCGCCACGTTTTACGATGTGTATAAAAACCGTGATGCTTTTGTCGCGGCAGATTTTCCTGTGTTTGCGGTGGGTTTTATTGTGTCGTTTATTTCGGCATTGTTAGTGATTCGGGCATTAATGCGCTATATCTCAAAACATGATTTCACGGCATTTGCGTATTATCGTATTGTCTTTGGTGCGTTTATTTTAATCTCTGCGGCAACAGGTTGGATGAGCTGGTCGGCGTAAGTGTTTATTTTATATTTGCCTGATTATCAGCAAGCAGCACAGCAATTAGCGTCTAGCCTACAATTAGACGCATTTGTCATCGCCAATAATGAACGCAAAACCTTGCTGGCATGGGCGGAAAAAGGCGAGTTGGCCATTTTATGTGATGGCCAATTGAGCTTACAGCCGTTAACAAAGCCTTTACCTCATGCCGTCGCGGTGGATTGGGCAAATAAAAGTCTGTTATGGCGTTTACAACACGGTGGCGGTCGTAGTGAGTTAATTGCCAAAGCCTGTGGCATTAAAAAAGATTTTTTACCGACGATTGTTGATGCCACCGCAGGTTTTGGTAAAGACAGCTTGTTGTTGGCTTCATTGGGCTGTTCAGTCGCGTTGCTGGAGCGGTCGCCTTTAGTGGCTGCGATGTTGGCCGATGGTTGGCAACGAGCGCAATCCGAGCCTTATTTGCGCAGTATTTTGCCACGAATGACGATTCATCACAGCGATGCTAAAGCGCACTTATTGGCATTAACCGTTGATCAGCGTCCTGATGTGGTTTATTTAGACCCGATGTTTCCTGATCGTGGCAATAGTGCCAAAGTCAAAAAAGACATGCAGGCATTTCATGTCGCCGTTGGTGCCGATGATGATGCTGATGCCTTATTAGCCCCTGCATTGTTCGCGGCCAAAAAACGTGTTGTGGTTAAACGTCCACGTCATGCTGAACATCTAGCAGGGCAAAAGCCCAGTTTGATCTATGAAGGTGAAAGTAGTCGTTTTGACGTGTATTTGAGGCATTGATTTTTATCCCTTCGACTCCGTTTACGCTGGCTGAGCGGAGTCGAAACCTTAGTTATCCCTTTCTGCCCCTTCATCGCACTTTTTGCAGTTCAGCATCTCACCCAACATCGCGTTGCGGCCTAGCTCATGCGTCACCCAAGGACGATTCACCCACGGTGGATGATGACGCGTATGTTGATTATGGCCGCAGGCAAGCTCTGCGACCCAATCGTGTAACTCATCTTGATGAAAGCCAATAATTGCTTGCTGCATGGTCTAGGATTTACGTTTTTTGTCTTTACGCGCTAACTCTTCCATCGCACTGGCAATATCCTCATCGCTGACGCTAGTGATTTGTTGGATGGTATGTTGCGTTTCAACCCGTAAGACTAAATGCGCTTGGGTGGCCATATCGGCTAAACGACTGTCAAAATATAACAATCCTGCTTCGTCGGTATGCAATAAGCTGACTTTTTTCAAGGTATCAATAAAGTTACGGAAGATACCTTTATCAAAAAACTCGGGCGAATTAAATTCATGTAACACCGATAAACGTTGTGCTAACAATGAACATAAATCTTCGAGTTGTTTTTGATTGCTTTTACCTGAGCCACGACGTGTCAACAACGAAATGGTCATGTAGTAGCGTTCAATCGTTTCTTTTGCCGCTTCACCTAAAATGACTAATTGTGCATAAGCTTCCGTGTTAGGGTTCGGACTAATAATGGTGTCGTTGTGACGACTTAGCATATTGGCATCAATCAATGCGTCAATATGTTGATTAACCAAACCTTCGATTGCTGAAGCATCCCACGGCAAAAACAATTCTGACTGCAAATAGGGGTAAAGCGATGCAATCACTGACACCATTTGTTCCCGTTGGAGTTGACCATTATGCTGCATCAAACAGGCGACTAACGACGGCAAAATAAACAAATGCAAAATGTTATTACGGAAATATGTTAAGAAAACAGCTTGGTTGTCCGCGACACAAATTAAATCGCCTAAGGGGTGTTTAACCCGTTGAATAGCTTTGAGTTGTACACCATAGGCAACAATCCCCGCACCATTGAGCGTCGTCATTTCAATACGCTGATCGTAAGGCAGTTGTTCGGCGATTTTCTTATACAGATTTAACTGTTGCACCAAGACATCTTCATCAATGGCGTGATTGGGGGTTGATAGCAACACTAAGCTTAATAATGTAATGGGGTTAATCACTGCCGTGCGATTAATGTTGGTATTAATTTTACGGGCAAGATGGTCAATGCTACGATTCAACCACGGTAGTTTTTGTTGTGGGTCATAAACCGTATTTTGCCAGTTCGGGTTTTCCTCAGTTAACAGCGACTTTAAGTAAATGGGCTCGCCAAAACTTAAATGCACTTTGCCAAAGATTTTTTCGATTTTGCGTGTTGTTTGCAACACTTGCCAGAGGTTTTCTTTTTCTTTGTCTGCACCACGCAATTCACCAACATAGGTGCTGCCTTCCATCAGTCGCTCATAACCAATATACGTGGGAATAAAGACGATAGGGCGGGTATTGTCACGTAAAAAGCTTTTTACTGTCATCGCCAACATGCCTGCTTTGGGCGGCAATAAACGACCTGTCCGTGAGCGTCCACCTTCAATAAAGTATTCGATTGGAAAGCCTTTGGTGGTGATTAAATGCAGATACTCAGTAAATACCGCGCTATAAATCGGGTTGCCTTTGAATGAACGCTTCATAAAAAACGCGCCACCACGCCGTAAGATCGGGCCGATAACAGGCATGTTGAGGTTAGCCCCTGCGGCGATATGCGGCGGCATCAAGCCACGAGTCACGACGACATAAGACAGTAATAAATAATCAATATGGCTACGATGACACGGCACATAAATAATTTCATGGTCTTGCGCGACTTCTGTGACCGTATCGAAGTGATGAATATCAATCCCATCATAGAGGCGATTCCACAACCAGTTTAGGCTGATTTGTAGGCCGCGAATCACTTGGTAAGAATAGTCAGCAGCAATTTCATTGACATAGGCGCGGGCTTTTTCTTCTAACAGTTCAGGGGTTAAGGTTTGCTCTGGCGTTTGTAATTCTTCTTGAATTGCAGCGCGAACAGCCGTGGATTGCAAAATGCTGTGCATTAAATTGCGACGATGTGACAAGTCAGGGCCAATCACCATTTCCCGTTGCCGACGGAAATGCACGCGCAATACCCGCGAAATTTTGCGTAAGGCCAACGAGCTACTCATGTCATCCGTCATTAAACTACGTACGGATAACGGGTAGCCAAATTTGACAATCGTTTCATTGCCATTGAGAGCAACGGTGAATAATTGTTTGACGGCGTTGGGCGTTGTCCACGAGTCCGAAAACATGATTTTGAACAATGAGTCTTCTTTATCGGGTGAACGTCCCCAAAAGACAATGACAGGCACAAATTGAATATCTAAATCGGGATTTTCTTTGACGGCTTCAACTAAGCGGCTAAAACGCTCAGGATATTCAAAACGGTTTTTTTGTGCGGACTGTTGGGTTGTTTCTTGCGTCAGATAGAAAAACGCTTGTTTTTCATGTACCAAATTACTGGCAATTGTATCAACAGGACGTGGTAGTTTTAGACGCTGAGTCGCTTCATCGACGACTAATAAATTAGAAAAAGAAGGGCTTTGTAGGACGTAACAAATAGGTTTTTCAGGGTCTAAATGCAAGTCACTGGCGTTTTCGGGAACGATCTGTGGAGTTACCCACGTATTTAAGGCTTTACGTGATGTTGCAGAAAGGAGACGATCAATACCAAACCATTTAGCCATAATAATAACTGTTTAAAAATTGAAAAATGAAAGGTCAGACTCAGTGCTAATCCGCATAAGTCGGCAATATTTAATCACAATAACCGCTCAAGAAGAGCCGATTTAATGACACACTACCACGACTTTGCGGTGATGACTGCTAAAGTTGTTAATCAATTGTGGCAAAACTTAACATGATCTGAATGTGTATAGAAAGGAAAATGACAAGATGGGTGTTGTGAATTGTGTCGCGTATAGTCGGAAAACAGGGCAAAAATTTGCCGATGTCGATTTAGATAATGTCAGTGAAACGCTTGCCGCCGATGAAGATAGTTTCGTTTGGATTGGTTTGTATGAGCCAGACGCACCGTTACTACAACACGTTCAAGAGGAGTTTGGCTTGCACGAGTTGGCGGTAGAAGATGCGCTGCGGCAAAAGCAACGACCAAAAGCAGAAGCGTATGGTGATTCATTATTTATAGTCGTTCGGACAGCACGTTTAGAAAAAGACGATATTTGTTTTGGTGAAACGTTTATTTTTGTCGGTGCGCGTTATGTCATTACGGTCAGGCAAGGTGCGTCATTAACGTACTCAACCGTGAGAACACATTGTGAGAAAAATCCTAAACAAATGCGCTATGGGCCGGGTTATGTGCTTTATGCGTTATTAGACTTTGTCGTGGATAACTATTTTCCTGTCGCCGAAGATTTAGGGGTGTATTTGCATGCCTTGGAGCAAGATATTTTTGCCGATACTTTTAAGCGGCAAACGATTCGGCATTTATATGATTTAAAAGCTGATTTAGTCCGTTTAAGATTGGCGGCGAATCCGATGCAAGATATTTGCAATTTTTTAATGCATCACGCTGATGCGACCATTGTTCCTCGTGGTATTTTGCCGTATTTTCGGGATATTCATGACCACACCTTACGCATTCACGATGCCATTGACGCGCAAAGTGAAATGCTGCGAGTGGCGATGGATGTTAACCTTGCCTTGGTTTCTGTAGGGCAAAATGAGATTGTTAAACGCTTGGCTTCGTGGGCCGCGATTTTGGCGATCCCAACGATGATCGCCAGTTTTTATGGGATGAATTTTGAGTTTATGCCCGAATTAAAATGGCATTTTGGCTATCCTGCGGCCATGACGGTGATGCTATTAGGTTGCTTATGGCTGTATCGTCGGTTAAAACGTGCTAAATGGTTATAATATTTTATGAGCAAACGAAAGAGTGTGAAAATGAATCCAGTCATTGTTGAATTATTAAGCTTACTGCAATTGGAAGCATTAGAGGTCAACTTATTCCGAGGCCAAAGCCGCAATATTGTCGGTAAAAATGTCTTTGGTGGCCAAGTCTTGGGTCAATGTTTAATGGCCGCAGGGCGTACCGTCGAAAAAGATCGTATTGCACACTCGTTACACGGGTATTTTTTACGGGCGGGTGATACGACTGCGCCCATCATTTACGAAGTCGATCGTTTGCGTGATGGTAAAAGCTTTATTAATCGTCAAGTGACCGCGATTCAACATGGCCAGCCGATTTTCGTCTGTTCTGCTTCATTTACTGCTTATGAAGAAGGTTTAGACCATCAATCCACCATGCCAGATGTTGAAGGCCCAGAAGGTTTGCCTAATGAGTATGAATTACGTCAACAGTTAGCCTCTTTGTTACCTGAAAAAATTCGTACCAGTTTTACTCAAGAACGTCCGATTGAAATTCGTCCTATCAACCCTGTCAATCCATTTGCCCCGACGAAACAAGAAGCCCATCGTTATCATTGGATGCGTGCCCAAGATAAATTGCCCGATGATCCGCTATTGCATCAGTGTGCCTTAGTCTTTGCCTCTGATTTTGCTTTAATGGGAACCGCGATGCTGCCTCATGCGGTGACATTTATGCAGTCTAATTTACAAGCCGCGAGTTTAGATCACTCGATTTGGTTTCATCGACCATTCAAAATGGACGAGTGGTTACTCTATGAAATGACCTCGCCCAATGCGAACAGTGGTCGTGGTTTAAACTTTGGCCGTATTTATAGCCAAGATGGTCGTTTAGTTGCCAGTACAGCCCAAGAAGGTTTAATGCGTCTGCGTGAAGTGCCTGAGAAGTACTAACCGTTTACCCTTCGACTCCGCTCAGGGAACGTTTTACGCAGGTAGTACCTGAACTGAGTCGCGGTGGCTGAGCGGAGTCGAAGCCAAGCCAAGCTTTTTAGATGCGCTCAAATTAAGATTATTTGGAGTTAGGCATAGCTGAAATATGCCTAACTCCTGTTATTCTATACCATATAACAATTTTTTAATTATCTTGTGGAAAATCACCATGTCCGCCCAAGAAACGTTTAACAACGGCCTTCCTGCATCAACGCATGCCCAAAAAACACAACAGAGGAATGATGAAATCTATCAAGCCTTTGAAGCCATTAAACAAAAACACCGTGCCGATATGGGTGAAAAAGATGTCAAGTACATAAAAAAGCTGCGTCGTTTCTCACGGATTTTTGAGGCTGTCGGACGTACAACGGTGATGGTATTGCCGGGCCCATTAGCGTTATTGGGTGTGCCGTTTATTTTTTTACATCGTAATATTGAAGCCATTGAAATTGGCCATAATGTGCTACATGGTCAATATGATAGTTTGCCTGAAGTTCCTGAGTTTCACTCCCATAACTTCAAATGGAAAGCCCCTGTGGACGAAGCGGCATGGTGTCAAGAGCATAACGCGACTCATCATGTTTATACCAATGTCTTTGAGAAAGACCCCGATTTAAGTCATGGTTTTTTACGCACCAATCCTCAAGTTCCCCATACCACATGGCATTATTTCCAAGTACCGTTTTATATGTTATTTGGCTATCCAACTATGTTGTATAACTTTAATAATCAAAACTTAGGTCTCAGCGATAAATTTCGAGCAGAAAAGTTCCCGCTCGGCAACAAAGGTTATGCCACGTTTAAAAACCCAGAGCATTTAACCGAACAACAAATCGAAAAACGGATTAATTTATCGGTTTGGCGTATTTGGGCAAAAGAATATGTGTTTTTTCCTGTGCTTTCTTTAGTGACAGGATTTGGCTTTTGGAAGGTGTTTTTCTGTAATGCCTTGGTTGATTTTTTGAATAATTATTGGATTGCGCTCACGATCCAAGCCACCCATTTTACTGAGCCATTACAACCAGATGATGCCATTGATAATAAAACCAATTGGTATATTTCCCAGTTAGATTCCAGCGTGAACTTTAAGGGTACACGCTTACAGTCTATTTTATGGGGACATCTCAACTATCAAATTGAGCATCATCTGTATCCTGATATTCCGTCGCATCGTTATCCCGATATTGCCAAAGATGTTAAAGCCATTTGCCGCCAATACAATCTGCCGTATAAGTTAAATGACAGTTGGGGGCAGGCGATTAAGAAATATTTGACGTTGTTTTGGCGGTTTTCGTTTAAAGATGGAAAGCATCCGTTTCCTGCACCAGCCTATTTATCACAACATGAGGCTTGATTGATGCTGAATGAATTAGCCTTATCGGTAAACCAGTGGGCGTTAAAAAATATTGGCCGCGAGTGGATTGATTACCTTGCCAGTAACACCATGAACGTTGGTACAAAACGTGTTGCCCCGTTTTTTTGGACATACGATTGCCAAGCCAAAATTGTTAATGTCAGCCATGAAACGCATGACACCATCACGATTGAACTACTGCCGAATCAACATGTTGCACAAGCCAAAGCAGGGCAGTACATTGAAATTAGCGTCACGATCGACGGTCAGCAACATAGCCGTTGTTATTCTTTATCGCAGATTAACCGCGAGACGGTGGCGGTAACCGTAAAGCGTAAAGAGGGCGGTTTAGTGTCCAATTGGCTTTATCAACATGCTCAGCGCGGCATGTGTTTCGCTGTTTCACATCCACAGGGTCAGTTTGTTTATCAAGGACAAGCTCAGGTATTACTGATTAGTGCAGGCTCAGGTATCACGCCCTGTTATGCGCTACTCAATGAGATGTTAACTGCCAAACCTATAGTTGATGTAGTGTTAATGGCTCAATTCAAAACAGCAAATGATGTTATTTTTGCGAAGGCTCTGCAACGTGCAGCGTCATCATGTCAGATTCATACGCTGTTAAGTCGTGTAGAAGACAGTGCCAAGCAAAGTGTGATCACACAATTAGAGCAACAGCCTGAGTTGCTTGAGCGTGATATTTATCTCTGTGGGCCTGCGGGTTTTATGGATAGCATTGTTGATTATCTGACCGTCAAAGATTATGACTTAACACGTTTGCAGGTTGAACGCTTTAGCTTTGATAACTCGGTCGTTATTGGTGAGCAGTGTTTATCCGAAATTTATTTTCAGTCGCATAACACGACGGTAAAAATGAATGAGGCAGATAAAGGTAAAACATTACTGGAAATAGCAGAAGCACATGGGATTGAGTTAGAGCATGGTTGCCGTACGGGTATGTGTGGTTCATGCAAATGTCGTTTGGTACAAGGCGAAGTGACAGGTAATCAACTGGGTATCGCCGTGTATCCTTGTACGGCTTATCCTGCATCGGCAAAAGTGGTGATTAGCTAAATTAGCCCTTCGACTCCGCTCAGTGGACGTTTTTGTACTGGTTGAGCGGAGTCGTGGTGGCTGAGCGGAGTCGAAGCTAAGCCTTTTTAAATGCCACTACATTATTATTATGTACCTCTGGAATATGTAAAAACGCTTTAATAGCTTCGGATTTTTTCATCGCATCGTCATAGCCTAATTGCATGAGTTCTTGGCAATACGCACCTTCAAACAGTAAATAACTTAATACGCCTGCGCCACCACGTTTCATTGCGCCGCTACCATAAACAAACGAGCGAATGCTTCGGGGCAGATCCAGTGCATGTTTCATCGCTATTTGATCCAGTGTTTTATTGGAGGGTGAAATAACCAATACATCAACGTGTTTTAATTTAGTGTTGTGTTGACGAACATCGTCAGGAATATGGCTAATCGTGCGGTTAATACGGGTTAAACGCTCAATATCACCCTCCAGACTATCAATAAACGAGCTATTTAAAATATTAGTGACCACTTGAGCAATACTAGGATAGCCGTCGGTTTTCTCGCGGGTGACTGTTTCGCCATCGTTACTGACACCAATTACCATGACTTTTTCTGCACCTAAATGTAATGCAGGGCTAATAGGCGCAAGCTGACGCATAGCCCCGTCACCAAAGTATTCTCGATTGATACGCACAGCAGGAAAGAGCAAGGGAATTGCCGCCGAGGCCATGAGATGCTCAATACT
Organism: Moraxellaceae bacterium AER2_44_116; assembly: GCA_006546595.1. Taxonomy (GTDB): domain Bacteria; phylum Pseudomonadota; class Gammaproteobacteria; order Pseudomonadales; family Moraxellaceae; genus Agitococcus. The sequence continues at coordinate 57,356 of VIAD01000016.1, read as the reverse complement.
GATGTTCGTATGAATGCCCACGCGCCGCGCTCTTTTCCAGCCTTCAAGCTCTCGTTTGCCTTGAAAGAAACTGACGGACTCCGCACTGGTATAACCCGACGCGGTAATACACAACGCATCTAAATGACCTGTCTCAATCACTTCACTAATACGTGACAGCATTAACTCACGTTCTAACAAAAAATACAGCGGTGTGTTGTCTAATAACGAAACGGGGCGGTCTTTGTGTAAGCGGCCAAACGCCATTGTCCATAAAAACTTTAGGGCGCAATTTAATACGCCAGCCCAATCGGTTCGATAGACTTGTGAGGTGCGAAAATTAGCCCAAACGTGTTCGAGTTGCGCGACTGCGTCCGACAGACAATCGGCACGACTAGCCAAACCAGCCGCGTTCAGACCACCTGCGGATGTGCCACAAATTACGGCAAAGGGATTGCCGCATGGCGTGTCAATCAGCGTACTAATCGCTTTTAAGACACCCACTTGATACGCAGCTCGCGCACCACCACCTGATAATACGAGGCCAATTTTTTGAGTGGATAGCTGAGTCATGTCGTATCCTCACATGGATGTGTTACAGGAACACTTATGTATTATTCTAGGTTTAAACGGATATATTGCGAAAAAAATCAAGAACTCGCCAGTCAGTTCATTCATCGGAAATAAGCGTAGCGAAGGATATAGTGTACGGTATTATTTTTTACGGTAAAAAGATGTATCATCAAGTGCCAAAACGATTAAAAAGCGTCACTTAACGACTTGGAAAATAAGGAAAGTCACGCTGGCTTATCGCCTTTACTGAGGAAACAGGGTAAAGTCGCCTTGATAGTTTTGTAAATTGATTCTAGCCACTACAATGTAATTATAATGAAAATCTTTCAGTGGCCTGTTTGATAGGGAGTACACGAATGGCAGTATTGACAATGAGCTCGGCTGATGGCAAAGAGCTCTTTATTAAAATTAAAGGTAGATTCGACTTTAGTACACATCAAGAGTTTCGGAGTGCTTATGAACAAGCACCTCTGGATATGTCTTGTTATATTGTTGACTTAAAAGATGCGACCTACCTAGATAGTTCGGCATTAGGCATGTTGTTACTATTACGCGATCATGCGGGTGGTGATAGTTCTCATGTTAGGATTATTAACTGCAATGCTGACGTGAAAAAAATCCTTACTATTTCAAATTTTGAACAGTTATTTACCATTCAGTGATGAGAGGTAATCATCTTGCGCCTATTAATTGCGGAAGATAATCCAAGCGATCGCATCATCCTAGCGAATTTAATTAAGCGTTTAGGGCATGATGTGATTCAGGCAACGGATGGCCAACAGGCTGTTGATCTGTTCATCGAACATCGTCCTGATATCCTTTTATTAGACGTATTGATGCCGAACAAAAATGGGATTCAGGCAGCGCGTGAAATTCGTCACATGGCGGGTGAAGATCTTGTTCCGATCATCTTTCTCACTTCACTAAATGAAGCCAGTGACCTCGCAGAATGTTTAGAGGCAGGTGGTGATGATTTTCTAACTAAGCCCTACAATCCTGTCGTCATTAAAGCCAAAATTTTAGCCTTTTCACGCATGCGTCGTTTGCATACTGAAACACAACGTCAACGTGAGCATTTAGTTCAAGAGCAACTCGCCGCGAAAGGTATTTTTGATAAAATTGCCCATTATGGTGTGTTGAACTCTCCCAATATTCGTTATTTAATCTCCCCTAAAGCTATTTTTAATGGTGATGTTGTCTTAGCAGCACGTCATCCTAACGGCGATTTATTGGTTTTATTAGGTGATTTTACGGGGCATGGTTTACCAGCCGCAATTGGTGCATTACCGTTAGCGGAAGTATTTCATGGTATGGTCTCGAAAGGCTTTGCGCTGGAAGATGTCTTGCGTGAAGTGAATGCAAAGTTAAAAAGTATTTTACCTGTGGGTGTTTTTTGTTGTGCAACTGCTGTGCATTTGGGTTTTCGTAATCGCAGTATCGAAGTATGGGCGGGGGGGTTACCAGAAGGTGTCATTTACAACACATCGACCCGCGAAATTAAACAAATCAAATCAAAACATTTACCCTTAGGTATTTTAGGACAAGCGCAATTTCGTTACGAGCCGACTTATTTTGAAATGATGAATGATGATGTCATTTATTTATGGTCTGATGGCATTATTGAAACAGTAAATGCTGACAATGAAATGTTTGGTTTTGAGCGACTGTTAGATGTTTTTGCTAAAACATCCGACAAAACTAAGGTTTTTGATGAGGTTTTAAGTCATGTACAAGCATTTGCCGTAGAAGATGGTGAACAGGCAGACGACCATACCTTAATAGAAGTTCGTATGCAGGATGCACCTGAAATAGCTTTAGAACAAGCGTTATTGATTAAGCCTAAAGTAGCTCGCCGTGGTTTGGCTGATTGTACGTTGAACTGTGAGCTAGGTACGGAGTCGTTAAAACAATTTGACCCTGTGCCCTTGTTGACACATTTTATTAATCAAGTACCGGGTTTAAAGCCTTATACCAATACATTAAATACTATTTTGGCTGAGTTGTACTCCAATGCACTAGAACACGGTCTATTGGATTTAGATTCATCATTAAAAAATAGTGCACAAGGTTTTGCTCGCTATTACGCGCTTCGGCATGAAAAACTTTTAGCATTGACTGAGGGTAAAATTCGATTTGATATAACGCACGAGCCTTTAGAAGAGGGTGGTAAACTGACATTGCAGGTGACGGATAGTGGTGTTGGGTTCTCAATACCTGAACCACAAACCATAATCGATGGCTTGAGTCACTATCATGGACGGGGTATTCGTTTGATTAAGACGTTATGCCAACGATTAGAGTTTATTTCACCAGGTAATAGTGTCATTGTTGAATTTGATTGGAAATGGCTTTAAGGGGATATTGATAATGATGACGATTCATCTAAATTTAGAACAATTAGCGGAATTAAAAGAAGTACTTGAAGATGAATTTTCGGTATTAATTACAACCTATTTGCAAGATGCCGAGCTAAGACAGCAGATGATTACAGCGGCAATTCAGTCTAAAGATTACAATGAAGTACGATTAGCAGCCCATAGTTTAAAAGGTGCAAGTGCTAATCTAGGCGCGTTGATGTTGGCTGAAGTTTGTGAACATTTAGAGCATGATTGTCGTGCAGGTCATTATGATAATTGTGAAATGTATAGTCAGAAAATTGGTGACGAGTTTGCAATTGTCAGACGCGAGCTAGAAATGCTCGTTTAAGTGCTAACGTCATTCGATGTTTTAATTGTGTGAAGAATATAAGCTTTAGCTGTGTTTTTGCCTGTAAATAACACAGCTTTACAGTTTTATCAATTAGTCAAGTGCAGCCTTTAGGGACATATTGTGGCTCTAAAGCCGCGACTCCACCAGCCGTTCCTGTAATGCATGACCAGTATCCACTTGTATTGCGAGAAACAGCAATGGTGCGATCTTTAATATCAGGCGTGCCTTGCATTGTGCATTTAACTTCTGTTTCACCTGTACTTACGTCAAATGCAATGGCAATAGTTGAGCAGTGGGGTGATGTACTGCCAATTCCTACTAAAGCGGGTGTAAGACTTGTTTCGCCATCATTAATACGGATTTCCGTTTGTACTTTAGCAGGTGCAATATCTGCTAAGGCAGAGGTGACGTTAGCCCGATTGATAAAGTCTTTATAAGCGGCACCAGAGACGGCAACTAAAATGCCGATAATGGCAACAACGACCATGAGTTCGATTAGACTAAAACCGCGTTGGTGCTGATTCATCATCCAGTCTCCCAAAATTTGGTTTAGGATTTAGCTGATTTTAATAATTATAGTAGGTGTCTGAGACTAAAAAGCCCGCACAAGCGGGCTTTCAACACAGAAGCGCGTCAAGTGCTTTGTATTATACGCCTACACAACCTTTAGGGATCAAGTTAGCATCAGCGACAGAAGCCAAGGTAGTTGAGCATGACCATGCACCACCGGAAGCGGAAGTTGCACGATATACACCGATCGTTTTAGTTAAAACGCGGGTTGTACCTTTGATGGTGCAAACGATGCTGCCAGAACCATCAGTAGAAGTGAAGCCGACCGTAACAGTGCTGCAACGCTCAGAAGTATTGGATAAGCCAACCGCTTTGCCGTCAGCAATCGCTGTTGCGCCATCATTTAAGAGAATTTCAAATTGGTTTTTACCAGGGCTTACTTCAGCCAAAGCAGCAGTGACTTGGGATTTAGCGATGTAATCTTGGTATGCAGGGATAGCAACGGCAGCCAAAATACCGATAATTGCTACAACGATCATCAATTCAATGAGGGTAAAGCCTTTTTGCATAGTTTTCATGGTATCTCTCCGGAGATAAGTAGTTTTTTGATATTTTGTCTTTGACCGATGCTACTCGGTGATGATAAGAATAATGCATGTAGTATGCCAACTTTTGTTTTTATTTAATTTGTTGATTTTGTTAGTTATTTTTATTTGTATTTTTGCTCTTCGTCAGGAGGTGACAATTTTTGTCAGTTATTGATAATAATGAGTCCTGAGATATTTATTATTTATAAAGTTGTTTGCTGTTTATGGTTGAGATATTTAGATTTTTTACGGCCAATGGGGGAGGCTAGAGCGTGTAAAGATTTTCAGAAAACTAAGTACCTACATAAAAGTTTCACTGTTCGTGGTGATGCTAAGCTTGTCGAAGAATCAAACCACCCTTCGACAAGCTCAGGGCGAACGGAAGGTAAAAACAGACTTTTGCTTATGTGCTTATGTATATCGGACTGAGTATTAAAATAAAGCGATTATTCTGTAATAGAGACTAAAAAGCCCGCTTGAGCGGGCTTTGAGTTCACACAAGAGCACGTGGAGTGCTTTGTATTATACGCCTTTACAACCTTTAGGGATCAAGTTGGCATCAGCAACGGAAGCCAAGGTTGTTGAACATGACCATGCACCACCGGAAGCGGAAGTTGCACGATATACACCGATCGTTTTAGTTAAAACGCGGGTTGTACCTTTGATGGTGCAAACGATGCTGCCAGAACCATCAGTAGAAGTGAAGCCGACCGTAACAGTGCTGCAACGCTCAGAAGTATTGGATAAGCCAACCGCTTTGCCGTCAGCAATCGCTGTTGCGCCATCATTTAAGAGAATTTCAAATTGGTTTTTACCAGGGCTTACTTCAGCCAAAGCAGCAGTGACTTGGGATTTAGCGATGTAATCTTGGTATGCAGGGATAGCAACGGCAGCCAAAATACCGATAATTGCTACAACGATCATCAATTCAATGAGGGTAAAGCCTTTTTGCATAGTTTTCATGGTATCTCTCCGGAGATAAGTAGTTTTTTGATATTTTGTCTTTGACCGATGCTACTCGGTGATGATAAGAATAATGCATGTAGTATGCCAACTTTTGTTTTTATTTAGTTGATTGATTTTGTTAGGTTTTTGTTTGTTGTGGGGCATGAGTTGAGTGATAATTTTTGTCAGTTCCTGACGATAAATGAAGTTATTGTAGTTCAGATGCTCATCATGAATAGTGAGCATCTGCACAAATATATTTTATCCTAGTGTTTTTTCTTTCCACATACCCCACAGTGCATGCTCTAGATTTTTAGTAAAGCGGTCAGCATCAACTAAGGGAGATACGTTCATCGTTTTTCGTAGAGTCGCCCGTAACTGTTGGAGGTTGTCGAGGTTATTGGCGTGAAAAATAGCTTTTTGCAGGTAGTCTTCTTCGGTATGTGTAACCCAATCAGTTAGACCAACGCAACTTAGCATGCTCATGCCTTGACGTTCTAATAAGGTATTGCCAGCTAACGTTAGTGTTGGTACACCCATCCATAATGCTTCACAGGTGGTGGTGCCGCCTGGAAAGGGAAAAGTATCTAGCATAAAATCGACACGGCTATACGCATTGAGATAGCTGTCTCGTGGAGAACCTTCTTCTAAAATAACCCGTTCTAGTGGAATTTGATGATGCTTTAATTGTGTCAGCAAGTTTTGTTTGGCGATATTGTCTTTAACTTGGTAGTTTTTAATCATTAATTGACTCTGTGGACAATGCTGTAGAATGTTTGCCCATAAAGTCAGCATTTGGTCATTAATTTTACTGAGTCCCTGAAAGCAACCAAAAGTGACAAAACCATTAGTTAGTGCAGGTAATGGCGTAGGTTCTTGCGCAATATAGGAACTAGGAGGCGTAAAACACAAACGTGTTTCGGGTAAGTACCACACTTTTTCGGTAAAGTGCGAGCGGTTTTGCTCAGGTACAGAAATGGGGTCAGCAATAAAATAGTCTAAAAAAGTCATCCCTGTTGAGGCAAAATAACCTAACCAACTGACTTGAACAGGAGCGGGTTTCCACACAAACATCGCTAGGCGGCTATTAGCAGTATGTCCAGCCAAATCAATCAAAATATGAATACCATCGTCATGAATTTGTTCGGCACATGTTTGCGCACGTAATGTGGCAATATTTGTCCATTTGCTAAACTTAGGCTTAATGCGCGCAGTGAGTTCATCTTCATAATGCTGTGAACTATAGGCAAAAAGCTCTATTTTTGTAGGGTCAAAATGATTGATGATGTTTTCTAAAAAAAAGCCTACGGGATGAACTCGTAAGTCACCTGACACTAAGCCAATTTTTAGGGGTTGATGATTATTAAGTTGGGTATTCCACGTTGTATAAGGCGTTGCATTTGCATTGAGCATAGCCTCAAAGCGTTGCGCTTCTTGAAGATATAATGTGGGGAAAGCAGAACTGTCAAAACATAGACTAAAGAGTAAGTTGTGGTGTGGTGATTCGATATACGGATTTATTTCCGTGGCACTGCGGTAGTAATATGCGGCTTCTTTGTATTTGCCTTGGCGTACTAAACAAGAGCCAATGCTATTTAATGTTTGCGCTTCATTAGGGTTTAATGTCCGTGCTTTTTGAAGGTAGGATAATGCTTCATCATAACGGTGTTTATTTAAAAGCTGTGTACCAAGATTATTGTAGGCAATCGAGTCAGCAGGGTTCAGGACGGTAGCTTTTCGTAAGCACTCTATAGCTTCATCTTCATGTTCTGGTCCTTTTAGAGCTTCGGCGAGGCTACAATAATTATCCGCCGATGGTTCAATACGAACTGCTTTGCGTAAGAGTTCAACAGCCATATCAAAACGGTTAGTGTCACACGCTAATAATCCCAAATTATAAAGAGAACTTACGTGTTTAGGAGAAACACTTAAAATGAGGTTGTATATTTCTTCCGCTTTTTCTAGATCGCCAGATTTTTGATATTTGCTCGCCTGTTTAAATAAATCAGGTACATTTTCACGAATACGGGCATTGGGATCACTTTGCTGAGCGTCGAGTATTGCTTGACAGCATTGTTTATATTTTTTGCCGCTACCACAAGGGCAAGGGTCATTACGGCTAACTTTTTTAATGTTCATATTTGATTTTCCAACAGTCTAATACGGATATATTAAGACATCTTAATGTTGTATGAGTTAAAGCGTCATTTTTGCATGTGCTTTTGCCATATTTCTTGCAGGGCATGAGTTAAGTCAGCAGCAAAAAGAGGTGCATCCGTTAGTGGAGATGCAAGCATTTTTTGTCTTAATTGACCGCGTAACTGAGCCAGCTTATCAAGGTGGTTTGCATAATGTACGGCCTTGTTAATATAGTCTTCTTCATTCGTTGCTATCCAGCTCTCAAGACCAACGCAGCTGAGTAAACTCATGCCCTGACGTTCCAATAAGGTATTTCCCGTCAATGTCAGTGTAGGAACTCCCATCCATAAAGCTTCACACGTGGTTGTTCCGCCTGTAAACGGAAAGGTATCAAGTATAAAGTCAACGCGACCATAGGCGGCTAAGTATTCTTGGCGTGGCGACCCTTCTTCAAATACGATGCGCTCTAGGGAAATGTGGTGTCTTTTTAATTGTGCAATAAAATCTTGTTTGGAGACTGCATCTTTAATCTGATGATTTTTGATTAACAATTGGCTGTTTGGGCAGCGATGTAATATTTCTGCCCACAAAGCGAGTATTTTGTCGGTCATTTTGCTGATGGTTTGGAAACAGCCAAAAGTAACAAAACCGTTATTTAGTGCAGGCAGTAGAGTGGGTTCTTGAGCAATATCGGGACTGGGAGGTGTAAAACATAGGCGTGTTTTAGGCAAATACCACACTTCTTCGGTAAAGTGCGAGCGATTTTGTTCGGGGACAGAAATAGGGTCAGCAAGAAAATAGTCGATAAATGTCATACCTGTCGAAACAAAATAGCCTAACCAGCTAACTTGCACGGGGGCTGGTTTCCAAGAAAATAGGGACAGTCGGTTGTTAGCGGTATGTCCTGCTAAGTCAATTAAAATATGAATGCCATCATCGTGAATTTTTTGTGCGGCTAATTGGTCATCTAATGAGGTAATATTTGTCCATTGATGAAACTTAGGCTTTATGCGTGCAGTGAGTTCATCTTCATAATGCTGAGAACTATAGGCATAAAGTTCTATTTTTGAGCTGTCGATAGCATTTATGAGGCTCTCTAAAAAATAACCTACAGGATGATTTTTAAAGTCTCCTGAAACAAAGCCAATCCGCAAAGTGATAATATTATCATGTTGTGTATGATGCCATGTTGTGTAAGGTTCGGCGTGTGCGTGAAGAAATTTTTCAAACTGCGTCGCTTCCTCAAGATATGCTTGGGGAAACGAATAGCCATCGAAATATAAGCAATAAAGAAGATTTTGGAAGACTTCTAAGTGAGGGTTGATTTGAGTTACACGACGAAAATACGGCACGGCCTCTTTTAGCTTTCCTAGACGTACTAAACAAGAGGCGATATTGTTAATGGTCTCTGCTTCATCAGGATTTAATGTTAATGCTTTTTGCAGATACAGAATACCTTCTTCATAATGGCGTGCATTGAGTAACATTGAACCTAGATTATTACAGACAATAGCGTCCGCAGGATTTAAGCTAACCGCTTTGCGTAGGCATTCTATAGATTCCTCTGTATTGGAAGTCCCTTTTAATGCTATTGCTAGGCTACAATAATTATTGGCTGAGGGTTCAAGACGTACGGCTTTACGTAAGAGTTCAACAGCCATTTCAAAACGATTTGTCTCACAAGCAAGTAGGCCTAAATTGTAAAGGGAACTCACATGTTTAGGCGATGCGTTCAAAATTAGTTTGTATATTTCCTCAGCTTTTTCTACGTTACCTGATTGCTGGTGTTTATTTGCTTGTTTAAATAAATCAGGTACATTTTCACGAACACGGGCATTGGGATCGCTTTGCTGAGCGTCGAGTGTTGCTTGACAACATTGTTTATATTTTTTGCCACTACCACAAGGACATGGGTCGTTGCGGTTAATTTTTTTTATATTCATATTGTTATTTTTCCAAAGATAATGAATGAGGAAAATTGTTTTTGTGTTCCTATCATCGCTGATTAGCCCATTTTTGCCACATTGCTTGCAATGCTTGACTGAGGTTTAAGGCAAACAGAGGCGCGTCTGTCAGTGGAGATTTAATCATTTGTTGTCTTAGTTGAGCGCGTAATTGAGCGAGTTTGTCGAGCTGATTAGCGGTATTTACGGCTTTGTTTATATAGTCTTCTTCATCTACTGCGATCCAATCTTCAAGGCCAACACAATTTAGCATGCTCGCACCCTGTTTCTCTAATAGGGTATTTCCAGTGAGCGTTAACGTAGGCACACCCATCCATAAGGCCTCGCAAGTGGTTGTTCCGCCAGGATACGGAAAGGTATCAAGCATGATGTCAACATTGGCATAAGCGGATAGATAGGCTTCTCGAGGAGATCCGCCTTCGAGTATGACTCTCTCCATAGGAATATGACATGCCGTCATTTTTTCAATAAATTCTTGTTTTGAAGCAGCCTCTTTAAGAGGGTGACTTTTAATCAATAATCGGCTGTTAGGACATTTTTCTAACACATTAGCCCATAACTTAAGCACTTTAGTGTTTACTTTGCTTAGGCTTTGGAAACAGCCAAAGGTGATGAAGCCTCGCTCAAGAGCGGGTAAAGGTGTTAAGTTTTGTGCAATATCGGCAGATGGTGGAGTAAAGCACAAGCGAGTATCAGGTAAATAAGCGACGGTTTCGGTAAAGTGTGAGCGATTTTGCTCAGGAACAGAAATTGGATCAGCTAAAATGTAATCCATACAACTTAGCCCTGTTGAAGCAAAATATCCTAACCAGCTTGCTTGAATGGGTGCGGGCTTCCATGCAAAAACGGCTAGTCGATTATTGGATGTATGGCCTGCTAAATCAATTAAAATATGAATGCCATCGTTATGAATTTTTTCTGCGGCTAAACGGTCGGACATTGTATTAATGTTACACCATTGTGAAAAGTGCGGTTTAATGCGTTTAGTTAGTGAGTCCTCGATTTGGTGGCAGTCGTAGGCAAAAAGCTCTATTTTTGACTTATCAAGGTGAGTAATGACACTTTCCAAAAAGTAACCAACAGGATGATTTCGGAAGTCACCTGAGACGAAGCCAACACGTAAGGGAGGAGGCTGCAAAAGACTGGCCTTTTCCCAACTCTTGTAAGATTTGGAACGAGATTGAAGTAACAAGTCTAAACGAGATGCTTCTTTAAGATAAATGTCAGGAAAGTTATCACGGTCAAAACACAAGCTCATTAGTAGGTTGTTATAATGTGAGTCATTTTTCGGGCTTGTGAGAATAGATTGCCTAAAAAGTGTTTCAGCTTCTTGGTGTTTACCTTGTTTCATGAGGCATGAGGCTAAGTTATTTAACGATACATCTTGTTTAGGGTCTAATGTCAGTGACTTTTGGAAGTAAGGGATTGCTTCGCTATAACGATGCTGTACCCATAGTTGAGTCCCTAAATTGTGATAGGCAATCGCATCACCGGGATTGAGTTGAATGGCTTGGCGTAAGCAGTCGATCGCCTTGTTGTCTTGCCCTTGTTTGACAAAAATTTGAGCGAGGACTTGGTAACGTCTTGCTGAAGGTTCAAGTCGCACGACTTTATTGAGCATGTCAATCGCCATCTCAATTCTAGCTGTTTCAGATAACAACATACCTAAGTTATTGAGTGTTTCGATATGTTTAGGGGATATTGTTAATATTTGCCGATAGATGTCTTCGGCTTTTGTCAGGTCATTGGCAGTCTGATATCTGGTGGCTTCTCTAAATAAATCAGGAACACTTTCACGCAAGCGCGTATTAGAAGTATTTTTTTGCTCATCGCGTGCTTGGCAACATTGTTTATATTTTTTACCGCTGTCACAGGGGCAGGGGGCATTTCGACTAACTTTTTTGAGGTTCATGTGATTGTTTTTCCAAAAATAAATGACTAATAACGTTTGCTATTCGCTTTTACAATTACCCCATTTGTGTTTGCCAAATTTCTTGCAATGCTTGAGTGAAGTTTAAGGCAAATAGAGGCGCGTCTGTGAGTGGTGATTTAACCATTTTTTGTCGTAATTCGGCACGTAAATGCGATAGTTGATTGTAGTTATGGGCATGATTGACCGCTTTGTTAATATAATCTTCTTCATTCGTTGCAACCCAATTTTCAAGGCCAACACAACTTAACATGCTAGCTCCTTGTCTTCCCAATAAGGTGTTCCCCGCGAGTGTGAGCGTGGGAACACCCATCCACAAGGCTTCACAAGTCGTTGTACCACCAGGATAGGGAAAGGTATCAAGCATGATGTCAACATTGGCATAAGCGGCAAGATAAGTTTCTCTTGATGACCCCCCCTCTAAAATCACTCGCTCTCTATTAATTTGAGATGCAGTCAGTGTTTGAATAAATTCTTGTTTGGATTCAGCATCTTTTAGACCATAATTTTTAAACAACAACTTACTTTTAGGACATTGTTTAAGAATCTTTGCCCACAAATCAAGAACATGGCTGTTTATTTTACTTAAGTTTTGAAAGCAACCAAAGGTAATAAAGCCCTGCTCAAGAGCGGGCAAAGGTGTTAAATTTTGAGTAATATCGGCAGCGGGAGGGGTAAAACACAGTCGGGTATTCGGTAAATACCATACTTTTTCAGTAAAATGAGAGCGATTTTGCTCAGGCACAGAAATAGAATCAACTAAAATATAATCCATGAAACTCATGCCTGTTGAGGCAAAATACCCTAACCAGCTTATTTGAATGGGAGCGGGTTTCCATGCAAATAATGACAGTCTGTTGTCCACCGTGTGTCCCGCTAAGTCAATTAAAATATGAATGCCATCTTGATGGATTTTTTCTGCCGCCTGTTGGTCAGAGACTGTGGCAATATTATGCCACTGTGCAAAATAGGGTTTAATTCGTGCGGTTAATCCATCTTCGATGTGTTGAGTATCATAAGCAAAAAGTTCTATTTGTGTTTTATCAAGATGTGTAATGATACCTTCTAAAAAATATCCAACAGGATGATTGCGGAAGTCACCTGAAACAAAACCTACGCGTAATGGAGGCTTTGGCGATAGGCTTGCGTTATTCCAGTTGTCATAAGGTATTGAGCAGGAGTTAAGCAATGCATTTAACCGTGTTGCCTCTTTAAAGTAGGTATCTGGGAAAGCATTGTTATCAAAACATAGACATGTGAGCAAGTTGCTGTAACGTAAGTAATTTTCTGGATTAATTGCGATGGCTTGACGAAGGTAATTCTCTGCTTCTTTGTGTCGGCCTTGTATCATAAAACAGGCAGCCAAGTTACCTAAAATGGCATCCTGTTTTGGACTTAAACGGATGGAGTTTTGGCAGCAAGAAATGACTTCGCTGTAGCGATGTTGTGTCCATAATTGCGTTGCTAGGTTGTTATATGCAGCGTAATCACCGGGGTTGAGTAAGATTGCTTGGCGTAAACTGTGAATGCCATCGTCTGTTTGCCCATTTTTTATTTGTATTTGAGCGAGTGTTTGGTAGCGTTTTGCTGAAGGCTCGAGTCGAATGGCTTTATTGAGCAGATCAATAGCCATATCTATCCGCGCTGTTTCTGCCAGCAATAAGCCTAACTGATTTAACGTTTCTATGTGTTTAGGAGAGATGGTTAAAATTTGCTGATATAACGCTTCTGCATTAATGAAGTCATGGGCTTGTTGATATTTAAGGGCTTGTTTAAACAAATCAGGTACGCTTTCGCGCAAACGTGTATTGGGGATGTTTTTTTGTTCGTCTAGTGCTTGGCAACATTGTTTATATTTTTTACCACTGCCACAGGGGCAGGGGTCGTTGCGACTAACTTTTTTGATATTCATGAGTTGTATGCACGTTTGGCTTTATTTTGGCCAAGCATATCAAATAGTTGCAGCCGTTAGCAAAGGTCGGCTGCACTAAAAAAATAGATAATTATTGAGATAATAACGCCGTTTCTCTTAAATAAGTAAACAGCTTTTGCTTGGCTTTAGTTTCTTCTGGGGCGGTTGTTTGTTCGTGTTGAGCGGCACGTAAACATTGACGTAAGGTATGGCGATCGGCAGCAGGGAATTGTCGCACCGCATCGTTAATGGCAGGATCACCTTGCGCCATAATACGCTCAACCCACAGACTTAATTGACGTTCTAAATTGGGTTGTTGACGTTGGTTAAGTGCTTGCAGCAATGTACCTTCATCTTCATGACGCATTAATTTACCAATCAGTTGCTTATGGCGGCGCAATGCTTCATGACTTTTAATCAGTTGCATCTCTTTGATAGCATCACGTAATGTGTCGCTGATCGGTAGTTTTTTTAGTTGGTTTGTCGATAACTCTGCCAATTGTTCACCAATCGCTTGTAAGCGATCCATAGCTTTTTTTTGTTCACTTTTGCTGACAAAGTTAGGGTCAAATTCGTGTTCTTGAGCAGAGTTACGCATGATGTAAGTAAGGCTATGTTGGTGTGAGTGCCGAGATTATAGCAAATCTCTCCGAAGCTTAGGAAAAAACCATACAAACATCAAAAGATAAGTACCAACACGAAAGTTGCACCGTTCATGGTGATTCTGAGCTTGTCGAAGAATCGAACCACCCTTCGACAAGCTCAGGGCGAGCGGGATATACAAACAAATTTTTGAGGAGGGAACTTAGTCTTTACTCACCCTCATCAAAACGTCGATTAAATAAATCAACAATCGCTTGATGGGCGAGGGCAGCATCGTCACCCTCAATCATTAAACGCAACGTTGTGCCTTTACCTGCGCCTAACATTAAAATGCCCATCATGTTTTTAGCATCAACTGTTTTAGTGCCTTTGCTAATACGAATCGTCGAGCGAAAAGATGACGTGAGCGTTACCAGTTTCGCGGTCGCCCGAGCATGCAATCCTAGTTTGTTAATAATGCAAATTTCGGTATCAATCATTTTTTACGTATTAGTTCCCGATGTAAGGTTTGAATATGAGGTAACACAGTACTTAAGTATTCACGTAAACGTTCTACCATATAAACAGAACGATGTTGTCCACCTGTACAGCCAATAGCAACCATCAAATAATGTCGGTGGTCAGCAGTTAGGCGGGGCAACCATTTTAATAAAAACTGACTAATATCACTATATAAAGCTTCTACTTCAACATGACCATTCAAAAAGTCTTTAATCGGTTGATCTATACCTGTTAACTCTCTTAGTGAGGTTTGCCAATGAGGATTGGGTAAACAACGCACATCAAAGACAAAGTCTGCATCTAAGGGTACACCATGTTTATAGCCAAATGACTCTAATAAAATAGTGATGTGATTGTTATGCTCTAAACGGATGGCCAGTGTTTTTTGTAGTTCGTGTACGTTGAGATTGCTTGTATCCAAATACAGACTAGCACGCGATGAAATAGGATCAAGTAAATCTTTTTCTTGCTCAATGGCTTCGTTAAGCGATACCTTGGCATTACTTAAGGGATGACGACGGCGTGTCGAACTAAATCGAGCGAGCAAAATATCATCACGCGCATTTAAAAAGAGGGTGTCGGTTTGAATGCCTAAGCTGTCTAACTCTTTTAAAATATCATCAAATCGACTTAAATCATCGGGCAAACTGCGAACATCAACACCCACGCCAATACGTTGAATGTGTGATTGTTGTTGAAGGTGTTTGACTAACGAAGGCAATAGGCTTAACGGTAGGTTATCAATACAGTAGTAGCCTAAGTCTTCTAGAATGTTGAGCGCTGAGCTTTTACCCGAGCCCGAACGGCCACTGACGATAAGTAAACTTTTCATAGGCATAGCTTTCGATGTTTAGTTAAGAGATAGTCAATAAAAGCTGGGGTAGAGATTGCCATGCGGTTGATGTCACTGCAATGACAAAAAATGTGCATTGAGTTTTATTTCGCGTAAAAACAACAAACCCGACGGTGATAGTCGGGTTTATTGTTGATCGAGTCAATATTTAATGATGACTTTTGATTTTCTCTTTGTGACGAACAATTTGTCGGTCTAACTTATCGGTGAGTAGGTCGATCGCGGCGTACATATCCTGAGATTCGGCGTTGGCGAACAACTCTGCTCCAGAAATGCGAATGGTGGCTTCGGCTTTTTGAGCTAATTTTTCGATGCTCAAAATGACTTGCATACTGGTGATGTGGTCAAAGTGACGTTCTACTTTGGCGAGTTTGTTATGCACGTATTCTTTTAAGGCTTGGGTAACTTCGACGTGGTGACCGCTAATAATCATTTGCATAATGACCATTCCTCATTTTGTTGTGACACACAAATAAAGACTTACGCAGGATACAATATCAACATACAAGTTTTATAATATTACTATAAAAACCAATAAGTTAAATGCGTAAATCTCAACAAGAGAAAGCCTACTACGGGGTCGGGCGGTCACATAAGATGACCGTTCGGCCTAACGAAGTACGCTCTCCGCTAAAAGCCAATATCACTGATTTTTGCATGACATAACACCCCAACTGTGTGGTTGTTATGTACGGCTTATTTCAGTTCTGTCATCTGAATGTAGTCCTATTACAATGCTTAAAGCAAGCGTTTTCTGTCGCTAGATGATGGAATGTTAAGCGATTCGCGATATTTTGCGATAGTCCGTCGAGCAACCTCAATTCCTTCTTCTTGCAGCAGGTCGGCAATCTTATTATCAGACAGCGGTTTGCGTGGATCTTCTTGGCTAACCAGCTTTTTAATCATGGCACGAATAGCCGTAGATGAGCATTCGCCTCCTGAGCTAGTGCCGACATGGCTGGAGAAAAAGTACTTTAATTCAAAGACACCACGCGGCGTGTGCATGTATTTTTGAGTGGTGACGCGAGAAACAGTAGATTCATGCAGTTCTACTTCTTCGGCCACATCACGTAAAACGAGGGCTTTCATGGCTTCTGGGCCTTTATCAAAAAATGCCCGTTGATGTTCTACAATACAGGTGGCGACTTTTAATAACGTTTCATGGCGACTTTGTAGGCTTTTGAGAAACCAACGCGCTTCTTGCAGGTGATTTTTTAAGTAGGTGTTATCGGCACTGTTATCGGCGCGTCGCACCATGCCTGCATAGGTGTTGTTGATGCGCAGTTTAGGAGCGGTATCTGGATTTAACTCAACCCGCCAGCGGTCACGTTGTTTGATGACAATGACATCAGGCACAACATAATTGGATTCGTGATTGCCAATGTCGCCACCCGGATAAGGGTTAAGCTGTTGAATCAGCCCGACGGCGGCTAATAGTTGCGACTCACTGAGTTTGGTTTTTTTCATCAGTGCCGCTTGGTCTTGACTACCGAGCAACTCTAAATGCTCACGAATAATGAGGATGGCATTCGCGCGATGAGCGGTGGACTCAGGTAATTGTTTGAGTTGGATCAGTAAACATTCACCTAAATTTCGTGCGGCTACGCCTGCGGGTTCAAATTGTTGTAAGCGGTGTAATACCGCTACAACTTCGTCTAATTCAACATCGGCATCAGGAAGAATGTTTTGTGCCGCTTCTAATATTTCGTCGAGTTCGGCAGTTAGGTAGCCATTTTCATCAAGGCTGTCGATAATGCAAACGGCGATCGTGCGGTCAGTTAACGAAAAATGAGTGAGATTCACTTGCCATAGCAAGTGGTCATAGAGTGTTTCGGCAACCGTTGAACGTGATTCAAACCCTTCGTCATCTTCATCTTGATTGCCTGAGCTGGTGCTGCTGCCTGTAAAAACATCATCCCATGCGCTATCAACAGGCAAGTCGTCGGGTATATCCGTGTTGGTGTTGATGTCGAGTGTTGCGGCGGCTTCTGTTTCGTAGTCGTCTTGCTGATGATTGTCTGAGATGGATTCAACGGTATTCGAGTTAGTTGTCGCTGGATCATTATGATCGTCATCGCTGACTTCTAACAAGGGATTGGAATCTAAGGTGTTTTGTATTTCTTGCTGTAGTTCAATCGTTGATAATTGCAGCAGACGAATCGCTTGCTGCAATTGAGGGGTCATCGTGAGATGTTGGCCAAGTTGAACGTTGAGCGATATTTTCATAACGATTGCTAATTTAGGAATGAAAGATTAGCTGAAAGTATATAACGCTATCCCTGATCTTGCTATGCAAAAAATAGGCCGTTTAACCTATTGAAATTGTTGCTCGTCGGTAAAGTAATCAATCTCCCTCCGTTGATTCAGGGGAGGGTTCGTCTGGATTTTCTACAATGAAAATTCGTGTCCCAAATAGACTTGCTGCACTAATTCATTGGCTAATACTTCTTCGGGCGTACCTTCGGCAATCATGACGCCACTATTAACGATGTAGGCTTTTTCACAAATATCTAAGGTTTCACGAACATTATGATCGGTGATGAGAACGCCAATACCGCGATTTTTTAAATGGCTAATAATGCCTTTGATATCGGCAACAGAAATAGGGTCAACACCTGCAAAGGGTTCATCCAATAAAATAAAAGCAGGTTCGGTGGCAAGGGCACGGGCTATTTCAACACGCCGACGTTCTCCTCCCGACAAACTCATGCCTAGATTCTTACGAATATGGGTGATGTGGAATTCGGCTAATAGCGAATCCATTTTTTCGATGCGTTGCTTTTTATTGAGGTCTTTACGGGTTTCTAAAATGGCAAGAATGTTTTCTTCTACACTGAGTTTGCGAAAAATAGACGCTTCTTGGGGTAAATAACCAATGCCACGACGAGCGCGCTCATGCATCGATAAAAAAGAAATATCCTGGCCATCTAACAAAATACGGCCTTTATCCATCGGTACTAAACCGACAATCATATAAAAGCTTGTCGTTTTACCCGCGCCGTTGGGGCCTAATAAACCCACGATTTGCGCTTTTTCGACGGTTAAACTGACATCTTTAACGACGGAGCGGCTTTTATAGCTTTTGGCAAGGTTTTCTGCGCGTAGGGTCATGGTTGCTTGTCCATCAGTGCTTTGTCCGTTGGCGGCTTATCACCTAGACGCTTGTTTTGACGATTTTCTTTACTGGGCGGCGGAAAGACTAACTGGACACGGTTTTGTTTATCGCCTTTGGCTTCGATTTCACCCTGTTCTAGGTTGTAACTGATTTCGTTGCCTTTAAAACTTGAGCCGTCTTGCTGGAGTTTGGCGTTGACTTTGAGGGTGATAATGCCTTCACGTGCTTGATAGGTGACTTCTTCGGCTTCGGCGGTTGCGATGCCTTTGTCAGCGGCAGGGCGTTGTTGGAAGTGCGCAGGTTTGCCTTTGGCGATACCTGTTAATACCGAGCCTTTGCTATCAACAGTCACCATCAATTCATCGGCGGTAATGCGTAAGCTCCCTTGTTGAATGTCAATATTACCCCTGTAAACGGCAACACCTGTTTTTTCGTTATAGGTGGCATTGTCTGCCGAGATAGAAACCGGTTGCTCGCGGTCATTGGGTAAGGCGAAGGCGGTTAAGGGTAATAAACAACATAAAATGGTCTTAATGTGGCGGTAGAACATACGTTCCTCTTACTTGCGCAGTGAAGGTGAGGGTGCTTTCTTGCAGATTGGCACTCAGTCCTACACTACTGATTTGTCCTTGTGGGGCGCGAATAATAACAGGCGCAGCGGTGGTCAGTGTTTGTAATTCTTGATTGGCAGTGAGTGTTTCTGTTTCTAAGCTTAATGCTTGGCCATTGATTCGTTTGCCTAATACCTGCTGGTTCAGTTGTAGCTCTCGGTTATTATTTGAGGTGAGTGCTTGTTGGGCGGAAATTTGCCATGTGGCAATTCCATCTTTGTACAAGGTCACGAGAGGTTTAGTCACAACGCTATTGTCTCGTTGCGGATAATGCACGAGATGAGCGGCTTTGAGGGTGTGTGTCACTTGCCCTAGTTCATTGGTTTGTTTGCCATCAATGGCAACGACATCGTAATCAGGCAGATGACTGGTGTCGGTATTGAGTAAAGGGCTATCGTCTTTGCCAAAGCCACCCCAATAATAGCCGACAGCGCCTAATACCAGTAAACCGCCTGCTAAACTGAGGGTGTTGCGAACATCCATACATTAGTCCAAATAAGGGGCGAGGGCTTCGTCATACAAGCCTTGTGCTTCCAACAATAAATCACAGACTTCGCGTACTGCACCACGACCGCCTGTCGCCATGGTGACAAAGTCGGCATAACGACGGCATTCACGATGGGCATTAGCAACCGCCACACCTAAACCCGCAGCACGCATAGCAGGTAAGTCAGGCCAGTCATCACCGACATAAGCAATTTCATCTAAGGGGATATTTAACTCGGCACTGAGTGTTTTCATGGCGACGGCTTTGTCTTCGCGGCCTTGCAGTAAATATTTAATGCCTAAGTTGGCCGCGCGTCGTGCCACGAGTTGAGTATTACGCCCCGTAATAATCGCGCATTGAATTCCTGCATTTTGTAGCATTTTAATGCCATGACCATCTTGAGTATCAAAAGTTTTTAACTCTTGGCCATCTTCACTAAAATACAAACGACCATCGGTTAACACACCATCAACATCTAACACTAATAGACGAACGGCACGGGCTTTTTCGGTAATACGAACGGCTTGCATTAAACGACTCCTGCTTTCAGTAAATCGTGCATATTGAGAGCGCCAACAGGGCGGCGTTGCTCATCAACGACAATCACACCATTAATTTTCTTTTCTTCCATTAACGCCACGGCTTCGGCAGCTAATAACTGGGGGCGAATGGTTTTGGGTGTTTTATTCATCACGCTAGTAATGGTTGTGGTGCGAATGTCTATTTCTAAATCGAGTGTGCGGCGTAAATCGCCATCCGTATAGATGCCAATCAATTGGCCTTCGGCATTCACTACGGCGGTCATACCTAAGCCTTTACGGGTGATTTCTAATAAAGCATCACGAATCAAGGTGTGTTCACCCACGACAGGTACACCCTCATCCTTATGCATTAAATCGGAGACACGTAATAATAGTTTGCGCCCTAAAGAACCACCAGGGTGTGACAGAGCAAAATCTTCAGCGGTAAAACCCCGCGATGCCAATAACGCCACTGCTAAGGCATCACCCAAGACTAAAGTGGCGGTGGTGCTTGATGTGGGTGCAAGTCCTAGAGGGCAGGCTTCTTCGCTTTTGCCAATCTCTAAACTGACATCGGCAAATTGTGCCAAGCTAGAATTGCCATTGGCAGTAATACTAATCAATTTAACCTGCATCCGTTTGATGACGGGTAGGATTGTCAGAATTTCGTGCGCCTCACCTGAATTGGAAATGGCAATCACCACATCTTGTGCGGTAATCATACCTAAATCACCATGACTGGCTTCGGCGGGATGGACAAAAAATGCAGGTGTGCCTGTTGACGCTAATGTTGCGGCAATTTTATTGCCAATATGTCCTGATTTACCCATTCCCATGACCACCACACGGCCTTTTGCCGCCAATATCAAGGTGCACGCTTGTTGAAAAGCTTCGTTGATATACGGTTTTAGCGTATCCAGTGCGGCTTGTTCGGTGACAATCACTTGTTGTCCCGCAGCAATAAAATCAAACGCTGACATAAGTGTCATCCTTCGGGCGAGGGTGAAGAGGGAATGAGCCGCTAATTATGGCGAACTATTGCCAATGATGGTAGAGCTTTGCGTCAGTCCTGTCTTATAATCCATCGCGATTTACCCTTAGTTAGGACAAATAACAGCATGTTAATGATTTTCAATACGGAAACACGACAAAAAGCCATTTTTCGCCCCATCCACGAAGGCAAAATACAAATGTACGTCTGTGGAATGACCGTTTATGACTACTGTCATATTGGACATGCCCGTGTTTTAGTCTCGTTTGATGTGATTACCCGTTATTTACGTTCGCAAGGTTATGAAGTGGACTATGTGCGTAATATTACCGACATTGACGATAAAATCATCAAACGTGCCAACGAAAATGGTGAGTCGATTGATGAGTTAACGGCTCGTTATATTGCCGCAATGGATGAAGATGCTGCCGCATTAGGGGTGATTAAACCCAATCAAGAGCCAAAAGCAACGGAGTTTGTGCCTGAAATTGTCAATATGGTACAAACCTTAGTCGATAAAGGTTTGGCTTATCCCGCAGCCAATGGCGATGTCTATTATGCGGTGAATAAATTTGCCAGCTATGGCCGTTTATCACATAAAAATTTAGATGACTTGCAAGCAGGCGAACGTGTCGAAATTAACGACATTAAAAAGAATCCGATGGATTTTGTCTTGTGGAAGTCGGCAAAAGTTAATGAGCCAGCTTGGCCATCGCCGTGGGGCTTAGGTCGTCCAGGTTGGCATATTGAATGTTCAGCAATGTCTACTTGCTGTTTAGGCAACCATTTTGATATTCATGGTGGCGGTGGTGATTTACAGTTTCCACACCATGAAAATGAAATTGCGCAATCCGAAGGCGCAACGGGTGAAAAATACGTTAATACATGGATGCATGTCGGCTTTGTGCAAATTAACAATGAAAAAATGTCTAAGTCCTTAGATAATTTTTTTACTATTCGTGAAGTATTAAAACTGTTTGCGCCCGAAGTGTTGCGTTATTTTATTATCGCTAGCCATTACCGTAGTCCGTTAAACTTTTCCGATGACGCCTTAAATCAGTCCAAAAATGCCTTAGAGCGTTTTTATCATACCTTAAAAGGCCTGCCAGTCGTGGCAGCACAAGGTGGCGATGAGTTTATCACGCGCTTTAATGACGCAATGAATGATGACTTTAATACCCCCGAAGCCATGGCGGTATTGTACGAATTAGCGCGGGAAGTGAATCGGGCAGATAAAGCGGGTGAAACCGATGTTGCTGCAGGCTTAGCAGGGCGTTTGCGTGAGTTAGGTGCTATTTTGGGTTTATTACAAGATAATCCCGAAAAATTTCTTCAAGGATTTGCTCAAGAAGGTTTGAGTGATGCTGACATAGAAGCACAGATTCAAGCACGTCAGAATGCCAAAGCTGCCAAAGACTTTGCCGGTGCAGATAAAATTCGCGCGGAATTATTGGCACAGGGCATTGTTTTAGAAGATAGTCGGCAAGGGACAACGTGGCGTAGAGGCTAGTAAAAGAGTGAGTTATAGGGTTGTAGGTTGAAATATAAGCGAATGCTTTGTTTTTGTTGAAAAAATACTTGACGCAATAATTTGTCGCCCTATAATGCACGCCTACTTAGTGACTTAGACGATTAAGCAACTTAGTATTGCGGGAATAGCTCAGTTGGTAGAGCACGACCTTGCCAAGGTCGGGGTCGCGAGTTCGAGTCTCGTTTCCCGCTCCAAATTCAAAAAGCCGATTTTAAATCGGCTTTTTTTATGCCTCAAGCTTTATATAATTTAAAAAATAATTTCGCTTCTTGTCTTCAAGGAGTCTCGGATGTCGCAAAAGCCTTCGTCACCCATCGGTGTTTTTGACTCTGGTTATGGTGGCTTAACGATTCTAAAAGAGTTAGTGAAAACCTTACCTGAATATGATTACTTATATTTGGGCGACAATGCGCGCGCTCCTTATGGTACACGTTCTTACGATACGGTTTATAAATTCACCTTAGAGTGCGTGCGTTATTTATTTGATGCGGGTTGTCAGTTGGTTATTTTGGCGTGTAATACTGCGTCAGCTAAAGCATTGCGTACGATTCAGCAGCATGATTTAGCCCTAATTGATCCCAATAGACGGGTTTTAGGGGTGATTCGGCCGAGTGCGGAAGCGGTTGGCGCACTAACACAAACACAGTCCGTCGGTGTTTTAGGCACCACAGGAACGGTAAAGTCAGAATCTTACGTGATCGAAATACAAAAATTATTCCCTCATATCCATGTCTTGCAGCAAGACTGCCCGATGTGGGTGCCATTGGTTGAAAATGGTGAATACGATAGTTTAGGTGCAGATTATTTTATTCAAGAAAGTCTGGCAAAACTGTTTGTACAAGATGCCGCAATTGATACCGTTATTTTAGGCTGTACTCATTACCCCTTGCTCATCAACAAAATTCGTCAGTTTTTACCGGCAGGTGTTTGTCTTGTTTCACAGGGCGAAATCGTTGCTCATAGTTTGGTCGATTATTTGCGGCGGCATCCAGACATTGACGAAAAATGTTCTAAATCTAGAACGCGTTCCTTTTTAACTACCGACAATAACGATATTTTTGACCAGCATGCTGCTGTTTTTTTTGGTGAGAGGGTGTCATCAACACAAGTGTCTGTCACGCCGCGAATTGTTGGCTAGATCAGATTTTAATTACTATTTGTTTTCAATTGGTTGAGTGTTAAAAAGCAACTAAGTTAATATGCTTACATCTAGAAGGCTAGTCAAGTTATTAGCTTAGTGCTATTGTCAAGAAAGCCTAGAAATAAACATAAATACAGGCTTAATAATGATGTAAAAAATCCAATGAGTGGGTGATTTTTTGACTATTAGGAATGATGAACAGTGACTGATAAACGCTATCAAGTTTTTATTAGCGCAACCTATTTGGATTTGCGTGAGGAGCGGGGCGTGCTATTGCAAGCATTGCCCACGTTGAGTTGTCTGCCCACTACCGTAGAGGCTCACGCGCAAAGCCTGAGTACGATGGTGAATATTCGTCGGCGCATAGATGAAAGTGATTATTACATTTTGTTGGTGGGTAGTCGTTATGGTTCACTGATGCCATCAGGGGTGAGTTACACCCACATGGAGTATGTTTACGCCGCAACGAAACAAAAACCCATGATTGTACTGATGCACGAAGCTCCCGAAATTAGAGCAGCAGAATTACAAGAGCAACAGATTGAAGGTAAGCTGAAATTTAGTGACTTCCGTAAAGTGTTATTGCGTGAACAGGCAAATAATATTGTCTATTGGCGCGATGCCACTGATTTGGCAATTGTATTGCGTAATGCGATACCCACATTAGTCCGTAAGCATCACGCGGTGGGTTGGGTACGTGTTGGTCATAATAGTGCTTCTGCTGAATTAGAAAAACAATGTGCCGCGCTCAAAAAACGGGTACAGGAATTAGAACAAGAACGTGAGAAATGGTTAGCGGCTTCAGCGGCATCAAGCAATGATGGCTTGGCGAAAGGTGAGGATATTTTTGATATTCCTTATCGCTGTAAAGCTTACGCTGGCGGCAATTGTCAAGATGTGAATGCGAAGACAAGCCTATCATGGAACGAGTTACTGGTGAGTTTTGGTCCACATTTACTTCAGCCGCAAACTGAAGATTTTATGGCAGCAAAAATTAATGAGCGAATTCAGCGTAATGCTTTAGCTGAAGTTCAGCGTGATTACCCAAAAACACATGCCGTTGTTGAAGTTCAAGTGACACCGATGTGTTTTAACACCGTGAAAATGCAATTTCGTACGCTCGGATTTATTCAAAGAGCCAATCGTGACAACGATCAGCGTATGTGGTGGCAATTGACGGCTTTGGGTGAACGTAACCTTGCTAATGTGATGAATGTGCGCCGAACCACTAGCCGACCTATCGCTTAACTTTATGAGTGTTCACCTGCGTGTTTAGGCGTTCTCTACTTGATGTGCCATTTAATTAAATAAATGGCATTTTATGGTGGGTAAACTCTGTAAACGTCATGCAGTGTAAACGCTACGTTGACTAGAGGCCATTATGCGTCAGTGGAATAGTTGGGGTGACAGTCAAGTCAAAATGACTGTCAATGCAAAAGCAAGTGTTTTTATACAGGGTTTATTGGGTAAAGGGCAGCCTTTAGTCGATGCTTCTTTAGCTGATGTCATGGCAAAAGTACCTGCCAGCCGATTACCCGAACATCCATTAATTTCAACTGATGCCGAAACACGCGTACGTCATGCGCGTGGTCAAAGCTTGCCTGATTGGTTGGCATGGCGTTCTGGCGATATTGGTGTTTTTCCTGATGGTGTTGCTTTGCCACATACTACGGCACAAGTCGCCGAACTTCTCGCTTTGGCAAAACAGCACAATTGGGTTGTTATTCCTTATGGTGGCGGTACATCGGTTGTGGGTCATATTAATCCCGTTGCTGACGAACGTCCTATTCTGACTTTGGCGTTAACGAATCTCAATAATCTCATCAAGTTAGATGAGTCCTCGCAGTTAGCCACGATTGGTGCAGGTGCGACAGGCCCGCAAGTCGAGGCGTTATTAAAGCCACATGGTTATATGCTTGGGCATTATCCACAGTCATTTGAGTTGTCAACCTTGGGTGGTTGGGTTGCTAGTCGCTCCAGCGGTCAGCAATCCTTGCATTATGGTCGTATAGAACAACTGTTTGCGGGTGGACATATTGAAACCCTCAATGGTGCGCTCGATATTCCTACGCTACCCGCATCCAGTGCAGGCCCTGATCTTCGTGAGATGATGATGGGGTCAGAAGGGCGTTTTGGTGTGATTACCGAAGCGACAGTGCGTG
This sequence comes from Moraxellaceae bacterium AER2_44_116, assembly GCA_006546595.1. Taxonomy (GTDB): domain Bacteria; phylum Pseudomonadota; class Gammaproteobacteria; order Pseudomonadales; family Moraxellaceae; genus Agitococcus. The sequence goes on along the minus strand of VIAD01000016.1, from coordinate 31,592 downwards.
TCAGTCGTTGCCCTGAACACGAAGAGTTCCATGTTTATTTCGTGCCTGATTGGGCAAAAGCAAAATTAGCAGTGCGAGAGTTAGTTCAGCAAAAATTACCGTTGTCGATGGTACGTTTAAGTAATGCCGACGAAACGCGAACCCAATTAATGTTGGCGGGTCATGCTTTTGCCATTGCTGGTTTAGAAAAAGTATTAAACTGGCGTGGTGCAGGTGCAGGCAAGTGCATGTTGACGATTGGCTTTACGGGCAGTTTACAGCGCATTAAGTTTGCTCAGACCGAAGTGTCTCGTATTCTAAAAAGTTTTGATACGGTACCAACAGGGCAAGTATTGGGCAAACGTTGGCATCAAAATCGGTTTCGTGCGCCGTATTTACGCGAGGCTTTATGGCAGCTTGGTTATGCGGTTGACACCTTAGAAACGGCGGTCGATTGGCAGAAAGTCACGCCGTATATGATTGATGTTGAGCAATCCCTCCGTAATGGCCTAATGGCAGAAAATGAGACGGTACTGGCTTTTAGTCATTTGTCTCATATTTATACCCAAGGTTCGAGTATTTATACCACCTACGTTTTCCGTGTCGGCGATAATTACGCGCAAACGTTGGCGCGTTGGCAAAAACTGAAAGCGGATGCCTGTCAGGTGATTATTAAGCATGGTGGCACCATTAGTCATCAACACGGTGTTGGCCAAGATCATGCACCTTATTTAGAAGCGGAAAAAGGTGTGCAAGGTATTGCGGCATTGCGTGCTTTAGCCACTCACTTTGATGCCGATGGCCGTTTGAATCCTCATAAGCTGTTAGTTGATTAACTCATCAAACGAGACTTCGACCCCGCTCAGCCAGCATGAAAATGTTCCCTGAGCGGAGTCGAAGAGTTAGTTGAGATTAAGTCAACAGAACCTAGTCAATGACAGAACTGCTTGTTTTGTAGAGGTCTTGACGCACTCAAGACTTGTATTTTTCACCGAAATCAGCGTGTTTTATCAATATAAAGCCGCTGAAAATAGTTAAAGTGTCAACCCATAAGCGATGATCGCGTAAGTTATAAAGGGTATATACATGTCGTTGAGCCGTGAAGCGTTGTGGCAACAATTACCACAAACGGAATGGGATATTATCGTTGTCGGTGGCGGTATTACAGGTGCTGGTGTTGCGCGTGAAGCGGCGCGTACGGGTGCTAAAGTATTATTGATTGAGCAAAAAGACTATGCTTTTGGTACGTCGAGCCGCTCATCAAAAATGGTGCATGGCGGTTTACGTTATATCGCGATGGGCGATATTAAACTGACGTGGCACTCCTTGGTTGAGCGAGAACGTCTGCTAACCGAAGCACCGGGTTTAGTTGATAGAATGAGTTATTTTTTTGCACATTATCAAGGTGGTGGCATTAAAAATAATCGTTGGGCGTTTGCGATTCTGTTGTTGGCCTATGATTTCTTAGCAGGAATTAAAGACCGTAGTTATTTAAATGCGAAAAATTTTTTGGCGCGTGTACCTAATTATCGTGCCAATAAATTATTGGGCGCGTCACGTTATACCGATGCCGTCACGGATGATACTCGCTTGGTTTTACGGGTATTAGATGAAGCCCGTCATGACGGTGCAGTCACACTCAACTATGTCAAAGCAACAAAAACCTTAATGACGAATAATGTTGTTTCTGGGTTACAGATTACTGATGATGTCACAGGCCAAACGGCAGAATTAAAAGCCAAAGTGGTTGTTAATGCCACAGGTGCGTGGGTCAATAAATTACGGCAAATGATGACCACAGATACCGTAGAAGTCCGTCCTCAGCGTGGTAGTCACTTAGTGGTATCTTCAGAGCGTTTACCGTTACAAGACGCGCTGATTTTGTTTCATCCTGATGATAAACGCGCTATGTTTATTTATTCATGGGAAGGCCGTACAGTGATTGGTACGACTGACTTAGATCATAAAGATAATTTAGACAATGAAGCGGTGATTACTGCGGATGAAGTGGTGTATTTGTTACGCGCTGCCAACTACGAGTTTCCACAAGCTAACTTAACGACGAAAGATGTGATTGCAACGTGGGCAGGTGTCCGTCCTATTGTCACCAGTGGTAAAGGTTTAGACCCTTCAAAGGAGCGTCGAGACCATGCTGTTTGGGCAGATAAAGGCGTGATTAGTGTTTCTGGTGGCAAGCTCACTACCTTCCGCCAAATTGCTCAAGATGTCTTAACGGCGGCAGAGCCGTGGTTGCCGAGTATTAAACAGCGCGATCAAAAAGCAGCGATTTTTACCAATCCCAGTGATAGTTTAAATATTGCGCCATTAAGTGCAGATCAGCGTCGTCGTTTTGTTGGTAAATATGGTTATTTGGCTGAGCAGTTTTTACGTGAAATGCCTGCTAACGAATTAACGATCATTGCCGAAACGCAAACCATGTGGGCAGATATTCGTTGGGCGTTCCGCCATGAGCAAGCACAACATTTGGATGATGTGATGTTGCGTCGTACCCGTTTAGGTTTGTTGTTGCCAGAGGGTGGCGCGGCACACTTTCCAACCATTAAAGCCATTGCGCTCAGTGAGGGTTGGAGCGAGGCACAATGGGACGTCGAAGCCACACGTTATGTTGATATTTGGCATCAGTTTTATAGTTTGCCTGTAATGACCGCTTAGCACATTGTGTGAGTAGTGGTAGGGGCGATCTCATTCGCCAACAGCATTTTGCATCAATAACAATAGGTTGAAAAACCATGACAACGGCGCATTTTCTCACGATTGATTGTGGTACACAGAGTTTACGCGCCTTTGTCTTTAATGAACGCGGGGAGTTATTAGCCCGTAGTCAAACGGTATTCAACCCACCGTACACCTCACCCAAACAAGGTTATGCTGAGCAAGATGCTGATTTTTATTGGCGTACTTTAGGTCAAGCCTGTCAGAGTATTTGGCAGCAAGGTATTAATCCTAAATCAATTTTAGCGGCAACAGTGACTACCCAACGAGGAACAGTCGTTGTTGTTGATGACAGAGGCCAACCGTTACATCCCGCGATTTTATGGTTGGATGAACGTCAAACCGAACACTTGCCGACACTGCCGATTTATTGGCAAAAACTGCATCAAATCAGTGGTCATCAACATACCATTAAAAAACTGCGTCTGCGCGCACAAGCCAATTGGTTTCAAGTCAATAAACCCGAGATTTGGGCAAAAACGCATAAGTTTTTATTATTATCAGGTTATTTGTCGTTTAAATTGACAGGTGAATATACGGATGCCGTTGCTGCACAAGTCGGTTATGTGCCGTTTGATTATAAAAAACATCAGTGGCATAGTACGTGGGACTGGCGTTGGCAAGCTTTAGGTTTAACACCAGAAAAACTTGCCAAAGTCATGCCCGCAGGTAAATTATTAGGGCAAATTAGCGTTGAGGCGGCAGAGCATACAGGCTTGCCTGTGGGTTTACCTTTGATTTCTGCAGGCGCAGATAAAGCCTGTGAAGTGATGGGGGCAGGGTGTGTTTCACCGTGGCAAGGCGCATTAAGTTTTGGTACGACCGCAACATACAACACCATTAGTCATAAATATATTTCTTTAAACCCGCCGATGCCGCCGTATCCAGCGGTGATACCTCATCACTATTGTTTAGAAAGTCAAATTCCTCAAGGTTTTGCTTTAGTGAATTACTTTCAGCAGCAAATTGCCCCCAATGAAATTGCCGCAGCGCAACAAGATGGCCGTGATTGGTTAGCTGTACTTGAGCAATGGTTGGCGCAAACGCCCGCGGGTGCGAATGGGTTGATGTGGCAACCGGGTTTAAGTGTGCAAGCCTCAGGCGAAAGTGTTTCTAAAGGCTCAATATTAGGCTTAAACCCACAACATACCAAAGCGGACTGGTATCGAGCATTAGTGGAAGGCTTGTTATTTGCATTAAAAGACGGTCAAGCGCATGTGGCACAATGTACCAAGCAACAGATAACGACGTTATTTGCCGCTGGTGGCGGTTCGCAGTCCGATGCTGTTATGCAAACAGCCGCCGATATTTTTGCGATGCCCATTAACCGCCCTCATACCAGTGAAACCTCAGGCTTAGGCGCGGCGATGTGTGCTGCTGTGGGTATGCGTATTTATCCTGATTTTCAGTCTGCGGTGCGTGCCATGAGTCGGGTGGACAAAGTGTTTTATCCGAATGTTGCGCGTGCTGATTTTTATCAACGCCTGTATCAATATGTCTATAAACCGTGGACAAAAAACCTTGCCGAATTATATGCCAGTGAACGCACTCACCTTTAGTAACAAAGTTTTTTCTGTATTACGTTAGAATGGTTCGATAGATTGAATTATTCAAAAGGTATTGCACATGAACTGGCGTAATTGGCTTGTTGTTCCCACTTTGGTGATGTTGACCGCCTGTAGCAGTAGCACCCAAGAGGGGGCTATTGGTGTTCAGCGTAAACAATTTTTGTTGTTGCCGACCGAGCAGGTCAATGCAATGGCATTGCAATCGTATCGTGGCGAGTTGTCGGCGGCCAAACAAAAAGGCGCGTTAAATACGGACAAAGCCAATTTAGAGCGCATTCGTAAAATTGCCGATCGTTTAATTCCACAAGCCGCTGTATTTCGTCCTGATGCCTTGTCTTGGCAATGGGAAGTGAACTTGGAAAGTCGTAATGAGTTAAATGCCTATTGTGCACCAGGTGGAAAGATTATGTTTTTCACAGGTATTATCAATCAATTAAAACTCAGTGATGATGAAATCGCCGCGATTATGGGGCATGAAATGGCTCATGCGTTGCGTGAACATGGTCGTGAACGTGTTTCTCAAGCGTATGCTCAACAAGCAGGTATGTCATTATTAGCGGCACTCACAAATATTAATGCCCAACAAGCTGCCGTTTTACAAACAGCAACAACATTGGGTTTAACGCTACCGCATGGTCGTGGTCAAGAGTCAGAGGCGGATGTTATCGGCTTGGAAATACTAGCACGTGCAGGTTACAACCCAAGAGCGTCGATCAGCTTATGGCAAAAAATGGGTGCTGCGAGTAAAGGTGCGCCTCCCGCATTTTTGAGTACCCATCCATCAAGCAATCAACGGATTGACGAGTTACAAAGTAAAATGGCAACAGTCATGCCGTTGTACGAAGCGACAAAGCGTAATCCTCCGACCAGTAAAATGATTGTTCCGCGTAGTTAACTTCATCCGTTCAACACGTAAGTCGCAGATTTGTGGCTTACGCAACATTTTTTTCTTTTGTCATATTTTTAGAAGTCGTGTTTAATCTATGATGATTAAGGTTCATGGACGTGGCTTGGTTTCGACTCATTTCAGCCACCACGACTCCGTTCAGCCAATGCAAAAATGTTCCCTGAGCGAAGAGTTGAACCTAAGCAGCGTTAATAATTTAATTAAAGTAGCGAGTATTTAGTTATGCCTCATTCTCTTAACATTATTTCTTCAGTGCTCAGTTCGACTATACGGCAGTGGCGTGGTACGGCGGGTAGCAAAACTGTTCAGCAGCCACCACAGCTACCAATTTTGTATGATTCTGAAGATGATGCGGAATGTCGTTTAGTGCGTGAAGCACTGACGGAGTTAAATTTAGATGTCATTATTTATCCGTGTCCTAAAGGTGCGACGCGTTTTGTTGATTCGTTAAAAACGATGGGTGGGGAGAGTGCGACTGTGCCGTTTTTGGTTGACCCAAACTCGCATGTCACATTACAAGGAGCGGAGGCTATTAACGCCTATTTATTTCAGCAATATCGTCAACAACCGATACCCGATGCCTTGGATGCTACGACGTTTAATTTATTAACATCGCGTTTGGCGAGTGCTATTCGTTTAAATATTCGAGGATTAAAAGCAAAACCCTCACAAAGCCCAGAAAAGCACTTAGTCTTATATAGTTTTGAATCAAGCCCTTATTCTCGCCCTGTTCGAGAAAGATTATGTGAATTGGAATTACCTTATCGTTTAATTAATTTAGGTAAGCAACAATTAGCCGATATGGGACCTGCAACTCATCGTTTTCATCGTGGCGAGTATAAACCGCTACCGAATACTAAACGTGCACGTTTGTTAGCAGAGAAGGGGCAAGTTCAAGTGCCATTCTTAATTGACACAAATAAGAGTGTAGAACTATTTGAATCTAAAGATATTTTACGTTATTTAGATGAGATGTATGCGTTGTAAGTAATAGGGCTTCGACTCCGCTCAGCCAACGTAAAATGCTCCCTGAGCGAAGTCGAAGGGTTGGTTTAAGATCGAGTCTAAGAGGCCGCTTGTTTGTTTTTAGCTAATTTTGCTTTTACCGCATGGTAAACAATGGGAGCGAAACTAACCCCAATAATGCCAAAAATAACCAGCGTGAAGTTTTGTTTGACAGTGGGAATTTGACCAAAAAAATAACCCAAACCAACAAAAGAAATAATCCAGCTTAATGAGCCAATCATACTAAAACTAATAAATCGTCCAAATGGCATTGCCCCCATGCCTGAAACAAATGGCGAAAATGTTCTAATAATGGGAATAAACCGCGCAAAAATGACTGTTTTGCCGCCATGTTTAGCAAAGTAGGCTTCGGTTTCATGTAAATAACTGAGATTGATAATACGATACTTCTGAATAATCCCTCGTCCTAAATACTTCCCAATATGATAGTTGGAAGTATCGCCCAGTGCTGCTGCACAAAAAATCACTAAACCCAAAATAAAGGGATCCATTTTACCAATCGCCGCCAATGCACCTGCGGCAAACAACAAGCTATCACCTGGTAAAAAAGGCATCACCACTAAACCTGTTTCGACAAAAACAATCAAAAACAAAATGCCATAAATCCATAAGCCGTAATTAGCAACAAATTCGGCAAGGTGTTGGTCAACGTGCAAAATAAAATCAATGATGAACATGAGGGATGCTCAGAGGTCTGAAAAAGAGGCGACTATGCTAACAAAAAGATGCTCCAATGTCGCAAAAGAACCTGTGTATCATCTGTGAACTTCATCGTTTTTTTATTAAAGTGACGGCTTGAATCTGACAGCTAAAATCAAAACCATGGCAGTTATAAACAATAAAAAAGACAATTGTATAAAAACCGTTCGTCGGAAACGCCGTTTATCTGCTAAAAAATGCTTTTCATCGGGAAAATCGTCAACTAAGATGTGTTCAACCACTCAAGAATGAGTTTGGTGATAACAAAAAATGAAAGCATCTCTCCTCTAAGAGTTGCTTAAAAAAACAACACATGCAGGACTCTTTACTATGCGTAAATTACTCATCGCCAGCCTTGTTGCAGCTCTGACTTCGACGGTTTCTGTGACCGCTACTGCCGCTTCCACCTACTCACAAACCAAATATCCTATCGTGTTAGCGCATGGCATGTTCGGTTTCAAATCATTGTTGGGTGGTGCGATTGACTACTGGTATCAAATTCCTTCCGATTTACAAGCCAACGGCGCGAAAGTATATGTCACACAAGTAGCCGCTTTAGAAAGCTCAGATGTGCGTGGTGAGCAGTTATTAACGCAAGTCAAAAACATTTTGGCTATTACAGGTGCAGCGAAAGTGAATTTAATGGGACACAGTCACGGTGGCCATTCCATTCGTTATGTTGCTGCCGCGATTCCAACAAAAGTCGCTTCGGTAACAGCCATTGGTAGTCCAGTGAAAGGTGCACCCGTCGCTGATTTAATTACCAAAACAGGGCCATTAAGTGCGGTTGCTTACGGTGCGCTGAATGCTTTAGCCAGTGTGATTGAGTTATTTAATGGGGCAGGTAGTTACAATCAAAGTGCTAAAAATAGCATTGCCGCTTTGTCAACTTCGGGTTCTGCCGCATTTACGGCTAAATATCCAGCGGGTGTACCAACAACAGCCTGTGGTTCAGGTGCGGCAACAGTAAACAACATCAAGTTTTACTCTTGGGGTGGCACAAGCCCATTAACTAACGTACTTGACCCAACAGATGCCTTGTTAGGTTTAACTAGCCTTGTGACTTCACAAGCTAATGATGGTTTAGTGACACAATGTAGCAGCCATTTGGGTGTCGTGTTACGTGACAACTATTCCATGAATCATTTGGATGAAGTGAATTTGATGTTTGGGTTACGTCATATTTTCGCTACTGACCCTAAATCTGTTTATCGTGAACATGCTAATCGTTTGAAGTTGGCGGGTTTATAAGTTCTTGATTAGCAAGTAAGAAAAGGCAGCCTAGGCTGCCTTTCTTGTTTTTGGATGCTATGCGGGGTTATTAGACGCAATATATTGGAAGACTTTTTCACAAAGCTGGGTTAATTCTTTTGTTAACTTCCAATCTTGCTGAGTATTCATGAAATTAATGGAAATTTCGCAAAATTTAACTTTATTTTTTATTGTTCCACTTGTTTCAGCAAAGAAAAATCGGTTTTTTGTGCCTGTAGGTTTTATTAACGACTCTAAATAATTGCCAACGCCTTCGCTTTTAAAGTATTCGTTGTCTATTGCCGAGTCATCAAGTGTTAAGCCGATTGTATCGTTATTAAAACTATTCCACATATTGTCAACGGTCATTTTGACGATTTCTATCGGAATATAGTTTTCGATTTCTTTTTGTTCTAAAATCTCAAGATGACCTTTATCAAAAATAGACTCTAGGATTTTATCTCTAGTTAATCCTTCATTTTGATTTTTCTTGCTTCTAATATCACCATCAGCAAGTAAAAATGCTGTGCCACAGAAACATTTAATGTTGGTGGTTTTTGGGTTGTTATCGTCATCATCACTGAAATTCCAGTGCATTATATTACTGCCTTGATATTCAGCAAAAATATAATGTAAGTCTTCTTTATATAAATCATATTTTTTGAATTTTTTTGTATCTTCAAGACTAAGTTCTTGAAGATATTTTTTCATATATGCTTTTAAGTATAGCTTATCAGTCACTCCCTCAACCCATATTGTGCAATTAGCCAATAAAACGGAGCTATTTCTAATCCCTAAATCTTCAAAAACAGATTTTAATATTGCCGTTGCATGAGTAATTTTAAATTTTGCCTTACCATCTTCTATCTCTTTTTGTACTTGAAATATGGATATATCGTCACTTTCTAAGGCCATATCTAAAAAATGGTTTGAATGCGTGGTTAAAAAGTATTGGTGTTCTTTTTTATCCAGCATGGCTTGAATAAGAGCGCGTTGCATACTGGGGTGCATAGCAAGGTCTGGCTCTTCGATAAAAAATAGAGAAGGATGTTCGGCCATAAAGATAGGGAAGGTGACAATGATAATGGTTTGTAAGCCATCGCCGAGGTGATAAATGGGGAATTGATCTTCGTTACCGATTTTGATATGAATGCATTTGTCTTTTTCATCTTTTTTAATAAATGGTATTAAAGTAACTTCTTGATGGTTGAAAAAATTTACTGATAGAAAGGTTTCATATTTTTTAACTTGTAAACGTTCGTCAGGCATTCCTAGAAGTTTTTCTTGAAGTATTTGGTAAATTTCTAAACCTGTAAATAATTTTTTCTTATCTTTTTTGGTATAATATTGGATGTTATATGAATTTGAATTTTGCTCGCCAAGAAAATAATCACTTAAGCTTTGATTGAAATAAAAATTAGTCTTTTCTGTATCAAGATGCCTTAATCCTCTTAGCATGGGGATGTATATTTTTGTGGTATCTTGCGATATTGTATTTATAATTCGTTCCAATGGTGGATATATATTTTTCATATAGACATCATCTATATATTTTTTCCATAAATTATGTATATAAATCCTTTCACGCTCATCTATTTTATCAAATTTTTCGAAAAAGCTAGGAATGTTATTATGTTCAAAGCTTCTGAAAAATTTTTGGCTATAAGTATTAAAATTACTTAAATGTTCAGTAATCGAGGAATTAAAGTTAAAGTTGGGAACAAGTAAGCTTGTATTTAGCGCATTTTCTTTGAAAAATTTAGAAAAACTAGATATTATATTTTCTCTTGTTTTTTCTAGTGGGATTATTGAGTCGTCTAAATTGTCAATATAACCTTTAAATAGCTCTCTAATAAGTCTACTTTTTCCTGAGTTATTTTTTCCAATCAGAATATTTACTCTAGATAACTTATTAATATCAAATTTGTCAGATTCTTTTTGGCGGAAGCCAGTAATTGAAAAGCCTTCTAAACTTAACGCGCTAATATTTAAACCAATATCTTTCATTTTTACCATCCTTATAAAAATAAGTCGGACATTTAGCCCGACTTATAAAGTCACTTATTCAACTCGTCCATCACCGCTTCACTAAAACTAACATTGGTATAAACGTTTTGTACATCGTCTAAATCTTCCAACATATCAATCATTTTGATTATTTTCTGTGCTTGTTCAATGTCGTTAATATCGGCTTGCGTCGCTGCGTGCATGGTGACTTCGGCATGATCGGCTTTAAGGCCAGCCACCTCTAGGGCATCTTGAACCGCTCCAAAGGTGTAGGGTGTAGTAATAACCACCACAGTACCATCTTGGCTTATCACGTCTTCTGCGCCTGCATTTAACGCAACTTCCATTATTTTGTCTTCATCAGCATCATGAAAGCTGAGTTCGCCGCGTTTGGTAAATAAATAATCTACCGAGCCAGACGTACCTAAGTTGCCACCACATTTAGTAAAGGCATGGCGTACATCACTCACGGTGCGCTTAAGGTTGTCGGTCATGGTTTCGACCAATACCGCTACGCCACCCATACCATAACCTTCATAAGTGTTTTCTTGGACTTTATCCGTGTCTCCACCACCTACACCGCGTTGAATCGCACGGTTAATCACGTCACGGGTCATGTTGGCCGATAAGGCTTTAGAGACAATGGCGCGTAAACGTGGGTTTTCGGCTTCTGAAGCACCGCCCATTTGCGCGGCAACGACAATTTCGCGTAAATATTTGGTAAAGACTTTACCTTTAGAGGCATCTTGGCGAGCTTTACGATGTTTAATGTTCGCCCATTTGGAATGGCCAGCCATAAGACAAGCTCCTATATGAATCTCCCGCATCCCCTTTGCTTGGAAGGAGACGCGGGAGTTAGTGATTACTCAGCGGCTTTTTCGCGCAAACGAATATGTAACTCACGCAATTGTTTAGCATCTACAGGGGCAGGTGCTTGCGTCATAATACATTCAGCTGTTTTGGTTTTTGGGAATGCAATGACATCACGAATCGAGCTTGCGCCTGTCATCAACATCACCAAACGGTCTAAACCAAATGCCAAACCACCATGCGGAGGCGCACCGTATTTTAAGGCATCTAACAAGAAGCTGAATTTTTCTTGCGCTTCTTGTTCGCCAATACCGAGTGCTGCGAATACGGCTTTTTGCATTTCCAAGTTATAGATACGCAAAGAACCACCGCCTAATTCCGTACCGTTTAACACCATGTCATAAGCAACAGACGTGGCTTCGGCGGGATTGTTTTTCAGCTCTTCAACAGTACCATAAGGCATGGTGAACGGATGATGAACCGAAGTCCATTGGCCATCGCCGACTTCTTCAAACATTGGGAATTCAACCACCCATAATGGAGCCCATTCACAAGTCATCAAGTTCAGGTCGTGGCCGAGTTTTACCCGTAGTGCGCCCATAGCATCGTTGACGATTTTGGCTTTATCCGCACCAAAGAAAATCAAATCGCCATTTTCTGCGCCTGTACGCGCAATAATGGTTTGTAAAACATCATCAGACATATTTTTGATAATGGGGGATTGCAAGCCAGACTCTTTGCCATCCACACCATTATTGATTTTGCTGGTGTCATTGACTTTGATATAAGCTAAGCCCCGCGCACCATAAATGCTGACAAATTTGGTATATTCGTCAATTTTACCGCGTGATATTTCATTACCTTTCGGTACACGCAAAGCAACAACACGGCCTTTTGGATCATTGGCAGGTGCAGCAAAGACTTTAAAATCAACGCTTTTAAGAATGTCAGCAACATCGACTAATTCTAAAGGAATGCGCAAATCAGGCTTGTCAGAAGCAAAACGACGCATCGCTTCAGCATAAGTCATACGTGGGAATTTATCGAATTTGACGTTTAATAATTCGTCAAACAATTCCACCGCCATACCTTCGGCAATGTTCATAATATCTTCGTCATCCATAAATGACGTTTCAATATCAATTTGAGTGAATTCAGGTTGACGATCAGCGCGTAAATCTTCATCACGGAAGCATTTAGCAATTTGGTAATAACGGTCAAAGCCCGACACCATTAACAATTGTTTAAATAGTTGGGGGGATTGTGGCAATGCAAAGAAAGAACCCGGTTGTGTACGCGATGGCACAAGGTAATCACGCGCACCTTCGGGAGTTGCACGGGTTAAAACGGGCGTTTCAACATCCAAAAAGCCGTTACGGTCTAAATAGTTACGGATTTTGCTAGTGACTTGTGAACGGAAACGCATCCGTTGCAACATTTCAGGACGACGCATATCCAAGAAACGGTATTTCAAACGAATTTCTTCGCCAACATTGGTAAAGTCATCGTTTAATGGGAAAGGAGGTGTTTCGGAGGCATTCAGAATTTCAAGGTCCTTGCCTAATATCTCAATCATACCCGTAGGCATGTTTGGATTTTCTGCACCGACTTGGCGTTGACGTACCAATCCAGTAATTTTTAGCACGTATTCACTGCGTACTTTATTGGCAGTGGCCAATACTTCGGGGGCATCTTGATCGAAGTCGAATACCACTTGTACTAGACCATCACGGTCACGCATATCCAAGAAAATCACGCCACCGTGGTCACGACGACGATGTACCCAGCCGCAAATAGTGACGGTTTGGCCAATAGCAGACTCATTTAAGCCGCCGCAATAATGCGTACGCATCATGATGTTTCACCTAAAAATAATCGTTGTTTATGTGGATTTAGCTACGCAAGCCAATCTATAAAAAGAAAGTGCGACATTATGCCCGATTATGCTATTCGCGTGTAAGTCCTAAAGTGGTGAAGATCAGGCTAGATACTGCTTATGACTAAAATTTTTTAGAGCGATTTAGTCCCAAAAAACCACAAAAATAAAATAGCCTTATATTTAAATGAATGTCGATGCTAGCTAAACTCAATTTTAGGTTGCTTGCCGAAGTCTTTGAGGTATTAAAAGGGCGGACTGATTTATCTCAAATAGCAAGCCTAGCTAAATTTAGTTACAATAGCGCACTTTTTGATTTTGACTCCCCACACAGGTGACAACATGACCGAACGTGTTCAGCGCGGCGAATTAGCTATTGCCAAAGAACTGTATGATTTTATCGTTAATCAAGCCATCGAAGGTACAGGCGTGAGCGTGGACGATTATTGGACAGCTTTTGAGTCGGTGATTGCGGACTTAATGCCAAAAAACCAAGCATTATTGGCGAAACGTGATGCGATTCAGGTCAAGATTGACGAGTGGCATCGTGCCAATCCTAAATTGGATTTTACGGCCTACAAAGCTTTTTTAACCGAAATTGGTTATTTAGTACCAGAAGGTGAAGACTTCTCCGTTAACCCCCAAAATGTCGATGACGAAATTGCTCGCATCGCAGGCCCACAATTAGTTGTACCTGTCAAAAATGCTCGTTATGCCTTAAATGCGGCGAATGCCCGTTGGGGTAGCTTGTACGATGCGTTGTACGGCAACGATATTATTGGTGATGAAGACGGCGCAGCCAAAGGTAACAAAGGTTATAACCCTGTTCGTGGCGCAAAAGTCATTGCTTATGCGCGTACTTTATTAGACACAGCCGCGCCTTTAGCGACTGGCTCACACGCTGATTCAGTCAGCTATGCCATTGTTAATGGTGCGGTTGAGGTTACACTCAAGGATGGCACGAAAGTCGGTTTGGCATCGCCTGAAAAATTAGCTGGCTATGCAGGAGACATTACTGCACCAACCAGCATTTTGTTGAAAAATAACAACTTGCACATTGATATTCAATTTGATGCTAACAGTCCTGTTGGCAAGCAAGATGCTGCGGGTATTAAAGACTTCGTCATTGAGTCGGCTTTAACCACCATTTGTGATTGTGAAGATTCTGTTGCTGCCGTTGATGGCGAAGACAAAGTTGAAGTCTATAGCAACTGGTTAGGTTTGATGAAAGGCAACTTGTCTGAGTCTTTTGACAAAGGCGGCAAAACCTTAGTGCGTACCATGAACGCTGACCGTACTTACAAAGACTTAAACGGCAACGCCATTACCTTGCATGGCCGTTCGTTATTGTTAGTACGTAATGTTGGTCATTTGATGACCAATCCAGCTGTGTTGTACAAAGGCGCGGAAATTCCTGAGGGCATCATGGATGCTTTAGTGACTATCCTCATCGCTAAACACGATTTATTAGGCAATGGCACACGCAAAAATTCGCGTACAGGTTCAGTTTATATTGTTAAACCCAAAATGCACGGTCCAGAAGAAGTCGCATTTGCGAATGAAATTTTTGGTCGTGTTGAAGCAGCTTTAGGCTTGGCTCATAACACCGTCAAAATGGGTATTATGGACGAAGAGCGTCGTACGACAGTTAATTTGAAAGAATGTATCCGTGCAGCTAAAGACCGTGTGATGTTTATTAATACAGGTTTCTTAGACCGTACAGGTGACGAAATCCATACTTCTATGGAAGCAGGCGCGATGGTGCGTAAAGCTGACATGAAAAAATTAAAATGGATTAGTGCCTACGAAAACTGGAACGTCGATATTGGTTTGGCTTGTGGTTTACAAGGCAAAGCGCAAATCGGTAAAGGTATGTGGGCAATGCCTGACTTGATGAAAGATATGGTCGAGCAAAAAATTGCTCATCCATTGGCTGGTGCTAACACTGCTTGGGTTCCATCGCCTACAGGTGCAACCTTACACGCCATGCACTATCACAAAGTCAATGTTTTTGCTCGCCAAGACGAATTGAAATCCCGCGCCCGTGCTAATGTGGATGATATTTTGACCATTCCATTGGCAGAAAATACTAACTGGAGCGAAGAAGAAATCAAGCAAGAGTTAGACAACAACTGCCAAGGTATTTTAGGGTATGTCGTGCGTTGGATTGACCAAGGCGTGGGTTGCTCGAAAGTGCCTGATATTCACAATATTGGTTTGATGGAAGACCGTGCGACCTTACGTATTTCCAGTCAACATATTGCCAACTGGTTGCGTCATGGCATTGTCAACAAAGAACAAGTCATGGAAGCAATGGTACGTATGGCGGCTGTGGTTGATGGTCAAAACGCAGGTGATGCGCTTTACGTGAACATGGCGGGTAATACCGAGAACTCCGTTGCTTTTGCGGCATCCTGTGAGTTGGTATTTGAGGGCTGTGCCCAACCGAATGGTTATACTGAGCCTGTCTTGCATCGTCGTCGTCGTGAATTAAAAGCACAATTAGCGGGTTAATCGTGCGTTAATTAGCGTCAAAGAAAAGGACACGTCAGTGTCCTTTTTTTGTTACTGTAAGTTAAAGGTGTTCTTCGGGGCTGTTGAGTATTTGGGAGTTTACGAAACTCTTCACTTAACAACAGTCAAGTATTCTCGAAAAATGGCTTCGACTCCGCTCAGCCACCGCAAAAACGTTCCCTGAGCGGAGTTGAAGGGGCAATTTAAGCGAAGAATGGGTAAACGGTTAACTATGAAAGATTTCGTCGCCCTAGATTTTGAAACGGCAGACAATGGTCGCGATAGTGCTTGCGCCATTGGTTTGGTGCGTGTCAGTGGCGGTGAAATTGTTAAACGTACTTATTATTTAATTAAACCGCCGCGTTCACGTATTATCTTTTCTCATATTCATGGCATTTATTGGCGCGATGTCGCTCATGAACCAACGTTTGCCGAATTGTGGCCAAGTCTAGCATCAGAGTTTGCCGATATTGGCTTTATTGCTGCTCATAATGCGCCATTTGATCGAGGCGTGTTAGCGGCTTGTTGTTTGGCCGCAGATGTTGCAATGCCTCTTGCTCCATTTCGTTGTACCGTGCAACTGGCGCGTAAAGTTTGGGAAATTCGTCCAACGAAATTATCGGATGTGTGTCAGCATTTAAATATCCCACTCAATCATCATCATGCGGGTTCGGATGCCGAAGCGTGTGCGCGTATTGTTATTGCAGCACAACAAAAACTGATATTACCCGAGGGATAGATTCTCATGTTACAACAACATATCATTATTCTGATTTAACGACCCCTCATCTATGGCGATTTTTAGGCTCGAAAGCAGCAGAGCTGTTGAGTTTATTCAGACCAAATTAAACGTGCACTGACAAAAGTAGAGCATTTGCGTGATATTCACCAACGCTATAGATCTATAGTCTTTGGCTTTTTGGGGTTTGCGGTATTAATTTCCGTGATGTTTTATCGGCATGAAAGCCGCCGCCAAATCCGCTAACTATTCATTTAATTGACTTTATACGCCGTAAATTCTAAGCCCGATACTGAAATATGCTCGGCAATTAAACGGTGGGTAGCAGTGGGTGGAAGTTGTGCTTTCAGTTGTTCGGTGATTAAAATTTCATTCGCTCTGGCAATATCCTCCCCTAATTTATAGGCTTTATTGACAGCATCACCATAACAATCTTGATGATGAATCAATAAGATACGACCGTAATCTAAACCAATACTCACCGATTGGCCAATATCTTGAGAGGCCAAATTAATTGCGATGGCAGCGTTAACAGCACAGTTAGCATCATCAAAGATAGCCATTAAATTGTCAGCGACACACTTCACAACTTCTCCCTGATGATTAATGACCAAAGGAATCGCCAGTTGTTGCATTTTTCTGATTTTTGCCAAATACGCGATAATGCCATCACGACGAACCGTTAACGAAAAACCACTCATATCTAAGGCTAAAACTATTTTATAGTGACCATAGTGTTGCCATATTTCGGCTTCAATCGTTGTTTTTTCTGACGGGTTAAGATTGAGTTGGTCGATTAACGAGAAAAATGTTTTCATGGTAAAAATATCATTTGCTAGCGGATTAACGGGTGTTGTTTTGCCATTAAGATTGGCTTTTAGGATATATTAAAATAACACCATCTATATAAAAATATGTCGATGAGTGAGCGTGATTGCTTGGACTCACGTTTATTTGTAGGCATTGGAACAGGACACATGGGAAAGTTATTAGTAGGGATTTTGCGCTTTCTAATTGAAAAATTCAGTTGGTTAGTGGTGATAATGCTAATCTTGCTGGCAGGCTCGTGGTTGCACAATGAATGGCAATTGGTCGAGCGAGCGGAGCAAGAAAAGCAACAATTGCAGAGTACGCAACAAATATTACAAAAACGCTATCATGAGCTACAAGTCACACAAACTCAGCTAGTCAAAATGACGGAGACATTAAGGCAACAACTGGTCGAAAAGGCAAAGCAACTCAGTCAGTTACAATTACAGTTGCAACAGCTACAGCAACAACGTCAACAGTTATGGGAAGAACACTGGTGGGCGCGTAAAAATCCAACGTCTGAAATATTTATTGACCTAAAGAGTTATGATGCCAAAATCTTGGCCTTAACAACGGAGGTTAATCTTGCCCAACAAGCTCATATCTTATGGCAAACTAAGTTAAATCAGTCGCCAGAAATCATTAAAAGTCGGCAGTTAGTTCAGGAAATGCAGCAGTCAAAAACGGCTATGCAGCAATTAAATCAATCCATTAGTCAACAAGACACGCTATTGAATAGCAGTTTCATTCAACGTGTCCGTGTGTCGCTGTCAGGGGTGTTGCCTACGGCATTGATGATTTTGTTGGGGCTGATATTGACACCGATTATCTTTAAGGTGCTGATGTATTTTGTCTTAGCTCCCGTCGTTACCCGATTGCCTGCTGTGGTTATTTTGCCCGATGATGACAGCATGCGTCCTGTTGAAACACCGATCTTTAATACTCAAACACAAGGGCATGTCTCAACACACGCGGTCACGGTGATACTCCCACCAGAGCAAGAATTACTGATTCATCCTGACTATTTACAAAGTTACAGTCGGCAATCCGAAAAAACGACCCGCTGGTTTTTGAATGCGCATATTCCTTTTTCGTGCTTAGCGGCGGGATTGGTGACGTTAGTGTGTGTGCGTAGTCGTGATGACAAAATAGAAACTGTGCAAATAGCCTCTACTCGCCAAGTACATTCAGAAGTGATGATTTTAGACTTGCCCGTAGGTGCAACATTGGTCTGTAAGCCGCATTGTTTAGTGGGGGTTATTAAACACCAACAGGATGATATTCGCATTACACGTCATTGGCGGCTGAATTATTTGCACAGTTGGTTGACGTTTCAGTTTCGTTATTTTGTCTTTCATGGGGCTTGTCAATTAATTGTGAAGGGCAATTGTGGCGTGATACTAGAGCCTGTTGGTGAAGCACGTTTAATTCAGCAATCTGCAACACTGGGTTTTAGTGCAGGAGCGGCCTATGCCAATTATCGCTGTGAGACCTTTGTGTCATATTATATGGATAAAGATACGTTGTTTAATGACCAATTTAGCGGTCAGTCGGGAATTTATTTTTATGAGCAAACACCTGATAAACGCCAAAACCAACATGTGATTACCCGAACATTTGGGGGCGTTTGGGATGCTATCTTAAAAGTCTTTGGTATTTAGTATCCTTCGACTCTGCTCAGGGAGCGTTTAGTTGTTGACTGAGCGGAGTCGAAGCCTTGATGTCATGGCGTTGCTGTGTTTTTTTCTATCCGTTTTCAGTTTTTCTTTGTATGATTGTTTGGTGGCTATAAGCCATAAAATAATAGTGATAGACGCTATTTTTCTTAATCCACAGCAAGGAGCTTGCTGCTATGTTCGATTTTCTTGTTTTTATTGGTCGTTTTCAGCCGTTTCATATTGGCCATGCCCGTGTCTTGCAACAAGCCTTAGCGCAAAGTGCACAGGTGATTGTGTTAATTGGTTCGGCAAAACAAGCGCGTAATACCCGTAATCCCTTTAGTATTGAAGAGCGCACAGAAATGATTTTGGGCAGTTTAAAGCCCGAAGATGCCGCTCGTGTCCATTGTCAGCCCTTGCATGATTGTTTGTATAACGATGCGGTGTGGGTAACGAATGTTCAAGAAGCAGTACAAGAGGTGGTGTCCAAACACAGCGCGACGGCGAATCCACGTATTGGTTTAATCGGTCATAAAAAAGACCAAAGCTCGTACTACTTACGCTTATTTCCGCAATGGGAAAGTGTGGATGTTGAAAATCACCATGCTTTATCGGCAACCCCGTTACGCGAAGCTTATTTGTTAGGGCAAATGCCTGCCCAAGATCTTTTGCCGCAAGGTACGGTAAATTTTTTACAAACATTTCAAGCTCAAGATATTTATCACTCTTTAGGTGAAGAAGCACGTTTCATTCAACAATATAAACAAGCATGGGATGTTGCTCCGTATACCCCGACGTTTGTTACGGTAGATGCGGTAGTAGTGCAGTCTGGGCATATTTTATTAGTCGAGCGTAAAGCAAGACCGGGTAAGGGCTTATTTGCTTTACCGGGTGGCTTTGTTGACCAAGGCGAAACCTTAATAAATGCCTGTATTCGTGAATTACGTGAAGAAACGCGCTTAAAAGTGCCTGAGCCTGTGTTGCATGGCTCGTTAAGAGGTCAACGCGTTTTTGATGACCCGTATCGTTCAGCGCGTGGCCGTACTATTACGCATGCGTTTATGTTTGACTTAAAGCCCGATACCAGTTTGCCAAAAGTGAAGGGCGGCGATGACGCGAAAAGTGCCTTTTGGTTGCCGTTATCGGCACTACAGCCTGAACGGTTGTTTGAAGACCATTTTCATATTATTCGGGCGATGACGGGAATGTATTAGATTCTTGGTAGGGGCAAAAATTCTTTTGCCCCTATTGATGTTAGGATGGTTTGATTAGATCGCCACCGTCCGCCATGCTGCATCTGCTAACATTTCTCGATACTCCATCGGTGATGTTTTGGCGCGTCCAGACAACCAAATTCGGCAATAATCCTTAGTTGCACCTAACACTAAGGAGTTATACAGTTCTTTGGGAAATAAGCGTAATGAGCCATTTTCATGATGGCGTTGCAAATAGGGTAATAACTGCCCTAAGCGTTCGCGATTACGGCTAATTAACGCTTCTGCATGTGTTCCATTCAACACATAACCGCGTGCTTGTTGCATAAATAAAGCCAATTCAGGGTTAGCTGTCACCCAGTCCACATAGGCATAAACCAGTGATTTAATACATTGCTCCGCCGAATTAGCCTGTTCTAGTAACGCAAATTGCTGATTGGCGTGATCTTCTAATGCGCCAATATACAGTGCGGTGGCGACGCCTTCTTTATTGCTAAAGTGATGATAAATACTACCTACGCTTGCGCCCGATTTCGCCCGAATGTGATCAATCGTTGTACTTTCAATGCCAGACTCACTAAAGCACGTTAAGGCCGCTTCGAGTATTTCGCGTTTACGTTGATTTTTTTCTGCAATAGCCATTGTTAATTCCAGAATAATGTTCTAGAGTAATATTCTAGTTTATTGGCGCGTGTTTGGCCAATTGTTTTATTGATAAAACCTGTTGGAGAGATAACCATGAGTCAGTTTTTAGCCTTATACAATAATGTTGGTAATGCCCAGTTTAGCCAAATGGTGTGTCAGGTTGCTCCATATTTTAGCACCATCGCACCCGAGTTTAGCGCGTTAAAACCGAGTTACTGCGAAGTAGACGTTAAGTTTCGCCGAGAAATTACCAATCATTTAGGCACTGTTCATGCCATTGCTATGTGTAATGCGGCAGAATTAGTTGCTGGAACGATGACGGATGTGTCTATTCCTGAAGGCTATCGCTGGATTCCAAAAGCCATGTCGGTGGAATATTTAGCCAAAGCGAAAACGGATTTACGTGCCGTGGCAGATGGCAGCCAATTAGACTGGACTGTGCAAGGGGATATTATTGTGCCTGTCGAAATTTTTGATACCAACAACGTGAAAGTGTTTAGTGCGCGTATTACGATGAACCTTAAAGCAGGGTAGTTTTTTATAAGGAGTTTGGAGATATTGGGCGTTATTAAATACTCAGAGTGCTTGGTAAAAAACGGCGTGATTAAACGCCGTTTTTTTATTGATAAGCTAGCAAACTAAGCTACTTGCACAGGAATCGCATTAGCACTATGGCTAACGGTATTGTCAGGATTGCAATAGATAAGACGAGGTTTGAAATTCATCAATTCGGCTGAAGTATAATCCGCATAAGCACAAATAATCACTTTGTCACCGGGTTGCGCTTTATGAGCCGCCGCACCGTTAACAGAAATCATTTGCGAGCCAGCTTCGGCGCGAATCGCATAAGTGGTAAAACGCTCACCATTGGTGACGTTATAAATTTGAATTTGTTCGTACTCTAAAATACCCGATAAATCGAGTAAATTGCCGTCGATGGCGCAAGAGCCTTCATAATCTACTTCCGCGTGGGTAACAACAGCACGGTGAAGTTTGGCTTTGAGCATGGTGCATTGCATGGCGGCTGCCTCCGTTGGGGGGTATCGCTGGGCGGTGTGGAACTAGGCGAAAAAAGCGGGTCATTTTGCCGCAATATTCGCCCGCAATCAATCAATTCTAACAATAAAAACGGGATGTTTGTCCACGTTTTAGGCGTTAGATGGCTAAATTAACCGTAATATTGTCAATTAATCGGGTTTTGCCGAGTTTGGCAGCCACCAGTATCACTAATTGTTGGTCAGTGGTAGTGGCAGGCTGTAAGTCGTGACTACGCATAATAGCCACATAGTCAGGATCAAAACCCAGCTTTTGCAAGTGCAAAACCGTCGCATCACACAGCATAGTATATTCACGCTGACCATTCAAAACCGCTTGGCGTAATTGCGATAATATTTGATAAATAGCAGGTGCTTGAGCACGCTCTTCGGCGGTTAAATAGCCATTACGCGAACTTAACGCCAAACCATCGGCTGCACGTTCTGTGGGTACACCGACAATGGTAATTGGAAAAGCTAACTCTTCGGTAAAACGTCGAATCACAGCTAATTGTTGAAAGTCTTTTTCGCCAAAAAATGCGCTATCGGGTTGGACGATATTAAACAGTTTAGAAACCACCGTGGCCACACCCGCAAAATGGCCTGCCCGATGTTCGCCGCACAATTGCTCACTTAATCCAGCTACGGTTACGACTGTGCTTTGCCCCGTACCATTGGCGTACATTTCTAGGGCTGACGGTGCAAAAACGATGTCACAGTGGCCATCTGCTAATAAGGTACAGTCCGCTTCTAGTGTGCGTGGATAACTGCCAAAATCTTCATTCGCGCCAAACTGGGTGGGATTCACAAAAATACTGGTGACGACAACATCACACTGACTTTTAGCCGTTTGCACTAAACGAATATGACCAAAATGCAAATTGCCCATTGTCGGGACAAAGCCGACGGTTTTTCCTGCCATTTTGGCGGCTTTAACCAGCGCGCGTAACGCCTGAATAGTATTGACGATCTGCATATTAATTAAATCCGTGTTCAGGAGCGGGATAGCTTTGGTTTTTAACGGCGGCGACATAGGCCGAAAACGCGGCTTGAATGCTGTCTTGACCCGCCAAAAAGTTTTTGACAAAGCGCGCAGGTTTACCTTGTGATAAACCGAGCATGTCATGAACGACTAATACTTGGCCGTCGCAGTCTTTACCCGCACCAATACCAATCACAGGAATAGACACGCTGGCCGTGACTTGTGCGGCAACCGTACTCGGCACACACTCTAACAATAGGAGAGCTGCACCTGCTTGTTCTAAGGCTTTGGCATCGGCAATCAGTTGTGCGGCGGCATCAGCGGTTTTACCTTGTACTTTATAGCCACCAAAGACGTGCACTGATTGAGGTGTTAAGCCCATGTGGACACAGCTTGGAATGCCACCACGGACTAATTGCTGCACTGTTTCCGCAAGCCATGCACCGCCTTCCAATTTGACGGCATGTGCGCCAACACGCATTAATGCGGCGGCATTATTGAGGGCATCGTTCACAGTGGCATACGACATAAATGGCATATCTGCCAATAAAAAGGCATTGCTATTACCACGAGCCACACATTGGGTGTGATAAATCATATCGTGCATGGTGACGGGTAGTGTAGAGCTATGGCCTTGTAACACCATGCCTAACGAGTCGCCAACCAATAGGCATTCCACCCCTGCGGTATTCATGGTTTGGGCAAAAATAGTGTCATAACAGGTAATCATTGCGAATTTTTCGCCACGTTTTTTGCAATCGCGTAGTGTGGTTAACGAAACAGCCATTATGTACCTCGTCTTAGTCGAATGAATGCCACCATGTATTGTCGGCAGTGACGTGAATGTCATCAGAGACTGTGGCGGTCGCTAGGCTAGCGATTTTTGTGCCGTTTGGCAAAGCTAAGGTTGGACAAATGTCCAATAAAGGTAAAACGACAAAGGAACGATGACATAACTCAAGGTGAGGAATGATTAAATCAGCCGTTTTGATGATGTCTTGGGCATATAGCAATATATCTAAATCTAATACCCGTGCGCCCCAACGTTCGACTCTGACTCGTCCAGCCTGATTTTCTAAGGCTTGAAGCTGTTGTAAGAGTTGATGAGGAGGGAGCGTGGTCGTCACAGCAACAACGGCATTGGTGTAGTCAGGTTGATTTTCGGGTGAACCCAGCGCGGGCTTACTGCGGTATAAACGGGAAACAGCCGCTAATTGACACTGAGGCAGGGCAGACAGTTGGTGTACTGCCCAGCTGAGTTGTTGTTGTGGTTGGCCTAGATTTGCACCTAAGCCCAAATAGGCGAGATAACTCATAACATTAACATTCACTTCTGTAGGGGCGAATTTATTCGCCTTTATTGATTGGCGAATGAATTCGCCCCTACTGGGCTTCTTTCGTGTTTGCAACAACCGCTTTAGGCTTTTTCGGTTTGTTACTTTTAGGCTTGGCTTTAGGTTTATCTAACAGTCTTAATAGCACTTCTTGCTCATCGGTCGAGACGGCCTGATAATGTTCCCACCACGTACCCATACCATGAGTGCGATTGTCACCACTGAGTTCACGTAATAACAAAAAGTCAAAGCCAGCACGAAATTTGGGTTGAATAATCAGCTTGGGCACGACACGTGAACGCGGTTTTTCTAAGCGGGGTTGTAAGTCCCAAATATCGCGAATGGTTTGGGCGACAAAACGCGGGATCGCAGTTTGTTGTGATTGAAGTGTTAAGACTTTAATGCCGGCAGATTGATAGGCAGGGAAGATGTCTTCACCTCGATCTAATTCCAATTTGGTTAATCGTTGTTGCCATTCCCATAAGACAACCGCATAAAAAAAGGCAGGATTGACCGATTTGCCTTGTTGAATACGGTCATCGGTATTTTTCGCAGCTAATTTGACTAAAGGCGAATTAAATACGTCTTCTTTGACTTGAGGAAATAATGCGCTAAATAAATCCATCTCACCCAAATGTTGAAGTAAGGCCTGTAAATGACCACAAGCAAACATTTTGTGGCTTTCATCGTATAAACGATGATGAGAAATGGCTTTTAATAAATAGGCTAAGTCTTTGACGGGGGCTTCAGTCGCATCATCCAAACGAAACTGTAGTTTGGCGGCAAAGCGAGCGACGCGTAACATACGCACAGGGTCTTCACGATAGCGCGTGGCTGGGTCGCCAATCATGCGTAAGGTTTTCGACTTGATATCTTTCATGCCGTTGGCAAAGTCTAAAATTTGCCCTGTTTCTGGCTGGTAATACATCGCGTTGATGGAAAAGTCACGGCGTAGCGCGTCTTGGTCGATCGAACCCCAAATGTTATCACGCACAATCATGCCATGAGCGGAGGTTTGGCTGTGGGCGGTATGTTCTTCGTGCGGCGCGCGAAAGGTGGCGACTTCTAACATTTGCCGATTGTGATAGACGTGCGCTAATTGAAAACGCCGTCCAATAATCTGACAACCACGGCCAAAAACCCGTTTAATTTGATCGGGGGTGGCATCGGTTGCAATATCAAAATCTTTAGGATGTAAACCTAATAGTAAGTCCCGAACACCACCGCCGACAACATAGGCTTGAAAACCTGCTTTGGTGAGTTCATGGATAGTAGCGAGCGCGGCCTCACTGACATCATTCGGGTGAATGCCGTAGTCGGCTGCTTTATATTTTTGAAGTGTGAATGTGGATGATGGCATGGATGGAGAACACATCTCTGGTGATGGCGGAGTCATAATTACAGGAGTTACACGGGTAATTGTCGCGTAAGCCCTAAGATAGGTGAATGATAACAACTTTTGAGGATAAGTCGGGAATTTTATTGAGTGGATTGTTGAGAGAGAAGCGCAGGAGCCGAAGCTCCCGCGTTGCACTGATTTTCTTCTCTTCGTTCTTCTTGTTGGCGTGACGCTCTTTTTGTTTTTCTTCATCTGACGCGAGTTTTTATTATTCGTCAGTTTTTCCTACTTTTGGTGGCACACTTTATTATTGTTGTTCGCCACGTAACATCGATCTTATTGTTGTTATCGGTGTTGCTTATTGTTGTTTGTGCGCTGTTATTAGTGTTATCTGCTGCACGTAATATATAATGCAGATAGCGTGCCAACTTTATGTTTTTTATTTTTATTTCTATATTTTACTTAATAAACAAGGAGTTGTTTTATTTGTGGGAAAATAATGTGTGCAAGTAGCGATGATGGTGGGGCGGTAACAGTAACATCTAGTCAGTGTCTAAGTAACAGAGTGGGGGGTAAGTAACAGTGTGTTAATGTGCGGTAACACACAGTAACAGAAGGAGTTGGGTGGTGTGGGTACATCAAAAGTGCTTCGACTCCGCTCAGCCACCAAGACTTTGCTCAGACAACATAAAAATGCTCCCTGAGCGGAGTCGAAGGGTAAGCCTCAACAGAAAAAAGGGCGAAAGATTGTTCGCTATGACGAGTCTGCTTAATGATTAGATGTGTCGGGATTATCAGGGCTTTCCGTTTTATTTTGCGGCATTCGTCGTGGAATACCCAGTTTCTGCCGACGCTCCCATAAGGACTTGCGACTAATACCCAGTCGTTTTGCTAATTCAGTTTCTGATAGCTTGTCTTGTAAGGATAAAACAAAACTCAAAAAATCAAACTCTGGGGGTGCTTTACGAATGGTTTCATCAAAAGCAATGCTATTTTCAATGAGTGTCGGGGCAATTACCGTTGGTTTTGGCTCTGCTACTGCTACTGCTATTGATGGTGTTGGTCGAGGAACAGCGATGGACTCATTTTCAGCTTGTTTGGTGAGTGTGGGAATGTCTAAATCAATGGCTAATAAATCGGGCGTGATTTCAGGATGTTCGGCCAAAATCACGGCGCGTTCAATGGCGTTTTCCAATTCACGGACATTACCCGGCCAAGGGTAGGCTAACATGGCGGCTCTAGCATCGTCATGAAAACTCAACATATTGACGTGTAAGCGTTGGCATGTTTTTTCTAACAGTTTCTCGGCAATTTCAATAATGTCATTACCGCGTTCCCGTAATGGTGGCAATTTTAATTCAATGACGTTCAACCGATAATATAAGTCCTCACGAAAGCGACCTTCGGCAGCCAGTTGTTTTAAGTTGCGATGTGTTGCTGCAACGAGTCGTACATCGACAGAGCGCGTTTGTGTTGCCCCCAAACGTCGGACTTCTTTTTCTTGCAGTAAACGTAATAGCCTTGCTTGTGCTTCTAAGGGCAGTTCACCAATTTCATCTAAAAACAACGTGCCACCATCGGCAGCTTCGACTAAACCTTTGCGTTGAGTGTTTGCGCCTGTAAACGCCCCTTTTTCATAGCCAAACAACTCAGCTTCAATCAGTGATTCAGGAATGGCGGCGCAGTTGACAGAGATAAGGGCATGATCTCGACGTGGGCTTTCATGATGTAACGCTTTCGCCACTAATTCTTTCCCCGTCCCTGATTCTCCCCGAATTAATACCGTTGAGGACATCGGTGCAACACGGGTAATACGTTTATACATTTCCAACATAGCGGGGCAACTGCCAATAATGCCCGTGGTATTAGTACTTTTTTGTTGATGTTTTAGGGCTTCATTTTCTTTGGTTAGATGCTGTTCACGCAGAATACGAGCAACACTCATCAACATTTCGTCGTGGTCAAAGGGCTTGGAAATATAGTCAACCGCACCTTGTTTCATGGCATCAACAGCGGATTTCATCGTGCCAAAGCTGGTCATAATTAAGACGGGTGTCGGTTTGGCCAGTTCAATTAAGCTTGTCCCTAGCTCGCCCGGTAAGCGGACATCGGTAATGACTAAATCAAACTCATCAAGCCGAAAGTTGGCGGTCGCTTCATGCACTGAGCCTGCTTCACTGACTTTATATTGATTCCGTTCCAGTAGGCGTTTCAGACTGCTGCGAATGAGCGGTTCATCTTCCACCAATAAAATGTTTTTCACGCCACGATTTCCTCTTGATCATTAACCCATGCAGGTAAGGAGATTTGTACAATGACACCACGTCCCTGATCGTAGTCTGCTTTGTCCATAAGTTGAATTTTGCCGCCATGTTCACCAATAATACCATGTACGAGTGCTAAGCCGAGTCCCGTCCCTTTGCCGGTTTCTTTGGTGGTGACAAACGGTTCAAACAAGTTATCACGAATCGTGCCTTCGGGTAGTCCTGTACCAAAATCTTCGACTTCAATATGAATAAAACTGCCATTTTGATGCGCTTCAATCAAAATTTGGCTGTTGATCGGGCTAGCATCACGGGCGTTACTTAATAAATTGACAAACACCTGCATCAGTCGTTGGGCATTTCCGCGCACATTTAACTCTTCGGGACAGAAGTTATCAAATTGATATTCTTTGCCACCTGATAGTTTCAATAAGCTAATGGCTTCATCAATGGTACTTTTGAGTTGTACCGCGCTATAACTGCTGCTCGTCATGTGGCTGTCAGTACGGGCAAAGCCAACCAAGGAGCGGACAATATTGGTAATCCGTTGCGTTTGCGTGAGAATTAACGAACTGGCTTCAATGATGTCGGGGTCTTTGTATTCGGCTTTAAGGTTTTGGGCGAGGCAGGCAATACCCGTGACAGGATTACCAATCTCGTGGGCGACACCTGCCGCTAAACGGCCTAATGCCGCTAAACGTTCGTTATGTGCCAGTTGCGACTCTAAACGTTCGAGTTCGGTAACATCCTCCAACACGATAACCTGACTACTGCCCATATCAAGGGCTTTTTCGGACTCACCAATAAACGCACGGTGTAAATTGACCCAACGGCTTTGGCCAACACTAACAATTTCTTGGTTATAGAGTTGAACATTCGGGCTATGTAAAAAATCATTAAGTAAGGTTTGCCACGGTTCGGCCAAATCGGTGAGCCGTGAACCAATGACATCGTCATCACAAATATTAGTCATCTCCATTAACGCTCGATTCCAACTGAGAATCTCTAAATCTCGACCCAGTGAGCAAACACCAATGGGCAAGTCATACAAGGTTTGCCGATGAAAACGTCGCAACGCATCAAGCTCGGCAGCCAAACCAGAGAGGCGATGTTTGTAGTCTTCTAAACGGGATTCGACATAGTGAATATCTTCACTGGCAGGATTTTCGGGACGAATTTGGTAAGGGAGATGCGTATCTAACATTTCATGAGCGACTGAAGGCCCAAGTAATCCTGAAAGATTGGATTCAATTTGATCGCGCAAACGACGGAGCGCATAAGGACGGCCTTCTTCATGACTCATGCCTAAATCGTGTAATGCTTGTTCGACTTCGCGCTCGGCGGTGAGATGGCCTAAGACTTCCCCCAAAGAGCTAATAAAATGGTCAACGGATTTGGCTTTTAATAACCAGCGATAGGGGCGGCGTAAATTATCCACGGCACAGCTATTCGCTGCCATTTTTTCGGACGCACTCTGGGTGGTAATTAATGACACCAAAAACATCACCAGTGCATTCGCAATCGTGCTACCTAAACCAATATGATGCCAGTAAATTGGGTCTTCAAAAAAAGCGAGATTAATGGCTAATAACTGAGTAAATAAATTTGGTAAGTTCAGCACATAAGGCAATACCAAGACACTAAACCAAATAATTAAGCCGACACTTAATCCTGATAAAAATCCTGCGCGTGTTGCGCGTGGCCAAAATAAAACACTGACTAAACCCGGTGCAAACTGTAGCGTGGCGACAAAGGTTAAAATCGCCATTTCGGTCATGCTATGTTCGTAAGTAAATAACCGATAAAAGCTATAAGAAAGCACCATAATAAAAACAATCAAAGATCGTCGTACCCAAATTAACCAACGATATAAATTATAATCAGGTGAGGGTTGTGCCAATGGTAAAACTAAATGATTTAATATCATGGATGATAATGCCAGAGAGGTCACAACAATCGTACCGCTTGCCGCAGCAATACCGCCAATAAAGACTAATAACGGTAAAAAAGCACTTTGACTTGCCATCGCAATAGCAATGGTAAAATATTCAGGAGAGTAGCCAACTTCGAGTTTAATACCTGCCCATAAAATAACAGGAACACAAATGGCCATTAAAAATAAATAGAGTGGCAATCCCCAACTGGCCGTTAATAGTGCCCGTGGTTGAAAGTTTTCAGTAAATACCATTTGATACATAAATGGCATAACTACCGCAGAAAATAAAAATGCAAATATTAATGTATGCCAAATGCCGCTTTCTTTTAATGGGACGTATAATAATTCGACGGCATCTTTATTATTAGATAGCCAATCTGCTAAGCCAGCATTACCATTAAAAACAAAAAATAGCGCGTAAGCTGCTACAGATAACATCATGATTAATTTGATGATGGATTCAATCGCAATAGCAATCACTAGGCCATCATGTTTATATTGTGGCGTTAAAGGCTTTGCGCCAAATAATAGCGTAAAAACGGTAATAATCACGCAAAATACGACAGCAATGCCATTATGATCAACCGTTTGCGTTAATATATTGGCTGTGTCGGCAACGGCGCGGATTTGTAATGCTAATAACGGTAATAATCCCAAAACCATCATAATTGTCGTGAGTGAGCCAACAAATTGGCTACGATAACGAAATGCAAATAAATCAGCTAAAGAACTCAGTTGATGATTTTTAGTCAGTCTCAGTATGGGATTTAATAATACGGGAGCTAATAAAAATGCCCCTGAAACACCTAAATAAAAAGCTAAGAAATTATAACCCGTTTCATAAGCAAAGCCAATAATACCATAAACTCCCCACGCGCTAATATAAACACCAAGTGATAGGACATATACAATAGGATTTCTAATCCATTTCGTCGGTATTAATCCTGACTCGCTTAAATGAGCAACAAGAAATAATAAAAATAAATAACCGACACCTAAACTTAATAACTCAATGGGATCAAAGATCATGGTGGTCTCTACTTTTACTAATCCAAAAACTTAACAAAATGAGCAGAAACCAAATTAAAAAAGGTCGCTCCCATGCAGTGCCGCCTAAGCTCCACCACTCAATTGTTGTCGGTGATAATAAATAAGCTCCCGCTAAAAAAACTAACACCAATCGGTCAATATACATGGTAGTTACTCGTTCATCGGTGAAAATTTAAGGGGAAACCCTTATTCAGTCAGTGCAAAAGAGGGAATACTCATTTTACAAGATGAATTGCTTAGGGATGTTGTCGCGCTGCCAATGTAGAATCGCCCAATTTAGTATTTGCTCACAATGTTCAAATTGTAGAGTATCGGGTGGGCATTGACCTAATTGTGTTAATGCTTGCCATAACTGTACATTGGCATTGTCCCATGTTAACGCGGTTGCGCCCGTTTGTTTAGAGAGTTTTTCACCAATGTGATTAACGACGAGTGGAATGTGTGCGTAGTGTGGAGAGGGTAGCAATAGTCGTTGTTGTAAGTAAATTTGGCGGGCAGTATTGTCGAGTAAGTCAGCTCCCCGTACGACATGAGTGATACCTTGTTCAGCATCATCAACGACAACGGCTAATTGATAAGCAAATAAACCATCACGCCTATAAATGACAAAATCACCAACCTCCTGAGCAATATTTTCACGGATTTCGCCAAATACAGCATCGTGGAATGTCACGCTTGTATTCGGAGGAATCAGTACGCGAGCCGCAGCATTGGCTCGGTAATGTGGATGGTTTCGACAGTGTCCCGTATAAATTGGGCTATGCGTTTCGGCTAATTCTCGACGAGAACAGACACACCAAAAAATATCACCTTGTTGTTGTAGAACAGCAAGTGCATCTTGATAGTAGTGATGACGTTGACTTTGATAAACAATCTGATCGTCCCACCACAAACCATAATGTTCTAAGGTGCGAATAATATGCTCGGCGGCCTCTGCGTGGCAGCGAGTGGTATCAATATCTTCAATACGCAATAACCATTGACCGTGAGCGGCACGCGCATCACACCAACTAGCCACTGCGGTGAGTAGCGAGCCAACATGTAAAGGCCCTGTTGGCGAAGGAGCAAAACGGCCAATATAGGTTGACATGGAAAATCCATTGCCAGCGGTTACAGTCAACAGTTATCAGTAAAATATTTGACAAAGCATCGCTTTGACGAAAACTGCTAACTGCTAACTGCTAACTGCTAACTGCTAACTGCTAACTGCTAACTGC
>VIAD01000015.1 GCA_006546595.1 Moraxellaceae bacterium AER2_44_116 | reverse complement strand
ACCGTTTAGGAAACTTCATGTAAACGCGTTTACACAGAATTATTTACAGGCTCTGTTTTCGCTGTATATGAATGCCATTGGTTATAACTAAGTCATCAAATCTATCAGGAATAGATCCTGTCGTATTCTTTTTATCTATTGAAAAAACGCAATCAAGATTCCCCTCTAATGCTTCTTTTAAAACAAAGTAGCTTGTTATTAAATCTTGGTAGTCATAACCTTCATGAGCATTATTTAAAGCCAAAGTACTTTCCTCATTTCCTATTATCAGCCAGTGTATTGCATACCAAAAAATAACATAGGCACTTACTTAGTCTCTGACTCTTGGCTTTTTAACAACCCCTGCACCAATCCCTGCGTGCTACCACCCGCTAAACCCACTTCACTCATTAACTGGTCAATTAACGGTGCTTGAGCGCGATAACGTAAGGCACTGGCAATCACTTGTTCGCTGAGGTTGCCTGAGTTGGTATTATTGCCGCCCTCAGTGGTATTGCCTGAGTGTTGGCCACCATTCAATCCTTCAATTTGAATGATTTTAATGCCTTCAATTTGCTCTAATGGCTTAACGGATTGCTCAATAATACGCGGCAACTCTCGAATCAATAACATCTTCACTTGCATAGCAATTAATTCAGGCGACAAGGTATTTTCTGCTTCGTTAATCATGCGTTTACCATCGGCTTGTGCGGCATATTTTGCGCGTATCCCTTCGGCACGAATACGGTCGGCTTCGGCTTCAGCCGTAGCTTGCGTTTGCAACGACTCAGCTCGTGCCTTGGCGGCATCACGCTCCGCTTCGGCGGCGACCGTAACACCAATTGCTTCTTGTTCGGCTCTTTTACGCGCTTCCACTAATTGAATGGATTTTTCCCGTTCAGCAACCGCCAGTTGACGGGCAGTGACCACGCTTTCTTCCGCCTTTACGGCTTCGGCACGGGCTTTATCGGCCTCGGCTTTGGCAACGGATTCATCACGGCTTTTGCTGGCAATTTCGATGTTAGTGCCTTGTTGACTGATTTGAATGGCTTTGTCTTTTTCGATTTTTGCAATGGTGATTTTACGTTCAGCTTCCACTTCTTGTTCTTTAATTGACCGTTCAGCAGTAATACGAGACGTGTCGGTTTGTTGCTTGGCGGCAATTTGCGCTTGTAAGGATTCACGTTGACGGTCGGCTTGTTGGGCAGAAATTTCTGCTGTTTGTTGCGCTTTACGGGTTTCAATTTCCCGTTCTTGCTCTAGTTTGGCAAATTCATTTTGTTGCGCGATGTCTAATTGCTGTTTGTTAGCTTCTAAGTCTTTGGTGGCAATAGAAACGGCAGTTTCGCGTTCGATATGATTACGCTCTTTACGACGATTTTCGGTTTGTTCGGTTAAGCGTGTTAAACCTTCAGCATCAAAGGCATTTTGTGGATCAAAGTATTCGATTTTGGTTTGGTTGAAGTGGGTGAGGGACGAGCTTTCTAGCTCTAAACCATTTTTGGCTAAATCTTCAACGACAATAGATTGTACGCTTTGCACAAAACGCGAGCGATGTTCGTGCATTTCGGCCATGTCCATTTGTGCAGCACAGGCACGTAAGGCGGCAACAAATTTACCTTCAATGAGTGTGCGTAATTCATCGGCATGCAGTGTTCTTGCGCCCAAGGTTTGTGCGGCGGCGGCAATGGCTTCTTCGGTGGGGTTAACACGGACATAAAACTCGACACCGACATCAACGCGCATTTTATCTTTGGTAATCAAGGAGTCATGTTTTTCGCGTTTCACTTCTAAACGCAAGGTATTCATGTTGACCCAAATCAACTCATGCAACACGGGTAAGACTAATGCACCACCGTTCATAATGACGGCTTGGCCACCAAAACCAGTACGAACAAAACTTTGTTCTTTGGTCGAACGACGATATAAACGCGCAATAATCACGCCAACCATAATAAAGGCAAAAAGAATGACACCTGCAATAATTAAATACGAAATCATATTGCCTATATTCATGATGATAAGTTCCTTGTTTTAGCAATTAAATGGTCAATGTTAGGGACAACGCGGTAAATTTGACCTTCTTGACGGATGATTAATGCGGTTTCAGATTCAGCAAAACGATAGTTGTCTTCATCGGGTTCAACCATGACGTAATGAGTATGGCCGTATTGATCTTTAAATTTGGCTTCAGCAGGATGACCAAAACGAGCTTCACCCACCGTAATGGTGACGGTTTGGCCGATAAATTGTTCGGTGGAAATGGATTCGGTTTCGTCGCGGGGTAAATAACGATGCGCTAATCGTCCGCCAATGTGCATATTGCTCGCACCAATCAATACACTCGGTACTGCCATTAAACCACCATGAGCAAAATGACCGAGCAGATATAAGCACAATTGTTGTAATAAAATACCGCTTAAACCAAAGCCTAATAAAAACAACACGAGGAGAATAAGAAAGGGCGCACGGCCAATTTGCAACCAGCCTAAAACACTAGCAAAACCATGTCCAGAAGCATCTACATCCACATGGATATGAGGATGATCTACGTCAGGAGTCATGTGATGTAGGCTAGATGAGGCACTTACGCCAATCATCAAACCGATGATCTCAATCAGCCCTAAGCCAAACATCAACAACAGCGCGACACTAAACGGTGCAACACCATCGGCAAACAACCAATCCATAGCCATATTCTTTGTTATTTTGAAGAGTAGCGTGTGAGTATGCCATTAAAAGCATAGGGTCTGTTGACGTTTTTAAATTTAGGTGGTTTTTTGTTAAAAAGAGGCTTAGCTTGCCTTCGACTCCGCTCAGCCACCACGCTACAACTCCGCCATCACGACTCCGCTTAGCTAACGCAAAAACGCTCCCTGAGCGGAATCGAAGGGTGACGACTATTTCTTATCCTGTTT
Organism: Moraxellaceae bacterium AER2_44_116; assembly: GCA_006546595.1. GTDB lineage: Bacteria > Pseudomonadota > Gammaproteobacteria > Pseudomonadales > Moraxellaceae > Agitococcus. The sequence continues at coordinate 68,093 of VIAD01000015.1, read as the reverse complement.
GACCATCAAGCTATCAATTCCATCACCACTTAAGGCTTGACGGGCTTCGGTGGTTTTATCTTTACCTGTAAATGGCCCGACAACGACCCGATACCAATCTTCACCGGGTTTTACCGTGACTTTGAGCACTTTGACGGGTAAACCTGACATGGAAATACTGGCACGACGTTGGTCGGCTTGTTTGGCATTTTTGAATGAGCCTGCTTGTAGGGTGTACTTCACTTTTGACTCGGCGGCTTTGGCTTGTTCGGCTTTTGCTAAGGCTTTATCTTTTTCAAGTTGGATCTTAGCTGCTTTTTCTTTCTCGATTTTAGCTTTGTTGAGCTTGTCTTTTTCGGTTTTTTCTTTCGCTTTCTTTGCGTCATTCTCTTTTTGAGCTTGTTGTTGAGCTTTGGTGTTATCTTCGGTTTTTACTTTCTTAACATCATCAGGCTTTTTTGTCGTCACGGTTGTGGTTGACGGCGGTGTATCCATTTTTTCCGAAGGCGTGACTTTGGGTTCAGCGACAGGTTTAGGCTCAGCTTCGGTTGCAGGTGTATTGACCTTTTGATTGGGTAATAAATCATAAAACTCAAAACGTGGGCCTTCTTTGGCGGTCGGCGGTGGTTGTACGGGTTCTTCTGGTGTTGTCGTTGTTGTACTTGGCTGCCACGGTTGCCACATATACAACACAAAGGCGACAAAAAGCCCCAATGCCGAGCCAAAACCCACCAACAACCAACTAGGAAGAACCGAGGAAGATGGAGGGGTATCCGAAGAGTTGACACTCTTTGGTACTTGACGCGTTGCGCCTTGGGGTTTCTTTTTGCCGTACTTAAACACGAAAAGCCTCGACTACATTTTAGAAGGGGCGGTCACACCCAACAAACCTAAACCATTGGCCAACACTTGCTTGACTGTGGTGCTTAATAATAACCGAGCATTCCGTGTATCGGTGTTTTCGTGTAAAACAATGTGATCGTTGTACCAACCGTGAAAGTGACTAGCTAAGTCTTTCAAATAGTTAGAGAGTTGGTGCGGTTCATAAGCCAATGCCGATTGTTGCACGACTTCAGGATAAGCCGCCAATTTTTTCACTAATTCACGCTCAACATCAGACGACAGTGCATGTAAGGCGTTTTGACCGTCAGCAATGGTGAATGTCCATTGTTTTTCTGCTAACTTTTCAAACACACGGCAAATACGGGCATGCGCATATTGAATGTAATACACAGCGTTGTCTTTGCTTTGAGACTTGGCTAAATCTAAATCAAAATCAATGTGTTGTTCGCTTTTACGCGAAACATAATAAAAACGCGCTGCATCGTTACCGACTTCTTCACGTAACTCGCGCAAGGTGACAAATTGACCAGAGCGTGAGGACATTTGTACTTGCACATCACCACGCCATAAAGTGACAAATTGAACTAATAATACCTCGAGTTTATTGGCATCTAAACCTAAAGCAGTAATCGCCGCTTTGACACGGGCAATGTAACCGTGATGGTCAGAACCCCAAATATTGACGATTTTGTCTAAACCACGCTCATATTTATTGAGGTGATAAGCGATATCCGAGGCAAAATACGTCGCTTGGCCATTATCACGCACCACAACACGGTCTTTTTCATCACCAAAATCAGTGGATTTAAACCACAACGCGCCGCCTTTTTCGTAAATATGGCCTTTGTCTTGGAGAATTTTCACGACTTTATCAATCGAACCATCATCGGCCAGCGTTTTTTCTGAAAACCATTGGTCGTAAGTGACACCAAAGTCCGCTAAATCGTCTTTAATGTCGCCTAAAATACTGTCTAAGGCAGCACGAAAGAATACGTCGTAACCTGCATCACCTAATAGTTTGCGACTGTTTTCAATGAGGCCATCAATATGGGCTTCTTTATCGCCATAAATGACTTCACCTGCTTCGTTTTTGATTTCATCGGCAGGCACATCGGCAAACACTGCCACGCTATCTTGTTGCCATTTGCCGCCTTCAGTGGCAATCACTGCTTTGGCAATATCAAAAATATAATCGCCTTTATAGGCATTGGACGGGAACTTGAACTCTGCGCCATTCAATTGTAAATAACGTAAAAAGGTACTGGTGGCGAGAATCGCCATTTGACGGCCAGCATCGTTAACATAGTATTCACGTTCAACTTGATAACCGATAGCTTCTAATAGCGTGGCAACTGTCATGCCATAAGCCGCACCGCGACCGTGACCAACATGCAGTGAAGACGTGGGATTGGCAGAAACAAACTCCACTTGGACTTTTTGCTGTTGGCCATATTGGCTACGGCCAAAGTTGTGTTGTTGTTCTAAAATTTGGTTAAGCACCGCAAATTCAGCTTGGGCTTGCAAATAAAAGTTAATAAAACCCGGCCCTGCGATGGCTACTTTCTGAATTAAGTCATTAGTCGGTAAGGCGGCAACAATTTTTTCGGCTAAGTCACGCGGTTTTAAGCCCGCAGGTTTAGCGGCAACCATCGCCAAATTACTTGCCCAATCGCCATGCGTATTGTCTTTGGTTCGCTCTAAAGTGCTTTTATTAATCCACTCAGCAGGAATGACTTGCTGTTGTTGCAATTGTTGAAGGGCGATATCAATAAGACTTTGGAGCTGACTTTTCATGGCAAATAAAAACTGAATAAAAATAAGAGGTCGATTTTACCGAAATTTTTGAAAAATAGGATGGAATTGTCGAACAAGATGACAGCTTATTTTGTGATAAGTTCGCATTAGCTGAGTCTAATCTCTTTTCATCGATCTCAATAGGCTTGGCTTCGACTCCGTTCAGCCAACGTGAGTCACATTTGCCATCGTAAAAGTGCTCCCTGAGCGGAGTCGAAGGGCTAGTCGCCACCCCAAGAGTCTTGAAACTTGTGAATTTGACGACGTTCTTTTTTATTCGGGCGGTGGTCGGGGTGCGCTAAGTTTTGTGCTTTTCGTTGAGCGGACTGTTCCTCACGTTTTGCCACGCTCTCAGGGGTTTCTTCATATAAAGCTTGGGCTTCGGACGCACCACGTCGAACCTCGCTCAAGGCAATCACTTTAATGGTTTTATCTTCAAAGCCTTGACGTACGGTCAATATCAATCCGACTTTGACTTCTTTACTGACTTTGACGCGTTGTCCTTCGCAATGAACTTTTCCACCTTCGATGGCATCTTTAGCCAAAGAGCGTGTTTTGAAAAAACGTGCTGCCCACAACCATTTATCCATCCTCGGTTTATCGTCGCTGGTTTGCATCTTTTTCGCCTTGCTGACATTATACAATTGTACATTGGTCAATGTAATTTTTGGGTTCGTCGCTATTATCTACCCGCCTTATTCTTTACGGATGACTCCGAATGTCAATATTTTTTTATCACTCTCCTTTACAGTGAAAGTAAGGGAGACAGTAGATAAAGTCTCAGCGTCGTCTTTGTGTTGTCTGTAGTGGGAGTTGTTTATGAAAAAAGTCATTGGCTTATTGATGCTTTTGGGGTTATTTTCGCAGCAACTTTTTGCGGCTGAATTAAAAAACATGAAACTTATTTTAGATAAACAAGGCATTAAAATTTGGTCTTATCAATTACCCGATAGTCCCTATTATGGATTTAAAGCGGTTACCACGGTTAAAAGTAGTTTGACGGGTATGGTGGCGTTAATCACCGATACCGAATCCGCAGATCAATGGCTATATAGAACCAAAGAAGTGGTTGCTTTGAGCCGTGAAGATAACGACCGCAATTTTACTGTCCGTGTCGTCACCAGTTTTCCGTGGCCGTTAAAAGACCGTGAAGCGGTTGTTGCAGGTCAAATTACCCAAGACCCCAATAATATGTTGGTGAAAATTGATAGCCATAGTGTGGCAAATCATCCTGTACGTGACGGTTATGAGCGTATGCCAAAAGTACATGGTGGTTGGGAGTTTCGCGCATTAGGCAATGGTAAAGTTGAAGTGACGATGACAGGGCATGCGGAGTTAGATTTATATGTCCCTGCGATTATTCGCAATATTTTACTGCAAGAACATCCGTATCATTCGTTATTAGCGTTGCAAAAAATTATTGGTGAGCCACGCTTTCAAACGGCACGGCTTAATAGTGTCAATGAGCCAGTCTTTAATTGATGGTTTTTACGATTTACCCTTCGACTCCGCTCAGAGAACGTTATGTTGGCTGAGCGGAGTCGAAGCCATTTTATAAAAAAGCCGCTCAAGATTGAGCGGCTTTTTTATGGTTGTGATTGACGGTTTAGCCAATCACCGCCGATTAGTACAGCACACGGGCTTTAATCGTGCCGTCAATTTCTTGCAGTTTTTGCAAGGCAACCGTCGAATAGTCTGCGTCAACATCCATCACTAAATAACCAATCGCATCATTGGTCATCAAGCTTTGAGCAGAAATGTTAATGCCATTTTCGGCGAAAATGCGGTTAATCGCAGACAATACACCGGGGATGTTATTGTGGATATGCAATAAACGGTGTTTGCCAGCCATCAACGGCACAGCCACTTCGGGGAAGTTAACGGCTGATAAAGTCGTGCCCGCATCGGAGTAACGTGCAAATTTCTCTGCAACTTCTAAACCGATATTGGCTTGGGCTTCTAAGGTAGAACCGCCAATATGTGGTGTTAAAATGACGTTGTCGAATTTACGCAGTGGCGATAAAAACTCTTCATCATTGGCTTTAGGTTCAACAGGGAATACGTCAACTGCCGCACCACCCAAATGTTTGCTTTCTAATGCGGCTGCTAATGCGTCAATATCAACACACGTACCACGAGCGGCATTAATAAAAATACTGCCTGCTTTCATTTTGGCAAATTGTGCTGCACCCATCATATTCGCAGTTGATGGAATTTCAGGAACGTGCAAAGACACGACATCCGCATTAGCCAATAGTTCGTCCATCGTGCCAACTTGACGAGCATTACCTAAAGGTAATTTGGTCACTGCATCATAATAAATGACGTACATACCAAGCGATTCAGCAAGTACTGACAATTGTGAACCAATGCTGCCATAACCGACGATACCTAAAGTCTTACCACGCGTTTCGTAAGAGCCTTCAGCCGATTTCGACCAACCACCACGATGCACCAGTGCGTTCTTTTCAGGAATGCCACGCAACAATAAAATCGCTTCAGCCAATACCAATTCAGCGACGGAGCGTGTGTTGGAGTAGGGGGCATTGAATACAGGAATGCCTTTTTCCATTGCTCCACGTAAATTAACTTGGTTCGTACCAATACAAAAGCAACCGATAGCAATCAGTTTATTAGCGGCTTCAAGCACTTTTGCGGTGATTTGTGTGCGTGAGCGAATACCGACAAAATGCGCGTCTTTGATTTTGGCAATCAATGCGTCTTCGTCTAATGCGGTGCGTAGGTATTCGATATTGGTGTAGCCGTTGTTGCTTAGTACATCGAGGGCGTTTTTATGAACACCTTCTAACAATAAAAAGCGGATTTTGGCTTTATCTAAAGACAATTGGCTCATGACTATTCCTGAAGGCCGAAAAAAATGAGTTTAAGACCGAGTATGTCGTACAAATCTGAGACAGCCAGAATGCACAGGCGCAGCGTAGGTCTAATAAGCGCGATATGATAGCATAAGCCTATGCGGTATCTCCATTGAGCAATGTTCATGGTGGTGTTGTTTGCTATTCAATTAAGACGAATTTAGAGGTGTGTGGTGCGGATTGATAAAATCAGTGTCGAAAATTTTCGGTTATTTGAAAAGCGAGAGTTTAGCTTTCATCCGCAATTTAATTTGATTGTAGGGGTGAATGGGAGTGGCAAGAGTTCTTTATTGAGGGCTTTGACAATATCTTTAGGTAGTTTAGTTTCATGTTTAGCCGTAGATAGTCCTGTTCAAGGATGGCTTATAAACGATGACGATATTTTAACTAAAATTACTATACATGATGGTGAGCAAATAAGTGCAGATAAAGTTACTCCGATTATATTGAAAATATTAGCAAAATCTGATTTCTATCTACATGGGTCATTAGAAAATGTATTAAATGAATATGTATATTGGGGGAAAAAACATTCATCTAAAGTAAACTCAGAAAAGCAGCACTCAACATGGCCTTTCTTGCATGGTAATTGGCCGATGGAGTTACATTTTTCAGCTCCTTTAATAGTTCTCTACGGCTGTAATCGCCTATGGCTTCCTAAGCCTAATAAAAAACTACATGAAAATGCCATGACAGCTAAATACTCCCGTCGAGATGGCTATAAAGATTGGGCAAGCGCACAAGCAGATAGTAATCAATTGGTAGAATGGTTATTAAAGCAAAATATTATTGCCTTTCAAGAAGGTAAAGAGTCTTTAGGTTGGCGCGTATTAAATAAAGCATTAAAAAACTGTTTTGAAAGTTTTGTGAAATTAAGTTTTATGGCTAAAGAGGGTGATTTAGTCGTGCATGATATTGATGATAAAGGAAATCCTCGTCGTAAATTATTCAAACACATGAGCGACGGTCAACGCTGCATGATTGGATTAATTGGCGATATGGTACGTCGTGCGGTATTACTTAATCCGCAATTGGGCGATGAAATATTAGAAAAAACCGCAGGTGTGGTGTTAATTGATGAATTAGATTTACATCTTCATCCCACATGGCAACGTCGTATTATTGACGACTTGCGTAATACCTTTCCTAAAGTACAGTTTATTTGTACCACGCATTCGCCATTTTTGATTCAGTCATTGCGTTCAGAGAATGAGTTGCTAGCTTTGGGCAATAAAAAGCCGTTTGAATATATAAATCAAAGTCTTGAAGATATTGTTGAAAATGTACAAGGGATTGATTTGCCACAGAAAAGTAAACGCTACTTGGATATGATGGCCACTGCCGAAAATTACTATACTAAGTTACATGAAGGCCTTAAAAGTTCAGATATAGAGTTGAAATCTTTACGCAATGAGTTAGACGAGTTAACGATTCCTTTTAGTGATGACCCTGCATTTGTAGCGTTATTGAAGTTTGAGCGTGAGAGTGTGTTAGCTAAACAAGGGAAAAATAATGCGCCCAATTAATAAAGGCGTTTATTTGTATAGACTTGCCAAGTATGAGGATGCTCAGCAGCCTCTTGTCGTTAGGCTCGGAGAGTATTGTTCTTATTGCGAGCGTTGGATAGCCAGTGCTATTCATGTTGAACATAAAAAGCCAAAAAAAGAGTATCCAACAGAACAATATAGCTGGGGGAATTTTCTACTCTCCTGTTCAAATTGCAACTCAAGTAAAAGTCACGGAGAGATGCAGTTAGGTGATTATCTATGGCCTGATGCGGATAATACATTTTGTATTTTTGAATATGATGAAGAAGGGCGTGTATTGCCTCGCTTAGGATTTGACGAAGAAGTACAGGAAAAAATCATTAAAACGTGGCAACTGACAGGGTTAAATAAACATCCTGATATTAACGTATTTGATGGTATGGAAAAGCCTAGCGATAAAGATAATAGATGGAGTCACCGTTCTATGGCTTGGCGAAAAGCAATTAGATATAAAGAAGGCCTAAAAATTGTTGACTCATTAGAGCGACGACATGAAGCCGTTGAAATGGCTAAAGAGCGAGGGATGTTTTCAGTGTGGATGGCTGTGTTTCAAGATAATGTAGAGATGTGTCGGCTATTGATAGACGCATTTCCTAATACCGCAAAAGATTGTTTCGATTCTCAAGGGAAGCCAATTCAGAGACCTAATGGCATATTGTAAAGATGTGTTTTTCAAATTACCAAGCTAAAAGGGGGCTTATATGCTAAACCAAACCATCATCACCCAACTACAAGCCATCGTCGGCGATATTCGCGTGAAAACCGATGCCGATAGCCTAAAAACATGGGGCTGTGATTGGACAAAACACTATACGCCTGCGGCCAGTGCCATTGTTTTTCCTGCAACGACGGAAGAGGTTCAAGCCATTGTACAACTCGCCAATCAAGAAAATATTGTCTTAGTGCCGTCAGGTGGCCGTACAGGCTTATCCGCTGGCGCAGTCGCGGCGAATGGCGAAGTGGTTATTAGCTTTGATCGGATGAATAAAGTCGTCGAGTTTTATCCTGCTGACCGCATGGTGCGTGTGCAAGCAGGCATGGTCACCGAGCAACTGCAACAATTTGCCGATGAGCATGATTTATATTATCCCGTCGATTTTGCTTCCGCAGGTTCGAGCCAAATTGGTGGCAATATTGGTACTAACGCAGGTGGCATTAAAGTTATTCGTTACGGTATGACTCGCGCTTGGGTGTTGGGTTTAACGGTGGTCACGGGAAAAGGCGATATTCTTCATCTTAATAAAGGCATGATGAAAAACGCGACTGGCTATGATTTACGTCATTTGTTTATTGGTGCGGAAGGCACATTAGGTTTTGTTACCGAAGCTGAAATTAAACTGGAACGTAAACCGCGTGATTTACGCGTATTGGTATTAGGAACACCTGATTTTAATTCGGTGATGAATGTCTTATCGGCATTTCAAGCCAAATTAGATTTAACGGCATTTGAGTTTTTCTCGGATTTAGCCGTACGTTGTGTGATTGCCAGTGGTGATGTTGCGCGGCCATTCCCTGACGCAACACCATTTTATGCGTTATTAGAGTTTGAAGCCTTATCGCCCGCGATTGAAGAACAAGCCATGCAAGTCTTTGAGCAGTGCATGGAAGAAGGTTGGGTACTCAACGGCGTGATGAGTCAAAACGAAACACAAGCGCAAAACTTGTGGCGTTTACGCGAAGATATTTCCGAAACCATTGCCAAATTTACGCCCTATAAAAACGATATTTCGGTATTAATTACTCACGTTCCTGCGTTTATTGCCGATATTGATGCGATTGTGACGGCCAATTATCCTGATTTTGACATTGTGTGGTTTGGTCATATTGGTGATGGTAACTTGCACTTAAATATCCTTAAACCTGCAAATTTGACCAAAGACGAGTTTTTTGGTAAATGCCAAGTGGTGAATAAACAAGTGTTTGAAACCGTGCAAAAATACAATGGTTCGATTTCTGCCGAACATGGTGTCGGTATGACGAAAAAACCGTATCTTGAATACACCCGTTCACCTGCGGAAATTGCCTATTTACAAGCCATTAAATTGGCATTTGATCCAAATAACATCATCAATCGCGGTAAGATTTTTGATGTGAAGTAATCTGTAGGGGCGATTCATGAATCGCCCCTACTACTATAAAAAACAGGATAACCCCATGAAAAAAATAGAATTCTTTTACGATATTGTCAGCCCCTACAGCTACATCGCTGCTACTCAAATGGCACAGTTTGAAGGTAAAGCTGAGGTTGTTTGGCGACCCGTGTTATTAGGTGGCATTTTTAAAGCGACAGGTAATTCAGGGCCAGCATTTACCGTTGCCGCCAAAATGCCGTACATGTTTAAAGATTTGGAGCGATTGGTGGCTCATTATCAGTTGCCATTTGCCATGCCTGCTCACTTTCCTGCAAATACGGTCACTGTGCAACGGCTATTGTGTGCCGCGAGCGATAGCGAACGTGCAGCCTTAACCTTAAAGCTCTATCACGCTTATTGGGGGCAGGGTAAAGACATCACCAATGTCGAGTTGTTAACGGAACTTGCAGGCGCAGAGTTAGTCGCTAAAACGCAAGATGAAGCCATCAAAAACCAACTAAAAGCCAATACCGAAGAAGCGGTTGCTCGTGGGGCATTTGGTGCGCCGACCTTTTTTGTTGGCGATGAGATGTATTTTGGCGAAGATCGTCTGTTTTTAGTTCATGAGGCAATCAAGTAAATGTCCTATCAACATCAATGGTTAGACGGCACAGCAATAAATTTACCTGTGGGTAAAGCGGTGTGTGTTGGTCGTAATTACGCGGCTCATGCCAAAGAGCTCGGTAATGTTGTGCCAGATGCGCCGATTTTGTTTCTAAAGCCAAGCACCGCGATTGTGCCGTTATCGCCCAGTTTTAGTATTCCCAGTGACAGAGGCTCTTGTCATCACGAAACCGAAATTGCGGTATTGATTGGCCAAACGATCAGTAAAATAGACGTAAAAGATGCCGCTGCGGCGATTGCAGGTTATGGCTTGGCTTTAGATTTAACCTTGCGTGACTTGCAAAATCAACTTAAAAAACAAGGTTATCCGTGGGAAGTGGCTAAAGCGTTTGATGGCGCGTGTCCGTTATCACCGTTTATGAAACCTGAGCAATTGGGTGATGTTTATCATACAGCGTTTACGTTAACGGTAAATGGTGAGCCTCGTCAGCATGGTTTGACTGACGATATGATTACCCCTGTTTATGAGTTGATTGCTTATATCAGTCAGATATTTACGCTTGAAGCAGGGGATATTATCCTCACGGGCACACCAGAAGGTGTAGCTGCGTTAGCAACGGGTGATCAATTGGTATTATCGGTAGTAGGACAACGGTTTGAGACAACAGTCGCTTAAGCCTGTAGGGGCGGATTTATCCGCCTTGATCTTCTCAACTATCCCATCTCCTGCGGATCCACATCAATCGACCAGCGTACTTTTTTCGCCTCAGGCAATGCCGAAATTAACACCAGCCATTCCGTTAAAAATCGTTGTAAGGCAGGCCGTTGACTACTTTTAAGCAATAAATGCGCGCGAAATACGCCAGCTTTTTTCTCCATCGGTGCGGGAACAGGCCCCCAGTATTCAGGTTCGTGGGCAAGACCGTGACCTAAATTAATCGCCGCCTGTAAAAACTCTAATGCTGTTTCAGGATAATTCGATTCTGCGCGTAATAACGCCAAATAACCATAAGGTGGTAAACCAATCGCTTGGCGTTCGGGCAAGGCAGCCTCAGCAAAACCGCTATAACCCGTTTGTAATAACTGCATCAATAATGGATGTTCGGGTTGATGCGTTTGTATCAACACTAAGCCTTCTTTTTCGGCGCGACCTGCTCGACCTGCCACTTGAGTAATCAATTGAGCCACGCGTTCACTGGCGCGGAAATCTGCACCAAACAAGCCACCATCGGTATCTAATAATGCCACTAAGGTGACATTGGGAAAGTGATGACCTTTGGCCAACATTTGTGTCCCGACTAAAATCGCTGCTTCACCGAGTTCAATATCCGCGTATAGATTATGCCAACTGTCTTTACGGCGAGTGCTATCACGGTCAATCCGATGCACAGGCACTTTAGGAAATAACTCTTGCAAGGTTTCTTCAATACGCACGGTGCCTGCACCAATGGCGCGCAGTTCGGTACTTTGACAATCAGGACAATGACGCGGTGGACTGGCACTATAACCACAATGATGACAATGTAAACGTAAGGGATTGCGGTGCAAGGTTGTGCGAGCATCGCACTGCAAACATTTGGCTTGCCAACCACAGTCATGACACAATAAAACAGGCGCAAAACCGCGCCGATTGATAAAAATCAAGACTTGTTCTTGTTTTTTCAGCCGTTGAGCAATGGCATCTCGCAGCGCGGACGTTAAACCGTCTTTGAGTTTTTGATTGCGTAAATCAATCAGTTTAATGGTCGAAGGATGAGCGGTGGCGGCACGTTCATGTAAATAAAGATGTTGATAACGCTCGGCTTTGGCATTGGCTAAACTTTCTAAACTCGGGGTTGCTGAACCCAAAACGACAGGACACTGTTGTAATTGGCCACGCCGTACCGCTAAATCACGGGCATGGTAGCGAAAGCCGTCTTGTTGTTTAAACGATAAATCATGTTCTTCATCGACAATAATTAAGCCTAAATGCGGCATGGGAGCGAAGATCGTCGAGCGGGTGCCAATCACAATGCCTGCATGACCCAAATAAGCCCGTCGCCATGCTCTTAAGCGTTCGCGGTCGGTTAAACCTGAATGCAGCATTACCGTTTCAACGGCAAAGCGCGCTCGAAAACGTGCGACCGTTTGTGGTGTTAAACCAATTTCAGGGACTAATACCAGCGTTTGTTGATGATTAGCTAAACAACTGGCAATACTTTGCAAATAGACTTCGGTTTTACCGCTACCTGTCACGCCATCGAGTAATAGCGTTTTAAATGTGCCGAGTTGTTTGGTAATGGCATGAATTGCCGCTTCTTGGTTGGCATTGGCAAGCAAGGGAACTTCGGCATATTTGAGTTGTAGCTTGGTGGGTTTATTGACGATTTGGCCAAACTCTTCAGTCAAACCTTTTTTGGCTAAGGCCAATAACGATGCTCGCTCAATACCAAAATGTTGCAAAAAATCTTCACTAATGCCGTGTGTGCCATGTACTTCTAATGCTTGCCATGCGGCTTGTTGTTTAGGTGCACTTTTTAGGTCGGTGGCGGTGATGGCTATGCCTGTATGGGTCAGCCGCCAATGGTTCATATTTTCGTATAACGCTTCGCCTTGGCGTAACAGTGTTGGCAGGGCGGCACTAAAGACTTCGCCAATGGGGTATTGATAATAATGTGCTGCCCACGTCAATAATTCCATCATGAGCGGTGGAATGAGCGCGTGTTCATCGATCAGTTGGCGAGCGGCTTTGATTTTTTCGACGGGTGTATCGGTTTGATTGCTGATGCCAATAATTACGCCCACTAATTCCCGACGACCAAATGGTACTAAGACTCGTGCGCCAACCATAGGTGCATGATGAAAACTCGCAGGAATGCTGTAATCAAAATGTTGACGTAGGGGTGCGGGTACAGCGACATGGAGATAGAGTCGAGGCATAAATGTGAGTGTCGATAAGTAAGGGTTTTAGTGTAGCTTTTTTGCCGTGAGATAAAAATACGCTCTTTGTTGGACGGCTATTAGTATTCCAGTGATAGGCTCAGTTAAACTAGCATCCTGTCCATCCTCGTTGTCTGTAGCTTGAGTGGATGAACACCGTATTTTAATGACTATTTGGAGGAGCAATGAGTAATAAAGTCACCCATTCTGTGGCGAGCCTGATTTTTTTAAGTCGTTGGTTACAAGCACCGATGTATTTGGGCTTGATTGTCGCGTTAGGTGTGTATGCCTATAAATTTTTTGTCATGTTGGCAAAGCTCATCATGAATTTAGGCAGTTCAGAAGAAACGGATATTTTATTACAAGTATTATCGTTAATTGATGTCGTGATGATTGCCAATTTATTAGTGATGGTGATTATTGGTGGTTATGAGATTTTTGTCAGTCGTTTACATATTGAAGAGCATCCAGACCAACCAGAGTGGTTAGACCATGTTGATGCGGGTGTGTTAAAAATTAAATTGGGTATGGCCTTGGTGAGTATTTCTTCTATTCATTTATTACGCAGTTTTATTAATGCGGGCAACATGAACGAGCATACCTTGAAATGGGAAGTCATTATTCATTGTGTGTTGTTGGTTTCCGTGATTTTTATTGCGCTAACGGATTGGTTAATTCAGCATAAGGCACAAATGTATCAAGTGAAAAAGTAGTCCATTCATGGGTGGGTGGTTGTTGAACCTCTACCCATTTATTCTACCGATGAAACGCCTTTTGCCATTCCTCTTTATCAAAACCTAACACCATTTGACCATCATTTAACATCAACAAAGGCCGTTTAATCATGCTTAAGTTTTGCAAAATAATCGGTTTAATGGTTTGATTATCCAGTATGTTTTTATCTAATGCTAACTTGCGCCACGTTGTACCTTTTTGATTCACAATCGCTTGCCAGCCTAAAGTATCAAGCCAATGGTTGAGTGTGTTTTCGTCTAAATCTGATTTTTTATAATCGTGAAATTGATAAGCAACGCTATTTTCATCAAGCCATAAAAAAGCTTTTTTCATCGTGTCGCAGTTTTTAATACCGTAAATGGTGAGCATGGAAAACTCTCTCAGAGGACTAAATGTATTGCTCCCTCTCCCTGTGGGAGAGGGCTGGGGAGAGGGTTAATCCACCCGCAATAATTCATTCAAACCGACTTTGCTACGTGTTTTGGCATCGACTTTTTTGACGATAACGGCGGCATACAAACTGTATGTACCACATTTAGACGGCAAAGAACCTGATACCACCACCGAACCTGCAGGCACACGACCATAAGTCACTTCGCCTGTTTCACGGTCAAAAATCTTTGTTGATTGGCCAATATATACGCCCATCGACAACACGGAGCCTTCTTCAATAATCACGCCTTCAACCACTTCGGAACGTGCACCAATAAAACAGTTATCTTCAATAATCGTTGGCCCAGCTTGTAGCGGCTCTAAAACACCACCAATACCCACACCGCCCGACAAATGTACGTTTTTACCGATCTGTGCGCATGAGCCAACGGTTGCCCATGTATCAACCATTGAGCCTTCATCAACATACGCGCCGATATTGACGTAAGAGGGCATTAACACAACATTACGAGCAATAAAGCTGCCACGACGCGCAGTCGCAGGCGGCACAACACGAATACCTGATTCGCGGAACTGGTCAGCCGTCCAGTTAGCAAATTTGGTCGGTACTTTGTCGTAATATTGCAGTGCGCTACCGCCTGACAATGGCTCGTTATCATTTAAGCGAAACGATAATAACACCGCTTTTTTTAACCATTGATTGACCACCCAATCACCATCAATTTTTTCGGCAACACGGGCCTTACCGCTATCTAATAAGTTAAGAGCATCGGCAACAGCATCACGGACATCTTGTGGCGCATTCGTCGGGCTAAACTGCATACGGTCTTCAAACGCTTGGGTAATTAAATCAGCGAGGGACATTTTTTTCTCCAGTCAATAAAGCAATGATTCGTTCGGCAGCCATGACACAATCGGCAAGAGGCGCAACTAAGGCCATGCGAACATAGTTTTCAGCAGGGTTGGGTTGGGTTGTTCCGTTACCGTCGGCGCGGCCTAAATAACGACCTGCCAACACGGTAATATGCGCGTGCTCATAGAGCATTTGAGTGAAACTTTCGTCAGTATGATTATCAGGTACTTTTACCCAAAAATAGAAACTGGCATCGGGCATGGTTAACGGTAAATACGGATTCACCATCGCATAAAAAATGTGAAACTTTTGCCGATATTGTTCACGATTGGCAATCACATGATGTTCATCTTGCCAAGCCGCTACCGAAGCCCATTGATGTTGCACAGGCATCGCCGCACCATGATACGTCCGATACAACAAATACGGTTTCAGTAATTGGGCATCACCCGCGACAAATCCTGAACGTAAACCCGGTAAGTTCGAGCGTTTCGATAGTGAGTGAAAAACAACACAGTTTTTATAATCATCTCGCCCCATTTCGGCACAGACTTGCAGCAAGCCCAATGGTGGATGCGCTTCAGCAAAATACACTTCCGAATAACACTCATCAGAGGCAATGACAAAACCATAATCATCACTCAACCGAATCAGCTTTTCTAAGGTATGACGAGGAATGACCGCCCCTGTAGGATTCCCTGGTGAGCAAATAAATAACAGTTGGGTACGTTGCCAAACCTCGGCAGGCACAGCATCAAAGTCAGGAATAAACTGATTTTCGGCCAAACACGGCAAATAATACGGTTCTGCACCTGCTAAAAACGCCGCGCCTTCATAAATTTGATAGAAAGGATTAGGCATAACCACTAAGGGCTTGTCTTCACGTTTAATCACGGCTTGAGTAAACGAAAACAAGGCTTCGCGAGTGCCACTGACGGGTAGTATTTCGCTATCGGCATCAACACTTTTTAGTTGAAAACGGGTTGTTAGCCATGAAGCAATGGCCTCACGTAACTCAGGAATGCCTTTGGTCGTTGGATAAGTCGCTAAATGTTTGGCGTGCTGCTGAATGGCTTCCATCACAAAGGCAGGCGAGGTGTGTTTAGGCTCACCAATCGACAACGAAATCGGTTTTAACTCCGCAGGTGGCGTTAATCCTTTCAATAAATTGCCCAACTTTTCAAAGGGATAAGGATGCAATAACGACAGATCATTGTTCATTTTAATTCACCGTGTCCAGTTGTTGGCGCAGTGTTGCGGCTAATTGTTGGCAGAGTTCAGGGTTGGCAATGGGCTGACCCTGTCGATCACTGATAAAAAACACGTCTTCGGCACGCTCACCGAGGGTTGCAATACGCGCACTTTGCAACGTGACACCATGCTCCATAAAAATCAAACCAATTCGCGCTAACAAACCCGGTCTATCCAGAGTAATCACTTCGAGCGAGGTTTGCTGCTTGGCAATGTCGTTACTGATATTGACTTCGGTTTTAACACTAAAATGCTTTAATGCCCGTGGCAGACGTTTTTGGACAATGGTGGGAAATTGTTCGGGGTGAGATAAGGCATTAACCAAACTTTCACGAATCATATCTAAACGGTCATTATCCGTAATCGGCGTATTATCTTCATCCAAAACAATATAGGTGTCGAGTGAAAAATGGCTGGTGGCGGTAATAATGCGTGCATCTAGAACCGTTAAATGTTGTTGGTCTAACGTCGCTACGGAAGCCGCGAACAAATTGGGTAAGTCTTGGGTATAAACGAATATCTGCGTAGCACCTTGAAACTGATTGCCAAGACTTTTATGAATGGCAACTAAAGGGGCACTGTTATTGCCGTGATTTAAAATCGCGGAGGTATGCCAAACAATATCATGTGCGCTTTCACGTAGAAAATAATCATCACCTAACTTATCCCAAATAGAGCAAACGGCTTCTTCACTAAACCCGTCGGATAATAATGTTTCCATCGCAGTAATACGGGTTTCAGCAATTAACTCATCATAATCAATCGGGTTATTTAAGCCGCGACGCAACGCACGGCGCGTTTGTTGGTATAGCTGCCGTAATAAAGACGCACGCCAAGAATTCCATAGTTTAGGATTCGTGGCACAAATATCCGCAACCGTCAGGGCATATAAATAATCTAAATGGATAATGTCGCCGACATGTTGAGCAAAACGATGAATTACATCAGGATCGGCTAAGTCTTGCTTTTGCGCCGTCATCGACATGATTAAATGATTACGGGTTAGCCATGCCACAATATTGGCACTACGCGTCGATAATCCATGTGCCAAGCAAAATTCAATGGCATCGACTGCGCCAAGTTCAGAGTGATCACCGCCACGACCCTTACCAATATCATGAAATAAACCCGCTAAATATAATAATTCAGGCTTGGGTAATTGTTGGGCAACATCTGTAACCACAGGAAATTTTTCACGGCTTTCGTCATAGCGAAAACGCCGCATATTTTTAATCACTAATAAAGTATGGGCATCGACGGTATAAATATGAAATAAATCATATTGCATTTGGCCAATAATCGCACCAAAAGCAGGTAAATACTGACCTAATACGCCATAACGCTTCATTTGTCGTAGTGTTGAAAATAACGCATGAGGTGCGCGTAATATCTCCATAAAGTAAGCACGATTTTGTGGGTTATGACGGAACGCTGCATTTATTTTTCGTGCTTCGACCATAATCAAACGAATGGTACTGGCTCGCACGCCTAAAATATCAGGGCTTTCGGCCAAAATAGAAAAAATCTCTAATAATGCCGATGGGTTGCGAGCAAATACTTGGTGATGTGTGACTTCAATATAATTATCGCGTAACTGAAAATCATCACTAATAGGAATAATAATGGCTTTTTCGTCAGCTCTTAATATCGCTTCATCAAAATATTGTAATAACATTTCGTTGAGCATCGAAACAGTCATGGCAACACGATAATAATCTTTCATCACTTGCTCAACCGCACGGCTGGCACTATTGTCGCTATAACCTAAGAGAACCGCTAAGGTTCGTTGATGGTCAAATAGTAAACGGTTTTCGTTGCGTTTGGCGATGTGATGCAACGCAAAACGAATTTTCCATAAAAATGTTTCACTTTCAACTAATTGTTTATATTCAAATTCGGTTAAAAATCCATGTGTCACTAAATCATATAAGTTAGTCGTTTCAAAATGACGTTTAGCCACCCAAAAAATCGTTTGAATATCACGCAAACCACCGGGCGCATTTTTGAGGTCAGGTTCGAGATTATATTCGGTATTGTGGTGTTTGGCATGACGAGCGATTTGTTCGTCGCGTTTGGCTTCAAAAAAAGCCGCATCTGTCCATAACGGGCGCACTAACGCTAATAAGGTTTGGCGTAAATCATCCTGACCACACAAGGTACGCATTTCGAGAACATTAGTCGCGATGGTAATATCGTTGCTAACACTTTCGACACATTCACTTAATGAGCGCACACTTGAGCCAACATCTAAACCCAAATCCCACAATAGCGCAATAAAACGGCTGATACTGTCTTTTAAGGCATCTGGCAAGTTGCCATAAGTATGCAAAATAAGGACATCAATATCGGATGCAATATGTAATTCAGCGCGTCCATAACCCCCGACAGCCAATAACGCTAATTCTGTTTCGAGATGCAGGTCAAAGCTTTGCCATGCGTGGGTTAATACACGATCAACCGCTTCAGAATGTGCTTCTACCAATAAACGTACCGATGCACCCGTTTGAAACTTTGCCCATAGTGTATCCTGAGCATTTTTCAACAACTCTCGATAGTGGGCGGGAGTGACTATGGTGTTGGACATGAGTTGGCTATTATCAAGAACGTGCGGCGTTAATGTCGGCGGTTGCATGGAGATAGCCTATATGATGGTTAAAAATAAACCCTCTCTCTAACTCTCTCCCCAAGGGGGAGAGGACTTAACGCCCTCTCACAGAGGGAGGGGGCTGGGGTGAGGGTTAAGCAGTCAAAAAACTTAAATCTTCATCTGGGCGAGCAGTCAATACTTCTACGCCTGTTGGGGTCACTAAAATAGTGTGCTCCCATTGTGCCGATAGTTTGTGGTCTTTGGTGACGGCTGTCCATTTGTCAGGTAATAATTTTGTATGATATGTCCCTGCATTAATCATTGGCTCAATGGTAAAAGTCATGCCTGCTTGTAAAGCCAAACCTTCGCCTGCTTTGCCATAATGCACAATTTGTGGCTCTTCATGAAACACTTGGCCAATACCATGACCACAATAATCACGCACCACCGAAAAGCGATTAGCTTCGGCATGTTTTTGAATCACAGCACCGATATCACCCAACCGTGTACCGGGTTTAACAATTGCTAGTGATTTATACAAACACTCTTGTGTGACACGAATTAATCGCTCAGCTAAGATAGAGCCTTCACCTACAATAAACATTTTGGAGGTGTCGCCATGATAGCCATCTTTAATCACAGTGACATCAATATTGATAATGTCGCCATTTTTAAGGACTTTTTTATCCGTCGGAATGCCATGACAAACCACATGATTAACCGAGGTGCAAATGCTTTTGGGAAAACCACGATAATTTAATGGCGCAGGAATCGCGTGTTGGACATTAACAATATAGTCGTGACAGCGTTTATCCAACTCTTCGGTGGTGACACCTGCTTTGACAAAATCACCAATCATCATCAAAACATCGGCGGCTAACTTGCCCGCGATGCGCATTTTGGCAATTTCTTCATCAGTTTTTAACGATACGCTCATAAATTTCCACGTCACGATTGAGGCTAAAGGTGCAATATGGTATAAAGCCGCGCTCGATTCGGCAAATAGCCAAACGAGTTTTTTTGCAGGATTTACCTAAACCGCTATTTTACGTGACTTTTGCGACTAAAAAACCGTTCAAAACGGTCAATGTTCAAGATTGTTGTGTTGGCGAATAAATCTTTTTTATAAAACGCACATACATCGGCACAACTATTGGGTGCTTCTTTCGTGTCGGTCACGAAAAAGTCGGTAGTTGGGATGTGTGGAGGCCTAACCCTAACTGGAGTTATCATGGCACAAGTTTCTATGCGCGATCTGCTACAAGCTGGCGCACATTTCGGTCACCAAACCCGTTTTTGGAATCCAAAAATGGGCAAGTACATTTTCGGTGCTCGCAACAAGATTCATATTATCAACCTTGAGCATACCGCTCCTGCGTTAAACGAAGCGTTGACTTACGCTAACGGTTTAGCAGCTAAAAAGAACAAAGTATTGTTCGTGGGTACAAAACGTGCTGCTGCTGGCATTATCCGTACTGAAGCACAACGTTGTGGTATGCCTTATGTTGATCACCGTTGGTTAGGTGGCATGTTGACGAACTGGAAAACCATTCGCCAATCGATCAAACGCTTCAAAGAATTAGAAATTCAATCCCAAGATGGCACATTTGCTAAGTTGACCAAGCGTGAAGCCTTAGAGCGCACACGTGAAATGGCCAAATTAGAAAAAAGCTTTGGCGGTATTAAAGATATGGGTGGTTTACCTGACGCGTTGTTTGTTATCGACGTAGATCACGAAGCCATTGCTATTTTAGAAGCGAAAAAATTAGGTATTCGTGTGATTGGTATCGTTGATACTAACTCCAATCCTGATGGTGTTGATTTGGTGATTCCAGGTAACGATGACGCGATTCGTGCGATTCAATTGTACGCAGGCTCAATGGCTGATGCGATTATTGAAGGTAAAGAATACGCTGCATTGCAAAGCGGTCGTGGTGCAGAACCAGAAGCCGTTGAAGCAGCACCTGAAACAACAGCGTAATCTCAATACATTATGCTGAGGGAAGGGAGCTAGTCTCCCTTTCTTTTATGGTTATTGATTTTTGAATTGATTAGTCCTTAAACAAGAGGAAATGAACATGGCAGCTATTACAGCAAGTCTCGTGAAAGAATTACGTGATCGTACTGGTTTAGGTATGATGGAATGCAAAAAAGCATTAACAGAAACAGATGGCGACATCGAAGTTGCGATTGATAACTTGCGTAAATCAGGCGCAACCAAAGCAGCTAAAAAATCAGCCAACATTGCAGCTGAAGGCGCAGTACATTTTGCTATCACTCCAGATAACAAAACAGCGTTAATTTTAGAAGTTAACAGCCAAACTGACTTTGTTGCTCGTGACGCTAACTTCACCGCATTTGCGAAACAAGTAGCAGAAGTGGCGTTGGCTGCTGGTGTGACAGACGTTGCAGCTATTGCAGGTTTGGCATACGGCAATGGTCAAACCATTGAAGAAGCACGTATTGATTTAGTACAAAAAATTGGTGAAAACATCCAAGTTCGTCGTGCTATTTTGGTTCAAGGTGATGTTGTTGGTACGTACATTCACGGTTTGAAAATTGGTGTTGTTGTTGCCTTAACAGGTGGCGATGCTGAATTAGGTCGTGATATTGCGATGCACGTTGCCGCATCAAATCCAATGGTTGTTAATCCTGCCGATGTGGATGCTGCTGTGTTAGCGCGTGAAAAAGAAATTTATGCTGCTAAAGCGCGTGAGTCTGGCAAACCTGAAAATATCGTTGAAAAAATGATTGAAGGTAGCTTGAAAAAGTATCTCGCTGAAGTCAGCTTGGTAGAGCAAGCCTTTGTGAAAGACCCTGATGTGAAAGTGGCTGACTTGTTGAAAAAAGCAGGTGCTACGGTTGTCAGCTTCATTCGTTTAGAAGTTGGCGAAGGCATCGAGAAAAAAGAAGTAGACTTTGCTGCTGAAGTAGCAGCGCAAGTCGCCGCTTCTGCTAAATAAGTTTTCAGACTTAGCAAAAATGCCCGCTTGATGCGGGCATTTTTGTTAGTGGCAGTGAACAGAGTCGCTGTTGTTGTGAATCAGATATGATACAGTCCTGCCGTAGCAAAACGTGGAAAAACAAACATGGAGCTTCAGTACTTGTATCAACAATGGAGTCGATGGCTAAGTTACTTAGGTCTATTGTTTTTGAGTGTAACGGTGTCTGCCGTTTCTGCACTAGAATTAACAGTTGATGAGCGAGCATGGTTAAGTGAGCATCCCATTATTCGTGTCGGTGTGGATCCTGCATGGCCTCCTTACGAGTTTTTAGATGCTAAAGGGCAGCATCAAGGCATTAGTGCCGATTATCTCGCGTTAATCGCCCCACAATTAGGCGTTAAATTTGTCGTGGGTGGGGCAGAGTCGTGGTCAAAAACTCAACAAAAATTAGAAAATAAAGTATTAGATATTACGCCTTCAATTACCGAAACACCAAAACGTCGTGAATTCTTAAATTTTACCCAGCCTTATTTGTCATTTCCTGTTGTGATTTTGACTCGTGCTAATGAACCATTTATTGGGCAATTAGAAGATTTAAGCGGTCAACGCGTTGGTGTGGAAACAGATTATTATACCGATGATATTCTACAACGCTCTTATCCCAATATTACGCCTATTCGTTATCCATTTTTAACTGATTTATTATCTGCACTGTCTTTAGGGCAGGTTGACTATATATTAACAAATCATGCCTCTGCGTCTTATGCGGTGCAAAGCCTACATATTACTGGCTTAAAGTTAGCGGCGATAACACCCTTTAATTCACCATTAAGTATTGGTGTACGTCAAGATTGGCCAATATTAATAACAATTCTGAATAAAGCATTAATAGAAATCAGTCCACAACAACATCAAGCAATTCGTGATAAATGGTTAGGAGTACATAAATCAAAAAGTGATATGGATGATATATGGCGAGCGCATCCTGATATCATTTTATTAGCCGTGATTGTTAGTTTTTTAGTCTTAGTTGGTTTAGTTGTTTTATATTTTCGACATCGTTTGATTAAGCGTCAACTCATGGCGCAACAAGCACAGTTGGATTTAGCCGAAAGCGAAAAGCGTTTTCGCTTGTTGATTGAACATGCCCCCATTGCTTTTGCCATTTTTAAGGGTAAATCAGGGGTGATAAAAATGTTAAATCGTTGTTTTGTCAATACATTTGGTTATAAACCGAATGAGCTTTACGATGTCGAAGATTGGTGGCGATCCGCGTATCCTAATCCAAGCTATCGTGAAGAAATTAGAGCGATGTGGTTTAATCGTTTAGATGTCGCCAAAAAAAACCAGCAAAATCTTTTACCAATGGAAGCAACTGTACGCTGTCGAGATGGCAGTGAGCGTTATATTCGTTTTCATTCTATTTTAATAGGTGATTTTAATTTAGTTGCGTTTATTGATTTAACTGAACAAAAAAATAATGAAATTGCCTTGATGTCGGCAAAAGAGGCGGCTGAACAAGCAACACAAGCAAAAAGTTTGTTTTTAGCGAATATGAGCCATGAAATTCGCACACCAATGAATGGCATTTTGGGACTCACTGCGTTATTAGTTAAAACAGAGTTAAATGAGCGTCAGCGCGATTATTTGAATAAAGTATATAGTTCTGGTGAGTTTTTATTAGGGATTCTAAATGATATTTTAGACTTATCGAAAGTCGAAGCTGGAAAATTAGAATTAGAGTCGCAACCGTTTAGTTTAAGTCAATTATTAGAACCTTTACGTAGTTTGTCATTAAGTGCTACACAGCAAAAACCCGTTGAAGTGTTCTTTTATATTGCGCCTGACGTGCCAAAAGTATTAGTTGGTGATGTGTTGCGGTTAGGCCAAATCATGACAAATTTACTCGGTAACGCGATTAAATTTAGTTCAAAAGGTGAGATTGAAATAGGCGTTTCCTGTCTGTCTAGCGGTGAATCCACTACGAAGCTGCATTTATGGATCCGTGATACAGGTATTGGCATGACATCTGAACAGTTGAACCATATTTTTGAGGCATTTCATCAGGCAGATACCTCAACAACGCGTCGTTTTGGTGGGACAGGATTAGGTTTAACGATTTGTCGGCGTTTAGTGGAGTTAATGAATGGAGAAATACAAGTCACCAGTAAACCCAATCAAGGCAGTCGTTTTGATATTTTTGTGCCATTAGACTTACCTAATGCGGATCAACAAGAAGCTGTTATTTCTTCCCCTAAATTATATGTGTTAATTGTTGATGATAATCCTCATGCGGCGATTGCTTTACGCATCTTGAGTGAGCGTTTGGGGTGGCAAGCAGATGTCATGACGAGTTTGTCGCATGAACAACAAGCACTCACACATGCTTATGATTTTATTTTGTTAGATGCCGATTTTGCAGACGATCTTCATAGTACCTATTTACCCAATAATATTCCTAAAGTGTTATTACAAACCCCGTGGCAAGAAAATGACCCAATGCTAGGTGGGAATGTTATTTTTACGCATACCTTAACAAAACCAATTTTAGAAACGACGCTACAAAGTTTGACATTGGCGGTGGGCACTAAAACCTGTCAAGTAGAAGAAAAGCCTCTTTTAGCCAACCGTATTTTATTGGTCGAAGATAATACGATTAATCAATTAGTGGGCGTTAGATTATTGGAAAGTTTAGGCGCGGAAGTGGATGTCGCCGAAAATGGTTATGTCGCATTAAGTTTATTACAACAAGTGGGTAACTATTACGATGTGGTGCTGATGGATTTACAAATGCCCGTTATGGATGGCTTAGAAACAACCCGTCAGTTACGCATGATTGAACAGTTTGCCGATTTACCGATTATTGCCATGACAGCAAATGTGATGGCTACCGATAGAGATCAGTGTTTTGCCGCAGGTATGAATGACTTTATGAGTAAGCCGATTCGCCTACAGGAGTTGCGTGAAAAAGTGTTGCAATGGACAGCACGTTAAACAACACATCTTGTATTTCTGCATAACGCCGCTTTCTGCTAATATGCACGCCCCATACGTCTTGTGTTTTTATCGCCTAAGGAGAAACTCATGGTTGAACGCCGTCCTGCTTATCAACGTATTTTGTTAAAACTATCAGGTGAAGCCCTTGCAGGTGATGCAGATATGGGTATTGATCCTAAAGTCATCACTCGTATGGCTTTAGAAATTGGTCAACTTGTCGGCATTGGTGTACAAGTCGGGATTGTCATTGGCGGTGGTAATTTGTTCCGTGGTGCGGCATTGCAAGCGGCGGGCTTAGACCGTGTTGCAGGCGATCACATGGGGATGTTGGCCACGGTCATGAATGGTATTGCCATGCGTGATGCCCTCGAACGTAATAATATTAAAACCCGTATTATGTCCGCCATTCCGATGAGTGGTGTGGTGGATCATTATGATCGCCGTGCGGCAACGCGTGCGTTGCAAAGTGGTGATGTCTGCATTTTTGTTGCAGGCACAGGTAATCCCTTTTTTACGACGGATACAGCGGCGTGTTTACGTGGTATCGAAATCAACGCGGATGTGGTGTTGAAAGCAACAAAAGTGGATGGTGTTTACGATGCCGACCCGATGAAAAATCCTGAAGCGGTAAGATACGATTATTTAACCTTTGATGAAGTGTTGGATAAAAAATTAGGTGTAATGGATTTGACGGCCATTTGTTTATGCCGCGATCAAAATATGCCTTTACGTGTGTTTAATATGAACAAAACTGGGGCGTTATTAAATTTATTATTTGGCGATGCTGAAGGCACGCTGATTGGTAACGCTCGTCGATAAACTCGCCCCGTTGAGGATACAACCATGATTAATGATTTGAAAAAAGATTGCGAAATTCGTATGCGAAAAAGCGCAGAGTCTTTAGACCAAGCGTTTACGAAAGTACGGACAGGACGTGCTCAACCGTCGATTTTAAAAGACGTAATGGTGCCGTATTACGGTACAGACACTCCGTTGGCACAATTGGCTAATATCGGTGTGGAAGATGCACGGACATTATTGGTTCAGCCTTATGAACGTATAATGATTGCGGTGATTGATAAAGCTATTCGTAATGCGGACTTGGGTTTAAATCCGATGTCTGGCGATGTCATTCGTATTCCTTTACCTGCGTTGACCGAAGAAAGCCGTCGCAATATGCAAAAGATGGCGCGTGCAGAGGCTGAAAATGCGCGAGTTGCGGTGCGTAATATTCGTCGTGATGTCTTGGCCGACATGAAAGAGTTGTTAAAAGAGAAAGAAATTTCTGAAGACGAAGAGCGTCGTGGCAGCGACGATGTGCAAAAGATTACCGATAAGTATATCGCCGAAATCGAAAAGAACTTGCAAGCCAAAGAAGTTGAATTAATGCAGGTCTGACGTATATATCAAGGTCGTTAAGCATTGTATTTATATATACGATATTAACGGCCTTTGATTCTTTATTTTAATACCAAGGAAAAAACCGTGAGTACAGCTCCCGATATTGACAGTCGTGTCAGTGGCTTGCCTAAGCATATTGCTATTATTATGGATGGTAATAATCGGTGGGCGAAAGCAAACAGTTTGTTGGGTGGCTCAGGCCATAAAGCGGGTGAAACTGCGCTACAGAAAATTGTTGAACATGCCGCCAAACGTCAAATAGAGGTCTTGACGGTCTTTGCTTTTTCGAGTGAAAACTGGCGACGACCTGAACAAGAGGTGGGGTTGTTGATGCGTTTGTTTGTTCATGCCTTAGATAAGCGCGTAGCGGAACTGCATAAAAATAATATTCGGGTGCGTTTTATTGGTGACAGAGCGCGTTTTGCGCCACTATTACAAAAAGGCATGGTTGATGCCGAATTAAAAACGATCACCAATACAGGTATGACCTTAGTGATTGCGGTGAGTTATGGCGGTCAATGGGATGTTGCTCATGCCGCACATCAAGTTGCGTTACAGGTGCAGGCAGGACAACTTGATCCGCAAGCGATGACGACAGAAGAGTTTCAGCAACAGTTACAACAACATATTCAAATGAGTGACTTACCGCCTGTTGACTTGTTAATCAGAACAGGTGGTGACTTTCGAATTAGTAATTTTTTATTATGGCAAGCGGCTTATGCCGAGTTTTATTTCACTGATTTATTATGGCCTGATTTTAATGGTGCGGCTTTAGATGCGGCATTGGAAGATTATGCTCAACGTCAGCGTCGTTTTGGTCGCACCAGTGCACAAGTAGAGGCTCATCATGCTTAAAGAACGGATATTAACGGCACTGATTCTTATACCCTTAGTCTTGTGGTGTATTTTTGGCGCGACGACTAGCATTCCATTTGAGGCATTTGCAGGGGCAATTGTGTTGGTGGGGGCATGGGAGTGGACAGCACTCATGCGTTGGTCAAATATCATGGCGCGTGCGTCGTTTACGGCTATTATTGCGTTAGGTTTGATGGCAATGAAAGTGCCAGAGTTAGCCATCATTAAACCGTCTTTTTACGCGATTTCTGTCGGTTTTTGGTTGGTTGCTTTGCGTTGGGTGACGAATTTCCCCGATTCTGCGACAGTTTGGGCGCGTCATGTATTGTTAGTGCCTGTTGGTGTGATTTTACTCATTCCCGCATGGGCGGGTTTAGTCGATTTATATCATGCTTCTCCTTGGTGGCTGATGTATGTTTTTGCGCTTGTGTGGGGGGCAGACTCGGGAGCGTATTTTGCAGGGCGAGCTTTTGGTAAACATAAATTAGCCCCTAATGTCAGCCCTGGAAAAACAATAGAAGGCTTTGTGGGTGGTGTATTAACAACTGCTGTATTAATCATTGCCGTTGCCGTTTATCGCGAGTTATCAGCAGTACGTTTAATGGCTTTTTTGGGCTTGTCTTTACTCACGGTATTAGCGTCAGTGTTGGGTGATTTATTAGAGTCCATGATTAAACGTCAGGCAGGTGTAAAAGACTCAGGTAATATCTTTCCAGGTCATGGTGGCGCGTTAGATCGAATTGATAGCTTGACAGCCGCCGCACCTATTTTTGCCTTGGGTTGGTGGTTGGCAGGGGGCTTCTAACTGATGCAACAGCTAACGATTTTAGGCGCAACAGGCTCAATAGGCCAAAGTACACTGGCTGTCTTAACGTATCACCCTGAACGCTATCGCGTTTTTGCGCTCACTGCTCATAGTCGCATTGAGGAATTGGCTGAACTATGTCAGCGTTATCAACCCCGTTACGCGGTTGTTGCCCATGTTGAAGATATTCCCCGTTTACAAGCCTTACTTTCAACAACGGTTACTGAAATATTAGCAGGAACAGAGGCATTGGCGTTTGTTGCCAGTCATCAAGATTGTGATACGGTCATGGCGGCGATTGTTGGTGCAGCAGGCTTATTACCCACATTGGCGGCAGTGACCGCAGGTAAACGCGTATTACTGGCCAATAAAGAAGCCTTAGTCATGGCAGGTAGTCTGTTTATGCAGGCAGTTATTGAGCATGGCGCAACGCTATTACCCATTGATTCCGAACATAATGCTATTTTTCAATGCTTACCCAGTCATTATCCTCAAGGTTTAGCCAAGGTTGGTGTTGAACGAATTTTATTAACCGCGTCAGGTGGGCCATTTCGTGAGTTCACCGCCGAGCAGTTAGCAACGGTTACGCCAGCTCAAGCATGTAAACATCCCAAGTGGGTGATGGGACGAAAAATTTCCGTTGACTCAGCCACGCTGATGAATAAAGGCTTGGAGTTAATAGAAGCCTGTTGGTTATTTTCGGCAACACCCGAACAAGTTAAGATTGTTATTCATCCACAAAGCATTGTTCACTCCTTAGTACAGTATGTCGATGGCTCAACATTGGCGCAGTTAGGTAATCCTGATATGCGTACCCCCATAGCTAACGCATTGGCATGGCCTGAGCGTATTCATGCAGGGGTATCGGCATTAGATTTAGTTCAACATCATTTGGATTTTTATCCGCCTGATGAACGCCGTTTTCCGTGTTTGCGTTTAGCGCGTGAGGCGATGGCGAAGGGTGGGACTGCTCCTGCCATCTTAAATGCCGCCAATGAAGTTGCTGTTGAGGCGTTTTTGGCTGAAAGGTTACCATTTATTGCAATTCCTCAGCTAATTGAGGCTGTACTTACACAATTGCCAATGAGTCCTGCCGATAATCTCGACACAATTCTTTCCGCCGACCAACAGGCGCGTATTATCGCGCATGATTGGCTGATGCAATATCATTCTGACTTAGTGAAGTCCCCTGATTAGTGTTGTCTTATGAGTATTTTGCAGATCGTTTTAGCGGCGATTATGGTGCTAGGTCCACTGATTGCCATTCATGAGTTTGGGCATTTTTGGGTTGCACGTCGTTTAGGTGTCAAAGTATTAACCTTTTCGATTGGTTTTGGCCCCGCCTTAGCCAAATGGCGTGGCAAAGACGGTGTGGAATATCAAATAGCAGCTATCCCTTTAGGCGGTTATGTGCGGATGGCGGATGAGCGCGAAGGCGAAGTGCCTGTCGAAGACTTACCCAAAGCGTTCAACCGTCAACCTGTCTTAGCACGCATCGCTATCGTTGCGGCTGGACCCTTGATTAATTTATTATTCGCCGTCTTTCTGTTTTGGATTTTGTTTTTACAAGGTATTGAAACGCTTAGAACGGTCGTCGGTAGTGTTAAGCCAAATACCCCCGCAGCTATCGCAGGCTTACAAGTAGGCGATGAAGTTGTCGCGGTGGATAGTAAAGAAACGCATAATTGGGAAGAAGTCACCTATGCGTTAATTGATCGCATGGGTGAAAATGGGTTAGTGTCGTTATCTGTCAAAAGTGAGAACGCGACAGAACCTCATATTATCAAGTTGCCGATTGCTAATTATCTCAATCAGTCAGGACAAGATCCCTTATTATCGTTGGGTTTTACTCCATATCAACCCCCGATTAAGCCGATTATTGGTGAGATTGTGCCTGATAGCCCTGCCGCTAAACAGGGTTTGCAGGTGGGTGATACGGTTGTGGAGGCCAATAATCAACCTATAAAAACATGGCAAGACTTTGTGGAAGTGGTCAGAACACACCCAGAGCAAGCAATTAATACTCAAGTTGAGCGTCAAGGCAAAGTCGTTAATTTAACCCTGACACCGCGCATGGAGCGCGACCAAGTCGGGACAAAAGAGGGTAAATTAGGCATTGGTGTTCAACGCCAACCCTTTGATATTCCTCCGCAATATATCCAAAAACAAGATTACAATCCTCTCGTCGCTTTGGTAAAAGCCAGCGAAAAAACCTATCATCTCATTGGTATGACGATCAGTTCATTAGGTAAAATGATCGTTGGGTTGATTGGCTTAGATAATCTCAGTGGCCCGATTACGATTGCCAAAGTGGCAGGGCATACCACCGATTTAGGTTGGCAGGCGACGATTGGTTTTATGGCTTTATTGAGTGTGAGTTTAGGCGTGTTGAATTTATTGCCGATTCCGATATTGGATGGTGGTCATTTGGTGTATTACACCATCGAAGGCATATTGGGTCGTCCTCTGTCTGAAAAAGTACAACAAATGGGCTTGAAAGTGGGCGTAGCGGTGATGGGCAGCTTGATGTTTTTAGCTATTTTTAATGATTTAAGTCGGTTATTCGGCTAGTGGAATTCTTTTATATGCACCAGCGGTTTATACGCACTCAGCTTTCCGCGCTTGTGGTCGGTTTGGCATTAGCGGTCAATGCGTCAGCGGATGATAGTCGTTTTGTGGTCAAGGATATTCGCTTAGAAGGATTAATGCGTGTTTCACCTGCCAATATTTATGCCCAATTACCGTTAAGTAATGGTGATACTGTCGATAGTGATAAAATCGCCAGTGCTATTCGGGCATTATTCAAGAGTGGTAATTTTGAAGATGTGACCTCTGAGCGCGACGGGGATGTCTTAATCTTTAAAGTCACCGAACGACCAGCGATTGCGACCATTAAAATTTCAGGCAACAAAGTCATTGATAGCGACACGTTGACGAAAGCGTTAAAAGATGCAGGTCTAGTGGAAGGTGAAGTCTTAAAACGGGCAACCTTAGACCACATTAAAAGCGAATTAGAACGCCAATACTTTGGTCAAGGGCGTTATGATGCCTCTATTGTCGTGACGAACGACGCAAAACCACGAAATCGTGTTGCGGTGGACATTAAAATTAACGAAGGTGATTCAGCTAAAATTCAAGCGATTAACATCGTGGGGAATAATGCGTTTTCTGATGACGAGTTAATCAAGATTTTCCAGCTAAAAAAAACGCATTTGACCTCATTTTTTAAAAGCGATGATAAATATGCCCGTGAGAAATTAACAGGGGATTTAGAAGCATTGCGTTCGTATTATTTAGACCGAGGTTACATCAATTTTAGTCTAAATTCGAATCAAGTGACGTTGAGTGCAGACAAAAAAAGAGTCTATATTGATATTAATATCACTGAGGGTGAAAAATACACATTCGGTGAAACAAAAATATTAGGTGAGTTGCCTGTTGATGAAAAAGAATTACAAAAATTAGTCATTATCAAATCGGGGAAGACGTACTCACAGCAATATGTGACCGCAAGCTCAAAATTAATGACGCATCGTTTGGGCACAGAAGGCTATTTATTTGCCGAGGTCAATCCGATTCCTGACATTAATAACGAAAAGAAAATCGTTAATATTAATTTCTTTGTTAATCCTGCCAAACAAACCTACGTTCGTCGAGTTAATTTTAAGGGTAATCTAAAAACAGACGATCATGTTTTGCGTCGAGAAATGCGCCAGTTTGAAGGCAGTTTGGCGTCAACGGATAAAATAGATTTGTCCAAATTGCGTTTACAACGCTTAGGTTTCTTCAAAGATGTTTCTATTGAAACGCCAAAAGTACCCAATACCAACGACCAAGTTGATGTCAATGTCAATGTGGAAGAGCAGCCTTCAGGCACATTAACGGCCAGTTTAGGTTATTCAGGCAGTTCAGGATTTATTTTTAGTTTAGGTGTCAGTCAGAATAATTTTTTAGGCACAGGGAATAAAGTGTCGATTAATTTGAATCGTTCAGATACCAGTGATTCTTATAATTTATCGTTTCTAGACCCTTATTTTACGATGGATGGCGTGAGTCGTGGTTATAATCTTTACTATAAAAAAACCAAACTTGACTCATTAAATGTCAGTCGTTATGCCACCGACTCTCAAGGCGCGAGCTTGACGTTTGGCTATCCCATTGATGAAACAAAAAGTATTAGTTTTTCATTGGGTATTGATCAAACCGATATTACGACAGGCACAGCAGCGTCTCAGGTGGTTGATAGTTTTGTCAAAGAGTATGGTAAAAGCATTAGCACTTATACAGGTTCAGTGGCGTGGAATTACAGCACGCTGAATCGCGGTGTGTTTGCCGACAAAGGTGCGTCACAGCGATTAAGCGTTGATTTTGCTGTGCCAACTAGCGATGTTAGTTATATAAAAATGGCTTACAACGGCCAATTATATTTGCCTCTGAATGAAGATTTTACCGTGCGTTTACGCACCGATTTAGGTTTTGGTGACAGTTTGCCGTTTTATCGAAACTTCTTTGCGGGTGGTTATGGTTCGGTACGTGGTTATCGTGACAATACCTTGGGGCCACGAAGTCCGTCTATTTTCTTTACAGGCGACACTGATCCTGATCCTGAAATTGTGGGTGGTAATGTCTTAGTCGAAAATTCGGCAGAGTTAATTGTACCCACGCCGTTTGCGAAAAATAATCGACAATTACGCACGGTATTATTTGTTGATTCGGGCATGGTATATGACCGAGGCAGTGCCAACTATAGTTTCGATTTAGGTGATCTGCGTTATAGTGCGGGTATTTCTTTAGCATGGCTAACGGCCATTGGACCATTATCATTTAGTATATCAAAGCCATTTAATACACAAGTAGGCGATGAGAAACAATCATTTCAATTTACCATTGGACAGCCATTTTAAGCGTCCTATTATTTACACTGAGGAGAGGGTTATGCGTTTTACATTATTAGCGGTAGCAGCGGCATTAACGATGGTTTCTTTACCTGTATTAGCGGGTAATGTGGCTGTGGCAGATAGTCAAACCGCGATTATGGCAACAGATGCCGCTAAAAAAACGTTTGATAAACTGAATGCAGATATGAAGCCGCAACGTGATCGTCTTGATACCTTGCGTAAAGATATTGCAGGTTTTGAAGAAAAGTTTCAAAAAAATGCGTCGGTGATGAGTGATAAAGATAAACGTGAATTACAAAAACAGGCTGAAGCTAAAATTAATGAATTCAAAAGCTTGGCCGATGCAGTACAAAAACGCGCTCAAGAAGTACAACAAGAGATGCTGAAAAGTTTAATTCCAAAAACCGAAGTTGTGGTTGAAGAACTGCGGAAAGCAGGTAATTACGATATTATTATCGAAAAGAAGAATGTGATTTTTGCTGATCCTTCCGTGGATTTAACGAAAAAAATCACTGAAAAGTTGAATGCAGCAAAATAAACAATCAGCCCCATGATAAATAAGTAGTTAACTATGCAAACGTGGACGTTGGATAACATCGCTCGGTTGGTCGGCGGTACAGTACGTGGTGATGGTCAATATGTTGTTGACGGTTTAGCAACGCTCAAAAGTGCCACATCAACAGACATTAGTTTTTTAGCAAACGCTCTGTACCGTGCTGCGTTATCAACGACACACGCAGGTGCGGTGTTAATACGTCCTGAAGATGCAGAAGACTATCAAGGTATTGCTGTGTTGGTGGCTAATCCGTATGCGGCTTATGCGCAACTGACACATCATTTTGATCGCACACCTAAGCCCAATGCAGGTCGCCATCCACAAGCCGTTGTGAGCAATTTGGCCATTGTTGACGCAACAGCAAGTATTGGTGCTTGTGCAGTGATCGAAGATAATGCGGTTATTGGTGCAGGGACGATCATCGAGGCAGGTGCATTTATTGGCGCGCGTGTGCTGATTGGTAAACACTGTCGTATTCGAGCGAATGCCGTGATTCATCATGATTGTATCGTTGGCGACAGAGTAACTATTCATTCGGGCGCAATTATTGGTGATGATGGTTTTGGCTTTGTGCCTCATCACGGGCGTTGGCATAAAATCGCACAAATTGGCTGTGTGGTGCTACATAACGACGTGGATATTGGTTGCAATACCACCATTGATCGTGGTGCGTTAGATGACACGATTATCTACGAAGGTGTGGTGATTGATAATCAGGTACACATTGCTCATAACGTCATTGTTGGGGCGCATACCGCCATTGCAGGTTGTTGTGGTATTGCAGGCAGCACGAAATTGGGCGCGCATTGTATGCTGGCAGGTGGTGTTGGTTTAGCAGGGCATCTCGAAATTTGTGATAAAGTACAGATCACAGGCATGACGATGATTACCAAGTCGATTACCAAGTCAGGTAGTTACTCATCAGGTACAGCGTTTGATACCACGGAAAATTGGAGAAAAACGGCGGTTCGCCTCAAAAAACTGGATGATATGGCCAAACGTTTGCGTGAGTTAGAAAAACTTGTGCAGCAATTACCCTTAGCAACACCAAACGAGAGTGAATATGACGGATAGCATACAATTACCCATTTTTAGTCATCAAATCAAAGAGATATTGCCACATCGCTATCCTTTTTTGTTGGTTGATAGAGTCACTGAGATTGACATAGGAAAGTCAATTAAAGGCTTTAAAAATGTCAGCATTAATGAAGAAATGTTCAACGGCCACTTTCCTAACCACGCAGTTATGCCAGGTATGTTGATTTTAGAAGCCATGGCGCAAATCTCGGGTGTGCTCGGATTTTTAACCAGTGGCAAACGCCAATCAGATGGCTATATTTATTTATTTGTGGGCGCAGATAATGCCCGCTTTAAACGTCAAGTTGTACCGGGTGATTGTCTAACATTGCATTCAGAGTTTATCACCAGTAAACGTCATATTCATAAATTTGCGTGTCGTGCCATGGTTGGTCATGAACTCGCAGCCAGTGCTGAAATTTTAGTGGCCGAGCAGGTAATATCGCAATGAAAATACATCCCACCGCCATCATTGATAGCAGCGCAATATTAGCCGACGATGTCATTGTTGGGGCTTACACTATTATTGGTGCTGAGGTAGAACTGGGCGCAGGTTGTGAAATCAGTTCTCACGTCGTGATTAAAGGGCCGACTAAAATAGGTAAAAATAATCGTATTTTTCAATTTGCGACGGTGGGTGAGGATTGCCAAGATAAAAAATATAAAGGCGAACGTACATTTTTAGAAATTGGCGACAATAACGTCATTCGTGAGACGTGTACAATCCATCGAGGAACCGTGCAAGATAACGGTATCACTCGTATTGGCAATAACAATTTATTTATGGTGAATGTTCATATTGCTCATGATTGTGTCGTCGGTAATGATTGTATTTTTGCGAATAATGCAGGGCTTGCAGGTCACGTCAAAGTCGGTGATGGTGTGATTTTTGGCGGTAATACGGGCGTGCATCAGTTCTGTCAAATTGGCTCTCATGCCATGATGGGCGGAGCGAGTTTGGTGTTAAAAGATATCCCTGCTTTTGTCATGGTGTCGGGTAACCCTGCCCAAGCGGCGGGCATGAACTTTGAAGGTATGCGTCGTCGCGGTTGGTCAAGCGAGACGATTACCTTGTTAAAACGGGCTTATAAAATTGTCTATCGACAAGGCTTAACTTTAGATGTGGCGATTCAGCAATTAGAGCAAGATATTCTGCCGATTTGTCCTGAAGCGGCTCTGTTTATTGATACCTTAAAATCAGCAACACGCGGTATTACGCGCTAAGTTTTTCTCACGCCCATCGCTTGATATCGCTCTTTCTGGAGTCGGAAAGGGATGGGCGCGGTATTGTTCTATGTTTCGTTATCACAAAGATGCACACTCCGCTTTTTCTACCCAAGATTATGTATTTCAACAGCTTATTCCCTATATTGGCAATAAACGCCGTTTATTAAGTATTATTTTACAAGCCATTAATCACACAGGTATTAACCCTCGCCAAGCCACTTTTTTAGATATGTTTTCGGGTAGCGGTGTGGTGTCACGGATGGCAAAAAAGTGCGGTTTTCGGGTGTTGTCAAATGATTGGGAGCCTTATTCAGCAGCGTTAAATCAATGTTATATCAGTTGTAATCATAGCCCTAATTTTTTAGAGTTGGGTGGTTATGACAATGTGATTGCCTACTTAAATGCGGTTAATCCGATGGAGGATTGGGTGACACGGCATTTATGTCCGAGTCACGATACCTATTTTGATACCCAAGTCGATCGCATGTTTTTTACCCGTGAGAATGGTTTGCGCTTGGATGCGATGCGTGAGCAAATAGAAATATGGGATGAAGCACAACTGATTAGCCCCTTTGAAAAGTCGTGTTTATTAGCCCCCTTACTGTATCAAGCGTGTTATATCAGTAATACCAGTGGTGTGTTTAAAGCATTTCATAATGGTTGGGGCGGTAAAACAGGCACGGCATTAACGCGTATTTTATCGACCTTGCAACTGCATCCTGTCATTTTTTATGATAATCGACGGGCGAATCATGTCTATCAACAAGATGCCTTATCGTTAGCCAAAGAATTAGCCGAGGTGAAAACGCGGGTCGATATTGCCTATTTAGACCCACCGTATAACCAACACTCTTATGGCAGTAATTACCATGTCTTAAATAGTTTAACGTTGTGGGATAAACCGCTAGTTACCGAGAAAATACAAGGCCGTAATAAAGGTGCAATCCGTCGTGATTGGCGTACCGAGCGACGTAGTGCCTATAATTATCGTGGTGAAGCGGAGCAGGCTTTTGTCTCGTTACTGACGCATTTGGATGCGCATTATATTTTAGCGAGTTATAGCACCGAAGGCTTGATTAGCATTGAACAGATGGTAGCGATGTGTTTACATCGTGGCCATACCGAAGTCTTGTGTTATGCCCATAAACGTTATCGCGTCAGTGCGCAACGCGTGTCGAAAAAACCGATTACCGTTGAATTTGTGTTGATTGTTAATACGCAAAAAAAGCATCGCGGCCTCAGTGTGCAGGGAATGTGTGAAAAAATTCGACTTGCAGAAATAGCCGCACTTCACCATCATGCCCATTCCGTTTCTTGAAATTTAACAAGGCATTAAGATGTCCGATAATCAACGTCCTCTTGTGTTTGGCATTGTGGCTGGCGAAGTCTCTGGCGACACGTTAGGTGCTGGTCTGATTCATGCGCTCAAACAACATTATCCCAATGCGCGTTTTGTGGGTATTTGTGGCTCGCAAATGATGGCCGAAGGCGGTGAGTCGTGGTTTCCTTTAGAGCGTTTGTCGGTAATGGGCTTGGTGGAAGTGTTAGGCCGAATTAAAGAGTTATTGGCGATTCGTGAGCAAGTCGTTCAGCGTTGTATTGCCGAAAAAATAGATGTTTTTATTGGTATTGATGCTCCCGATTTTAATTTAGGGGTGGCGGCAAAGTTAAAAGCAGCAGGCATTAAAACGGTACATTATGTTAGTCCATCGGTATGGGCATGGCGACAAGGGCGTATTCATCACATCAAAGCAACGATTGATTTAATGTTATGTTTATTACCGTTTGAAAAAGCGTTTTATGATTTACATCAATTACCTGCGGTATTTGTCGGTCATCCCTTAGCGGATAGTATTCCCTTGGTCAATGATACGCAGCGTGCGCGTCAACAATTGGGTTTGTCGGCAGATAAGCAATTAATTGCCTTATTACCGGGTAGTCGTGGCGGAGAGGTGTCGCGTTTAGCCGAGCCATTATTTGCCGCCGCCCAGTTAATTCTCAAGAAATATCCTCATGCTGAGTTTATTATTCCTGCGATTAATCCCTTAAGAAAGCAGCAAATTAGTGGCTTATTAGCCGAGGCGGGTTTAACAGCGCATGTCTTTGATGATCGCTATGGGGCAGGCGTAGGGCGTTTGGTGATGAGTGCGGCGGACGTAGTCATTTTAGCGTCAGGCACGGCCACCTTAGAAGCCATGTTGTTGAAAAAACCGATGGTGGTGATTTATAAGCTGCATTGGTTAACGTATTGGATTGTGCGTTTATTATCGCGTGCCAAATATATTAGTTTGCCAAATTTGTTAGCGAATGAACCTTTAGTACCCGAGTTAATTCAGCAAGCGGCGGATGCGCCAGCGATTGCTAAAGCGACATTTGGTTGGTTAGATGATGCGAGCCATCGTCAGCAAGTATTAACCCGATTTACCCAGTTACATCAAAGTTTACAAGTCAATGCCAGTCAAACAGGGGCATTGGCAATTATTAATCTGATAAAGGCTTAACCGCCATAACAAATAAGAGAACGCATCACATGGAATTAGCTCAAATTTTGCAACAGTATCGTCTCATTGCGGGTGTCGATGAAGTGGGTAGAGGCCCTTTAGTGGGGGCAGTTGTTACGTCAGCGGTTATTCTTGACCCTAATGACCCCATTGCAGGTTTAAACGACTCAAAAAAGCTGACTGAAAAGAAGCGTGAAGCCTTGGCGGTCGAAATTAAAGCGCGTGCTTTAGCATGGAGTTTAGGTCGCGCTGAACGCTTAGAAATTGATGAAGTTAATATTTTAAAAGCAACGATGTTAGCGATGCAGCGTGCGGTCAATGGTTTGACGATATCGCCTGAGTATGTGTTGATTGATGGTAATAAATGCCCGATTTTAACATATCCCTCACAAGCGATAGTCAAAGGGGATGCCTTGGTAGCGGCCATTAGCGCGGCGAGTATTTTAGCGAAAGTTGCGCGCGATGCCGAAATGTTGGAACTACATGATAAATATCCACATTATGGCTTTGCTGACCATAAGGGCTATCCGACAGCGAAACATTTAGAGGCTTTGCGAAAGCATGGGCCTATTATGGAACATCGTCGTTCGTTTGCGCCTGTGCGGGATGAGTTGGGACGGCGGTTGTCGGGATTGTGATTGAGGTAGGTGGTTTTTACGAGCTAGCAATAATCAATGATGGTGCGTGGTACGCACCCTACGAAACTAAAATATTGGTTAGGCAAAATGAGCAATTTCACTTTTTAAGGAGTAAAACGTGAGTTTTGAAGTTAAACCTGGCATTGGTCTAGGCAGCTTGATGTTAGGTATGACTAGAAACGATGCAATTAGTGCTATGAAAAGTATAAGTAGTGCACAACCTATGTTAGTCAATACGTTTGAGTGCTCAAAAACCTTTCTTCAAGATGATTATCGTAATTGTGGAGACGGAGATGAGATAATTATTGCTTATGACGAACACAGAAATGTTGATGTTATACATATCGGTGATCGTTTTTTTTCCCAGTTGACATTATACGGTAAATATATTAATGATTGGTGCTTAGATGATCTCAAAAAAGAGCTTAAGCGCAGAGGTTTTTCAGTTAGAAAAGAATTTGGAAATAAAGTAAATGGATCACATATTTCTGATGATGCAGGTTTAAATTTTACTATTTCCGATGGAAAAATGTTTGGTGTTAGTATATTTTCTCCATTTATGTTTCATAGAAAATATGAGATGTATGATGTGGAATTTGAGGAACTGAAAGGACTTACCAATGAAGAGTATCGTGCTAAAAAGAGTCGTTTAAAACAAGAGATTCTGGAGTTGCTTGTAAGCCTCGATGAAAGATACATAATGTATCCTTAATATTTGCTAAATACTCCTATTACTAAGAAATTCAGCTTTATTAGAGCTATCGGTTAATCCTTTATAAATAACAGTCAAAATCATAGCCAGATTTTTATGTTATTGAGTAAACGTAGGGTGCGCATCGCGCACTACATAAATAATCCCTATTCTCTAAGCCTTCTCAACAGTTTCCCCAATTGTTTATCCGCAAGATGCTCATGGTGTTGTAGTTCCGTTTGCCATGTTGTCACTAACACCTGTAATGCTTCCTCATGGTTAGCCAGTTCTAGCCATACCGAACGATCATGCCAATTGCCAATCGCCTCTTGTGTTTTTTTGAGTTGTATTTGCAGTTTGGGATTCAACGTCAAAAATTGCCCATAACTTTCTAACGCGTAGCGCAGTTTCTTCACCAATAACCGTAAATGGTGCTTGTCGATCGTTTTCTTACTTTTGAGATGTTTTTTTAACTGTTGCTGATAATGAAGACAATAACGCACAACATGCTTTTCGAGTTTTTTATGTGGTAAAACAGCGGAATGATGTTGCCAATATAACGGTAGTGTCATTAAGCGTTGAATAATCAACTCAATATCAGTTTCAATGTGTGCGGCCAATAAGCTATAGAAGCTCGTTAACTGCAACTGATAGTGTTGGTAGAGCGTAGCCTGTTGTTTAGCTTGTAGTTCGGCAACCAACACTTCCATGTCTCGAACACGATTACTTTGGCTAATGACCTTCGATAACACCGCATCAAAGGCTGCAATTTCTGGAAAATGGCGTAATGGCCGTAATAAACTGCGTAATTGTCGCAGGCTGACACGCAAGTCGTGCAAGGCTTCAGGATGCTCTGCTAACTGTGTTAATTGCGACTGACAATCCACAAACTGACCATGAAGCCGATGTATTTCACGGCTTAGTAACGGGTAAATACTCGACATGGCATAGTCTTCAGTTTAGGACTTACGCGGTTATCGCTAAATCCCCCCAGCCCCCTTTACTAAAGGGGGGGGAGTCCCCCTCTTTTTGAAAGAGGGGTTAGGGGAGATTCACAAAACGCGCTAATCGCGGTGCGATGCGTAAGTCCTGAGTTAAAAAATCAAAGTCTATCCAAAATACCCCACAAACTTTGAAAATGCTATCATCGCGCCCTGAAAATACCTTTTGTTTGATGTCTGAGGTTGGCTTATGAGTTTTGTTCACTTACGTTTACATAGTGAGTTTTCGCTGGTTGATTCACTGGTGCGTGTGGGCGATGTCGTGAAAGCCTGTCAAAAAGCAGAAATGCCTGCTTTGGCATTAACGGATTTAAGTAATCTGTATGGTTTAGTCAAGTTTTATAAAGCCGCGCAAAGTAAAGGTGTAAAGCCGATTTTTGGCGCAGATTTGTGGGTGGCCGAAGGCACAGAAGTCTATTTAGTCACCGTGTTGGCAATGAATGAAACAGGTTATTTTAATCTGATTCATATTGTCTCTAAAGGCTTTATTGATGGCCAACAACTGGGTAAGCCCATTGTGCAACGCGCATGGTTAGAAGCAGTCAACGAAGGCTTGATCGTCCTGTTAGGTAAGCATAGTCACATCGGTGCATTATTATTATGTTCGGATAGTTCATTGGCTATTCCTGTGCTGAATCATTGGTTATCAGCGTTTCCTGATCGTTTATATTTAGAATTGCAACGGACAAGCCGTGCAGGGGATGAAGCCTTTGTTCATGCGGCTGTGAATTTAGCCACGCAGTGTGATTGTCCCGTTGTGGCGACCAATGACGTGCGTTTTTTAAATTCGGCTGAGTTTGAAGCCCATGAAGTACGGGTCTGTATTTCTCAAGGTTATGTCTTAGGCGACCCGAAAAGACCCCGCGATTACAGCCCAGAGCAATATCTAAAAACGCCAGAGCAAATGGCGGAGTTGTTCAGTGATATTCCTGAAGCCATTGAAAATACGATGGAAATCGCCAAGCGTTGTTCGGTGAGTGTGCGTTTAGGGAAAAGCTTTTTGCCTGACTATCCGATTCCCGCAGGCATGACGATGGAGGAGTTTTTTGTTGATATTTCACGCAAAGGACTCGAAGAACGCTTAGATAAATTATTTGACCGTAACGACCCCACCTTTCCTAAAACATCAACACAGTATCATGATCGTTTAGATTTTGAATTGAAAATCATCAATCAAATGGGTTTTCCGGGTTACTTTTTGATTGTGATGGATTTTATTGCGTGGGCAAAAAATAACGGTGTGCCTGTTGGGCCGGGACGGGGTTCAGGCGCAGGTTCTTTAGTTGCTTATGTGTTAAAAATTACTGATTTAGATCCCATTAAATACGATTTACTGTTTGAGCGTTTTCTCAATCCAGAACGGGTATCCATGCCCGACTTCGATATCGACTTTTGTATGGATGGCCGTGACCGCGTGATTGATTATGTGGCCAATCATTATGGTCGAGAAGCGGTTTCGCAAATCATTACCTTTGGTACGATGGCTGCGAAAGCGGTGGTACGTGATGTGGCGCGGGTGCAAAGTAAGCCGTATTTTCTCGCCGATAGAATCTCCAAATTAATCCCAAAAACACCCGGTATTTCTTTAGAAGAAGCGCGTAAAGAAGAGGCGCAACTCAATGATTTATTGAGTAATCCCAGTGAACGTGATTTTGAAGATGCCAACGAAATTTGGGAAATGGCTCTGACGCTTGAAGGTTTAACGCGTGGTGTGGGCAAACATGCGGGCGGAGTGTTAATCGCACCGGGTAAGCTGACGGATTTTACCGCGGTCTATTGTGATGAAGATGGTAAATGGGTCAGTCAACTCGATAAAGACGATGTGGAGTCGGTTGGCCTCGTCAAATTCGACTTTTTGGGTTTACGGACACTGACGATTTTAGATTGGGCATTGGTCAATATTAATGCCAAACGCAAAGCATTAGGTGAAGAACCCTTAGATATTGAAAAAATTCCGCTCGATGATAAAAAAACCTTTCAAATGTTACAGGAGGGCAAAACAACGGCGGTGTTTCAGTTGGAATCGCGCGGCATGAAAGAGCTGCTGAAAAAGCT
The DNA here is from genome assembly GCA_006546595.1 of Moraxellaceae bacterium AER2_44_116. GTDB lineage: Bacteria > Pseudomonadota > Gammaproteobacteria > Pseudomonadales > Moraxellaceae > Agitococcus. The sequence continues at coordinate 25,973 of VIAD01000015.1, read as the reverse complement.
GAAACCTTCGTGTTTTGAAGACATTATTGCTTTGGTGGCCTTGTATCGTCCCGGCCCTTTAGAGTCGGGCATGGTGGATGATTTTATCAATCGTAAACATGGTCGTGCCGATGTCGCTTTTCCGCATCCTGATTTAGAGCCTGTTCTGGTGAATACCTATGGCGTGATTTTATATCAAGAACAGGTCATGCAAATTGCTCAGGTCTTGGCGAATTATTCGCTCGGTGGCGCGGATATGTTACGACGCGCAATGGGTAAGAAAAAACCCGAAGAAATGGCAAAAGAACGCGTTAAGTTTATGGAAGGTTCAAGTTCTCGCGGCGTTGATGCCAATCAAGCAGGCGGCATTTTTGATTTGATGGAAAAGTTCGCAGGCTACGGCTTTAACAAATCACACTCGGCAGCTTATGCCTTAGTATCGTATCAAACGGCGTACTTAAAACAAAAATACCCTGCGGAGTTTATGGCTGCGGTGCTCTCTGCCGAGATGAATAATACCGACAATGTGGTGGTGTTTATTGAAGAATGCCGCAACATGGGGATTCCTATCGTCTCGCCCGATGTTAACCATTCGCAATACAAATTTGTCCCCTTTAACGAAACCATTGTCTACGGTTTAGGCGCGATTAAAGGGGTGGGTGAAGGGCCTCTTGAGTCGATTATCAATGCCCGTAAAAACGGGGATTTTAGCGATATTTTCGATTTTTGCCGCCGCATTGACCTGAGAAAAGCCAATAAACGCACACTCGAAGGATTGATTAAAGCAGGGGCAATGGACACCATGACGGGTGTGCATCGTGCCTCGATTATGGCGACCTTGAGTGAAGCGGTGAAAGCGGCAGAACAACAAAACCGTAATCAAAACGCAGGCATGATGGATTTGTTTGGTGATGTCGTTGAAGCAACACCGAATAATCAATATGTCTCCATGTTGCAATGGACGGATGATGAACGGCTGCAAGGCGAAAAAGACACCCTCGGTTTATATTTAACAGGTCATCCAATCGACCAGTATTATGACGAGTTAAAGCGTTATGTTGGCGTAAAACTTTGTGATTTACAGCCTACCCGACGTGGCCAAAGTATCACCCTGATGGGCTTGGTGATGGATGTGCGCTTGTTTAAAGGCCCTCGCGGCACACGCGCCATTGTGTTATTAGATGATCGCAGTGGACGGGTAGAAGCGAGCTTTTTTGGCGAAGTCTATGAGCAAGTCAAAGAGCTATTGATTGTTGATAACGTCATTATTGTTGAAGCCGAAGTGAGTCCTGATGACTTCAAAGGTGGCTTGCGTGTCACGGCAAAAAAAGCCTATACCTTGATGGATGCGCGCATGAGTTCGGTGCGCACCGTCGAGCTGACATTAAACCTGAGTCAGTTAACAGCACCAGCTATTATTGACTTACGACAACTATTTGCTAAATTTCAACCGACAAATGGCCAAAAAAGCGTCAGTTTGCACCTGCGCTGTCAACACACAAGTGCGACAGCCGTGCTACAGTGTGGGGATAACTGGCGTATCTACCCACACGACGATTTAATCAAACGCTTAAAACAATGGTATGGCAATACGGCCTTGCGCCTTGTATATCAATAAGACTTATCCAGTCCTATTGGAATTCTTCATTGTCATCATGATGTACGAATTAGGAACGAGCAGATGAACCCAAACTTTTTGGATTTTGAACAACCGATTGCAGAACTCGAAGGTCAAATTCAAGCATTACAAGCCTTAGCCAACAGCAATAGCGCGCTAAAATTGGGCGATGAAATTCGTCGTTTAGAACAAAGTAACTTGGCGTTAACTGAGCAAATATTTGTTAATCTCAGTGCGTGGCAAGTTGCCCAGTTAGCACGTCATCCTAAACGTCCTTATACCTTAGATTATATTCAGCATATTTTTACTGATTTTCATGAATTACACGGCGACCGTAGCTTTAGAGATGATGCCGCCATTGTCGGTGGTCTAGCCCGTTTTCAAGGTGAGCCTGTCATGGTGATTGGCCATCAAAAAGGCCGTGATGCCCGCGAAAAGTTTCGGCGTAATTTTGGTATGCCTAATCCTGAGGGTTATCGCAAAGCCTTACGGTTAATGGAAATGGCTGAACGCTTTAAGCTACCTATTTTTACCTTTATTGATACCCCCGGTGCATACCCGGGTATTGAAGCCGAAGAGCGTGGCCAAAGTGAAGCCATTGCCCGTAACTTGGCGGTGATGTCACGGTTAAAAGTGCCGATTATTGCGACGGTCGTGGGTGAAGGTGGCTCTGGTGGTGCGTTAGCGATTGGTGTCGGTGATGCATTATTGATGTTGCAATACAGTATTTATTCGGTGATTTCACCTGAAGGCTGCGCGTCCATTTTATGGAAAACCGCTGAGAAAGCCGCTGATGCTGCTGATGCGATGGGTTTAACCGCACAACGACTCAATGAGTTAGGTTTTGTCGATGATTTAGTGCCCGAGCCTTTAGGCGGCGCACATCGCGATGTCAGCCTCATGGCTGATAATTTACGTAAAGCGTTGGCCAAACAACTTAAACGCCTGCGTAGCATGGACGACAGCACATTATGTGAGCGTCGTTTAGAGCGCATTATGAGTTATGGTGTGTTGTAGGGTATTTCATTCTCAGCGTACGTCATCATCAAGATGGGTTGAAAAACCCATCAAAAAATCCGAGTTCTAACGCGTTTTTATGCTTCTTTCCCCCTTAAAAAGCTTTCTCCAACATCATCTTCACGCCAATATTCAACGCTTTGTTGTGGCTTATAGTGGGGGTGTTGACTCACAGGTGTTATTACACGCACTTGTTTCATTACAAGAAATGCATCAAAAGCCCATTGTCATGGTGCATGTTCATCATGGCCTAAGCCCGTTCGCCGACGATTGGGCAACACACGCCGAACACACGGCACAACATTTCGGTATCGCCTGCATCGTCAAAAAGGTGATTGTCGCTAAAGCCGCTAGCCTTGAATCTGCTGCTCGTGAAGCCCGTTATCAGGCGTTTCAATCGGTATTAATGGTGGGTGATGTCTTGTTATTGGCGCATCATCAAAACGACCAAGCAGAAACCTTATTATTACGACTGTTACGTGGTAGCGGCGTTCGTGGTTTAGCTGCCATGCAAGACGTAGCTGTTGTGCCTTTTCAAACCTTAGATATCCCGTGTTGGCGGCCATTATTAAATGTCAATCGTCAAACCATTGAGCAATACGCGCAGCAACATGGTCTGGATTGGATTAATGATGATTCCAATTGCAATATTCAGTTGAATCGTAATTATTTACGTCATCTCGTTTTGCCCGTATTACAACAACGCTGGCCATCGGTGAGTCAACAGTTAGCAGATACCAGTCAACGGATGCGTGAGGCGGATGAGTTGTTACACACCTTAGCCGCGATGGATTATCAACAGGCAGAACTGGCGGACAAGACACTGAATATTGATGTTGTCCGTACGTTGACGGTGGCGCGGCGTAATAATTTACTGCGTTATTGGTTGCAGCAACAACAGTTAGCATTGCCAGATTATGACGATTTAATCCGTGTCTGGAGTGAAGTGTGTCTCGCTCAACAAGATGCAGAACCTTTGTTAGCATGGCGCGGTGTAGAAGTTAGACGGTATAAACATCAATTGTTTGCGATGAAGCCGTTAGAGCCTCTGAGTCAGTCGATAGAAATAATGTGGTCTGATAAAAACAAGTCATTGTTATTACCGACGGGCGAACTTCTTACGCCTACACATGCTTTTGCAGACATCAATGTGGCTCTGTGGCAAAACGGACAAGTGAGTATCCGTTATCGTCAAGGCGGTGAAAAAATACAACCTGTCGGACGACATCATCATCATGATTTGAAAAAACTGTTACAAGCTCAAGGCGTTCCTTCATGGCAACGGTCACGAATTCCTTTACTGTATATCAATCAACAATTAGCAGCGGTGTTGGGTTATTGGATAGCCCACGAGTTTGCAGCCTGATAGGAACATCGCATCATGTCAAAAAAAGCACTGTTGTCAGCATTGGTGAGTAGCTTGCTAATGGCAGCTTGTACGACAACATCTACGCCTGATCCCCGTTTTGGCTCTAAAACTGAAGCGGTGATTCCTGCACAGGTGGTGTTAAGCACGCAAAAAATCATTAACTTAGAAAATACGAAGTGGCAATTAGTCGCTTTAACCCGCAGTGTTAATGCTAATCAAATTCAAGATGGTGCTTTTTTGAATTTTCAGTCTGTTAATTCACGCCTTAATGGCAGTACAGGTTGTAATCGTTTAATGGGCGGATATCGTCTCCAAGGCGAGTTGATTAAATTGAGTGAAATTGCCAGTACCAAGATTTTTTGTCCGAGAGGCGGTATTGTCCAAGAAGCGTTATTGATTGAAGCCTTAAACGACACACGCGCTTGGCGGATTGAAGCAGGCCATTTGTATTTGTTGGATGAGAAAGGTGAGAAAGTAGCGGTGTTTGAGGTACATTGATTAAGAGTACGGGTAGGGTCACAAGATTACGCCCACAGTTTGGGCTTAAATAGACCCTTCGACTCCGCTCAGGGAACGTTGAGTTGGCTGAGCGGAGTCGAAGTCCTATGTAGGGACAAATAATTATTTGCCCCTATAACGTCACCAATAGATTAACCTAAGCGTTTAAACACCAAACTAGCATTCGTGCCACCAAAACCAAAGCTATTCGACATTACCGTTGTTAAACCCGCATTTTCGATGGTTTCACGGACAATCGGAAAACCTTCAGCCGCAGGGTCTAGCTCGTCAATGTTGGCCGAGGCGGCAACAAAGTCGTTTTGCATCATCAACAAACTATAAATCGCTTCTTGTACACCTGCCGCTCCTAAGGAGTGGCCTGTCAGTGATTTAGTTGAGCTAATGTAGGGGATTTTATCGCCAAAAACTTGACGAATGGCTTTTAATTCCATCGTGTCGCCCGCAGGTGTGGACGTACCATGAACATTAATATAATCCACAGGGCAATCAGCCATTGCTAAGGCAATTTGCATACAACGCGCTGCACCATCACCACTGGGCGAAACCATGTCGTATCCGTCAGACGTTGCCGCATAACCGACTAATTCACCGTAAATACGCGCACCACGTTTGACGGCATGTTCATATTCTTCCAACACAATCATGCCACCACCACCTGCAATGACAAAGCCATCACGATTAGCAGAGAAAGGGCGAGAGGCCGTTTCTGGGGTATCGTTATAACGGCTAGACATCGCACCCATCGCATCAAATAAACACGATAAGCTCCAATGTTCTTCTTCGCCACCTCCTGCAAACACCATGTCTTGTTTATTGAGTTGGATTTGCTCCATCGCATTACCAATACAATGGGCGGATGTGGCACACGCCGACGACATTGAGTAGTTGACACCATAAATCTGAAATGCGGTTGCTAATGACGCAACGACCGTACTGGTCATGGTACGCGGAACCATATAAGGGCCAATACGTTTGACGCTTTTTTCACGCGCGGTATCAACGGCAATCAACACGTTTTCGGTTGATGCGCCACCCGAACCTGCAACCACCCCAATGCGTGGGTTTTTAGCAATATCTTCAGGCGTTAATCCTGCATCGGTAATCGCTTGTTGCATAGAAAGATAGGCATAAGCGGCAGCATCACCCATAAAACGTTTCAGTTTACGGTCAATACTGGCTTCTAAGTCAACCGTTGGACGGCCGCTGACTTGGCTGCGAAAGCCCATGTTGGCATATGTTTCATTGGCACGAATACCCGACAGGCTTTTTTTAAGGCTTTCAGTCACGGTAGCTGCATCATTGCCGATACAAGAAACAATTCCTAAACCTGTAACCACGACACGTCGCATAGTCAACCCTCTCTGTAGGGGCGAAGGTATTCGCCCAAATTACTTCATATTTTTCAAATGTAAGGCGTGATGAATCTCACCTTTCACTAGAAATTATCGGTTGTCGTAAACAGTCCACACTTCAAATCTAAGGCGGTATAAATCTCACGACCATCGACTAAGACACGGCCATCAGCAATACCCATCACCAGCTTGCGTTCAATGACACGGCGCATTTGCAGTTCATACGTTAGTTTGCTGTGAGTGGGTAATACTTGACCGACAAACTTTACTTCACCCACACCCAAAGCACGACCGCGACCCGGATTACCACGCCAGCCTAAATAAAAGCCGAGCAGTTGCCACATCGCATCTAAGCCTAAACAGCCGGGCATAACAGGGTCAGAAATAAAATGGCAGTCAAAAAACCATAAATCAGGTGTGATGTCTAATTCAGCGATAATTTCGCCTTTGCCATATAACCCATCATCATCACTGATTTTCAGGATACGATCCATCATCAACATCGGAGGGACGGGCAAACGGGCATTTTCAGCACCAAATAATTCACCACGGCCACAGGCCAGTAATTGCTCTTTGCTAAATTGACTAACAGTCATCCTGATTTATTCCAAAAATTGTAGGCGGGGCGATTCTAGCAAGTGATTGTGTCATATAACTGACACTTACCTTGTAGAATGTTTCTAATTGTGTACAGGTGTCTTTTAAGTCATCTGTCGAGCTGAATATTTTACGCCAAAAAGACCTTGAAGTTTTTGACTTTACTCTATTAGAGCAAAAAATAATGACAAACACATGTCTAGACTGAGGTATCTCTCTTTGATTAGCCTGTTTTGTGAACATAAAACCGCCAAGAGCGGCTGAAATGTGAGCAAATAAGCAATAACCGTGTCAGTCATAATGTCAATGGCTATAAAAACACGTTAATCCGTCACTGTTTGCTTGACCAAAAAGCACCAATATCCGAAGATATTGCACCCTTTACAGACGCATGATTTGCTGTGTGTGTTGTAAACCCTAAAACTTCGTCAAATCGTCACCCTCCGAGGATTCCATGAAGGCTATTGTTGCTGTCAAACGCGTTGTAGATTACAACGTAAAAGTTCGCGTCAAAGCGGATAAAACGGGTGTTGAACTTGCCAATGTTAAAATGGCGATCAACCCATTCTGCGAAATTGCGGTTGAAGAAGCCGTTCGCTTGAAAGAAAAAGGCATCGTCACCGAAATTGTGGTCGTGTCTATTGGCCCTAAAGAAGCCCAAGAACAAATTCGTACGGCGATGGCACTCGGTGCTGATCGTGGTATTTTGGTGGAAACAGGCGCAGAAGTGCAGCCATTGGCAGTTGCCAAACTGTTGAAAGCCATTTGTGACCAAGAACAACCACAATTGGTTATTTTGGGTAAACAAGCGATTGACGACGACAACAACCAAACGGGTCAAATGTTGGCGGCGTTAGCGGGTTATGCACAAGGTACGTTTGCTTCAGTTGTTAAAGTTGAAGGCGGTAAAGCGTCTGTGACTCGTGAAATCGACGGTGGTTTCCAAACAGTTGAATTGAACTTGCCAGCTGTTGTCACCACAGACTTGCGTTTGAATGAGCCACGTTATGCGGCTCTGCCAAACATCATGAAAGCAAAGAAAAAGCCATTAGACGTGAAAACGCCTGCTGATTTCGGCGTTGATGTGACTCCTCGCGTTAAAACTTTGAAAGTTGAACCACCAGCCGAGCGCAGTGCGGGTATCAAAGTTAAAACAGTTGAAGAGTTAGTTGCTAAACTCAAAAACGAAGCGAAGGTGATCTAATCATGGCAGTTTTAGTTTACGCTGAACACGATAATAGTTCGATCAAAGGCGCGACCCTTAATACTGTCGCCGCAGCTCAAGCCATTGGTGGCGATATTCATGTGTTAGTTGCTGGTAGTAATTGCCAAGCGGCTGCCGCTGCTGCCGCACAAATTGCGGGTGTGAGCAAAGTATTGGTTGCCGATAACGCAGCCTATACTAATCAACTAGCTGAAAACGTCAGTTTGTTGGTTGCTGACTTGGGTAAGGCTTATAGCCATATTCTTGCTCCTGCAACGACGAACGGCAAAAACTTTGCACCACGCGTGGCCGCATTGTTGGATGTTGCTCAAATCTCCGAAATCACGAAAGTGATTAGTGCAGATACTTTTGAGCGTCCAATCTACGCAGGTAACGCGATTGCGACAGTTCAAGCGTTAGATGCCATTAAAGTGTTGACTGTACGTGCGACGGGTTTTGATGCAGTTGCTGCAACAGGCGGTTCTGCTGCTGTTGAAGCCGTTGCTACGGTAACTGACGCAGGCACATCGAAATTTGTGGCTGAAGAGTTGGCTAAATCTGACCGTCCAGAATTGACAGCGGCTAAAATCGTTGTGTCGGGTGGTCGTGGTATGGGCAATGGCGACAACTTCAAAATCCTTTACAGCTTGGCTGATAAATTGGGTGCTGCGGTTGGCGCGTCCCGTGCTGCAGTTGACGCTGGCTTCGTACCAAACGACATGCAAGTTGGTCAAACAGGTAAAATTGTTGCCCCACAATTGTATGTTGCTGTTGGTATCTCTGGCGCAATCCAACATTTGGCGGGTATGAAAGATTCTAAAGTCATTGTTGCCATCAACAAAGACCCAGAAGCACCGATTTTCCAAGTAGCTGACTATGGTTTAGTCGGCGATTTGTTTGATTTAGTGCCTCAGTTAGAAAAATTGGTGTAATTACCAGTTTGACAAAAAGCCCTAGCATTTGCTGGGGCTTTTTTGTTTTAGGAAATTAATTTCCCTTCGACTCCGCTTTGGGAACGTTTAGACGTTGGCTGAGCGGAGTCGAAGCCCGCACAAAAAGCTCCTTTAGCGGAGTCGAAGGGATTGTTTAAGCAAACGTCAACAGCCCTAATCTAAAAAAGGATAACTAAATGTCGGCTTATATTTCACAACTCGCCATCTATCCCCTAAAGTCTGCCGCAGGGATTGCTTTACAGCAGGTTGAACTGACGTCATTAGGCTTGCAGTGGGATCGACGCTGGCTATTGGTGGATGATAACGGCAAATTTGTTACCCAACGGCAATATGCCAAAATGGCTTTAATTCACTGCCAAGTCATTGCAGATATCTTGCATGTGACAGCCCCGAATATGCCGTCGCTAATCGCCATGCCTCATCATCCCCAAGCACTTTCTGTCTTGGTATGGCAAGACGTGGTCATGGCTTTAACGGTGAGTTCTCACGCCGATCAATGGTTTAGCGACTATTTAGGTTTTTCCGTGCGCTTGGTTTACTTTCCTGAACAGAGTCAACGTGAAGTGGATCCCGCGTGGGCAGGTGAGGGGCATCAAACGGCTTTTTCGGATGGCTTTCCTATTTTAGTGATTAGTCAAGCCAGTTTTGATGACTTAAGTCAGCATTGGCAACAAACGATTAATTGGCGACGCTTTCGACCTAATATTGTGATTGCGGGTGATTTCCCCTCTTATTGGGAAGATCAATGTCGAGGCTTAAAAATAGGCGAAACAGAATTAGCGTTGGTTAAACCATGTTCACGCTGTGTTATCCCTTCGATTGATCCTGAAACGGGTGAGAAAGACAGTAGCTTATTAAAAATATTACAACAACATCGTCGGCGTGAGGATGGTAAAACCTATTTAGGCCAAAATGCGATTATTAAGCAGGCACAAGCGCGTGTTGTCTTGAATGTCGGTGATAAAGTTGAGTTTTTAAGCTAAAAACAACAGATGAAACATTGTCAATGTTGTTAGTTTTCTACTACTGTAGGCAGATAAAGTTTACCCTATGATGTTAAGGCACGATAATAATGATTATTCAATACTTTTTTGATTTTGATACTGGTCAACAACTCAATTTTGAAGTCGATTTAGAGCGTGAATTCGACTTCAAGCAAAATTTAAGTTCTGCTCCTGATTGGACAAAACTCGATAATAATCAATGTCAAAATTGCCCATTAAAAAAAACGGTATTTAGTCATTGTCCAGCGGCGTTAGATTTAGATAAAGTCATGGCTGACTTTCAGAAAACACCTGCGTCAACCAAAGTGAATGTTCGTGTTGCCACCCCAGAACGTGAGTACTCCAAGCGCGTGACCTTAGAAGAGGGTGTTCGTGCATTAATGGGCTTGATTATGGCTACCAGTGCGTGTCCTGTTTTTAATACCTTGCGTCCCAATGCGCGTCATCATTTACCGTTTGCTAGCCGTGAGGAGTTTATTCTTCGTTCTGCTTCGTTGTACCTAATGCACCAATATTTAATTGCCAACGAAGGTGGCGAGCCTGATTGGGAGTTAAAAGGGTTAATCAAAACCAATGAGCAATTACAACTGGTGAATCATGCCTTTTGGCAACGCACGATGACCGCTTTTCAAAGTGATGCGAATTCAAAAGCTTTATTAAGCTTTTTTACGATGTCATCTAGCGTTTCTGCTTCTTTACAAAGTCAGCTCGGCAAAATGAAAAGCGTGTTTTATAGCAGTTAGTCACCTAAAGCGCATAACAACAAAAGAGTCACAACAAAAAGGGAATACTCAGCAACGAGTGCTTCTAAAAACAATAGACGGCTTATTCCTACAGGTTAATCATCATGATCGTTCAATATTTTTTTTCCTTTGATGACGGCTTAGACCTGAATTACGATGTCCACGTCAATCGTCGTTTTAGTATTCATGCCGATTACAGTAATGCTCCCGAATGGACAAAGTTAACCAATAATCAATGTAAAAACTGTCCACTGGATAAAAAAGTGTATAGTCATTGTCCTGCGGCTTTAGACCTCGATAAAGTGATTCAAGATTTACAGAAAATTTCGGCCTTAACCAAAGTGAATGTACGGGTATTAACGGCAGAAAGAGAGTACGTTAAACGGGTGACTTTAGAAGAAGGGGTGCGTGGTTTAATGGGGTTGATTATGGCGACCAGTGCTTGCCCCGTTTTTTGTGATTTAAAGCCGAATGCACGCACCCATTTACCGTTCGCCAATCGTGAAGAGTCCATTTTGCGTTTAGCGTCGGTGTATTTAATGAAGCAATATTTCGTGTGGCGTGAAGGTGGCATACCCGATTGGGAGCTGCGAGGCTTAATAAAAGAGCACGCGGAATTACAATTAGTGAATCATGCTTTTTGGCAACGGGTAATGGCTGCGTTTAATAGTGATTCTAACTCCAAGGCGTTATTGAGTTTCTTTACCGTGTCCGCGAGTATTTCGACATCATTAGATAGCCAATTGGCTAAAATGAAAAATGTCTTTTTTACCAGTATTGAATAATAGTTTACCCTTCGATTCCGCTCAGGGAGCGTTGATGCCTTGGCTGAAAGTCGTGATGGCTGAGCGGAGTCGAAGCCTTAAATTTTTTTAGGAATTTATAATGAGTTTTTGGTGGATTTTAGCGTTAGTGTTGGTATTTGTTGGTGGTCAAATGTTGATGCTAAGGCCGAATCCGCGTGAGCAAGCGGAGTTGTTATTACGCAACACGGCCAAAAAAATGAATATTCAACCGCACTTAGTACCGCCACCTAATTGGTTGCAAACGGATAGTAAGCGGTTTATTGCCTGCTATAGCGTTATTATACCGACCGCCACCATGCCCTATTGGCGCGCAGAGAAACAAAGTGATCACTCATGGAAAGCAGTTGCTGGTAATGACGTGATTCGTAAGCAACCGATTCCTGATATTGCCAGTGTCGTTTTAGCGGTTGAAGGGCAGGCGAATAGCATTAGTTTTTATTGGTATGAAGAAGCAGGGGTTGAAGTGCTTGAGCCATTGAAAAATTGGTTGCAAGCATTGGCGAAATAATGAACTATTTAATTGTCGTAGGCTGAGTTTTAACCTCGCCTCAAACCGATTTATCGTTATGCCAGTTAACCCAACTCAAGCCATTGACCCGTGAAAATTCGCGCACATTACGCGTTACTAAAGTTCCTTGTACGGCTAATGTCGTTGCAGCAATTAATATGTCATGTGTGCCAATTGGTGTGCCTTGCTGTTCCAACTCACTACGAACTCTTGCAGCGTATCCAGCGGCTGACTCATCAAAAGGCAAAATGGTCATAAAGCGTAGAAACTTCTCCAGTGCGTGCATGCGTGGTTTGCACACCTCTGGTGGTAGTCGCAATAAACCATATTTCAGCTCGTAAACTACAATGGCAGGAACAGCAATGTGGTTAGGTGAGATTGCTTGTAGCTCCTGCACGACACAAGGTTCGTTGCGGAAATAATAACTAATGGTATTGCTATCCAAAACAAACATTAAAAACCAATCCGTTGTACATCTGGTATTTCTGTACTTTGTTCATTGTGTAAGGGGAAATCAGGAAATGCACCAGCCAGTTGCAATATCTCTGCAGGCCATTGCGTTTTAGCATATTGGTGAATAAGGTTTGCTACCCATTTACTGTTGGATAAGCCAGCACTTTGTGCACAGTTGCGTAATAAGACTTCTGCTTCGTCGTCTAAATACAAGGTAATTTGCGACATAGATACCTCTGTTAAAATATTGGAACACTTATATTATAAAGTATAATTTAGTGGAGGATAAATATAGAAAGTCTAAAAAGGTATTTATATTTTTCAATCCCTCTCCCTACCAAACGCCAACCATCCCGCAATCGCCGTAAATGTGGCGACAATACACACCACCACCCAAAAGCCCTCAGTTGACTCGGCTAATGGAATCCCTCCGACATTCATCCCCAATAAACCTGCAATAATATTAATTGGTAACGCCAATACCGTAACCGTCGTTAAGACGAATAAACTGCGGTTATTTTGTTCATTGATATAAGCGGCGATTTCTTCCTGTAATAACTTAATCCGTTCTTGCAATGATGTCATATCACGCAAGACGGTCGAGAACTCTTCGGTGGATTGGCGGAAATTCTGTAAATCATCTTCTGCCATCCAAATCGGTGGCCGATTCAACAAGCGAAACAAGGCGGAGGGTTCAGGAGCTAATAAGCGTTGTAAGCGAATCAGTAAACGTCGAGCGTTACCTAGGTTAGCGCGATTACGTTCCAGTTTGTTGGCTAAGAGACGATCCTCAACGTGATCCACTTTGTCCGCAATATCTCGGACGATCAATGTTAGGACATCGGCTTGGTCACGTAATAAATGAACCAACAAATCGACAGGTGAAGTGAAGTTCTCGCCGCCTTTGACGGCTGCACGTAAACGATCAATCGAGCGTAACGGTTTGGCGCGTGCGCTAATCACCACGCGTTCATTGACACTTAACCACAGCGTCGCAACATCCGAGGTTTCAAACGAAAAATCAAACAACACATCATTGATAACGGCAATTAGGGTGTCATCAACATATTCAATTCGTGTCGAACGTACACCTTCATGCAAGGCTTCATAAAAAACTTCGGAGAGTTGAAGATAGCGCGCTAACCATTTTTCACTGGCAGTATTGGCTAAGTTAAAATGCAGCCAAATAAAACCTTCACTCGGCGTGTCTTTTTCTTGTAGCAGCCAATTGGCTGCTTGCTCCGACGAAATCACCCGACTACCCGAAACAGGATGAAATAAATAACCACAAATCAACCCAAATTGATCTGAGCCGTACAGTTTGACAGAGCTGTTCATAACATGGGTTTTCCTGCCAAAGAGAATGAGTGACTCCTAATTATCTTACATTTGGATGACGGAAAGATGAAAAGAAGAGGGTAATTTAGGTCAAGGAAAAGCGATGTTCGCGGATTTTAGTATAGAAACAGCGATTTTTCCGCATCGTTAATCTATGAAAATAAACTAACTCCTGTATGCTTACTTGACCGTGAACTTGCTACGTCTTATATATATCAACACTTTCTGAGTTGTATAATAACTTTTTTACTTAGGACTTAAGCGGTTATTGCTTATTTGCTCTCATTTCATGTTTGCAAAACGCGCTAATCGCGGTGTTCTGTACATTTTTGTCGAATATATTTTAGGTTTTTATGGCTAAAGCATTAGTTATTGTGGAATCGCCCGCGAAGGCGAAAACCATCAACAAATATTTGGGCAAGGATTTTATTGTTAAGTCCAGTATTGGTCATATCCGTGATTTACCTGTCAGTGGTGGCGTAAAAGAAGACAAAGAACCCGCCAAAGCCGTCAGTAAAACACGCGCAACTCCCGAAGAAAAAGCCATTAAGTCGCGTAATGCCTTAGTGTCACGGATGGGGGTTGATCCTGAACATGACTGGCGCGCTCATTATGAGATTTTGCCCGGCAAAGAAAAGGTTGTCGCCGAGTTACGTGCCATTGCCGAAACCGTTGACACTATCTATCTCGCGACCGACTTGGACAGAGAGGGAGAGGCCATCGCTTGGCATTTACAACAAGTGATTGGTGGTAATCCGCACCGTTATCAACGCGTCGTCTTTAACGAAATTACCCGTACCGCGATCACTGCGGCGTTTCAACAACCGACATTATTAAACATTGATCGTGTGAACGCGCAACAAGCACGTCGATTTTTAGACCGTGTGGTCGGTTACATGGTTTCACCATTATTGTGGGAAAAAATTGCCCGTGGTTTATCGGCAGGACGTGTGCAATCGGTGGCGGTGCGTTTAGTCGTGGAAAAAGAACGCGAGATTCGTGCCTTTGTCCCCGAAGAGTTTTGGGATTTGAATGCCGAAACCCAAACGGCGAAAAAAGACAGCTTAGGTTTGCAAGTCAGCCGTTATCAAGATCAAGCCTTCAAACCTAAAAATGAGCAGGACACTTTAGCTGCCGTTAAACGCTTAGAAAACGCCAGTTATGTGGTGAGTAAGCGTGAAGATAAGCCAACGAAAACTCGTCCCCCCGCACCCTTTATTACCTCGACCTTACAACAAGCCGCCAGTACGCGTTTAGGTTTTTCCGTGAAAAAAACCATGGTGGTTGCCCAGCGTTTGTATGAAGCGGGTTATATCACCTATATGCGTACTGATTCGACCAACTTGAGCCAAGATGCAGTACAGGCTGCACGCGAGTTTATTGAGTTGCAGTTTGGTCAAAAATATCTGCTCGATAAACCCAATGTTTACAGCAGCAAAAGTGGCGCACAAGAAGCGCATGAAGCGATTCGCCCTTCGGATGTCAATGCACTGGCGTCCAGTATTAGTGGTTTAGAGCGCGATGCTGAACGTTTATATGATTTGATTTGGCGACAATTTGTTGCCTGTCAAATGCCTGATGCCGAATATGTCAGCACCTCATTAGTGGTAGCGGCAGCAGATTATGAGTTGCGTACGCGTGGTCGTATTCTGACCTTTGATGGTTTTACCAAAGTCTTATCCGCCGTGCAAAAAGACAATGATGATGTGGTATTACCCAATGTCAAAGTTGGTGAGAGTTTAGCCTTAGTCAAACTGATTCCGAGTCAGCATTTTACCAAAGCCACACCACGCTTTACCGAGGCGACATTGGTGCGAGAGTTGGAAAAGCGCGGCATTGGCCGTCCTTCGACATATGCCTCAATTATCTCAACCATTCAAGATCGTGGTTACGTCAAGTTAGATAACAAACGTTTCTATGCTGAAAAAATGGGTGATATTGTTGCCGAACGCTTATTAGAAAGCTTTGATAACTTAATGGACTATACCTTTACCGCTAAGTTAGAAGAAGAGCTCGATAAAGTAGCCGAAGGTAAACTCAACTGGAAAACGGTACTCAACGATTTTTATCACGATTTTAGTGGCAAACTGAAACAAGCATCGGGTGAAGACGGTATGCGCCGTAATCAGCCTGTTGCCATTGATTTACCATGTGTCTTGTGTACACGCCCGATGCAAATTCGCACCGCCAGTACAGGCGTGTTTTTGGGCTGTTCAGGTTATGCTTTACCGCCGAAAGAACGTTGTAAAGGCACAATTAATCTCATGCCTGTTGAACATATTGTTTTTGCCGATAACGATGAAGAAGGTGAAACGGCCGAGCTACGTGCTAAAAAACGCTGTCCAAAATGCGGCACAGCGATGGATAGTTACTTAGTGGATACCGAGCGTAAACTACACGTCTGTGGTAATAACCCTGATTGTGATGGCTTTTTATTAGAGCAAGGCAGCTACAAGCTCAAAGGTTACGAAGGGCCTGTGGTTGAGTGCGATAAGTGCGGCGGCAAAATGGAGCTAAAAAGTGGTCGTTTTGGCCAGTATTTTGCTTGTTCAACCTGTCCCAATACGCGTAAGGTGTTAAAAAGTGGTGAGCCTGCACCGCCGAAAGCCGATGCTGTCCCGACAGAAATTCGTTGTGCCAAATCAAATGACCATTTTGTCTTGCGTGATGGTGCGGCGGGGTTGTTTTTGGCCGCCAGTCAGTATCCCAAACATCGGGAAACACGCACGCCAACCTTGGCGGAGTTACAGTCGTTAGCGGCACATTTAGATCCTAAATTTCACTATTTATTGCAAGCTCCTGCGACGGATGATTATGGCAATCCGAGTTTGTTGCGCTTTAGTCGGAAGGCCAAAGAGCAATACGTCATGACGGAAGACGAAGAGGGTAAACCGACAGGTTGGCAAGCGTATTATCGTGAAGGCCATTGGAAAATCACCAAAGGCAAGCTGTCAAAATAGGTAGAAAGAATATGGGTGTTAACTATGCCTGAAGCGATTCTTGAAATTGTGGAATTGGAAAGTGGTGAAGTCGTTTTACGGCGTACGGATTCTAGCGCAGGCTCAAGTGAGCCTTTTGTGGCGATTAAGTTTTCGCAAGAAGCTAAAGAGTTGGTGAATGGTAATACCGCGCATTTAGGACGGTTGATGATTAGCATGGGTTTGCAGATGGTCGCCAAAATGCACAAGGAAGCGATGGAGACGGCGATGAAAGAAAGTGAAGGTTTAGATGAGTCATTGCCAGAGGAGGATATGCCTCCGCCGAATAGTCGGTTGCATTGAAGTCAAGATGTGTCGTTTATTAGCGGATTGTTTTGATTTGTTGGATGGAGCATTTTAGCAAAAATGCTATACTGGCTTCACAACTTATCAAGTTAAATGGGAGGGGCAATTATGAAGGAAGACGCTATTTTTGCTCTGAAAATCTCTGGTGTTGTGCTAGCGAATATCAAACCCTCCGATTTAGCCTTGTTGATGCAACATTTTTGCAAAATGCTAGGTGATGAGCATCTATCGTTTGATGTGATAAAAACGGGCTCTGTTTATATCCAGTTAAAGACACCTCTTGTCTATGCCGAAGAAAAAACACTCAATATTCAACAAGCTATCGCTTCAAAATCCTCGTCTTTTAAGTCCTTACAGCAGCTTGCCAATAAACATACTGACTGGGTGATGGATATTCTTTCTGATCCTGAAAAAAATACGAGTCTTTATACCTTCACACCTGAGGCCAAAAAAGGATTTTCATTTAAACAAATGGAAGTAATTCGTGGTCAGTTAAAGCGATTAGTTGATTGTCAGGATAAAGAGGATTTTATCGGGTTAACCTTAGAGAGTGGGGAAGTGATTAAAGTTGTTTGTTCAAACGAATTATCTAAAGCCTTATCAACAGAATTTAAAAATGGCTCTTTGCTTGAAATTCATGGTGAAGCAAAATACAACTATATAAATTTTAATGATATTCGATTGGAGAGATTTGAAGCCCATAGTTTTACGATTCTTGAAAAAGTTAGCATGGGTTCATGGTTAAAAGGATTTATCGGCGATGGTCAAACGGGCTGGTCTAAAATTGAGAATCCTGTTGAACATTGGTTGCAGGAGCGTCATTTGTGATTGTTATTGATAATAATGTCTTAGTTCAGTTGTTAACGGATAAGCAAGCGAGCGACAAATTGAGTTGTTATTTACAACAAGAAAATCGCACACTTATACTTCCTACTCCTGTATTAGCTGAGTTTTTAGCTCATGATCATAATAAAAGAAGAACCTCTCATTTAATTACACCTAATTCATGTTTAAGTATCGCTCCTTTTGACCATATTGCCGCCATGATTTGTGGTGAGCTTGGTGATATGTTGGATAAAACAAAGGCCAATAAGCCAAAACAAAAAGTCAAAGTTGATCTACAAATTCTATCAATTGCTATCGCAACAAGAGCGAAGTCGATACTCACAGAAGACACAGATATTATAAAAATAATTAAAGCGTTAGACTTGCAAATAAAATTCATTACACTGTCTGATATTCCCAACGATATGCCTCTATTTGATTGATGTTTTGTATCAGATATATAGTGTATTTATTAAACAGACGACAACCAAACCTCCACCGCCAATCCCCCCCCATCCCGATTATAAATCTCAATCTTTGCCTCATGTAATTCAGCAATACGCTGCACAATCGACAAACCCAAACCTGTTCCTTGTGTATCAGCACTTTGTTCATGGCGATAAAAACGCTGCATTAAACGCGGAATATCCTGTTCAGGCACACCACATCCTGTATCGTAAACAGCCAATAAAATCCCTTTTTCTTGCTGTTTAACGGTGACTTCCACATGGCCACCTTCAGGCGTATAACGTAGGGCATTATCAATTAAATTACGCAATAACACGCCTAATAACACTTTATTGCCTAAGCAGTGTATTTCTGTTTGCTCGTCGTAAGTTAACGAGAGTTGTTGCTGATGTGCTAAGGCAAGAGGTACTTGTAGGCCGATGGTTTCCTGCGCCAATTTCACCAAGTCAACGGTTGTTCGTTCTAATAAATGTTTGTCGGGTTCTAAACGGGCGAGGGTAAGTAATTGTTCCACGACATGTGTACTGCGATCTACGCCCAACAAAGCTTTATCAATCGCTTGATGTATCTGAGTGGGGTCGGTGTATTGTTGAGTGACCTGCAATTGTAGTTTTAATACAGCCATTGGTGTGCGTAGTTCGTGGGCGGCATCGGCCAAAAAGCGTCGCTCGCGTTCTATACCATCATCTAAACGGTCAAACAAATGATTCAATGCTTTAATCACGGGGCTTAACTCATTGGGAACTTGTTCGGGTAATTTAACGGGTTTCAAATAATCTAAGTCGCGTAAACTAATGGCATTAGAAAGGCTGCGTAACGGCGCAAGACCACGTTTGATAATAAAGCTGACTAAAATACCAATCATAAAAATCGCCATTAGATTACCCGTCAGTAAACTGACAACAATTTTTTCGATCATTTCTTCGCGGACATCTGAGCGTTCGGCGGTAATCAACCAATAATGATTGGTGGGAATTTGATGGGTGTAAATATACCAGTCATAGCCTTTTTCACGTTTGCGGAAAAAACCTTTTTTCAGTGGCGATAGTGCGTGTTTTGGTGCGCTAGGCGTGCTTAATAATAAATTACCGTGTAAATCCCAGACTTGAATCGCCATTTTATGTTCGTAAGCATGACCTTCGGGACTCGACTCAACGCCTTCGGCAAAGCTTACTTTCGCGGCATTGGCTAAAGCACGATTGATGTGTTTCCAATCTAATTTATGGGTAGCTTGATTTAAAAAGCCTTCAACAAAACGGGCATCCTGAATCAGTTGTGCATCATAGAGTTCTTTAACTTCTTCGGTGGTAGCACGATAACTAATCACAAATGAGACAACAAACGCCAGTATCAATGCTGAAAACATACCAACTAATAAATACTGGCGAATGGATTTCACGGTTTGATTTTCTCAATAATATAACCCACGCCACGTATGGTTTTAATTAATTCAGGATAGAACTTTTTGCGTAAATGATGAATGTGAACTTCAAGTGCATTACTTTCAATATCTTCTTCCCAGCCATATAACCCTTGTTCGAGTTGTTGGCGTGACAATACTTTGCCTGTATTTTCCAATAGTTCGTGGAGTAAGGTAAATTCGCGGCGATGCAAAATAATCTGTTTACCCTGATAACTGACACTTTGGCTCTGTGGGTCTAATCGTAGTTCGCCATAGGCAATTTCTGAACTGGCGCGCCCGCTAGAGCGGCGTATTAATGCGCGTAAACGGGAGTTGAGTTCGGATAAGTCAAAGGGTTTGAGTAAGTAATCGTCCGCACCTGCATCTAGGCCGTTGACTTTGTCGGCAACGGTATCACGGGCGGTTAAAATTAAAATCGGTGTGCTAATGCCTTTGCGTCTGACGGCGGTTAACACACTCATGCCGTCCATTTTTGGTAAGCCCAAGTCTAAGATAATTAAGTCAAAATGTTGGTCTGAAATGGCGTGCAGTGCCATGACACCATCACGCAGCCAATCGACGGTGTAATGTTGTATTTGTAAGGCGCTTTGTAGGGTTTCGCCTAACATGACATCATCTTCAACTAATAAAATACGCATATTGGCCTTCTTATCTTTTAAAGCAGTACTTGTAGGGGCGAATTTATTCGCCTATTGCCGATTGATGGTTGGCGAATAAATTCACCCCTACATTAGCGTAAACACCAATAAGGCGTATCCATCGCCTCTAAAAACTGCTCGGCATATTCACCTTGTAAAGAGGCAAATGTCGCCATCATGCCTGCTTCAATACACGTTGGCGCGGCAACGGTAACGGAGCGGGGCGCATCAGTGATTGGCCAGCCTGTACTTGGGTTTAAGATGTGGCTATAGCGCTGACCGTCTTTGAGTAAAAAGCGTTTTGAGTCACCGCTGGTGGCTAATGCGCCACTGGAAATTTCTAAAATGCCACTGGCTTGACCTTCGCTGTCTGGTTTTTCGATACCGACCTGCCACGCTTCGCCATTTTGTCGTGCGCCAGTCACTCGTAAGTCACCGCCAAAATTAATCAGTGCAGGCACGTCCGTATGTTCGGTTAGCAGTTGCCATGCTTTATCGACGGCATATTCTTTGCCTATACCGCCAAAATCAAGCTCCATACCCATCGGTAAAGAAATAATCGGTTGTCGCCAACGGACTTTTTCCCAGCCGACAAAAGGTAACAGCTTGTCGATTTCGCTTTGTTCGGCAATACGGTCGCTACCGTCAAAATGCCATGCTCGTCTTAAAATGCCCGAGCTGACATCAAACATACCGCCGCTCATGACATAACATTTGTCGGCAAAATTGAGTAATAACGCCGTTTCTTCATCAACGTGAATAATATGGTTATTGCAGTGATTAATTTCATAAAGGATGTTATCGGAGCGATAACGACTAAACTTTTGTTCGATGCGCCATGTTTCTTTGGTGATGATTTGGCTGATACGTTCAGCGAGTAATTTATCGTCGCTATCGAGTAATACTTCGCACTGACTGGCCATGGCTTGAAAGCGAATATGCCAATAGCCATGTTCAAAACTGAGGTCAATGGCGTTAGGGCTGAGTGGGTTAGGCATAGCGTTTATCTTAATTAAATATTTTTATTGGTAGGGCAAATAATTATTTGCCCCTACTTGATTAACCAATTCCATGAGCTAAGTTGTTTGTGCCCGTTTAAATCACGGTAAACGATGGCTTCGGCTTGGTTGGTTTTTTGATGATCTTTAATGGTTAGTATTAACTTAAAATTTGTACCCGCGACAACTTGGCTGGCAGCACTATCAATGCTGACTAACTGCAATCGTGTCTTTGTTTGTTTGCTTTGTGTTTTAACAGCGAATTTGGCCATTTTTTTGATTTCTGGTGTAATGTTTGTGTTCTGATAGCCGCCGACAATCATGGTTGATGGCTCAGTTTTTAGTTGCGGTTTAGGAGTGGTTTCGGTTGTCGCATCTTCACAGGCGTAAGCGGGTATTATCAGCAAACATGGAATTAAGGCGGAAATTTTAAGATAACGATTCATCATAAATAGCCTGTACAAATGAGTGAAAATCTAGCCACTCATAAACCTAATCCTCAGCTTAATGTTGAGGATTAGGTAGGCGAGGGCTAAAACGAAAAGGAATAACCAAACTGTACCACTAAAGCATTTAAGTCTGGAAACAAGTTTTGCGTCTTCAATTGGCCAATTGCTTCACTCGGTGAGCTATTGCCAGTTTGGGCATATTGTTCAACACGAACGCTAAACTCGCTATCTTTGCTTAACGCCTTGCCGTATTTAATACCAAAGGTGGTGGCATCAAATTGCCCTAAACGCGGGTCAGCAGAGGCAAATTGGGGTTTTGCTTGTCCTTGTACCAAAAAGTAATGATAAAAGTCGGCTGCCGTTTGCGTGTAAAACCGCACATTCGGTTCTAAGTAAGAGTCATTGCCCAATTCAAAACGATAACGTAAATCAAGGGTATGAGATTTAATGCCCCAATCGTCGGTCATATAACGGTAAGACAGGTCGATAACATCTTCCGTTAAATGATATTTCGTCTGCCAAAATAAGCTATGACGGGTGCGGCTATCGGGACGACTTTCGTATAAATAATCCTGCGGCAAGCCCGTGACGTTATCCACCACGCTGAGCAGTTTGTACGGGTCGGTATGATAACCACTTGAACTACTTAACGAGTAATTCCATTGCATAATCATCTTACGATTGATGACTTGGGTAACTCCTAACAAAGCATCGACAACGGTTTTGTTATCGTTACCTTCTTTGATGTTGGCAACCATTGAGCTTAACGGTTTAGGTTTGCCACCCACTGGATTCAGACTGTCTAATTCAACACTCAAACCTGCACTCAAGGTGGTGTTTTTGTCGTTTAGGTCTTTAGAAATTGCGCCATTGACAGAGGCTGACTGAAAATCATATTCATTAGAAATGCCGCCACCGATACTGGCTTTGTAAGCATCGGCAATTGGCTGTTCCCAATTCACATGAACAGCGGCGCGTGTGTCTTTAAATTCACTATCTAATGGTTGGCTGTTGACGGCTGCATCGTACTTTTTGCCACCCGATGGGCTGGTAAATGTTTGCGCTTGCGTGCTTGCTGTTGCGCCATTAGGTGATGCGCCTGTCAGTGAGTCTAAGGTCAATTTAACGTTCAAAACACGTTCATCACCGTAGTCTTTGCGAAAATTAACAATGGGTTCTGCCGCTTGAACACGGCCATTGTTTTCTTTGTAATACAGCAGTGCGCTATCGACTTGCCATTTTCTTTCGGTGTCAGGTGATGTTTCTGCGGTTGCCACCGTTGCCATGCCCAACAAGCCACAACTGGCTGCCGCCAATGCTGCACGCATCGCTTGTGCTGTGTTGATAGTTAATTGCATCCACAACCTCCGCCACCAAAACCACGTCCACCTGAGGACGCTTCTTTACTAAAATAAATATGGTCGTCAATGGCACTGTCTAAGGGTGCGCTGTTGAGTTGCATGGATTTTTTGGCTAATAAGTCGCGTTGCCACGGTTTAACACCGAGCGAACTACAACCGCTTAATAAACTGGTCAGCACAAGGCCAACAATCAGTCCTGATACGATTTTTGCCATAAGAGCGAGTCCCATTATTTTTCGTTGAGTAGGCTTAATAACTCAGATTCATATTGCGCTTGTTTATTGCCATGAAAACCTTTGTGCTTAAAACGTGGTTTGCCTTCGCGGTCAATAACATACGAGCTGGGCATTGACGACACTTTAAAGTCATCGGCTAGTTTGCCTTCTTTATCAAACAAGACCTTAAATTCAGGTTTGAACTCAGTGAGAAAGTCGTCAGCGAGTTTTTTCTCTTGGTCAACATTGACCGCAATCACCACCAAGCCGTCTTTGCCATATTGTTGCTGGATTTTTTTCATCCACGGAAAAGATTCACGGCAAGGGCCACACCACGATGCCCAAAAATCGACATACACCACTTTGCCTTTATAAGCGTCCAAGTTGAGAGTGTCGGCTGCCATCGTCAGTGTTGAACTGACAGTGAGTACCGCTACACCCAACCATTGCGTTATTTTTTTCATCATCATTAAACCTATTACGACTTTATGCTTGACGCTATTTTAGAAAGCTAAAACTTAAGGCTTGCTTAACAGTGCCAAAATAAATGTATTTTGATTGTTGTTAAGTACGTCAACGCAAGGTTGTTTGTATTTCCCGTTTGCACTGAGCTTGTCGTGCTTCGTCAGGCTCAGCATGGACGGATAAGAACCAACCGCTCGCCCTGAGCTTGTCGAAGGGTGGTTCGACAGGCTCACCACGAACGGTGAAAATTTTGTGTAGCTACTTAAGACTGCCTTAATGAAAGAAAGCTACAGTGGAAATAGTGAAAAAGATGGTTTGTATTGAGACTAAAAATAGGCGACAAAATAATGCGTATCTGTTTAATGCTATTGATGACGCTGTGGTTAAGCATCACTCATGCCGCTGTGCCTAATTTTGATGATATTCCTGCTGAAGAAGATTATTTGGCGGTAGAAAAGGCTTTTCAGCCAGTCATCAACGTCATTGATGGTCATGTCAAGATGAGTTTTACCATTGCGGATGGCTACTATTTGTATAAAAAACGCCTGTCGGTGAATTCGGGAAATAGTACGCCGATGGTGATGGGGGATTTAACTTTTAACAAAGCCCCAGAAATTAAAAATGATCCTAATTTTGGTCGTGTCGAAGTTTTTCATCAAGAGATGAGTGTTGATATTCCTGTCTATGCCAGTCGTACTCAAGATATTGGTAAAGAATGGCCAGTCAATGCAGTTTATCAAGGGTGTTCTCAGGAGGGTTTATGTTATCCGCCACAAACCATAAAAACACTGGTTAAGTTATTAGCCGTTGCACCTGTGAGTCTCGTTAAAAAAGAGGCCATTGAAGTCAGCAGTAGCACTACGCTTGCGCCAAAAACTGATACCAACAATGCCAATAGTTTGGCTGAATTTTTACAGGGCAGTAGTTTTGGCTTAATAATTGGTACGTTTTTAGTGTTAGGTATTGGTTTATCGTTTACGCCGTGTGTCTTGCCGATGATTCCTATTTTATCGGGCATTATTGCAGGGCAGGGACAAGGCTTATCAGCAAAGCGTGGATTTTTATTGTCGTTGTCGTATGTCGTTGGTATGGCAACCACCTATGCCTTAGCAGGGATGGCGGTTGGGCATTTTGGTGCCAGTGCTAATTTGGCGGCATGGATGCAAAGTCCTGTCGTGTTATCTATTTTTGCCTTTATCTTTGTGTTGTTAGCGTTGGCGATGTTTGGTTTTTATGAGTTGCAATTACCTGCGTTTATTCAAGATCGTCTGAGTCATCTCAATCAACAGCAGCAAGGTGGCACGTATGTAGGCGTGTTGCTGATGGGGATTTTGTCGGCTTTAGTGGTATCGCCGTGTGTGTCTGCACCGTTGGCGGGCGCATTATTGTATATCAGTAGTACGGGTAATATGTGGTTGGGTGGCGCGGCATTATTGGCGTTAGGTTTGGGGATGGGTACACCGTTGTTGATTATTGGTGTCGGTGGCGGGAGTTTAATTCCTAAAGCGGGTCAATGGATGGTGGCGGTGAAGTCGGTCTTTGGTGTGTTGTTGTTGATGGTGGCGATTTGGTTGTTATCACGCTTTTTAGCTGGTGCAGTTACTTTGGTGTTATGGGGTTTGCTGTTGATTGTATGCGGTATTTTAATGGGCGCACTCGATAATATGCCTTCGGGTTGGCCACGATTTTGGAAGGGTATAGGCGTCGGTTTGTTGGTATGGGGTGTGTTGTTATTGGTGGGTGCGGCGAATGGTCAATCTAATCCCTTACAACCTTTACATTTTTCGATGGCGAATAATACGTCGTCAGCAAAAGCGGAATTGTCTTTTCGTAAAATTCATACCCCTGTGGAGTTAGAGCAAGCCTTAGTGGAGGCCAAACAACAAGGAAAAGTCACCTTAGTCGATTTTTATGCCGATTGGTGTGTTGCTTGTGTCGAAATGGCACACGATACCTTTACTTCGCCGTTAGTCGCAAATGCCTTAAAGCCTGTGTTATTACTACAGGCAGACATCACCAAAAATGATGAACAAGCCCAAGCCTTGTTAAAACGCTTTGGTTTATTTGGCCCTCCAAGTGTGCTGTTTTTTAGTCCTGATGGTCAGGAGTTACGCAAGTTACGTATTATGGGGAGTATGGGTGCGGAGGAGTTTGTGCATCATGTCAGGTCGTTGAATTAGCTCTAATTGCCCTTGTATTAAGGGTGAGGACGTTCTTTAATTTGGTGGATGTTAGCCTTCAACCGCAAGTATTGACAAGCCAATATGAGGGGATTAATTTGGCGACGCTGATAGGGTTAGTAGTGACGAAGTGTTAAAAAAGCACAAGGGCTAACTTTATATGTTTAATGAGAAGAAATTATGAGCAAGCTAATAATAAGCATTTGG
>VIAD01000027.1 GCA_006546595.1 Moraxellaceae bacterium AER2_44_116 | reverse complement strand
CCCTTTAAAAGGGTATCTAAATTTAAACGTTTACACAGTTTAATTTACAGGCTCTTTAAATACTTTTCAACAACTTGAAAAACATCTTTTTCAGTCAGATTGGTATGTTGTATCAATATCTGAGGAGCTTGAAATATAGGCTGCCAATGATAATCATGTTTATTGGGGTAACAAGATATTTCAGGATGTCTGCTATCAACAATCCAATGCTTTCCATGAGCAGGAATATCGGCGAAAGATAAATATTTTCCTTTTGTTTTCAAAACCATATTTGACACAACATTATTAACTTGATAAATAGCAATATAACCTAAGTCCCTCTCTTCAGCTTCACCATAATCTCTTGTCAAGTTAACAGAGTGAAATGATTTTATTTTTTCTAACCCTAATGGATTTTTCAATCCGTTAACAGTACTGCTTTTTTCATACTCAAATGCATTAATAAGTCCATTAGCCTCGTATCGCTTAATTGAATACCAACCTAAAAACAGTGCTAATGCTACAATTAAGAACCAATGCCCGCTCCTTATCTTGCTTTTAGTATTTAAACTTAATACATCCCTCCAAATAATGAAAGCCAGCACTGGCGTTATAATTATCGATGTGACTATCAATAACAACATTCTTTCTTTCCTTTGAATACCGTAGGCCAATAGCTCATCAAAAAACCACCGCCAGCATTTGCATAACACATGCTATTATCGTCATTAACCCCAAAGAGATGTAATGGAGCAGATATGCGCACTGTATCCATTTTTAGAAATGGCAAAAAACAAACCATTTGCCTACCAAAAGACATGGAGTTTGAGGATGTCTGTGAATTAGAAATCATCAAAATGGGCGAAGTCATTACCTTACGACCTATTCGTCCCAGTTGGCAATCCCTAAGTACTTTACCTAAAGCAGATGCCGACTTTCTTCAAGACCGCCCGATTGTTATTAGTTTGAAGGTTTCGATTGGATATATTTTACTTAGGAGAGCCGCTCATGCTTTGGCTAAAAGCCTTTCATGTGATTGCGATGGTGTGTTGGTTTGCAGGTTTATTTTATTTGCCGCGTTTATTTGTCTATCACGCCCAAAGTACCGACACGCTGAGTATTGAACGCTTTAAAGTCATGGAACGTAAACTGTATCGCGGTATTATGTGGCCATCGTTGGTGCTGACTTTTGTATTTGGTATTGCCATGATTCTCAATGCGCCTGAAATCTATTTAGCGCAACATTGGTTACACGCCAAACTGGTTTTAGTGGCACTTTTGGTGATATATCATTTGTTTTGTGGTTATTATCGCCAACAACTCGCTAATGACAACAGCCAAAAATCTCACGTTTTTTTCCGATTTTTTAATGAGTTACCCGTACTATTGTTGGTAGCAATTGTTATTTTAGTGATTGTGAAGCCATTTTAATTTTATAGCCCTCACCCCGACCCTCTCTCAGGGAGAGGGAGAAAAACACATTCGTCCTCTCTCCCCGAGGGAGAGAGATAGAGAGAGGGTTAACCAAAAAGAGAAAAGTTATGCGCCCTGTCGTACTCTGTTTTAGTGGTTTAGACCCGTCGGGTGGCGCAGGACTTCAAGCAGACATTGAAACCATTGCCGCTTTTGGCGCACACGCCGCCATCGTTTGCACCGCCTTAACCATTCAAGATAGCCAACAAGTCTATGGTTTTGAAACCGTTCGTGCAGAATTACTGCAAGCACAAGCCGAAAAAATTCTCGCTGATTTACCCGTTAAAGCCATTAAATGTGGCATGTTGGGTTCAATCGAAACGATTGCCGTCATTGAACGTATTGCTCACACTCACCCTCATATCCCCTTAGTGTTAGACCCTGTATTGGCTGCCAATAGTGGCGGCGGTTTAACGGCGAGTGATTTTATTCAGCAGATTCACCGTTTATTTGTATTAGCAACAGTTATCACCCCCAATACGGTAGAGGCACAACGATTATCGTCCTTTCACCTACCACACCAAGAAGCCGAGTTAATTTCCGACTTAACACAACAAGGCGCAAACGCTATTTTACTCAAAGGTGGCCATGAATCGGGCTTGATGATTCATAATCGCCTCTATCAACACGGAAAACTCAGCCAAAGTAGTCAATGGCCGCGTTTAGCAGGCGAATTTCATGGTTCGGGTTGTACTTTAGCGTCAGCCATTGCCGCAGGACTCGCACAGGGTTTAAGCTTAGGCGTAGCCATCACACGCGCCGAAGTATGGCTACACGAGGCATTAAAGAACGCCGATAAACCTCATGCGAATGGTCAATCTATCCCTTATCGCAGTGCATTTTTAGGACGTTAAATGACTCACTCTTTTGCTACGGGCTTGTATCTCATTACTGATAATAATCTTGAAACCGCAAAACTATTATCCGTGGTTGAAGCTGCGCTCAAAGGCCAAACCAAAATCATTCAATATCGTGATAAATCAACCGATAGCCAAAAGCGACTCGGCGAAGCTCAAGCCTTAAAACAGTTATGCGATGTTTATCGAGCTATTTTGATTATTAACGATGATGTGGACTTAGCCGAAGCTGTGGGTGCAGGGGTGCATTTAGGACGTGGTGATGGTTCGATTGCTGCTGCCCGTCAGCGTTTAGGGGCAGATAAAATTATTGGTGCAACCTGCCATAACTCACTGATTTTCGCCCAACAAGCCGCAGACGAAGGCGCAAGTTATTTAGCATTTGGCGCATTTTTTCCCTCACCCACCAAACCCAATGCTGCCTTAGCGGATGTGGCAATTTTGCAATCCGCGCAACAATTTAACTTGCCTATCGTTGCTATTGGCGGCATAACCCTAGAAAATGCCGCACCATTAATGAAAGCAGGCGCACATTGTGTCGCTGTTGTTCATGATATTTGCGCACTCCCGATTGCTAACATTCAGCAACGGGCAAACGCCTATCACGAATTATTTTCAGCACACGCGTCCTAATTGAGAGAAACTTTCACCATGAGCCGTAACCAAGAACTTTTTGCTGCTGCCTGCCGTCATATCCCTGGTGGCGTCAACTCACCTGTCCGTGCGTTTAAAGGCGTTGGTGGCACACCTGTCTTTATCAAAAAAGGGCAAGGTGCGTATTTGTGGGATGCCGATGGTAAGCAATATATTGATTATATTGGTTCATGGGGGCCAATGATTGTCGGTCACTCCCACCCTGCGATTGTCAAAGCGGTACAAGAAGCGGCTGTGGATGGCTTAAGTTTTGGCGCACCCACCGAAGCCGAAATTTTAATGGCAGATAAAGTCTGCGAAATCATGCCGTCAATGGACATGGTACGCATGGTCAGCTCAGGCACAGAAGCGACCATGAGCGCAATTCGTTTGGCGCGTGGCTATACCAAACGCGATAAATTATTAAAATTTGAAGGCTGTTATCACGGTCATGCCGACTCTTTATTGGTCAAAGCAGGTTCAGGTTTATTGACTTTAGGTGTACCCACTTCTTTGGGCGTTCCTGCCGACCTCGCTAAACATACCCTCACACTCGCCTACAATGACAGCGAAGCACTGAAAAAACTGTTTGCAGAAATGGGCAATGACATTGCTTGTGTGATCGTTGAACCCGTTGCTGGCAATATGAACTGTGTACCGCCAAAACTCGAATTTTTGCAAACCATGCGTCAACTGTGTACTCAATACGGCGCAGTCTTGATTTTTGATGAAGTGATGACAGGTTTCCGTGTTGCCCTAGGTGGCGCACAAGCCTTGTACAACATTACGCCCGACTTAACCTGTTTGGGTAAAGTGATTGGCGCAGGTTTACCCGTCGGCGCATTTGGCGGAAAACGTGAAATTATGGAGTGTATTGCGCCGTTGGGTGGCGTTTATCAAGCCGGCACATTGTCGGGTAATCCATTGGCGATGCGTGCAGGTTTGGCAATGTTTGAGCTTATTAGCGAACCGAGTTTTTATCCTCAACTCAGTGCTAATTTAGGCAAGCTATTAGCAGGTTTACGCGAGCGCGCCCAAGCCGCTGGCATTCCTTTTACCACGACGCAAGTTGGCGGCATGTTTGGTTTATATTTTAGCGATAAAACCGAAATTACTTCTTATGATGATGTCATGGCATCTAATGTCGAGCGTTTCCGTGAGTTTTTCCATCTCATGTTAGATGCAGGTATTTATTTAGCCCCTTCTGCTTTTGAAGCAGGGTTTATTTCCAGTGCCCACAGCGATGCCGAAATTGAAGCGACGCTGAACGCAGCAGAACACGCTTTTGCTCAACTTAGCAAACAGGCTTAAGCACAGGTGAGATGGTTTAATCGCTTAATAACACACTTACAACGCAAGCCTTTGGCCACCGCAATTGGCTTGTCGTTAGTCGTACATTTTGCCATTTTTTGGGATGGTGAGTTTGAACTACCTGACTTTAGTCCAGACTCGCCAGACGAAGTATTGTCGAAGAAAAAAGCAGAATCTATTCCTCGTGTCAAACTGACGATTAAACCACCTGCTCGCCCTAAGCCTCAACTAGGCGCGGCGATTGTCACGATTATTGAAGAAGCCCCCCCTGCGGCTGAAAAAGTTGCCCCTGCAAAGCCGAAACAACCCAAGAAAAATATTGCTACAAAACAGCCAAAAGCTGAAAAGCCTGAAGCACCGATTAATGGCGACAACTTAGCCAGTCAAGGACAAAAACCACCTGAAAATCCGTTAACAAACAAACCCGAAGATGTTCCAAATAGTGACAAAGCCGTACCATTAGGAGATAACCTACCGCCACCGCCCGAAGAAGTTGCTAAAACACCCGCACCGCCAACAGATGAACCGCCGCCCGCCTTTCCAGTCGAAATTCATGCCCGTTATAAAGCCTCGTTTATGGGCTTTAGTGTTGAAATTAAACAAACGTGGCGTATGGAAGGTGAAAGCTACAGTATCGAAAATGAAGCCTCAAAATTTGGCTTTAAAGCACGTATGATCAGTGAAGGCAGAGTTTCTAATAACGGAATCAGCCCAGAACACTATCGCATGTACCTGAATAGTAAATTACGCAGCTTTGCAGACATCGACAGAAGCACAAACAGTATTCGTTTTGGTAAAGGCAGCGATGTCAAATACACCACCATTCAAAATGACATTCAAGATGCAGCAAGCTTACCCTTTCAAGTAGCGGTGAGTTTTACGGGTGCTGAAAGCCGACAAATGCAAGTCACAACAGGCAGCTCGGTTTATAACATTGAGTTAAAATTAGTCTCGGAAGAAATGCTGAAATTACCTGCGGGTGTTATTAAAACGCTGCACTTACAAGGCCAACGTATTAATCTCAATACAGGCACAGCCCAACAAGGCTATGACGTATGGCTTGCGCCCGATTATCGCAATTTTCCTGTGAAGTTTAGAGGGCCAACGAGCAAAGGCGAAGTCATGGAGTACAGCCTAAAAACTTTGTCATTTGAAGGGCAAACAGTGTTAGGCAAGAACTTAAAACCTGAGCCTGAAACACCAGACTCCGACACCCTACCACCTGAATTTTTAGAACACACTGACGTAAAACAAGAGCATCAACCCGCGTTAACGATCGGTGAAGATGCACCTTAACGTTCGATAACGCACTGACAACTCAAGCCAAATGACGGAAATTAGACGCTACGTTTAATGACTTTTTTTGGAACTTGGCACATGAAAACATCTTTTAAGCATTTAACATTAGGATTGATACTGGTCAGTGCGATGACTCTGGCCGCGTGTAATAAAACAACACCTACGACTGAAGTTAAAGATATTGATGTCACCACTCAAGTAAAAACAACATTAGCGAGTGACCCCATGCTGAAAGACGTTGATATCACCGTCATCACTCTTAAAGGCGATGTAAAGCTTGTTGGAATTTTGGACAATCAGAGCCAAATTGACCATGCACTTGAGGTAACCCGCAGCATTGAAGGCGTGCATACGATTCATGATGAGTTGGTCATCAAAAAATAAACTTACCATTTGATGCTGGAGCTTACTCCAGCATCAAATAATATAATATCAAACCACGTATTATTTTTGCGTGGCACTAAACTCAACCAAACGACTTGTTACCATGTACGTTAGTGGTAATGATAGCAAGAAGCCTAACGCTATTGTCAGCATAACAGCATTGGCTTTGTCGTAGCCCGCCACTAAAGCAATCGTCACCAAAATACCAATAACGACAACAGATACCAATGTAAACATCACAGATGCTAAACGCCAATTCATCACATATACCCCTATAAAAATTGTGCCTATAGTTAATTTATACGCCTAATTTTTGGCTTTGTGAAGTATTATTTTTTTAGTGAAAATAGGAATAATTCTTATTATTTTTCCCGCACAACCACTTGATTTTATTGGTACATGACTTCAAAAAACAGGTATTGATTGGCATAAAAAAAGGTGGAGCTAAGCACCACCTTAAAACATGACTTGAGGTCTATTAAACCGCTATTTTATCCTCAACCAATTGCACCACATTAGACGATGGCTCAACAGTCAACGTCGGTTTAGCATACTTCGCTAAAAATTCTTCACGACGTTCTGGGTCAATGTTGGCTTTGGTAATATCACCTTTGTAGTGATCCACCACACGTTGATCCATCAATGCTGACCACCATGAAGGAATGTATGCAGGCAATAACATCGACGCATAGCCACCGGGTAATTGGGGTGAATCCTCAAAATGACGTAACGCTTGGAAGCTACGCATTGGATACGCGTGATGGTCGGAGTGACGTTGTAATTGGTAAATCACCAAATTCGTGACCACATAGTTACTGTTCCAACTGTGTTCGGGCATCGTGCGTTCGTATTTGCCATTTTCATCTTTTTGGCGTAACAAACCATAATGTTCAATATAGTTCACCACTTCCAATAAACTCGCACCATAAGCACCTTGAGCCACTAAGAATGGGATTGCACCTTTGCCACAAATTGCTGTGGTGACACCCACAAAACCTGCGGTAATTGCCCAACCTTGCAATAACTCGTTCTCCACACACCAAAAGCCTTTGCCTTTACGTTCTAGGCGTTTTGTTTCAATTTCAACGGCCGACTTAAAGCCACCGATGACGGTACGCGGTAAAAACTTCCAAAAGCTTTCACCCAAACGGCTGCTGGCTGGGTCTTCTGGTGTAGAAACACGTTTGTGATGGCCAAAGTTATGCTCTACCGCAAAGTGGGTATAAAACGTGGGCGCTAACGCTAACATTGCACCAATACGGTTGTGTGATTCGTGTTTATGGCCTAATTCGTGGCCTGTCACAATGGCAATACCATTCAGTGCGCCTACAGATGCGGTTAAACCAATTCGGTCTAACATCGGGACGTTTTTGCGGGTAGCTAACCATGCTCCCATAATAGTTAAGGCATATTGCGAAGGAATAAACGCTTTGGCGATTAAGTTGTAATATTTATCATTTTCTAATTCTTTAATCGCGGACTCAGGAGGATTACTCGTATCCTCACCAATCAAACGGTCTAAGGCGGGAATCACACCATGTACTAAGATTGGGCCTGCCCATGCCAACGCACGTAATTTTTTCGGCGCAACAGCATAGGCTGCCAAAGCAGCAATACCAATTACGGGCAATGCGGGACTTAATAACCATTTATAGCGTTTGGTATCTTTCCATTTTTTACCTTGTTGTTCGCTAGCTTTTTGCAGAAGATCATCAGGAGTTTTGGCATTCATGGCTTATCACCTTGGCTACGTTGAACGTTTTATATTGCAAAAACTTCGTCACTGTTATGGAGTCACGATGTTGTTTACCGTACGCTCATATTGCCTTTAACAAACCCCATACAACAATCGAATTAATCCACAAAATCTATGTGGAAATCCGCAATTTCATAAAAACGTCTTAAAATCGCCTTTTTTGAACAAAATACACTCAGCAATATGCGTTTATTTTCATTCGTACAGAAGTATTTAAATATCTTATAATCATCTTCGTTTTTTGACTCTCCAAAACAAGGCCAACAGAGTGCTTTACATTAGCCCTAACCATTCTACGATGTCATCACTCAAGCGTTTTAGTGCGCCGTTATTTTGGTCTTTAGGCATACACGCCGCATTATTTTGGGTCGTTGGTGCATCGCTCATTAACACCCACACTGCTCCATCACGCACCATGAGCATTGAATTACGGGATATCACCGCGCAGAAACCTATCATCGCGCCAAGTCACTCTCAAACAACCATTGCTAAAAATGTCATTGCTGATAAAACGCCGCCTTTTCATCCCCCCAAAAAACCATCAGCCGTCACACCTGTACACACTCATAATACGGCCACTGAAAATACCATCGCAATCAATCAACCCGATACTGTTTCAGACTTCGCACTCAATAGCAGTTCCACGACAAGCAATACCACGACGGATACTGCTCCTGCGCTGACAACCCCAAACTCAATCCCCTCCGACATTGAAAAACCAATTTTTGATGCCGCATTCTTAAACAATCCACAACCTAGCTACCCTGTCTTTGCCAAAAAACGGCAACAAGAAGGAACGGTGATGTTAAAAGTTAAAGTATCTACCGAAGGTAAAGCAGAAGTGGTTGAATTAGCGAAAAGCTCTGGCTTTAGCTTATTAGATGATGCTGCTCAACAGGCCGTAGCAAAATGGCAGTTTATTCCTGCTCGTCATGGTGATTTAGTGGTAATTGCATCGGTTATTGTACCCATTCGTTTTGCCTTGCGCTAAATTGCCATATCACGCCAATGATTAAATATGAGTGTACGTTATTGCACAGACTGTAAAAGTAAAATCGCTAAGACTGACTCGCCACATTAAAATCAATTAAGACTGCGTTAAGAATCTTCGATTACTCTCATAGCATTAGCCATTAACGTAAGAGAAACATCATGAACTTAGTTAAATATGCCCTCCCCCTATTTGTTAGCATTTTTATGATGAGCAATACCAGCTTTGCTGAGACCCCAACGGGTTTACTGCAAGGTTATCAACAACAAGCCAAAACTGACAATCCTGCATTTGCAGGCTTTAACGCGACACGCGGGCAACAATTCTTTAATAATAAACAGGGAAATGATTGGAGTTGTGCTAGTTGTCATACCACTAACCCGAAACAAATAGGCAAACATGATGTGACAGGGCGTACCATTCAACCCATGGCTCCCATTGCCAATCCGCAACGCTTTACCGATAGCAAAAAAAGCGAAAAATGGTTTAGACGAAATTGCAAAGATGTTTTAAGCCGAGAATGTACAGCGCAAGAAAAAGGCGACGTGCTGACTTATCTACTGTCGATTAAATAAACAGGACTTACGGATCGCGATAACCGCGTAAGTCCTAATGGAGTTAAGGTCATGAAAAAATTAATGTGTATGTTAGGTGCTGCTTGGTTATTAAGTACTGGTGTTGCCATTGCCGATGATGATGGCGACAAAGTCAAACTCCCCACCAATGCGCTATACAATGCCGAATGTGGTAGCTGTCATGTACCATTTCCCACCCGATTACTGTCAGCCAACGAGTGGACAAAAATTACCGCACGTTTAGACAAACATTTTGGCGTCGATGCCACGGTTGATGATGCCACCCTCAAACAACTGAATCAGTACTTGTCCGCCAACAGTGCCCCTAAAAACCGCACAACGGCAACCACCGACAAACTGCCACGCATTACCGAAAGCCGTTGGTTCCTTCACGAACACAATGAAGTTGCTGCCAAAGCATGGAAGCGCGTGAAGTCACCGTCCAATTGTGCCGCCTGTCATCAAAGTATGAATATGCGTCGCGCTTATTAATTTCAGGAAACGTCAATCATGAACACTAAAGTTTTAGTCTGGGATTTACCGACACGCGTGTTTCATTGGTTATTAGTAGTCAGTTTTGTGGGTGCATATTTAAGTGCCGAATCTGAGCGTTTACAGATTATTCACATCACCTTCGGATATACCTTAGCAGGATTAATTGCTTTTCGTTTAGTGTGGGGAATTGTGGGCAGCCGTCACGCTCAATTTCGTGACTTTTTGCCCTCTCCCACTAAAGCATGGCAATACGCATTGTCATTAATTGGTAAATCGCAAGCACCACACTACATTGGACATAACCCATTAGGCGCATTAGCCGTTTACGCGTTGTTGCTGTTAGGCATTGCCGTTTCGGTAACAGGTTATGCCTATTTACAAGAATGGGGTGGTGAAGGCATGGAAGAAGGCCACGAAATCGTCGCCAATATGATGCTGGGTTTAGTGGGTCTCCATATTGTTGGTGTCATTATTTCTTGCTTTGTTCATAAAGAAAACTTGATTCGTGGCATGGTGACAGGTAAAAAACACGGTGAACCTGCTCAAGCAATTACTTCATCTTTTAATGTTGTGGGTCTGTTATTGTTGATTGTTGTCGGTGGATTTTGGACGGTGGCTTATTTTCAACCTGCGGCTATTGGTTTGGTCGTGGGTGATAATGCAGCCAGTCAAACAACTGACCAAAAAGATGATGACGATTAATTTTGTAGGGGCGAATTTATTCGCCTAATCAGTCCTATTGGCGAATAAATTCGCCCCTACAAGTTGAAAAAGGAGTTTTACACCAACATGAGTAACTCACGTTTTTGGCTACTTTTTACAGGCTTATTCCCTGTAATTGTTGCCCAAGGAATTCACACTAAACGTACAACTGTTCGTTTACCCGAAGCGGCTGGTGAACAATTTGGCCACTCATCCCTAAGCAATCAAAACGCACTAAAATTAGTGGTGATTGGTGAGTCTACCGTTGCTGGTGTTGGTGTAAGCCATCAACAGCAAGGCCTAGCGGCACAAGTGGCGATCGCATTAGAGCAGCAACTCGCTAAATCGGTGCAATGGTTTGCTTATGGCAAAAATGGCGCACGTTTGGCTGATGTTTGTTTGACTTTACTACCACAACACTTACATCAAGCTGATATTATTTTAGTCAGCATTGGCGTTAACGACACCACTCGCCTCAGTTCGCTCAAACATTGGCAGCAGCACCTTACCGTGTTAGTGACAAAAATTCGTCAACACAGCAATGCGCCGATTCGTTTTTTAACCTTGCCGCCGATGCACCAGTTTACTGCTCTGCCGAGTCCATTAAGGCAGGTCGTTGGTTTTCGGGCGCGAGCATTAGATTCGGCATTACGCCAGACGCTTAGCCAACTGCTTGATTGTGCTGTCATTGATTATCAAACACCGATGAAAGCGCATTTTTTAGCGGAAGATGGTTATCATCCATCTGAGGCAGGTTATGTGGTGATTGGTCAGGATGTGGCGAAGTCATTGGCGATGGAGCATGCATACGCAGCATAACTTCCATTTCGCTATGTCAACGAAGTCATGTTGCTTCAGCGATGTGAAAGAGATTGGATATAATCGTCAAACTGCTTTTCTCTTGCCGCTATAAATTATATTCCAACTCAGGCTCAGCGGGTTTTAGGGTATTTGCTGCTTGCTCTGTGGTCAAAAATATCTGACCACGCCATTGCTGGATAAAGGGTGTATTTGCTAAAACATCCATCACAAAGCCTTTAATTTCAGCGATATGAAGCTGAATATGACGCTCAGATAGCTGCTGTTCTAAGCGTTGCAACATCCACTGTGACGATAAATCGACGTGATTGACCGCACTAAAAATCAATACCACATTTTTGACACGAGGCTGTGCTTCGATTTCTTGCCATATTCGATTGGCGATACTGTCACTGTTGCCAAAAAACAAGTTTTCATCAATACGAATCAATAGCAAGGTAGGCCATGTCGTCACTTGATGACGGAGGATATTACGGAAATGCTCTGTTTCACCCACCTGACCAACAACGGCCATGTGTGGCTGATGACTACGCCAAATCAATGCGGCAATAGAAAAAAACAAACCAAACAATAAGCCCAACTGTAACCCAAATAATAACACTGACATTAACGTCACTAAATAAGCACCCGCCTCGGTTTTATCACTGTGCCATGCCATTTTTAAGGTTTGAAGATCAAGAAGGTTACTGACCGCAACAATCACGCCTGCCCCCAAAACAGCCAACGGCAAATAATAAAACCAATCACTCGCGACCAATAACACTAAAGCCATAACCAAGGCCGAAAACACTCCCGCCAATGGTGTTTTTGCGCCTGCTTCGACATTGACCGCGGTACGCGAAAAACCGCCTGTAATCGGTAACCCTTTAAAAAAGGCGGCAGTGATATTCGCTAAACCTAATCCCAATAATTCTTTATTGGCATCAAAATGTTCTTGCCGTTGTAAAGCCACTGATTTAGCGACAGAGGCACTACTGATGAAAGCGATTAAGGCAATTAATAGTGCCGACGTAAACAACGCTTGCCATTGCTGCCATGCTGGCCATTGTGGAATAACAAACGATGGCAAGCCTGCGGGAATCACACCAACAACGGCAATGTGGCCAAACAATTGCGCTTGATACACCCACAAACTTGCAGCAATTAACATGACAATTGGGATGAGTTTACTGACTAGGTTGGCCGCATAAGTGGATAAGTTAGAGCGATTGAGCGTTTGTACAGTGTAAAGTCGATTTAACAATAATAGTAATACGGCACTCATGCCAATCATAACGGCATTAACGTTGATAACTGCCTGTTGTTGCCAAAAACCGTACAACAAATGCGGCAAAGTATCGCCCTGCACACTCACACCTAAGATATATTTAACCTGCCCTGTGATAATTAAAACTGCCGCACCTGTAATAAATGCCGCCATTACCCCACGGCTAATAAACTGCATAATCCAGCCCAGTTTTAACAAGGCAGCAAACAATAGAATCACACCGACTAACAAGGCCATAAACGCCGCTAAAGCGATATAAACACTGCTATGGCTTTGGGCAAAAGGCACTAAAGCTTGAGCCGTCATAATAGAAGTAATGGCAACAGGGCCAACGGCTTGGGTATTACTCGCACCAATCAAGGCATATATTAAAACAGGCACAATTGCGGCGTATAAACCATAAACAGGCGGTAACCCAGCCAACAAGGCATAGCCCAAACTTTGCGGGATCACGACAATACCCACCACGAGACCTGCAATAATGTCTTGATGTAAGTGCTGTCGCCATTGTCCGTTCTGTAACCATGTTGGCAAAAGTTTTTTCATGTTTGGCTCTTTGATGTTGATCACTTCGGCCGTTATCGCTTATTTGTTCACTCCCTCACCCTCCGCTACGCTCCTCCCTCTCCCTGAGGGAGAGGGTTGGGGTGAGGGTGAAAACGCGCTAATTGCGGAGCAACGCCTACACTCTTTTATCAATCACCGCAAAGAGATAAAACCCTGTCATCATCGCCAAGCTAAAGACAATGGCTTGCCATTGACCCGTTGCGGCCGTGACAATGGCAGGTGCAGGGCAAAAACCCGCCAAGCCCCATCCCGCACCAAAAGCGATACTGCCCACAATCAAACGGCTATCAATGACTTTACTGGTCGGTAACTGCATTTCCATGCCACACATACTGTTCTTTTTATGTTTGGCGAGCTGAAAAGCGGGCAAGGCAACCGCTATTGCGCCCGCCATCACTAAAGCTAAAGACGGATTCCATGCCCCTGCTAAGTCTAAAAAAGCAATGACTTTGGCAGGGTTGACCATCTGACCGATAATCAAACCGACACCAAAAATCACACCCGCAAGCAACGCTATGATTTTGTCCATGTTATACGCCTCCCACGAGATGCTTCATCACATATACGGTGATAAAACCTGCCATCATAAAACTTAAAGTCGCGACCAAAGAACGCATCGACAACTGCGATAAGCCACAAACGCCATGACCGCTGGTGCAACCCGTCGCATAACGTGTACCGACTCCCACCAGTAAACCTGCAACTACTAAAACAGGAACATCAGAGGTGATTTGTACTGAAGGAAAAACCGCAAACAATTGATACAGCCAAGGCGACGCAAATAGGCCTACTAAAAAATACCAACGCCACTGCTCTGTTCGATAGCCACTAAATAAGCCACCCACAATGCCGCTTATGCCGGCAACACGACCAATCCCTAAAATCAACAGTACCGAAGCCAAACCGATCAACGCACCGCCTGTTAATGCGCTATAGGGTGTAAACGCAGCCCAATCAATGCTCATTACTCACCTCTTCGGTTGGCACACACAAACGACGACATAGCGTTTGCAAAATTGCTAACGCATCTTCACTGGTAATACGGTAATACATCTGCTTACCGTCCCGTCGGGCTTCGACTAAGTTTTCTTGCCGTAATATGCCTAACTGTTGCGATAAACTCGGCTGACGAATCGCTAATTTCTCTTCCAACTCACTGACACAAAACTCACCCTGCGACAATTGACACAATAAAATCAAACGGTCGGGATGGGATAAGGCCTTAAATAAATTGGCTGCTTGCTCTGCGGCAGCCTGCATTTGCGCTAATGGCAACATGATTTCACCCTCTAATCATACGCACACCTTCATTATACATAAAAACAATATATAAAAAGACATTTTATAATTTTGTATATTGATATAGCATTAAGAGATTGAATTAAGCCGAGCATTTCTCATGTCCACCTTACAAATACAGCATTTTTTGGATACGGATAGCGAAACTTACAGCTATGTTGTCAGCAATGGTGTTGGTACAAAAGCAGCCATTATTGACCCTGTTTTAGACTACGACCCGAAATCAGGACGCACTCGCACTGATTTTGCCGACAGCATTATTGCCTATATCAGAAAAGAGCAATTAACCGTTGAGTGGATTTTAGAAACACACGCTCATGCCGACCATATATCTTCTGCCCATTATTTACGCGAACAAGTCGGGGGCAAAATAGCCATTGGTGAAAAAATCACTCAAGTACAAGGTGTCTTTAAAAAGGTGTTTAATTTGGGTGATGAGTTAGCCACAGATGGCCGACAATTTGATTACTTATTTAAAGATGGCGAGCACTTTCAAATTGGTGAATTGACTGCTCAAGTCCTATTAGTTGCAGGTCATACCCCTGCCGATGTGGCTTATGTCATTGAAGATGCCATGTTTGTTGGGGACACCTTATTTATGCCAGATGTCGGTACAGCGCGTTGTGACTTTCCTCAAGGTGATGCGCGAGTGTTATATCAATCTATTAAACGTATTTTAGATTTTCCCGACGATACGCGCTTATTTATGTGCCACGACTATCCACCCAAAAACCAGCGTCCACATCAGTATTTAAGCATCATTGCCGAACAAAAAGCCCTGAATATTCATTTGCTTGGTAATAAGTGCGAGGCCGACTTTGTTGCCATGCGTCAGGCACGAGATGCCACTTTAGCCATGCCACGTTTAATTATTCCGTCGATTCAAGTGAATATTAGAGCGGGTGAGTTTCCACCTATTGAAGATAATGGTGTCGCTTATTTAAAAGTGCCATTGAATTTATTGGGCAAGAAAAGTTAAGAATAGATTTGGGTTGGTGCTGGGGCTAAACCCCAGCTTGCTACTTATAGAAGGATTAATTTGCCCCACAAACAATGGCTATATAAGATTTCCTGCAAGGGATCAACATCATTAAGCAGACTGTAAGGTCTGTACATGATGATGCAATGCCGCTTTGTCTAATTTAGCCAACGGTAAATTCAACAGTAATTGCACCCGTTGACGGATTTCTTGCAAGACATGATGAACCACTTCTTTTTGTTGCACTAACGAACCCTGTCCAGAAGCCAAATCCGCAAAATGCCAATGTGCCGAAACGGGTTGCCCTTTCCACACAGGACATACCTCCTCCGCTGCATCACTACAGACGGTAAAAACAAAATCCATTTCAGGCGCATCATCCGTCTGAAACTCATCCCAACTTTTACTACGCAAATTATCTACCGAATAGCCCACACTCTTTAGGAGATCAATCGCCAACGGATTGATGTGTCCCGAAGGTTGACTGCCCGCACTGAAGGCATGAAATCGACCATGACCTAATTTATTTAAAATAGCTTCCGCCATAATGCTACGTGCCGAATTTTCTGCACATAAAAACAAGACGTTATACACTTTTTCAGTCATTCATCTTCTCGAGTAAAATTGATAACCCACACCAAATTAGTAAACCTTAATAATTGATTTCGCCGTTCGTGGTGAGCCTGTCGAACCACCCTTCGACGAGCTCAGGGTGAACGGTAAATAAAAAACGGACATGACTCCGATTTTTAATCTGGACGGGGTTTACAAGACAAAAATACAGCCCTATTTGTGACGATAACCCCTAATTAAAATAAGGTCAATTTTCTTTACCACTGACCACCGTCACGCCTTTAATCATGATTTGCATCAAATAATCAATTTCGGCAACCAACACCTCACGCTGTTGAGGCACTTGCTGATTTAACCATGCAATTTGTAATTCGTGCATCGCGCCGACAATACCAAAAGCCAAGATCCGATAATTCCGAGCAGGCAGTTTTCCTTCCGCCACTAAAAGCGTTAAATAACTCTCAATCAACAACGCAAACTCAGTAATCAAGACATTACGATGCGCTTCAACCCGTTGACTCACACCTAAAATTTCTTGGGTGGTAATTTTGGCGCGGCGTGGGTCGTCTAAATGAGACGTTAAAAAGGCATTCACCGCACCAACAAAACGTTGTTCTAGCGGCAAATCGCTCATGACAATCTCCGCTAAAACCTGCTGACGGGTTTCTTGCAAAATCGTGTCGAATATCGCCATCAACAACGCTTCTCTATCCTTAAAGTGTTCATAAAAATGGCGCGTTGTCACTTTGGCATGACTACAGATTTTTTCCACTGTTGTTGGCACATATCCGACTGTGCCAAATAATTCTAAAGCGGTATCCATCAACCGTTGACGGCGTTCTTGCATTAATTGTTCGGCACTTCGACCCGCGTAACCACGTTTGCTGATTTTTTTTGGTACATTCGTACTCATTTCGTCGGATTGTGTCATATTCGCTCTTGAATTAGGAAAGACTTCTTTTCTAAAATAGCACATCTTAAAAAAACAAACATTCAGAGGCCATTATGTCACGTCCAAGTATTTTTATTACAGGTGCAGCGGCAGGTATTGGCCAAGCAACCGCCCGACTCTTTGCCGCTAAAGGTTGGTATGTGGGTTTATTTGATGTCGATGAAACAGGCGTACAACGCTTACGCGAAGAACTTGGCGCAAATAACAGTTATGCCGCCAAGTTAGATGTTTGCAATCCTGAAGCTTGGCAACAAACTTTAGCCGACTTTGTGCAACAGGCTGGCCGCTTAGATGTATTGCTCAATAACGCAGGCATTTTGGCTTCTGGCGCTTTGGCGGATATTCCCTTAGCGCGTCAACATCTATTAATTGATGTCAACATCAAAGGCGTGTTAAACGGCTGTTATTTAGCGTTGCCCTATTTAAAACAAACACAAGGTTCACGGGTAATTAACTTGTGCTCCGCTTCGGCCTTGTATGGTCAACCCTCGTTAGCGGTCTATTCTGCCACTAAATTTGCCGTGCGCGGTTTAACCGAAGCCTTAGATTTAGAATGGGCAGCCGATGGTATTCGGGTGATGGATATTCTGCCGCTGTTTGTGCAAACCGACATGGTGACCAATATGAACGCCGACAGCATTAAAAATATGGGTGTGCATTTAACCGCGAACGATGTCGCCAGTACCATTTTACAAGCCGCACAGTACAAAGGCCGTGTGCCAAAAGTGCATTGGACAGTGGGCAAATCGACGCGTCTTTTTTATGCCTTATCAGGCGCAGCACCCGATATGGTTAGCCGTGCAATTAACCAATTTATTACGCGCCATCATTAAGAATCAAGAGGATATACACCATGAACAATCTGCCCACAGGTATGCAAGCTATTACTGACTTTGACAACTGCCGTCAATCACCGTTACCACAACAACGTTTAGAAGCGGTGCGTAAAGCAGCTCAAGGCTTTAGAGAACGCTTTATGGATGAGCCTGAAGTGTTGTTTTATAAAAGTATTAATTTGATTCGTGTACCTTATCCCACATGGTACGGTTATAGCGGTGTTTATGCCCAAAGCACGTATCGTTTTCCCTTGATTCATATTTTGAATCGTTTGTTTGTCGTGCAATATCGTGATTTTGCAGGCGAAGTAAAAACCTTATTATTTTCACCGTCCGATGTCGAAGGCAACCGTGAAACGCCATTTTTTAAACGTTTAGTCGAAAA
This sequence comes from Moraxellaceae bacterium AER2_44_116, assembly GCA_006546595.1. Taxonomy (GTDB): domain Bacteria; phylum Pseudomonadota; class Gammaproteobacteria; order Pseudomonadales; family Moraxellaceae; genus Agitococcus. Next base: position 911 of record VIAD01000027.1, on the reverse strand, counting down.
GTTTCATCTGCCAAAAAAAGCGCAAAACGTCATGGCGCCGTTATATAACACCGTTGAAAGTGCGTTAGCGTCTACAGGGATTCGCCCCGAACAAGTGGATTATATTAGTTACGACCATCTGCACACTCAAGATATTCGTCATTGGTTAGGAACAGGCTCACAAGCGGGATTTTTCCCCAATGCCAAACTCTTAGTCCATGAGCAAGAATGGCTATCGACGGGTGCGTTATTACCTTGCCAAGCCGATTGGTATTGCCCGAATGGTATTGCAGGCGTTAATCCGCAGCGTGTCATCACCTTTACGAGCAGCGTACAACTCGGTCGAGGCGTGGCGTTGGTGCATTCCAAAGGTCACACCGAAGGCAATCATTCTTTAGTGGCGCGGGTGCGTGATGGTATTCGTGTCACTTCAGAAAACGGCATTGGTGCAGATGCTTATGAGCCGAAAAACTCGCGTATTAACAGTGTCCGTCGTTATGCTCAATCGACTGGTGTTGAAGTCATTCTCAATGGTAATACGCTTGAAGGCAGTAATGACCAATACATTTCAATGGTGATGGAAAAAACCATTGCTGGACGGTCAGCGAATCCTGAGTACCCGAATTGTGCGTCTTCTAGTGAAGCGACACCGCACTGGTTAATGCCACAACAAGAAAGCAGTTATTTGATTGGTGAAGCGGAATTTGGGGCGTTGGTGAAGGCTTAACTTCATCACGCCTGCCCTTCGACTCCGTTCTCGGAACGTTTAGACGTTGGCTGAGCGGAGTCGAAGCCAATTTTTTAGGGTGCACTGTATATCAACACAGGAGGTGTGCAGTGTGTACCCTACCTAGATTAATATCATCCTAATTGTGTAAGTAAAGGTATGATGCGTTGATTAAAGAGCTCTACAAAATGTTTGACATCGTCAA
>VIAD01000026.1 GCA_006546595.1 Moraxellaceae bacterium AER2_44_116 | reverse complement strand
GCTAACTGCTAACTGCTAACTGCTAACTGCTAACTGCTAACTGCTAACTGCTAACAGTCGTTTTACGCGGACGCTGCCAGCCTTCAATATTACGTTGAATGCCTCGCCCTATCGCTAAACTATAGGCTGGTACATCTTTACTAATTGCCGAACCTGCACCTGTTGTTGCGCCGTCACCAATCGTAACAGGTGCAACCAATGACGCATTAGAGCCAATAAAAGCATCTGCACCAATAATTGTTTTTGATTTATTCGCACCATCGTAATTACAGGTAATTGTACCCGCACCAATATTAGCGCGTGCACCCACTTCGGCATCACCGATATAACTCAAATGCCCTGCTTTTGCACCTTCAAACAAGATTGAATTCTTGATTTCAACAAAATTACCCACATGCACATTCTCGGCCAATTGTGTGCCTGCACGAAGACGAGCAAAAGGCCCAACATCGGCATTGTTGCCAATCACCGCACCTTCTAACACAGAATTCGCTTTAATAACGACACCATCACCTAACGTGCAGTTTTTCAGGCTGCAATTCGCGCCGATGTGTACGCCATTACCCAACTGATTATGACCTTCTAAGATGACATTAATATCAAAAGAAACATCCATACCAATAATAACCGTGCCACGAACATCAAAACGATTGGGGTCAATAATCGTAGCACCTGCACGCATTAAACTATCCGCTTGCAGGCGTTGATAAACACGTTCTAAAGTCGCCAACTGTAATTTATCGTTGATACCTTCTACCTCCCATGCCGCAGTCGGCTGATGGGTTTGCACGGTGATACCGTCAGCCACCGCCAAAGCAATAATATCCGTTAGATAATATTCGCCTTGAGCATTGGTATTTTTTAGGGTCGGCAGCCATGTATGTAAATGCTTATTCGGCACGCACAAAATACCCGTGTTGACTTCCGTAATGAGCTTTTCTTGTTCCGAGGCATCTTTTTGCTCAACAATACGCTGAACTAAACCTGCTTCGCGGACAATACGACCATAACCTGTTGGATTATCTAAAGTGACACTCAGCAATCCTAAACTATTGTCATCGGTCACTAAGGTTAATAATTTTTCTAGCGTTGTTGTTGTTGTTAGCGGTACATCGCCATAGAGAATTAAGGTTTTACCCGTTTCAGGCAATTGAGATAACGCCACTTGTACGGCATGACCTGTCCCTTTTTGCTCGGCTTGTAATGCCCAACCAATAGGCTCATCGCTAAAGTGTTTTTGTACTAACTCACCACCATGACCATAAACCACAATAGTCCGTTGTGCTTGAAGCTGTTTAGCCGTTTCCAATACATGAGCCAATAACGGTTTTGCCGCCAAAGGTTGCATGACTTTGGGAAGAATTGATTTCATGCGAGTACCTTTACCCGCAGCAAGAATGAGAACGCTCAGTTCCATCTGTATTCACCTGTTAGAATTTTTCAAAAAACAAAAAGGGCAGCATAAAGCTACCCTTTTTATGGTTCTGTGCATTGCTGATGTCAACAATACAACAAACGCCATGAACTATGCACGATTTTTCATTTGTTGAATCGTGCGGATTTGACCTGCTATTTCTGCCAAGGTCGCTAATGCAGCCGCAGTATCCATTTCGGACTTCTGATTTTGCAAAGCAGCTAAGGCCGCAGTACGTGCTTCAATCGCCGCCGCTTCGTCAATGTTTTCTGCGCGTATGGCAGTATCCGCCAAAATGGTAAATACCCGAGGTTGAACCTCTAAAATACCACCCGAGACATAAAACACTTCTTCTTCGCCATTTTCCTTAATGACGCGGACGGGGCCAGGCTTTAACTGTGTCAGTAACGGCGCGTGTCCAGCAAGAACACCAATGTCACCTGCACGGCCATGTGCAATAATCATCTGCACACTACCTGAGTAAATAGCTTCTTTGACGCTAACGATGTCGCAGTGTACGCAGTTTGCCATTTATGTCGCCTCCACTCTATCTAGCCAAAAGTCAGGACTTACGCGTTTCATCGAAAAGTGTAAGTCCTAAAACAGTTAAAGCTTCTTGGCTTTTTCTACGGCTTCTTCAATACCGCCAACCATGTAGAACGCTTGTTCTGGCATGTGATCGTATTCACCCGCCAAAATGCCTTTGAAGCCACGAATGGTTTCTTTTAAGGACACGTATTTACCTGGTGAACCCGTGAACACTTCAGCAACGTGGAACGGCTGCGACAAGAAACGTTGAATTTTACGTGAGCGATAAACCAACAGTTTATCTTCTTCAGACAATTCATCCATACCCAAGATGGCGATAATGTCTTTCAGCTCTTTGTAGCGTTGGAGTACGGTTTGTACACCACGAGCCACATTGTAATGATCTTCACCAACCACTAAAGGATCTAACTGACGGCTTGTGGAATCCAATGGATCAACCGCAGGATAAATACCCAAAGAAGCGATATCACGGCTTAACACAACAGTTGCGTCTAAGTGAGCGAACGTTGTTGCTGGTGATGGGTCAGTCAAGTCATCGGCTGGAACGTAAACCGCTTGCACAGAAGTAATAGACCCCGACTTAGTCGAAGTAATACGCTCTTGCAATACGCCCATTTCTTCAGCTAGTGTTGGTTGATAACCTACAGCAGAAGGCATACGACCTAACAATGCGGACACTTCTGTACCAGCAAGGGTATAACGATAAATGTTGTCAACGAACAACAGTACGTCTTTACCTTTGCCGTTTTCGTCTTTGTCATCACGGAAGAATTCAGCCATCGTCAAGCCAGTCAAGGCAACACGTAAACGGTTTCCAGGTGGCTCGTTCATTTGGCCGTAAACCATGGCAACTTTATCAACAACGCCAGAGTCTTTCATTTCGTGGTAGAAGTCGTTACCTTCACGAGTACGTTCACCAACACCCGCAAACACAGATAAACCTGCGTGCGCTTTAGCGATGTTGTTGATAAGTTCCATCATGTTAACGGTTTTACCCACACCCGCACCACCGAACAAACCGACTTTACCACCCTTAGCGAATGGGCAAAGTAAGTCGATAACCTTAATACCTGTTTCTAACAATTCAGTAGAACCAGATTGCTCAGCATACGTAGGTGCTTTGCGATGAATAGACCAAGATTGATCTTCACCAATCGGGCCTGCTTCATCAATGGGGCGACCCAACACATCCATAATACGGCCTAGAGTAGCCTTACCAACGGGAACAGAAATCGGTGCGTTGGTGTTGCTGACTGGCAAACCACGTTTTAAACCTTCTGTTGAACCCATTGCAATAGTACGAACGATACCATCACCTAATTGTTGCTGCACTTCTAAAGTCGTGGCTGTACCATCAACTTTTAATGCGTCATACACTTTTGGCACGCTGTCGCGCGGAAATTCAACATCAATAACCGCGCCGATAATCTGAACGATTTGACCGCTGCTCATCGGGATTTCCTCTTAAACTGGCAAATACTGTGCTTCTTAGGACTTACGCCTGTCATTTGATATGGATCAAACAACCGAGTTTTACCTAAGTCCTAATTTAAACCGCGGCGGCTCCGCCAACGATTTCAGAAATTTCACGCGTAATCGCGGCTTGACGCAGTTTGTTATACACCAACTGCAAGCTACGAATAAGCTCACCTGCATTATCTGTTGCGGCTTTCATTGCCACCATACGCGCTGCCTGTTCACAGGCTATATTCTCAACGACACCTTGATAAACTTGCGATTCAACAAAACGCACCATCAACGCATCAAGCAGTAGAGCGGCATCTGGTTCATACAAATAATCCCAAGAGTGTTGACGCTTCAACAAATGGTCATCGCTTACAACGTTCAATGGTACTAGTTGGTTTACCACTGGCTTTTGGGTCATAGTGTTAACAAATTGGTTATTGACCAAATAAATACGATCAATTTCGCCTTTTTCAAAGGCTTCCAACATCACTTTTATCGCGCCAATCAACTGTTCTACGGTTGGAGCATCACCCAATTGGGTTTTAACCGCCGTCACTTTACCGCCTACTGACTTAAAAAAAGTCGTGGCTTTTTGACCAATTAAGCAAAATTCCGCTTCTACGCCCTGCTCACGCCATGACTTAACTGACTGCACTGTGCGCTTGAATAAATTGATATTCAAACCACCACACAAACCACGATCAGAAGAGACGATGATATAACCCACACGTTTCACTGGACGCTCCACCATATAGGTGTGCTTGTACTCAGGATTCGCTTGTACTAAATGATTAATCACACGACGCATTTTATCGGCGTAAGGACGACCTGCTGACATACGCTCTTGCGCTTTACGCATTTTAGACGCAGCAACCATTTGCATGGCTTTGGTAATCTTCTGCGTACTTTTAATGCTTACTACTTTGCTTCGAATCTCTTTTAAGCCTGCCATAGTCTCACCATCATTTTTAGACTTATGTGGTAAACGGCCAGTTAGTCATTTCACATCGCGCATGGCGTTGTTAGATGCCTAAATATACGTTTACTGCGGGGCATTGCATAAGCCATCAACCAATCAAGCCGATTCAGTGAATCGGCTTAACCTTAGGACTTACCAAGACTGAGTGGCTTTAAAGGTTGTAATGCCTTTGCGTAGCTCAGCTTCGATGTCTTTGTCGTAGTTAGCGGTGGCATTAATGTTATCCATCAACGCTTTGTGCTGACTATTCATGTAGCTATGTAATGCAGCTTCAAAAACACCAATTTTGGCAACAGGCACATCTAGCAAATAACCTTCGTTAGCTGCAAAAATAGACACTGACATATCAGCAATGCCTAAAGGCGCATATTGCTTTTGTTTCATCAGTTCTGTTACGCGCTGACCGTGTTCTAATTGCTTACGTGTTGCTTCATCTAAATCAGAAGCAAATTGGGCAAACGCAGCCAATTCACGATATTGCGCCAATGCAGTACGAATACCACCCGACAACTTCTTGATGATTTTGGTTTGAGCCGCACCACCAACACGAGATACTGAGATACCCGCGTTAACCGCAGGACGAATACCTGAGTTAAACAAACTGGTTTCTAAGAAAATCTGACCGTCAGTAATCGAAATCACGTTCGTTGGAACGAATGCAGATACGTCACCTGCCTGCGTTTCAATGATTGGCAATGCGGTTAAAGAACCTGTTTTGCCTTTCACTTCGCCATTAGTGAACTTCTCAACATACTCTTCACTGACGCGTGATGCACGCTCAAGTAAACGGGAATGGAGATAGAACACATCACCAGGGTAGGCTTCACGACCCGGCGGACGACGTAACAACAATGAAATTTGACGATAAGCAACCGCTTGTTTCGACAAATCATCATAGATAATCAGCGCATCTTCACCACGATCACGGAAGTATTCACCCATCGTACAACCAGAGTACGGAGCTAAGAATAACATCGCAGCAGGTTCAGAAGCAGATGCAGCAACAACCGTGGTATAAGCCATTGCGCCGTATTGTTCGAGCTTGCGCACTACGTTTGCGATGGTCGATTGCTTTTGACCAATAGCCACGTAAACACACTTAATGCCTGAACCTTTTTGAGAAATGATCGCGTCGATAGCCATCGCGGTTTTACCCGTTTGACGGTCACCGATGATTAATTCACGTTGGCCACGACCAATTGGAATCATCGCATCAACGGCTTTATAACCCGTTTGTACAGGTTGATCGACCGATTTACGCCAAATAACGCCTGGTGCTACTTTTTCAACAGCATCAGTCATTTTTGCGTTGATTGGACCTTTACCGTCAATCGGTGTGCCTAAAGCGTCAACCACACGACCCAATAACTCTGGACCGACAGGGACTTCTAAGATACGACCTGTGCAACGTACTTTTTGACCTTCTTGAAGGTTTAAGTAGTCACCCAAAACAACAGCACCAACCGAATCTTGCTCTAAGTTCAGAGCCATACCGAAGATGCCGCCGTCGAACTCAATCATTTCGCCATACATTACATCGGCTAAGCCATGAATGCGGACGATACCATCAGATACTTTAACTACTGTGCCTTCATTACGGGCCTCAGCAGTGGCGTTGAGATCGCTAATACGCTGTTTAATGAGCGAGCTGATCTCGGAGGGATTCAGTTGCTGCATGATGCGCTGTTCCTCAAAAATTATGAATTCAGGGTGGCCGTTAATTTTGCCAATTTTCCACGCACGGAAGCATCAATGACTAAGTCACCTGTACGGACAATAATGCCGCCAATCAAAGCTGCATCGACTTCAGTACGGATTTTAATACGTGACCCTAGCTTACCCGCTAATTGTTTAGCCAATACATCTTCTTGGGCTTCAGTCATTGCGAACGCGCTAGTGACTAAAACATCAGAGGTATTTTCAGCCTGTGCTTTTGAGGTCTCGTATAACTCAGCAATGACTGGCAAGGCCATCAAACGTTTATTAGCTGCAACAAGACTGATAAAATTACGCACATTAGGTGATAAATCTTCACCAAATGCCGTAAAAAAAGCTGCCTCTTGTTCTGCTACTGTCATGCTTGGGCGTGACAAGTAACGAGCAAAATCAGCGTCTTGAACCAAAAGTGCTGCTTTAGCTAATTGAGTCGACCAAACAGCCAACTCTAACTTACCTTCAGCATTCGCATATTCAAACGCTGCTTTTGCGTACGGACGTGCCACTGTGGTTAATTCAGCCATGTTCACTGTCTCTAGAGAATTAAAGCTCTGTTGCTAACTCATTGAGAATATCAGCATGCTTGTTAGCATCTACTTCTTTTCTCAAAATCTTCTCAGCACCAGCGATGGCTAAAGCAGCCACTTGCGCACGCAATACATCACGAGCACGGTTAATTTCTTGTGCTATTTCATCGCGAGCTAAGGCCTTGACATGCTCACTCTCTACAACTGCTTGCGCTTTAGCCTCTTCGACCAATTGACTGGCACGACGATTAGCTTGCTCAAGCAACTGAGCGGCCTGATCTTTCACTGCTTTCAGTTCTTTAGCAACTTGATCTTGTGCAGAAGCCAAGTCATTTTGAGCCTGCTTAGCAACATCTAAGCCTTCTCTGATTTTCTTTTGCCTATCGGCAAGAGCTACTGTTAATGGCGGCCATACAAACTTCATGCAAAAAAACACGAAAATTGCAAAGGAGATCGCCTGACCCAGCAAGGTCGCATTAATATTCATGCTAACACCTCATTTGGCAATTGCAGGGGGATATGCACTAAGTGAATTAGTGACCCAGCAAACCAATGAATGGGTTGGCGAATACAAAGAACAAGCCAATACCTACACCGATCATTGGCACAGCATCAAGCAAACCAGCAACAATGAACATTTTAACTTGTAATTGAGGAGCAAGTTCTGGTTGACGTGCAACGCCTTCCAAGAATTTACCACCCAACAAACCAAAACCTACAGCCGTGCCAAGCGCGCCAAAAGCAATCAGGATAGCGGCGGCGATAGCGGTCATGCCAATCACGATTTCCATTGCGTATTACCTCAGTTAGTAGTCAAAAGGAAAGAGAAAATTAATGATGTTCACTCGCCATACTTAAGTAAACAACCGTCAGCATCATAAAAATAAATGCTTGCAGGGTGATAACCAAAATATGGAAGATAGCCCAAGGAACCGACAACATCCATTGCACGCCAAAAGGCAGCAATGCAATCAAGATAAAAATCAGTTCACCTGCATACATATTGCCAAACAACCGCATACCCAGTGACACAGGCTTCGCAAGTAAGGCAACACCTTCCAATAAAAGATTGAAGGGGATAAACAGGGGATTATTAAAAGGCTGCATGGTTAACTCTTTCGTAAAACCACCCACACCTTTCATCTTGATGCTATAAAACAAAACCAAGAAGAAAACAGAAACTGACATACCCAAGGTAATATTTGGGTCAGTTGTTGGTACAACCTTGAAATAAACAGCATGAGGTTCAGCACCAAAAACATTAACACCAACAAATTGTGCAATTTGCGGCAAAAAGTCTACAGGCACCAAATCCATTGTATTCATGAGAAAAATCCACACAAAAACCGTTAAAGCTAATGGTGCAATTAAATCAGATTTACCATGAAAGGTATCTTTAACATTCACATCAACGAAGTCGATAATGACTTCAATAAAATTTTGCAGACCACCTGGCACATCACTCGTTGCATTTTTAGCCACTGCACGAAACAGCAAACAAAAAACCAAACCTAAAGTAATTGACCAACCTAAAGAGTCCACATGGAAAGCCCAAAAACCCATATCTTGCACATCTTGCGCGTTACGAGCGAAAGACCAGCCTTGTTCTGGATGATTTCCAAATGTGAGATTAGTCAGGTGATGCTTGATGTATTCCGTAGAACTTCCAGCCATATTGCACCCATTAAGGCCTGTTTCTTAACGCATCCCATAACGGCGACACCCAAGCGACAAGCTGAACGATAAAGAAACCTGTTAATACCCAACCTGCTTGCAGCGACTTAATGCCTGCGAAGACAGCGGAAAAGAGCAGTACCGTCAAAAAAAAACGACCTGCTGCTCCTTTATAAAAAGCTTTAACTATCTGCTTTGCAGAACCTGCGCCCGCATAACTAAACGCTTGTAGCGCAAAGTAAGCACTACCAATGACGGCAATACCCGCGCCAATCGCTGCTGACATCGACGAAATTCCACCCCAAATCGACGCTACCAGCGTGATGGTGATGGCTGCGAACACTTGCCCTTTGAGCAAGTTAATGGCTGGTTGCCTATCTACTAGTGGCTGAGGTTGACTCACGCTTGCTCCAAACAGGCAACATGAACTAGCAGAAAATCTGCGACTTTAGACGCGGCGAATTATATAGGCCACAAGTTCAATTAGCAATAGGTATTAACTAGACATTTTGCGAAGCGTATTAAGTAATACTCTCGCATTAAACAGCCATCAAAATCCTATTATCTGTCGCGCAGTGGGCTAAACCGCGACAACGCTTTACCCAATAGCGTTTCAGGTTGTTTGTGAGGGTTTTGAGCGTCAAGCGTCAAATCATTACCCACTGTTTTTTCTAAGTTGATAATAATTTGACGCATTTCTTCGGGTAATGCGACTTTTTTGCCTTGGCTATCTACCATAACGACGATTGCCTCACCTGTCGCTACCAAACATTTTTGCTGCTGACTGACGATGGCATATTCCATTCTAAAACCTGAACCACGCAACTCAACCACGCGTGCACCAACCTCCAATTCATCGGGATAACTGACCGATACCAAATAACGGCAACTATTGGCGGCAACCACGGGATTCATGACATCTAAATGATCTAATGCGCCAATGGCTTGTAAATAACTAATCCGTACACTTTCATAATATCGGTAATAACTGGCATTGTTGACGTGCCCAAACGCATCCATTTCGCCCCACGCGACTGTTTGTGGCTGAACGATGGAAAACTCACTCAAGTTAATTTGATTCATCATCATGCCTACGGTAATGGTAAATTAGGTAAGGGTTTGGTCACTAATTGATTCAAACCTGCAATCAAATAATGTGCCGCTTCGGGGTCATTCAAATGCTGAAGTAACCGCACAAATTCAGCATAAGTTTCAGTATTTTTATGTAATGTTAAACTTTGCTCAAAATAGGCTTTTGCTTCAGACCATTGGCGATTCTGCATACTTAATCGGCCTAGCGTCAACAATAAGACAGGGCTTTGTGGGTGCTTTTTCAGCCAGTCTAATGCGTATTGTAAACTACGGTCGGGTTGTGAATGACGGAGTCGTCCGTATAATTCCACCAAACCGTTATGCCATTGTTGACTAATACTGACTCGCACTAGCTCTTCTGCTTCTTCTTCAAAACCAATAGCGATAACCGCTTCGGCATAACTGTGTATCACATCTCGATCATGTTGAATAAATGTGGGCAGTGTTGCCCAAAAATCACGAAGCCGCTTTAAGGTTGCTACTTTATCAACTCGATTACCTGTCTGCGCCAACCACGACAAGCTACGTTGATAGGCTTCTTTTAATAAGGCACTAATATGTACTCTGGCCAGTGTTTTTGACAATAGCGGCAGTAAATCCATGATTTCTTGCCACGATTGTAATTTAATTAACGCCTGCAATAATAATTCGGCAACGACAGGCTCTTTTCGGTCATGGGCATACAATACCTTTAAAATACTCACGGCGGCTTCCCATTGGCCTGAGTCTAACCATAAGCGGGCGCGGGTCAGTTGGATCGTCAAGCGATTAGCAGAGGTTTCAGCCAATACTAAATAATCTTCTGCTCGCTGCAACGCCAGTTGTGCTTGTGCGGCGCGGCAAGCACAGAGATAAGCAGGAAAAGCATCAGTTGCTAACTGAGCCGAACGAGCAAACATTTTTTCGGCACGTTTAAAGTCATCGGTTGCCATCAACATCAAGCCTTTGCTTAACGCCGTTTGCGCACGATGATGACGACGTTGACCCAACCATTTGCCCATTAAAGCCCGTAAACCAAACAGACCTAATACTAGCTCTAAACCAATCGCCCCCATACTGACCGTAAAAACCAGTAATAGAATCGCTAAAGCCAAACTCATTTCAATGGAGCTTTGTTGCCAAGCAATTAACACGTAACCACTGTCAGCCAAAAACAGCCAACCAAAGCCCCCACCCATGAGCAAAAAGAATAAAACCGATAGCAATTTTATCATGGCGTAGTGACCTGCTGCTGCGTCGTGACTTCTACCGTCTGATCTGGCGCAAGCATCGTTGCTAATAGCTGTTGGCTATGGCTCAATGTTGGCGTTGCAACCTCCAAGCTAATCGCTTGTAACGCTTTCGCCTCTGCCAATATGGCAGCATATTGAGGATTTAACTGTTGATACTGGCTCAGTAAATTTTCCACTTCGTGCAAGCTGTGCTGATAGCGAGCACTTTGATCCCCCCACAAGGCCAATTGCGCTTGACTGAGTGCTAAATAGACATTTTGCTGTAATAACCAACGTTGATCGTCCGCAAGAAGCGGATGAACAGGCTGATCGTAATGACGGACGATAATAAGTTGGCGAAATGCTGACCAACCTTTTGCCCATAAGGAGGCATCTTCGGTTGGTACACGCTCAGGAACACCTGTTTGCGTAACTTCATGACGACTAGGAACAACGAACTGATTCGCTTGTTGCTTCAACACATCTAAACGCAATGAAATGCCCGCTTTGTCAATTTGTTGTGCGGTGACTAAGGCCAGCTTATCCGCTGCAATCGCTTCACGTAAAGGTAATAAACTGGTTTCGGCATTATCAGCCAATAACTTGTCGGCAACAGCCAATAAGATTTCGGCGGAAGGAATATCGGCTTGCAACAATAATTGTTGCTCTGCTAACTCAACGTAACGGCTAACTTGTTTTACTACCCAGTCGCGTTGCTGTTCAGGCTCTAAACCGACTTTTAACTGTGTGACTTGATTATTTAACTGTTGAATTTGAAAACGTAGGGTCGCATTTTCATCTGTATTTCTTTTTTCAGCATGCTGTAATTGCTTAATTTGCAGCGAAAGCTCCTGAAAATGCGCTTTTTCACGGTTTTTATAACGCACACCATTATGATAAAGAACATAACTCGCAATGGCGGTAATAATCGCTAAAACCAAACCTACACGTCCCCAAACACCTAATTTTAAGGTAATTTTTGGCGCAATTTGAATGGGCTGACGTGTTTGACTCATGTTGTTATCTTCTTTCCGTTGGCTCGGTGCAATCAATATCATGGTTCAAGGAATTTCGCCACGTCAACAATGCTGCAATAATCGCTTCGGGACGAGTGCTCGCAGCAATAATACACGGCTTTAAGCCTGCCTTCTGCGCTATTACCGCCAAACGAGGACTAATCACTAGCGGAGTAACGGACATCGCTGCTTCTCCTGCAATCGCCAACCAATGCTGTAAACTTTCACCGCTGGTCAAAATAACGATATCAGGTAAGCCTTGTGTGCTGATGAGTTGCTGCCAACGTATCATGGTGTCTGGTGGCAAGCGACGACGATATAACTCGACATAATCCACGCCGACACCTTGACCATCTAAACTATCACGGACGAGATTACGCCCCCCTTCACCACGTAACACCAATAAACGGTCACCCGTTTGTCGCTGTTGAAAGACAGGCAGCCGTAATAAGCCCTCGCTACTTTCTTCATCAGGCACTATAGGATTAAGTAAGGCTTGCCGTAACACTTGCGCTGTACTCTCGCCCACGGCTAGCCAATCAACTGCGATAGGCCACTGCGGCCAATAATCACCTAAATGTTGCAACCCGAGCTCTGCGGCCGTAGGACTCACCACAAAAACCCAACGATAACGGTCTAAATCAAGCAACGATTGCCTTGCTTCTGCCGACAACGCTAAGGTTTCAATTTCTAACAGAGGCAATTGTGCAACAATCGCCCCTGTTGCCAACAACGCAGTTTGCAGGGCATCTGCACGGGCTAAAGGTCGCGTGTTGAGGACACGTAAATCGGATAAATCAACCATAGACCGCAGCCAAAATATCCGCCGCTCCTTGTGCCAATAAACCATCAGCAACGTGTTGACCCAGTGCCTCTATGGCAGCTAAATCATTGCTTTGGGCTTGAAAGTGAATAATCTGCTGGCCATCTATGCTACCGACGAGTGCTTTCAGGGTAATGGTGTCTTGCTCTAGGGTCGCAAAGCCTGCAATGGGGACTTGGCAGCCACCTTGTAAGCGTCGATTCATTGCCCGTTCCGCGTGAACACAAATCGCCGTTTGTTGATGATGTAATGGTGCAAGTAATGCCAGTAACTCCTCATCATCAGTACGTGACTCAATACCTACAGCCCCCTGCCCTACTGCGGGAAGTAACTCGATCAGACGTTGACGAATGCGCGCTTCTAAACCTAAACGTTTTAAGCCAGCACTGGCCAAAATAATCGCGTCATATTCATTATTATCTAAACGCCCTAAACGTGTGCCAACATTGCCACGTAAGTCATGAATGACTAAATCAGGCCGTAATGCCCGTAACTGACATTGGCGACGTAAACTGGACGTGCCAACAATTGCGCCGTGTGGCAACTGGGTCAAACTGGCAAAGCGATTGGAAACAAAGGCATCTGTTGGATCTTCACGTTCACAAATGACGGTGATTGCTAAGCCTTCTGGGCAGTCCATCGGCACATCTTTCATCGAATGCACGGCTAAATCGGCGCGTCCCTCTAACATAGCCACTTCAAGCTCTTTGACAAACAAGCCTTTACCACCAATTTTAGCCAATGGCGTGTCTAAAATTTTGTCGCCTTGCGTGGTAAACGTGACTAACTCAACGGTGAGTTGGGGATGATGTGCTAATAAACGGGCTTTGACATATTCCGCTTGCCAAAGAGCAAGAGGACTTTTACGGGTAGCGATGCGGAGCGTTCTCATTTCAATAACCTAAACAGCAGCTAAAAGCAGTGTGTCGATTATGGCAATGCTGAAGGGAATAAGAAAGAGCGTCTCTCATCTCCCTTTAACGATTTAAAGAGAGATGCTAAACCGATAATGATTAATTACCGTACACAATGACCGTAAAGTCTGCCATCACACCTAAAATACTTTGTGTTTGATAATCAACATGATGAATACGAGTGATACCCGCATTCTTGGCGGCTGCTTCAATACTTGCGTCACCCACAGCATAAACACCTAACACGGAACGCGCTGTAGCACGACCAATTTTGGTTGGTTTTTCATTGCTGTCAGTGGCTAATAACGGGGCTTTGACATTGCTATACACTGAGCCACTGATAGGGCTAACTGCTGTTGCACAACCCGACAATACTGTGGCTAAAAGTAAAGGCCACAAAAGATGTTTCATTATTAATTCCTCGTTGTTGTCATCGTGAGTTTTGGATATTTCGGACGATAGGCGGCTTTTTCTAATGTCGGTTCTGGATCATCAACAGCCGAGATTTCAGTTTCATCAGGCAATAACTTACGCGCCGCTAACGCTTGGTCAGCACGTTTATCTAACCAACTAATGATATCATCCCATACTTCTTGCTTTTGGCGATCATTCAACGTCGAATGGTGTAAGCCCTTGATGACAGTTAATGTTTTATCACTACTGCGCGCTTCCTTGACTAAAAACTCACTGGAGCTTTGCGGAATGACATAATCTTTTGTGCCTTGAATAATCAACATCGGCGCACGAACATTATTAACATTCAATTGCAAACGTTCGGTTGCATCTTGTAATGCCACAACAAACCCAGCTCCTAACGCCTTACGTGTGGTCAACGGGTCTGACCAAAAACGATCTTGTGCATTTTTATCGGTTAGTACTAAGCCCGTTAATGACTTAAACAAGGGCAAGGACGGCATTTCAGGGAATAATTTAGCACTTTGTGCTGCTCCCCATAAATTCCATTGTGCAACAGGACTAATTTTAACGGCGGGAGCATTGAGAATTAAACCATCAAGCGTGACTTTGTCCATGATGTGGGACAATAAAACGACAGCTCCACCCAATGATTCGCCCTGCAAATAAACAGGAATATTCGGGTAACGCTTTCTAATTTCACGACGTGCGAGAGTGACATCTTCAACATATTCATCGTAATTACCGACGTTACCACGACGACCATAGCCTTGAGATTGTCCCCAACCACGCAAATCGATACCAAAGACAGCATAGCCATTTTTAGTCAGCTCATTTGCCCAAGGAGAGTAAAATCCTGAGTGTAACACTGTACCATGTACCAGTAAAACAACGGCTCGTGGACGATCTTTAGGTGCCCACCATTGACCAAACAAACGCAAGCCACTACGCGTGTAAAAATAACGCGCATCAGTAGCATTTTCACCTAAGATATATTTTTCAGGCTCATCCGATTTAACATTGTGCAAGTTTGCACAACCCGTAAAACCAACAATTGCGCTAGTGAGCAATAGAAACCGGATCAGCAACATACTCCAGTTACTCATAAAACATCCCCGACCGCCACGAAACGGCATTTCTTTTTGTGTGGGTTATTATAGAGGCAATTGCTGCAAAACTGCACGTTTACGAGATATTGCCAAATTTATAATCTTGATGTTCTTTTTATCACAAATTTTGCATTTTTTCGCGTAATTGTGGTAAATGCCGACGACTAACCAATAATTTTTCAGGAATCCCCCGAAAACGGACAAAACATTGGCCATTTTGTACCGCTTCTAAGCCTTCCAAATAATTTACCGCTAATAACGCATTTCGGTGAACGCGCAAAAAACGCTCGCCGAATTCATCTTCTAAATCTTTGAGGGTTTCATCGACTAAGACTTCACCACGCGCATGGCGGACAGTGACATATTTTTGATCCGCTAAGAAATAATAAATATCGCTAATCGGAATCAACTCTAAACCCCGATGCGTACGTGCCGTAATGTGCTGACGTGCTTCAGGCTTACCATCATCATTGGCTTGTTCACGAATATGCTGCAATTGTGCACGATTAACCCGCGAAGCCCGCGCCAATGCTTCGTTTAATTGATCGCGACGAACGGGTTTAAGTAAATAACCGATGGCTTCCACTTGAAACGCAGCTAATGCATGTTCATCAAAAGCAGTAATAAAAATGACTGCGGGGGGATTGGGTAAACGGGCTAATTCTTCGGCACACGCAATACCATCCATAACAGGCATACGAATGTCTAATAAAATGACATCGGGAGCAAGCATTTCGACTTTTTGTAAGGCATCACGGCCATTTTCGGCTTCACCGACTACTTCACACTCTTTCGCATCACGCAATAAACGCACTAAACGATCACGAGCCAAGGCTTCATCGTCACAGACTAGGACTTTCATACGGCCTCCATATTATTGATTTATTGTTAAGAGAGGTGGATATACTCTTCGCCATACGCTAACGGATAGCTAATGTGCGTGGTAAATAGTTGGCCTGCGGCCTGTGTTTTTAGTTTAGCCTTTTCTCCGTAATGTGCCTGTAAGCGTTCACGAATATTATCAACGGCCATGTTATTACCTTTGTGATGACTTTTTTTATGCTCATGAAAAGGGTTAGTGATAATAATGTTTAACTCTTGTCCCGTCCACGATAACAAAATAGTGACCTTTCCGCCTTCATCACTCAACTCTACCCCATGATAAATAGCATTTTCAAGCAAGGGTTGTAAGGTCAATGCGGGGATGCGTAAGTCTGAACGCAAGTTATCAAAACGCCATTCAAAATCCAAGCGTTTACCTAAGCGTAATTTTTCGATATTAAGATAACTATTACATAAGCTAATTTCGTCACTCAAAGCCACCTCGCCTTCTGCTTTTAAGCTAGCTCGAAACAACGCCGATAAATCTTCAACCACATGCTCGGCTTTTTCAGGGTCAACCATAATCAAACTGGCGATAATATTCATCGAATTAAACAAAAAATGGGGGCGAATCCGCGCTTGTAACGCTTGTACCCTCGCCGTTAACTCGGTGCGCTGCCGTTGAAGTAATAGCTCTTGTAAATAAAAATAGCGTAGTACCAAACCGCCAATAATGCCACTCATCAACACGTTACGGACTAACACCACAGCTAAATTAACGTCACCTTGTTGCCGTATATGTAAAAACAATAAAATGCCTTCGGCGGCAAACGTAAAAAAAGCCACTAACATCACAAACAAAAATAAGATAATAAAAGCCGCATACGAGCGTTTAATTTTTTGCAAATGGGGACGTAACCAACACATTAAAACCGCGATACTCATCGCGACCCATGCTAATAAAAACGATTTTAGCCCCAAATCTGCCCACGGAAAGGGTATTAAGACTTCGAGATCAGCTAACATTAAAAAGATGGCTAATAACTCTGTCACCACTAATAACACCAACACGGCTTTCATATTGCAAAAATCAGGCAAAAAGAAGTCATCGACCTGCTGCTGTGGTGTCTGTGTTGCGGACGGCGTTTTTTGCATAATTCCTGTTATACTCTTTGGAAGAATTTTCGCATCATCTTAGGACTTACGCGGTGCTGTGCGTAAGTCGTGATCTGACTCGTCATTCTGACTATTTTTAATTTTTTAATCCCAAATGAATTCGTATGACTACACCATCTTCTACTATGTGGGGCGGTCGCTTTAGTGAAGCAACCGATGCCTTTGTCGCTGAGTTTACCGCGTCCGTGACGTTTGATAAACGATTATACAAACATGATATTCAAGGCTCATGCGCTCATGCCACGATGTTGGCAAAAGTAGGCGTATTAACTGATGCCGAGCGTGATGCCATTATCGACGGTTTGGCTGCAATTCAAACCGATATTGAAGCAGGTCGCTTTGATTGGCGTGTCGATTTAGAAGACGTGCACATGAACATCGAAGCGCGCTTGACCGATCGTATTGGTATCACAGGTAAGAAACTGCATACAGGACGTAGCCGTAATGACCAAGTGGCAACCGATATTCGTTTGTATTTACGCGACGAAATCGACAAAACACGTCTGATCTTACAGCGGTTACAACAAGGTTTGTTAACAGTTGCGGAGCGTGAAGCCGCCACCATTATGCCTGGTTTTACCCATTTGCAAACGGCACAGCCTGTCACGTTTGGCCATCATTTACTTGCATGGTTTGAAATGTTGGTACGGGATGATGAGCGTTTGGCCGATTGCCGTAAACGGGTCAACCGCATGCCTTTAGGTTCTGCCGCGTTAGCAGGCACAACCTACCCGATTGATCGGGCTTATACGGCCGAATTATTAGGCTTTGAAGCGGTGTGTGAAAACTCATTAGATGCCGTTTCTGACCGCGATTTTGCCATTGAGTTTTGCTCGGCAGCCGCGATTGCGATGATGCACTTATCACGCATGAGCGAAGAGTTAATTTTATGGAACTCACAACAATTTAAGTTTGTGGATATTCCTGATCGCTTTTGTACTGGCTCTAGCATTATGCCGCAAAAGAAAAATCCTGATGTACCCGAATTAGTGCGCGGTAAAACAGGACGCGTCAATGGTCATTTAATGTGCTTATTAACGTTGATGAAAGGCCAACCTTTAGCCTACAACAAAGATAACCAAGAAGATAAAGAGCCGTTATTTGATGCTTTAGATACGCTACAAGCGTGTTTACGTGCCTTTGCGGATATGGTTCCTGCCTTACAACCGCGCCGTGAAGAAATGCGCTCGGCTGCGTTACGCGGTTTTGCAACCGCCACCGACTTAGCTGACTACTTGGTGAAAAAAGGCACAGCTTTTAGAGATGCTCATGAAATTGTTGGTAAAGCGGTCGCTTACGGCGTGCAAACCAATCAAGATTTGAGTGTGATGACGCTAGCCGAATTACAACAATTTTCGGATACCATTGCTGACGATGTGTTTGCGGTATTAACGCTAGAAGGCTCAGTGAATGCCCGTAATCATATTGGCGGCACTGCACCGAATCAGGTATTAGCAGCGGTACAACGCGCTCGTCAACGTATTGCTTAAAGGAATTGAATATGACTCGTCTGGTAATGTGCCGTAAGTATCAACAAGAACTCGAAGGTTTGGCTTTTGCGCCGTTTCCCGGTGTTAAAGGTCAGGCGTTGTTTGATTCGGTGTCAAAACAAGCATGGCAAGAATGGTTAAAACATCAAACCATGTTAATTAACGAGAATCATCTCAATGTCATGCAGCCTGAAACGCATGTGTTTTTAGATGAGCAACGCGAGAAGTTTCTCAGCAATGCCGATTATGAACGGCCTAAAGGCTGGACTCCTGAGAAAAAATAAATTTGTACGGGCTTCGACTCCGCTCAGCCACCACGACTCCGCCCAGCATGTGCAAAAATGCTCCCTGAGCGGAGTCGAAGGGAATTTAAGGAAAGGTCTATGATTTTGGCAGAACAATTGGCTAATTTCGCCGATAAAGGCAATCAGCAAAAATTTACGCTGGCCGATGGCCAAGTATTGCAAGGCTGGATTATGGAAATCACCGACGACGGTTTGGTGATTTCGACCAAAGAAGGTGAACGCGGCGTGGACGTTCATGTCCGTTTAAGTGATATTAATCTTGCGTCATTAACGTATTGGGATTCGCGGTTGCAAGCTTGGCAGGGTTTTACGGTGTGATGGGTTGGCGAAGGAAATTCATCATGTTGGATTTGGATAAAAGCAGTGGTTTATCAGACGAGTAGTGTACAAGGAGCCTGTAAATAATTCTGTGTAAACGCGTTTACATGAAGTTTCCTAAACGGT
>VIAD01000025.1 GCA_006546595.1 Moraxellaceae bacterium AER2_44_116 | reverse complement strand
GGTGAAAGACGAGAAAATGAGGGTGAAAGACGAGAAAATGAGGGTGAAAGACGAGAAAATGAGGGTGAAAGACGAGTTTGTATTTTATTTTCTCGTTTTTGTGTATACTGACGTTCATGTCGCCAGTCAAATAGCCAAAAATAACGCAAGGTACTTACACATGGAAAAGGAAAAAAACATCACGGTTATCCGTAAAAGTAACGATTTGATAGAGGCGAAATATAAGCTTTCGGTGAATGAACAACGCCTTGTTTCGACACTATTAACAACAATAAGACCTGATGATGAAGATTTTAAAGACTACATTGTTCAGGTCGACGATCTTGCCAAGATGTTTGGTATTGAAAATGGAAAAGATTTATACGCAAGAACACACGAGTCTGCAAAAAGCCTGTTAAGGATGGGAATTGAGATTAGTGAGGGTGAAAGGAAACGTTATGCCACTTGGTTTTCTTACGTTGAATACATAGAAGGGAAAGGAGAAATATTATTACGTTTCGATAAGTCACTAAAACCATATTTATTACAATTAAAAGAAAGATATACCGGATATCTTTCTAACTACGCTTTTGAATTGAGTAAAAGTAAGTACTCTATTAGATTTTACGAGCTTCTAAAAATGCGACAAAATCAAGGAGGGGGAGGCGAGTTTTGGATGAAATATAATTTAGTCGAATTAAGAAGAAAGTTTAATATTGAGGATTCAGAATATACTAGATTTAATGATTTTAGTCGATTTGTAATAAATCCAGCATTACAAGAGATAAATGAAGTAACTGATTTGAGTATTATTAACTGTGAGTATTTAAAGTCTGGACGGAAGATCACATCCATTAAAATTATAGCTAAACCTAAAGTTCATGTAGTAGATCAACCTCTACAAGTGAGTAATGATAAAGAAATTACCGAAGCAGCCGCTGCGTTGACATCCATAGGTATTACCGAAGAAACAGCTTTAAAATGGGTGCGAAAATTTGGCAAGAATCGTATTTTACGTAACATAGCCTATACCCTTGCCATGCAAAAGCAGGGGCATGTTAAAAGCATAATTGCTTATTTAGCCACTTGTCTTGACGCAGATGCAGGCAAGGGCTGGGAGGATAGCTTACGAGAGCTAGATGAAATAGAAAAAGCCAAGACCGAAGATATCCAACGAAAAGAAGAAAGAGAATTGGAAGTCAAAGAAAAGTCGAAACAAGAAACACGGGATGCATTAGAAAAGTTTTGGACTCTGAGTGAGTCTACGCAAGAAGCAATGAGAGATATGTTTTCATCAAGTATAAACTCAGCTCTTAGGTCAATATGGAAAAACGCAAAAGTCAGGCCAGAAGAAAAGCCGATGTTTACATCTCAGTTTATAATCCTACTGAGAGAAAACAATGTGATTTAAAGCGTGAAAAGGCCGCAGTTTTACCAAACCAACGAAAAGTACAAAGACGAGAAAATGAGGGTGAAATACGAGTTTTAACTACGTAACTCGTATTTTTAGTCAAAGGTAGCAGTACCCGTCGACGAATCAAAGTTGTCCTTAACATTGACCTGTTGAAAGTTATACAATTTTATCCACCCCAATTTATGGTGCACAAACATCAATGTCCATTTGACGCGGTCAAAATAAACTACACCAGACACCACTTAAAATTCTTTCAAAGCAATCGTAGACCATTGCGACATGGGCATATTTTGATGATGCTTTTTCAACGCTAAACCTGATTAAGATACATCAAAATAATCGTTGAAAACACACAGCCTATGTATTACCAAAACCCAAAAATAAAACAGAAACTAGTTAAATTAAAATTGTTCGGACTTGACTTTTATGGCAAAAAATAAAAGTCACTCCTTATCCTAAATTAGTAAAAATACAACCATTTAAACCTGCCAAACTATTTGCCATCGACACTCATTAATCGCCCATCGCCTTTGCTGTTGGGGTGCCGCAGAGCGGGGGCAAGGACTCGCGTCCGCAGCCACATCGTGTTCCTAAACACGATGCAGGGGGGAGCCGCTCACGTGGCCTCCGACAGCCAGAGGCGTCGTCGGAAGGTAAGGCCTCCCAAGAGGGCTGATAGGGAGTGGGGGGCGAAGCCCCGGGATGCCAAGTGGAGCGCGGCTACCTCTGTTGGGCATCGCAAAAGCGATGTACGAACGTAGTGAAGTAGGTCGACCCGTTCAGGGTCGAGGGCTGCGTTAGCGGCTCCAAACGAAATAGACTACGTAAGTAGACTATGCAGTGTAGCCCCCGACAGGGGTAGCCGCGCAGCGCGCGGGCATCCCCCACAAGATTCCTTAGAATCGCCGTAGCCGAAATCTCGGCGCGAGGGCAACGTTGAAAGGCAGACAGGTCGTCCAGACTTGGCAGTTATGGGTTTGCGACCCTAGTCGTCAACTCGCAGAGTTGCCCATAACGGTGACTTTCAAAAGGCGCAGTCTTGCAGAGCAAGACGTAGTATTTCATTCTTTTTATCATGATTTATTTCATATATCTTATTTGAAAATACATATGAAAGGAATCATGATAAAATACACGACACTATCAGTACGAATGAAGAGAAAGATGGATTTAGTCACGACGCGAAAAACAGTCAACCCCCATGACTTTTTAGACGGCCAATCGCCTCAAAATCGAGCGAAAGAAAAACTAAAAAAGACCTTGGACTGGATTTACCGTTGGGGCTTTACAACTGAAAAAGTGATTCATTTGCTTAGCGGTCAACAAGCACATACTTATGCAAAAAGCTTAGTCAATCGCGGATATCTTGTCGAAACGAAGACTATCACAGGCTCGCCTAAATTCTTCTATACACTCTCTGAGATAGGCTTGCAAACCGCAGAGCGAGAAGCATTGGAGGTGTATGAGTACAAAGAAAGCAATGCCTATAAAGTAAATCAAGCATTGATTCGACATCATGTTCTTGCCCAAATTGCGACGTTTAAAAGCTTAGATGACGGGAAAATAGTGGACTTTTTGACAGAGCGACAAGTCAGTACTTCAGTCTATAATAAATTCAAAATCCCCGATGTCATTTGGCAATTAAAAGACAACCGAAGCATTGGTGTCGAGGTCGAATTATCTGCCAAATGGTCACGAAAATTAGATGATTTTGTCTTGCGGATTCATCAAGCATTAGACAGCAAACTGTATCATTTTTTTGTCATTGCGACGGATTCCCCTGCTATTCAAAGTCGCTATGAGGCGGCGTTTAAACAGCCTGCCGTGAATCGTTGGCAAGAAAATAATCGAGGCCATTATCATATTGTTGAGCAAATTGACCTGCCGCCGACACTCGTCAAACAACTCGTTTTTAAATTAATGCAGGACGAATAATGCTTAAAAGTTTCGTTACTGTTGCCGCAATATCCATCAGTTTGTTACTTGCGGGTTGCCCCCAAGTAGATGTTAATCGGACTCCTCACGAATTAGATGAGATGATTTATACGGGTAAAATTAACTGGTTATCGCCTAATTTGCCTGCATTGAAC
This sequence comes from Moraxellaceae bacterium AER2_44_116, assembly GCA_006546595.1. Taxonomy (GTDB): domain Bacteria; phylum Pseudomonadota; class Gammaproteobacteria; order Pseudomonadales; family Moraxellaceae; genus Agitococcus. The sequence goes on along the minus strand of VIAD01000025.1, from coordinate 16,002 downwards.
CTCGCGTTAATGGCATGCGCACTCCAAGAAGCACAGCATCTTAAACAAGAAAAAGCATTACAACAGACCCCATCTGATATGTTTAAACCCGCCCCCACGCTGATCACTAAAAGTCCACGTTGTGACGATCGTCGACAGGAAGCAGAAGATTTATGGCAGGCGATTGAAACCTGCAATGCAAATAAAGAGTGGGAAATTCCACGCTGTTTAGAACTGGATCAATGGATGCATGCGAAAGCTGACGGCGAAAAAGAACGTGAAAACGGGGTGAACGTCTATGTCTTACGCCACACGATGAACCAATATTTTCATTTTGATCAGCCGACCATCATCGAACTGCCGTACTCGCCATTTTGGCTGCCAGCCAATCCCTACTTAGCTGCAAATTGGCAAGGACAAGATCGAAGGGCAATTATGCATCGAGATATCCCTTTCTTTTTTTGGATTCCCAAGCTCTTTATACTGATAGTATTAGCTCTGTCAGCCTTTGTTTTTCACGAGAAAATAATTAATTTGTATCGACAATGGGATTACAAACGGCAAAAAAAGACGGAAGAAAAGCAATACCTACAACAAAGTCATGAACGTGAAATAGCCGAAAAAATACGGCAACAGGAACAGGCCGTACAATGCAAAATAGACGAAGAACGACTTGAGCGCATCAAAGAACAGCAAGAAATAGATGAGCAATTACAGCTAAAAAAAGAGACCGAAAAGCTACAAAAAATGGACGAAGAAGCCGCGGAAATAAAGAAAATGCTAGACGATAGTTTTAATTTTTAATCATAAACTTGTCTATTGTCATACGCAGTGATGAATCCATTAAAAATAAAAAAGCCTCTTGAGTGATTTTAAAGAGGCTATTTTATGAGATTGAATGACATATTAAAATTTATAGAGATTATTTATGGATGATGCGTATTTCAGATAAATGATACCTTTAAAAATTAATCATAAAAATACATATTCTTCTGATCAGAAATAATACTAAAAATAATAACATTGATTGTTCAAACGTTTAATTTTCAATAGTCAATTCGGCTGTCAATGAAATAACTCCATAAAATAGCGATAAAAAACAACTTAAAAATAAGTATTAATCGGCTTGACGCATACTTATTATAACGCTATTCTGCCAATATCACTCCTCATTGAGTGGTCAGGCTTCGCCTCCTGCGTATTCTCAAGAGCAAAATATACCGCGCTCTGCGGTATTTTTTTGTGCTCAATCTGCCTGCACGTCTGTTATGACGGGTTGGGTGGGGGAGCCGAAAGGCTCGCCAGCTCTTGAGACTGGTAAGGCGAACCCTGCTTAACCTGTCACCATTGATTCGCCTTCCGTGGTGATGGGATGTTTAACATCTCAAGGAAATCATCATGACGAAACGTCAGGCATTGTTGCGCCCAAAATCCGACCCATTATCACGCTCCACTTCTACTAAAAAATCCACAAGAGGCCCATCACCATGCCGTCTCACTGAGACAGAAGTCTCTGCACGCTTAGCTGAAATGGGATGGAAAGTCATCTCTGACTTTACCCTGTTAGATCAATCCTGCGTCATGAGGCATGATTGCGGTTTGCAATTAAGCGGCTTAACGCCGAAAAGTTTTTGCTACGGCAAAAAACGATTTTGTCCCGTGTGTGATAAATTAGTGCCTTCGAGTTGGGTAAAAACTCCCAGTGAATTAGCACAATATCTAACCCTAGTCACCCACGGGCAAGTCACTTTAGATACCACCGTTGCGCCGTACAACACCGAAAAACTGCCGTTATTAGTCGGCAAAATTCCGTGCCGTTGTCAGCATGGCCAATTCAATCATTCGATTCGTGCGCTCTTACAACATCAATATTGTTGTTCGGTCGCTGCGTATCAGCTCAAACAAACCTATACCTTAGGGCGTATACATACCGAATTGCTCGCGCCTTTTAATGTCTTTTTATCCGATTATCCCACCATTGATGAACATGATGTACGACTCGTACGCGGGGATGAGCCCTTGGAAGTTCAATGTGCGATACACGGTGAATTGCCTAAAAAATACACGCCGTTTGAATTGAAAAAAGTGGTCTCAGGTTCGCGAAGGACAGAAAAACGAAGCCCTTGCTTCATCTGTCAGCCGAAACAAAACGAGCTGACTTCGACAACCGTGAGACAGTTTTTTGACGGCGAAAAAACGTTTGATGCCATCGGTGTGAGGTTGGCATTACTCTCTACTCCTGACGAAATAGATGCCGATATTGCGGAGTTTGTGGCGAATAACTTACGGCTCTTCTCTAGAGCTGAGTATTAAAGTGAAGGTCATTTCGCCGACGTATGGTGTGGTTGCGAATGAGTTGTCGATCAATTGGAATGATCTGTTAAAGGGAAAAAAACTCCTGCCGATCTCGGGTGGACGACATTCAGCAGCACATTTTTTATTCTATATCTTATTGACTCATGCGGGTTTAAGCGTGAAAAACGAGGTGAAACTCGCCAGCGCAGAGAGTCCTAAACATCGGCTTTTTATGGATATGTATGTAGAAGAAGCGGATTTGTATTATGAAATGGACGGTGGACCCCATTATCGTCCGATCTATGGTAAAGCTAAACAGAATCAAACTGAACGTTTTAGCAAGCAGCAACATCGCGATGCGCTGAAAACAGAGTTGCTTGGCGACAAGCTACGCCGCATTGCGACTTACGATGTGGTAAAGAAAAGAGAGCTTTCGGGTAAGCTATTGATCGATGTGTTACTGGCTGAGCGCGATCGTCTGTTACACGAATTAGGTCGCCCTGTGACACCGTTTGATCCCAAAACACTATGTGGCATGCAAGATATTCGACTGATCTTTAATAATTGGCCCGATAAAATACGCACGATGTCGAAGGGTTTTTATCACTATCAACGTCCCGCCATCGAGGTTTCCCCCGATCATGTCCATGTTGTTTGTCGGCATGGTCATAATTCTGTGTTCAATATTTATGCATTTTCACAGATTTTTCAAAGCGCGTCTCGACAGGCATATAGTGAAAATGCCTGTAAAGGCTGCCAGCAAGTGAAAAAAATAGCGAAGATTGCTGACGATATTAGCCGTGAATCACAGGGTACATTGGCGTTGATCATCGACGAATTTCAAAAAACAGGGGCAGATCCCATCCTTATCCGCATCGTCTCAGGTGCAAATCATGGCAGCGTTGTACTGCTCAGCTCACATAACGGAGCGATCAGTAAAAGATCCTATACGACGATGGCGACGCGTATTTTGGCAGAAAAACCTTTAATACAAGCAGCCGTATTTACGACGCTGAACGAGGCGGTGGCTGCAAGGGATCACATATTACATCTCAGGACAGTGATTCAATAAGGCTTTTATTGAGAGACGACATGGATTGCACTGCACCTAAAAGATGAAAATGTGCAGTGATTTAATCACTCAGCGGCAATGCTTGACGCGTCAAAAGCGCAAGACATTGCCGCATATCCTGTGCTGGATGGACTGTATGCGCCGATATTCTTGGCTAGATTATCCAATAAATCGCCTGCAAAAAATGCGGGATTGGCTACAAAGCGATCGACCAATCGCATCTTCACCTCCTGTCATAGCCGTGTTCATTGATGCCGAAAATATTTCGGCTATCCATATTGATACTATTTTGACGCAAATTCAGCAACTGGGTAGACCTTTATTCATCCGTGCCTATGCCGATTGGCGTGGCCAAAAAGAGTCATTATGGTATGAAGCAGAATGTCGCCATCCGCTTCAGTGTGTACAACAAAACCGTTATGTGAAAGGGAAAAGTACTGCGGATATGGCGTTAATGATTGATGTGATGGATGTGTTACATCAGAACTCGCAGGTAAATTCCTTTTGCTTAGTGAGCAGTGACAGTGATTTTACGCCGTTAGTCTTACGTTTGCGTGCCAGTGGATACCGTGTTTATGGGGTAGGGCAGGCGCATACTGTAGAGGCTTATCAACACGCATGTGATCATTTTATCTTGATTCACGATAAAAAACATACGAAAGCGAGTCAGCAGATAAGTACAAATACACAGCCACTCGTCACATCGACTGCACAGAATATGATGTCGAAAGCGGAGGTGTGTCTCGCTAAAAAAGAGTCTCAATCTAAAACAGATCTGACGATGATTCCCTTAACCCATGGAATCATCTACCCATAATACACAAGTGAGTTCTGATAATGTACTGCATCGTGCCTTATTAGACATCTTTGCCTTGTATCCTCAGCGAGAATGGTTAGCGTTATCTTTATTGACGACGGCCATACAACCGCATAGCTGTTACCAAAAATACAGACCACAATATCGAAAGATGATGGAATTTGTCGCGGCGATTGATTATTTGCATCTGGGTCATCCCGCAGGTGCTTTGGGGCAATATTATGTCCGCTATCAACCGACAAAAGGGGAGGTGTCGGCTGAGTCATCCCAAAAGAAACAACCACACAACAAAAGTAAAAATAAGGAAAATCAACGCTTGGCTAATAAAAGGCTATTTGACCGTATTCAAGTGATTACCATCTTAAAAGCTAATAAGGCTTCACAAGTGACGATCGATGAAATTACCTCCGTTTTTTATAGCCTAGAGCCGATGTTTAGGATTGTCGATACCAAATATCAATCATGGTCTGTGTTATTAGCAGCACATCCTGCCTTGTTATTTCCTCAAGGAGATAAGTCGGTGACAGGTTGGAAGATCACCTTAAATACTGATTATTTAAAAACAGATGTTCAGCAGAGAAAATTGACCAATGATCAGATGGTCGATCATGCGTTTTCTATGCTTCAGTATGCGAATCATTGGGCAAATGTCGGCGATGTGGCGTTGTATTTAAGGAGTCCACATTCAGGATTTCAATGGCCTAAGGAATACAGCTCGCTTAGCCAGTTATTACTGTCGATGGAGTACTTTACAGTCGTGTGTGATCGTCTTTCTAAAAAGATGTTTATGCGTTTGGTCAGTGATGAGCCGAGCGATATTCTTTTTGCACTGGGTGAGGATCCTACGCTTTCTCATCTGATCAGTCGGGATGCACTATTAGAGGTGATCTATGAGCTGACTCTGACCCGTCACAGGAGTGCTAATAAAGAGCCAATGTCCTTGGAGCAGTTACGGCTAGGCATCAAAAAAGCGTGTCGAGATTTTAGCTGTGTATCCTATGGTTACTCTAATTTCGAAAAGTTAGTGAAAGATCTGATGAAGGATCATCCCAATTTAAATGTGAACACACATGACGGACAGATAGTAGTGACAGTGAACACTTGAACATGAGGGGGAAATCACACGAATGAATGACTCATCCACAGATGACTTTCTTCATAAAGCGTAATATAGTGCGCATTACTACCTTTTAAATGCAGTCATGCGCATGAATACGCTCATTCATCCGATCAATAACGTAGAGAAGTTATCAACGGAACTCAAAAACTTACGTCGTCATAAAAAAATCACTCAACAACAGCTCGCCGAGCGTTGTTTATTGTCCCGACGCACCATCACCAATGCAGAAAGTGCACACAATGTCGGCTTAGTTGAATTTACTCGTATGGCGAATGCATTAGGCTATGAATTGGTGCTACGTCCTCAAAAAACGGTAGTTTTTGAAGAGTTGGCCGATATTTTTTTGGAGGATGACTAATGTCTGTGGCATGGGAAAGCGTATTTAATCAAATCCGCCGTTTGGACATTGTGACGCCTCAAGGCATGAGTGGCACCTTAGTCCGCGAGTCGCGCTATGTGTTTAATTACACAACCATCACCGAAGAAAGTACTGTTTCTCTGGTCATGCCGATTCGTCAAGAAAGTTATGCCAGTGGCGATTTAATGGGCATTTTTGCCATGAATCGCCCAGAAGGGTATCTGCGTTATATTATAGAAGATCGTTTAAAACGGCTGGGTGCGCCGAGTGAGATGTTTTTACTGTATCTGGCTGGTTCAAACCAAATAGGACGGCTCACTTATACCTTATCAGGCCAACCCCTTTCAGGAATCCATGGTGAACAATTAACGACTCTGCTTCGTTCACCCTCCACTGCGCTTTTTCAACACCTCGTCGATCGTTATGCTTTAGGCTCGGGTATTTCAGGAGTACAACCAAAAACCTTAGTACCGTTAATACCCTCATCGCCATTGGATATTCATTCGTCACTTCCTTTAGAAACAGTGATTGTGAAAGCAGAAGGGTTAGATTTTCTCTGTATCGCTCGGAATGAATATTTGTGTTTGTTGGTTGCAAAAGCAGCAGGTTTAGACGTGCCTGATTTCTGGTTATCCGATGATGGCTTGTTGTTGATCATGTCGCGCTTTGATCGACGTGCCGATGGTACAGCGATTGGCTTTGAAGATATGGCGGTGCTTACGGGGCGTAATAGCGCACGCAAGTACGAAGGCAGCTATGAAATGATCGCTAAAGCCGTCAGTATTTTTGCAGGAGAAGATGCGCTTAGACAAAATTACCGTTTGTTTGAGCGCATGGCCTTGTCTTGTAAATTACGTGATGGCGATGCGCACTTAAAGAATTTTGGTATGGTTTACGATCATCCTTTAGCCGCGCGTAAATTAGCTCCTGTGTATGATGTCGTTTGTACGGGTATTTATCCTGAGCTGGATGCAAACTTGCTTTAAAGCTTAATAAAAGTAAAACGTTTCCGATTCGAGCGAGTTTGTTGGCTTATGGGGTTCGTTTAGGTTTGAGTCATGATCAGGCTGAAAAAGTGCTCAAACGATTGGATGATGCATTTGATCAGGTATGTGATGTGTTAAAAGACGATCAACGCTATCGCGATGATGCGTTACTGGCAAGAATTAAACAGGCCGTTTATGTGGCCGATTAGAGCTAGACTTTTTTCATGCCCTGAATAGCTTAAATGAATAACCCCTATCGTGTTTGAAAAGTTGATAATTGAGTGTGCGGATTGGACTGAAAGGGGTAGGGGAGACTCTATGCCAAGTTGCTTGAGGTACAAATTAAAATGGCTATTCGGCACGACGCGAGTGATATTTCAAGAGTGTTCAAAATACAATGCTTGATATCATAGACCTCATAAAATAGGTAAGATATGCTGATATCTTAAATTAAGTAGTTAATTTAACTGGTTGTTTTATATGGAATAGTAAAATTTTAGTTTTATGTCTGTTGACTCGGCGTGGCTGAGCTGTTTAACTCGGCAATCGGTGTTTGGCTGAGATAATAAGAGAGATAAGTATGACTAAATTCCACCACGTATTAGCCATTCCTGTGCCTGAAATGCCGATTGAATTATCGAGTAAAAACCTAGAGTTACGGTTGCTTCCTTACTGGAAGGGCGTTAAGCATTTTCGAATGTCGAGGGTTTCGGAGCAGATCACGCCGCAAGACTACTACTGGACGATTGTTTCAAATAATCAAAATCCGACGCTGGTGAATGGTAAAGTCATTGGCTTTAACAGCCGAGCGGATATGTATTTTTCTCGCATTCCGCCCCATATTGCTGTCAAATTGTGGCAGAATTTTGGCATAAAACCGCATTCGCTATCACTGCAAAAAGCACTTCGATTCTAGCTAAAACACCGCTGACTTCGTCATTAGTGATGACGTATGACACAGTAAACATCATTTTCAAAAAAACCGATCACAGGGAATAGTCAGTGGTTTTTGTGACAGGAAATCCATGGATTGTACGATAGTCGCTCAAGTTGATCATTGCGGTTGTAGAGAAATTCAGATATTGAGCCACCGCATGAAACGCTTTTTGGTCGCAACGGAAGCATAATTTGCAACAGCATCATTTAACTTGACCTGATCAAAGGTCGGAAGTTTGCGCTCCACGAGCTGAAGCACTTGGTTCTTGTCTTCCGCCAATTCGTCTAGGTTATTGATGACATCGACCAATAAGAACTAAGATTTGAGCGTTAGGGGAAAGCGTGGTTTGCTTAGTTGTAGCGGCTTGCATTTGAAACTGTTCAGTGGAGACCCTCGATAGAAGCATTTAATTCTGGCCTCAAATCGCTCAGTTAATCAGTCAATTTAGATATCCAAGAATAACATAGCCAAATATGATTGGTTTTGTCATTCTTGGTGAATTATTTTATACATAGCCAAGTTGGGTGAGCTTCAACTGTCTAACCATTAATTTTTTAGTATCGCTTTCAATGTTGATTTATTTCTGAGAGCGGGAGCAATAGAAATACACGCAATCACCATCGCTAAAGGCAATGTTGACACAAAGCCTAAATATTTAAAGCCCATTGCTCCCATCAATCCACCCAGAAAGAAAGAGCCCACGAGGGAGAGATGAACTGTTAACTTTTTTCGATTCGCCATCACTACGGGTTGGTTAGATAAACGGGGGTATTTATTCCAGTAAAACAACTTACCCAGCTCAATACCAATATCGGTTAATAGCCCCGTCACATGCGTTGTTCTCACTTCGGCATTGGATATTTTAGTAATTAATGCGTTTTGTAGACCCATTAAAAAACAAAGTAACACGGCAGTAAAAGAGATCATCAGATAGACATGATCTTGAATAGCGGAACCCATTAAACCAAATAACAACAACAAACAGGCTTCTATCATCAAGGGTGCAATATAAATATTTTGTTTGCCGCTTCTCTTGGCAAAACTAATCAACCATGTTGTCACGATCGCGCCACTCACAAAGGCGATTAATGATAAAAAGCCCGCCAAGGCCAACATGAAATTTCCTAAGACAATATTATCCGCCGCTAACGAGACAATACCTGTCATGTGTGAGGTGTATTGACCAATCGCGAGGAAGCCACCTGCATTGAGTGCACCAGCCACAAAAGCGAGCAAAACACCCAAGTGTAAATTGGCATGTGCTGTCCGTTTAACCGAGCTGAGGCCGTTGAGATAAACAATAAATCTGGCATAACCCATAGACGTTTTCTCTCACATTATGTTTGAACTGCATCTGATTTGCATCGAGACAAGGCTAATATTATGTGATTTATATTATCATAATATGTTAATGTATAAGCTAGTTAATGCCAATGGCATTTGAGTTTTCTCTTGCAGTGAGTGTGGGTGTGTAATGGAAATCCGCAAATCAATCAAATTACAGAAAGTAGGCCGTGACATACGAGGGCCTGTTTTGCATGAGGCCGCCCAAATGGAGGCGCAGGGACACGCACTTATTCGCTTAAATATTGGTAATCCTGCCGCATTTGGTTTTGAAGCACCCGCCGAAATTCTGCAAGATGTCATGACTAATTTGCCATTGGCTGCGGGTTATTGCGACTCCAAAGGGATATTTTCGGCTCGAAAAGCTATCGTGCAGTATTACCAGCAAAAAGGCGTTTTCGGCGTGGATGTCGGTGATGTCTATATCGGGAATGGCATTTCTGAAATGATCATCATGGCAATGCAAGCTTTGTTGAATCAGGGTGATGAGATACTGATTCCTTGTCCAGACTACCCTTTGTGGACGGCCGCCGTGACGTTTGCTGGCGGTAATCCCGTTCATTATCGTTGTGATGAAACAGCGGATTGGATGCCCAACATGGCAGATATAGAAGCTAATATCTCTCAGCGCACCAAAGGCATTGTCATCGTCAACCCAAACAACCCGACGGGGGCTGTTTATCCAAAATTCGTGTTAGAGCAACTGGTTGAAATTGCGCGTCGGCACGATTTAACCATTTTTGCGGATGAGATTTACGATCAGGTTATTTACGATGAGGCCACGCACATTCCAATTGCCAGTTTAGTCTCCGATGTTTTATGTGTCACATTTAATGGTTTATCTAAAAATTACCGTTCGGCTGGATTCAGGACAGGCTGGTTAATGTTAAGTGGTGCGAAGCAGTCAGCGACAAGCTATGTCGAAGGATTGGACATGCTCGCCTCAATGCGTTTATGTGCCAATGTCCCTGCTCAATATGCTATTCAAACCGCTTTGGGTGGTCATCAAAGTATTCACGATTTAACAGGAACGGCTGGCCGTGTATTGACTCAGCGCAATCTTGCATGGGAATTATTAACTGCGATTCCCGGTGTCAGTTGTGTCAAACCAAAAGGTGGCTTCTACTTATTTCCGAAGCTAGATCCCCATTTGTATCCAATTCAGGATGATGAACAGTTTGTGCTTGAGTTATTGCGTGCTGAAAAACTGTTGCTAGTGCAAGGATCCGCGTTTAACTGGTCGCATCCAGACCATTTACGATGGGTGTTTTTACCCAGAAGTGATGAATTAATAAAAGCCATAGCGCGATTTTCACGATTTTTAGCAACATATCGTCGCCGTCATACCCCAGATCGGCGTTATTTGGCGTGAGTATGTTGGTGGAAATTTGGCCGTTGAGGTCACTTGATTATCAGGCGGTTGCCGACTTGTGGCAACAAGAGCAAAGCATCGTTATTCGTGATTTTGACGATTCTGAAGCAGGGTTTGACAGGATGATTCGCCACAACCCCTACCTTTGCTTGGGCCTCTGGGAAGAAGATCAGCTCGTAGGTGCAGTATTGACGGGATTCGATGGTCGGCGAGCATATATCTATCATTTTATAATCGCCGCTCATCGACGAAGGAACGGCTTAGGTAAACAACTAGCGGCTGCTTTGGATCTAGCCATGAGTCGAAAATCCATTAACAAAGCGCATTTATTTGTTCTGCATAATAACACCGACGCCCAAAAATTTTGGTGTGAGTTGGATTGGTATTTGCGTGAAGATGTCAACGTATACTCCCGAAATTATTAGAAAGTAAACATCATTAAACACTGTGTATTGCCTTTAAGGAACGTGTATATGCCTCACAATATCAGAGAGTTGGCATTGGCTTATCATGCCTCGCCTCAACCTGGGAAAATTGCCATTAAATTGTCAAAACCTGCGAATACAGCGGCTGATCTTGCGTTGGCATATACTCCTGGTGTCGCAGAACCCGTTAAAGAAATTGCCAAAGACCCTGAAAATGCTTACCAGTACACGGCTAAAGGGAATTTAGTCGCGGTCATTAGCAATGGCACGGCGATTCTTGGTCTAGGAAATTTAGGTGCATTGGCAAGCAAGCCTGTTATGGAAGGAAAAGCTTTATTATTCAAACGATTTGCGAGTATTGATGCCATTGATATTGAAGTTAATACGGAACAGCCAGATGCATTTATTGAGACCGTTGCACTGATTGCCGATACCTTTGGCGGTATCAATTTGGAAGACATTAAAGCCCCCGAATGTTTTGAAATTGAACAAAAACTTATTGAGCGATGCAATGTCCCCGTTTTTCACGATGATCAGCACGGTACCGCTATTGTCACCGCAGCGGGCTTACTTAACGCCTTAGAGTTGCAAGGAAAAACTCTGACCAACATTAATCTTGTTTGCCTAGGTGCGGGAGCTGCAGCGACGGCTTGTATGCGTTTGCTCGTCAGTTTAGGCTTGCCGCGCTCGAAACTCTTGATGGTGGATCGTTTGGGGGTGATTTATACAGGTCGGATCGGTGTCGTTGGCACAAAAACAGAGTTTGCTCAAGAGACCGAGGCACGGACATTAGCCGATGCCTTATGTGGAGCCGATGTGTGTATTGGTTTAGCTGGCCCGGACCTCATTACCCAAGAGATGTTGAAAACAATGGCGAACAAGCCCATTCTATTTGCTTGCTCCAATCCAGACCCAGAAATTTCTCCGCTCTTGGCGAAAGCAGCTAGACCTGACTTATTAATGGCGACGGGACGTTCTGACTATGGGAATCAGGTCAATAATGTACTGGCGTTTCCTTACATTTTTCGAGGGGCGTTGGATGTACGGGCAAGTTGTATTAATCAAGCCATGAAATTAGCGGCCGTTGTTGCGTTACGCGAATTAGCGAAAGAACCCGTTCCTGCCCCTGTATTAAGAGCATATGAATTAGAGTCTCTCAGCTTTGGGGTGGATTATATTTTACCCAAGCCACTCGATTGGCGACTATTGGGTAAAGTATCCGCTGCTGTCGCTCAAGCAGCCGTTTCTTCTGGTGTCGCTCGTTTGCCTTATCCTAAAAACTATCCGCTGTAATCGTTAGACAGCTTTAATAAAGGCTTATATTTTTTACGGGAATGACACCATTCCTGTAAAGAGTTATAATCCAATTAACATACTTAGTGATATAGAGAATTTTCATTCTATGGAAAACAAGACTGCTCGCCTGACGGTTCTGATTGATCCCGTCAAAAAACAGGCATTTGAACAATTGTGCTCTCGTCAAGATATCACTCCCTCTCAGGTTGTCCGCCAACTCATCCGTGAGTATTTGGAAAAGCATGAAGTCAGCTATAGTACTCGTAGCCCCCAAGCAGTTGGACGGGAAAAAAGTACCGAGTCATGACCTGTCAGGTAACCATCATCTAAGCCATATCTCGATTTTCGTGAGGGATTAGCCAAGGTCGGCAGCCCATGACGATTTGTTCATAAAAATGCAGCATCGGCAATTTGGTTTGTTGTTGTAATTGCTCCGCCCGCTCTCCCATTAAGCCTATAGGCAAGCTGTTGTGACCTTTAAAAGCGAAAACCACTTTATTACCACTGGTGTTCGATTTAATGATCAGAACTTTACTCTTAAAAATACGAAGCAGCCGCCCCATACAGGCAGCGAGTTGTACGTCTTCACAATTAAAATTAGCCACCAGAATTCCACCGTCATTTAATGCGTTATAACAATCCTTATAAAACATAGGCGTTGTTAGCATTCTAGGTAAACCTTCTGTCGTATAGCCATCTAACAGAATAATATCGCTAATCTGGTGTTGATGACGTAAGTAGTTGGCGGCATCATCATGTACGACATTAAAATATTCATTATTGGGTGGAATATGGAATGAATCGCGTAGCAGAATCACATCTTCGTTAATTTCAACCGTAGTGACCATCGTTTGTGGCAACAGATGGTGACAATATTTAGATAAAGACCCCCCGCCTAAACCCACCAATAAAATATTTTTGGGCGTTGGATTAATCAACAAAAACGCCATCATCGCTTGGGTGTAACCAAAAAGAAGCTCAATCGGTGCATCAATACGCATCTCACTTTGCACGTATTTGAAATCAAAGTGTAATGATTGAGTTTCGCCATCATCCATGAGAAAAGGTGTCTGAAATGAATACATTTGCGTCTCCTGTGAGCGCAGCAGCTTAGAATTTACGCGCTAATAGTGGTGTGTAAGTCCTAAAGTTCTTATGGTTCTGTGCATGGATAATGAATAAGGAGGGTGGCATGGCCTCCTTCTTTAATTCATGAATCAGCTCATCATGGTGATATTGATTAGGCTTGTGGCCCTGCAATTACCACGTCAGATGGAATATTGAAGCGGCTAATGTTTTTACTAAACAATTGCGCTAATTCCTGCGCCTGACGGTCATATTCCTCGGTATTCGTCCACGCACTGCGAGGATTGAGAAAACGACTATCGACACCCGTAACGTGTGTTGGAATATCCAAATTCAAAATATCGAGATGTGTTGTTGCCACGTTTTCTAGCTCGCCACTTTGACAAGCTGCGACAATGGCACGAGTCACGGGAATGGGGAAACGCGAACCAGTTCCACCTAACGCACCTGATCCGCCAGACCATCCTGTGTTGACTAAATAAACACGCGACCCAAAAGCCTCAATCCGTTTCATTAATAGAGCAGCATAATCACCTGCGGGACGTGGCATGAATGGCGCACCAAAACACGTTGAAAACGTCGGTTGAATGCCAGGAATTGCGTCAACCTCGGTTGAGCCGACTCGTGCGGTATAACCGCTGAGGAAATGATAGGCCGCTGCTTCTTTGGAGATGATGGATACAGGCGGGAGTACACCAAAAACATCACACGTTAAAAAGATGATTGTGCGTGGTTCCCCACCGTTATTGTTTTCCATGCGTTTCGCGATATGTTCTAACGGATAGCAGCAACGGCCATTCTCGGACAAGCGTGTGTCGCAGTAATCAGCCGTCCGTGTTCCGTCGATGACATGCACATTTTCTACCACAGCACCATAACGAATAGCATCCCAAATAAGCGGCTCATTATGTTTGGACAGATTGATGGTTTTGGCATAGCAGCCACCTTCAATATTAAAGACTGAGCCTTTTGCCCATCCGTGTTCATCATCACCAATTAAATAACGCTCAGGATCGGCTGATAGCGTGGTTTTTCCCGTACCAGACAGTCCGAAGAATAAACAAGTATCACCATTATCACCGACATTGGCCGAACAGTGCATAGGCAATACATCGTTCTCTGGGAGTAAAAAGTTCTGTACCGAGAACATGGCTTTCTTCATTTCTCCTGCGTAGCGCATCCCTAACAATAAAACTTTACGACTCAGGAAATTAATGATGACCGCACTTTCTGAGTTTGTTCCGTCACGCTCAGGAACACAGGTGAAGTTGGGAGCGTTAATTATTTGCCAATCGTTTTTGAGTTTGGGGTTATACACGTCTGGTCGAATAAACATATTACGGGCGAACAGACCGTGCCAAGCCGCTTCACAGCGAACATGGACAGGGAGGTAAAATTCTGGATGAGCACCAATATGTAGACGACTGGTGTAATGACATATTTGTTCTAGGTAGATTTCTACTCTATCCCATAGGGTATTAAATTTATCAGCAGGGAAAGGTTTGTTCACCGTTCCCCAGTCTATTTGGGCGGCAGTACTATCCTCACGAACAATAAAGCGGTCGGTAGGTGAACGTCCAGTGCGCTTGCCTGTGCTGACTTGTAATGCCCCGTTATCTAGCAAAATGCCTTCGCCTTGGGATAAGGCGTGTTCAATCAGTTCACTGGTGGTCAAATCATGAAAGGTCTGGGTCATGGCAGTCATGGTATTAGCTCCGTGCGGCGGTTGTGATTTATGACAATAGTATTATAATGTTGTTATAATTATATTGTCATTATATGCGCGCGTATGCAAGTGAACTTCACAGAGAGATAAAAGTAAAAGATCGGCTATACCGAGAAATAAAATGGGTCACGAGTACCAAAAAGGCAAAATATTATGAATATTGAGCAAGCAAGAGCCTGTTTTTTAACGGGCTATTTAGTGAATGTAGAAGTGCTGAAAAATCCTAGCAATATGGCACAGTGGTTTGTGCTGGTGCAAAACTCGTCTGGTAAAAGTTACATGCTGGATGATGAACACGGCCACACGATGGTCAATTCTAGTGTTGATCAGCTTTTATGGGTAATACACGAAATTGGATTTAGGCAGGTCTTGGTGCATTTGTGAGGCCCGTGGCAACATCTATAGGGGAAGGTACGTGATAACGCGATTCTACAAAGTTACTTTAATGGATAGCCATCTTACTCAAATTGTCATTATCCCTGCCAAAAACATCAAAGCTGCAAAATTGGAACTCCAAAAAAATCATACCGAAGTCATTGCAGTCAAGTTCTTTGGTTGGTATCTCGTGGATATATTGATCGGTTTAGAAGGTCTGCATTTTCGTGCCCATATCAATCAAGACAAAATAATCATCACCGATAAGAGCCTTGGCTTTTCTTACCTGCATGATCTTCTGAGTAAACCCCAAAAATAATGTATTGATAATATGGGCTTTTAAACAAGGATTATCGTATGTACAAGGTTAGTTGTAGCGGCTTGTATTTAAAACCGCTCAGGACGAGATTAATTGCCACTTGAGCCTGCATTACATTTTCAGGACTGCATTTCTAACTTCCATATTTTTGGTGATTTTGCCGTCAGTGTCTTTTTGACTATAAATGATTGCTGTAGGTGTATTTATTTTTTAATATGTATAAAAAACAATAGGTTAAAATTTAAAAAAGTGTTATACACCTACTGATGGTTTTTTGGATAATTGCATGCTAAAAATCGGATGTCAGTTAGTGTATTTGTTTTTCGCCATAGTCCCATCACAAAATCCATTGTCTTTAAATTCAATTGGATGTGGCAAAAAAATTATGTTATACACCTATGGAAAATTAAAGAGACACATACGTTAGGTGTCTAATACTAAGTTAGGGTTTGTCAAAAACGGGTCAATCCATGTTATTAGCAATCGCAAATTCAA
>VIAD01000014.1:35167-74078 GCA_006546595.1 Moraxellaceae bacterium AER2_44_116 | reverse complement strand
GCTAACTGCTAACTGCTAACTGCTAACTGCTAACTGCTAACTGCTAACTGCTAACCGCCAATTTGTTTTTCTTTAATCTCGGCGAGTGTTTTACAGTCAATGCACAGAGTCGCGGTGGGGCGGGCTTCTAAACGACGAATACCAATTTCAACACCACATTCTTCACAGTAGCCGTAATCACCGTCATTAATGGCTTTTAAGGTGGAGTCAATTTTACGAATCAGTTTGCGTTCACGGTCGCGGGCGCGTAACTCAATCGAAAATTCCTCTTCTTGCGTTGCTCGGTCATTAGGATCGGGCAGACTACCTGACTCGTCTTGCATGTGGTGAACAGTGCGATCAACCTCTTGCATCAGTTCTTTTTTCCATGCTTCTAAAATGCCAGAGAAATGCGTAATTTGTGCCGCATTCATATATTCTTCGCCCGTTTTGGTTTGGTAGGGAGCAAAGCCATAAATCAATGCGCTGGTCGGTGTCTTGGCTGTTGTTGCCATGCTAAATATCCTCAAGGGCTAAATCAATACAATAAATGCTATAGCTATAGCAGGAAGTTTTCTTTCCTGCAAATAGCGGCCTCAATATGGGGGTGGTTTGGCAAATAACTAGAAAAACTTTCGTAAATTAGTTTGTTAACCAAATAATCCCGTTTTCAATCAATAATTGAACCTTTTTCAGCGATTGTCCTTGGCAAGGACCGCGAAAACAAAAACCATCTTCTACTCGAAAAAGCGCGCCATGATTAGCACACAATAAATACCGTTGTGTGAAATCCATAAAGACATTGGGCTGAAAGTTAATGCCAATGCCTAAATGAGGACAGCTATTCAGATAACCATGTACGCTCATGCCCTGACGTGCGACGATCACTTCGCCACGAGCAGAGCGAAAGCCGCGTGCGTCATTATCAGGAATATCAGCAAGAGTACAGAGTCTTAACATGGCTCATTTCTTCGGGACAGGTAATGTCTAAAAAAGTTCTTTTAATAATTCTTGGTATTGTTCTTCGCGCAAGCGTGGGCCAAATTGACTGACGACTTGTGCAGAGGTACGAGACGCTAAACGCCCACTCTCGGCTAAGCTCCAATGTTGGCTTAAACCGTACAAAAATGCTCCTGCAAAGGCATCGCCTGCGCCGTTGGAGTCTAAGGCAGTGACGGGGAAAGGCGCAATAGCCGTCTGCTGGCTATTTTCACTAATGATTGCACCTTTGCTGCCACACGTCACGATAACGAGTGGGCTGACTTGATGTAACGCAGTAATGGCATCATGTGTATTATCGCTATTTGACCACAATTGCGCTTCGGTTTCGTTACAGAACAAAATGTCCACACCGTCCGCGAGCATCTCGGTTAAACCGTCACGCGCATATTGCACCATTGCAGGGTCAGAAAACGTTAATGCTGTTTTGATGCCTTGCGCTTTGGCGAGACTACGTGCTTCAGCGACCGCATGACGTGCGGAAGGTGAAGTGGCTAAATAACCTTCAATGTATAAATAACGTGCGGTCGTCAGAGCAGTTAAGTCCAACTCTTGCGCGCTGAGTTCGGCGGTAATACCGAGAAATGTGTGCATCGTCCGTTCGGAGTCTGGCGTGACCATGACTACGCATGTGCCGGTCACTCCATTATCCACTTGGGCATGGTGTGGTGCGCTCACCTTAGCCGCACGTAAGTCGTGTAGATAAAAATCGCCGTTATGATCGTTGGCTACTTTACAGGCATAAAACGCCGAGCCACCGAGCGCAGCAAAAGCAATGACGCTGTTAGCGGCTGAACCACCCGAGGCGCGTTTAGCACACGAAAACTCGGCATTAAGTGCCTTCAACAGCGTTTGTTGCTGCTGACCATCGATGAGTGTCATTTGACCTTTATGAATATTTTGTTCAGTCAAGAAACGATCAGTAACGACGTATTCACTGTCAACGAGAGCGTTGCCTATGGCGTATAAATCAAAAGACATAATAAAAATATCAAGGCATAAAAAGATGCGCTTTTATAGCAGGAATAGCGGCTTAGTCAACATCTAGCCGCTATTTAGGTCACTTTGTCGGTTTTTTGATTTTGTATTATCGTCATTGGAGGGTGAGGCTGTTAGTTTTTGTAGAGCTGGTGTGGCACTGCTGTAGTATCACTCAGGCATGCTATAACACGGCTGTGGTACTACTGTAGCACAGCCATTATTTTGATATTTAGGAGCATATTT
The DNA here is from genome assembly GCA_006546595.1 of Moraxellaceae bacterium AER2_44_116. Lineage (GTDB taxonomy): Bacteria > Pseudomonadota > Gammaproteobacteria > Pseudomonadales > Moraxellaceae > Agitococcus. The sequence goes on along the minus strand of VIAD01000014.1, from coordinate 71,876 downwards.
TGCAGTCCGAGTTAATACGTTTTGTTTATGTCAGTCAGGCTACGTTCAAGCCATTTAGTGCTGGAGCAAACAGCGAAATTGATAGTTATGTGGTTAACATTCTTAATCAGTCGCGAAAAAATAATAAAAATCGGAATTTAGTTGGCGCGTTATATTACGGCAACGGGTGTTTTTTCCAGTGTTTGGAAGGCCAAAAGACGGATATTGATGCTTTATATAAGATTTTGCTCCAAGACCCTCGCCATAAAAACCTTGAAATTTTAAGTTCTCAATCGATTGAAAAAATTGGTTTTAGTAGTTGGGAGATGAAGTACGCGACGATAGATCAAGAAGTGCGTACCTTTCTTCGGAAATATAGTCTTGCTAAGTTTGATCCTTATCGGTTTACACCTGCAATGACCGACGAGTTGGTGAGTACACTACAGCAAGCCGAAGATGAAATTGCTACGGCGGCGTTAGAAAAAATTGCTGACAGTTTGCCAGCGTTACCTGCCATCAGTGAGGGCAGTATTCAATACGGCAAAGTGCTAGTGGTTGCTTTATTCTGCGCTATTCTTTTAGCAATTACCCTTTATTTTTTCGTTTGATGCTTTTAAAGAGGGTGGCGTATGTCTTGCCATCCTTTTATTACTCACATTTTATATGGTTTAGCAATAGTTCCTGTGGGATGCTCATACCAACCTACTGCCTCTCCGTGTTTAGGCAAATTATCTCGCACTTTCAACACGGTAAACATGCCACCCATCTCAATAGGTCCATATAAACCGTTACCCGTCATCATGGGTAGCGTGTTTTCGGGAAGAGGCATCGACATGGTTGACATTTCCCCCATGCCTGTTGCTCCCATGGCCATAACCATATTTTCGGGCATGATTTTTTGAATGGCTTCGGCAACATCATCGTGTTTAACACCTAGCATATTCCGCATGTTATGACCCATAGCCCCCATAGTGTGATGTGATTTATGACAATGAAATGACCAATCACCGACATTATCGGCAACAAACTCAAGTACCCGAATTGCACCTACAGGAACATCGGTGGTGACTTCTGGCCATTGAGCCTGTTCAGGAATCCAACCACCATCTGTCCCTGTGACGGTAAAACGATGACCGTGTAAATGAAGAGGGTGATTGGTCATACTTAAATTGGCCAAACGAATACGGACTCGATCGCCTGTTTTAACAACCATGTGCGGAATAGCGGGAAATACTAAAGAGTTCATGCTCCATGTATTAAATTCGGTCATGGTATGCGGCTTGGGAGTGTAAGTGCCCGCATCAATATCCCAACTCATCAACATAAACGCGTAATCTTTATCAACAGGGCGAAAGTTGGAGTTTTTGGGGTGAACAATCAAAAAGCCCATTGATCCCATTGCCACTTGCACCATTTCATCTGAGTGAGAGTGGTACATAAATGTGCCTGAATACTGAACCGTGAATTCGTAAGCATACGTTTCACCGACAGGAATGTGTGCTTGGGTTAAACCACCAACACCATCCATACCATTGGGAATAATCAGGCCATGCCAATGGACACAGGTTTTTTCGGGCAAATGATTGGTCACCAAAATGCGGACACGGTCACCTTCAACAACTTCAATCGTCGGGCCTGGTGTTGAGCCATTATAGCCCCACGCATTGACCATAAAGCCTTCGGCAAATTGTCGTTTAACAGGTTCAGCCGTCAAATGAAATTCTTTAGCCCCGTTGTGATAACGCCATTCTGCTGTTGCTACGCCGAGTGTTTGTACTGACGTATAACGAGATTGCTTGTTTGTAGCGTTGGCGGCGTGCGCTTTTTGACTATAGCTACTCATGAGGGCAGTTAACGCACTCAGACCAAATAATTGACGGCGATTCATGGGGTGACATCCAAGGTGTTGATGGCTTGGTTAATAGGCATGGTGAGCCATTGTTCTAGTTCGGCTTGAGCGAGGGCAAATTGTGTCAATGCTTGTAAGTAGCGATGTTGAGCATTGAGTTCATTTTGGCGACTGTGAATCAGCTCTTCAATTCCTTCTAGCATGCCGTTATAGTGTAGGGCGGTTTCTTGGCGGATACGGGCATGGAGTGGTAATAGTTTATCTTGCCAAAAGCGAGCTTCTTGCCAATAAGATTGCCACTGTTGCACTGCTAAACGGCTTTGTAGCTGTAAGTTTAGCCGCTCGTTGTCCGCCCATGCTTGGGTTGTTCGTGTTGCGGCTTGAGCAAAACGGCGATGTTGTGAAGCAAAAAAGGGTAATTGCACACTGAATGTCCCTCCGACTTTTGCGTGTTCTGAAGAGGATTTTTCACGCTCAACACCAATGATTGATTCAGGCAACCAGCGTTCTTTGTCACTGATGTGTGTTTGTGCTTGTTGGGTATTGAGTGTTTGCTTGGCGACAATCATAGATGGGTGATGTGCAAGGGCAAAGCGTTCAACCTTATTCGTGTTGAGGGTAGGGAGTTCAATCGGTAAGTTGGGTAATTCGGCACTCGCTTGCCATTGAGTGTCATCATGACGTAATCCTAATAATTGATTAAGTTCTGTGCGTAGTTGTTGTTGCTCGCGTTGGTTGGCGGCAAGAGCCAGTTGTGTTTCTGCCTGAGCGAGCATGGCGTAGTCTCGTTCACGACTGTTAATGTTACCCGCTTGATATTGCCGCGTCGCCAACGTGACTAATGCGGTGGCGGCCTCATCAATATCTTGTAGCGTGGCAGCTTGGGCTTGGCAAATTTGATATTGATAAAATGATCGTCTGACTTGTTGAGCAAATAATAACAGTTGTTGGTAAGCAAGACTGGTCGATTGTTGTTGACGACTATCATGGAGTTGGCGGTAGTTTTTTTGCCACAGTAACTTACCCAAAGCCAATTCTAGGTGACTGGTTAATTGACTGCCATCACCATTTGCCAAGCGAGCTATACTGAGTTGTAGCTCTGGCCATCGGGAAATTTGTTGGTTTTTCACGGTTTCACTGTCAAGTTCAGCCAATATTTGTTGCACTTTGGGACTGTGTTGTAGGCTGATGGTGACGGCGCGTTCTACGGTAAGAGCCTCTTTTTGCCTGTCTTTGTTATTCAAGGTGTCATGCGTGCCAAACGGTATCATTACCTGCTGTTTGGGCATGATCGGTGGCGGTGAGCTACTGCAAGCTACCAATAATAGACTTACAGCAAGAGAGTGGCTGACGACACGCATAAATTAAGCTCACAAGATTTGTCATATCATGATATTCAATCGTGCAGCCTGCTAGGTCATTTTTGTGATTGAACACAATAAAATGTGTGAACTGTATCCTATTTTTGAGAAAGCTATCTATGACTCATCAGCAAGGCTTAGTTGCAGAGTTGTGATGTATGCACGTTTCCGTTTAGTATCCGCACCTATATAAAGAGCGCACTGTTTTATGGGGTATCCATTACAGGGTCAAGCAACTCCTCCACGAATTTAGAGAATGCAATGTCAGCGTTTACAGAAGAACAAGCTCACGCGTACATGATTAAGTTACTGACTGCCATGAGTCAGGCGGGTGGCTCAGATTTATTTATTGCCAATGACTATCCACCGAGCATGAAAGCTAATGGTGAAATGCAGCCTATGGCCTCACAGAAGCTTACAGCAGAGATTACTGCTAAATTAGCCCATGCCATGATGAATGACGTGCAGCGTGCCGAATTCGCCAAAGAAATGGAATGTAACTTTGCTGTTTCTATTCCCAATGTATCGCGTTTTCGGGTGAATGTGTTTGTGCAACAGCAAGCGGTTGGTATGGTCATTCGGACGATTGCCGCCGAGATTCCTAATTTTGAAAAGCTCGACCTTCCTGAAGTCTTAAAAGAAGTCATTATGAACAAGCGTGGTTTAGTGCTTGTAGTTGGTGGTACAGGTTCAGGTAAGTCCACCTCATTGGCAGCGATGATTGATCACCGTAACCGTACCTCTAAAGGTCATATTATTACCGTTGAAGACCCTGTGGAATATGTTCATAAATCACAGATGTCGTTAATTACCCATCGTGAAGTTGGCGTAGATACCCATAGTTGGCATCACGCGTTGAAAAATACCCTACGCCAAGCCCCTGATGTCATTTTGATTGGTGAAATTCGTGATGCTGAAACGATGGAGCACGCAATTGCCTTCGCTGAAACAGGACATTTGTGTTTAGGTACATTGCACGCCAACAGTACCAACCAAACCTTCGACCGTATTATTAACTTTTTCCCTGACGAACGCCGTAATCAATTATTGATGGATTTATCGGCTAATTTACGTGCGATTGTCTCGCAGCGTTTAGTCCGTACACCTGATGGTAAAGGTCGTCGCGCGGCAATTGAAATTTTGCTCAATACGCAAATGGTATCGGAGTTGATTTTCAAGGGTGAATTTCATGCGATTAAACCGATTATGGATAAATCGCGTGAGTTGGGCATGCGTACCTTTGATTGGGCATTATTTGAATTATACGACAGCGGCCAAATTTCTTATGAAGAAGCCATTCGTAATGCTGACTCGGGTAATGAGTTGCGCCTCAATATCAAACTGAAAAGTAAACGCGGCGAACCTTCAATGGCAAAAGGTGCATCATTGACGTTTGATAGCTCTTCACCTGAAGAAATGGATGCTGCCCGTAGAGAAGAGTTGGAGCAACAAAAGATTAATAAATGGATGCACGATAAAAAAATGGCCTCACAAAAAGGCCAGTAGTTACAAGTAGGTTGGCATGTTTTGACTGTGATATCTTGCGAGCGAGCAAGTAATACATGCCAATCTTCTCAATAGCGACTCTAAATCCTATCTAAAAATTCGTTTGGCCATCATAAATACCATTTGAGTCTGTCATTAAATTGCATTAATATCAGGTGTTAGTTCTAGTTAATGAAAAATACAAGGTAGTTACGTTTCAGTAGTGAGATATATGACTGTTGATTGCTGGATTTTAGGTCATATCTCATTGAAATAAAAAGGAAAAATAAAAATGAGGTGGGCTTTTTTTTATATCCTAAGTCTTGTGGTAATGCCCGTTTTGGCTGATTTTGATGAAGGTATTGTTGCCTATCAAAAAGGTGATTACGTGAGTGCTTTGCGTGAGTTTAATTCATCTGCCCGATTAGGAAATGTTGCGGCTCAGTATAATCTTGGTTTTATGTACGCTAAGGGACGAGGTGTAGAAAAAAACTACAGTGAAGCATTTTTTTGGTTTTTAAGAGCTGCAAAAAACGGTGATTCTGAGTCACAATATCATCTTGCAGGCATGTACGAAAATGGCTTAGGTGTCGCACAAGATTATTATCAAGCTGCCAAGTGGTATAGAAAAGCAGCCGAGCAAGGCGAAGCCCACGCCCAGTTGACGTTAGGCGGTTTATACGGCATTGGTTTGGGTGCGCCACAAAGTTATAAACAGGCGTATGCGTGGTTTAACTTAGCGGCGATACAAGGCAATGAGAGTGCAGAGCAAGGACGAGAAGTCGCTATTGACGCGATTCCACCACAACAGATCGCCGATGCTCAGGCATTGTCAGCAATAATAGCTAAAAAATACCTTAAGCGTCAGTGATATCTTATTTTTCCATTTGCCACTGTAAAAATACTTTAATCATATATCCCAAAAAACCAAATCCTAATGCTAAAAATAACCCCATTGTGCCGAGTTTTCCTGCTTTAGATTCTTTGGCTAAATCGTAAATAATAAATAATAAAAAGCAGATAAACGCAGGAATCAGCAGCTTCATGCCCCATTCGGTTAACATTTCATCAGTCATGGTTTTTTGCTCCGTTAAATACAGGATTTACGCATTACACCGTGGTTAGCACGTTTTGTGAGCATAAAATGCGAACAAATAAGCGATAACCGCGTAAGCCCTAAAATAGTGATTAACTGTTGAGTAGGGCGCGTAAGTTAGCCAAGTGTGCACCTGCAATTTGTTTCTTTTGCTGAGGTGTTTTTTGGCTGCGTCGGCCAGTCCATTCAAGCTCGTCTTGTGGCAACTCTTCCAAAAAACGACTCGGTGTTGTCGAACGGAAGTCGCCACCTGATTTTCGACGTTCAGCTAATGTCAATGTTAAAGTTTGTTTAGCACGGGTAATACCGACATACATTAATCGTCGTTCTTCTTCGACGGTATCACTGTCAATACTATTACGATGTGGTAATAATTCTTCTTCTAAACCAATCATATAAACGTGAGGAAACTCCAAACCCTTAGCTGCGTGTAGCGTCATTAATTGTACGCGGTCACTGTCATCGGCTTCGGCTTGTTGGTCGAGTAAATCAATTAAGACCAATTTACGAATAATCGTTTCGATGCTTTTGTCGTCTTCACTTTCGGCTTTGTTAATCATGCCTTGCACGGAGTTTAACAAAAAATTGATATTTTCTAAGCGGGCTTCAGCCCCTTGAGGCGTAGGCGCGGTTTCACGAATATAATCTTCGTAGGCAATATCACTGAGTAATTGACGAATACGCGGTACAGGGTCGGTACTTTCTAAAATCTCGCGGGCATGATCTTCTAACCAGCCAGCAAATTCGTGTAAGTTAACCAGTGCTTTACTTTGGCCTAAGGCTTGACCTAAACCTAATTCGGTACAGGCGGTTAATAACGATACGCCGCGTTGTTGGGCATAAGTCCCTAATTTTTCGAGCGTTACTGCCCCAATCGAGCGTTTTGGCGTGTTAATAATGCGTAAAAAAGCACTGTCATCGGTCGGGTTGATAATTAAGCGTAAATAACACATAACATCTTTGATTTCGGCGCGGGCATAAAAAGACGTGCCACCCGATAACTTATAGGGCACTTGTAGTTCACGCAATTGTGTTTCCAGTGCTTTGGCTTGAAAGTTGCCACGATACAAAATCGCGTAATCTTTGTACGTTCGACGATTCATGATTTTATGCGTGACTAAATCATTAGCGACATATTCGGCTTCATCGCGGTCGGTAGGGCAGGTGACGATACGAATCATCTCGCCTAAGCCGTGTTGACTCCATAATTTCTTTTCAAACACGTGAGGATTATTGCCAATCACCGAGTTGGCCGCGTTTAAAATTCGCGCCATTGACCGATAGTTTTGTTCGAGCTTAATGACTTTTAGGTTGGGATAATCTTTGGTTAACTCAAGCATGTTTTCAGGACGCGCACCGCGCCACGCATAAATACTTTGGTCATCATCACCGACCGCTGTTAAACGGCCATTACTACCCACTAACAGTTTGACCATTAAGTATTGTGCAGTATTGGTGTCTTGATATTCGTCCACCAACATATAATGCACACGGTCTTGCCATTTTTCGCGAATGGCTTGGTTTTCTTGTAATAAACGTGTAGGTAAGGCAATTAAGTCATCAAAATCAACGGCATTATAAGCGCGAAGATGGCGTTGATAACCTTCATAAACTTGTGCTGCGACTAAATCTTCCTTAGTTTGAGCGGTACTGACGGCTTGGACAGGTTGAATTAAGTCGTTTTTCCAGTCGGAAATTTTTTTAATAATATATTTCAGGGCTTGTTTTTGATCGGCGGCAGGGCTGTTGTCTTTGTGCAACAGTTCGGACAATAAACGCTGGCAATCATCTGAATCTAAAATAGAAAAATTGTTTTTTAAGCCACTAGCGGCTAACTCATGGCGTAACATCGTTAAGCCTAAGGTATGAAAGGTGGATACCGTTAAGCCTTTGGCTGCTTGTCCATTGACCAGTTTACTGACCCGTTCTTTCATCTCCCGTGCGGCTTTATTGGTAAAAGTTACCGCGTAGATTTTATGGGCTTTAATGCCACACTCTTCTATTAAATAGGCAATTTTACGGGTGATTACCGAGGTTTTACCTGAGCCTGCGCCTGCTAACACCAGCAGAGGGCCATTGATGTATTTAGCGGCTTCTTGTTGACGCGGATTAAGATTGTTCATGAGGACAGCAGCAGATAAGAAAAAGCGGCCTCATTGTACGAGGAAGGATGGAGGGGTGCAATTGATTGCACCCTTAATTTGTAGAGGCGAATTTATCAATTTTTAGGTTGTAGGGGCGAATTCATTCGCCTAGCAAATAAAAGGGCGAATAAATTCGCCCCTATGGTTTATGAACGTTTACCAAAGCGATCCATTAAACGGTAGCCCACCTTGAAAACAGAATCATAATGATTCGGTAATAAACGTTGTACCGCATCTAAAATCTTAGCATCAGCACCAATTAATAGGCGTTTTTGATTTTTTTCAATGGCACGGACAATTTGACGAGCTGCTTCTTCCGCTGAAGTCGAGGCCATTTTATCAAAATCAGCCGCCAATTTTTGTGGACTAACCGCATGGCCGCTAATATCGTTATGAATACGCGCATGACGAACGATATTGGTTTTAATTCCACCCGGATGCACACAAGTGACATGAATTTTAGAGCCGTTTAACTCTTGACGTAGTGACTCCGTAAAGCCTTTAACGGCAAACTTACTGGCGTTATAAGCTGACTGTGACGGCACGCTAATAATGCCAAAAATACTGGAAATGTTGACGATGTGGGCATCACCTTGTTGTTTTAGTTGCGGCATAAACGCTTCACAGCCGTTAACCACGCCCCAAAAGTTAATGTTGAGTACCCACTCAAAGTCTTGACGGCTCATGGTGTCTACATTTTGCGAGAGGGCAACACCCGCATTATTGATGATGACACTGGCATTACCCAAGGCGCGTGAAACATTATCGGCAAAGGTTTGTACCGCCTGACGGTTAGCGACATCAACGGTTGCGCTATAGACTTTTACGCCATGAGCAGAAGCAATATCAACGGTTTTTTGTAGGTTGTCGGCGTTGACATCACACAAGGCTAAATGTGCGCCTTGTGCCGCGAGTTGTAAGGCTAAAGCACGACCAATGCCTGAACCTGCGCCTGTTACCACAACCACTTTATTGGCTAAACTTTTCATAAAAACCCTCATATCTTTATATTAGGAGTGACGGTGTTATCGTCTTGATCGTCAAGCATGACTGCACGACTTAAATTTTTTTCTATGTCGTTTTAGAGTATCAATCTGGCGACAAAAAGCTAGTACCAACGTGCAAGATTTTAGTGAACGCTCAGCCATCGACAAAAATGGCTTTTGTCTTGTCGGTTTATGTAGTGAGTTAACCCTAAAATGTGTAAAATACGCGCCGCAAAACTGGAGAGCTTTATGGGACACAAAACCGCACTTTATGGCGAACATCTCGCCCTCAATGCCCGCATTGTTGATTTTGGTGGTTGGGATATGCCTGTGCAATACACCTCGGTATTGGCAGAGCATCATGCGGTGCGCCGCTCGGTCGGCATGTTTGATGTCTCACACATGACCTTTTTAGAGTTGACAGGCCCTGATGCCGTTGCTTATTTGCAACGTATTTTAGCGAATGATGTCGCTCGTTTGAAAACAGTGGGTAAAGCGCTGTATTCGGCAATGTTAAACGAACAAGGCGGCGTGATTGACGATTTAATCGTTTATGCTCCTACGGTTCAACAGCCTGATGTCTGGCGAGTGATTGTCAATTGCGGTACGCACGACAAAGACCTTGCGTGGATGCAAGCCCATGCGGCTAATTTTCGCGTGAGTCTAAAAGAGCGGACTGATTTAGCAATGTTGGCAGTACAAGGGACTAAAGCCTATAGTGTAGTCAGTGCTATTTTAGGAGCGGAAGCAGGCGCAATTATTCAAACCTTAAAAGTCTTTCAAGGCCGTGAATATAACGATTGGTTTATTGCCCGTACTGGTTATACAGGCGAAGAAGGCTTAGAAATTTTAGTGCCTGAAGCGGAAGTTGTCGCCTTTTGGCAGAAATTATTAGCCGCAGGTGTTTTGCCTTGTGGTTTGGCCGCACGTGATACCTTGCGTTTAGAAGCAGGTATGAATTTGTACGGCAATGAAATGACCGATGATGTGTCGCCATTAACGGCTAATATGGCATGGACTATTGCTTGGGATCATGACTTTATCGGCAAATCGGCCTTGTTGGCCGAAAAAGAAGCCGGTGTGAAACAGCAGCTTGTGGGTTTGGTCTTGCAAGATAAAGGTGTACTACGTTCACATCAAAAAGTCATTGTTGACGGTATTGGCGAGGGTGAAACCACGTCAGGTACGTTTTCGCCCACGATGGAAAAATCCATTGCATTTGCCCGTGTCCCTGTTGGTGACTATAGCCAAGTCTGGGTAGAAATTCGCGGTAAGCGTTTAGCCGCAACCATCGTCAAGCCGCCTTTTGTGCGTCTTGGTAAAGTGTTAGTGTAAATTAAAATTCTTGAGTGAGATCACCATGAGCAATACTCCTATCGATTTAAAATATGCCACCAGCCACGAATGGGCGCGTTTAGACGGCGACATCATTACGGTTGGTATTACCGACCATGCTCAAGAAGCCTTAGGTGACTTAGTATTTGTTGAGTTGCCAGAAGTGGGTGACAGCGTCAATGCAGGCGATGAAGCCGGTGTGGTTGAGTCGGTAAAAGCGGCTTCTGATATTTACGCACCTGTATCGGGTGAAGTGGTAGAAATTAATCCAGCACTCGAAGATACCCCTGAATTAATTAACTCTGACCCGTACGGTGAAGGTTGGATGTATAAAATTAAAGTCAGCGATTTGACTGAATTAGATGACATGATGTCTGCCGATGAGTACGACGCGCAAGTGTCTGCTGAACACTAAGTAAAACGCCGTTTTACCGATGTGTCAGGGTGGGGTCACACTCACCCTCGTTTTATGCTGTATCTGTTCGTTCCTTTTTAAGATGGATATATTATCTATCTCATATCTGAGCAAAGTCCCATGCCATTTATTCCGCACACGCAAGCCGATGTCCGCGCGATGCTCGACACTATTGGTGTTGACACGGTCAGCGCGTTATTTGACGAAATTCCTGCCCATTTACGCTGTAAGCCATTAACGGCTATTCCTGATGGTTTAACCGAAATGGAAGCCTTGCGCGTGATGCAAGAGCGCAGCAGCCAAGATGCAGGTGCATTGTGTTTTATTGGTGCAGGTGCGTATGAGCATCATATTCCTGCGGTGGTGTGGGATATTGTTGCCCGTGGCGAATTTATGACCGCCTATACGCCGTATCAAGCGGAAGCCTCACAAGGGACGTTGCAGGTTATTTACGAATTCCAAAGTATGATGGCGCATATTACGGGCATGGACGTCTGTAATGCCTCCGTGTATGACGGTGCATCAGGTTTAGCCGAAGCGGTATTGATGGCGATTCGTGCGCATCGTAAATCAAAATCGAAACGTATTTTAATGCCGCGTACAGTCTCCCCATTATATCGTGATGCCGTAAAGTCTATTGTTGAAATGCAAGGCATTGAATTGGTTGAGTTGGATTATCAACATCAAAGTGGTGCAATTGACCCTGCTAGTTTAGCTCAGTACGAAGGCCAAGACTTTGCCGCTTTGGTCATTCCATTCCCGAACTTTTTTGGCGTTTTGGAAGATGTTGACGCGTTAACACGTTGGGCAGAAGCGAATAATATTTTTGTCATTGCTGTCGTTAATCCCATGGCATTGTCGATTTTAACACCGCCGCGTGAGTGGGGTGAAAACGGTGCGGATATCGTCGTCGGTGAAGGTCAACCGTTTGGTATTCCTTTATCGTCGGGCGGCCCTTATGTTGGCTTCTTGTGTTGTAAACAAGCGCACGTTCGTCAAATGCCGGGTCGGATTATTGGTCGTACTGTCGATTTAGAAGGCAAAGAAGGTTTTACCTTAACCTTGCAAGCGCGTGAGCAACATATTCGTCGTGCCAAAGCCACCTCGAATATTTGTACAAACCAAGGTTTAGCCATGACCGCTGCTACCATCTATTTAAGTTTGATGGGGGCTGAAGGTTTAGAGCGTGTGGCGTTAGCATCGCATCATAATATTCGTCAACTCAGCCAAAAATTGGCGCAAGTGAACGGTGTTGAAACTGTTTTCACTCGTCCAGTCTTTCATGAAACAGTCATTAAGCTCACCAAACCTGTTGCCCCTGTATTAGCGGCCATGGCGCAAAATGGTGTGTTAGCCGGTTTTGATTTGTCGGTTGATTATCCTGAGTTGGGTAGTGCTTTAGTCGTTTGTGCCACTGAAACCAAAAACGATGCTGATTTAAACCGTTTTGTGACTGCCTTAGTTCAAGCATTGGCAACTGTGGAGTAAGAACATGACTTTAATTTATGACCGTTCACAAGAAGGCCGTTTTGCGACCGCCCAAGCACCACAAGTTCGTCAAGATGCCAGCGATATTCCTGCCGAATTTCGCCGTCAAAAACGTGCGCTTTTGCCAGAAGTCTCTGAGTTGCAAGTAGTACGTCATTACACCAATTTGTCGCGCAAAAACTTCAGTATTGATACCCAGTTTTATCCGCTTGGCTCCTGTACCATGAAGTACAACCCACGTGGCGCACACAAAGGAGCAATGATGTCGGGCTTCTTAGGTCGTCATCCTTTAGCTCCTGTCACGCATTCCCAAGGTTACTTGGCGTGTATGTACGACTTGCAAGAAGTGCTGAAAGAAGTGACAGGCATGAAAGGCGTGTCGATGACTCCCGCCGCAGGCGCACAAGGCGAGTTTGCAGGCGTGGCGATGATTCGTGCTTATCACCAATCACGTCAAGACGATGCCCGTACCGAGATGATTATTCCCGTCACCGCACATGGCACAAACCCAGCCACTGCCATTATGTGTGGTTATAAAGTCCGTGAAATTCCCGTGTTAGCGAATGGGGATGTTGACGTTGAAGCCTTAAAAGCAGCCGTTGGCCCACAAACAGCAGGCTTGATGATGACCAATCCTTCAACCTGCGGTGTTTTTGACCAACAGATTGATTTAATTGCCGAAATCGTCCATGAAGCAGGCGGCTTGTTGTATTACGATGGCGCAAACCTGAACGCAATTTTGGGTAAAGTTCGCCCCGGTGATATGGGTTTTGATGTGTTACACATGAACTTGCATAAAACCTTTGCCACACCTCACGGTGGCGGTGGGCCGGGTGCAGGTCCTGTGGGCGTGGGTGAGCGTTTATTGCCCTTTTTGCCGACACCGATCGTTGGCAAAGAAGCCGATGGAAGCTATCGTTGGTTAGATAAAAAAGACCTGCCACACAGCATTGGTCGTATGTCAGCTTATATGGGTAATGCTGGCGTGTTGTTGCGCGCTTATTTTTATGCTGCCGTATTAGGCCGTGAAGGTTTGCATCGTGTTGGTGAGTATTCCACGCTCAACGCTAATTACCTGATGCATAAAATGGCACAAGCGGGCTTCCAATTAGCGTATCCTGAACGTCGTGCAACCCATGAGTTTATTATTACGTTTGCTAAAGAAGCCAAGACTTTAGGCGTATCAGCAATGGATATTGCTAAGCGTTTATTGGATTACGGTTTTCATGCGCCAACGACTTATTTCCCGCTGATTGTGCCTGAATGTTTCTTAATTGAACCGACAGAAACCGAAGCAAAAGATGAGTTAGATAACTTTGCCGCTGCTTTAGTGTTGATTTTGGAAGAAGCCAAAAACGAACCTGAGTTGCTAAAAAGTGCGCCGCATCGTTTGCCTGTTCGTCGTTTAGATGATGTTCGTGCTGCGCGTGAGTTGGATTTGGTGTGGCAGCCTAAAGCTGAGTAATCCGCTTTTGTCTTGCGGTGTGTTTTCAGGGATAGCGTGGCGCAACTGTTTGAGGCATGGATGCCGAGTTTTGCGTCACACATGGTTTTGCTTACTTTTGCCTAAACAAAAGTAAGGCCAGCCGCAGGCGATATTAGCCAAATTTAAAACAGCCATTTTAGAACTTTATCAAAGGCGCAACTGATTGCGCCTTTTGTTTTACAGGACAAAAGATGAAAACCCTCTCCTTAAAAAAATATGAAGACCGTCGTTTACGCGAAGGCCATTTATGGATTTACTCCAACGAAGTGGATACCGCCAAAACACCATTAAAAACTTTAACCGCAGGTGAGCAGGTTTTTATTGAAGACTTTGCAGGCAAAAAACTGGGCATTGCTACCGTTAGCCCAAACTCCCTCATTTGTGCGCGTTTAATTAACCGCGATGTTAAACATCCGCTCGATAAGTCATTAATTGTCTATCGCTTAAATCAAGCATTGAGCTTGCGTGAGCGTTTTTATGACGAGCCATATTATCGTTTAGTCTATGGCGATAGCGATGGCTTATGTGGGTTGGTCGTTGATCGTTTTGGCGACTATTGTGTCGTGCAAACGACGACAGTGGGTATGGAGTTACTCAAAGATGACATCGTGCAAGCTTTAGTAAAAGTGCTGAATCCTGTCGGTATCTTGTTTAAAAATGATAGCAAAGCGCGAGCTTTTGAAGGTTTAGAGTCTTATATCGAAGTGGCTTATGGCGATGTGCCTAAGTTATTACCGTTGGTCGAAAATGGTGTGAAGTTTTTAGCACCTGCTCATGAAGGCCAAAAAACGGGTTGGTTTTATGATCACCGCGAATCACGCGAGCAACTACGTCGTTTAGTTAAAGGTAAACGAGTGTTAGATGTGTTTTCTTATGCAGGCAGTTGGGGCGTGCAAGCCGCAGCGTTTGGTGCTGCCGAAGTCACTTGTGTGGATGCTTCTGAGTTTGCACTTGATATCGTCAAACAAAATGCCGCGTTAAATGGCGTGGGCGATAAAGTTAAGACCATACAAGGTGATGCGTTTCAAGTGTTAGCCGAGTTAAAGCAGCAAGGCGAGCAGTTTGATGTCATTATTTTAGACCCACCTGCGTTTATGCAAAAACGTAAAGATCATGCCAATGGTTTGTTAGCCTATCGTCGAGTCAATGAATTAGCGATGCGTTTATTGGTGCGTGATGGTTTATTGGTATCTGGTTCGTGTTCTATGCATTTAACGAGAGATGAGTTGGTAGATGTGGTGCGTGGCGCGAGTCGTCATTTAGATAAGTCGGCACAGATCGTCTTTATTGGTGGTCAAGGGCCAGATCATCCGATTCATCCTGCGATTCCTGAAACTTCATATTTGAAGTGTGTGATTGCGCGAGTGTTGGGGGCATAAATCGTAGAAAATTAAGGGCATCGAAAGATGCCCTTTTATGTATGTGAAAGTTTTCTTATTGAGGTGTATTGATGGCAACCTGTCCCGTAGCATAGTCATATTTTACCGTTGCGTCACTGGGGCAACTAGCTGCACTAGCATAACTCCAAGAGATATTACCCGAGACACCGGGAATATTAATATTACTAGCATAGCCATTAAGAACGGAGTTGCCCGCTCCACAAACAGTATTAGCGGGAAAGTTAATGTAGCAATATTTAACATTTTGAGAAACAGGAAAGCCCTGCACCACAAGATTATAATTGGCACTGGCGGCACAAATTGAGCCATTTGTTGAGCCACCACCATTGGTCACAGTAATCGTTATTGTGCCAAATACAGGATTAAAATTGCTGGCATTAAGGTTTAATCCAGATAAGTTGTTGGCGGCAATCATCGCATTAATATTTGCTTGAATTTTGGCTGCTAAATTGGCACTGGTATAAGTACCCAAAGCAGTCTCACCAGCCTTGCCGTCAAAATTGCCATCAGCAATATCACTCGCTAGTTTATTTAAGGCTGTCAATGCAGGAGTGGAATCTTCTGATGAAATCAGTTTGGCTAATGCAGCTAGTTTAAGCGCGTATTTACCTGCTTCAGTGTTTTGTAAAGCAGCTAAATCCGCCATGCTACCAATCACGGTAGGCGCAGCAGTAATAGATGTCAATTCAGGAGCAAGTGCTTTACGTATGGCATCATTCGCTTGTGTAGCAATGTCTGCACTAATGGCTTTTTCGTTATTGCTGGCTTTTTTAAAAGCAGCTTGATAAGCAACTTCGGTTAATGTACTCACGCCAATGTTACTCGCCAACGCAGGAATGGCTGCACGAATTTTTTGTGTTGCATCGAAGTTTGTTTCTCCGTTGTTAGTTGAAGACAATTTACTTTCGTCAACATATTTAGCCGTTGCGCTACCTTGAACTTCAACGACAACAGGATCAGCCGTTTTAGTGACATTAAATGTGGCTATACCTGTATTGCCTGTGTTTCCTGTACCAATTTCAATGCCTGTTTTAGCATTCCGTGCAACCACTTTGGCATTTAAAATTTTACCTAAAGAAGGCGTAATCGTTAATGACTGCGTGGCCGTGGGAGCCAGAGTCGCCGTACCATTATCATCATTACCATTACAACCGACTAAAATAGCAGCAGTTAAAACAACTAGACCACCACCTAATTGATATGTTTTTTTCATTGTTCGTTCTCCATGACTCAAAGAATAATAGCGTCTTTTTTACACTAGACACTCTGAATATACGCCTAAACTTTCAACAGTCCAAGCCCCCTAAAGGGGGGGGAATTGAATGAGAAACTGATCAAATCAGGCTTATGTGCTGGTCAGCGATAATTGTTGGTGAGATACTTACACCGTTCAGTTAACAAGGACGAATAATGAATAAAAATTAGCCGATTTCTTGCGCTGCTCTTCACGGTAATAGTTAATACCGTGTATGTCTTGGCTGCTTGCTAGAAAAATACAGGGTGCATCAACATGACTAAGCCAGTTTCCGACTATATTTTGTATCTTGTTGAATTGCTCGGATGTGTCGGAGCAGTTAAGGTAAAGTCTATGTTTGGTGATTATGGTGTCTATGCACAGGGAGTGATGTTTGCATTAATTCATCAAGATATTTTGTATTTAAAAGTTAATGCAGACACGATCATGGATTTTACGCAAAAAGGCTTGTTACCTTTCAGTTATCAAAAACAAGGTAAAACGTATCGTATTCATTATTATCAATGCCCAGAAGAAGCATTAGAAGATGAAGACATGATGCGGATATGGGCGGTTAACGCCTATAAAGTTGCATTAACTGCCCACTCGTTAAAATCCATGTCATCATTTGATGATTCATGCTAACTCTTTGACGTATAAAGTAAATTAACGCCTAAATTTTTACCATACAATATAAAATTACACTGAGATCAGTCCTATGCGTCATAAGACATTTCAATTTTTAAGTCGTGGCAAAACCCTATTTGCTCAGCGTTGGTGGCCTAACCACTATCCTAAAGCCGTTGTTGTGTTTATTCATAGTTGGGCAGACCATAGTTCGCGTAATGCGGAGTTGGCAGAGCGTTTAACACAACAGGGCTATGCGTGTTATGGTTTTGACTTTCAGGGTCATGGTCAATCGCAAGGACGAAAAGGCTATATTGCTGATTTTAATCATTGGGTATTGGATTTAACGACATTTATTGAAGTAGTTCATTCTGAACTGCGTAGTGTGCCTGTCTTTATTCATGGTTATGGAGTGGGGAGTTGTGTCGCGGCAAATTATTTACTGGCGCATACCAACGACATTGATGGCGTGATTTTTAATGGTGGTGCGTTAGCAGTCGGTAAAAAAATCTCTAAAGCCCATATTATTTTGGCATGGATTATTGGTGGCGTGATTCCTCGTATTCCCGTTGCACCTCTGCCGCCGAATAGCATATCGAGTGTCATTGATGAGCAAGCAGCTTATGATAATGATCCTTTGGTTTATCATGGGCAAATGACCGCAGGCACAGGCAAAGAATTACTCATGGCGAGTGTGCATATCACCAAAAAGCTCGCCAAAATACAAACGCCATTTTTGGTACTGCAAGGGACAAATGATACCTTAGTGACAGGTGGTGAGAGATTGTATGAGCAGGCCATCGCCACAGAAAAAACCATTAAACATTATCAAGGCGCGTTACATGACTTATTGCATGAACGGGTAAAAGAAGAAGTGATAAGTGATATTTGTCAATGGTTAGAAGCGAGAATGGCGAATTTACATTAGACGATGTGAGACTCCGCTTAGGGAACGATTAACGTCGGCTAAGCGGATTCGTGGTGGCTGAGCGGAGTCGAAGCCAAGCTGTTCTGACTAACGTAAAAACAACTGATAAGCAGGATTGTCACTTTCTTCACTAAACGGATAACCGACGGCCTCCAAGGAAGTGATTAGCTCCGCTTTAGATTTTTTCCCCAACTGTAAACCGACCAACACCCGACCATAAGCTGCACCATGATTACGGTAATGAAACAAGCTAATATTATGGCCACTTAACCTTGATAAAAAGTTAAGCAATGCACCAGGGCGTTCGGGAAATTCAAAACGAAATAATAACTCATCATTCAAACCCGCATGACCACCGACCAAATGACGGATATGCAATTTCGCCATTTCATCTTCAGATAAATCTAAGACTGCGTAGCCTTTTTTCTCTAAAGTTTCTTTTAGCTCGGGGCGTTCTTGAGTGGCAGCGCGTAGTTGAATACCAACAAAGACATAAGCATCTTTGTTATCGGCATAACGGTAATTAAACTCGGTAATATTGCGTTTACCGAGCGTTTGGCAGAATGTTTTAAACGAGCCTGCTTTTTCGGGAATGGTGACAGCAAAAATAGCTTCGCGTTTTTCACCAATTTCAGTACGTTCTGAAATATGGCGCAGACGGTCAAAATTCATATTTGCGCCTGAGTCAATCGCCACTAAGGTTTTGCCTTCGCATTTTTCCCGTGCAACGTACTTCTTTAAGCCAGCAAGAGAGAGTGCGCCCGCAGGTTCGGCGATAGAGCGTGTATCTTCAAAAATATCTTTAATGGCAGCACAGATTTCATCGGTGGTGCAGGTAATGACTTCATCAACACAGACTTGCGCGACTTTAAAGGTTTCTACTCCAATTTGAGCAACGGCAACACCATCCGCAAATAAACCGACTTGCGCTAATGTCACTCGTTCACCTGCATCAAGTGCGGCTTTTAAGCAGGCCGCATCTTCGGGTTCAACGGCAATAATTTTGACTTCGGGGCGCACATATTTAATATAAGCGGCCACGCCAGCCATTAAACCACCACCGCCAACAGGCACAAATACTGCGTCTAATTGTTGTGTTTGTTGGCGCAGAATCTCCATGCCAACCGTGCCTTGTCCTGCTATTACGTCTAAATCATCATAGGGATGAATAAAGCGATAACCTTTATCGATGGCTAATTGTTTGGCAAAAATCGCCGCTTCATCAAACGCATCACCATGTAAAATAACGTGGCCACCCAACGACTTGACGGCATTCACTTTAATATCAGGCGTAGTCAATGGCATAACAATAATGCCTTGAATTTTCAGATGTTTGGCCGAGTAAGCTAAACCTTGAGCGTGATTACCCGCCGACGCACAAATGACACCTTTGGCACGTTCTTCAGGGTTAAGCTGAGCAATTTTGTTATAAGCCCCCCGAATTTTGAACGAAAAAACAGGCTGTAAATCTTCGCGCTTTAATAAAATCTTATTTTTTAGGCGACGAGACAATAAGCGGGCTTCATCCAATGGCGTTTCTTTAGCAACATCATAGACACGCGCTTGTAATGTACGACGGACATAATCTTCGAGACGAATCATTTTGACTACAAGTAAGAATAAAAACGTCATCTTAGGCAGTTATGGCCGATGTCTCAAGTTATAATTCGCACTCTTTAACGCGAGAGTTCATCATGACCCAAGATCAATTAAAACGTGCTGTTGCCGAAGCCGCCATTGCTTATGTTCCTAAAGGTGAAGTTTTAGGGGTAGGTACAGGTTCAACGGCGAATTTTTTTATTGATGCGCTCGGGAGTATTAAACATCAAATTCCTGCGGCAGTTGCCAGTTCTGAAGCGACTGCTGAGCGTTTAAAGCGAATTGGCATTGACGTTGTTGATTTAAATTTTGCAGGTGAGATTGGTCTTTATGTTGATGGTGCAGATGAAATCAACGCGCAATTGCAAATGATTAAAGGCGGTGGTGGTGCGCTAACCCGTGAAAAAATCGTGGCCGCTGCGTCAAAAAAAGTCATTTGCATTGCTGATGCCAGTAAACAAGTCGACGTTTTAGGCAAGTTTCCATTGCCGATAGAAGTGATTCCGATGGCGCGTTCGTATATTGGTCGGGAAATGGTGAAGTTAGGTGGTAATCCAGTTTATCGCCAAGGTTTTGTTACCGACAATGGCAATATTATTTTAGATGTCTATGGTCTTAATATTAGCAATGCGCCAGAGTTGGAAACTAAACTAAATCAATTAGTGGGTGTAGTGACGAATGGTTTGTTTGCTTGTCGTCCTGCGGATATTTTATTAGTTGGCACTAAAGATGGTGTCAAAACAATTGTGAATCCCTAAATGAAAAAGCCGTATTTGTTGTCCATCGGACTGGTGTTTTCCTCCACCGTTTATGCCTCTGCGGTACAAGATTTACGGCCTTGTACACATAGTTCACCCTTTACGTTTGAACATAAGCTCGCTTATCAAGCACTAAAACTCACGCCACCTTTAGTGGGTTATTGTTTGCCCATACCCAACAACCCACGCGAAAAAGTGTGTATGCAAGGCAGCTATCCGTCTGAAAAAGATGAGGATGGTTCGTATTTCAAAATGAGTTATTGGCGAGAAAATCAGCGCGTATTGGAGTGGCGCAGTGACGGATTTTTGATGAGTCCTGCCGATACCTTTGCTGTTGAGTTAATCAATGTTGATGGTGATAGTGCAGCAGAGTTAGTTCTCAGTGTGATGACTGGCGAAGGCATGGGCATGGGTGTACAAAGCACGGATATTTTTGTCATTGACCGTCAAAAAAATACGATTAGTGCGCCGATTAGTGTCGAAGATTATGGCCGTGTGTCGGGATTTTATGGTCGTTCAGGCCAAGCCTGTCGTTTATTATCGACCTCTTGGGAAAGCATTGAAGATAAAAAAGGTTGGGGTTTATATGCTCAAGGCACATGGTATCAGTTAAAAGATAAACAATGGTTGGCAACAAAAGCGTTTCCTAGTATCAGTCGTCGTTATTTGTTTCGATTTGAAAAAGAGCGTGAGGCAGCGACACGGCCTTTGTTGTGGTTTTTGGATAAGACAACAGAACTATCCCCGTAAATCAGTAAGATGGACTGTTGATTATGCGAACTTATGCTATTTTTTTGAGCTTAGTACGATCAATGATTCTACAAGTGCACCAGAAACGGTGAAATTTCTGTGTAGGTACTTAGATGGTTGCCATTTATTTATTATTTATGTCTGGCTAAAAAGAAGAGCCTTAAATGGGCTCTTCTTATAAAATACCTCATCGGACAGCAGTGTAAACATCCGCTTCTTTTTGACGAGTTGTGGGTAAAGAAATTAAACCAACTCAATCGCCATCGCAGTTGCTTCACCACCACCAATACACAGTGACGCAATACCGCGCTTGCCACCGTATTGTTTTAAGGCATGAATCAAACTCAAAATAATACGTGAGCCAGTCGAACCGACAGGATGACCTAAAGCACAAGCACCACCATGAACATTCACTTTTTCATGAGGGATATTGTGTTTAATCATTGCCGCCATCGTCACCATCGCAAAGGCTTCGTTGATTTCAAACAAATCCACATCAGCAACGGACCAACCTGTTTTGGCTAACAATTTTTCCATCGCGCCAATCGGAGCAATGGTAAATTCGCTTGGGTGTTGAGATTGTGTGCTATGAGCAACAATACGCGCTAGTGGGCTTAAACCACGGGCTTTAGCGGTGCTTTCACGCATTAACACGAGGGCAGAAGCACCATCGGAAATAGAACTGGCATTAGCCGCAGTAATAGTGCCTGTTTTAGAAAAAGCAGGTTTTAAACTGGGGATTTTTTCAGGTTTGGCATTACCGGGTTGTTCGTCGATTTTAACCAAAGTTTCGCCGCCACGAGAGGCAACAGGCACACCAACGATTTCAGCTTCAAAACGACCTTCAGCAATCGCTTTTTGAGCACGCGTTAAAGATGTCATGGCAAACTCGTCCATTGATTCACGACTTAAACCCAATTTGTCAGCCATGTCTTGAGCGAAAGAACCCATCAAACGACCTGTTTCAGCATCTTCTAAACCATCTAAAAACATATGGTCTTTGATTTCGCCATGACCCATACGGTATCCACTACGGGCTTTTTGCAAAATATAAGGTGCGTTAGTCATCGACTCCATACCGCCAGAAACGGCAATGTCAACACTACCAGCGACCAATAAGTCATGGGCAAACATGGTAGCTTTCATACCAGAGCCACAGAGTTTATTAATGGTTGTTGCGCCAGTCGATGCAGGTAAGCCAGCTTTCAGTGCAGCTTGACGAGCGGGGCCTTGTTTTAAGCCTGCAGGCAAAACACAACCCATAATCACTTCTTGGATATCTTCAGGTTGTAAGCCAGCACGAGCAACGGCTTCTTTAATAGCAATTGCGCCTAATTCGGGAGCAGTGACATTAGCGAAGCAACCTTGAAAGCCACCCATTGGGGTACGCGCACCGTTAACAATAACAATTGGATCATGACTCATGATGACTGACTCCGTTGAATAAATAATTGTGTGGGCGATTATATGACTATTTTAGGCATTTGTAGCATCTTGAGATGAATGAATGGTTTTTTGTAGGAAATATCCTACACGCATTGCCGAATTTTGCCATAGCGACAACACTGAGCGTTCGTCATAATACACCCACGGCGCAAGGATGTAGCAAAGGAAAGCACAAAAGGAAGGACTGCCGTAGGATGTAAAGGATAGTAATAGGATGTTGAAATCGCCCAGTCATTTAGGATGAATATACTGGGTGTCTATGCAGTAATAAGGAACGACAAGGAGTCGACAGGACGACGTGCTGCAAGTGGCCATGATGGCTCAAAAAGGATGTATGAAACAGATAAAGCCCAAGTCTTTCAGGAAGCAAAGACTTGGGCTTTTCTGCTATTTGTATTTCAAAATAGCAAAAGCAACGTCTGAATAAAGCGAATAACTTTAAAAGAAAAAGAATTAGTCGTCTAAATCTTGTAAATCGTCTTCGTCGTGGTGTTGATGAATGACTTTTTCACGTTGAATACGTTGATAGATTTCTTCACGATGAACTGCAATTTCTTTAGGTGCGTTAACACCGATACGAACTTGGTTGCCTTTTACGCCCAATACAGTGACGCTAACTTCATCGCCGACCATTAATGTTTCGCCGACACGACGGGTAAGAATTAACATTGTTAAACTCCTTGAGTGATATTTATTCCCAATACAAACTAAATGTTAAGCAAGGCGTGTGTTTATTAAACACGCCTTAACTATCTGTTAAGTTAAGCGTTGGGAGCGTCTAAGTCAAATGCTGTATGAAGGGCGCGGACAGCTAACTCCATATATTTTTCTTCTACCACCACAGAAATTTTAATTTCGGAGGTAGAAATCATCTGAATATTAATATTTTCTTTGGCAAGTGTACCAAACATCTGGCTAGCGACACCAGCATGAGAGCGCATACCGACACCGACTAACGACACTTTTGCGATTTTGTCATCACCAATCACTTCGCGAGCACCAATTTCTTGGGCAATTTGCTGCAAAATCGGTAAGGCTTTGCGGTAGTCATTACGATGAACAGTAAATGTAAAGTCTGTTGTTTTATCAGCACCGACATTTTGTACAATCATGTCGATTTCGATGTTGGCATCACCGATAGGGCCAAGAATGCGGAAAGCAATACCAGGGGTATCAGGTACGCCGCGCACGGTGAGTTTGGCTTCATCACGGTTAAAAGCGATACCAGAAATCACGGGTTGTTCCATTGCTTCCTCCGAGTCAGTTGTAATTAATGTGCCTTCACCTTCGCCAAAGCTAGATAACACACGTAATGGCACTTGGTATTTGCCTGCAAATTCAACGGAGCGAATTTGCAGCACTTTAGAACCAAGACTGGCCATTTCTAACATTTCTTCAAATGTAATTTTGTTTAAGCGGCGCGCTTGGGGTACGACACGCGGGTCAGTGGTGTAAACACCATCAACATCGGTATAAATTTGGCATTCATCGGCTTTTAACGCGGCGGCCAACGCAACACCTGTAGTGTCAGAACCACCACGACCTAAGGTCGTAATATTACCTTCACTATCAATGCCTTGAAAACCTGCAACCACAATCACTTTGCGTTGTGCCAAGTCAGCACGCATTGCGGCATCATCAATCGATTCAATACGCGCTTTACCAAATGCACTGTCCGTACGAATGGCTACTTGTGCGCCTGTATAAGACTTGGCGGCGAGACCTTGTTTTTGCAAGGCCAGAGCTAATAAAGCAATTGTTACTTGTTCGCCGGTAGATACCATTTGGTCAAGTTCGCGCGGATCGGGATCGTCAGTAATGGCTTTAGCGAGGGCTAATAAACGGTTGGTTTCGCCACTCATTGCCGAAACGACCACCACAATATCATGGCCTTGTTGATGCCAGCGTTGTACACGCTCTGCAACTGCTTGAATACGTTCGGGCGAACCGACAGATGTACCACCGTATTTTTGAACTATTAATGCCATAGTTTTTTGCCTTTTTCGTTGTCCTTTCCCGTAACCCTCACTCTAACTCTCTCCCTCGGGGAGAGAGGACTGGAAGTGGGAGCACTAAGCTCCCCTCGCCCTGAGGGAGAGGGGTTGGGGGGGAGAGGGTTATTAAATTAAACTCTTTCTTGAATCCATGCTTTAGCACTGACGAGAGCTTGGGGGAGTGCGCTAACATTGCTGCCACCACCTTGAGCCATATCAGGACGGCCACCGCCTTTACCACCTAATTGTGCTGATATTGTTTGTACTAAGTCACCTGCTTTGAATCGACTGGTTAGGTCGGCAGTTACGCCAGCAATCACACTCACTTTGTCGCCTTCAACCGCAGCAAGTAATATAACACCTGAGGCTAACTTGCTTTTCAATAGGTTAAAGGTAGTACGCAAAAACTGTGTGTCGGCATCGGTAATACTGACAGCCAGTAATTTGATGCCATTCACGTCTTGAAGTTGCGATAACAGACCATGACAGGCACTTTCAGCTAACTTGTCATTCAGTTTGTCGATTTCTTTTTCCAGTTCGCGGTTACGCTCGGCGAGTTGCTGAACTTTGGCGACGGCACTTTGACGATTACCTTTGACCAATTGTGCAACATTGGCGAGTTGGTTTTCACCGTCTTTCACCCATGCTAACGCACCTGCACCCGTTTGCCCTTCAATACGGCGGACACCTGCGGCAATACCGCCTTCACTGGTGATTTTTAATAAGCCGATATCGCCTGTACGATTCACGTGAATACCACCGCACAGTTCGACAGAAAAGTTATCTTGTCCCATGCTTAATACACGCACCGTGTCGCCATATTTTTCGCCAAACAAGGCCATTGCACCTTTATTTCTAGCGGTATCAGTGTCGGTAATGTCGGTATTGACAGGAGTGTTAGCCAAAATTTGGCTATTCACAATCGCTTCAATCTCGGCCATTTGTTCGACCGAAACCGCTTCGGTGTGCGAGAAGTCAAAACGTAAATAATCGGCGCAGACTAATGAGCCTTTTTGTTGAACGTGTGTGCCTAATACTTGGCGTAATGCCGCATGCAGTAGGTGGGTGGCGGAGTGATTGCGCGAGGTATTATGACGAATGCTGGCATCTACTTGCGCAGAAACGACATCATTAATTAATAACTGACCTTCAGTGACGATGCCGTGATGTAAAAATGCGCTGCCCACTTTGGTGGTGTCACGCACTTCAAAACGGGTATGACCGACTGTCAATACGCCGCAATCACCGACTTGTCCGCCTGATTCCGCATAAAATGGCGTTTGATTAAGGACAACAACCGCAGGTGTACCTTCATTGACATGAGTCACCGCATCTTCACCCATAAACAGGGCGATGACTTTGCCTTCGCCTTGAGTGGTTTCATAACCCGTAAATACGGTTTCTGAATTGACTTTCATCACTGCGTTATAATCGACTTTGAATTTACCTGCTTTTTGCGAGCGTTCGCGTTGTTGTTCCATGCAGACATGAAAGCCCGCTTCATCAACCGTTAAATCACGTTCACGGGCAATGTCGGCGGTTAAATCCATTGGGAAACCGTAGGTGTCATACAGTTTGAAGACTACGTCACCAGCAATAGTATTGCCTTGCAATCCCACTAAATCTTGTTCGAGAATTCTTAAGCCTTGCACTAAAGTACGGGCAAATTGCTCTTCTTCGCGTTTTAATACTTTGGCAATAAGCGCTTGGCGTTCGACTAATTCGGGGAACGCTGCGCCCATCACTTGTGCTAAGGCAGCCACCATTTTGTAGAAAAATGGTTCATTCGCGCCCAGTTTATTACCATGACGGCAAGCACGACGAATAATACGACGTAACACATAACCGCGGCCTTCATTGCTCGGGACAACGCCGTCAGCAATCAAAAAGCTACAAGAGCGCGCATGGTCAGCGACCACTTTTAAGGAGGCTTGTTGTTCGTTAGTACAGCCAATAGCATCGGCAGCAGCTTGGAGTAGATGTTGAAAGAGGTCGATTTCGTAGTTGCTATGAACGTGTTGCATCACTGCGCTAATACGCTCTAAGCCCATGCCTGTATCAACCGACGGCGCAGGAAGAGGATGTAAAACCCCGTCAGCGGTACGGTTGAACTGCATAAAGACGTTATTCCAAATTTCGATATAACGGTCGCCATCTTCTTCGGCACTACCGGGAACACCACCCCAAATATCCGCACCATGATCGTAAAAAATCTCGGTGCAAGGACCGCAAGGACCTGTATCGCCCATTGCCCAAAAATTGTCGGACGCGTAGGGCGCGCCTTTATTGTCACCAATACGAATAATACGTTCGGCAGGAACTCCAACTTCGTCTTTCCACAAGTTGTAAGCTTCGTCGTCGGTGGCGTAAACCGTGACCCATAATTTATCTTGAGGAATGTTTAACCATGCGGGTGAGGTGAGAAATTCCCACGCATAGGCAATGGCATCACGTTTGAAATAATCACCAAAACTAAAATTGCCGAGCATTTCAAAAAAGGTGTGATGACGTGCGGTATAACCGACATTATCTAAATCGTTATGTTTGCCGCCCGCGCGCACACATTTTTGTGAGCTAACGGCACGGGTATAAGCGCGTTTGTCTAAACCTAAAAAACAGTCTTTGAATTGGTTCATGCCAGCGTTGGTAAACAGCAGCGTCGGGTCATTCGCGGGAATGAGTGAGCTGGAAGCAACACGGGTATGACCTTTGGCTTCAAAAAACTGTAAAAATGCTTCGCGAATGTCGGCACTGCTGTGCATGGCAACTCCGTGGCGAGTAATGAGTTTTGGATTTAAGGGGCGAGATTATAACGGGTTATGGCGTGGGGGCTAGTCTGTTATGTACAAAAATGGCAATAGTCAACAAAAATGATGTGTTAAATGGGCTTTAATCGCTATTTTTTAACGCAGTCCAGCATTGTTCGCTGCTAAAACCACGATATTGTAAAAAACGTAATTGCCGCGCTTGTTCTTTGCGTTCAGTAGGAAGTTCTTCACCAAATTTTTTGAGACGCGTTTGTTGTGCCAAATCAAACCAATCATGTTCTGCGAGTAATTCTTCCACCATCTCTTTATCAGTAATACCACGCTGTTTTAGTTCTTGACGTATATTGAGTAAGCCTTGACCTTTACGTGCAGAGTAACGAATAAATACTTCGGTAAAGCGACGGTCGTTTTGCCAGTTTTCCGTACTAAACTCATGAAGAATAGTGTCAATAACGGAGCTTTCGCCACCTAATTCGGTGAGTTTTTCTCGTAATTCAAATTGGCTGTGTTCGCGGCGTGCCAACATCGCTAAAGCACGACTGCGTAGGGACGTAGGGCTAAGAGGATCAGTTGGGGCTGGTGATTTATTCATTAAGGTTTTTGATATTTTAACGTTTAGGTGAGTTTGATTATTAAAGTCTAAGTGTAGGCAATCAAAAAGAGGCTTCGACTCCGCTCAGCCAGCGCAAAAAAGCTCCCTGAGCGGAGTAGAAGGGCATAATTAAAGCACAAAACGATAACCAACCCCAGTTTCGGTTAAAAAATGCTTCGGTTGGGCGGGAGTGACTTCTAGCTTTTGCCGTAAATGCCCCATATAAATGCGTAAATAGTGACCACTTTCAGTGTGATTTGGCCCCCAAACTGCTTGTAATAATTGACGGTGCGTCATGACTTTACCTGCGTGACGAATTAGCGTTAATAATAAACGATATTCAATCTGTGTCAGATGAACGGCTTGTTGCTGACGTAAGACAATACGCTGACTGACATCAATAGCTATGTCACCAAAGTGAATATGATGTGCGTCGAGGGTTTGTTGTTGCGGTTCTTGACGACGTAAATGGGCGCGAATACGCGCTTGTAGCTCGCTTAGGCCAAAAGGTTTGGTTAAATAGTCGTCTGCGCCTGCATCGAGCGCGGCGACTTTTTCGGCTTCTTGGCTGCGGGCAGACAAAACAATAATTGGGATTTGACTCCAAGTTCGCAGTTGTTCAATCACCGAGATACCGTCGATATCGGGTAAACCTAAATCTAAAATCACTAAATCAGGTTTACGCGTCGCGCAGTCTATCAACCCCCGTTGACCATTTTCGGCTTCATACACTTGAAAACCATCGGCTGTTAATGCGCTATAGAGAAAATGACGAATTTGTTTTTCATCTTCAATAATGACAATTTGTACAGGGGGAGAGTTCGTCATCATGCTATGGATCTTCGGGTTCTTCCGCCGTTAAGGGTGGTGGTTCACTGGCAGGCAAGGTGAAGGTAAAACAAGCCCCACCTGTGTCGATATTTGTTGCTTTAATACTACCATGATGTGCGTCAATAATAGCCTGACAAATCGCTAAACCTAAACCAACGCCCGTTTGAGCCGATTCTTTATCGCCACGGGTAAACTTGGCAAAAATTTTATCTTCCATGCCAGTGGGTAAACCAGCACCATTATCTTTGACACTGACGATTAACTGCTGCTCACTCATACGTGCGCTGACGGTAATGATGCTCTGTACAGGTGTGTATTTACAGGCATTTTCGAGCAAATTACACAGCACTCGTTCAATCAAGATAGCGTCAAACAAGACCAGAGGCAATTCTGGTGGAACGTCAGTGCGAATAATATGATGATCTAAGGAGGGCTGACAGGCATGTATGGCACTACCAATCGTTTCTTCAATCGCGTGCCATTGACGGTTTAAGGTCACGCCACCTGTTTGCAAGCGCGCCATATCTAATAAGTTGGTAATTAACTGATTCATACGTAGAGCTTGTTGCTGAATATAATGGGTGATTTCTAAAGCGTCTTTTGGTTGATTGAGGTTTTTTTCGAGCAAACTTGCCATTGCTATCAACGAGGTTAAGGGTGTGCGTAAATCATGAGAAATGGTCGATAGTAAGGAGTTGCGTAAGCGTTCACCTTCCATATTTACTAGCGCATCACGGGCAACATCGACAAAATGCACGCGTTCCAACGCTAAGGCAATTTGAGAAGCAAAAGTGTCAAGTAGCCGTTGTTGTTCTGGTTGGCGTAATAGTTGGGCTTGTGAAGGCTGTAATATCAAGACCCCGCGTGTGCGCATGGGGGCTTTTAACGGCAAGTATAACAACGGACTAGCGGGTAGCGTGTTTGTACCGATACCTGCTGCTTGTTGGTGATCATAAACCCATTGAGCAATCCCGCTATCTAAGTTCGAAATAGTGGTGGTGGCGGTCGCTGTACAGACGATTTTATCAGTCAAATCAGGCAGTAGCAGATAGGTTTTTGCTTGAAATAAGGGGTCTAGATGTTCATGACTAATATCAATAATACTTTCGGTAGTCAGAGAACTCGCTAACTCTTTGGCGATGGCATATAGACTGGCCGTACGTTGTTCGCGGTAGGTGGCAATATCGGCTTGATAACGCAAACGGGCGGTGAGATTGCTAATAATTAATGCGACCACCAACATCACAGCAAAGGTAAAAACATATTGAGTATCAGCCACCGTAAACGATAAGCGTGGTGGGACAAAGAAAAAATCAAAAGCTGCAACACTAAAAAATGAGGCAAAAATACCTGCGCCTTTGCCTAAACGGATGGTGATGAGTACCACCGCCAATAAATACAGCATGATGATATTGGCAAGGTCAAAGACCTGAATCAAACCCGCCGTAGCCAGTGTCACGAGACTACAAGTGGCGGCTGCCCAACCATAGTTAGCCAGTGATGTTGTTGCGCTTGTTGGTGATGTTTGTTGTGATTGTTGACGAAGATTAGTTTTAGTTTCAGGTGTATTTTTGCCAATTAAATACAGGTCAATATCGTTGTTCGCGCGTTGATGAATTTCAGTGGCTAGTGCTTGTTTCCATAGACGTTGCCAACCATGAACATGACTTTTACCCAACACTAATTTAGAGACATTACGGGTTTGAGCATAAGCCAATAAGGTTTCAGCGCGATTTTGCCCAGACAGCGATACGGTTTCTGCACCTAGTTCTTGTGCCAGTTTTTGCGTTTTTAATAGTTGTTCTTGTTGTTGCACCGTCAGTGATTGCTCGGCAGGGGTTTCGACATAAACAGCTAGCCAGTCGGCACGTAAACTGGCGGCGAGGCGGGCGGCAGCACGCACCATATTTTCACTATTAGCATGACAGTTAATACCCACCAGTAAGCGTTCTTTGGCTTGCCATGCATGGTAAATGGCTTGGTCTTGCCGATAATAACGCATCTGCGCGTCCACTCGGTCAGCCGTACGGCGTAAGGCTAATTCTCGCAAAGCGATCAGATTGCCTTTACGAAAGAAGTTACGGCTGGCGCGTGTCGCTTGCTCGGGCAAATAAACTTTGCCCTCCTTCAAGCGTTGGATCAGTTCATCGGGCGGTAAATCAACCAGTACAATATCATCGGCACCATCAAAAACTTTATCGGGAATGGTTTCACGGACACGAATGCCCGTAATTTGGCCGACAATATCATTTAGGCTTTCCAAATGTTGCACGTTGACAGTGCTATAAACATTGATGCCTGCCGCCAGCAGTTCGTCAATATCCTGCCAGCGTTTGGGGTGGCGGCAACTGGGCAAATTGGAGTGTGCCAGTTCATCCACCAGTATGAGCGCAGGTTTGCGCGCCAAGGCCGCATCCAAATCGAATTCGGCGAGCAATCGTCCCTGATAGTTAACCGCTTGTGTTGGCAGTAAATCCAGCCCTGTCAGCAGTTGAGCCGTTTCGACACGGCCATGTGTCTCCAGCAATCCAACGACCACATCTACGCCTTTTTGCTGTTGTTGGCGAGCGGCCTGCAACATGGCGCAGGTTTTGCCTACGCCAGCACAACTGCCAAAAAAGATTTTTAGTTGGCCACGTCGTGCTTGTACTTCGTCACGCTGCACTTTTTCTAACAGAGCATCAGGATTAGGACGGTTGTCCATGTGTGGACTCCAGCTTATCAAGAGCGAGATTCAACAATAAGACATTAACACGAGCTTCACCTAGGATTGCAAATTGCCGACCTTCGGTATGAGCCGCAATTAAGGTATTTACCTGTGCTAATGACAATTGTCGTAAACGGGCAATCCGTGTGGCCTGATAATAAGCCGCCGCAGGGCTGATGTCTGGGTCTAAACCACTGGCAGAGGCAGTGACTAAATCGACAGGCACAGCGGTCGTGTTGCTAGGGTCGAGTTGGCGTAGCGCTGTAACTCTTTCGCTCACGGCAGTCGTCAGTGCGGGATTTAATGGCCCTAAATTAGAACCGCTAGAAGCACCCGCATTATAAGGTGAAGGTGAGGTGGCTGAAGGTCGTCCCCAGAAGTACTTTGGCTCAGTAAAACTTTGGCCAATGAGGGCAGAGCCAATCACTTTACCGTTTTCTGTTATCAGTGAGCCTGACACTTGTTGTGGAAACAGGACTTGGCCTATGCCAGTTGTCAGTAAAGGATAGGCCACACCTGTGATTAAGGTCAGACCAGCGAATAACACCAGAGCTGGGCGTACTGGTTGTAAAAATGCGTTCATGATCTTCTCCACTTTAAACCAAGTGCATGATGACTAATAGCCAATCAATTATTTTGATACCCACAAATGGCGCAACAATCCCACCAAGTCCATAAATCAATAAATTACGGCGCAATAATTCAGCCGCGCCCACCGCACGATAAGGAACACCTTGCAACGCTAATGGAATCAAGACAATGATAATCAAGGCATTAAAAATCACCGCCGATAAAATCGCTGACGCTGGACTATGTAAGCCCATGACATTCAAAGCGTTAAGTTGCGGGTAGGTACTGGCAAACGCCGCAGGAATAATGGCAAAGTATTTGGCGATGTCGTTAGCAATACTAAAGGTCGTTAACGAGCCACGGGTCATCAACATTTGTTTGCCTGTTTCGACAATCTCAATCAACTTGGTGGGATTAGAGTCCAAATCAACCATATTACCTGCTTCTTTGGCGGCTTGTGTACCGCTATTCATGGCAACGGCAACATCCGCTTGAGCTAATGCAGGGGCGTCGTTGGTGCCGTCACCTGTCATGGCAACCATTTTGCCTTCGGCTTGATATTTACGAATCAGAGCCAGTTTGTCTTCGGGTGTGGCTTCGGCTAAAAAGTCATCAACACCCGCTTCGGCAGCAATGGCAGCAGCGGTGAGATGGTTATCACCTGTAATCATCACCGTGGTAATGCCCATTTGCCGTAATTCAGCAAAACGCTCTTTGATACCGCCTTTGACGATGTCTTTTAATTCGATAACACCCAGTACACGTTTATTTTCGGCAACAACCAAAGGTGTACTACCACGACGTGAGACTTCATCAATTTTCTGATTCAAACTGTCGGGAAAATTCACCCCTTGATTGGCCAAATAACGACGAATCGCTTCTGCTGAACCCTTACGAATTTCTCGTTCGCCTAAGTTCACTCCGCTCATTCGTGTTTGTGCGGTAAATGGAACAAAATGGGCATCTAGCGTTTTAATATCACGTTCACGAATATTAAATTGCTGTTTGGCAAGAATAACGATACTACGGCCTTCGGGCGTTTCGTCAGCGAGCGAGGATAATTGTGCGGCATCGGCTAACTCTGCTTCAGTCACGCCATTTGCAGGTAAAAAGACTGAGGCTTGACGGTTGCCTAGCGTAATCGTGCCTGTTTTATCAAGTAATAACACATCAACGTCACCTGCCGCCTCGACAGCACGACCAGAGGTTGCAATGACATTGGCTTGCATCATCCGACTCATGCCTGCGACACCAATCGCTGATAATAAACCTGCAATGGTAGTAGGAATGAGACAAACTAGCAGGGCAACCAATACGGTAATACTGACCGCTTCTTTGGCATGAGCCACTTCCACACTAAATAATGAGAAGGGTAACAGGGTGGCGGTGGCGAGTAGAAATACGATAGTTAATGCCACTAATAAAATGGTGAGTGCGATTTCATTGGGGGTTTTTTGTCGTTTTGCACCTTCGACCATCGCAATCATTCGGTCAATAAAAGTTTCACCTGCATTAACATTGACACGCATAATCAACCAGTCCGACAACACGCGTGTGCCGCCTGTCACCGAGCTAAAATCACCGCCCGACTCACGAATCACGGGTGCAGACTCGCCAGTAATAGCCGATTCATCTACAGAAGCAACGCCTTCAATGACTTCGCCATCAATCGGAATCATATCGCCAGCTTCCACCAACACGATGTCTTCTTTACGCAAGTCATGGGCGGGAACAGTATGTATTTCGCTACCCAATTGATAAGGCGCGTGCAGTTTTTTTGCCCACGTTGCTTTTTTCAAATCACGTAATGATGCCGCTTGTGCTTTGCTACGGCCTTCGGCCAATGCTTCGGAAAAGTTGGCAAACAGCACGGTAAACCATAACCAGACACTGATACCTAGAATAAAGAGAGCTGGTGCATCACCTTGGCCAATAAAGGCTTGAGCGCATAATCCTGTGGTCAAAATACTACCGATATAGACGACAAACATCACAGGGTTTCGCCATTGACTGCGTGGAGACAGTTTTTTAACGGCTTCAATTAAGGCTGGTTTGACTAAAGCAGGGTCAAACAGAGATAAGTTTTTACTCATTACAGCACGCTCCCGCTTGTAAGTAACAGGTGTTCGATGACAGGGCCAAGGGCTAAGGCAGGGACATATGTCAGTGCGCCAATCAGTAACACTGTGCCAATTAACAGGAAAATAAACAGCACATCATGGGTCGGCATCGTGCCTGCACCCGCTTGTAAACGTTTTTTGGCGGCTAGTGAGCCAGCAATAGCGAGTACAGGGATGATGATGCCAAAACGGCCAAACCACATGGCAATCGCTAACATGATGTTATAAAAAGGTGTGTTAGCTGACAGACCTGCAAAAGCACTACCGTTGTTATTAGCTGCCGAGGAAAAGGCATAAAGAATTTCGCTAAAACCATGTGCCGCAGGATTGGCAATACCTGCCGTTCCTAGTGGTGACATCACGGCAATGGCAGTGCCGACTAGCACTAACAGTGGCGTTACTAAAATAATGACGGCGGTCATTTTCATTTCAAAGACTTCAATTTTTTTGCCTAAATATTCAGGTGTACGACCAATCATCAATCCTGCAATAAACACCGCTAAGAGCGCGTAAATCAGCATGGTATATAAGCCCGAACCGACACCACCAAATACCACTTCACCCAATTGCATCAGTACCATTGGCACTAAACCACCAAGGGGGGTTAACGAGTCGTGCATGGCATTCACTGCGCCACAAGAAGCGGCAGTCGTAATCGTGGTAAATAAAGCTGAGGCAACAATGCCAAAACGGGTTTCTTTACCTTCCATATTGCCGCCCGTTTGTAAGGCAGATAATTGTTGGTCTGCGTCAATAGCCGTTAATAGGGGATTGCCTTGTTGTTCTGCGACAATTTCTACCGTTAGAAAAGCAATAAATAGCAGCATCATGGCACTAAAAATCGCCCAACCTTGGCGACGGTCGCCAACCATCACACCAAAGGCATAACACAAGCCCGCAGGAATCACGAAAATTGCCAGCATTTGTAGGAGATTGACTAATGCGGTGGGATTTTCAAAGGGGTGTGCTGAGTTGGCGTTAAAAAAGCCACCGCCGTTTGTGCCGAGCATTTTGATGGCCTCTTGCGACGCAACAGGTCCCATGGCTATGGTTTGCGTGCCATTATTTAGCGTTGTTATGTTTTGATAGGCATCAAAATTTTGAATCACCCCTTGGCTCATAAAAATGGTTGCCAATAACAACGACACGGGCAATAACAAATACAAGGTGCTACGGGTGATATCAACCCAAAAATTACCAATAGTTTGGCTGGAGTGACGGGCAAAGCCACGAATCAAGGCGATAACAACAGCAATACCTGTGGCGGCAGAAAAGAAATTTTGTACCGTCAACGCCAGCATTTGGGTGAAATAACTCATCGTTGTTTCGCCTGCATAACCTTGCCAATTGGTATTGGTGGCAAAGCTAATAGCGGTATTAAACGCGGAGTCGGTACTGATATTTGCCAATTGTTGAGGATTTAGCGGTAACGCGAGTTGTAGCTTTTGCAGTAAAAAAACCACTATCACGCCTAATATATTGAAGCTCATTAACGCTAAAGCGTAGGCTTTCCAGTTCATTTCTGTGTGACTATCAACACCAGCAAGACGATAAAACAGCCGCTCTAGCGGTTCACCGATACGGCTAAGGAAATGTTTGTCGCCAGCCATGACTGTGTTAATCCATAAGCCCATAGGCTTAGTGATGAGTAGCAGTAACAGCAGATATAAGCCGATTTGGATGATAATATGGCTAGCCATAATTAAAAATCCTCTGGATTCAAGAGGGCATAAACCAAATAAATCAGCAGTAAGATGGCAATACTGCCCGTAAGTAGATACAGGGAATTCATAATGATGACCTTGAGGATTTGTACCTAGGTCAGCTTAAACAGAGGGGTGTAAAGACGATGTATAAAGACGGGGGCAGGGTGTAAAAAAGATGTAAAAAAGTCAAATAAACTAAATTTACATGAATGGACTATCAGTGCTAAGTCACACTAAGCCGCTATCAATCTATGACCATTGACCAAGCCACTACAGAAGCACGCAAGCATAGGCCCCCAATAAAGCCAAAAAGTAGAACGGGTAAAAGGGGGTACACATTGGTCAATGTCTTGCTGATTACCACGGCAGAGCATGTTTTTTTATGGTGGTTGCGGCGGGTGTTTTACCTGAACATCTTTTTAGGGTTGATGATTGTTGTATTTGGTGTTTTAACAGGGGTGAATTGCTTTGGTTTGGCTTTGATGATCGTTACAGATGGCAGCGTCTCTACAAAGTTGACCACCTTGATTGTTTCAATTTCTTTCATTAAGTGGCCCTATGAACACCAATCTTGGATCAGGTATTTATTTCAGCGATTGAAGGATATGATTGGCTGAGTATTTGAGTTGCTATACACAAAACCAGCCAACCGTTATGGCTAATAAAAAGCAGCCTGATCCGAAGGGTCAATAATGCTTAGTTGCGATCCTGTTTAGGCACATAAATGACAGGATCTTGTTCAGGCGCATAAATGACAGGTAGTACCACTTGTGCATGAGCAACAACTAACTCTACAGGAAGTACGGCCTGCGGTAATACCGTTAATAGCGGCGATGACGGTACGATAATTGCCGGCACACCATCTATTGGTACGGGTTGAACGACTGGAAAGGGTAGAGTCACAACAGTGCCTGTTGGTGCAGGATCTCCTGCTGAACCTGTCGCTCCAGTATTGCCAGTGGCGCCTGTCGCCCCGATTGCGCCATCGACACCGTTTGTGCCATTTGTCCCTGCAATGCCCGTTGCGCCCGTGTTACCTGTCGCTCCAGTATTGC
>VIAD01000014.1:0-35067 GCA_006546595.1 Moraxellaceae bacterium AER2_44_116 | reverse complement strand
TGCCCGTTGCGCCCGTGTTACCTGTCGCTCCAGTATTGCCAGTGGCACCTGTCGCGCCGATTGCCCCATCTACGCCATTTGTACCATTTGTCCCTGCAATGCCCGTTGCGCCCGTGTTACCTGTCGCTCCAGTATTGCCAGTGGCACCTGTCGCCCCGATTGCGCCATCGACACCGTTTGTGCCATTTGTCCCTGCAATGCCCGTTGCGCCCGTGTTACCTGTCGCTCCAGTATTGCCAGTGGCACCTGTCGCGCCGATTGCGCCATCGACACCGTTTGTACCTGCCGTGCCAGTTGCCCCTGTAGCTCCGGTTGAACCAGTTGCTCCCGTAGCCCCTACGGGGCCGGGTATAAACAGCAACGTGAATTGTGTGAGTGTGGCACCACCAGTCAAGGTGAAGTTGCCCGCATAATTGGTCGTTATTCCGATGGGATTAAAAATCCTGACTGCCGCATTTGGCCCTGTGACGGCAGCGATCGGGGTTCCAGCAGCGAAAATGACACCACCGCCACTAACCGCGTCATTACCTGCGTTCAGCGTCAAAATACCCCTAGTCGTGGTCAGAGCCGCGCCTTGGATGTTGACATTACGCCCTGCGTTCGAGGTGAAGTTGCCATCTGTCGTTGTCGTGGCGGTGAGTGGGTGGGCGGCATCTCTCACGATATTGACATCGCGAATGGCTGTTGAGCTAAAGTTGCCGTTGGTGGTGGTCACGGCTGCATTTTGATGGATGTCTCGTCCAGCAATCACCACAAAGTTGCCACCTGTTGAAGTGACAGCCTGATTGATATTCACGTCTCGCAGGGCATTCAAGGTCAACGTGGTGGAAACAGGAGCCGGCGTCCACGTGATCGCATCATTGACAAAGATGTCGCCGTTACCTACCACTGCACCTTGAGTACTCAGAATCGTAATGCTGGAGTTCACCAACTGAGCACTCAGTGTGGGGCCAGAAATATCGCCAGCACCCGAAATCGTGAAGTCTTGCGGATCAATCAGCCAATTACCGGTCAATCCACTCGGTGCAGCCGTGGTGATTTTGACGTCATTCGAGATATTGACGTGTGCTGCTGAGGTTTCGATAAAGCCGCCATTGCCGCCATTCGGTGCGGAAGCGTCCAGTACGCCTGTCACATTGACGCTACCATTTTTCATATCACCGAGCAGTTTGATGGTGCCATCGATATTCTGAATAGTCTGTGCCCGAACCACGCCCGTATTATTGATGGCGTTGCTAAGCAGATTGCCTGCGGTCTGCGTGGTCATGAGCACGTGTCCGCCATCTGCCTGAATCAGTCCGCCATTTTCGACTAAGGCATTGATCATGCCTTGATCAATCATGATATTGAGTAGTTTATCGCCAGCCACATCTAGTGTCATCGCACGTCCAGCGGCCAGAATCACGCTGCCGAGCTTCGCAGCAATCACGCCTTGATTACTGACGTTCGCGCCTAACAGCGCAACAAAGCCACCCTCTGTCGTGGTAATAGTGCCTTGGTTCAGCACCGTACCCGTTGTTGTGCCAGATAGCTGATAGTCATTTGCCATAAAATCGGCATCAGTCATATTCAGAGTCGATGCGACAAGGCTGCCGACATTGACGGATGCCGTTGGGCCAAATAACACACCATTGGGATTGATCAGGAAGACCTTCCCGTTGGCTGATAGATTGCCCATAATGCTTGAACCATCGGATCCTAGAACACGGTTCAGTGCCACCGAACTACTGTTGGGTTGAACAAAATTAACCGATTCACCCGTATTAATATTGAAGCTTTGCCAGTTGATGGCCACATTCTGGGAGCTTTGGTTGATAGTGGTGTTGGCCAGCGTACCGCCAATCTGAGCACTGCCTGCGGACACCACACCGCCCACCGGTTGGGCATACAGCATACTCGTGCCGCTGATCATGAGTAGTGACACGGCTAAGGTTTTTAAGGAGAAACCGAGACGGCGAGTGCTCATCGAGTTACACAATGACGACTTTTTGCCCGCACTGCGAGCATTCTCAGCGACGGCGATAAAAGTGCCTGTCTTGATATTCCAAATCAATTTGTAGATGCGGTTCATGATGTTAGTCCTGTATGCAACTTCAGTCACCTTGACGAAGCTCCAGATCGGCGTAGCCAGTTTCAAAGCGATTAGTACGGATGCTCCGGCAACCCCCGAAGCAATTTCGTAGACGGTTTTTATCTCTACGGCTAGCGTAGGATGGCCGTCATGGCAGGTCTGTACGCTGACGCTCACATGGCTGGCCTATTACTGGATGACCGCCATGGGCACAGAGCAAGTGGCACCAACCGCGATGATCCTGTAGTCAAAATCACACAATTGGCTTTTTCCTTAGCAGATGGGTCGCGATAGACCGAAGTCACTTGATAATCTGCAAGACTTGATTGCTGTAACTGCTGGTGGTGTAGAAACTGGATCGATTGGGACGAAATCTAAAAAACTTGGTCAACACGGTTCACGATATCAATAAGCGCGAATTCAGTTTCAAAGTGCTGACAGGCTAAGGTGCACATATTGACACTGACTCAAGAGCTGATTATTAATGATGAAAGTTCGGAGCAAGATTCGGAGTAAATTTCGGATAAAACGCAATATGGGTTAATCATATCTGAAGTGCCAAGTTGTGATTTTATACACCCCCAATAAATACACGATAGACTTTTATCTTTAGGATGCTCACAAGTTTTATGAAAAAAGCATTATTTATATGCAGTCAAAATAAGCTCAGAAGTCCCACGGCAGAGCATGTGTTTTCAACGTGGTCAGGCGTAGAAACAGATTCGGCAGGTATTAACGTAGATGCGACTGTGCCGTTATCCGTTGAGCAAATAGAGTGGGGATCCATTATTTTTGTCATGGAAAAGACGCACCGAAATAAATTATCCAAAAAATTTGGTAGCCATATAAAAAGTAAACGTGTGGTGTGCCTTGATATTCCTGACGATTATGATTACATGCAGCCGGAACTAATCAGGCTTTTAGAAACGAAAGTAGGGCGGTTTTTGAGTTGATTTGAAACGTTTTTTTAGCCTTAGTTTATTGCCTTTGCACGTATTAGCCGCCAAACAAGCGATCATGCGGGCGATCATGATGACTAACCTGAAAGAATTTTCTCCTCCTTAATTAGCTTGTTCATAGGCTAGGCAGTTTCATTTTCTTGTTTCCATTTTTTCATTTCTTCGGCAATAAAATGGTTAACTAAGTCGCTGTAGAGCTTTTCAATGGCATCTGGACTTAAACCTTCTTTTTCTGCCCAAACTCGCCGCTGTTGAAGCATTGCCTGAAAACGCTCAGGTGCTCGAACTGACGTTTCAGAGGTTTTAAACTTTGATGCCGCTTGAACGTATTGAAAGCGTTTACCTAATAGTGAAATGATTTTAAGGTCAAGGTAATCAATTTCAGCACGAATATCTTCCATATTTTTGCAAGAGGCTGGCTCTATGCTATCTCTAGGTTCCATTGTAAAACCCCCAAATCTTAAACTTAACTGCCCGATTAACGCGGAAGTACCTACAACAAAAAGAAGTTAGATATGTTCACTTTTACCAAGCACCAAATCAGCCACACTTTTCGCCATCTCAGAGCCTAGATTATTTAAAGCAGTCCCAACGCTTTGCTGATTATGAGTAACCTGATTCTGACTCATCTTAGACTTGCCAATTATGTTTGTGATTTCTATTTCTATGCCAACAATAGCACTAATCATACGGTCAATATAGTCAGATGGAGCATCTGTAACTTTCCACGGTTTTGTTTGTGATTGCTCATGCAATGAAGTTAGCGTAGAAATTTGTTGAAATATCCAATTAGCATCTTCTATTGCTCGAATTTTCCCATAGACATGAACTGCCACATAGTTCCATGTTGGAACTACCTTGCCTGTTTCTTGTTTTGTGGCGTACCAATTAGGTGAAATGTAGGCATTTGCACCTTGAAAAATCACGAGAACTTCCTGATTTGCGGCATGTTGCCATAATGGGTTATTTCTTGCCACATGACCAATTAAGTAACCATTTCCTAATTCTGATTTTTTGAAAGACAAAGGAATATGGTCAGCAACTGTGCCATCTGGCGACTGCCAAACAATGGCACTTAAAGGGTTTTTAGCAATAAGCCCGAGAAGGACTTCTTCGCGTTGTTCTTGAAAATGAGGCGGTATATACATAAAAATATCTAACGTATTAATTGATGGGTGGAATGTCGGGTAAGGTAATGATAAACCTAAAGCAGTGGTCGTAAGCAACCATCACTCAACACCCAAAAAAGGCTTTTTAAAACATAGTGTTTGAATTGTTTGACTTTTCGGGTACTGGTTTAATGACATCCCAATGCTCAACGATTTTCCCATTATCCACGCGGAAAATATCTACGGAGGCTTCACCACGATCTTTTGAATCACTTGGGTCGTTAAAGCCGTGGCTATGAATGACAACTATTTCACCCTCAGCTATCACCCGCTTGATGACTGCCTGATACTTAGATTTCTCAACATATGCAGCAAAGCCTTTTATAAACGTATCACGTCCATCTTTTCCATCGGGATTGTGCTGGATATATTTATCAGGAGAAATATACTTCATGGCGGCTTCTGTGGGATGACGTTCGCTAAACGCCAAATCGAAAAACTCGGTCACAATCTGCTTTGGCGTTTTCTCGGCATTTGCTGCGGTATTCAGTGGCGGCAAGTTTTTTATATTGCCTGCATTTGCCAAACTTAACCAACCACCCAATAATGCAAGAAGCACAGAGGTCAATACCACTCTTACAAATATAGGTTTCACTATATGTCTTTCCGTTTAATCTGTGGACAGATGAGCTATTTGTTAAGCTAAGCGTTCACTTCTTTAGCAGTAAAGCCTAACGTTTGAAATCACCAGCGGTCGCCGTCAAGTGTATTGAATTGTCACTCGCTACCACTTCAACACCCTTGATGAAATTGGTCAAAAATAAGTATGGGGCAGGAGGTGATAGGTGATGCCCAACACTTACTCCTCCATAAAAGGCGTAATCAACGGCAATTGGTTTAATTCGTTTTTGATGCTTTGCCAGTTGGGTAGAAATTTAGTCATATACGCTTTGAAGCGGTCGTTATGATGACGTTCTAATAAATGCGTCATTTCATGCACGACGACATATTCCAAACAGTGTGACGGCTTTTGCGCTAACTCTAAGGCTAACCAAATACGGCGGTCACGGATGTTGCACGTTCCCCAGCGTGTCTTCATTTGTTTTACGCCCCAATCCGCTACCTCGACCCCCATGAGTGGTTGCCACTTAGCAATTAAATCAGGTATCTGTGTTTTGAGTTGTTGCCTGTGCCATGCCTGTAACACCGCCTGACGTTTAGCGGCATCACTGCCGTCTCGGACATATAAATCAAGGGTTGTGTGTTGCAGAATCACTTTAGGGGCTGACGTGTGATAAATCACATTCAGTAAGTAACGTCGGCCTTGGACAAAATGACTTTCCCCTGTGATGTATTCACGGGCGGAGATGCGTGGTTGTTTGTCGAATTTGGCTTGTTGGCGTTTAATCCAGCCTAAGCGCGACACAATTGCCAAGCGGACGGCTTCGTTATCAATATACAGCGGCACAGCAACACGAACATGGCCATGCGGCGGATATACGCCCAAGTGCAAATTCTTGATGTCTTTACGCACCACATCAATGGCAAGGCCGCTAATGGTTAGTTGTTCAATATTCATGTTGGTTTTGTACTAAGCTAAAAACAGTATCCAATAAGGTTTTGTCGGGCAATACGTCTTTGATGGCACGTCTGACTTCTTTAGTTTTGCCTGCATTATTGCGCCAGTCATCTTTTTTGGTCAGCATCACGGTATTGTGAATCGCCATAGCCAAGGCTTCATTCTGGTCAAGGTTGTCGTATAAAGCGCGTTTAGCGGCACTGTTGAGGCTTTCAGGATAGCTTGTTGCATTGGGTTGCGCGACTTGTTTGGCGAGTTCAATAATCTCTGCTAGATAGGCTTGATATTCAATGGCATCTAGTTTGCGCTGTTCGATTAACTTGTCTAATAGTTCCGACATCCGTTCGTAATATTTAGGGTTAATCGGTTGCTCGTCAATAATGAGTTTGCGGACGTTATTCTCGATGGTTTCGGCAACGGCTTCAGGATTGTTGCGTAGGTTATCGGGTAATGAGGCTAGAGCCTGACTGCCTTTTTGCACAATCAATTGCACCAGTGACACGTCATCAAAGGCAGAGATTTTCTCACTTTCACCTGCCCGAATGTAGGTATCAATTAAGTGACGCATCGCAGGTTCATACATTTTAAGGTCGATATAGTCGGCACTGTTCAGTTTGACGGTGGTACGCACGTTGTCGTAATGGTCAACTTCCTGCTTGATGGTGTGAATATCAGTTGCGCTATAGCCTGCTTTATCCATTTCACCACTGAGATTGGCAAAGGCGCGAAGCAAGGCCGCCGTCATTTTATACAGCGTTAAACGTTTAGGGGCATTGTTTTTCAGTTGCTCGACATTACCTGATTCTATCGCACAAAAATAATGTAAATAATCGTTGATAGAACGAGGTAAGGCGACAGGCTCACATAAGGCTTTAATCCCTTCACGGGCTTCTTCCAGTTGTTCTTTGGCTTTTTCTAAGCGGTCACTTAATAGTCCTGCAACATCAGCGGCATCGTAGGCATCTAATGC
The DNA here is from genome assembly GCA_006546595.1 of Moraxellaceae bacterium AER2_44_116. Lineage (GTDB taxonomy): Bacteria > Pseudomonadota > Gammaproteobacteria > Pseudomonadales > Moraxellaceae > Agitococcus. The sequence goes on along the minus strand of VIAD01000014.1, from coordinate 28,379 downwards.
GCCAGAGGTGTAATCTTTAACTGTGCTTTCTAGGCTTTTGAATAGGTCTTTATAGTCAATAATATAGCCGTATTCTTTGTCTTCACCATCCAAACGATTGACGCGACAAATGGCCTGAAACAAGCCGTGGTCGCGCATGTGTTTGTCGATATACAAATAGGTCGCAGAGGGCGCATCAAAACCCGTTAATAGTTTATCGACGACAATTAACAGCTTCATTTGTGCAGGTTCATCAATAAACTGTTTTTTGACTTCTATTTCAAATTTACTGGCGTCTTTGCCGTTGAGCATTTTTTGATAAATATCGTACTGATGCAGTTTTTCGGTTAAGCCTTCACCTGTTTCTTCGCCTTTAATATCGGTGGCGGTGGGTTTGTACGAGGTGACAATCGCACATTTGCCTTGTAACGGTGTTTGTTGGAATAGCTCATAAAACTTACAGGCTTGATAAATGCTGCTTGATACCAGCATGGCATTGCCTCGGCCATCCATTAAGCGCGGTTTTTTCGCCATATCCATGATGATGTCGTTGACGATCATTTGTAGGCGGTCTTTGGAGCTAAGGACTTTTTGAAGTGTTCCCCAACGGGCTTTAAGTTGTGCTTTGGCGATGTCGGTTAAGTCTTTGGTTTGTAGTTCAAACCATTCATCTATTTTTTGGGGGGAGGTGAGGTATTGGTCAATATCGCGTGCTTCGTAGCGTAAATCCAACACGACACCATCTTTAACGGCATCATTAAATTTATAGGTGTGAATATAGCTGCCAAAAATCTCGATGCTTTTTTGTTTGTCCGCTTTGAGCAGGGGCGTGCCTGTAAAGCCAATAAACACCGCATGAGGCAAAATGCTTTTCATGGCTTCGTGTAATGCACCTGATTGCGTGCGGTGACATTCATCAACAAAGACATACATATCGCCTTTGGCTTTAAAGTTAAGCGGTAGCGATTTTTTAACCTCATCCAGATATTGCTGAATATCGCCTTCTTCTTTATTGCCAAATTTATGAATTAACGAACACAACAACCATTCGCTAGTGACATTCAGTTGAGCAATTAAATCCGCGCCGCTGGTGGTACGATAAATTTTCTCATCCACGCCCATAAACACTTTTTCGATTTGTTCATCGAGTTCGGTGCGGTCGGTAATCAGTAACACACGGGCATCGGGGATATTTTCGCGTATCCATTTGGTCAGCCAAACCATCGTTAAACTTTTGCCACTGCCTTGGGTGTGCCAAATAATGCCGCCTTCACGCTGTTTAATATATTCCTGTGCTGCTTTAATGCCAAAGTATTGGTTAGGCCGACACAGTTTTTTAGTGCCTGAATCAAACACCACAAAGTCATGAATCAATTCTAAAAAGCGCGTTTTTTCGCACAGTTGGCAGAGGTGAGCATCTAACAGGCTTAGACCATTATCAAGAATCGGTTCTTTCCAAGTGAGGTAGTATTTTTCGGCAGTGAGGGTTGTGCCATAGCGTATGCCTTGGCTGTCGTTACCTGCCATGACCAATTGTTGCGTGCTAAAAAATGGCTCAATAAACTGTGGTTTTTGATTGTCTAAATTTTGACGTATGCCTTCACTGACGGAGATCGTTGAGCGTTTGAGTTCAATGACACCCAAGGCAATGCCGTTGATATACAGCACAATGTCGGGGCGTTTACTGTTGGCTTTGGCGTTTGCACCTTTAACAGTGACTTCTTCGGCAAAGGCAAAATGATTATTGGTTTGGTTTTTCCAGTCAATCAGCCATACGGTTTGCGTGTTTTCGCTAATATCGGCTTTAACTTTTACGCCGTAGCGCAGTAATTGATACACCGCTTTATTACGATTGGCGAGGTTTAGCGTTTGGTCGCTAGCTGTTTTTTCAAACTCATAAATGGCTTTATTGATGAGCGCGTGATTTTGGCCTTGTTGTTGTAAAAAGGCGGTTAGGTATTGTGTTTCGATATTGCGATTATTAGCGCGGTCTTGCCAGTCACCTAAATAATCGTAGCCCAGTTGTTGACTGAGCAGTTTAACAACACGATGTTGGGTGATGCGTTCGATTTGGTCGATTGAGTTCATACATTATACTTTTAATAACTTAAAGCTAAGTTCATAGCGATAAAAGCTAACTGACGGCACGGCGTTTAATGCCCAACGTAATTTTTGGTCATCTTCTAGGGCAATAATGACACCTTCAACACGTTGATCTGTTTCCGCAATTTGTTCTTTGATGCAACCCATGTAACGCAGAATTTGCCCAACGACAATATCAGAGGCACGGCCACGTTTAAGCTCTACGACTAATAAGCGTTTTTTGTCTTTGCTGATGGCTAAAATGTCGATTGTGCCTGCGTTGATGCTGTACTGTTGACCGACCAATTCGCCGTCTTCTTCGTAAATATTGTACTGTTGGCTTAGCTCGGTTTGATGCCAGTTTTTGACTAAAAAATCCTCTAAATGTTTTTCTAATGCAAAGGCAAGCGGGTCTTCTACTACGGGGTCAACGGCAACAGTGGTCGAGTCATGTTCGTCAATATTTAAAAATTTCTCTATTTCAACGTGATGGCTGGTAATGGTGCCGACTGTTCCAATAGAGCCAGTTGAGTTTTTTAAAGCTTCACTCATTGCCGTACGAGCGATGCTTACAGATAACCATTTTACTTTGCGGCGATGCGGCAATACTTGGTTGGCGGCATAATAATAATCACCAATTACTTCTGCGACCCGATAAGTACCATTACCATCGGGACACAGTAAAATATCGCCCTGACAAATACCCTTAGATACCATCCATAAGGCAGCACAGGCCAAGCCTCCAGCAATTTTACTTTTTTCGGGATGTTTGGCCAAAAAAACAGGGATGAAGACTTTGTTAAATTGCTGCCATTGTTCGGGTAGGGCAGCACTTAGGTCTTGGTCTATTTGAAAGTCTGCACCAATAAAGTCGCCATTAAAACACTCAGTCGCATGAATGCTTTTTCGGCCAAGCATAAGGCGATAATAGTTTTTCATGGTTTTAACCTCCTGTAATTTATTTATGCGTTATTGCTAAGTATTCGGTTAGTAAATCAATCATATGTTGTTGATGTTTTTCGGCCTTTTTAAAGCTCCAACTCTTGTGACTGTAAATCAATGCTAATTTAAGGCTGTCTATGCTGTTTTTATTATGGCTAATAAAATGCGCCTTCTTTTCGTTAAATGGTTTGTTGCCAAATTCGGAGTTAAGCCTACGAGACACTAACGCTAAATTACCAAAGTTATCGGCTTCTTCTTGAGAGAGCGGATTTTCATCAACATGCTGTGGTGTTTGAGGCGCAATATGCTCTACGGAGTTCTTCGCAGTAAAGTGGAAGTTAGACCAATCGTGGTTTTCAGGAATTGATTGTTTTTGTAGTTGGTCTCGATAAAACCACAACACAAACTCAAGTTTATAAAACCAATAGTGTGGTGTTTTAACTCCATTATTTTGGTGGAGTACATCGCAGTTTAAAGAGGCAGTGCGAACAGGATCGGCTAAAAATGAATAACTGCGGTGAATCAAGTCGGCTTGCTCGTTACTACATAGCAAGTGATTATCAAGGTGTTTTAAATACTGATAATAGTTACCTTGAGCTTCTCGATGTGTATGGATATAGGCCAGTAAGGGGGTAAGCCAATAGTGTGTGGTAATTTCTTGCGAGTGATACAGCATACTTTGTAATAACACAAAACCGTCACTGGTTTTGGTTTCGGGGATAATCCTCTGTAGTGTTTTATTGTTGCGTGAGCCATCAAGATACATATTGCATATATGATGCTGTTCGTTATCGTTGATCTTGACCCATTTAATAATATATTTATCAAAGCAATAACGGATTTCCCATAGCAACTTCATAAAAGAGCGAACATCTTTGGCTGTTGTTTGAAGGCTGAAAAATGCTTTGTGAAAGTTGCTGAGTAGTTCTTTATCCAAAATCCTAGGTAAGTCTTTAGGCAAGTCGTCACGCTTACTTTTAAATAACCAGATGCGTAAGGTATGTTGCAGTAGCATCGAAAAGCTAATAATGCTTCTAACGGATTCTGATGGTTGTATGTGTGCTTCTATGTTTAGTGTGTTGTCATCTTTACTGTGTGGCTCAGCTAAAATAGATTCCAAACTTAAAGGGGCGTGAGATTTTGTTCGGCTTTGTACATCGTGTAAAGCTTCAATAACTGAGTTGGCTTGACCTAATGGCTCTTGGTTAATTTTGCTTTTTTTATTATCAAAGAGCGTTGCTACTGTTAGCTCTGAAATGGTTTTCAGTGTTTTTTCAACATAGTTATCCATATAAGAGCAAGCATCCCAAAGGTGGGCATATCGCTCTCTTTCTGAAGGGCTAGATACAAAATAACTCAACATTTGGGCTTTTAAAATCTCATGATGTTGAAGTTGTATGCCACGATTATTGATGAGTTCAAAGAGCTTATTAAGGTCTGTTTGGGTGGGGACTTTGGTAATGACTAATTGCACTTTGCTAAAAATAAACTGACTAAAAGTAGCAACATCAAAATCTTTATCTTGCTCTTGGATAAAAGAAGTGATTTTAGCCAGTGCATTGTCAATTAGTAGAGAGGGCGATTGTGTAATGCTTTCGCTGGCAATGCGTTGAGCAAAAAAATCGTTAACTTCATTGCGTATGGCAAAGCTAACGCGCGGCTTATCCGCTTCTGTGGTAAAGGCGTGTAATTTATGTTTTAAAATTATCGCTATCATCCATAGCGTTGTAAAACGTTGTTGACCATCAACTAGCTCTAGATATTTGCAGCCTTCACGTTCCTGTTCTAAGACTAAGGTGCAGCCTAAATAAAATATGTCTTTTTGTGGTGGTTTGTAAGCAGTTAACAAATCTTCGAGTAAGGTTTTGATTTGCTCATCGCCCCATACATACAAACGTTGGTAGATGGGTACGGTAAATAAATATTGCTTTTTGACTATTTGCTCAAGTGTCACTAACTCAGAATGAATGTTCATTATTGATGTCCTTTTAGGTGGTTTTCAATCCATTGGGCTTTGTTATTTAGGCTGACCTCTAAGTTGTCTTCTAGGCCGTAATAATTCAAGATGCGTTTTTTATAATCTTGTTTGACCCCATTTTTGCTCATATCTATGTTGTCATTGGTGTAGATTTTTTGAGTGCTTGCGTCATCTTTAAGGTGGTTAATCACTTGTTCGGGAGTAAAGGCATTTGCAATCACATCTAAGAGATTTAATGCTTTATCACGCAAAAAAGGAGGAATTGACGCTTTGTAAACATTGTCTTTTTCGACGCGTAACGCGCCAAGTGCATAATCTAACCACAATGCAAATGGATAGAGTTTTTTTGAGCCAAATTGGTCAACGTACATTAATGTAGACAGTAAAAATAATTCACGTAAATAAGGCGATAGATGTGCGATAACCTTGTCATAAAAGTGATTAAAATCCTGTATATCATTGTTTTTGCTGCCGATGTTCAGGAGTTTATCAAGCAAGGTCATATATTTATCGGCATACAAGAAAAAACCTACGCCTCTGCTAATCGGTTGTCTAATAACAAAAGGGATTTTGTGTGTACTGTCGATATTAAGCGTTGTTTGTTCATCGACACTATAACTGGTTTGATTGGGTAACAGCGTGATGTTTTGACTGTGACGGTTATGCCTTGAGCGATACAGTGGTACGGTATCTGCTGCTGATTCAACTTCTAATGTTTTATTTTGAAACTCATCTAGAACGCCGTCATAGGTTTCGTAACTAAGGTTTTTTTGTCCTGTCCATACACGCGCACGCCACAGGTATTTTTCAAATAAGACCTTCACAAAATCGCTTTTTTCTTGAGTTTCTTGAATACGGATGGGAAGTCTTTGCAGTTTTTCCCACTGTTGGGCGCAATATTTTTGCAGATCGTGGTTAAGTTGTTCGTTTGAGTTGTCAATGGCTCGCAGATGGTAGGCTTTTAATAAGTCGGTTGCGTTGAGCTTTACACCGCGATTGTTTTGCGTGTCAAAAAAGGTAAATGCTAAGTCTTCGGAGTCCACCATAATTACACTAAAGCAAATACGGTCAAATATGTTGTCGGTTATGGTATCGGGTAAATATTGGCTAATATGCCGTTGTGTTTGTTTGATATTTTTGACTGAAATTGGCGAGTGATAACTCAGTGAGTTATTTTGGGGCAATGATTGTGTCAGTTGGCTATAAAGGATAGATAGCGCGGTCAGTCGTTGTTGGCCATCAATAATGTATAGTTTCTTTTTGTCAGCATTTTTATGTAGCAGAATTGCTCCCATGTAGTAGCTGTTTGACGGGGTTTTGCCTGTGATATAGTCGTTTAAATCGTTAATAAGCTGCTTTACTTTGTCCTCGTCCCATACATAGGGGCGTTGATAAGTGTCTAAATCAAGAGGATGGCAGGCATTGTTGAACAGTGTTTTAAAGCTTTGTACGTTTACATGAACATTTGACATTTTATTCTTCCTTGTGGTGTTGTGTTATATAAGCCGTATTTTGCCCGTTAATAATTGTTGCATCATGCCTTGTTTGAGGGCGTGGGTTTTATGACGGCGTTGTTGCAGTTGGGTGATTTCGGTGTCCATGTCGGTGAGTAGGGTGGCGATAGCGGTTTGTTCGTCTTTTGTGGGAGGTAGTATAATTGGGCAGTCTAGTACATCTTGTTTACGGAGATTGGTTTGTTTTGCTCCGTCATCAAATTGAAGATAAAACTTATTTCTATTAAGAATGTAAAACAAGTAGTTAGAGTCTATAAACTCTAAAGGTTCTAAAGAGCATATACGTTGATTGACCGTATATTTATCGTTTTTATCAACTAAGAATATTTTCGCAATTGCTTTTCCGTTGGGTACATCGCTCATTACCATAAGAAGGCTTCCTATCTTTGCTAGACAATAGCAAACATTCGATAGCTTTCTAACTTGGCCTTCTGTTGAAACAAATTTGGAGTTAACCACAACAAAGTTGCCATGCTCGCTTATATGGTTCTCATGCGCTTTTCCATTGGAAAAAATCACAATATCCCCTAACTTTTTAACCTCCCATTCCCCACTAAACCCCGCCAAGCGTTTTTTACCTGTCAGCAATTGCTGCATAGTGGCTTGTTTAATATCGCGCTTTTTGGCAATGAGTTTGTCGAGTTGGTTGAGTAGGGCATCTACATCGCAGAGGGCGGTGGCGATGGCGGTTTGTTCTTTTAGTGGAGGGCAAATGAAGGATGCTGCTTTGAATGATGTATTCGTAATATGTACTTGTGTACTGCCAACCATAATCCCATTCATTTGTTTTCTGTAAGGACTACTATTTGATAGTTGAATAAGATAGTTGGGATATATTCTTTCTAAGTTGGATTTAAAACCATATACGCCTTGGGCGAGAATAAAATCTACATTACTCTGTATTTTTACCATTAAACCAATGCTCGGCCCTGATGGTACTAAATCTCTAAGTACAATAATCGTAAAGTCTTTATTCACAAGGTTATTTTTATGGCTTATAGCGTATGCATCTGAGCAATATTGAAGGTCTGTATCTTTTAGTTTAAGTAAGCCTCCTTTTTGAACTCCAATTTTTGGTAGTACCTGAAATCCTCTATCTGTGAAATCACTTGGTTTAAGTGGCGCACCACCCCTAAAATCAAATAGAACACTCCCAAAAACACAAACCTCCCAATCTTCAGGAATAACTCCCACATCAGTCTGTTTATATCCCACTGGCACATCAATCATTTTTAATTCCTAATAATAAATATTTTGGCATTTTATTTGTACGGGCTTAGCATTTGGGGCGAATGTTGTACGGGCGGGTTTCAAACCCGCCCCTACGGAAACCCGACCTACCAAATAAACCCCATCTTCTTTAAATGCTCATCCACCTTAGCACTTAACCCCTCAAGCTCATGGCTCAACAACGGCAACGGCGTTTCATAACGCTCCGCCAACTGCTTAATGCGCCCCGTCAACGCTTGGCTGACACGGTCTAACTCACTTTGCACATCCGCCGCCAAACGGCTTAACCATTTATCTTCAATCACCAAAGTCTTAACCGCGTTTTCGTCTAAGCCAAAATACTGCTTATGCACCAACACATCCAACGCTTTTTGCGCGTCTTTAATGGTTTTGGTGGCGGTGGCTTGTTGCTCAATCAGCGCGGCATATTGGGTTAATAATTGGCGTTCTTCGTGTGCGCTGGCATCGTGTTTAATCGCCGTTAACCGTACTTTTAACGAGGCTTTGTTGACTGAACCTTTGTCATTTTTGGCATCGGCTAACAAACCGTCATCGCCGCCGTGTTCTTCGTCTAATTCTTCCATTTGCCGCGTAATCGCATCCCGATTAGCTTCTAATTGCTCAATATTGGCTTGTTGCGCGGCAAAATAACGGGCAATCACTAAAGGCTTAGGAATCAAATCTTCATTCGGCTTGTTATCTAACACCGCTTGCCAACCTTCGGCACTAATCAAATAGACATCATCCTGAAACACATCATCCCAATAACTCATTAAGTGCTGATAAGTGTCATAAGTATCTAACAACGGCGCATCTTTAAAGGTAGCTAACAGATTTTCGGAGAGCGTATGAATCAAGGTTTTAGGATGACAGCCAACCGTTAAACCTTGCAACATCGGCAAATGCGTGGCGCGCCATGTGTTAAACAATGCCGTGACGCTGTCATTAAAGGCAGTAAATTCGGGATGACTAAAAATTGTCGTTTTAATGTCGGCAATGGCAACCGTTAACTGACTAAACAACGGACGATTGGCAGGCTGAAACAAGGCAGGGCGCACATTCGGCAACACCTGCCAATAACGGGCAAGGTCGTCAATATCAGCTTGAGGAATACCACCCAACAAATGCGCTTCGATGTTTTGCAGGTCTTCGGCTTCGCTACTGTCGATATAACGTGGAATGTTGAGGTTGTAATCGTTGGCCTCAATCTCACTGACCGCCACTAAACGCGAATACTTAGGCAGCTCAAGCTGCTTGTTAAAGACATCGACCATTTTATGAATGTCTTGATGACGCAAACGGTTTTTGTTGCCGTCTTTGGTGAAGCCTTTGCTGGCATCCACCATAAAAATGCCCTTGCGAGCGGTGGCGTTTTCTTTATCCAAGACAATAATACAAGCAGGAATACCCGTGCCATAAAACAAGTTAGCAGGTAGGCCAATAATGCCTTTAATGTAACCTTGGGTAATAATGGTTTTACGAATATCAGCTTCGGCATTACCGCGAAATAACACGCCATGCGGCAAAATCACCGCACCTTTGCCTGTGCTATTTAACGAGCTAAGAATGTGCAGCAAAAAAGCATAATCGCCATTTTTATCGGGTGGAATACCATAAGCAAAGCGATTAAAACTATCTTCTTCAGGTAAAAAGCCATTACGCCATGCTTTCGTCGAAAACGGCGGATTAGCCACGGCAAAGTCAAAAGTTTTAAGCTGGCCATGTTTGTCTAAAAAAGCAGGGCTAGATAAGGTATTGCCACGAACAATTTCAGCCGTTGAGCAACCATGCAAAATCATGTTCATTTTAGCGAGTGCAGCGGTGGCGTTATCCATCTCTTGACCATAGATGGTAATGTCTAACAGTGCTTCGTCATGGGCTTTTAATAACAGCGAAGCCGAGCCACATGTTGGGTCATAAATGGTTTGACTGGATAGGGTGGCGGTATTGACACCAATAATTTTGGCAATCACCCGTGACACTTCGGCAGGCGTATAAAACTGGCCTTTGCTTTTGCCCGATTCGGTGGCGAAGTGGCGCATTAAGTATTCATAGGCATCACCGAGTAAGTCATCACCTTCGGCGCGGTTGCTACTAAAGTCTAAACCTTCAAAAATGGCGACAAGCTTGGTTAAACGGTCAACCATCTCTTTATCTTTGCCGAGTTTTTCTTCGGCATTAAAATCGGTAACGTCAATAATACCTTTGAGATTATTGGCTTCGGCAATGGGGGCAATAATGTGTTTATTGATTTTGTCGCCAATTTCTTTGTCACCTTTCAGTGCAACCATATCGGCAAAGCTACTGCCTTGCGGAATGACAATATCGGCATCGTCGGGGTCTAAACCTGCATATTTATCGGAGACATATTTTAAAAATAACAATACCAACACATAGTCTTTGTATTGCGAGGCATCCATTCCGCCGCGTAGTTCGTCACATCCTTTCCATAAAGAGCTATACAGTGCTGATTTTTTAATGGCCATTATTGTGCTATCCGTTAAGACTAATACTAAAAATACTAAGCAGTGGATAGTAGTGACTTTGGAGCAAGGGGGCAAAGGAAGATTTGGCGAAAGTTAAGAGGGCGATGGGTATACATAGGGCTATTGGTGTATGACATGGCAATTAAGCAACATTGGTACTAAAAATAACGCTATTTTTATGTTTTTTCTTACTGGAGAAATGAGTCGATTTTCCTCCAGTGTAGCCCCCGTGTAGCCCCGAAAAAAATCACCCAAAATAAAAAAGCCCTGCATTTCTGCAAGGCTTTGATATTACAACGATATTTTGGTGGCTATGACGGGACTCGAACCTGTGACCCCAGCATTATGAGTTTTGGGATAATAGCTAACTGAAACTAACTGTAATACACTGTAACTCACTAAAATCCTGTATTATCAAGGGATTGACCTAACGGTAAATAACTGTAAGTGCTTTTAATATCATTGCAGGAGGTAACCCATGGGTAACCCAGCAGTTTTATTGATTTTGGAGGGAGTCATGGCTCAAGAGAAAAAATTTAGATTCACTAAAGATAAATTAGATAACTTGCCTTTGCCTATTGAAGACAGAGATACCTATACAGATACCCTAGAGCCTACTTTACGTTTAAGAGTGGGAAAAACAGGAATTAAAGCTTTCACACTGTTCCGCAAAGTGAATGGCAAGCCTATTCAAGTCACACTAGGCCGCTATCCATCCATGACCATTGACCAAGCCCGTACAGAAGCACGAAAACAATTAGGCTTAATGGTGGTTGGTATTGACCCCAATAAAGCCAAAAAAGCGGAACGGGTAAAAGGAGTCACACTTGGCCAATGTTTGACTGATTATTTATCCATTCGTTCTAGTCTTGCCGAAAGCACTAAAAAAGGCTATCAAGGTATCATCAACAATCATTTATCCGATTGGAAAGATAGACCCTTAAAAGATATTGACCGCGATATGGTGGCGATGCGCCATAAGAAAATAGTTGATGGTGGCGAAGGAGTTGCCGCTAATAATGTCATGCGCTGTTTACGCGCCTTGTTTAACTTCGCTAATGGCCAATATGAAGATGAACACGGTAAGCCTCTATTTACAGATAACCCTGTAACCCGCATATCCCATACTCGCGCATGGACACCCGAAACGCGGCGACAAACGATTATTAGAGCCAATGAGCTACCGCTATGGATTAAAGCGGTTGACGACCTGCGTACCAGTGATGACAACCACATAGATGAGTCTCCCGCACTGGTGGCAGACTACCTAGAGTTTTGTCTATTTAGTGGATTAAGGCGCGATGATGTGTTTTGCTTGCGCTGGGATCAAGTGGAGTTGGATACCGCACTCATGCACCCTGTTATTCATAAAAAGAAAAAAGAAGTGATGACCTTACCTTTGTCGGATTACTTAGTGACGATATTAAAACGCCGTCAGCAAATTCGTGTGAATGAGTACGTTTTTGCTGGAAGAAATGGTGAGGGGCGTTTTGACGAACCCAAGCGGCAAATCGCAAAGGTTGTTAAAGTGACAGGTATTAAATTTTCGTCACATGATCTAAGGCGGACGTTTATTACCACTGCATCAAATCTTGATATATCTATTTACGCCATTAAAAGACTATGCACGCATAGTGTTGGCGGTGTCGGTGGTGATGTCACAGAGGGTTATGTCATTATGGATGTGGAACGCCTACGCGCCCCGATGCAAAAAATCACCGATTACTTTTTACGGGCGATGGGTAAGGTGTCTAATGTTGAAACCATGCCTTTGGCAAAGCAGGGATAATAGAAATGCGATGTATAAATGAGGTGTGGCATGAGTGATAAATCCATTCTATTGCCAGAAGGTTACGCTGATTGGTTGAATCAACTCAAAACCGATATTAGCCACACCCAGCAAAAAGCCGTGCAAAGTGTTAATCAAGCCTTAGTGCAGCTTTATCATCATATTGGCCAAAAAATATTACAGCAACAACAGCAGCAAGGTTGGGGTGCAAAAGTCATCGAGCGATTGGCAAGTGATTTGCGTGACGCTTTTCCACACATGCGAGGCTGGTCATCAAGTAATCTTAAATATATGCGATTTTTTGCCCAACACTGTCCCAACGGTTTAATTGGTCAGCAGCCTGCTGACCAATTGCCGTGGTTTCATGTTGTGACATTACTGACCAAAATAGATGACTCTCAACAGCGAGAGTGGTATGCGTTACAAACCACACAATACGGTTGGTCGCGCACCACACTGGAACTAAATATCAAAGATCAACTGTATATTCGTCAAGGCTCAGCCGTGACCAACTTTCAAAAACGCATGGTTGCGCCTCATGCCGCTTTAGCCAATCAAGTTCTCAAAGACCCGTATTTTTTCGATTTTTTAGGCTTAGATAATGATGCCCATGAACGAGAAATTGAAGATGGGTTAATTCGGCATATCACCCGATTTTTGTTAGAGCTTGGCGCAGGCTTTGCTTTTGTCGGACGGCAATTTCGGCTAGAAGTGGCAGGTGATGAGTTTTTTATTGATCTTTTGTTTTATCACATCAGGCTAAAGTGCTATGTGGTGGTAGAGCTAAAGGCGACGGCATTTAAGCCTGAACATGCAGGCCAGCTTAATTTTTATTTGGCCGCCGTGGATGCTCAAATCAAAGCGGAAGATGATAAACCGACGATTGGATTATTGTTATGTAAAAAGCAAAATCGTTTGGTGGCGGAATATGCGTTATCAGGCATCGAAAAGCCGATAGGGATTGCCGAGTATCAGTTATTACGTGACTTACCAGAGGCATTAGGGCGTAGTTTGCCTAGTATTGCCGAAATTGAAGCAGAATTAGCAGATGATAGTATCTTAATGATGCAAGAACCGATTATTGATGATGAAAGTTCGGAGTAAGGTTCGGAGTAAAGTTCGCAGAAAACGCAACATGGGTTAATCATATCCGAAGTGCCAAGTTGTGATTTTATACACCCCCAATAAATACACGATAGACTTTTATCTTTAGGATGCTCACAAGTTTTATGAAAAAAGCATTATTTATATGCAGTCAAAATAAGCTCAGAAGTCCCACGGCAGAGCATGTGTTTTCAACGTGGTCAGGCGTAGAAACAGATTCGGCAGGTATTAACGTAGATGCGACTGTGCCGTTATCCGTTGAGCAAATAGAGTGGGGATCCATTATTTTTGTCATGGAAAAGACGCACCGAAATAAATTATCCAAAAAATTTGGTAGCCATATAAAAAGTAAACGTGTGGTGTGCCTTGATATTCCTGACGATTATGATTACATGCAGCCAGAGCTAATCAGTCTCTTAGAAAGCAAAGTAGGGCGGTTTCTTAGCTAGTTTGAAAAGTTGCGCGACAGTTTATGGCGTATTAAATCACGCGACACAAGTGTACGCACTGTACCTCACTGTAGCTTGTTGTTAGTCATCTATAAGCCTAGAATCGCTCTATCAATAGTGCTATTAGGGCTTTTGCTATGCTTGCCATTACCGCCAACGACGTAAAAACAAAAGGAATCTCTATCATTGAGGAGAGTCTTAATAACCAAGATGAGGCGATTATCACGGTGCGCGGCAAGCCTAGATATGTGGTGATGACGATTGAGCATTATGACCATTTACGGGATTGTGAACTTGAGGTAGCTTTACAGAAAGCTAAACGCGACCTTGTTAATGGCAACTTTGTTCAAGAAAGTGCAGCCGACCATGTTAGCCGTGTGTTGGCGTTGCCATGAGTTACAAAGTCACATATACCGCTGCCTACAACAAAAAGGCGGGTAGGTTCTTAAAAAAGCACCCCAGTTTAATAGATACATATCAAAAGACGATTGAATTGCTGGAGAGTAATCCACTGCACCCTTCATTTCGTTTGCACAAGTTAGCAGGCCGTTTAAGTGAATGTCATAGCATATTTATTAACTTGAGCTATCACATTGTGTTGTACTTTTTAATGGTCGATAACGAGATTGTGCCTGTCGATATTGGCGATCACGACACTGTGTATTAAGCCCTGACAACTACAGCAGTTCAACCACATTACCACACCTAGCCCGACGGGGCGAAAACAAGGCCACACTTACCTTGTGGTGTGGTTATTTATTTTTAAGGGGTGGCGTTTTAAGGGGCGCAAAATTGACTGACTATAAAAGCCATTTATTAAAGTTTGTAAATAGCCTAATTGAATTACCTAGAAACCCTAAGCAATGCGCCGATTTAATTACTCGCGCTAGAGCCTTGTTAGGTCGGCGAGATAACCAAGAAATAGAGATTATTGATGACAATATAACGTGTGTTATCGACGACTTTACAAATGAGTTAAAAGCGCAGCACGGAGGTAATTATCACCGCCACATGGCAACGGTATTAAAATTAGATATAAATAATAAAAAAGAGTTACTTAAATACTGTTTGTATGATTACGATTACCCAAATATAAGCGATATTACATCCACAGCAACAATGTGTGATTATTTTTCAGTTTTTAGTGTTCGCTATGTGGCGATTGCACACCTTACGGCGACAGGCTCACCACCTAAAGGTTTAAGTGAGTCAGAAAAAGCAGCGTTTCGCACTGAGCAAACTCAACAATCGTTTGATTTTATTTATTCAGCTTGCGAATGTATTGCCTATGCCGAGCAATTAAGCCACACCGAAAAATTGATTATTAAAAACGATGCTTTGGAGTTTGAAAATAAGCAATTAAAAGATAATCATAATTTGGAGCTTGAAAAAGCAGGTAAAAAAGCCATATCTCAATCAAAATCATTGGCGGCTAAAAAATCACACGCTAAAGATTACAAAGAACAAGCTAGAGTTAATGATTGGCTGCATAAAAATGATAAATATGTTATGGGTAATACTGCTAATAAAATAGCTGGTGACTTATTTAAGCTTGATATTTTTAGAGTCTCTTTTAATACATTACTAAAATATATAAGTGCGTACAAAAACGAACGCTTAGAAAAATTATCAATACAAACAAAAATAGCTTAAAAAAGCATCATGCCTGCTAGCAGACCATATACTCTGCTAGCAGACTGATTGAACCCCTAAAAAATATGCCTAGAATAGCAAGCCTCACCTAATTGGGGCTTGTCCATGCAAACCTGTAACCTTGCCAAAACCACCACAAATAACGGTATATCTTTAGAGTCCTTCAAAAATTCTAAAGGACAATCCGTTATGCCTACCACCGATAAAGTCACCCCCATTCGTGGGGATGACTTAACCCTTGTTGATAACAAACAAGCAGCCGACATTCTTGGCGTTAACTATTTGACCCTTCAAAACTGGCGTAGCACAGGCAAAAGCCCCCGTTACGTTAAAGTTGGCCGTAATGTGCGTTATCGCATTTCTGAGTTAAAAGCATGGCTAGAAGCCCAAACCCGTAACCATACTGGCGAGGTGGCTTAATCATGTCCTTTCAAAATCTCGCGCCTTGCTTATCCCAAGTCGAAACCGCGTTAAAAAAATGTTTATCAGCCCTTAACGCCGAACATCCCGTATCGGTATCGGCACTCTCTGAAACCATTGGGAATTGCGCCAATGCCTTAAACCAGTGTCTCGCCTGACACGTTCTTTATCCCTCACCCTAATGCCAATGGCGATAGTGCCTATGACGCTGTCACGTCGTTGTTATCAATGGCAGAGGCAACACTTGTGAGTCTTTCCAGTGATGGTAGTGACTTAAAAGAAGGCTTCACGATGTCTCACCCCATTATTGTTAATTTGCTTTGGTCAATTCAAACACAAGTTACAATGGCACAAGCCGCACTACAACACATGAGTCAAGCCGATCAAGCCGCTAAAAAGAATGGCGGTGCAAAATGACGACTCACACTCTTAAAAACGTGACTTTATCCCTGATTCGTTGGACTGCCATTTGCTACTTACCCAGTGATGATGTTTTTGTGTCAGCCTTTCATGTAGTTGGCACATTATTCAACAGCGAAGCCGAAGCCAAACAAGCCGCTATTGCTTATTCCAATGCTCACCCTTGTATTGCCTACCTTGTTTATCAGCAAGCCGTTAATGCGTCGAAAATAGCTCAGGAGTGCCGTACTACGGCCTCTGTGTTAAGTACTGATATTGGTCGTTATGTTGTGGGGGTGAATCATGCTTGACCTCTCATTACTCCCCAATGCGGATAGCTACTACCACAGCGTATTTACCCTTAAAGGCCGTAAACGTAAAAACCTTGTCCCATGTTGTTTTCATCACGACAAAAGCCCAAGCCTTAGCCTAGACCTGATTACAGGGCGTTTTAATTGCTTTGGTTGCGGTGTAAGCGGTGGCGATGTACTGGATTTTCACAAGCTCAAACATGGCCTAGATACCATCGAGGCGGCCAAAGATTTAGGTGCATGGATTGACACTAAAGACGATACACCCGAAGCCATTGCCGACCGTAAACGCAGAATGACGGAATCGGACAAAGAGCGTAAAGCCTTACTAGAACAAGCCGCCAAAGCTGAAATAGCGCACGCACAAGCCTTTATTCCTTTAGTGGCCAACATCCTCAAGCAGTGTCAACAACCGATGCTAGAGCCGCCTTATTGTGTGGCTAAAGGCATAGGCAGTCATAACTTACTCAGCATTACCGCCACCGATATACATCAATTTAGCTTACCCATAGACCCAAGTGAGCCTAAACGAGCGGTGACGGTTTGTTATGGCTTTGAGAGTGTGTTGACGGTGGCGATTTTAGAAACATTAGACGGTGACCAAGTTGCCTTACAGGTGTTTGATGGTGTACCCGATGATAAGAATAAATACGCCCGTTGGTTAATCGGTAAGCCTGTGGTGATGGGTGCGTATTACCGTTTAGGCGACTGGACTAGCCCTAGTGTGGTGTTAATCACCGAAGGCATAGCCGATGCAATCAGTTGTTATGAAGCGACGGACTATCCTGTTTTAGCGGCAATCAGCAAAAGCCAATTACTCAAAGCAGCCAAAGCCGTTAAAGCCAAGTATCCCCATAACCTGATCGTCATTTGTGGCGATAACGATGCAGACGGTGGCGGTCAACGTGCCGCTATTGAAGCCGCACAAGCAGTTAATGGCGTAGTTGTCATTCCTAGTGGCTTTAAGGATTTTAACGACTTGCATCAAGCACAAGGTTTAGAGGTAGTCAGAATGACAATTGATGCAGCAATAGACAGTAAAAAGGCCGCATCCTTTGACGAGAAAGATGCAGCCATCAACACGCCACCTGTAAGCAGCCATGACAGTTTAGCATTAGCAGAGTCAACAACACAGGCAACCCAAGCCAAAGAAGACACCCAAAAAGGCACGTATTTCTTTCTCAACGAAGATAATACCGTGGCTGAAAAGCGTGGTGTGTACTTTGTCGGGATTAGCAAAGAGGGCAAGTATTTGCCACCCATGCAAGTCTGTGGTGTCCTAAAAATTAAAGCCATTACCCGCAACCAAGATCATCAAGAACACGGTTTTTTATTAGAGTGGCTTGATCGTGATAACTATAAGCATTATTGGTCAATGCCTGCGGAGTTATTCAAAGGCGATGGTGCGGATTATCGCGGTCAATTACTCGGTTGTGGCTTATACATCGCGCCTACCGCTACAGCTCGCATGAGATTAGCCGAGTACATTCAAAATCATCACACGCCTGATCGTGCTTTGTGTGTTGATAAAACAGGCTGGTATCAACAATTGTTTATTACCCCTAATCGCACCTATGGCAAACAATCCGAGAATGAGGTGGTGATTTATCAGTCCTCACAATCCTTTATCAATGGCTATCGGCAACGCGGCACCTTAGACGAATGGCGCGATAAGGTGGCGGTGCTATGTGTTGGTAACGCCCGTTTAGTGTTTTCTATTTGTGTTGCCTTTGCAGGTTCGTTACTCCGTCTTGGCCATGAAGAAAGTGGCGGCTTTCATTTGCGAGGCAATAGTTCGGTGGGCAAAAGCACGGGGCAACACTTGGCCTGTTCGGTGTGGGGCAGCCGTGACTATAAACAAACATGGCGAGCCACCATTAACGGCTTAGAAGGCATTGCCGCTTTGTATAACGATGGTTTGTTGGTACTTGATGAAATGGCGCAAGCAGACCCCAAAGCCATTGGTGAAACGGTGTATATGCTGGGTAATGAGCAAGGCAAGATTCGTAGTCAAAAGAGCTTGATCCCGCGTAAAAACCTGTCATGGAAACTACTATTTTTATCTTCAGGTGAATTAAGCCTTGAGCAAATGATGCGTGATGGCGGCAAAAAGACCAAAGCAGGCCAAGAAGTCCGCTTAGTCGATATTGCCGCCGATGCAGGTAAGCGCATGGGGATAGTGGAGCAGCTTAATGGTTTCGCCACTGCTAAGGAGTTAATGGACACCTTAAACCGACGCACGAGCCAATATTACGGTGTCGCGGGTCATGCTTTTTTACAGGCCATTACGCAACAACCCGATGAGATTAGCCAATTCTTAAAAGACTTCAAACAGCGATTTATTAAAGCCAATGTCCAGCAAGGTGCAAGCGAGCAAGTGTTACGGGTAGCGAGTCGCTTTGCTTTGGTGGCGGCGGCAGGTGAAATGGCTACGAATGAAGGCATTACAGGATGGCCAAAGGGTGAGGCTTACAAGGCCGTTGTGTCGTGTTTTAACGCATGGCTAGAAGGACGTGGCGGCACAGGTAATCAAGAAGTACAGGCCATTAAATCGCAAGTACGCGCCTTTTTTGAAGCACATGGCGAAAGTCGTTTTGCCGATTGGGACGATAATCCTGTCACGCCAAGAACGGTCATCAACCGTGCAGGCTTTAGACGTAAGCACGAAGATGGCGACATTTACGCAGTATTACCCCAAGTCTATAGCAACGATATATGTGCTGGCTTTGATGTCAGAACAGTCAATAAGGTACTGATAGAAGCGGGTTGGGTTGAGCCTGATAAAGACGGCAAAACACAACAAAGACCCTATTTGCCGAGTATTGGCCGTACCCGCGCCTATGTCTTTACTACCCGTCTATGGCAAGACGATAACTGACATTTTGCGAGATGTACTTTTTATGGTGTCCCGCGTGTCCCATGTGTCCCGTTGATGTTGAAAGACTTATGTATCAATGCTTCTACTGGGACACCACAGATAGGACACCAAAAACTATGCTGATGTCCCTACATGTCCCATGTGTCCCAAAACCACCTTTCATTGAGATAACGGGACACGAGGGACACCACAGGACACGAGCCTTAAAAATAGATGTCCTATGTCGTGTCCCGTCTGTAAGCCTAGAGCCGCAAAGGTTTTAGCATTTACGGGACACATGGGACACGAAGGACACCATTTTTTAAGCAGATCACTTGATGCGTCATGTAATGATGAGATGACACCATGAACTTGAATGACTTATTTTCCGTCATTGATACGGATACCTTAGAACAAATTACTCCAACCGCCTTAATCGCTAACCCTGTCATTTTGGCCAATAGCCTAAATAATGAAGCCATCAACGACCACCACCCCAAAACTGAGGTTAATCCTGTCATACAGGAAACAGTACGACAGTCTTTAGTCGCTCAATTTGAGCCACTGAATAAAAGCATATCAACAACAGACTTGACTCACCAACTGGCGAATCAAGTTGAAAAAGGTGGCCGTATTCAATCAGTTGAAAAGTTAGTTGATAGGTTTACACCGACGGTGGGCGGACAGCCAATTTGGAGTATGGACAAATACGCGCACATGGTTAAGTGCCAACAATGCGAGCATTTAACCCTTACTGGCAGTTGCAGGGTTAAACCACAGATTAAGCCAATGCCCGATGCCCTGCGTAATTGTACGAGCTTTGATGCGCTCAAAACTGAGCGTATCTCAATAGTGAACGCACCCTATACGCAATCAGAGTTAAACGACTTACTTAGCCGATATGAGAAAAAACTCTTTCATCACTTGGTTAATTGCGTGGCCTGTTCTTTGATGGATAGTCGATATTGTGTTGATGGCTTTGCCATAGGCAGTTGTTACGATGCGATGTTGCTTTGCTTTGATGATGCCACTCGTAAAAGAGAGGTGTTATTAACTCAGGTGAGCAAGCGCGTATTGGCTCTTTAAGTTCAGTATGGTGGTGGTTGAGCACCACCTACACCTGTGTGGGAAATGGTATTCAATGATAAACCAAGCGGATATTAGTGTCCTTTGATTAAAGTCTAGTAATATTTCTATCTTTCTAGTTCTATTAAACGGATAGACGGTGTTGGCCGACTGGTTAGGTTCAAATACGCAATTTTTTCATTACGAAATCACTATAAGGCCACTCGCCGAATATTGGCAACACGCCCAAGAGCAAGCTGATCAAGCCCTTCATGTCTCAGGCGTATTAGCCGCAGCTATTGATAAAGACCAAACTTTTAACACTTTATCCCTGCCATTAGTCAGCCGTCGCCACTACAACAATGGGCGATGACAGTAGATATTTTGTCAGCTCCCCATATTTATTTGCTTGAAGACGTGACAGGCGCGGGCAAAACAGAAGCCGCGATGATGCTGACATATCGCCTTATGGCGTTGGCACATGGCAACAAAAAATTAGTTGATGAGTTTGCTTTATCTATTTTGCCGCAAACTAAAAGTGAAAATGATACCGATCAAATTGATGAAACCGCTTTAGCTCGTTGTAGTGCATGGCTAGCTGACTATAGGTCGGTATCCACGTTATTGCTCCGATACCATGACCTAAGCGTGGTGCAGTATGCAGTATATGGAGTGCCATATTCAGCAATTGCTGGATGCGTTGGTCGATAATTCAGGGCGTTGGGGTGTAGAGGCTGACGCCGCTTTGTTGCCTGCGTGTGAGTGCACACGTTTGCGAAATTTGATTCCAGAACGGGAAAAAGAACGGAGTGAGGAGGATATTCTGGAATTGGCTCTGAGATTGAAGGAGAAAATGGGACTTTTGGGATAAGACGTTTGGGCGGAAGGAGTGCAAAAAAACCTTAGTCATCAATCCGTACATCCTTAGTAATACACCGTTCGTCATATTCTTTCGGTAACATTCTTTTTGTTATTCTTTTTGTCATATTTTTTCTGTATGGTTTGTTTTTTTAGCATAAAACAATTTAATATTCAGGACTTGTAGCGTTTTGTTCTGACTATCTGTGTTATGTTGTAATACAGCATATGCGCTAATTTAGGCACTAGTGGCTTTAAACTAAACAACACAACCATTTAATTTTTAGGTGAATTTATGAAAACTACAAAACTTATGTCACGCGTGGCGTTAGTTTCTGCCTTGGCTATTACAGGGTTAAACGTCAATGCAGCAACTGTTACAGATAACCTTGCGGTATCTGCAACGGTTATTGCTAACTGCTCCATTGATGCTGCAACCACACCCTTAGCATTTGGTAACTATGATGCTGTAGTTGCTAACGCCTCAACCCCTAAAGATGCCGCAGCCAGTGTTGATGTAACTTGTACCGATGGTGCGGTAGGCGTTACATTGAGTGCAGGTAATGGTACCGCTTTTAGTGGTACACGTCGTATGAGTAGCGGTGCAAATAGATTGCCTTACGAGTTATTCAGTGATGCTGGTCGTACAGCGGCTTTTGCTGCAGAACCAGTTACCGCTGATGGCTCATTGCAAACCATTGACGTGTACGGCCGTATTCCTGCTGCCAATACCGCACCAGTGGGTGCCTATACCGATACATTGGTTATGACTGTAACTTTTTAAGTTGCTATGTAAATAAAAAAGCCATTATTTTAATGGCTTTTTTAGTTTTTGTTGTGCTTGATAGTTGATAAGTACTGCGCAATATAAACAGTCACTATCTACGCTTTATACTAAATGTATTAACAATAAAAATAGAGTTTAACATGTTTTTAAAAAATACAGTCACTGTGTTGCTGATGTTGCTTGTTGTTAATCTAAGTCATGCAACAGGTTTAGTGATTAGTCCATTTAGAGCAAATTTAAATGCAACTCAAACCTCTGCGGTGTTTAATGTGGCCAATCAGCGCGACACGCCAATGGTTGTGCAGGTTAATGCTGTTGAGTGGTTGCAGCAAGCGAGTGGCGAGGATGTTTTTAACGACACTGACGATATTATTGCAACGCCTGCTATTGCCACCATTCCACCTAAAACAAATTATGTGATTCGTGTTGGCTTGCCCAATGGCATTACGTCAACCCAAGAAAAAACCTATCGTTTGTTTATAGAAGAAATACCCTCACCTGATACTCAAAAAACGGGATTAAATATTGCCTTGCGGGCGAGTTTGCCTATTTTTGTTGCCCCTAAATTCATTACGCCTGCGCCACCTAGTATTGCGTGGACACTCAAACGTATGACAAAAGACAGTGTTGTGTTGAGTGCGCATAACACGGGCAATAGCCATGTACAAATTTTGGGTTATCACTTTTTACTCAATGGCGTAGAAGTGTTTAAAAATACGAAAGTGTTATCGTATTTGCTACCTAATACTCAAAAAGAATGGACAATAAAAACCGATAAATTGTTGCCACAGCAAACAATACAGTTACATCTAAAAACGGATATTACAGAGCAAGTATTAGTCACAGATATAACGGTAGAGGGATGATACTTATCTCTATTGGCTTTTATCTATTGTTGGCTTTTTTATGGGTGCCGTTGCAATAATAACCTAAAGCGTAAGCGGCTATTTTAGAGGATGATGAAGCGCGTGTTATTATTGATAAAAAGAAGTCTTGAGTCATGTAGATTAACAAACAGTTTCAATTATTGTTATATCGTCTTGTATTTTTTATGGATAAATCCAAGTTTAGCCAATGACACTGTACTTACCGAGCAATGGTTGTTGCCCAGTGTTAATCTTCAGTCTCCTTTACAAAGCCCTATTTTGTGTTTGCGAAACAGTCAAGGCCAGCTATTTATTGCTATGCGTGACTGGCAAAAACTCACCTTAAAGTCCCCGTCATTAACCCCCATTACGCATAAAAATCTTGCTTATTATCCTGTCGATAGTGTCAGTGGTTTGAGTTATAAAATTGATGACATCAATGCCACTGTTGCTTTCATGGCAGATGTGAGTTTTTTTGCGCGTAACGTCAAAGATTTGTCTTCCATATCAGCCTGGCCGCCCAACGCGCCTAAAACATTAGGTGTTTATGTTAATTATGATGTCTTAACGCGTCAGATAAATGACGTATTTAGCCATCAAGCATCTATAGAAACGGTTGCTTTTTCCTCTTTGGGAATTTTAGAGAATCAATTGCTTGTTCGAGATTTGGCTCAGCAAAACACAGATACGCTACGCTTAAATACCAGTTTTACCCATCATCAATTACAGCAGCTATACACCGTCAAAATAGGTGATGCCATTAGTAAGGATATTGGTTTGGGAGCAAATATACGTTTTGCAGGTGTGCAATTTGGCACTAATTTTGCCTTACAGCCTAATAAAATTACCGTCCCTCAGCCATCTATTGCAGGTGCATCCGCCATTGCGTCTAGTGCAGATGTTTTTATTAACAATGTTAAGCGAGCGACCCAAAAGCTACCCGTTGGCCCATTTGATATCCAAAATTTACCTGTGGTGACAGGACAAGGCGAAGCGAAAGTGGTTGTCACGGATATTTTGGGTCAACAACAAGAAATTGTGGTGCCGTATTACGTTAGTCCTCAGTCGTTACGTGCAGGCTTACATGAGTATGCGGTGCAAATGGGGGTTATTAGACAAAATTACGGCATAGATAGCCAAAACTATGGACAAGCGTTTGCGAGTGTGGTGCATCGTCAGGGCATTAACGATAGATTTACCGTAGAGTTTGAGGGACAGATCAGCCGTCGCCAACAAATGTTGAGTTATGGCACGGTCGTAACGCATCCCGTCTTAGGGGCTATTCATGCCGTTGGGGCAGCTAGTCATCATGATGATAAGCAGGGGAGTGCATTATCTGTTGCGATGACGCATCAGCGACCTGTCTTTAATGTGGGGACTAACGTGGTTGTGCAGTCGCGTGACTATGTCAATTTGGATGCTTTTAATCAATTACAGCCCCTGCATTATACAGGCCAGTTTTTTGCCAATATGCCCTTGGGGCAACGCGGTAGTCTCAGTACAAGCTACACCTACCAAAAACCATTTGATGCCGTTAAGTTTAGTTTTGTCCAAGCAAGCTACAGTGCTAACTTGGGACGTTGGGGTACATTCGCTGCGTCATTAACGCATACTATGGACGATGACAAAGACACCTTAACACAAATTAACTATAGCTTGCCCTTAGGCCATTCAAACCATGCACAACTGACCGTGTATCCACAACAAGACAAAGAGCGTTTGAGCGTACAGCGTCATTTACAAACAGGCCAAGATTGGGGATATTTGTTAGCGGCTGAGCGTGGTCAATCCGATAAACAAGAAGCCGCCTTATTATGGCAAAACAATATAGGGCGATACGGCGTTAAAACAGAGCGTCAACATCATCAAACAGCCAACGAAGCGCGGGTATCGGGCAGTGTTGCCTTTTTAGAGGGGCAGACATTTTTAGGGCAACGCATTGATAAAGGCTTTGCGGTAGTTGAAGTGCCTGAGTTTAACAATGTACGTGTTTATCATGATAATCGTTTAATGGGTAAAACCAATGAACAAGGCACGCTGATGATTCCACAATTACGCGCCTATCAAAGCAATACACTCCGTTTAGCCATAGAAGACTTACCCTTAAATGCTCAAATACAATCTGCCACTGTTGAAGTAATTCCTACCCTTCGCGGGGGGATGTACGTTAAGTTCCCTGTTAAAAAAGCCCATTCGGCCACACTCACCGTACTACAAAGCAACGGACAACCCGTGCCTACGGGAGCCAG
Organism: Moraxellaceae bacterium AER2_44_116; assembly: GCA_006546595.1. Lineage (GTDB taxonomy): Bacteria > Pseudomonadota > Gammaproteobacteria > Pseudomonadales > Moraxellaceae > Agitococcus. Next base: position 3,361 of record VIAD01000014.1, on the reverse strand, counting down.
CGTACAAAGCACCGTTAATCAAGAGCTGTTTCCTGTGGGTTTGCTAGGTAAAGTGTATTTAACCGATTTAAGCACCACACCACAAACCTTTGTTGTGCAATGGCAAGACCATCGTTGCCATATTAGCGTTGCACTTAAAACACCCAATCAAACACAGCCGCACTTAGGCGTATATACCTGTGCTACACCAACAGAGGCAGCGCCATGAAAGTATTAACAAGTTTACTGCGCGTTGTTTTGTTATTGGCATCAAACACTGTATGGGCAGCGTGTACTGTTGTCGTTCAGCCTGTGTTGTTTGGTAATTATGATGTGTTTGATACCGTCGATTTAGACAGTACGGGCTTAGTAGAAGTCACGTGCGACAGCGTTGCCGATAGCTATTCGATAGCCTTGAGTGCAGGCATGGGTAGCTACAGTCAACGTAAAATGATGCAAGGCATATACGCGCTTAACTATAACCTTTATACCAATAGTGGCCGTACAACGGTATGGGGTGACGGTACAGCAGGGACTAGCGTTGTGAATGGTGGTGGCTTATTGACCAGTTTTAGCCTATATGGCCGTGTGACGGCGCAGCAATCAGCACGTGTAGGGGCATATAGCGATAATTTAGTTTTAACGCTGACTTTTTAGCCATGATGTATATTTTTGACTAAGCTAGATGAACGTATATTTTTGATCCTTATGTGTTTGTTTAACTCGCATTAGCACAAGACAGGGCAATACGCCAACCCCCAACAAAAGAGGCAATAAAAAATGACAAATTATGTATTTAGCGCAACCGATGGCATTAATGGCACAGAGCTATGGATCACCGATGGCACCGACGCAGGCACCATGTTGGTCAAAGATATTAATGCAGGTACGAGTGACTCTTCTTCTTCTCAGTTTTTTTCGTTAGGCAATGGCAAGATAGTGTTTACGGCCTCTGATGGTACTACTGGTGCCGAACCGTGGGTCACTGATGGCACAGCCGCAGGCACCATGTTATTAAAAGATATTAATGTAGGCACAACTACCTCAAACACTCAGCAATTTGTGTTATTAGGCAATGGCAAGGCATTGTTTAGAGCCAATGATGGTAGTACTAATAACGGTATTGAGTTGTGGGTAACAGATGGCACAGCCGCAGGCACGATGCTGGTTAAAGATATTAATGTCGGTAGTGCAGCTAACTCTTCCCCCTCCAATTTTGTATCGTTAGGCAATGGCACGGTGTTGTTTCAAGCCACTGATGCGGCCAATGGTGCTGAATTATGGGTGAGTGATGGCACAACAGCAGGCACCGTGTTGGTCAAAAACATTAATGCAGGAACGGCTAACTCCTCTCCTCAACAATTGTTTTTATTAGGCAATGGTAAGGTGTTATTTCAAGCCACTGATGCGGCCAATGGCCCTGAGCTATGGATAAGTGATGGCACAACAGCAGGTACCATGCTGGTTAAAGATATTAGAGCAGGCACAGGTGCAACGGAGATTCAAAGATTTTTTTCGTTAGGCAATGGCAAAGCCTTGTTTAGAGCGAATGATGGTATTAATGGCGCTGAGCTATGGATCACTGATGGTACCAACGCAGGCACCATGCTGGTCAAAGATATTAAGGCAGGTGCACTTAGCTCAAGTGCTCAATACTTTGCGTCCTTAGGCAATGGCAATGTGTTGTTTCAAGCGGATGATGGCATCAATGGCACTGAGTTATGGGTGAGTGATGGCACCGAAGCAGGCACAATGCTGGTTAAAGATATTTATGCAGGAACAATAAGCAGTGGTGGAAGTACGCAAGAATTGGTGTCCTTGGGTAATGGCAAGGTGTTGTTTACTGCCACTGAGGGTATTAATGGCATTGAGTTATGGGTGAGTGATGGCACAGCCGCAGGCACGATGCTGGTCAAAGACATTAATGCAGGTGCGCTTGGCTCCTCTCCTAAAAGCTTAGTGTCCTTAGGCAATGGCACGGTGTTGTTTCAAGCCACTGATGCAACGAATGGTGCTGAATTATGGGTGAGTGATGGCACAACGGCAGGTACAGTGCGCGTTAAAGATATTAACACTATCACAAAAAGCTCATCGCCTTCTGCTCCTGTGTTGTTGGGTAATGGCAAGGTGTTATTTGCTGCCGATGATGGCGTTAATGGTAATGAATTATGGGTAAGTGACGGTACGGCCGCAGGCACGATGCTGGTTAAAGATATTAATAATACAGGAGGTAACTCAAGTCCTTCTTTCTTGGTGTCGTTAGGCAATGGTAAGGTGTTGTTTAGAGCCACAGAAGCCATTAATGGCCAAGAGTTATGGGTGAGTGATGGCACAGCCGCAGGCACGATGCTGGTTAAAGATATTAATGTCGGTAGTGCGGCTAACTCTTCCCCTTCCAACTTTGTATCGTTAGGCAATGGCAAGGCGTTATTTCAAGCCGCCGATGCAAGCAATGGTAGTGAATTATGGGTAAGCGATGGCACAGCCGCAGGCACAATGCTGGTTAAAGATATTAATGTCGGTAGTGCGGCTAACTCTTCCCCCTCCAACTTTTTTTCGTTAGGCAATGGCACAGCGTTATTTAAAGCCACGGATACGACTAATGGTGCTGAATTATGGGTAAGTGATGGTACAACCGCAGGCACAATGCTGCTTAAAAATATTAATACCGTCGGTAGCGGTAGCTCCAATCCTAGTGAGTTTGTGGCGTTAGGCAATGGTAAAGTGTTGTTTCGGGCGTCTGGCGGTGTCGCTGGTAACGAATTATGGGTCACCGATGGCACTGCAGCAGGTACCATGCAGGTCAAAGATATTGCAGGTGGTGGGTTTCAATCTAACCCTGCTAATTTTGTGTCATTAGGTAATGGCAGCGCGTTGTTTACTGCCAATGATGTAACAATCAATGGTGCGGAGTTATGGGTGAGTGATGGCACCACAGCAGGCACAACATTAGTCAAAGATATTAATGCAGGCACAGCGTACTCATCTCCTTCTAACTTAGTGTCACTAGGTAATGGCAAAGTATTGTTTAGTGCTACTGATGGCATCAATGGTATTGAATTATGGGTGAGTGATGGTACTGCCGCAGGCACCGTGTTGGTTAAAGATATTAAGGCTGGTAGTACGGACTCATCGCCTACTAATTTTATATCATTAGGTAATGGTACGGCGTTGTTTCAAGCCAATAATGGCACTAATGGCACTGAATTATGGATAAGTGATGGCACAGCCGCAGGCACCATGCTGGCTAAAGATATTAATACAGTGACGAATGATGCTTCTCCAACGGGCTTTACCCCGATTATTGCCTCTAGCAACGCTGCCCCCGTATTAACAGGCACAGCCGCCACGCTAGCCAACGGCACACAAAACCAAACGTACA
>VIAD01000013.1 GCA_006546595.1 Moraxellaceae bacterium AER2_44_116 | reverse complement strand
ATGAATCCATGCTCACAGGCGAGCCACTTCCCGTTAGCAAACGTCTAGGCGACAAGGTCATTGGCGCAACACTCAATACCAATGGTGCCTTGGTGATACGTTCTGAACGTGTCGGCTCCAGCACCATGCTTGCGCAGATCGTACAAATGGTGATGCAAGCGCAACGCTCACGCGCACCTATGCAGCGTATGGCAGACACCGTCGCAGGTTATTTTGTTGTTTCGGTCATTGTTATTGCGTTGATGACGTTCTTTGGCTGGGGGCTATTAGCTTCTAACTGGATATTTGGCTTAATTAATGCGGTCGCCGTACTCATTATTGCCTGTCCTTGTGCACTAGGTTTAGCGACACCGATGTCAATTATGGTGGCAACGGGCACAGGGGCGAGTAAAGGGGTGCTTTTTAGAGATGCCTCTGCGATTGAGAACTTACGGAAAATTGACACATTGATTGTCGATAAGACGGGTACGCTGACCGAAGGTCGCCCTGCATTTGATCGTGTTGTGCCTACAGAGGGTTTTAGCGAGGCGGACGTGCTTTATCTTGCCGCCAGTCTGGATCAGGGAAGTGAACATCCACTCGCCGCCGCCATTGTCAGTGCCGCTCGTGAGCGCGGTATTACCCTAGGTACAGTGACGCAATTTGAGTCCAATACTGGCATTGGTGTCCATGGTGAAGTGGCAGGAAAAAAATTGGTGATGGGTAACACTACGCTTATGGAACAAACAGGTGTTGCGACGGCTGTCCTTCAAACTCACGCTGAACAGTTGAGAGCGCAGGGAGCGAGTGTCATGTATCTCGCTGTCGATGGGCAATTGGCAGGTTTACTGGCAGTTTCTGACCCCATTAAAGCAACAACCGCAGACGCGTTAGCCTCGTTACGAGCGGCCAATATCCGTGTCATTATGGCAACTGGCGATGGTTTGACCACAGCAAAATCGGTAGGGCAGCGTTTGGGTATAGATGAAGTGTATGGCGAGGTAAAACCCGCCGACAAACTGGCCTTAGTCGAGCGTCTGCAACATGAAGGCCGCTGTGTGGCGATGGCAGGTGATGGTATCAATGACGCGCCAGCTCTGGCACGGGCTGATGTCGGTATTGCGATGGGAACAGGCACCGATGTCGCCATGAATAGTGCACAGGTGACGCTGGTGAAAGGGGATTTGCGTGGTATCACCTTGGCATGTGGTATTTCCATTGCGACTGTCGCCAACATGAAGCAAAACCTGGCTTTTGCCTTTGTCTATAATGCCATTGGTGTACCGATTGCTGCGGGCGTATTGTATCCGCTAACAGGTTGGCTGCTGTCACCGATGATTGCCGCATTGGCAATGAGTCTGAGTTCTGTGTCTGTCGTTTTTAATGCCTTGCGTTTACGTCGTGAGGTTGATTGAGTACAGCTAAATTGTCACTCTAAATAGGCCTTACATACCCGCCATTGATTCATCCGTTGCTCCTTCTTCTGGCGCGGTTAGTATTTGATACTGCTCAGGAGTTAGCGTCGGTAATTTTTGGATAAAAGCCACCATTGCCCAAATACGCTCATCCGTATGCGTCAGACCCCAAGCAGGCATACCACTGGCCTTAATGCCATGTTTGATGTACCAAAAATGACGAGCAGCGCGGGCATTGGCATCGCCATACAAACCCTTGGCGGGTTGAAGAGACAGATTAAGAGGTTGCGGATACATGGCTGAGTTGAGATCAGATTGCGCTTTTCCTGGCTGCAAGTGGCAGCCACTGCACATGTCGTTGTAGTCCTGTCCGCCAGCCAATAATTGCTGTGGATCATCCAGTCGCGGGACTTTAATGTCACGGATTTCGCGGGCGATAGAGCGTTCCCTGAGCGTCTCCAGTGCCCAATGCGTCACTTTAAAGTGTTTGTTATCTGCCCCTATGGAATACAGCCCAGAGTACAGAAAAGTCAATGCGCCCAAAACAGCCAGTACGGCTGCCACAACTAGGGTTTTCAATACTGTCATCATCAGTCTCTCCTTGCACATGGGTTGATTATGAGCTGGCACAATCAGTTGTGTTTATGCTCGGCAGATGATGCTGGCATAGCGGATGATTCAGGCATGTGCATTTTTGCATCATTCATCGGCATCTTTGAGTGATCCATGTCGGCATGATTCATTGCTTCATGACCTGTACTTTTAGCGTCTTTATCTTTGTTTTTCTGAGCCATCTGTTTGGCGCATTTGCTGTGCATGGCCTGCATAACGGGATCATCCATGTTCATTTTGGACATATCCATTTTTTGCATATTGCTACAGTCAGCTTTGGCTTTTTTAGCAGCAGCTTCTTTGGCGTGTTCGGCAGGATCGTGTGCCCATACCGTTGAGCTGGCTGCCCAGACCAGACTGAGGGCAATGACTGAACGAATAGATGTTTTCATGATTTATCTCATCATTAAGTGAAGGGGGAGGAGAGTTGCTATTCTCAACTCAAATTTAAGTCATCGTAGTAAACGCGAGCATGACCTCAACATTACAATTTCGTCATTTTGCGGAGATTTGTTGTCCATCACTTATGTAGCGTATTGAATAACAACAGCAAAACGCTACACTTCAGTTGTCCAAACACATTACACTTGTGAAATATGAGAAAAAACACTCGCCTGCTACTGACACTGTGGTTAATGCTGTTGACGGCTCTGATGCCGCCGATGGCTTTTGCCTGCGCCAGTGTTTGTGCTGTCGGTTGTGAGCAGATGATGATGGAGACAGGCCAACAAGAGGCAATGGCGGATATGTCACACTGTCATCATGCAGGCGCGGCTGTTGCTCAAACCGACCCCTCTCATCCTTCTACGGCAGATAAAGCCACGCCTTGTTTAGCAAATATCATTTGCCATTTAACGGTGGGTATCAATACCGCACCTACACCTACTAAAACCTTTACCACCTATTCGGCTGTTGTACCACACGCACCAGCCTTTGTTCCTCAAGTCGCTCTTTCTCCCCCTGATAAACCGCCTAGAGTCTGAATACTTTTTCAACCGCCCAGTGGATACCCGTGTGTATTTGCTGTGGAAATTGTATTGCTAACCTAGAGGTTTTTATCATGCGTACTCTCATCCTTGGGGTCAGCCTAATGGCGTTGACTCTTGCCGTACCCGTGGTGGCTAATGCCGACCCACGTCAAACTTCTGCGTCTTATCAACGCATTATTCATCCTGATCCAGAATCGCCAATGCAAATGCACACAGGCTTTGGCCGTGTCTCTGCCATTGACACTACTCAACTCACCATTGCCCACGACACCATCATTCCAGGCAAAGGCATAGTCATGTATAGCAAATATATGGTTACCCCTGAGCAGGTGCAAGGCATAACCGTCGGTGCTCATATTCATTATCAATGGATGCAGCACGACGATGGCAAAGTGATCGCCAGTATTTCTAAAGATTAATTAACCAGCAAGCTGGCCAGCGGGCGTGTGCCTGCTGGCCACGGCAGCATTTATCCATGTTGAGAGATGATCTATGAACTGGCACTTTATGCCTCCTTTAACGGGGTGTGTCTTATGCAGTCTGCTGATGTTGCCTGTTAGTAGTTGGGCGATAGAGTCTTTGTCGTTTAATGAAACACGCCAACTCGCTGTCGAGCAGCAACCGTCTGTGCAGGCTTACCAGTCCGCCGCCAGCGCAGCGCGTGAACAAGCGCAAACAGCGGCTCAATTGCCTGACCCGCAGCTCAAGTTTGGCATCATTAATATGCCGATTACGGGTAGTGATAGCTTACGGCTAAACCGTGACGACATGACTATGAGTACGATTGGCCTCATGCAAAACATCGTGCGGCCTGTCAAACGAATAGCTGCTTCAGCACAGTTACAAGCACAAGCAGAAGTGATGACGGCGAATAGCCAGAACATGACGCGGCTGATTCAGCGTGATGCGGCATTGGCGTGGCTGGATGTGTTTGCTGCCGAAAAAACGGCAGCCATGCGCCAACAGTTGATTGATGAACTACATGCCGAACGGCAAGTAGCGGCCACCCAACTGGCGAGCGGCGCGGTAATGGCCACAGAGTTGCTACAACAAGATGCACTGATAGCGATGATGCACGACCAACAGTTAATGGCACAACGAGATGCGCGTAAAGCACGAGCCACGCTTAGTCGCTGGTTGGGTGATGCGGCGACACGCCCCTTAGCCGCAGACTTGCCTGAACTTAGTCATACCTTAGCGGCTGATGAGCTAAAAGCCGTCACACAACATCCACTGGTTATGGCGGCTGAACAGAACGTCGCCGCCAATCGCCGTGCAGCTGAGTTGGCCACTGCCGAAGATTTGCCTGACTGGAGCTGGGAAGTAATGGTCGGTCAACGGCAAGGTTCACGCGCCGATATGGTCAGCCTGCAATTTACGGTCGGTTTGCCGTGGCAAAAACAACTACGCCAGCGTCATCAACAGGCCGCTGCTTTAGCTAACACCCAACAGGCCGAATTTCTGGCCGAAGACCAACAACGAGCCTTGCGTTCTGAATGGGCAGAAGCACAAGCAGACTACACCACTGCCGAAGTCAGAGAGCAAGAGCACATCCAGCGACTTATTCCTGCGACTACTGCCGCGTTAACGACAGCACAAGCCGCCTATCAGGTCGGTAAAACGCCGTTATCTTCAGTATGGCAGGCGCGACGAGCGGTATTGGAGGTCGAGCTGGAACATTGGCTAATTCGTATAGACCGTTTACGGGCATTAGTTCGGTTGCAATATGTCGTGGGAAGTGAAGGAGTAATGCAATGAATAAGTCGAAATTAATCACCCTCGTGCTGACAATCGTTGTGCTCACAGGTGTCGGTGCATGGTGGTTTTATAGCCAGCACTTCTCATCGTTGCCAATGGCAGACAATGCCAGTAAGCAGACCAAGTCTGAGCAAAAAATATTGTATTGGTACGACCCAATGGTGCCTACACAGCACTTCGACAAGTCTGGCAAGTCCCCGTTTATGGATATGCCATTAATGCCTAAATATGCCGAAAACGGGGGAGCGAGTAGCGATAACAACAGTGTCACCATCCGCGAAGGCGTAGCGCAAAACTTGGGTATCCGCGTGGTCAAAGTGCAAACGAGCGCGTTTGCAGACGGCATATCCGCCGTTGGCCGTATCGAAGCAGACGAGCATCATCTGTACGCCATACAAACCCGAAGCGCAGGTTTTATTGAGCATTTATGGGTGCGTGCTGTTGGCGATACGGTAAAAGCGGGGCAAAAAGTCGCTGACATCTATGCGCCTGAATTATTGGCCGCCCAGCAGGAGTATTTAGCCTTACTGAACGTCACAGGTATCAGTGATGTTGACAGCTTGCGCCAAGCTGCACGTCAACGCTTGCAGTTGTTGGGCATGGCGGAGGGGGAAATAGCTGCCATTACCAAGACCACCCGCGCCAATCCTCGGATTGGTATTTATGCCCCTGCGTCGGGGGTGATCACGGAATTATTGGTGCGCGAAGGTGGGCAAATTCTGCCTGCCAGTAACCTAATGCAACTAGCCGATTTATCGACGGTATGGCTGGTGCTGGAAATACCTGAGCGGGACGCTTCGCGTTTGAAAATGGGTGATGCCGTTGAAGCACAACTGGAAAGCCTGCCTGAGCAAACTTTTAGTGGCCGCATTGATTATCTGTATCCGACATTGGATAGCAGCACGCGCAGTGTGCGGGTACGAGTGGTCATGGCGAATCGGTCAGGTCTATTAAAAACAGGCATGTTTGCGACAGCCAATGTGGCAGGTCATCGTCGGCAGGTTATCAGCGTGCCTTCGGAAGCCGTCATTAGTACAGGCACACGCACGGTCGTGATCGTCAAAGACGGCCAGCATTTCCGACCCGTCGCCGTGAGTTTGGGTGCGGAGAAAAACGGTCAAAGCGAGATTTTGCAAGGTTTGCAAGTGGGTGAAGAGGTGGTTGCTTCAGGGCAATTCCTGATTGATTCGGAAGCGTCACTCAACGGTGTATTGGCGCGTCTTGCAAATTTGGCAAGCACTCATGTCACAGCCACTCCCACGGCGAAGAACGATTCCGCAGGCGCAGGAGTAAGGGCGAAAGTGGTTGCCATCGACACGAACACGTCTTCTGTGACCTTGGATCATGACGCGATTGCCGCCTTGAACTGGCCACCGATGACCATGACCTTTAAGTTGCGTCATCGTGAGCAACTCAAAAACCTCAACGTCGGTGATGAGGTGAGGATGGAGGTCAACATTAAGCCTGAGCAGGATGTTTATATCATTGAGCAGCTCCAGAAGGAGGTTATGCCATGATTAAACGTATTATTCACTGGTCTGTGCAGCAGCGATTGCTGGTGTTACTGGCCACACTGTTGCTGGCAGCATGGGGTGTATTCGCTGTGTTGCGTACACCGTTGGATGCCATTCCCGATTTATCCGATACGCAAGTCATCATTCGCACGCCGTGGCAGGGTCAAGCACCGCAAGTGGTGGAAAATCAGGTGACTTATCCTTTAACCACTGCCATGTTGTCCGTGCCTGGGGTTAAGACGGTACGGGGTTATTCGTTTTTTGGCGATTCTTTTGTTTATATCCTGTTTGATGACCATACCGATGTGTATTGGGCGCGGTCACGGGTGCTGGAATATCTCAGTCAAGTGGCGAGTCGGTTGCCCGCAGGGGCTAAACCAAGTTTAGGGCCAGATGCGACAGGCGTGGGCTGGATTTATGAATACGCGCTGGTTGATAAAACAGGCCAGCATGACTTGGCCGAATTACGCGCCTTGCAAGACTGGTTCCTCAAATTCGAGTTAAAAACCGTGCCCAATGTCGCAGAGGTCGCTACCTTGGGTGGTATGGTTAAACAGTTTCAAATTCAAGTTGACCCCGACAAATTACGCAGCTACCGCTTACCCTTATCTACGGTTACAGCCGCCATCAAAGCGGCGAATAGCGAAGCAGGCGGTTCGGTGCTGGAGCAGGGCGAAGCTGAGTACATGGTGCGGGTGCAAGGCTATTTGAAAACGCTGGATGATTTCCGTCAGATTCCCCTTGGTGTGTCAGCGACAGGGACACCGATTTTATTGGCCGATATTGCCCGTGTGCAACTGGGCCCAGAAATGCGCCGTGGCATTGCCGAATTAAACGGTGAAGGGGAAGTGGTTGGTGGGGTGATTGTCTTGCGTTCAGGGCAAAATGCCCGCCAAACCATTAACGCAGTTAAAGAAAAGTTGGCAACCCTGCAAAAAAGTCTGCCGTCAGGTGTTGAAGTCGTTACCGTCTATGATCGCTCCCAGTTAATTGACCGTGCCGTGGCTAATCTCTGGCACAAACTACTGGAAGAGTTTTTGGTCGTCGCTGTCGTGTGTGCGGTGTTTCTGTGGCATTTACGCTCGGCGTTAGTGGCTATTATTGCCTTGCCGTTAGGCGTATTGACTGCTTTTATCATCATGTACTATCAAGGCATCAACGCCAATATCATGTCCTTGGGTGGTATTGCTATTGCCATTGGCGCGATGGTTGATGCGGCGATTGTGATGATTGAAAATGCCCATCGCAAGCTGGAGCATTGGCAAACAGAGCATGGACTCGCCTCACGCCAGCGACAAAAGCAACTCATTATTGAAGCCGCCTGTGAGGTTGGCCCCGCATTGTTTTTCTCTCTGCTGATTATTACCCTGTCGTTTATTCCCGTCTTTACGCTGGAAGCGCAGGAAGGTCGTCTGTTTGCGCCTTTGGCCTTTACCAAAACCTATGCAATGGCCGCTGCGGCGGGTCTATCGGTGACTCTGATACCCGTATTAATGACGTTTTTTATTCATGGCCATATTCGCTCAGAACAAGAAAACCCCATCAATCGCTGGCTGATTAAGGGCTATAAACCGTTGTTGGTGTGGGTGTTACATCACCCGAAAAAGACACTCATGGTCGCCATGATGGCGGTATTACTGACCCTGTGGCCGTTATCAAAACTAGGTTCGGAGTTTATGCCGCCACTCGATGAAGGCGACTTGTTGTATATGCCAACTGCCTTGCCCAGTTTATCGGCAGATAAAGCGGCTGAGATCGTCCAACTCACTGACCGTTTAATCAAAACCGTGCCCGAAGTACAAACCGTGTTTGGCAAGGCAGGGCGAGCCGAGTCGGCCACTGACCCTGCACCGCTGGAAATGCTGGAGACCACCATCCAATTAAAACCCCGTAGCGAATGGCGTGCAGGCATGACCCCCGAAAAACTCATCAAGGAGCTGGATGCACGATTGCAAGTACCAGGCATGGCGAATGTCTGGGTGCAACCGATTCGTAATCGGATTGATATGCTGGCGACGGGGATTAAAAGTCCTGTCGGCATCAAATTGTCAGGGGCAGACTTAGCAACACTGGAAAAGCTGGGGCAAGAAGTCGAGCGACTCGTCAAACAGATACCAGGCGCATCATCGGTGATTGCTGAACGGGTGACGGGTGGGCGTTATGTCGATATTCACATAGACCGTCTGCAAGCGGCACGTTATGGCTTGAATATCCAAGAGGTGCAGGATTTTATTGCCACGGCAGTGGGTGGAGAAAACATCGGAGAGCAACTGGACGGCCGTGCCCGTTTCCCCATCAATATCCGTTTTCCGCGTGAACGCCGTGACTCGCTGGCGACATTGCAAGACTTACCGTTAGTGACGGCGAATGGCGCAACCATCACGCTCGGCACCATTGCCACCTTAAGTCTGAGTGATGGCCCGCCGATGATTAAAAGCGAAAATGCCCGCCCCAATCTCTGGGTCTATGTTGATATTCGTGACCGTGATTTAGCAGGTTTTGTCAAAGAAGCACGCGCCAAAGTTGAGCGTGAACTGCCTTTGCCCGCAGGGTATGCGCTGGCATGGTCGGGACAGTTTGAATATTTTGAACGTGCTGCCAAACGGTTGTTGTGGGTGGTGCCGATGACGTTGGCCATTATTTTTATCCTGTTATTTCTCGCTTTTGGTCGTATCACCCCCGCGTTACTCATCCTCGGCACGCTGCCTTTTGCCTTGGTCGGTGCAATCTGGTTTTTGTATTTGTTGGGACACAATTTTTCCATTGCTTCAGGCGTGGGCATGATTGCGTTGTCGGGACTAGCGGCTGAGTTTGGCGTGATTATGCTGGTCTATCTCGATGAGGCCATTAGCCGTTACCAACAGGCAGGGCAACTGAATACGCTGGATGATTTGCACCACGCCTTAGTCGATGGCGCAGTGTTACGGGTACGCCCCAAAGCGATGACGGTTGCCGTTATTTTGGCAGGTTTGTTGCCCATTTTGGTGGGTACAGGAACAGGTTCGGAAGCGATGAGTCGTATTGCGGCACCGATGGTGGGCGGGATGTTGACTGCTCCGTTGTTGTCGTTGTTTGTGTTGCCTGCGGCGTATGTGTTGTTACGGCAACGTGGGATGAAGGTGAAAAACACCTGATAGTGACTTCCACATTTCACCGTGTAAGTCGAAAAAAATGTTCTATTAAACGTAAACGTAGAGAAAATGATGATGAAAAAACATAGTTTAGTCGCGGTTGCCATGATTGCGTTGGGTTATACACTGCCAAGTCTGGCTGATGACAACATGGGTAATATGGATATGGGCAAGATGAATATGGCGATGCCAGCCGCCCAAGCCACCGCAAAGCCTGCCAGTAAAATGGCGCACGGCATGGGAGTGGTAAAAGGTCTTGATGCCAAACAAGGTATGGTCACGCTGGATCATGAAGCGATTAAAGAACTGAACTGGCCGCCGATGAATATGGACTTTAAGGTCGCCAACCCCAAGTTGTTGAAGGGGTTGAAAGTGGGACAAAAAGTGGAGTTTGAGCTGAAGGCAGAGGGTGGCATGAATGCGCTAGTGACAGCGATTAAGCCCGCGAAGTAATCAACAATCCGAGCAGAACGGAGCGAGTCTCAGATTTACTCCGTTTTGATTGGTGATGAACATTTGCGGGTGATCTATCTCGCTAGGGAGGGAGGTATTGATGAGAACACGATTTTACAAAGTCACCATCACCGATGGTCATTTGACTAAATGTGTCGTTATACCAGCGAAGAATCTCAAAACGGCGAAATTAGATTGTCAAAAAAACAATATGAAAGTTGTGAGCACTGAGTTCTTTGGCTGGTATTTGGTGGACATACTCATGGGGTCAGAAGGTTTGTATTTTCGTGCCCACATGAGTGACGATCAGATATTCATTAGCGATAAAAGTCGGGGATTTTCTTATCTGCATGATAGCCTGAGTAAGGTCAAACAATAGTTTATTGATGATATTAAAACAGTCAGGAGGGTGATATGGAGAAATGGATTGCTTACGCCTTTATCTCAATGGCTTTTGCAGGCTTTACGTTGGTTATTGCCAAGATGGGGCTGGCGGGTATTTCTGGTGAGCTGGGTCTGACGATCCGTACACTGTTTGTCAGCCTGTTTGTGTTGGGGTTTGCCGCCTTCAGTGTGTCAATGCAGGAGTTACCAGCCGTTGGACGCATGAATCTGGTGTGGCTGGGATTGTCAGGTGTTACCACGACGATCTCGTGGATTTTTTATTACAAGGCACTCAAAGTTGGCGATGTGGCGACGGTAGCTCTTATTGACAAAGGCAGTGTCGTCGTTGCTATCGTGTTAGCCAGTCTGTTGCTGAAAGAAGTGATTACCCTGCGGATGATGACTGGCGCGGCATTAATTGTTGCAGGTCTGCTGGTGATCGCCAAGAAGTCGTGAGTCAAGCAAGTTGGCATCATGGATATGTAAAAACAACGTGACAATACACCTCTTTATGACTGATAATCATTCTCATTAGCAATGAGTCAGTTTTTTTATGCACCATATGGCTCTCGTGCTAGGTGTGTTGTTGCCTGCGTATTTTTTGGTGGTTATAGGATTGTTTAACTGGCTTCCCATGCTCTGGCTTGGCAGTCATGGTCATCAATTTGTGGTTGAGGATAAAGGTCAAAGCGTCGAATGGGTTATTCATGACCATAGCAAGGATTACGCCTCTGACCATGTGGCTCATGCCGTGAATCATACGTTGACGGTTCCCTGTGATGATGAAGGGAAGAGTGGTTTGAATGCTGAGCTGGATAAACTCCCGATAATTTCCTTGTCTTTATGGGTATGGTTTGCCATTTGGTGTCTGTCTTTAACACGCTTGCATCATCGCATACCTCTCCCTGCTCCTATTTGTCGTAACTCTTTGCCTTTTCTCAGGCATACGATGGTGATGCGTCATTAATATCTCTTGAATAACTAACGAATACCTTTTCGATTTTTTGTATCTTTGAGAGAAAAATATGATGCGTTTTACCTGCTATATCCTCGTTTTAAAGCTCGCCATGCCTCTTGGTAGTGGCGTGCAACAGCAACTCTGTCGTTTGGCATCCAGTGGTTTACAGGAGATTGAGCCATGCTAGCGATATTCATGACCACGTTCCGAGAAGGGCTAGAGGCTCTGCTGATTATTTCGATAGCGATGGCGTTTCTACGCAAAACGGACAATGCCGTGTTACTCAGGCCATTGTTTTCGGGCGCAATAACGGCTGTTGCAGGCTCAGCTGCGTTAGGCGTTTATCTGGCACGGACAGGCGCATTATCACCTGTGTGGGAAGGCTGGCTCGCACTTGCGGCAGCAATGCTTATCATTAGTTGCGTGATTCACATGACGCGGCATGGCAAGAAAATGTCTCAAGAGATTCGTCAACACCTTACCACGCTGACTGAAGGTAAGCTTCGTGCGGTCTGGTGGAGTGTCTTCTTTTTTGCCGTCTTTATGGTGGGGCGAGAAGGTGTAGAAGCGGCGACGCTCATCGCGGCGCTGGCCAGTACCGCCAGTGGTTTAAGCCTTGCTGCCAGTGCCGTTGGCGGGTTTGGTCTGGCTGCTGGGTTGGCATGGTTATGGAGCCGTTATGGGCAACGAGTGAATGTCGGTTTGTTGTTCCGTGTGACGGGAGCATTCTTGGTGGTGTTTTCAGTGCAACTCGTTATTTATGCCTTCCATGAGTTTTCTGAGGCGGGAGCCATACCTGTTCTCGATAATACCTACTGGCATAATGCCACCGAAGCTTATGGCCCAGGTGGTGAATATGGGGTCTGGCTCACGTACTCGCTGATTTTGGTGCCTATGGGATTGATGATGTGGGATTGGTTATCTCGTCAAGTGTGGTTGGTTGCAAAAACCTGAACTCAGAAGATTTGCAGAAGAGGTTGGTCATGGTATTGGCCAGCCTCTTAATGCACTGTTAGCTTTACATAAAATGTTGCTGACAGTGCTTATCCTTAGATGTGGGAGCTACAAAGGCTCTCTCGTTTTTACCCGATGTGTTTCCTTCATCCGCAACCATGAAATCAAACCAGACAAAAACGTCAAAGCTGCAACCAGCCACATCGCACTCATAACACCAAAGGTGTCCGCAACCAATCCAGACAGCAGCGCGCCCACGGCATACCCTAAATCACGCCACAGTCGGTAAACACCTACCGCCGAAGCTCGCCAAGTAGGATCAACTACATCTCCCATCGCGGCGAGCAAGGTTGGGTAAACCATCGCTGTACCAATACCCAACAGCACCGCGCCCAAGGCAAAACCAGAAAATTGCGAGGTCATGGTGATGACGACAATCGCAATCGCCTGCAACCACATGCCAGACACAATCAGTTCTTTACGGCCAATACGGTCGGACAAGCCACCCGTCACCAGTTGACAGATACCCCAGACAGCGGGATAGAGTGCGGCCAGCCAGCCAATCTGCGTCAGACTCATACCCGCTGCGGCAAAGACCAGCGGGAACAAGCCCCACGCCATGCCATCATTGAGGTTGTTGACCAAGCCCGTCTGACTGATGGATGACAAGTTGCGATCCCGAAAACTGGTCAGCCAGAAAATTTCTTTTGGCGATAAGGGGGTAGTTGATGTGTTAGCGGGTCGTTGCGCTGCTTCATGGCGGGCATATTGACGAGTTTCACGGATGGCAAATACCGACAATAACAAGCCCGCGACAACAAAGCCGACACCCAGATAAAACGGTTGTGGGCGCAAGCCGTAGTTCGCCGCTATCCAGCCTGTAGCAAGTGCGGCGGCACCTACGGCAAAGTAGCCCGCAAACTCGTTGATACCCATCGCCAGACCACGGTTGCGTGGGCCAGCCAGATCAATCTTCATAATAACCGTGGTTGACCACGTTAACCCTTGGCTAACACCTAAAAACAGATTAGCGACCAGCACCCAGTTCCAAGATGGTGCCCACATTAATAAAAAAGGCACAGGCGCAGCAACCAGCCAACCCGCTATCAAAATGGTCTTGCGTCCGTAAGTGTCTGAAAAGCGTCCCGCAAAATAATTGGTTAATGCCTTGGATATGCCGAACACGACAATAAACGCCAGAATGGCACTATGGGCAACCAGATGAAACTCGTGCTCTGCCATCGTCGGCAGAATGGAACGCTCCATACCCACCATTGCCCCGACAAAGGCATTAACTAGCACCAGTAGGCTGAACTGCGTCAAATTGGCTTTTAAGCCTAGTTGGATAGGCACAGATGAAATAGTCACGACGGTATAGCCACATGCCCAAGATTGGCCGCAATTACCTCGTCCATATTGTCAGGGCGGGCTGGTGAATTCTGGGTGAGCGTGGCAATAAACTCGGCCTGACTCAGGGTTAATAAAGGATTCCAGCGTTTCTCAAAAGCGATGGTTGAACTGGGTTTGCCCGATAATCCAGCTCCACACAGACTACCTGCTTGATGGCCTGGAAAGATTTCCAGCTCGTCTGCTAGATTCAGCACTTTGTTATGCAGGCTGTGCCACAGGCGGGCAGCCATTTCCTGCTCACGGCCTGCCAAGTCTGGGCGACCTACAGCGCCGACGAAGAGGGTGTCTCCCGTGACGATAAACCACGGAGCATCTCCACGGCGTAAATCAGTGACCAACAGGCAAATGCTGTCTTCCGTATGACCTGGCGTATGCAAAACGGTGATTTGGGTATTGCCGACTGACAATAACTCACCATCTGTCAGCGGCGTAAAGCTAAAACGGGTTTTACCGATATTGCTTTCATGCAGGGCATAAACACCCTCTGCCAGTTCTGCCAAGCGTCGTCCACCCGATAGATGATCGGCATGAATGTGGGTATCAATCACATGAGTAATGCTGACATTGAGCTGGCGCGCCTGTTCGATAAACCACGGCTCATCACCTGCCAGCACGTCAACCGCAACCGCCTTGCCATGCCCGCCGCAACCAAAAATATAGGAAATAGACGCGTCATCATTCACACGTTGTTTAAAAAACATGGTTGTCTCCTAATGGCTGAGGCCTTGAAAATTAGCTATTGAATAACAATCTAAAGATTATTAGAATGTTTAACAAGGCCGTTGTCAACACTATCCGAGAACTTTTGCATGAATAGTCGTCGTCTCTTAAAAGACATGTTGTATGAGCAGGTAGGCCGTTTGGTGAAGGGCATGGCCAATGCCAAGCGGCTGGAGTTGGTCGAGCTGCTATGCCAGTCGCCCAAGTCGGTGGAGACACTGGCCAACGAAGCGGGCATTAGTATGAAACTGGCTAGTGCTCATTTGAAGGAACTACGGCTGGCACATCTGGTGGAAACAGAAAAGCAAGGCAAACAGGTCATTTACCGTATTTCCTGCCCAGAAGTGGCAGGTTTATTAGTGATGATGCGAACTGTGGCCGAAGATCGGTTATTGGAGCTACAGCATTCGTTGAAAGAATTGTCCGCTTCGTCAGAACCGTGGACAGAAACCGATAGCGAAACCTTGTGGCGTAAAGCTCAGCGCGGCGAAGTGACGGTAATTGATGTACGGCCAATCGTCGAATATGCCCAGCAGCATTTGCCTTTCGCCCGTTCTATCCCGTTAGCTGAGTTACGTTCGCGCCTGAATCAAATTCCTAAAGACAAACCTGTCATTGCTTATTGTCGTGGGCCGTTTTGCGCGTGGTCAATTGATGCTGTCAAATTGCTAGAGGAAGAGGGTTATCAAGCCTACCAATGGCGCAAAGGCGCGGCAGACTGGATTGCTGACCCGCACTGGCAGGTCGTGCCTGAATAATTATCTTTTCTTATGTTTTGTATTTGGAGTGTCCACTATGTCCCCGCAAGCGAAAAAACTGATTTTTGTTTATAACGGTGACAGCGGTTTAATCAATGGTGTTATGCACTATCTGCATAAACGGATCTCACCCGATACCTATCAACTGTGTGGCATCATTTATGATGGTACTTCACTCAATAAAGGCTGGCTGGCTTTTATCCAGTCACTGGGTGTTCCGACGGAGTATTTGCATCGTGATGAGTACCAGCGTCAGTACGGAAAATCGTCTATGGTGTGGCCTGCGGTGCTGTTACATGAAGGCAAGCAACTGAAAGCGACAGTATTGAGTGCCAAGGATTTCGAAGAAATTCCTTCGTTGGATGTGTTGCAGTCCAGACTAACGGATTTTGTTCGCCTTGAGTTTCCAAATATCAATGCAGTCTAGCCTCAGCCTGTTTTATTGTAGAGTTCATGATGGACATTCCAAACATTATCCAACGTAAAGCCCCTGACTTTGGCTTTGATGACAGCTTGCCCAAATACTGGTTTGCAGGCGATCCGTTCAAAACTCGTTTTTTTGATGCCATGTCAACGATGTTTCCTGAAGGGGAAAAATACTTTATTCGTTCCGTGCGGGCTTATCGTGAGCAAATTACCGATCCAGATATGAAGCAAGCCGTCAGCGATTTTATCTATCAGGAAGCGCAACACAGCATCGCACATGGTCTGTTTAATGATCGGCTAAAAGCGCAAGGTATTAATGTCGATAAGTTTGAGCAGGCGATGCGCGGCTACCTGAATTTTGTTAGCAAGTATTTGCCTGCATCAGTGAATCTGGCCAATACCGCTGCGGCTGAACACATGACGGCTATTATTTCGCATATCTGGACGCGGGATGATATTCAGCGTGACTCTGACCCTCGGATGCGGGCGTTATTGTATTGGCATGGCGTTGAAGAGATTGAGCACAAAGCCGTTGCTTTTGATGTGCTGCAACAAGTGGCCAAGGCGGGATATTTGACTCGTATTTTGACGATGGCCTATGAAACAGTATCCTTTCCGCTCTCTGTGCATCTGTTCATGGACGAGATGCTGCGTGTTGATGGTTTTAGCGGCTGGGAAAGGACGCGAATGTGGGCGAATGGGTTGCGCTGGTTATATGGCCCACAAGGCTTGATGCACTCCTTGTTGCCATCTTATTTATCGTATTACCGTCCTGACTTTCATCCGTGGCAGGAAGGACAAATGGAAACTTACCATCAATGGCGACAAGCTTACGAAAGTACGGGTAATGCTATTGCCGCCGCCGATATGGGCAAGTCTTTGCCGCATTAGCGATATGCTAGAGCGCATCAGTATTCTTTGCGGTGAATACCGATGCGCTATTTACCCCAGCCCATTGTAATAATCGCCATACCCAGTAAAGCGAAACCAGCACCGACCATATCCCAAGCACTGAGCTTTACACCGTCAACCCAATACAACCAAGCTAATGCCGTGGCCACATACACACCACCATAAGCGGCATAGACGCGGCCACTGGCCGCAGGGTGTAGCGTTAATAACCAGACAAAGGCGATTAAACTGAATGTGGCAGGAACGAGTAACCACACTGACCCCTGCTGGCGTAACCATAGCCACGGTAAATAACAGCCCAGAATCTCGGCCAGTGCCGTGACAAAAAAGAGTCCCGTTGTCTTCAACAGTTCCATCGTATCTTTCCCGTCTTATGACACTATATTCATATCAAACCAGTGACACAAAGCCCCGATAGCCAATGTATAAACCCATTAGCGTAATCAAACCACCCGAAAAATACGGCGCGTAACGAGCAATTGCCCCAAAACCCTGCCAGCGTTTTGATACATGCTTAACGCTGAGTGCCGCTAATGTGCCAGAGGCAACCATTGTTAACGCCAATCCCACACTAAAACTTAGTACCAATGTCGCGCCAAGGCTTACTTGTTTTAATTGCAGACAAAGCAACAACACGGTAATAGCGGCAGGGCAGGGAATCAAACCTCCCGTCAAACCAAACATCACGATTTGCCCTGTAGTGACATCCTGATGGGCAAAGCGGCGACGAATATCGTTGGCATGAGCCAGTTCATGCGGGTCTTGATAACCTGTTTCCGCTGTATCCAGCGTTTGTAAATCCGTCAGCGCGTGGGCATGGCCATGCTCAACAAATTCGACATCAAAATCGTGACTATGATGACCGTGACTCAATTGCAGACGGGCAACGAATTCATGCGGCTCAGGGATTTCATCAACCGACTGAAAAAAATCTTGTTGACGTTGGAATTTGAAGGTTTGCAGACTGCCATTGGCGCGCTCGGTGGTTAAAGACAGCATCTCTGCCGTGACACCTTTCAAGGCATCCGAAGATTCGGCATGAATACGAAAACACGGGGGTATATCCTGTTCAAATATTTCTAGACGCAATACACCATGTCCTGTATCAATAATCCGCGACTCATCGTGATGATGGTGGTCATGGCCATGCTCATGGTTGTCGGCAAGACGGCCATAATGCCAGTTTCGTAGCATCATCCATGCGGCAATAGCGATGATTAACACAGCGGAGACAATCTGAAAATACGGTTCTGTGGTTTCAGCATTCCAATGACCGCCAAAATAATACATACCCACGATAGCAACCAACCAGACAACCGCCGTATGCGATAACGTCGCTGACAGTCCCAGTAATACCGCCTGTTTTACCGTGCCACGAATAGCGACAATAAAGGCCGCCATCATCGTTTTAGAGTGGCCAGGCTCAAGGCCATGCAGTGCGCCCAACAGAATGGCACTAGGAATAAATAGCCACGCCTGACCTTGGGCAACCAAAGTGGAAAACTCAATCATGGTGATAGCTCTTTAAAGGTATTTAGTAATGGCTTTGAATTCTTTGACAATGTCATCGCTAGTTCGAGAGTCGTCATCGAGAGCATGTTCAAGGCAGTGGTCAATATGGTCATGGATAAGCAATTTTTTGGCATTGCTTAACGCGCTTTCAACGGCTTGCAGTTGTTGGGTGATGTCCAAGCAGGGGCGATCTTCCTCTAGCATGGTAATGACGCTATTGAGGTGACCGTGAGCGCGCTTGAGACGCTTGATGATGTCAGGGTGGGATGTATGTGTAGTCATTGCATTATCCTATCCCCTAGGGTAGGATAATGCAAGCGGTCTATCAGCCTGATATTTAAGGCTGTTAACAAGTTATTACTTACGAATGCCTTGTAGATTACGGCATAATCCGCAACGACTAAATTGAGCTTAACCCCCGTACAGGTATTATTCGCTTATGGTTCCCGTGTCCCGACTTGTTGTGCAGCTATTATGCCTGCTCAGTTATCTGTGGACATCGACCTGTCTGGGCAATGCGCTGCTTGTTAATCAACTCATTCAGCAAGACCCTCATCCGCAAATCATCGTCATGGATGCTGCCAACGACTCGCTGATTGTCCATCACAAAGGCCATCGGGATCAGCACGAACCGCAAGCGCAAGATAATCGTCAAGCGAGTAATGAACATGAGCATAGCGATCATGTCGTCAAGCTGGTGTGTGTTGACCATGACCAGACGTGGTTAGCCGCCAAGCCGCCACTGAACAAGGTTCAGGTCGCCGATACTCTGTGGGCTTATCTGCCTCCGCCTGTTGTTACTTATACGACTACTGCAAAAACCTTATTACTGGCTCAGCAACCACCACCGTTGAGCCGAAACTCCTCTCTAGCGATTGTTCAATTGACCCGCCTACGCATTTGACAGCCTCAGCTCCGCCTTCCGCGCGGTGCTTCCTCACGTTTATTTCTTAGCGATTTTCCGCTCTTATTTCATTGGTTTTTACGTTTTCTTTTGAGGACTGTCATGTCTTTTTTTCGCCCTTCTCTAGGTGCTGTAGCCGTTATGCTACTCAGTGCCTCCCCTTATCTATTTGCCAAAGAAGCATCCAACATCTTCGCCATTTCTGATGACCAGATGCGTGCTTTGGGCATTGAGCTGGTGGAATTAAAACGCCAGCCCGATACCGTAGGCACACGTTTTCCTGCTCAAGTTATTCTGCCGCCACAACAGGAGCAGGTCGTCAGCGCACCTGTAGCGGGTTTAGTCAGTCAGATTTTCGTGCAAGAAAACCAGCGTGTTGCGGTGGGTGCGCCCTTAGTGGTGTTAAGTAGTCCGCAATTGGGCGAACAGCAACTGGCCTTGGTGCAAGCGGCTAATCGGCTGCGGCTGGTCAAAGCAACGGCTACCCGTGAACGGGCATTATTTAACGAAGGCATTATTCCGCAACGGCGTGTCGATGAAGCCGAATCAGCGCAACGTGATGCCGAAGCCGTGCTTAATCAAGCACAAGCCATGTTGACACTGTCGGGCGTGAGCAAGGCAGAGTTGCGCCGTATGACGGAGAAGGGTGTCGTTAGTAATGAACTGACGGTTACTGCTAAGACATCGGCAACGGTTACTGGCCTGAACGCCAAATTAGGGCAACGTGTGGTCGCTGCCGATCCGTTGTTGCAGCTCGCCAAACTCGACACCTTATGGCTGGATGTGCAAATCCCTAGCGGCGAAGCGTCGCGGTGGACAGCAGGGCATAAGTTGCATATCGCAGGTGGTGCCGAAGGCACGGTGTTGAGCGTGAGTCCATTAACGGGTAATGGTCAAACAGCTCATGTACGCGCCAAAGTCACCAGTGGAGCAACAGCACTGCGTTTGGGTGATTTTGTGCAAGTGGAGCTGCCCGTACCTACAGGCTCGGCGTGGGATATTCCGATTGCCGCTATCGCCCGTCAAGGTCAGCAAGTGGTGGTTTTTGTGCGTGATAAAGGCAATTTTAACGCTATCCCGATTCAGGTCGTCGCCAGCGCAGGTCAACGCGCCAAGGTTAGCGGTACACTGAAAGCGGGTGATCGTATTGCAGCCACCAGTGTCATTGCCCTGAAAGCGGCGTGGCAAGGTGTCGGTGGGGCGGAGGAAGAATAAGCCATGATTACCAGACTTATTCAATTTGCGCTCGCGCAACGGGTGTTCATTCTCATACTAGCCGCCTTGCTGTCGGGCATGGGTTGGTATGCCTTTCAACAAATTCCCATTGATGCTTTTCCTGATGTCGCCAGTACCCAAGTAAAAATCATTCTCAAAGCACCAGGTATGACCCCTGAAGAGGTGGAAAACCGTGTGGCTGTGCCGATTGAAACGGAAATGCTCGGTATTCCTAAACAAGAGATGCTGCGGACGACCGTTAAATACGGCATTGTCGATATTACCCTGACCTTCAATGATGGCACCGATATTTATTGGGCGCGCCAGCAAGTCGCGGAACGTCTGTCAGGGGTGATGTCCGACCTGCCTTCAACCTTAGAAGGCGGTATGGCTCCCATCACCACGCCACTGGGCGAGATGTTTCAGTTCACCGTCGATAATCCCAATATGAGCCTGATGGAGCGTAAGTCCTTACTCGATTGGGTGATTAGACCTGCATTACGCACCGTATCTGGCGTAGCTGATGTCAACGTCTTGGGCGGTGTATCACGCAGTTATGAAGTCGTGCCAGACCCTGTACGCATGGCCGCCGCAGGTATCACCATTGATGTGCTGAAAGCGAAAATTGAAGCCAATAACCGTAATGATGGCGCAGGGCGACTGCGTGAAGGCGGCGAAGTGTTATTGGTGCGTAGCGAAGGCAATATCACCAGCCTCGATGATTTACGAGCGATTGTCATCAAAGTGGATGGTATTACTCCCGTGCGTATCAGTGATGTCGCCGAAGTACGCATTGGCGAAATGACCCGTAATGGTGTGGTCACTGAAAGTGGTAAAGGTGAAGCCGTTGAAGGTTTAGTGCTGGGGTTGGCAGGTGCGAATGCCCGTCAAGTCGTGGCAGGAGTCGAGCATAAAATCACCGAGCTGATGCCAAGTTTGCCCAAAGGCACCAAACTCAGCGTTTTTTACAATCGTGCTTCTTTGGTGGATAAAGCTGTGGGTGCGGTCACTCAATCTCTGGGTGAAGCGATTGTGCTGGTGCTGATTTTATTGGGCGTATTTTTGGGTAATGTCCGTGCGGCTATTACGGTCGCCGTGGTGTTACCCTTGTCGGCCTTGGCGACGTTTATTTTGATGCACCAAGTTGGCATGTCGGCTAATTTAATGAGTCTGGGCGGTTTAGCGATTGCCATTGGTATGCTCGTGGATGCGGCCGTGGTGGTGGTGGAAAACGTCGTTCAGCATTTGGCACATGACCCATCAAAGGGGAAATTACCTCGTCTGCATATTGTCTATAGAGCCGTGCGTGAAGTAGCGGCTCCTGTGGTCACGGGTATGCTCATCATCATTATCGTCTTTTTGCCGTTATTGACGCTACAAGGCATGGAAGGCAAGTTTTTTGTCCCTGTTGCCATGACCATTGTCTTTGCACTGGCCAGTTCTTTAGTGCTGTCATTGACGGTTATTCCCGTATTGGCTTCCTTGTTGTTGAAATCCGTTGCCCATGAAGAACCGTGGTTGCCACGCCAGTTGTTGCGTCTATATGAGCCTTTACTAAACAAAGCCTTTCAACATCAAAAAGTGGTGATGGCGGGTGCAGGTCTATTGCTGGTATTGGCAGGCGTATTGTACTTACAAGTCGGTAAAACCTTTATCCCAGCGATGGATGAAGGCGATATTGTCATGGGTATTGAAAAGTTACCCTCCGTTAGTTTGGAAGAAACGGCGGCATTGGATCTAAAAATTCAACAAGCGGTGATGAAAGCCGTACCTGAAGTTATCGGTGTCGTTGCACGGGCTGGATCTGATGATATTGGCCTTGACCCGATGGGGTTGAACCAAACAGATACTTTTCTGATTCTGAAACCACGTTCTGAGTGGCGTATGGACAGTAAAGACGAACTGCTGGATGAGTTGCGTAAAGTGCTGGATCAACTGCCAGGCACGGCCTATAGCTTCACCATGCCCATCGAAATGCGCGTTTCCGAGATGATTATGGGTGTGCGTGGTGATGTTGCGGTGAAGGTTTTCGGCCCTGATCTGGCAACACTAAATCGTTTGGCGGGTGAGATCGAAGCAACACTGAAAACTGTTTCAGATAATCAGGATGTTTATACCGTCGTTAACGATGGTGTCCAATATTTGAGTGTTGTTGTTGACCGACTTGCAGCGGGTCGCTTTGGTTTATCAGTCGAAGAAGTGCAAGAAGCACTGCGTCTGCAAATTCAGGGTGTAGAAGCAGGGACGGTACTTGAAGGGGTTCGCCGTGTGCCCATCCAGATTCGTGGTTCGGAAGGCGTACGGATGTCACCAGGCGATTTTGCCAATCTGCGTATTACCAATCCTGCGGGCGAATCCATCCCCCTAAACACCATTGCTCGACTGGAGCGCGTGGCTGGCCCTGTCAAAATAGACCGTGAATTAGGAAGTCGCTACAGTGTCGTCGTCGCCAATGTCACTGGTCGAGATTTGGTGGGTTTTGTCGAAGAGTCCAAACGCACTATTGCCGCTAAAGTGAAGTTGCCCGACGGTTATAGACTCAGCTTTGGTGGTCAATTCGAGAACCAGCAACGGGCGGCAGCACGTTTAGGTATCGTCACACCTATCGCCTTGTTACTGATTTTCATTCTGTTGTTTTCCAGCTTTCGTTCTCTACGCCAAGCCTTATTGGTACTCAGTAATATTCCGTTTGCGCTGGTCGGCGGCATTCTCGGCTTATGGCTGACGGGAGAATATATGTCGGTTCCTGCCTCCGTGGGTTTTATCGCCTTGCTTGGTATTGCTGTTCTCAATGGTGTGGTGATGGTGAGTTATTTTAACCAACTCCATGCCGAAGGTTTAAGCATTGATCAGGTGGTGCGCGAAGGAGCAAAAAGACGGTTACGACCCGTGTTGATGACGGCAGCCATTACCGCTTTTGGTTTGTTGCCGCTGTTATTTGCCACAGGCCCAGGCTCAGAAATTCAGCGGCCACTGGCGATAGTCGTGATTGGTGGTTTGATTACGGCGACTGCGTTAACCCTCATTATTTTACCGATGCTCTACGCCCGCTACGCTTTCAAGGAGGCGCGCCATGACTGATGTTTGCCTGAATTTATTAGGCTCTCCCGAACTGGAAGAGAAACTGTTAGACCAATTATTGATGCACCCAAAAATCTCGATTTTTGTTAGCCAAGCTGCCGCCAGTCATGGCGGTCATATTGGTGATCTTGACCAAGGCGAACAGGTATTGGGACGGGGTGACGCAGTACTGATACAGGCGTTATTAAGCGACGAAGATGCCGAGTCATTACTAGCAGAGTTGCGCGTCATGTTTGCGAACTCTGGCGTGTTGTTTTGGATGACTCATGTCATGTCCAGAGGAGCATTATAATGACACTACGTTACTTTTCGCTTTTACCGCTGTTGTTAAGCATGGGTTTGACCTCTGCGGCGGATGTCGCTATTCCACTGGTGTTGCCAGAGTCAACAGCACTACGCTGGCTGACCAGTGACCCCGCCTTGGTCAGTGCCGACAATGCTTTGGCCGCCGCTAACATTGAGGCGAGTCAACAGGCACTCTCACCTTACGACTGGGTTGCGAATGGCACTTATCAACGTCGTGATTATTCATCAAGTAATGGTACTGGCTCAAACTCCAATGAGTGGAATGTCGGGCTGGAACGGACTTTTCGCCTACCAAACAAAGTTAAAGCGGATGAAGCCAGTGCCAAGGCCATTCGTTTGATGGCTCCCGCAGAATATAAACAAGCTCGCCGTGAAGCGGCAGAAGCATTGCTTAATGCGTGGTTTGACTGGCTGGCTGCCGATGCGCGTAAAACGTTACTGCTGAGTCAACAAAGCAGTATTGAAGATAATGTCGCTGTCGTCGGCAAACGAGTCAAAAGTGGTGATGCCGCCGTGCTGGAACAACGTCTGGCGAGTGCGGAATTAATTGCTATTCAGCGACAGGTCAATGAAGCCAAGAATGCCGAAGTCACGGCATGGACGTTTTTAGCCGCTCGTTATCAAGCCACGGAAGAAGCTAAAACGACGGCACTGCCAGAGCCAATTGCCGTGCCACAAGATTTATCGTGGTGGCAAACGCGGATGCTCGCGGTGAACGATCAACTGACGTTAGCGCAAGCCCAAGTCGCCAGTGCCGAAGCCCTAGCGCAGCGCGCCAAAGCGGAACAACGGCCTGATCCGACTTTTGGCGTGTTTACAGGCAGGGAAGCCTATGGCAGTGAAAAGTTGATTGGTGTAACGGCCAGTATTCCCATCGCCAGTAAACGTCGATCACTGGAAGTGGAGCGGCAGCAAGCTCAAGTAAGCGTCGCCCGCCAAAACTTGACCTTGACTGAACGGGAACAACGGGCGGCTATCCAAGCCAGTTATACGGCGGCTACAGGCTACTTTGAACGCTGGCAACTGGCGCAACAAGCGGCAACCACCTTGTTTGATAACGCTAAATTGACGCAAAAAGCGTATCAACTGGGTGAAGGTGATGTGCAACTACTGTTGTTGGCGCGACGACAAGCGTTAATGGCGGCTGAGGATGCCTCCAGTGCCAAAGTTGCGGCTTTACGTTCGTATTACCGTTTACTGCTAAATGCCAAATTACTTTGGTCAGACTGGTTGAATGGGACTATCGACTAATACAGTTGATTTGCTGTTATGTGCCAGTGTTAAGCTGGTGCATAACAGCTTCTTTCTTTTGTCCAACCTCCGCATGGCAATCACAGTTTTCTCCCTTCGCCGCTTGCTCCAGATTTTTCAAAATACCGCAGTCACGAATTTTATCATGGTGATGGCAACTATCACGCAGCGTATGCAATTGCTGCTCCAGCAAACGTAACGACTCTATCTGTTGATGAATGCGCGTAATCTGACTATCAATCAGTTCATTGATGTCATCACACGCCAGCTCAGGATTACTCTGAAACTGACGTAACCTGCGGACATCGGGCAAACCCATGTCTAATGAGCGGCAATGACGAATGAATTTGAGTTGAAGCAGATGAGCATCGGTATAGCTGCGATAGCCATTAGCCTCACGCATTGGTGTATCTAACAGTTTTTCCTGCTCATAAAAACGGATGGTTTCGACATCACAATGGCCACGTTGCGCCAATTCGCCAATACGCATGATTAATTTCCTGAAAAAGCTTGACCCTGTAGTAACTATAGACTGTTTAATGAGGGTATTGTCAACATTAGGTAATCATCATGAGCCAACATGACCCATTAAATTCTCAATCTGCACTGCCAAAAACGGCCTGTTGCAGTACCACAGATTGTCATACTCCAGCCGTTGCCCCCGTTGTTATCGTTAAAACCAGCGACGTACATACACAGGCCGAGGCTTGTTGTAGTTCTGAGGCTATAAGTGGCAAAGAGACAAATGCTGAAACGGCTACTGTTCCAGTAGATGCTCGTTCCGTACGTTACCGCATCGACAACATGGATTGCCCGACCGAAGAGCGATTGATTCGTAACAAGCTGGAAGTGATGTCGGGCATCAAGCGTTTGGATTTCAATTTGCTCGACAGAGAATTGACGGTGTATCACCAGCTTGATGATGAGGGGATGATTGCCAAGGCGTTACAGGCCATTGATATGGCACCGAAGTTGCTGCTAACAGGCGTTGCTTCAACACCAGTCGCACCATCACTGGATGGCAAAAAGAAAATCTTGCTGGCAGTAAGTGGCGTGACCGCTATCGGCGCGGAAGTGTTGGCGTGGCAGACTGGGCAAGATACTAGTTTGCCAGTCATGGTGATGGCTGCTGTTTCTATCGTTAGCACAGGCTTACCGATTCTGAAAAAAGGCTGGATTGCTCTCAGTAATTTAACATTGAATATTTATTTTTTGATGTCGCTGGCGGTTGCAGGCGCGGTGGTCATTGGCAAATGGCCAGAAGCGGCGATGGTGATTTTTTTGTTTGCCGTCGCCGAAGCTATCGAAGCCTTATCTCTGGAACGCGCACGTAATGCCATCAAAGCCTTAACTGCGTTAGCACCAGATACTGCGGAGGTACAACAAGGCGATAGTTGGCAGGAAGTCCCTGTTGCACAAGTGGCTCTGAATAGTCGTATCCGTGTCCGCACGGGCGCACGCGTCCCATTGGATGCTCGCGTTGACTCTGGCCGTGCTGCACTGAATCAAGCCCCGATTACTGGCGAAAGCCTACCCGTTGATAAACAGATAGGCGATGCCCTGTATGCAGGGAGTATTGTCACCGACGGGGTAGTTGAAGCCATTGTGACGGCAATGGCGAGTGAAAGTACGTTGGCTCGTATTGCTGCCGCCATTCAAAATGCCCAATCTCAACGCGCCCCTACGCAGCGTTTTGTCGATCAATTTGCTCATTATTATACCCCCGCCGTTGTTGTGCTTGCGGCGACTGTGGCTATCTTTGGGCCATTGCTCATGGGCGGGACCTGGAGTGCATGGCTATATGAAGCATTGGTGTTACTGGTGATTGCCTGTCCTTGTGCCTTGGTGATCTCAACGCCGATTACGGTTGTTAGTGGTCTGGCGGCTGCGGCTAAACACGGTATTTTAATCAAAGGTGGAGTTCATCTTGAGGGTGGGCGATTATTAAAAGTTGTTGCCCTTGATAAAACTGGCACTTTAACCCAAGGCAAACCGATACTCACTGACACGATTACTGTTGCTGATATGGCGATTGAAGATGCATTATTGATTGCCGCAAGCCTAGATGAAAACAGTACACACCCTGTAGCTAAAGCGTTGGTTTTGGGTTGGAAAGAGCGTCAACCTAATGTTAAGGCTCAATCAGTTGAAGACTTTGCTGTGCTTAATGGTCGTGGGGTCAAAGGCACAATCAATGGCCAGCCTTGGCATTTGGGTAATCATCGTCTGGTCGAAGAGCTAGGGCTTTGCTCTCGTGCATTAGAGGCTCAATTAGCGGCATTGGAAAATGTCGGTAAAACGGCAATCATCTTGTGTTCAGCCACCCGTCCAATAGCGATATTTGCGGTTGCTGACACGATTCGGCCTGAAAGTTTACAGGCCGTTTCTGCACTCAAGGCTCTAGGGATTGAGCCAGTGATGCTCACAGGTGACAATCCCGCAACAGCACGATCCATTGCTGAACAACTGGATATTCAGGACGCACGCGGCAATCTGTTGCCCGAAGATAAACAAGCAGCGATAGCAGAGTTAAATACGCGATATGGTGCAGTAGGCATGGTAGGTGATGGTGTCAACGATGCACCTGCCTTAGCGCGTGCCGACATTGGTTTTGCAATGGGTGCGGCAGGGACGGCGACGGCGTTGGAAACCGCAGACGTAGCGATTATGGATGATGACCCACGCAAAATTGCCGATTTTATTATGCTGAGTCAACGTACCGCAGGTATCTTGAAGCAAAACATTGCATTGGCATTGGGTATCAAAGCGGTGTTTTTAGTACTGGCGTTGAGTGGTCAAGCGACGTTATGGATGGCAGTGTTTGCGGATATGGGCGCTAGTTTGTTGGTGGTGTTTAATGGGTTGAGGTTACTGCGTGCTCACCAAAGTAAATAAGCGACATTGACAACAACCCTCCAAAAAGATATCTTTAATATATCTTTTTGGAGGCTATTATGTCTGATCAAATTGCCTTTCGATATCGTGCTCATGACAGTGCAACGGGTGTGAGTCGTAAAACAGTAAAACGTCTGGCCGAGCTGCTCGATATGTCAGAAACACAGACCCTTCATCACGCATTACGCCTGCTGGCGGTCAACTTACTACCCCAATATGAACGAGATGATGCAGCTCTTACCCCTTTGAATATTGAACAAATTAAAGAGCAAATTCCACAAGGGACACAAAAGTTAGTACGTTCGAGCTTGCTTGACGTTTAATCCAAGCCGAACTCCGCATGTTTCAACAGAAATAAGCTCAACACTACGGAATGAGCGCAGGTTTTCTCTTTTGCAATTTCAATTTATTCGAGAGGAAACCTTCACGATGACGCATCACATCTGCGATGATGCTGTTGCCCTAACAGCACGCCAAGTCGCTCAAATCAAAGAGCTTGTCCCTCAAGGCATGCAACAGTCAGTGCGTTCAAGTTTATTTGAGCGGGAGTCAGCATAATGGAATTATGGTGGCCAGAGCCAACGGCGGGGGATATAGTCTGGTGTCATTTTCCCGATAATATCCATCCTAAGCCCAAGCCTCGTCCTGCGCTAATTCTCACGGTTTTTGATGACAATGACCCTAAGTTTTGGGTCAAAGTTAGCTACGGCACGAGCCAACGGACTAATGAATTGCATAAGGGTGAGTTTGCCATTCTCAAAGCGACAAACGCTGAGGCTTATAGAGCGGCTGGTTTAAGCTACGATACTAAGTTTGATTTAAAGCAAATGATTGACTTGCCTTATAACTCAGACTGGTTTTCTGTTCCACCTGCTGCACCACACGGACAAATACCGAAATTAGGTACATTACACGCCTCGTTGATGCGACATTTGCAAGCGGCCATTCGTGCTGTGGCATCAAAATAGCATATTTAACTCAACCCTAAACCCCAAGGCATTCGCTTTGGGGTTTTCTTATTTTTCGTCAATGCAGATTTGTCTTTAGTTTTATTTATAGTGCATGGCAAAACGTGGGATCCATCAAACTAATTTAGCATGCTAAATTCAATACCGTAATTTTGATACCAATAGGGAAGGGTAACTCGCAGCCATCAGCATTCAAGCCAAACAGCTCTTTTTAATTCGTTCTGCCGCATCTTCGTAGGACTCTCCAGGACGCGCTAAACGCTCGATATCGACTTTAGGTACACCATTGATCAATAGACCCTCTGGCTTAACCTTTTTAGGGGCTTTCTCTTCGAGTTTTGGGGAGAGCTTCGGCTTAAAAGTAAAAATCAAGTGTGTTACGGTCCGTCCCGATTTGCGTTGGTCATAACTTACCTCAAGATCCGTATATTCATTAATTTGTGAAACAGCCACATCAATGACACTTTTCTTAAAGTCTTTGATCGCCGTATATTTTCCTTCAATCTGCGTTTGTCTTTTTAGCCATTCAATACTGACATCGCGCTCGCCAACAGACCCCCATTGCATCAGCAACTCATAAAGCCGAATCGCGTGGGTACTGGTCATTTTAGCAATCGACTCTAATTTGTATTTAGTAAACTCTCTTTCAAGCACACTCAAGTAGGGAATCATTTTTTGAGCAAACATCAGGCGAATTTTGCCGTGGTTGGGAATATAGTCGATAGAGGAGATCCACCGAGTTTTCGTCATAACGAGCCCAGGGTTGTCTGGATCGGGGTTATCAATAATGACAAAACGTTCAAATAACCGTTGGGCCGCATTCTGTAATTCTTCATAGGCTTTATTCTGGTTCATACCGAACAAGGTCATAAAGTCGGTCGCCTTGATCTCAAACACCTCGTCCGAACTTAACGCTCTATCGCGCCGAACATGCGTAATGGCCATCAAAATAACACGCTGCTCGTTGAGGGATAATTTGAAACCTGCCTCAATGAGTTTATTTGACTTCACTACCAGTTCGTGTTCCATCGCCGCATCCAATTTATAAAGGGAAATTATATTTTTAGGATTCCTTTTATACGCCCTTTTTCTCCTTTTATCTATGATTTGCTTCTTGGAATTAGCTTGTTATGTGTACTCAGTCATGCAGAAATAGCAAAAATGACCGCCATAAAACTATTTTAATAGTCCCTTTTACTCCCTTTATCTGTCGTCTAACAGCTAACGATAGTGGTTTTTTTGGGTGAAAAACGAACGTTTTGTCTGCAAAAACGCCTAATTTTATTCATGAAGAGGGGGTTTTTAGACACTAAATAAGTAGTCCCTTTTACTCCCCGAATACCACCTTTTACTCCCTTTATTTAGTCCCTTTCACTCCCTTAATGCTACCTTTTACTCCCTTAATAGTCCTCTTTTCTCCCTTAATACCTCTACAATATATTGATTATAAAAGAGTTTTAGGACGCTAAAAGGTATTAAAAGGTATTAAAAGTATATAAAAGGGAGATTTTTTAATGATTTTAAAGAAAAAGCAGAAGCAAAACGTGCTGACCCCCTCAATGTAATCATCATAATTCGAAGTGTTGCCTATCTGGAAACTCCCATATCTTAAACATAACAAAATGGAATAATAGTGTCATTAAGCATTAGCGCCATAGCCCAATGCCTTGGAAAAACAACCGACTTAATGCGTGAAATTCCATCATTCGCTCTTTGAAGAAGCCAGTAAATAACAATTATTAATTAGAGATGCTTTTTTCTGCAAAAAACACGTCTTATAAGCTACCTTAGCTTTATTTTAGAGTGTTTCTTATTTTTTACGATATGGTATGTGTCATCATCATTGCAAAAATAATACTATCGCTTAATAATAATATAATGAAAAAATTACTTGTGATGGGACTACTTTTAACAACCAGTGGCTACGTTGTCGCGAATGACTTTGGACGACTTGTTAATGGTTGCATCTATGCGTCTTCGCAAAAATACCAGATTCATCCCCATGTTTTGTGGGCGATAGCATCTCAAGAATCCAGATTTCATGCAGGAGCGATAGGTAAAAACAGTAACGGCACACTCGATATTGGCGTGATGCAGATTAACTCTTCCTGGTTGCCAAAATTACAGCGGATGAATATTTCTAAAATAGACTTGTTTGACCCCTGCACAAATATTGATGTGGGTGCGTGGATTTTAGCTCACAACATTTCTCAATATGGCTACAACTGGACAGCGATTGGTGCTTATAACGCAAGATCACCACACAAGCGCCAACGATATGCGTTAAAAATATGGCAGCAACTGAAACAGGTTTCAGCGTTATGAAAAGCTTTTTCGTCTCTATTTTTGTCGCGCTGCTTTTGAGTTATGCGGGCTATGTTCTGATTTCTACTGAGGCTTGTGTACGTATTGAGCGAGCGACCATTCCTGTGAAATGGGGAGGCTTGATGATTAGTCATTTTGCAAAGCCGTGGGCGTTCCCTGAAACTATCGCACGGATAGAACTTTATAGCTTAAAAAGCCGATTGAACGTCGCCAACTTTGTACAACGGCAGTTTTACATGGATGAACAGGTTGTCTGTGGCTGGAATAAATTTGACTATTGATGAGTAAAAATGAGTTTACCAAATCTATTTATTTCGACGGGTCGGCATGACCAGAGTGTTGTCGAACTGTTGAATACCTTGTTTCAGGATGGTGCAGGCGCGGGTGTGAGTGACGTTCACATTGAAGAGGAAGCGACAGGAGGAGTCATTCGCTGGCGCAGACGCGGAAAAATGGAATCAGTACGCAAAGTGAGTACTGATGAGTTTAGAGAGATCAACGCCAAAATTCGCTCACGCTCTAATTTACCGCTTTCCGAAACAAAAACGCCTTTGGATGGCCGTACCAGTTTGCGTTTTGACGGGCATGGTTTAGATCTACGAATTTCCATACAACCGACGATTTACGGCCAGTCTATCGTTTGCCGTTTATTGGATCAGCGTAATGCAGGGCGCAATCTGCGCGACATTATGATGACTCCCGCAGTGCGCGCCAGTATCGACAACATCATTCGCGAGCCGAGCGGCCTGTTTCTGGTGACTGGGCCAACAGGCTCAGGGAAAACATCAACGTTGTATAGTATTTTGAATGAATTGAATACCGACGACCGAAAAATACAGACTATTGAAGACCCTGTCGAGTATCGCTTGCCCTTACTGCAACAGGTCAATGTTGACCAGCATAATACCTTTGCTTTGGCCCTGAGAGCCGCGCTACGTCAAGATCCTGACGTGATTCTTGTTGGTGAAATTCGTGACCAAGAAACGGCAAAAATTGCCGTACAAGCGGCGATGACGGGCCATTTAGTGTTATCAACCTTACATACTAATGATGCGCCGAGCAGTATTGGGCGGTTGCTGAATTTTGGTTTAGACCCTGCACAATTAGCGATATCGTTACGCGGTATTATCGCGCAACGGCTAGTACGCCGCCTTCGTCATTCGCACATTCGACGTAAGCCTGATGCATCGGAAGTACGTTGGTTACAACACCATAAAATGGCTAATTATGTCGATAAAACTTTTGGTACAGAAGCTGAAGGTAATCTCTACGATGGTATGGTTCCTATTATGGAGTTGTTAATGGCCGACAATAAAGTTAGGGAAGCGATAGCCAAATCGGATGAGCGATTGATTAGTCGGTTAATACGCAATCAGCCCCAATATGAGACTTTGACCGAGGCCAGTGTGCGTACCGCTTCGGAAGGACATACCAGCTTAGAAGAGGTGCGTTCCATTATTGGCTCAGCAACGCACCATGAAAAACAGTCGTCATTAGGGGAGATGTTGATACAGCTTGGCCATCTCACCCCTTACCAATTAGAGCAGGTGACGTTATTGCAGCAACAGTCGTCAATTGAGTTGGAGGATGTTTTGCTGGAATACCATTTTTGTGCAAGGGAGGCGATTGATGATGCGCGTAACCAAATGGCTGTTTAGCTTCTGGTGTCTGTGGGCTTGTGTTGCCACGGCTTTAGCTGATGAAGATATGCCTTATATTCGGACACAAGAAGTCAGTGCTGATGCCAAGGTCATCAGGCTGTTTTTTATGTTTTCTTGCCCACACTGTCACTCTGCCGACAAAGCATTATTGGATTGGGGCAATACACTGCCAGCGAGTCTAATATATGCAAGAACGCCTGTTGTGGTTAAGGATGACAGTTCGGTCTTGGGAGCAATTGCCTACTATACGGCATTGACCACCAGCCCCCAAAACATCAATAGTTATTGTTCGACGGTGTTTCGACTCATTCATCAACAGGGCTTTACTGCTGATAAAAAAGAGACCTATTTCCTTGCCGCTAAAACAGCCAGGCTAAATATGACAGAGTTTTATCGGCATTGGGCTGATGAGCAGGTTATGTCAATGTTTGCTCATGCGGCGCTTCTCAGCTTCAGTTATCAAATTCAGCTTACCCCGACTTTGGTTGTCGGTGGACGCTACGCTATTTCACCAGAAACGGTTTCAGGCAACATGGGATCGTTTATTCAATTAGCCAACGCGGTGGTTTCAAAGCGGCTGCAAGAATAACAACCTGTAAAAATATATCTACTATTAGTAATAACAGGCTAATAAGCATTGAATAGTCGGTGTTTTTCTGTGTATCATATTATTAGTGTGTGATATTGATATATAGGAAATAGGCTGTTGAGATTATTAGTGCTTGGAATGCTTTCTTTGAATATCATGGGCTGTGCGCGTCAGGAGCTTGTCCATGTCGTCGAGTGGCAGCAGCCTGATTTTGCCATTCGCAAACACTATGTTATTTCTGATGTCGTTACTTTAAAGCCAGCGTATCAAACAGTCGTCTGTTTAGGCTGTGACCGAGAAAATGCGTTCTCTGATTCAGACCGCGTTTTTTGGATATCTTTACGTGCTGATGCGGAGACAGACCCAGTCAAGCAGTCAACGCCAGTCACTCAGCAGAAAGTAATAAAAAAGACCTTAGACTCCAAGTTGTTCAGTTTTGACAGTTATCAAATTATTGGCGACCTCAGTCCCTTGCAACACATTCTTGATATTGCTCTTAAAAATCCGCAACAACCCATTCGCATCGTTGGCCACACCGATTCTATTGGCACTACGCCATACAATCTTTCACTGTCAGCGCGTAGAGCAAAGAGCGTTGGCAGATGGTTAACAGATAAAGGCGTTAGTCCTGAGCGCATTACGATTGAAGGCAGGGGAGAAGGTGAGCCCGTCTCATCCAACAACACCAAGAAAGGTCGTGTTCTTAATCGGCGGACAGAAATGTTTATGACGATTGTGGTGAGTGAATAGTCTCATGCTCGATACCGTGGAAATACCAGAATGTGTTGATGACCCCATACAAATCTTAGTGTGGGAGATGGATGAGTTTGGCGTAGTCATGTGCGTATTTTTTGTGGGCATGATGGCGCATCAAATGCTGATTTCTTTACTGTTTATCTATGTTTTTGTGAAATTTTATATTCGCTACAAAGCCGACAAGTTAGGCGGGTTTTATGTGCATGGGCCTTATCGAGCTGGCCTTATCCCATTAAATAAATGGTTTCCGAATGGCGGTATTTTGGAGTACCACAGCTAATGGACTTCAAAAAACTCAATGCTACTTGGCAAAGTGCCATCTATAGCAATCGACTGTTATTGATCGCGAATGCAGGATTGGCGATTACCGTGGTTTTGCTGTCTTTTAAGCTCTCTCAATCCCACGAGCGACTCATCATTGTGCCGCCTACCGTCAATGACAGGTATGAGCTGGATTGGCACGGAGCAACTGCCGAATATTACAAGGATATTGCGTTGTGGCTTTCGGGGACGATGGGCGCAGTTAGCCGCTCAAATGTTGATTATGTGACTAATGTCGTCAATCGTTTTATGGATCCTGCCATTGCCAAAGCCGTTACGCAAAAATTGCAGGAATACGCCTTTGATCCCGCCATTGAGTCCTCCAATGCGACGGCATGGTTTGTTTCACGTTCTGTGGTCTGGGAAGAGCCGACCAGCAAAGTGTTTGTCACGGGTGAAATCAATACCCAAGTCAATATGTCCAGCTCTTCCAGAAAGGAAGTCGTTTTTGAATACACCTTGACCATGCAAGACGGCAAGCCTTTTGTGACAGCGTTCACATCTTATGCTGGCCATGATGCCCGTACCGCAAAATGGCTACGCCTGCGTAAAGAGAAGGAGGCGGATATGTCCGACAGTGACAAAAAAGCCGAGCAAGACGCTTTGACAAACCCGAGAGGAACTAACGATGGCCAGTAAATACTTAGCATATTTGTTAGTGTTGCCATCATTGTCATTTGCCGATGGTTTGCCATTTAAAAGTGCCGCCGATATTCCTGCCCCTGCAAAAGGTGGTGCGGTGATGGTCGGCTATACGGCCAATAATATGGCAACAGGCACGAATAGTCTTCCTGTTATTCCCGCCAATGATAATGGCACCGACAAACCAAAGGCAAAATGGTTAGCACCCAAAAAAGCTAAACCCGCACTTCCTGCGTTGGGTTCACCCGACAAGCCATTTAAGGTTGCAGGCCAACTAAAACCACAATTGGTGCGCTTAGATGAAAATGAAAACCAAGTGGTTTATATCAGTAATCAGCTCCCCAATCGTATTGCTACGCCATTTAAATCGCCGAGTGTTTTAGGTTTTGATGGCATTGATTACAAGATTGTTGGTCAGGATATTTATGTTCTATCGAGCAAAACCGAGCCTATCGGCATTTATATACGCGAAGATGAGAGCATTTCCGCTTCTAGTCAGGTTGCGTCACTGACATTAGTGCCTCAGTCGTTGCCTGGACAAAATATCACGCTGGTTTTTGATAAGCCAATTCGTTATGCCGACAAGAAAGAATCGACCGCCAGTGATTACGATGATGCGATCAGAATTGTATTTCGTGATGTGGTACAGGGGCGTATCCCTAATGGTTATTCCGAAGGCACACTGAATTACGGTATTGCTCGTATCGGTTGTGCAATGGCCACACCTAAAAAGATGTTTGCAGGTGGTGAGCAAGATGTTTACCAGTACACCGCTGAAAATGTCTGCGAAAAACCGATAGAACTGACTGAACAAAGTTTCTATCACGAGGGTGTCCGTGCCGTCGCCTTCTTTCCCAATATTCGTCTGGCTCCCCGCCAAACGACTGCCGTCACCATCTTGGCCGATAAACCGCTGGAGGAGCAGCCAAGATGACTAAGCCTGCCGTGAATAATTTTCGCGATAAATGGAATGCCATTGAGCCGCAAAAGCGTCGCTATATCTTGTTTGCTGGCTTGATTGCTATGGCCATGTTTTTAGCTTTTGCGGTGAAGCCCGATGCTAACCAACAGGTACAACAAGAGGATGACGAGCAGAAAGTAGAAACAACAGTGATGACTCCAGAGAAGCCTGCGCCTAACTTGGAGAAATTGTTGTCTTCTAACGAAGCATTACGCAAAGCCTTTGAAGATACGCAAAAAGCCAATGACAAATTAGTGCAAGACAAAGCTTTGTTAGAAAAAAACAATTTGGAACAAGCGAGTCAGCAGGCCGCGCAAACGCAAAGTGAGCTGACTTCACAAGTGGCAGGGGTACAACAGGAGTTAAAGTTACTCAAGATGGCAAAAGATGGTGCGGATGTTGTGCCCTTGCCCGCGTTACCAGAGCTGTCAGGTGCAGCAGCTATGCCATTGGGTGACCCAAATCAGATTGCCGCAAACGTCGATACTACACCAGCGGCACCACGTCTAGTTTATGTCAGAAAATCAAGTGCTGAGCAAGAAAGTCCAGTTCCCAGTAGCCTCACCAAAGGCGCATCAGAGTTAAAGTCCACGCAAAAATTAAGTCAGTATTTATTGACCGCAGGCTCAATTTTAGAGGGCGTTTTATTAAGTGGCATGGATGCACCGACCTCCGCCGCTGCTAAGAAAAATCCTTATCCCGCGCTGATTCGTATCAAAAAAGAGGCCATTTTACCTAACTATTATCGCCAAAACGTGCGCGAATGTTTTGTCATTGTTTCTGGTTTTGGTGAGCTAAGTTCGGAGCGCGCACGCTTACGCACCGAGCGTGTGTCCTGTGTTCGTAACGATGGCACGGTGATTGAGTCTGATATTTCAGGTTACGTCACGGGCGAGGATGGCAAGGTTGGCGTACGCGGCCGCTTGGTGACGAAACAAGGGGCAGTGATTGCCAAATCGCTGGCCGCAGGTGCGCTTGCTGGCTTTGGCGAAAATATTACCCCGACTGCTATTCCGCAATTGAGTTTGGACTCGTCCGAGCAGCAGCAATTTCAACGACCAAATGCCAAGCAAGCCGCAGAAGTCGGTGTCTATCGCGGTATCAGCGAAGCGGCTGGGGCAGTGTCGCAGTTTTATTTAGAAATGGCCAAAGAAATGGTGCCCGTCATAGAAGTGGATGCAGGCCGTAAAGTGAACATCATTCTCGTTCGTGGAGTCAATCTTGCCCTTGGTGGTGCGGACGGTGGTCAGGAGAAAACAGAGTAATGCACTCAAAATTAAGTCTTACTGTATTGGCCGTTGCTTGCTTGAGCGGATGTTCGCTTGGGGTTGGCAGTGGCAAATTTGCCTGTCCAGGTATGCCTAATGGCATTGTTTGTAAATCACCAGCAGAAGTTTATGAGCTAACCAATGTAGGTGACGCAACATTAGACGCTTTTGACACCAAGGCGTTAGAAAAAAATCCATTCACGCGCCCAGCCATTAGCTCCAACTCTGGCCCAGTGCCTGTACTGGAAGAGCCACAAGTGATGAGAGTGT
The DNA here is from genome assembly GCA_006546595.1 of Moraxellaceae bacterium AER2_44_116. Classification (GTDB taxonomy): domain Bacteria; phylum Pseudomonadota; class Gammaproteobacteria; order Pseudomonadales; family Moraxellaceae; genus Agitococcus. Next base: position 36,804 of record VIAD01000013.1, on the reverse strand, counting down.
GGATTGCGCCGTGGGTTGATGACAAGAAAGATTTGCATTGGCCTTCTTATCTATTCACCGAAGTCACTCCGCGTCGCTGGAGTTTCGGCGGTGTTGAGTTTAATTCCCAAAAACCTCTCGTGCCTGTCGAGGCTGATTACCACACACCCACTACACCCAAGGAGAAGTCATCACCAAACGTCACCCCTACGACCACAGACCAATCATCCAATATTCATTCAATTCTTTAGGAAATTTAACTATGCAAACTCTTGCCCACCCTATTGGTTTCACTGCTGTCGATGCGTTACGTAATTTTTTCAGCAACGAAAAATCAATCGTCCGTATGCAACGCTTTTTCACTTTTGCTTTCATGTTCGTCGTCATTGGTTTCTTGGCAACTACTGATGCCAACGCGACAACGGCAACAGGTGGGGCGTTCTTAAAAGACACCGTTGATTTCTTTATTGCCTTTATGAAAGGTTACGGCGGTTTATTAGCGGCAATGCTTGGTCTGGTTTGGACATTGTTTGAAGCCTTTGTGAACAAATCATTGCAAGGCGTGGCTATTGCTATTGGCGTGTCCATCATTGCTGTCTATGGTCCTGCCGCTGTGAAAACCTTCTTTGGTGCCACGTTGTAAGGATGTATCATGTTAGGAACGAGCCGCATTAACGATATGCTGCGTCGAACACGGCCTGAAGACACTATTCCTGCCATTGCGACGATAGATAACAAGCTGATCTTTTGTGAGGATACCGACAAAGGTGCCTTCGTTGGCGCAACCTTGGTTGGCATTCCGCTTATTGGCGCAGACGCGTCCAGCGTTAATCGGCTTCGTTCCTCTTTATCGCAGAGTTATCCTGCGGGCACTATTATCCAGTTTAACTTGCTGGCGAACCCGCAGATTCACGGCATTGTTGATGCCTATGTCACGCAGAAAATCCAAGCACTCTATAAAAGCGATATTGTTTCAGCCACGCAAAAAATAGCTTTATCAAAACTGGTGGAAGAAAAAGCCAATTATATGTTGGAAGGGCGGCACACGCCGCATATTCGTACCACAGGCGTTCCGTGTCGCTACACTCAGCTTTTTATCAGTATCAAGATTCCTACTTCTCCCAAGCCCACAGACACAGAAATTGCGCTTGCCGATGAATGTGTCATCAAACTCCAAGAAAGCCTGAAATCAGCAGGGCTACCGACACGCTGGGGGAGTGCACAGGACTGGCTGGCGGCTTGCCGCTCAATTGTTTTTCCTTTTGAAGAAATTGACCATAGTTATGAAGACACACTGCCGCTACGCGCACAAGTGTTTCGTGCAGGCGACACAATTAGCAATACCGACCCCAAAACCTTAAAAATTAATGACGCGGCTTTCAAAGCCTTGAGTATTAAACGCTTGCCTAAATATGCGTCATTGGCATTGATGAACACCATGCTCGGTGACCCTGCGGGTCTGGATAATCAAATCACCACGCCGTACATGATTTCTTTAGTTATTCACTATCCAGACCAAGCCGCTAAAAAAAGAGATGTCAAAGCAAACCATGCGTGGATTAACCATCAAGCGACGGGTATGTTATTAAAATTTAGCCCACGTTTGGGTTTCAAAAAACGCGGCTACGATATTTTGTTTGAAGATATGGAGAATGGCTCGGTTCTGACAGAAAGCACGCTGACGATGTTTTTAATGTCGGAAAATGAAGAACAGTTACAACGAGCCTCCGCACAACTGCAAACCTATTACAGCTCCTTCTCGTTAGAGATGATGCAGGATTCACAAATTCTCTGGCCGCTGCTTTGGAACAGTATGCCGCTGTTTCCTTCGCCTACATCATTAATGAACAGTCATCGTCATCGGACGTTAGGTACTAACCATATTGTGCAATTCTTGCCCGTATTGTCGGATTGGACAGGCTTTCTCCATAACCCGACACAGTTAATGCTGACGCGCCGTGGCAATTTGTTTGGCTACGATTTGTACCAGTCGGCGACCAATTACAATGCCTTGGTTTTTGGCGGTTCAGGAGGCGGCAAGTCGTTTTCCATGCAAAGTACCATCAGTGATGAGTTGGCAATGGGGGCTAAAGTTTGGGTCGTTGACCAAGGGCGGTCTTATGAAAAACTGGCAGCCGCCATTGATGGTGAATTCATTGCTTTTAATGAACATAGTAAAGTCTGCCTTAATCCCTTCACCAATGTTATTGAAATTGATGAAGAAGTAGAAACGTTAACGACCTTTATGGAAAAGATGGCTGCGCCCACGGAAGGCTTAGATGATTATCGCCGCGCCTGTTTGACAGAGGCAATCAAGTCGGTGTGGTCACGAATGGGTACGAGTATGACCATTAGTGATGTTGTTGAGTATTTGCATAATCAGCCCGACCAACGCATCACCGATATTGCCCGCCAGCTTTATCCCTTTACGCGTAGTGGCCAATTCGGTTATTGGTTTGATGGTGTCAATAACCTGAATTTTCAGAAAAACTTCGTCGTACTGGAGCTGGATGACCTCAAACAACAAGAACTGCTGCGAAAAGTGGTATTGATGATGCTGGTGTCGCGTATCCAGTATGAAATGTATAACGCCAAACTTGAGCGCAAAATTGCCATTTTTGACGAAGCGAAAGAGTATCTGGATGACGTTATCATCCGTAAATTCATCTCTGACGGCTATCGTCGATTCCGTAAATATAACGGCAGCGCAGTCATTATTACTCAGTCACTCAAGGACGTTTACGATGTGCCTGGCATGCACACCATTCTCAACAATTCAGCCCACAAAATCATTCTTCAGCAAGATCCCGCCGAAATTGACTCCTTAGCTGAAAAGAAAATGCTACCTCTCGATGCCTATGGCGTACGCATGATGAAGTCTATTCACATGGTGCCAGGGGCTTACTCGGAAATTATGTATATGCAAGGGCAGGCGTGGGGCATTGCGCGCTTGACCGTGCCGCGTTATTTGCAAATTTTGTTTTCGACGAAAGGTGCCGAGCGTGATGTCATTTTAGCCGACTTACAACGTGGTGTTCCGTTAGATACCGCCATTAGAAATTTTATGGCCACTTATGGTTAAGGTTGATGATCTATGACTGGTACAAACGACGATAAGCCACCCCTAATTCAGCAGACGTTACGGCAACATGATTGGCCATTGTTAGCAATGATGGCACTGATAATTATTCTTCTTGGCTATGCGGCAACACAGTTTTGGCTTGCTCATCAGCACGTTGTTAAGGTCGTTATTTTTGATTCTGAACGCTTTTTTACCGCTAAAGCGAGCCAAGATGCTAAAGCCGCAGTGAGTAATCCCACCAGTATGCCGACGGATGCCAAGGTGTTTGTCGATGCTGTGCGCGCAGAAATCGTCGGTTATCGGAGCAAGGGCTACATTGTGCTGAATTCCGCCCAAGTAGTTGCGTGGCCAGAGGCGACCGATATCACCCCTGAGTTGGCCAAAAAAATGGGTGTTGCCCTTGGAGAATAAGGCATGAGCATTTCATCAACTATGGCATATGTTAGCCAACCTCTGCGTTATTGTTTTCGTGGTATTGGCAGTCGTCTTGGTGCTTTGAAAGTATATTGCCAAGCTAATAAGGCCAAGACTTACGGCGCAATTGCCTTGTACTTGGCTATTCTGATAGCGGCTGGCATGGCCATGAATAGCATTTTTGAGCGTTACGCCATTGGTGTTGATGTGGGCGAAAAGTATCATTCCAACAATCGCACGCTGTTTTTCATCACGATGGAGAATGGCCTGACGATGATGGATATTCATAAAGGCGACTTTATTATGTTCCATACCAATAAGCTCATGCCGTATCACAGCACCGACGATAACATCATCAAACGTGTGCTTGCTCTGCCAGGCGACCGAGTAGATATTAAAAACGACAGGCTTTACGTCAATGGCCAGTTCATCGACAAGCTGTATTTACTGCCACGGTTAAAGAAAAAACCTCAGTCATTTGATACCAGCTACATTCTTCCCGAAAAAAGAATCTTTGTTTTCGGCGCACACCCACGCTCTTATGACAGTCGTTATTGGGGACTTATCAATATTTATAATGTGCTTGGCCATGCGAAACCATTGTTTGATTAGCCTGTGCCTGTTGGTGCCGCTATGGGCATCGGCAGCGGATGACAGCAATAACTATTATGGCCAGCGCGAAGAAGGGTGGTTTTGGTATAAAGATCCTAAAGCAAACAAGCTTGTTCAAGCTAAGTCAGCTCAACTACCAGAGGCGGAAGAACCTAAGCCATTTACCGTCAAATGGCTCAAGGACAACATGGACAAAACCCGCGAAGCTGCCATTGATAATCCCACCAATGCTGATGGTTCGCCGTCCCGTGAGATGGTGGCTTATATGTATTTGCAGCGCGTGGTCTTGGATAAATCACAGAATTTCGCTAATGCCGCTGAACAAGTCGTACAAACCGATCCATTACTTGACGAAAACAACCGCATCCCTTTTGGCTCCGCAGCCCGCGCCGCATTTATGCGTGATTTAGATAATGGCAAAGACCAAGCTCTTGCGGCCGTTGCTCAAAAAGCAGGGTTGTGGTTTTTCTTCGACTCTAAATGCAAATTCTGTGTTGCCCAACAAAATGTCGTCGCGCGTTTTGCCAAAGAGTATGGCTTTGCCGTTCGTAATATTTCCTTAGATCAAAAGCCATTGTCAGGAATGGCTGCATGGCTGCCTGATCGAGGTCAGTCTCAGTTACTTAAGTTACGACTAACGCCAACCATAGTATTGGTGCAGCCTCCTAATAACTTTTATGTCATTAGCCAAGGGCTATCGTCAGAAGAAACCATTGGCCGAAAAATAATGCTCGTGGCCAGCACGCAAAAAATACTGCCCGACAATTTTATTAAAGATAACCATCCTTTTGATAAAGGTATCTTGGCCAATAAAGATCTGCAAAGCGAAAAACTAAACGCATTGAAAAAAGACCCTAATGCGTGGGTTAAGTATCTGCAAGAAAGTTTAGGGCAAAGTTATCAATAGGATGTTTTCAACATGCAGTCCAATAATAGAAAGCTAATCTTTGTCTCAATGATAATGGCCAGTGCCGTCGCTGACCCTGCTATTGCTGGTGGTCTAGATGCTATGTTAGATGGTATGTACGTCAATACCACAGACGCTGGCGCGTATCACTCTCAAACGAGAGGCGGTTTTGTTGGGGGCAGTTTAGTGGCACGCACACCCATTCGTTCCGTGAATGTCGTGAGTTTTGATCCGCCACGTTTTGCCGCAGGTTGTGGCGGCATTGATATGTATATGGGGTCGTTCTCCTTCATCAATGGCGACCAGATTGTCGCCACATTAAGAGCCATTGGTCAAAATGCCAAAGGGCTGTTGTTCAAGATGGCCATTGATGTCATCAATAATTTTCTTGGTGGAGCAATTTCACAGTTCTCTGAAAAAATGGAGAAGTTGAATCAGCATTTGAAAAATACCTGTGCCGTTGCTGAATATTTCGTACCTAATACGCCGTCTCAATTAAGTGATTGGGCGCATAAGAAAGGCGAGACGCTGGCGACCGCAGTGGGCAAGATTGATGATCCCTTTAGTGCGGTGTCAGAGCATTTCAAAAAACCTGATTGGAGTAAGGCTTTCGGTGACCCCAAAGCCATGTCTGCTGATGACAAGCAAGTCGCTCTCCAAAATGAATCATTGGGTAATATTGCGTGGCGAGCTTTTTATACCTCGGGCGCGGGTCAGAAATTAGGTGATCCAGCACTGCCTATCGTCAGTTTTAATGGCGACAATGCCGATAAGAATATCGTTCAACTGTTGATTAATGTCACAGGTACAATTATCAACTCGACAGAGTCTGCTGCTGACAAGGATAAAAATGGCAACACCGTCTGTAAAGACAAAGTGACCTGCGAAAAATCCGTTAAGTCTTATTACGGTAATAACCTGAGTATTGCTGACCTCATTGATCCAGGCGATAAAACCATTCATGCATGCCTAACATCTGACATTAGCGCAGAGGAAGAGCTGGGATGCCAAGAGATGACAGATAAAAAACTGTCATCGTTTTTTGGTGGTACGTCTAAATATGTCAATAAAACGCTCTTTGGTATTGATCAGGCGGGAGCGATTGATATCAGTTCTGCACTGACAAGCGGTATTGTGTATAAAATTCAACATGGCGAAACACTAGACAATACTGAAATCAAGTTTCTCAATAATACCGATATTCCTTTTTTGGCTTACCTCCGCAAAGTCCAGCGTGACCCTGCCGCTGTCAGAAAAGTAGCGTTTGATGCCTCAGAAATCATTGCTGAAGATATGGCCATTCGGATGGGGCGTGCCATCTATGTTGCTGCCAATGCGGGCTGGACGGGAAAAGAAGTGAAAGTGGTTCGCCCTGAGTTTGTCACGCAATACCTGACGGCATTTCAAAACGATTTATTGTCCTATGACCAAAACACCAAACAACGGATAGCGACGATTACCGCCCTTAACAGTTATGTGGCAGGCATTATTAATAGCCTGCCTGGTGCCAGTTTTAGTCAGGGGAGTTGGAAAGTGGGGCGGGGGTGATTTAACTTTTTTACTGTCAGGGGTTACCATTTTGTGGTGATCAGAATTGGACATCACATTATCGTTTAGCATGCTAAATTAATAGTACGATGCACCGTAAGGGCTTCTAACTGATTCCGTTTATAAAATGACTTCGTTGAGCCTGATTTTAATACCATTGATGTTTATTGCAGTGTAAACACTGATGGGAAAGGTCACTAACTATGTGGCCACAATGCTTACATGCTTGCCCGTTACCTGTATGGTATCCCCAGTATAAATAGCCACTGTGTATAAACCAAACAAGGCTCGTCGTACTCATCAGCAAAAATATAATGAGACTGAGATATTGAATAATTGGGCTGACATCAATGATGCTGCCTGTGGGTGCTATCCGTCCAAAAATTAGTGCGAATAGTGCGCCCAAGATAAATATAATGAATGGTTTGCCAAATAAGTGAAAAGTCACTTTGCTGCTCATAAACAGTTCCTTTGTGTTGTTTGCTGTCCTTAGTTTATCTGTGACATTCTGAAGCTTTGAATTTTACGTCACTAGGTTGAGATGGGGCTAACTCATCTCATTTTCAATTATAGTCATAAGCTATTCATGATATTGAGCTTTTTGTTTATAGATTTACTGCGCAAATAAAGCTAGTAGTAATCCCACGCCTATCATTGCGGCTGCTGGACTGATGCCCGCATCTCGTTCAGCAATAATGGATACTCCTTGCTTCTGTAGTTCGTACTCTAGTTTTTCTGCTTCATGCAAAATTTCAAAAGAACGTGTTTTAAGCAGCGAGGCTATTTTTCTCAGTTGTATCAATGATATCACGTTGTTACCAGACTCTAATCGCGAGTATGCAGGTTGAGATATACCTAACCCATTGGCAAGGACGCTTTGATCTAGTGAAAGCTGTTTTCTTCGTCTCTGAATAATCTGACCAATTAGAGCATTATAAGAAAGGCTTGGGTGAACTGTTGACATTACTTTGAATCCTATATAACTTATAAGCATAAATTACTTTTAAGGATTGTATCATGTTTCTGCCGTTTTCAAAGCCACATCAAGATTTAGTCGCACGGGTGGTCAGCGTAAGTCATGGCTTTTATCGTCATGTTGGGATCATTTCTGATCGTTTGATTGATGGTGAGTTAGCAGTGATTTCTTTTTCACAAGAAGCCAACGGGTTTTTGGAAGAAAGAATCTCTGCATTTTCCAGAGGGCGGAACATAAAAAATGAGGGATATTTGGGTAAATTGAACCCGTATCAGGCCGTTGCAAATGCCAGACGATTAAAAGGGTTCCCATACTCCTTAAAAAACTTTAACTGTGAGCATTTTGTGAGAGTCGTTCATGGCGTAAAAAAAGAAAGCCCACAACTACAATTTTGGGGCGCAATTGCTGGGGTAGCAGGGGCGATAGCACTATTTGGCTAGTATTTAATACCTTTATATAGTACGCCTTCGAGCATAACGCCTAACCAGTGTGACTCAATACCAGCAATGAAGAAAATCATTAATTGATGATTGAAATCAGGGACTTTTCCAGTCCTTGTCCATTCAATGTAATCTTTAGGTGATGGCGATGGTTTTATCTCTGGATGTGTATGCCATTCTCCAAGATATTGGATGGTGCCATGACTTTTTTGGTGCCAGAAATTAACAATGGCTTGGTGTCCTTGTGGGTTTCGCTGATACCAAGCGGGCTTGCGTTCATCAGAGGTCTGAGGCGGTGTAGCCAGCATAATCCGTAGATGCGCGCCTCGTCGTTCTCCTAGCAATACACCGCAGGCTTCATCTTGTTTAAAGCGTTCGTATTGTCGCCATTCATTAATTGTTTTTAGTGCCTCTAGCTCAATAAATACGAAATGCTCGTTGTTCTCAATATGGAATCCCCATAATTGAGATGATGCTACTAGATTCATTAATTAGCTCTGGAATGCAATTGACAATAAGGGCAGTTTATAGATGTTGGAACATCTTGAGATTCAACTCTATGACCATGCCAACGCTCTACATAACGAGTACGATAATGTGGCGAGGGCGTGCTATTGATCCAATCCATTACCATGTCCGTTGCTAATGAGGCAGCAGAAGTGCTTGCAGATACAATGTATGGGGTGAAATCGTGGCAAGCGAGAAATGCGTGTTTTGTCTCATGGTTAGAGCCAAGAGGACTTAAAGTGGCCTCGCTGTTATAGAAGCCTGACCGTCTAATACAGCTACGACAGGCCATGCCTGTGTCGTGTTTAACTAATAAACCTTGAACACATTCACCATTACCTTGAATCCACACATGTAGCATAGTTGGTCGCTGATCTAGCCATTTATGCCATTGTTCTGTTAATGCCTCAGATAACTCCATTTTCCCACTAGCATCAATAATAAGATCGAATTTAGGCAGTTTCTCTTGTAGTCTTGGAAAATATGTACTGAATACGCTGCCAGTAATGGCGGTTATGTTTAGCCCTACTAACTGCTGCTCAAGCTCTATCTTTAATGCTTCTGATTTGTATTTTTGTATATAGTTCTTACCTAGGAAGTGACGGCCAATATTGTGAGATCCTAATATATCAGGGTCAATTAACCATAACGCCCCATCGCCAGTGCCTGCACCTAAGCGTGCTATATTCCCTGCAAGATATCCGCCGATTGCCCCACAACCAACAATAGCAATGTGTAAGCCTGATAAGTTATTCATATTCATGTTTGTAAGGTTTCGGCTATAAACGAAATTAGGGTTTAAATTGATCGACTGTCCAATCAGCATAGTGATTTCGTTATATTTATCTTTCTTAGCGGCTTTTACAGTACCGTCGCTAGTGCTGGAGGGTAAGAAAAATATAGCAGGCAGAAGGGCTTGATCAACTCGTAGACATACAAAAATAAGCGTGCGTAGCTGTATTTGATCCCAATGAGCTTGAATATATTGGAATAGTGAATAGTGTGCTGCTTTATCCCATTCTCTGAGCCATTTTAGGAATTGCTCAAAAGTGGGTCTGTTATAGGGCTGTGCTTGGCTTTCGCCTATCGTTTTGAATAGCCACGTTAACGATGGTATTTTTTTGCTATGAACTCTAACTAAAATTGTTTCTGTCTTGACCTCTTTTGTTTGGCCGCTTTGTGCGTCATGACATATCCAGTGACAAGGTGCTATATCAATAAATTTATCGGGTACATTTTCTATGCGTACGGTTAAATGAAGCGATTCTATTAGAGTATTACCCGTGATTAACGCGCGCATGGCTTGGTAGCAATAAAAAGAATCCCAAATAGGTTCTATTTCGCGCAATAACTCCAATTGTCGGAATTTTTCATTAGTCGATAGGTGGTTAATTATGCTGGCGGCTTGGTTCAGCACCCAGTTAATGATCTTTTGCGGATTGCTTCTCGGTAATTCATTAGCATCAGCCAAGCTGTAGCATAGACTGTAATGCTCAACTCCATGCACCGAGATTGTACAAGGGTGAATATGGGGCAAAGGAAAAAGTGATGTTAGCCATGTCGCATTCAATGGCTCTATATAAACATCAGGCAAGCATATAAAATTCCAATCAGAAATAGATATGCGGATCACTAACAAACCCTTCAAACATGATAGAGACCCAGCCCAACAATATTTTAGCCCCTCTCCATCAACATTGACGACATCTTGCTCTCTTTTAAATCCTAAAGTAAAAAGATGCTCACTAACCAGTAGTTTCCTACTGGTTTCATCATGTGCAAATTGTTGAGTATTCGTGAACAAGGATTATTAACCACCTTGCTGGGAACGAATTACTGCTGGAGCTTGGCTGACTTGTGCGGGAGTACTAAAAATTTTATTTAATGCTTCCGCCGTTACAGCAACATGAGGAGTAATTAATGATGTGTTTTCAGGGATTCGACTACCCAATGGCCTTTTTAGTGTTACTACAGAAAGTGATGGGTTTCCTGTGCTTAATGCCAGTGTAATATTCTCATGAAATGTCGCCGCCTGCCGAGCATTTTCAAGACGCTGCTGATGGTTAAATTTGGCATTGAAGTTCTCTTCCTCATGACCTTCGATGCCAGTCTCATAAACATCTTGTTTTAGTGTTTCCGCAAGTTGGCTTGTGACATGATGTAGTGCTAAATCGTCACGGCTCTCAAACAACCTGTAATGCTTGGCGGCAATAATCATTAATAAAATAGAGGTCGGCCCACCTGATTGCCACTGTTCATCGCGCCAGGCTTTTAAATAACGTACGATATAGCGCAGTTGTCGTCCTTCGTCTATCTTAGACTCTAACGTCTCGTTAAACCATTTACGAACTTTTTCACAATCTGAGTCTTTCCATCCACCATTACTTTTTGCTAAATGAATTGTTGATATTTGTTGTAAGTCTATCAAGTCTTCAATGATTTCTGGTTGTGCATCGGCAGTATAAGCACTATCGAAAATTACACCCTCTAGGCTCTTACTCAGACTTGCTTTCTCTAAAAGCAGAGTATGATTTTCTTCGAAGTCGCCAAACATAGCATCAGGAACTGCGTATAACGGAACATCAATGTGAGCACCTCTCATCACATTTAAGCGAATACAGGTGTCTTTTGATGTGTCAACTTGCCAACCTTCATCATGACTTAACGCTCTTAAGGCTGTTTCCACAACCGCAAAATATTCTTTTGCACTTTCATCGGAACGTTGTTCGCCAAACACAGCACAAGGCAAGTACACACCATAATCTAAATCCATTTCTTGTGCTTGTTGAGCGGGTTGATTACATGTTCCATAGGCCCAAGAACCTTGAACCCGAAAGCGAGGAGTAATCCCTATATTTAACTTGGAAAAAGAATACTCCTTGAGTACAGGCTTAAGGTAAGCGCGAATTTTCCTCTGGCATACTTCTAAAGCACTTTTCTGCTCAGGAGTTGGTTTAATCTTGTTAATGTAGCCAATTTCATTGGCACGAAATACGCGGTGCAAGTTTAGTTGAATTGCAGTCATGATAGGAAGTTACCTCGACACATAGAAATTGGGGATTACTCAACCGATGCATTTTTGTTTGGACCGTTGTACCATTTGGGGGACGGAGCTGTGTGATGCAATAGCTCTCGCACATCTGGTTGTCCAATAGCAACTTTTGAGCTATATCGAGCATTACCGATAAGGGTTTCAATGGCCCACGGCGTTACCTGATCTAGACCAACATGCTCAACACTCTTAGCTGTAAGTGTTTCGTCTATTCTAATGAATCGACCTTTCATTTTTTGTAAGCGATGCTCAGCCATTTTCTGCATCATTTGCTGTTGGCTAGATAAGGTTAAATCAATGATATTTTTAGGGAACTCTTGAATCTTGATATTAGATTCAGCCCAATCTATCGCACCACCGTCACGGCTAGTTTTGGCATTAACGGTACGCTGCGAAGATAAAGTGCCAACTGACAACATCCAAATTTGATCAAGAGGGATATTGAAGTAGTAATCCGCCTCATGTAAGCCTAATAAGGCTGGATTATTAGCACAAAGCCCTCCATCTACATATTGTTGGCTATCCATGACGTGTCGCGGGAAGTAAGCGGGCGCTGCCGAAGTCGCTAAAGCAACATCTACTAATGAAAATACATGGTCTCGTTCAATTGTGTCATGATGCGGAGTCTTGAAAACAACAGGAATGCCTTTTGTATAATTAATTGACGGAACGATGACTGGGTGCTTCGCATCTGAAAGTAGCCTCTTTCCGAATAAATGATCAGAGCTAAGTAATTTACGAAGACCGTCACTACTATATGGCGATTTACGAAGGCCATATATATTCTGCCAAAATGGGCGTTTTTGAAAAATTTCATGGCCATGCTTACAGAATAAATCCACAATCAATGCCATTGGAATCTCACAAGCAGCTGCTAAGGCGAGAATTCCGCCAATAGATGTGCCTGCTAAGAGGTCAAAGTGTTTTGCTATTGGCAGGCCAGACTTCTCTTCAAGATCAGCTAGTACCTGTGCCGTGTATAAACCTCTAAAGCCTCCACCTGATAAAGATAGAATTTGGAAGCGCTCTGTCATAACGAGTCTCATGATCAAAATATATCCCTCTGTTATGAGGATGTATTTTGAGCTTTCAACCCATTACCAGTGATAAAAAATAACTTGTAACAAGTTGGCAGGATGATAACGAAATAGATTAAATTAGAAGCGTTAATTTCTGACATTTTTGAGTGACGATTTGCAAATTATTTATAGGTCAAAATCAAGTTGTTAGAGTTTGGTTTTTCTAAAAATTTAGCATGCTAAATTAAATCGACGTATATCCGTATCGTCGTAAAATTGAAGCTGCAACTTAGGTTTGATCTGTAAAAGAGTGGTTTTTGCACCTACGTATAGAACCATAAAGCCAAGCGATTAGCTTTCTAACTCGAATGAATTCTGTCTCGTAGTTCATCCGCCTCATCAAGTGTGATAACGCCACAGACTAATGCACATGAAACAACGCCAGCTACATACATTTGTTTGCTCTTAAAATCAAAAAACTCAAAGTCGTCGTCACCTCGAAAGACTGAGTCTATATGGTGTTTAATCCAGTCGTTAGCTCTGCACGAATTTACGATTAGCTCGTTAACAAATGATGTTACCGTTGTTGTTTGTTTGGCTAATTCGATGTTTTTGATATTCTCAGGTGTTAATCGCACTTGAATGAGCGTGGCATTTGCGCGACTTTTTCGCATGTCATCGGCGCGGCTCTTTTTTTCATTCATTGCTTGGTTCTCATCAGAAATAAAGCTCTGCGTATGTAGTGGCGTAGTTGGTTACGTCTTGGCGTGTATATTCGCCCAAGCTTTGTATATGCTGATGGTAACATGTTACATTGCAAATGAATGTAACATGTTACTTTTTTGACAGGCTGTTCGCCATAAAAAGAAAAACCCCAAAGCAAACGCTTCGGGGTTTTAGGGTTAAGTTATCAAGCAGCTTCCTGCAAAGCAGGTGCTACTTGTTGATCAAGAAGCCAATCAGCAGCTTCTTGGGCTAGTTTTACCGCACGGTACAACGTAAATTTGTCACCTTTAAGGATTTTCAGCCAACTATGCAAATAGCTCGCATGATTGTCGTAATCGCCTTTAATGTTAAAGTGAGCGCAAATAAAAGCAGCACCCAGCTCAGCGACGAGCTCTTCAAACGCGTAGGACTCGTCGAAGTCTGGAAACCAGTCATTTATTTTTTCACGGCGACCCAAACGTGACTCGGTCGCATGAGTCATTTCGTGGGCAAGAATGGCACAGTAGTCTTGAGGACTATCAAATCTTCCTTCAGGCACGGTGATAATGTCTTGCTTAGGCCAATAGGCAGCCTTGTTTCCGACACGTTTATATACCAAGCCATCTTTCTTGAGCTTGGACAGGCAAACTGTCATCAATGACTGAATCGCGTTACCTTCGAATGGCACAGGGGAGGGAACGGTAATACCTTCTATGTCCAAGGCATTAAACACATGATAGATGCGAAAAATAAAGCGATGATTTTTCTCTGCTAAAACGTCGTCAGATGTCTGCTCGTCGCCTGATTCATGCTTTTCGCGTGGCGTATAAAAGCCGATTTTAACACCAGCCGATCCCTTGCGAATGTGACCATTTTGACTTTGAACTTGCTTAAATGTCGCCCATTGATTGGGGCGAGGGCCAGCAGCTAAGGTTAAAGAAAACCAATTCCAGCCACGATATTGTGTGCCTGTAATGATGTTGACAGGCGAGCTGGAGATGTTTTTCCACGCTTTACGCCAAGCTTGAATACCGTCTTGTTCTAATAAAGCAATGAAAGTGTTAGTTACTTCTTGGTACAAATCATGATTAGCCATAGATAAAGCCTTCTGGAGTGAATTGAAATTGCACTCCAGAGACCTACATTCATCATGTGTTATTTGCAGCAGAAACGACCAATTCGGACGTATATAAAAACGGTAATCACCGTTGAAATCGAGATATTAAAACAATAAAATTTATTGAAAATAATAAAAGTATTTATTTTCACAACCACCAAAAAACATAAAGGCCAGTAAACTGGCCTTTATGATGCAATTTCAACTACGAAGCAGAAGCCTGTGTCGAGATGAAATAATAACGTGATATTAAAATGGTGTCAATAAATAACAAGTTTAGAAAATATACTATTTAATAACTTTCTTAAAGCCATAGCTATAGAAAGCCCCTCTCGAAATGAGAGGGGCTTTGGGTTACGGTTTTCCACGCCGTAGAATTAAGCCCTTGACTAAACGAAGAAGCTCGAAATTAATTGGTACTGCCAATACAGAGGCCAGCCACGGCCTAATTGAATTTTTTACGAAAATCACTCGTACCAATAACCATACCGAACCCTACCGTTTCCACGATAGGATTGCACCGAGATGCCACTCTCAGTGCAATTCCTCAGTTTTGCGCTGCCACGCGCTTAACCGTTCACTACGCTTACGCCTCCACCTTTCGGTACTCTCAAAGGACACAACAGCCCGTCTGCCCTTGATTTCAAACCCTACTCAGTGAATCTCCCCCACTTGCGCCTCGATGGTGCCACCCATCTTCATTGGCCGTCAGTGGTTCCCACGTTAGATGACAACGTTTAATACTTAGCGTACTGGCTCAGATTGCAGGATATGCTGGGGTATTCCCCCTCACCCAATAGGTTTTCGGCGGCCCAAGATTCCAAAACGGCTCGCTTACCTCCCACAATCGTCCTCACCACAGGCTTACTGCCGCTCCGCGACAGCATACGCATCATATTCCCACAGAGACTTCTATGAGTCCCCGTTACACGGTTGAGCTATGCAACGATCCAGCGGGGTTGCCCCTCTTGCTGGTACCAGACAGTCCAGATTTCTCCTCATGTCCCTGACGCATTTCTACGCCCTCAGCAGCCCTCGTGTGGTCACAGGTTCGACAGTTTCCTGCCGCCCCTGGGTGAGATTGATTACTCACACAGTCGTCAACAGGGTGATTCTAGTTACCTAGAGACCCGTTTCCGTGTCGCCCAATCCTCGTCTCGGCGCAGTGCGCTGAGATTGGGTCGAAGGAAGGAGTTACACCTTCCAGCGCCCGACGTAGCCGCACCAGCTTAATTACAAGCATGCGGCTTCGGCATAAGACTATGCGGGTTGGCAACCCGCATTTAACTCAGAGCAAGCTCCAAGTTGTGAACGGAAAAAACCGAGTTGAGGTGGCAGCCTCAACTCGTTACAAGTGTTGGCTGGCCTCAACGGTATGGCTTACCGTCATCGCCATTTTAATCAATTTCTAGGGGAGATGTCCCCTAGAAATTGGAATCTTTCATTATTAAATAACATTCGAATATGTTAAGCTATGTTATTGAATAGGTTAATAAATAGATATTTAATATGGTTTTATTTGATAACATAAACGCCTTCCTGCAACGTGTTCAACAGCACGCTACGGATGGTTATATTTGGTATGTCTCAGGTGCTTTTGAAGAAGCGGATTACATCAAAGTCAGTGCCTTTTCTGACAAGATAAATGCTGCGTATGATGTCGATATTTCACCGATGCAACGTACTCGCCGTAAAAAAGCAGGATATGGAAACGTCCATTTTTTAGGGGTTAAACTGCGTAAAAAGCTAGTCTGGATTTTGTTGGCCACCGATGGTGACAATGACTTTCATCTTTTAGAAAAAGGTAAAAAGAACTTAACGCAGAAAAAAGAGCGTTTATCGCTCATGGGATTCGAGCTAGTGCAGCTTACTAAACCTAGTGATTCAGGCGGTGGTAGTTCGTGGACATGGCGATTGGTGGACAGTCAATATAAAGTCTTTGAGAGTAAAATTGACGATACCGCCAAACGCGCTAAAACGGGCGAGCAAGCACTAGAGGATGCGAAAAAACTCCTGTTATGGCTGCCTATGTTTCGCGGTCTGCGCGTGCAGGTGGGCAAGTTGTTTAGTCGATTACGGAAGCAGTGGGTGACCCATCATGGTGATGCGCCACTGCCAAAACTGGAAGGGTTACCGTTTATCAAGCGGCAAAAAACTTCCGTGATTTCTATTGTCGATTTATGTGCGGACACCCTCAAAATATGATGTGATGAATCTAGGTCTTTTCAGTGCAAATTTAACTACTGAGAAGGTTTATCATGTTTGAAGATTTTGAGGTTGTGTCCTGTTATACACGAGCGAATGCTATTGCTGATGGTGTTCTGATTGATGTCACTGAGCGCGCCTGTCAGGTGGGTTTTAGACTACCGACGGTGGTTACTCAAACATTGTGGTCGAGCATTATTGAAAGTGGTAATGCTGAGATTGAGTCGTTGAGACTGACTGCGTTTCTTGCGCGTTGTTGTAGTGAGGCTATCTACTCCAGTAAACAGCGTCCAAATGCTCGACGTGTTAATTTTAGCTACGGCGATGAAAACTTGCCTGTGAGTAGTATGCATAACGTGATTATTGATATTGGCCCAGGCGATAATGCCGAGCCTGTATTAACGATTATGTTTCCATGCGATGATTGATTGAACTTTAATGCCCTTTGCAATTTGTGAAGGGCATTTTTACGATAAACAAAAGCCAAGACATATTAATGACAATATTAAATGTTTTTATATAATATCTGTTTTGGTAGTAAATACGATGAGCGGCGTATTTACTTTTAATATATGAATTTTTCACCACCCGTTTTAATGTTTTTTAAAGGATAAAATCCAATGGCTCGTATCAAAGTAGAAAAAACAGTTAAGGCGGAGTTAACGGTGTGGTTGTTAGAGGAAACGGAGCTTAATAAGGCCATTGCTGAGAATTTTGCGAAGGTAAAGTTATGAGCCAGAAAACTCCTTCCACGATAGCAGAGCCGATAGATAACCTGTATCAGAATATCAAACATCTGATAGACCAAGCCAAAACACAGGTACTTACGCAGGTTAATCAGACTTTGGTACTGACTTATTGGCATATTGGAAAAACCATCAAAAATCATGTGCTGCAAGATGAGCGGGCTGAATATGGGCAAGCCTCGCTCAAACAGTTAGCGCAAAGATTGACGCATGAATATGGCAAAGGCTTTAGCTACTCCAGCCTTACGCGCATGGGAAATTTTTATGTGGCTCTGCCTGACTTAGCAATTGTTGCGACAGTGTCGCAACAATTGAGTTGGTCGCATTTTGTTGAGCTGCTAAAAATTGACGATGCTCTCAAACGTGATTTTTACATCAGTATGTGTACTCATGAACGCTGGTCAGTACGCGTTCTGCGGGAGCGCATGGACAGTATGTTGTTTGAGCGTAGTGCCATTGCCAAGCAACCCGAAGCATTGATTCGCCAAGAATTGGCCTTGTTGCAGCAATCAAGGCAAAGCAGTCCACAATTGTTTCTTAAAGATCCTTATCTCTTGGATTTTCTACAGCTAAATGACAAGCCCAGCGAAAAAGATCTTGAAAACGCCATATTGTCCGAGTTGGAGCGTTTTATATTAGAGTTTGGTAGTGATTTTGCCTTTTTAAGTCGGCAAAAACGCATACAAATTGGCAGTAATGATTATTACATCGACTTATTGTTTTACCATCGTTCACTTAAACGCTTGGTACTCATCGAACTCAAATTGGGTGATTTTAAGGCTGAATACAAAGGTCAGGTAGAGTTATATCTCAAATGGCTGGCAAAGTACGAGCAACGCGCCGATGAGCAATCTCCGATTGCCATTATCTTGTGTAGTGGTAAAGATGCTGAAGTGGTCGAGTTGATGGATTTAGACAAAGATCATATTCATGTATCGGAATATTGGCTAAAACTACCGCCTAGAGAGCTGTTGGAAGCCAAACTACACCATGCTTTGATTGAAGCGCAGATGCGTCAAGATGCTTTGCCTAATACGGATAATAATGATGAATAATGGTAATGGCGGGTGCGAGATGAGAGATACGCATCAATTTTTGGCAACAGCTTATTGCTCAAGTACCGTAAATGAGTAGGTGTCTGCAATTGGGCAACAGCTTGTTGCCCAAATACCGTGGGGGCATAACTTGGCAATTATACGATTACTCAGCATTTACCCTCCGCGCTAAAATCTTCTCTGCCAAGTATTGAAGATATTGAAAGAGAGTTGGGTGGGGTAATCAACTGTATGACTTTGAGGAAGAGGTTAATGAAGTGGAAAACGGATTTTTGCGGACAATTACGGACGATTACGAGCATCTGCGGACGTTTACGGACGATAATGCCCGATTAAGTCTGATTGCGCCCGATTACGTCCGATTAAGTGTTGAGCAGCAACACTAGGCTACGGTTTATGTGTTGGTGCAGAAGGAGGGAGCAAGATGGGTAATACAGAATGTATATTGGGATAAATTAAAAGCTCATCATTTATCAAGCATCACGTCATCATTCGATGCAATTAATTTTTACCTTACGTTAAGGATAGTGAACAATGCCATTTTTGGATTGGGTCAACAAAAACCAAGCAGTACAGACCAGCGATAATGTGCCGTATCATTTGTTGCAACTTGAACAGAGTTATGTCAGGAGTCAGGAGTCAGGAGTCAGGAGTCAGGAGTCAGGAGTCAGGAGTCAGGATAACTTAATCATACAGGGTGACAATTTACAAGCCCTTAAAGCACTTTTGCCGTTTTATACTGGCAAAGTGAAGTGTATTTTTATTGACCCGCCGTATAACACTAAAAGTGCGTTTGAGCATTACGATGATAAGCTGGAGCATTCGCAATGGCTCTCTGTTATGTATCCTCGTTTGGTATTGTTGCGGGAGTTGTTGGCGGAAGATGGGAGTATTTGGATAGCCATTGATGACAACGAGGCGCACTATCTAAAGGTGTTGTTGGATGAGGTTTTCGGTAGAAAGAATTTTGTCGCTAATGTAGTTTGGCAGAAAAGAACTTCACCTGATGCGAGATTACAGCTAGGCGATGCCCATGATCACATTCACGTATTCGCACGTAGTAAGCCTAATTTAGTATTATCGAAACTGCCTCAATCGGAAAAACAATTAAAGAATTTTAAAAACCCTGATAATGACTCGCGTGGCGTATGGGCTTCTTCTGATTATTCAGCACAAGGTTTTCGACCCAATCAAATGTATGAAATTACAACTCCAGCAGGTGTTATTCATAGGCCACCAGCAGGGACTTGCTGGAAAAATGTTGAAAGCGTTTTTCTACAGTTGGTTGCTGATAATAGAATCTGGTTTGGTAAAGATGGTAAAGGTGTTCCTAGACGAAAAACTTTTCTTTGTGAGTCAGAGGGTGTATCTGCATGGTCTTGGTGGGAAAATGTTGATGTAGGCCATAATCAAGAGGCTAAGAAGGAGGTTCTTGCCATTTTTGGAGGTGAAGATGCTTTCGATACGCCAAAACCTGAACGCCTTATACAACGTATTTTGCATATAGCAACTAACGAAAACGACCTAGTTCTCGATTCCTTTCTAGGCAGTGGCACCACAGCCGCCGTCGCCCACAAAATGAAACGTCGCTACATTGGCATTGAAATGGGCGAACACGCACAAACACACTGTATTCCACGGCTTAATAAAGTCATCGACGGCGAGCAGGGCGGCATTTCCAAAGCTGTCAACTGGCAAGGTGGTGGAGGCTTTAGTTTCTACACCTTGGGCGCACCTGTATTTGATGCTGATGGTCATATTACAACGGGTGTACGCTTCAAAGATTTAGCTGCATATATATGGTGGTTAGAAACAAAAACGGCGACAGGCGTTAAAATAGACCCAGCTCAAACTCCCTTTATTGGTGAGCAAGAAGGCGTTGCGTACTATCTATTGTATAACGGCATTTTAGGTGACCGCCGACCTAATGGCGGTAATGTGCTCACCAGTGGTGTTTTGGCCTATCTTCAAAAAATTCATCCGCACTCAGGCAAAAAAGTCATTTTTGGTGAGGCTAGTCGTTTGGGCTTGGCGCGTCTTGCTGCTGCAAATATTGAATTCAAGCAAATACCCTACGAGCTGCATGACCGTGTATAGCTTGCGTCTAATCATTTCTCAGCATTAACCCATTTAAAAATATAAGGATTTACAATGGCACTTACCTTAAAAACATACCAGACGCAGGCATTAACAGCTCTAGAGTCTTTTTTTATTGACTGTCGTGTGCGTGATGCAAAAGCGGCATTTGAACGTGCGGTTGATTACGATGTTAACTATGTTGACCGCTTAGTAGGTGTACCGAGTATCTGTTTGCGTGTGCCTACAGGTGGAGGCAAAACGCTAATTGCCGCCCACAGCATTGCTGTCGCTGCCAACCATTATCTTAATAGCAATGCGCCTATCGTGCTATGGCTTGTGCCATCTGACATGATACGCCAGCAAACCTTAAAAGCCCTTGCCGATGTCACGCATCCGTATCGGCAAGCTGCCATGCAACGCTATGGCGACAGAATCAAGGTCTGCGATTTAGACGGGTTACAAACCATCAATCCTAATGATGTTGGCAAGTCTTGTTTAATAATAGTCACTACTAGCCAAGCATTTAATATCACCAAAACAGAAAAACGTAACGTTTATGCGTTTTTTGAAGAACTGAGTCCTCATTTTTCCGTTCTAACACCCCAGCAAGAGCAAGGTATGGAGCGTGTTACCGCTGAAACTATCAAAGAACAGCCGCACCTGACTGCGTCCGATATTGGGCGAGTAAAGCATTCATTAGCCAATTGGTTTCACTTGCATCGTCCTATTATTGTCTTGGATGAAGCGCATAAAAACCGCTCAAAATTATCATTTGAAACCTTTGCCCGTTTAAATCCTGCTTGTTTGGTCGAACTCACAGCCACACCACGCGATAACAATGTCCTGTATTCCGTTTCTGCGGCCGAACTGAAATCAGCGGATATGATTAAATTGCCCGTTGTGTTGACAGAACATCCTGACGGTTGGCAGTCCTGTTTGCGCGATGCCTTGCTGCAACGCCAGCAATTGGAGTTAGACGCACAAAAAGACCCAAGCTATATTCGTCCTATTCTGTTGGTGCAAGCGCAGCCGAAGGGCGGTGAAGCAACGGTCGATGTGGTACGAGCGCATTTAATTCAGCATGAAAATGTCCCTGAAGAGCAAATAGCTGTATCCACGGGTACAACCAAAGAGCTTAACGATATTAATTTATTTGCTCCAAGTTGCCCCATTCGCGTGGTCATCACCGTAGAAGCACTTAAAGAGGGTTGGGATTGTTCCTTTGCCTATGTCTTAGCTTCTTTGCAGAATATGAATTCTGCGGTAGATGTCGAGCAATTATTGGGTCGAGTTTTGCGGATGCCTTATGCTCAAAAACGCCCCGTAGAGAGTCTAAACAAAGCCTACGCCCACGTTATTGCTGAGAGTGTCGCCCAAGCCGCGTCTCAACTTAAAGACCGCATGGTGGCTAATATGGGCTTTAATAAATGGGAAGCCGATTTAGCTATTCAAAAAACATTGCCCATCGAAACGCCGCAAGGTCAGGGACGGGCAAACATAGTGCCAGAACTAGCACTGGCATTGCCTCACGCTCCTGATACCACTCACTTTTCTGAGGAAGTGAAACAGGCTATTCAAATTCTCCCTAATACCCAAGGGGCAACATTACTCATCAAAAAAGGGACAAATGAGGACACATTTAAGCAAATAGAATCCTTTGTGGTACAAAGTGCGCCGCCTAAAAAGCAAGAGCAGGTACAAGCGGCATTTAATGATGCACGGGCAGAACGACAAGCTCAACATGCGGGCGAAAATTGGAATGCCAGTTTCGCACCCATTCCGCAGTTGTGTCTATTTTTAGACGGTGAGTGGCAAGTCGTTGAAAAAGAAGTCATCGAAAATGCGGTTGACTTAGATTTGCTTAATTATCCCCTCAACTTGGCATTCAATATCCGTGAAACAGCTCATTCCTTTGAAATTGATATGAATATGGCAGGGGAAAGTGTTACTTATCGCCAGTTATGGGCAGAGCAACTGACGTTTAATGAGATGCGAACCAACAATACGGAAACAGACTTAGTGCTTTGGTTAGATAAGCAAGTCCGCCATACAGGATTGACGCAAGTACAGTTGCGGGCTTATCTGGTTAAATTAGTCGGCTATTTGCTTCATGAGCGCAAACTCACGTTAACGGCATTGATTCGATCACAATTCCAACTACGGCAAGCGGTGCGTAATGAAATAGAACGCCTGTTTGAACTGGCGCGTAGCGAGGCCTTTCAAAGTGATTTATTCGGTAAAATGACGGTAGCACCTCAGCCTGAAACATGGCAACAATTTGAGTTTAAAGCAGGTATATACCCTGTCCGTAAACCGTATCGCGGCAGTTATGAGTTTGGAAAGCATTTTTATCAGCAGATTGATGACTTGCGCGAAAAAACCAAAGACGGCAAAAATGCTGAGGAGTTTTCATGCGCTCAAGTGATTGATATGCACCCTCGTGTCAAACATTGGGTGCGGAATATTTCACAGCAGCGTGAAACCTCATTTTGGTTTCCGACGGCAAAGGATTATTTCTATCCTGATTTTGTCTGTGAGCTGGATGATGGCTCAATTGCCGTCATTGAGTACAAAGGCGAAGTTTATGTGAGCAATGACGACAGCAAAGAGAAAGAAGCTATAGGTAAGCAGTGGGCGAATAATAGCCAAGGCAAACGTATTTTTCTCATGGCACGATCAAAGGCGGATGACGGGCGTGATGTTTATCAGCAGATACATGATGCGTTCGCTAAATAATGAGAAGTTGGATGATTTAGGCAGTTATCTTTATCATTGTCCCTAATCTATACACTCCCTATAACCCACTAACAAAGAAAAACCCCAAAGCAAAGCTTCGGGGTTTTAGGGTTAAAATTAAACTAGGCCGCATTAGCCGTTAACAATGACTGTAATTCGTAAGCCATATCGCCCACAAAATCAGAAGCAAGCACATGGGTCATATTAACGACCTTACGCTTGCCTCTGTCATCGGTCACTACTAATACCGCACTACCTTTGGCATTCGGCAAATTGAAATGACCTTGGTTGAGGATGGTTTCCAGTAGCCGAGCAGGGCTGGTATTGTTGAGACTTTGAATCACCAAGCACAACTGATTACCGTCATCTTCTAATTGACCATCAAAAAGCTCAAACTCGTCGTAGCTATAAGAATCAGCCATCAGCAGAAGATTGTCGGTCAAGAAAACATCGGGTGCTAGGGCAATGCACTTGTACGATTGGCTGTCATGAAAAACAACTGGGACATCACTCGTCTCAACAATATGCCCTTGCCATGACAAAGTGATTGGCTGTTTGTAGGTTTTGACCAACAAATCTACGCGGCCATAAAACATACCTTCGGCCTCTGCATGGTAGGCAATCGTTGGCTCGCCTTCAGCCAAGTCGAGAGCATAGTCATGAATCCAATGGTTCAATGGCAAATGCTGTTTGAGAATAATCCATCCTTTCAAATAGGCAATTAACGCAGGAATCATATTGTAGCCATACAAGGAGTCGGGCGTATTGTGACAAGCAATAAGCTCACCTGTACGCAGTTGCTCCTCTGTAATGAGCTTACCGTCGATGTCGTCCATATTATTGTTCCGAGAGTCACCATCGGAGCGATAACACATCGGCGTATCGGTATATTTACAAAAATAGTTTGCTGGAATAGCTTTGATTTGCGTCAAAACATCAGGCAAGTCCCATTGGGTAAGTACAGTCCAATATTTGCTGATTAACGCCTCGTCAGAAATAACGCCGATTTGAGGTTCAATGTGCTGAGCCCACCACGATTTAATAACCCGTTTAATGGTTTCTACGGCCGTGGTTTCATCAATTAAACATTGTCTATCAGGCAGCCTTGCCGTAAATAGCGTTGGGTCTAAATGGATGATAGTTGATAGGCCGCCAAAGTATTTGTACTTCTGACTTTGATAGACTTTAATGCCCAATAAATAGACCTCAAAATCGGTGTTATGAGTTGAGAATGCTATTCCGCCTAGATTCGGTAATGACAATACTGCGTCATATATCGAGGGGGAATTGTGCATCAAGTTATCCCATGCAAAGGGACGGCGACACTCCTTACCATTAAAAAACACTTTAATGGCAAAGCCTTGAGCAGCGGTCTCAATGGCGGATGTTACTTCTGCCAGCGTTAAACCAATGCCATAAAGTTCAATACGAGTGCTGACATCGGTCTGGTCATCCGTTGGGTTGTCTTCGACAATGATTGGCTTTTGTTCTAACGCTTCTTCACGGTCAAAGCTCAGGCGTTTGCCATTGCTATGCACAGTGATACGTTGCGCGGCGAACAATGCCGACATAAAGCCCATTCCAAACGGATTTTCTTGCGCCTGAATAGTTTCATCCCAGCCAGATTCCGCAATAGTCAGTAAGTTTTGAAGGTTAGCTATACCCGCACCATCATCTTCTACGACTAAGGTATTAGGCCACACTTCATCAAAACTAAAACGCACAAACGTGGCACCTGCGCGCCGCGCATTTTGCATTAACTCACTCAAAAAAGTGGTCTTGTTAGTAAAAGAAAACATCAAGTTTTTAATCAGACGTTGAGAGTTGATTTGCAGCGTTACCGTTGAGGACATAGTCGTCTCCGTATTGGGTTAGTTGGAATTGCCGATAGAGACCTACGTTCAAAAGGTGTGAATAAAAACTATCTGTTATTAGTATTGTTTGAGTTGAAGAAGCTTGTCTGTTATTATTTATTAGTAATAACTGATAGTATTATATTAAGGCAAGTGATGAAGATAAAGTGGACTATCGCCATTATATTAATCGTAATGGTTAGCAATGCCTTGGCGGATGATGACGGTGAGGTGTTACAGCGGCTCATGGCCAAGTATCCAAAAACGCAATTCACCAGCGTTCAGAAGAGCCAATTTAACGGCTTGTTTGAAATCATTATGGGCAAGAATGTCGCTTATACCGATGCCGCAGGAGACTATTTTCTCTTTGGTCATATCATGGATATGGCCACACAACGTGATCTAACCGCAGAACGGCAAAAAGACTTGAACAAAGTAGATGTCGGCGCGTTGCCCTTGGATTCGGCAATTACCTTTGTGCAGGGTAGTGGAAGTAGAGCGTTATTCGTCTTTTCTGACCCCGACTGTCATTACTGTAAAAAACTAGAACCTGAGCTTGCCAAGCTGGATAACGTCACCATTCATGTCTTTCCTTATCCCCTTCAAGGCTTGCATCCTGATGCTTTGAATAAAGCGATCAGTGTGTGGTGTAGCCCTAATCAAGCCAATGCTTGGCGTAATTTACTCATCAATAATATCCAACCAACAGCAAAGCTGGATTGTCCTAACCCATTGGCAAAAAACTTGGCCTTGGGTGAGAAACTCAATGTTGTCGGTACGCCAACCCTAATGCGTGGTGATGGTAAGCAGCAAGCTGGCGCGTTGAAGGCTAGTGAAATTGACTACTGGCTCGATAGTAAATAAAGGCATCTCTTCTATGTCCGTTAGACGTGTTGTTGGGCGCAGTGTTAGCTTGGTGATGATTGTGTGCCTATGTCAGTCATTGGCAAAAGCGGAGGAAATAGGACGCTTTGGGCAGACTTACCCTATTCAAGAAAAAGATATGCTGGCCGCCATTTATGAAAAACTGGCAGGCTTAGAGCAGAGTGGTTGGCTGGCCAACAAGCAAAAAGAAATGCAGGAGCAGGCTCTACAGTCCATCAATCATCCTACCGCCGTCAATGGACTGAGTACTGCCAGTAAAAATAATACGTTTTACTTCGACCCCACCATTATCGTCACCGAAAATATCACTGACCAAGAGGGTCGGCTGATTGTGCCTGTCGGTACGCTTGTTAATCCCATTGATAAAATACCGCTGACTAAATCCATGCTCTTTTTTGATGGCGAGGATGCCAAACAGGTGGCTTGGGCTAAATCGTGGCTGGAACATGAACCAAGAGCTGTACCAATTTTGGTTAATGGCTCGTATATCGAGTTATCGAAGCAATGGCAGCGCACCGTGTACTTCGACCAAAAAGGCAGTATGACCGCCAAGCTCAATCTAAAAGCTGTGCCTAGTCGGGTGTATCAAGAAGGTTTGAGGTTAAGGATAGATGAAATTGCTCTCTAAGTTTTTGGCTATCAGTGTATTGGCATTGGCCTCGATGGGAGCTGGTGCAGGCGATGGCTGCCAAGGCAAGTTTATGAACCCTATTACCGATGTCTGTTGGAGCTGCGCTTTTCCTATTACCTTGTTTGGCAAGGCTTTAGACTTTGGTGGGCAACAAGATATTCCGACGACACCATCCACACCATGTCTGTGTAACGCCAACATTGGTGTACCCGTGGGTTTTTGGGAGCCAGTGCGCCAAGTCGATATTACTAGAAAGCCTTACTGCTTAGTGGGCTTAGGCGGCATTGAGGCGGGTGCAGGCTTGCCTGCTGACGCTCCTGGTAAGGTCAGTAAGGACACTATGGATTCGACACGAGTAGAGTCTTTTTACCATGCCCATTATTACCTAAACCCAATGATGTATTACTTGGGCTTACTGCTAGACGATGCTTGCATTGAGCGTAAGGGTTTTGATTTAGCGTATTTGACCGAAGCCGATCCTTCATGGGTTGATGATGAGCTGAATAATATTTTCAATCCCGATGCCTTCTTATATGGCAATCCTATCGCCGTCGCAGCGTGTAGTGCCGACTGTATTGCCGCAACGGCAGGTTGGCCATTAAAAGCCTTGCATTGGTGTGCTGGCTGCAATGGCATGATTTATCCCTTATCTGGGCGCAACATTTACCATTATGGCGGAGTCGTGACCTCCTCGATGCTGACACAGCGACTTATCACCAAGATGCACCGTGAGGGCATTATGTGGGCTTCTACGGGTTCAGCGGGTATGTGTGGTTATTACCCACAAATTCTTATTGATAAAACCACCTACAAATATCAAATGACGTTCCCCATTCCGCAGACAGACAAAATTGACGGTAAATGCTGTCAGCCCTTTGGTAAATCCACCATTACTTGGGGCGCAGGGAAAGAGATTCCTGCTATTGGCGAGGATTTTAGCTATCTGATTTTTCGTAAACGTGATTGTTGTCAGGGAGCGATAAGCTTTTGAATAAAACATGGAGCTTTATGGCGATGCTAGTGTGTGGCCATGCGTTTGCTAATCCAGCCATTTTTCCTGATGAACGAAGTATTCAGCGTGTTCATCAATCGCCGTTCCCAACAATTCAGCAGTTACACGCCACTCAGCAAGAAATTAAACCAACTAACGAGCGCGATCTTCAGCAAAAGAGCTTAACGCCACAGGCGATTGGCGACCTACAAGCCACGGCACGAGTACCCAATCTTGACATTACAGCACCGCCATTGGAGCAAGTGCGAAGTGCCATTGATATCAATAAATGGCTAGACCAGTACCAAAAAACCGTTTCTGTTGATGCCAAGAAAAACGCTGCGTTGCTATTTTTGAGTGCCAGCATTCCCGAAAAAACGGTCAAAGAGTTATTGGTACAGGCACAAGAGTATGGAGTCACAGTCGTTTTTCGCGGCGCGATGGGTGACAAACCTTTAAGCCTGAATAGTTTTAGGCAATATATTTTGGCTTTTAAGTTAGCACATTATCCTGAGATTCAAATTAATCCTGTTGCTTTCAAACAATTTGCTATTACCGAAGTACCTGCATTGGTTGTTGCTCAACCTGTGGGTGACAGTCTGATTACTGAAACAGGTTGTGCGCCTCAGAGTTTGTTTGCCGTGGTCTATGGTGATATTCCTGTGGACTATGCACTAGAAAAAATCCAAGAAAATGCTGAGCCAACACTGTCAGGGATTGCCAACCAATATCTGAAAAAGGGTGGGTGAGCGTGTACCGTATTGCTCTATGTTTGCTTGCTATCATGTTGGCCATGCCTTCGATAGCGGAGGATTTTCCCTATCAGCCAATGACGACATCTACCCTAAAGTCTGGAGCATTGTCGGAAAAGGATGTACTAGAGGCAGGCAAAAGTTTTGCTAGTGATGCCAAAACAGCCACACAAGGCATGGTTTCTAATCAATCAGCAGACTATGCCGTACCTGAATACAAAACCACACCTAAAGAAGCGGCCTATTACGACCCCAATGTCGTTCCCAAAAACAAAGGTGATGAGCGTAAAGACTTTTGTGCCAGCACTGATTTATCAACGCTAAGTGTCGTAGAGCGTAAAGAGTGTGAGGCCATCAACTTTTTGGCTAAACGCAAAAACGACTCCCACTTCACGCTTGATAAAACTAAAGATCCGCTCTTCACAGGCTATGCTAATGCGAAAAAAGCAGCGACAGACATTAACAGCTCAAGCTGTGACTTAGCGACGGCAGTGCGTTCTGACACATATAGCGAACATAGTTGCGTCGAAAATATGTTCAAACCCGAAAAATGCGGGGAGAGCCTAGCGGTCGGCTTAACAACAGAAACTAAAGACATTGATTACACCTTTATCGTTAATACCGATCTTCGAAAATATCGCGCCTGGTGTAATAACGACAGTGGGCGTTTTACCTTTTATGGCAAGAATTTTGACCCGAATAAAATAGTGATGGTCAACAGTAAGGCCTATCGCTTTGTCGGTATTGATATATCACATACTTATGGAGCACACGCCCAATGCAATATGGAAGAACTGCACTGCGATAGGTTTAGTTGTGCCAGAGATGGAACGTGTCAGTGCGTCAATCCTACAGCAACAGGCAATATAGTTGCCCAGAATCAATTCCTCAAAGAGTTTACCCAGTTAGGCGAAGAGGACGATGCCAATATCTGGTTATGGGTTGATTTAGAGCATGATTCGGCTGACATAAATTACGCTGAGCTGCGTGATAATGGCGGCTTATTGATGGCGTGGCGCGATGATCCTTTCCAGTTGCAGGGAAAAACGGCATTTCAAGCGGTTGATAAGCCCAGTTATTTTAATTGTGCCTTATTTAGCCCGCAGAATTTTCGCGTCGTGGCCAATACGTCAGGAGGTGGATGTGATGGTAAACCTTGTACGGTAGGCACGGTTTCCGTCGCGGAGGTGGATCAACAAAACTGCAAAGTGAAGTTGGTTTTCGGCAAATCAGGCGATATCAATTTTCACAATATCCATGATGGAGCAGGAGCGCGGTGGACCAATAAAATCACCCTGAGAATGTTTTCTAAAGTTCCGACCTTTCATGATGACTGGCATGGCAACTGCCCCAATCTGTAATAAAAGGCCTGCCATATTATGAAAAATCTCACGCTCGTTAGTATTTTCTATTATCTCAGCGTGGTAATTATCACCTCTTTTAGCCAAGCCTCGTATGCGGCAAAAGTATGTCACGTCGTTCAAGAAACGTGTGTAGAGGGCGCAGGCATTAAAAAAATCGGCGGTTACGAGGTCTTCCGCGACTGTTGGCGATTAGAAAAACAATATCAGTGTCAGTCATCGGTGATTGCCACAACAAATGACTGTGCAACGTTCAGAGGACAAGGCTGTTATGAAATGGCATCTGATTGTCTGCAAGATGGAACGGATGATTGTGCGGCCGCGAAAAAAACATACCGTTGTGATATCAATCCCGCCAAAACCGAACATACCTCCTGTGCGGTAAAAACATTCTGCATGGATGGCACCTGCTTTGATACGGGCTATAGCGCAGATAAGGACATGGCTCAGGTGATTGGCAACCTTGAAGCAGTTCGAGAAGCGGGACGTTATTTCGACCCAGAGAAAGGCGTATTTTTCGATGGCAATCCAGAACATTGTCGCGAAGGCTGGGGCGGCTTAAAAAGTTGCTGTGACATTGAAACCGAAGCAAGCGCAGGCCGACCCAGCACCTCAAACCAAGTCGCTTTTGAAACGATTATGACGACCGCAAAATATGGCTATGACTACGCCAAATTCAAAGCTACCCCTTATGTTCAAGACGTGATTGCCCAAGCCAAAGCAATGGTCAGTGGTGCTCAAGCCACGTCCGCTGCAACGTCAACAGCCGCCGCAGGTAGTGGAGCTGCTGCCGCTGCACCCGCATTCAATTTTAGTTTTATGGGCTTCGGCTGGACTTCGGGAGCGGTCGCTCAAACCTCAACAATGGGCGTTCAATCGACTAGCTTGGGCAATGGCTTTTACTTCAATCCCCTTGCTTTTGGCTTGGCCATTGCCGTCATGTTGGTGGTGGAGGCCATGAGTTGTAAACCAGAAGAGCAACAGCTTGGTGTTAAACGTGGCAATAGCTTGTGTTTTCAAGTGGGAGGGGATTATTGCTCAAAAGAAGTCCTTGGTGCTTGCACCGAACAAAGCAAAGGCTTTTGCTGTTTTAACTCCAAACTCGCCAAAATTATCAACTATCAAGGTAAACAACAGATAGGTGTGAGTTTGGGGACGGCCGAAAATCCTAATTGTGGCGGCTTTAATTTAGAAGAATTTCAAAAACTTGACCTTGGCAAAATGGATCTGTCCGAATTTCTTAAAGACATTATTCCCGATGAATATAGCCGTGAAGGTGTACACGAAGATGAGGATTATTGGCAGGAGCGCGCTAAATCCCGTGTCGATAAAGCAACGGCCACACAATCCCCCGACATTTCCTATGACCCAACAACGCAATCAGGAGTAACACCTTGAACATCAAGTTCGTCGTTATGGGTGTTATTGCGCTGGTGAGTGCATGGCCATCAAATGCCCTGACCATCACTAATATTAACCAGTTAGCCAGAAAACAAGTGCGTTTGACCGTGCCACAGAGCGCACAACTGGTTGGATCGTATGCCGATACCATATTAAGAGAAACACATGCCCAAGGGCCAATCATGATTACCACGGAATTAGTGCATCCGATTGATGACCAGTGCGGCCGCATTCAAGCGACTACGACTATCAAGAATACCCCGCGTTTAGATGGTCAAGTCGGTGATTTTTGGACAAAGGTGCAGTTTGATATTTGTAGCGATGGCAATCCACCTAGCGGTAGAAAATAGGACGAGAGCATGGATTTTACGATGTACACGCTGGGCGATTTACACGTCTTCCAGGCTGCCTTTAACGCCATTGCCATGATCTTTAGCACCAATAACGAGGACGTGTCAGGGTTATGGGTCTCAAATGACAACCCGTTAGGGCTAGGTTATGGCCCGTATTTAGGCATGATTGTTGGCCTACTCATCTTCATGTACAACGGAGTGCTGTCCAAGAAGTTTGATGTAAAACATTTCATGTTGCCGTTTATGCTCTATGTCGTGTTGTTTGTCCCGAAAATAGACCTACAAATAGAAGATGTTTATTCTGGCCAGGTTGCCGTCGTTGCGAATGTTCCCGCAGGTATTGCGATACCCGCAACGGTGATTAGCGGCATTATGTACCATACCACCAAAGCCTTTGAGACCGTGTTTGCGACAGTGGATGGTAATTACATCTCCATGTCGGCCGAGGGTTTTATGACACCCCTCAAAGTGCTCAACTCACTAAAGAGCGGTCAAAATCAAGTCGCTAATAGTTTCCCGTTTCTTACCCAGTCCATGCAAATGTTCGCTATTGACTGTGTTAATGGTCGTGATGGATTTAATGAAGCCAACTATAAAAAAAGTAGTGCGCCAGTTCAGTATCTATTAGACGCAGGGGGAGCTGTCGCAGGTATTACCATGTATTACTCAGATGCCAAACCACAGGGCGAAGGCGTTTCTTGTGCAACCGCTAAATCCAACCTGCAAACTGAACTGGATAATATTTTTATTAAAAAAATGACAGGCAATGGTGTAGTTAACCCCAAAGGATTAAACGCTGTAGAGATATTTATGAATGCGGGCATGGGCGAAGGCCGTGGTGCCAATGGCAATGAACCCTACCGATTTGATAACTACGAGCAAGCATTCACTGGATTGGTTAAAGGAGGCTCAACTCAGGCGAAAGATTTTGTTCTGCTAACGCTGTTTAGCCCACATATTAATGGCGCGATGTACTGCGCGTCTCAGTATGCTACAGAAGCAGACATGGCACGCTGTATGCCTTTTACGGCAGCCAGTGAGCAGTGGAAAGAAGACGCAGCGGCAGGCGGCAGTTTCTTTTCTAAGGTGATGATTCATGGCATGAACATCATGATTTTTCTCTTTTATGCGTTAACACCGATTATGGCGTTGGTCTTAGTTATCTTGGGTATGCAAGGGGTAAAAGCCGTAGGGTCGTTTGCCTTATTTGGTATGAGTACGCAAATGTGGTTGCCTGTTGCCGCTATTGTTAATTACTTTATTCAGCTTCAGATTGGTAATTCCGTAGACTCTGCTGGCGGTTCGGCATTTTTCCTCAATGTCTATAACGCGCCTCAATTTTATGACCAGCTTTCGACCAAAGTGGCATTGGCGGGTGATGTACTTGGTTCAGTACCTTTAATATGTATGGGTATATTCACAGGCTCCATGTATGCCACGACGCAGATTGCCCAACGCTGGGGAGGTCGTGACTATTATAATGAAAAACAAAATGTACCTGATCCAGTGCGGTCGGAGGCACTAGCTTCGGTGAGTAGCTTTTTTAAGCAGGAAGGATTTGGTCAAACTCAAGCGACGGGTATGCCACGAATGCTGAGTATGGGTGTTGGCGAGACGCTTAAAAACAGTCATAGCGAGAGTCTGGCCAGTGCCACTGGCCGCAGTGAAAAAGCGGAACAAGGCTTTGTCAAAGCTATCGGTGATGCCTATGCCGTCGGTGGTATGTCTCGTGTCGAAAACCTGTTTAGCTCGCTCAAAGATACTGAGCGAGGTAAACAAATCATGGCCGACCTGAAAAATATGGAAGGCAGTGGCGCAAGAGTGACTTCAGATAACACTCAAGGTGCCGATAGAAAGAGAACTGAAGGCGATAACTCAACCTCGTCCACGAATGTCAATGAGTCGGTAGCTGCGACAAAATCATGGGGCGCAGGATTGAATTTAGGCGGAAACAGCTCAACCTCAGCCGCAAGCCAATTTCCCGCATCAGGGGCAGCCGCGAGTGGCGGCAGTAAACCTATATTGGGCGGCGCCAGTGCATTGTCTGGAGCAAGATCACTGGTTGGTCTTGTGAATGCCCGAGCAGACCTATCTGGCTCAGAAACAACCAACTCAACTGAAAGCACAGGCTTCCAAGAAACCAAGGGCAACGAGAAATCTGGCAGTCTTAGTCAAAAAGGCGCATTACAAGAAAATCTGGGTACTGATATTCAGGCGGGTAAAAGTGAGGCGGCTCAAGCGGCCATTAAGAACAGATTGAGTTCTGGCGACTTATTCGGCATAGCCAAAACTGTCACCGACAGCAAAAACTTAAAGCAGGAAGACTCGCTTAATCACTCTGCATCCCAAGTTGTCCAGTATAGTGAAGAAGCAAAAGAGGCACGCACAAGAGAGGCTGTTCTACAAACTCAAGGCGAGTTCGATGCCAATCAACTGGTGACACGGATTGGCAATGATGCCAGTTTTAGAGAGAATTTCTTTCAGGCTAGCGCAGGTGTTGAGCAAACGGCTAATTATGACAATTGGCAACAAAAAGTGAATCAGTTTGAGACCAGAGGATTTTCTCCCGAAGCGAAGAGTCTTGTCGCGCGCTGGATGGCTTTACGCGAAACTGCACCTGAGCAGGCTGCACATATTGCTGCAACCTATTATGATGGCGTGGTGGACGATACCAAACTGAATACACCCTTAACGACTCTCAGTGCAACCAGCCATCAAGTAATTGCCGAGAATGCAAACGCGGCGTGGAGTCTGCAAGGAACAGGGCTGTCAGAACAAGATATGAGACAGCAGGGGGGACATATTCAGGCAATTGCGTCTGGAAAAATAAAGGGCGGTGGTCAAGCCGTAGAGCTGGCCTATATGCAAGGAACGAATGAAGTTAATCAAACCGATGTTAGCAACAAAAGCCAAGTACCACATCAAGATCGGTATTATCGTGATGTCAGCGACACGTTGACGGATTTCCAGCATGAAAAAAGCCATGACCCACGAGCTACCCGCTTACTTGACGCATCTGCCAAAGCCAATGCATGGTTAAACGAGTTAAAGCCAGACGCAGTAACGGCGGATACTTTGCCGAGTATTGAGCGTGAGAGAAAAATGCAGGCACGTCACTTAGCGGTTGAATTGGCAAGGTATAATATCAGTCTGCCGCAGGATGAACGTAGAGCGTTTTACAAGTCCGAATTGGGGGTTCGTATGTCTGAAGCGGTGCAGAATCTGGATGAAAAGCGGTTTCTGTCAGGAGAAGCAGCGCATAAATTGATGGAAGACTACAACCCGAACAATCAACATATACCCAAAGTGCCAAAATAGGAGCTAAAAAGATGGAGTGGATTGCTATAAGTGGGATCGTTATCTGGCTAGGATTTTGCTGGATGGTGGGGCGTGACCGTGGAACGAGTTTACCGCTTGTATCGTCACAGGTGATTGATTATAGTCAGAAAATAGCAGTTTCACCTTTGGTTGATGCTAATGTTGAGATGTTATCAGCGTATTGGGATCAACAGAAGAAAAAAATAGCAGAGATTTCTTCGCCAGAGTATAGGCATCTGCCCACGAATATTCACCACGGCCCATTAGATTAATAATATCTGTGTGTTTTAGATTGCAAAAACATATCTGTTGGTAGTAATATCGCCGCGTTTTAGTCATGGCATTGGCTATTTTGCTTTGGATATGTTGCTTATGTTATTAATAAGAGTAATGAATTATACGGCTGAGCAAAGCTCTGGCGATTGATTTGAAAATAAGCGTTAACGGGGTTCGTGAAGTAAATAGCGGACATACAAAAAATTAAGGCCCACAGAGTGGGCCATAGTGACTCGACGAAATAGATACATCATTGAAAGTTCTTGGTCTTCTTGGCGGTCGAGAAAGAACGGACAATGCAACACAGCACTACTTTCGAGTTATGCTGGTATTCTATCCGTGTCTAGTCACTCATGCAAGTAGTTGGAACTACGAAAAATGAGTGCGTGTATTCTCACGGACGGGCAGGATTTTAGTCATTCTGTTCATTCTTACAACAGTGGTAATCGTTGCGGACATGATCCTGCGAATCCTAAGCTGACGCTTAAAAAGCCAGCCAGTACCAACTTGCCCCCAAGTATCCTCGCGGCAACGGATAATGCCGACAAATATTACTATGCGCCTGACGACGTTTTCCCCTCAATAGCAATTGCTAGAAATGCACAGATAAAGAGTGGTCGTAAACATCGGAGTGAAGGGCGTGAGTGCCTGATTCTGGTCATTAAAATACTGCTTAAATACACCAATATCCTAACAAAGCGTTGTGAGATACCCACTGAAAATGGCCTGATGGCACTTGATATTGAATGGCTGGCTAATGAGGCTGGCATTGGCTTTAGACGTATGGAACGTGCTTTCAAGTGGCTTAAGAGCGCGGGGCTGATTGAGGTTAAGGAGCGCAAAACATTCAGAAATGGCTCATATAAGAGTATTGCAGCGGTTAAATGTGTTTCTATGGCACTGTTCAAGTTTTTAGGCGTGATCGAGCAGTATCGAATAGATGTAGATCACAAACTAGCACAAAAGAAAGCCGTTGATAAAAAAGAGAAAAAGTTGCTTTCGGCAGAGCAGGCCACATTTGAGGCGATGCTCGTTGCTAAATTTAGCCGAGGTGACAAAAGTCCTAAATCCAATAAATCATACAAAGTGGGGGGC
Source organism: Moraxellaceae bacterium AER2_44_116 (assembly GCA_006546595.1). Taxonomy (GTDB): domain Bacteria; phylum Pseudomonadota; class Gammaproteobacteria; order Pseudomonadales; family Moraxellaceae; genus Agitococcus. The sequence continues at coordinate 709 of VIAD01000013.1, read as the reverse complement.
GACCGTGAGAAACGTGACGAGGCCGCTTTAAGTCATGCAAAACAGCAATACCAACTCAATCTATTACGGTTGAAAAGCGAAAATCCGACCTGGTCTGATGATGAGGTTCGTGCTGCTGCGAATCAAGAAGAAAGAAATAATTGGCAACATATCCTCAAGCGACCGTGAGTGACAAATCTAACCAAGCCATATTCTAAAAACAGTAAATTTAGCGAGCTGCCATAATCCTCTTTTGCCGTTCGTCAACAAAAAACGACTGATGTGCAAATTTTAGCGTCTTCAATCTTGTCCAAATCATCAAAAAATCATAAAGCTGTGATTCTGTAGTGTAGATGCAGGAGAAAAGCTCATTTTTATTGATATTAAGTGTCGGTCAAATAATTGCTAAGTGTCTAACCTTAATCAAATAATGAATATATTCAGATTTATGGATTAAATACAAAAATGCTGCACCCTAACGGGTGGTATTTATGAAAAGCAAGACTAGGTAAAGGCAAAAAATAGAGTCAATACAAATAAGACGTTTTGCAGTCACTGTGATTTTGCCTTTGGCAAAACCTTCGCTCCTTCAAACGTCACACCGCACGCGGTGCAAAAGCGGGTTAATTAGGGGGTAGGGTACTAAACTTCTGTTTCTCGAATCATCGGTTAGTGAACTATCAAACGAAATAGATTTTAGAGTCCAGTAATCATCGAGTAGTTATCATGT
>VIAD01000024.1:1943-20176 GCA_006546595.1 Moraxellaceae bacterium AER2_44_116 | reverse complement strand
TTTGGCTTGGGGATCGGGCGTGGGCGTGATAAGTTCAGGTGATGACACGAGTTGGTTTCCAATAAATGCTTGTGATTTCCTCAGGCTAATTGCCTGTCATTGTCCGTCTCGGAGGCATCAATGAGTAATAATATATTGATGCAGCACTGAAATTTTTTATTACATAAAACTCAACAACCTATAGTGTATCAGTTAGGAAGAGCAAACAAAATCATGACTGAGACTATTTTTCGTCTGTAAAGATCAACAAATTCCTATCATAAATTCGCCGTTGTCACTTTTTCAAGATGAGCATCCATTCAAATTATCTTTCTCACCTATTTCAAACCAACGACTGATGGTGGTAGTGGTAGCAACTCATCAGTATGACTATAGTTTGGCAATATAGTTAACCCTTACTACTGTAAACATGAGTAAAAGTGTTAAATAATAATTTGTGAAAAACATCCACTCGTTAGAAAAATGAGACTTGCTCTTCCTAAAGTATGCTGTTGTCATCTCTCTGTGATGATCTCTTAATCATTAGTTTAATAGAGCTGAACATCCCTGTTCTATCGATCTCTCGCCATCTACTTAGATGTTAGATCACACGTTAACTCAGTCTTTAACGGCTCCAACTAGTTGTGATTGCAGACAACACACCAGCATACGCTCCACTATTTAAGCTGGTTGTGCCAACAGGCTGCGGGCTAAAACTCGACATCGCACTCACTAAGTTCGCAACTTGGCTAGAAAGCAACACATTGCCACTGGCTGTCTGTACTACTTCAACCTGATTACTGGTTCCTCCCACATACCAGTTATTAATCGTCACCTTATCTGTTATACCAATAATACTCACTTCTAAGTTATTGCCACTCTGCTTAAACCATAGTTGATCTCGTGCAACTCCCGATAAGAAACTTAGAACATTGGTAGTACCTGCCGTATCCACGACCGTATCTTGGCCATCACCACGGCTAAAACGGTAGGTGTCGTTTCCTAAACCGCCATTTAATGTATCGTTCCCTAAGTTACCATTCCGTGTATTGTTACCACTTTTGCCCATTAAACTGTTATTGAGATCATTACCTGTGCCATTCAGATTGCTGCTACCCAATAATCCTAAATTTTCAAAATTCGCCATCAGGCTGTATCTATTGTGGAATAGACAGTATCAGTGCCTTCGCCTACGCTTTCTGTGACCACATCTCCTATATTATCCACATAGTAAATGTCATCACCCAATCCTCCTGTCATGGCATCTGCGCCAACACCACCGTTCAGTCGATTATTACCACTATTACCAATGACTAAGTTATTTAGGCGGTTACCTGTACCATCAATGTTCGCAACGCCTGTGAGTTGCAAGTCTTGCTCGCCGCTTTTGAGTATATAGCTCACTGCCGATTGAATCTTTTCATCACTACCATTAATTGAAATCGCTAAGGTTGCTGTTCCAGTTAAGCCATGTGCATCAATCACCGTGTAGCTGAAATTATCGCTAAGTGTTTGGCCTGTGATTAAGGACTCCGTTCTACATCATTGTTATCTAAAGTGTAGGTATATGCACCATTGGCGTTAATGACCACACTGCCGTAGATTCCGATAACGGCTACACCGATGTTACTCAGTTGCCACGCCACGGCACTGACTGTTTTTGTTTCTCCCAAGCCTAAAACTTCATCCGCATCGCTGTTGTTACTTAGAGCCTGTTCATAATCTTTTAAGAGTCAATGAGAGAAATGCCAAGCAGATGAACTGCAAGCTAGTATTGAGTTTGCGTTCGCAGTTTTTCCACAATCGTCGACATTTCTCCAACCAAGCAAAGGAACGCTCGACGACCCATCGCTTCGGAATGACGACAAACGTATGCAGGTCACTACGCTTGGCAATCTGCAACGTTGCCCCTAGCATATTTTCAATGGCCTGTGCGAATGGCTCTCCCGTATAACCGCCATCAGCCAGCACACATTCAACCCGTTCCAAACTCTGTTGGTTGCTTCTCAATGCTTCAAGTGCACCTTCGCGATCCGTGACATCTGCCGTAGTCACCGCAATCGCATGCAATAATCCTTGTGTATCCACAGCAATATGTCGCTTGATTCCTGATACCTTCTTTACCTGCGTCATATCCCTTACAACCTGCCGTATCTGTGTTCTTTACGCTCTGCGCGTCCACAATCAAGAACGAGGGCGAGACGTTGCGCCCCTGTTTGATACGAGCCGCGCCAACCTGATTTTTTTAATGCCTGCTCTAGCAAACTACTACCTTCCCGTAGCTCACTCCATATCTGAAAGTAGGCATGAACTGTTCGCCATTTGGGAAAACTCTCAGGTAGCATGCGCCACTGACAACCACTCTTGAGCAAGTACAGGACACCACAAAATACTTCGTACAAGTCAATTTGTCGGGGACGTGTCTTTTTATGTGCGCTTTCCAGCAACGGCCTAATGACTTCAAATTGTTCGCGACTAATATCGCTCGGGTAGCATTTTCTCATTCCTAAAGTTTCTACTATCCTAAAGATTTTGAACAGCTTCTTAGGATATTACCCACAGCGGAGGCGTCGCCTGCAACGGAAAGCGAAGCTTCAATAACTGCACCACCGCTATTTGTATCGTTCACACCAATCGGGTTGTCGTTGACCACATCGCTGGTATTGACGGTTGCTATCCACCAATAAATGCAAGCCTTTTTCGCTAGGGCGATAAGGAATATCAACGGTGATGGCTTTTTGGTGACGGCACAGTGTGCTGTAATCAGGAACAGGCCATGTTAAACCTGCTAGGCGCAGCAGACTTTCAACAACCCCTGTAGTTTGCCGTAAGGGAATACTAAACAATCCCTTGATAGTCAGGAAAAATTGAATGGCGGCATCACTAAACGTCATGATACGGCATCGTTTTCCTGCTGCTTCACCCTACAACGACATCTCTTTGTCTATCCAAAGCATCAGTGAGCTGCGAGATTTCAAGGCTGAATGTAGGTTGGCCAATTGGTAGTGCGATATTTCGCTGGGCTATACGTCGTCATCACGACGTTTTACAGAATCACTAAATATGTGCAACAAAGCCAATAAAAAGCATAAAAACACATCAAACGTCATTATGTGACGTTTTCAACGCCAACGCGCAACTTCTTTCTCTTCATTAAAAACGATGCTCAAACATACCTTCTGCATTTATGGTCTAATAACCCCCATAAAATCACAGCCATTTGCGAATTTTTGCCATGAATAGCCCTAAAAAATACAGTCTGTCGTTTACAACGGGTAGTTTATTTATCAAAGAATCGGTGATTTTTGCCGAGCTATATTTAAAACTGGCCGACTGGCAATTAGTGCGTGATGAAGTTCGTACTCATAACTTATTACAGCAACGTACTCTTATTTCGGCGCGTAAGGTTTCAGCGAGTGTGATTAAGCGGCTTAAATGCCTAAGCCATGACGAATTGAGTTATTTGGTTGACGCTACGCCCTTAGAGCGTGGTTATTTACTGTGGTTAGCCGCCTGTTTGGACTACTCGTTTATTCGTGACTTTGCGGTTGAAGTGGTCAATGAATACTTTATTCAGTTAAAGCCACAAATCAGCTACGACGATTTTGATATATTTTTTAACCAGAAAACCCTCTGGCATGACGAACTCACTCACATCACTGACTCAACACGGCTTCGCTTACGCTTAAATTTGTTTAAAATGCTCAAAGAGAGTGGCCTATTGTCGCCTCAAAATACCTTACAAAGCGTTTTACTATCGCCTCCGTTAGCGACTTTACTCAGTAAACGCCATACATCCGCTTTTGAAATATTTCCGATTTTTCACAGGGACATACAAACATGGTTAGCATAGCCTCACGGTATGAACACCTACTGGCTGTTATTAGCAGCGACCGCTTTTTGCAAATGCAAGGCTTAGGTAACGAAGTCCCCTTCTTCATTTGCCCCTTTAAGCCAAGTGATGCTGTCGCAATGGGGAAACTACAGCACCAGCTCATCAACAAGTTGGAACAGCTCGGAGTCAAAGCCTTAGAGATTAACCTCTATGATTTAGCCATTGATTTGATTAAAGCACGAGGCTTGTGGGATCGTATTTTAGAGCTAGAGCCAACCCTCGCCAAAGATGCCCTAAAAGAGCTATTACAAAATATTCTCGACCCCGAAGAGCATTTAATGCCCGAAATTGCTCAACGTCTTGGCGCAGTACAGCATGATGTGTTATTTATCACGGGCGTTGGTGAAGTCTTCCCGTATATACGATCGCACAATGTATTAAACAATCTGCAAAAAGAAGCCAAAGACAAACCAACGGTGATGTTTTTTTCGGGTGGCTATACCCATTCTTTAGCCAGTGGTGCGGCTCTCGTGTTGTTTGGACGACTCCAAGACGATAAATATTATCGCGCCTTCAACATCGACGATTATCAAATTTAAACAACGTATTTTAGATGTAGAGTTAATACTTTTATGGACAATACTCAATTATTAAAAGATATTTTTTTAAAGCCTGTAGATCGCCCGATTGATGGCGTAATTAAAGCCGATGACCAAGCCAGTTTACGCCTTGAACTGGAAGAATATGTGCTAACCAACGAAGTCGCCCAACGCCTCAATGAGTTTTTAGTGGCTTATGGTAATTATCACGGCGCGAATGGCGTATGGGTATCGGGTTTCTTCGGGTCGGGTAAATCGCACTTATTAAAAATGTTGGCATTTTTACTGGAAAACCGTGTGGTGAATGGCATTCCTACCCTCGATTTTTTCTTACCGAAATGCCGAGAACAAGATAAAAGCGATGCGATTTTAGAAGCCAATCTGAAAAAAGCGGTGGCCATTCCGTCTAAAAGCATTTTATTTAACATTGACCAAAAAGCCGATGTCATTAGCAAAACCCAGATAGATGCCCTCCTCTCAGTGTTTGTTAAAGTTTTTGATGAGATGTGTGGTTACTATGGCAAACAAGCCTACATTGCCCAATATGAACGTGAACTGGATGAGCGTGGTCAGTACCAAGCCTTTAAAACGGCCTTTGAGCAACTGACAGGTACAGCGTGGGAACGGGGTCGTGAACAATCCCTTCTCGAATCGCGCAATATTGCTAAAGCCTATGCTCAAGTGACAGGTCAGGCCGAAAATGATGCCCTTGGCATTTTAGATAAGTACCGCGCTCAACATCGGGTCTCGATTGAAGATTTTGCTAATCAAGTTAATCAATGGCTCAGTAAACAAGAAAAGAACTTTAGGCTCAATTTCTTTGTCGATGAAGTCGGCCAATACATTGCCGATAACGTCAAGTTGATGACCAACCTACAAACCATTGCTGAGAGTTTGGCGACCAAGTGCAATGGCCGCGCATGGGTGATTGTCACTGCTCAAGAAAACATTGAGTCGGTGATTGGTGAAATGAGTAAGCAACAAGGCAATGACTTTTCACGGGTGCAAGCGCGTTTTGCTAACCGTATGAAGCTGACCAGTACCGATGTTGCCGAAGTCATTCAAAAACGCTTATTAGCCAAAAAGCCCGAAGGACAAGCATTACTAGCAACCGTCTATCAACAGCAAGTCAATAATTTTAAAACGCTCTTTGATTTTGCCGACGGTGGTAAAGCCTATCGCAACTTCAAAGACAGCGAACACTTTATCTATAGCTATCCCTTTATTCCCTATCAATTCGCCCTCTTTCAAGCGGCTATTCAGCAACTATCTGCTAATAATGCCTTTGAAGGTAAACACAGCTCGGTGGGTGAACGCTCGATGCTGGGTGTGTTTAGACAAGTGGCTATGGCGATTGCCGACTACCCTGTTGGCCGTTTAGCAACCTTTGACTTGATGTTTGAAGGCATTCGCACCGCGCTTAAATCCAACATTCAACGGGCAATTTTGCAAGCCGAACAACACCTTGGCGATCCATTCGCGGTAAAAGTGTTAAAAACCTTATTTTTGGTCAAATACGTTAAAGACTTTAAATCCACCTTACGCAATCTCAGTGTGTTAATGCTGGAAGAGTTTAACCAAGACATTACCAGCCATCGGCAACGTCTGGAACACGCCTTAAACTTGCTAGAACAACAAACCTATATTCAGCGTCATGGTGAGTTTTACGAGTATTTAACCGATACCGAAAAAGACGTTGAGACAGAAATCAAAAACACCGATGTTGACATCAATGACGTGGTGGGCGAGCTGCAAAAAATCGTCTTTGACCAAATTATCAAGCAAACCAAAATTCGCTATAGCAACCAACAAGATTATCCGTTTACACGCAAAATGGACGGTCGTTTGTATGGCCGAGAATATGAGCTAATCATTCACGTTATCAGCCCTTTTAATGATGATGCCTCGAATCACACCGCTCTGCGGATGCAAAGTATGGGCTATAACGAGCTGCGCGTGATAATGCCTGCCGATGCCCGTTTGATGAATGATTTACTCATGTATAAACGTACCGAAAAGTACGTTCGTCAAAATACGTCTTTAGTGCAAAAAGACGGCATTCAACAAATTTTAGGCAGCAAAGCCCTGCAAAACCAAGAGCGTTTAGCCGAGATCTCGCAACGGGTACAGCGTTTAGTCGGTGAGTCCAGCTTGGTTATCAATGGCGGAGATATCGACATTAGCTCAACGGATGGTCAAAGCCGCATCATATCGGGCTTTCATCAACTGATTGAATACACTTATACCAATCTCAGTATGTTGCGTAGCATCAACTACAGCGAAAACGATATTGGCAAATACCTCAACCAAGCCAAAGACGGCTTGTTGGCTAACGATGTTGCACCCTTAACCGAAGCCGAACAAGAAATTTTAGCCTTTATCAAAGCTAATCAACGCAGTGGCGGACGCACCACCATTAAAGGGGTGATTGATAAGTTTGAGCGTAAAAGCTATGGCTGGTACTACGCGGCAATTTTATGCAACCTTGCCTTGTTAGCGGCTCGTGGCAAAATAGAGCTGCGAAGCGATGGCAACCTGCTCGAAGATGCCGCTATCGAACGCGCCTTACGCAATAGCCAAAGCCAAAACAACGTCATCATTGACCCCCAAATTGAATTTAGCCCCTCACAAATTCGCGCACTCAAAGACTTTTATAACGACTTTTTTGATAAGCCTGCCCCTGCCAGTGAAGCCAAGCTCTTAGCCAAAGAAACCGCCGATGCCTTTAAATCCCTGTTTTTTGACTTAGACAAACTGCATAGCCAAAAAGCCCACTATCCCTTTTTAGCAACCGTCAGTGCCGTCTTAGAAAAAATTAAACCTATTAGCCAGCAACAAAGCGCATGGTTTTTTACCGAGCTACCCAAGCAAGAAGAAGCGTTATACGAGCTAAAAGAAAACATTACCGCGCCAGTATTACGTTTTATGAATGGCGCAGCTAAAAGCCTGTATGACCAAGGAAACGTCTTTTTATCCGAGCAAAACGCTAATTTAAACGCCCTAGACTCCACCGAAGTACAGGCCATTAAACTCGCCTTAGCCGATGCCCGTATTTATCAAGGCAATAAAATACAGCTTATTAGCCAACAGCTTGATGCCCTCAAAACCAAACTTAAGCAATTGCACACGCAAGAACTTGAGCAAGCCGTTGCTAAAATAGAACAGCTTGCCCAAAAATTGCGTCAGTCGCCTGAGTTTGCCCAGCTCAACAACGCTCAACAGCAAGAACTCATGCAAGCCTTTGAGCAAAGCGTCAAGCAATTAGGTCAGCAACAGTTGATAGCCGTGATTCGTGATAATTGCCGTACCTTTGAAGAAAAGACCTTTGCTCAGTTAGCGGATAAGCTGCATGACTGGTTACAGCCTCAACCTACGCCAAAACCTATACCTGTAGAGCCTATAACAGACAATAAAGCTGTTCGGCCTGTTGTTGATAATAAAGTAGCCGACAATAAAGCCGTTTATGTCAAACCATCGGTTGCCAGTCGGGATATTAAAGTGAACTTTACAAAAGCATGGTTGGTGGATGAAAGCGATGTTGACCACTACCTGAAAGCGATGCGCGAAGCCTTACTAAACGAAATTAACACAGGTAAACGGATTAACTTGTAAATCCAAATACCCTCACCCCACGCTATGCACTGCCCTCTCTCAGTGGTGTAACGTGAAGGTGAGGTTTTAATACACTGACTTTTTACATAAAAAATTAACGCTTTAAACACCTTATTGATAGAAGAATCTCATGGAAACAACCGTCTTAAAACGCTTTGCTCAAGCTGCTCGCCGTACCTTAACCGAACAAGTGGCCGCCCGTGTCAACTTGGTACTTATGCCGCAAAGTGCAGCGCGTCGTGAAGCTCCGCAAGCCTTAGCCGAATTAGAAAAAGAAATTAAAGAACACGGTCAACACGCCATTATCGAAAAAGTGGCTTACACATGGTTTAACCGTTTTTGTGCGTTACGCTTTATGGATGTCAATGGTTATAACAGCATTCGCATGGTGTCGCCGCTTGACGAGCAAACCCAGCCAGAAATCCTTGCCGAAGCCAAAATGGGGCATATTGACGAGCGTATTGTGTCGCAACAAGCCGTACAGCAAAAAATCTATGCTTTGCTTGAAGGTCGCCTGCCTAGTCATACGCCAGAGCAAGAAGCCTATCGGTTATTGTTGGTGGCTGCCTGTAATTACTGGCAGCCAGCCATGCCTTTTATGTTTGAGCGCATTGCCGACTACACCGAATTACTGATGCCCGATGATTTGTTATCAAGCAATTCGATATTAACGGCAACCCGTGAGGCGATGACTGCCGAAGCCTGTCAGGATGTAGAGGTGATTGGTTGGTTGTATCAGTTTTATATTTCAGAGAAAAAAGACCAAGTTTTTGATGCACTCAAGAAAAACAAAAAAATTGAGGCGAGTGATATTCCTGCGGCAACTCAGTTATTTACACCGCATTGGATTGTGCGTTATTTGGTAGAAAACTCGTTAGGCCGTTTGTGGTTGCTTAACCATCCGCAATCGAAACTGGCCGAAAAAATGCCGTACTACATTGCGCCTACGCAGCCCGAAACCGACTTTTTAGTCGTTACCTTGCCCGAAGAGTTAAAAGTGTGTGACCCTGCTTGTGGTTCGGGACACATGCTGACTTACGCCTTTGATTTGCTGTATGCGATTTATGAAGAGGCGTTATACGAGCCGAGTCAAATTCCCTCGCTTATTTTAAGCCATAATTTGTATGGGATTGAGATTGATGAACGTGCGGCAGCTTTAGCGGCGTTTGCGTTAACGATGAAGGCACGCGCTAAACAATCGCGCTTTTTAGCGAAAGCGACAAAAACGCTGCCCAATATTTGCCATTTGCAGCCTGTCACGTTTGAGCCACGAGAGCTTGAGCAATACATGGATTTACAAGGCAAGGCGTTATTTACCGATGAGATAAAAACCTTATTTACTCAGTTTGAGGAGGCGGATAATTTTGGTTCGTTAATTCGACCTGTGGTGTTAAAGGACACGGTGTTACGCACGACTTTACAGCAAAATGGGGTTGATGGTCATTTGTTGTTAGAGCATGTGCATGAGGATGTGTTGCGGGTGTTGGAGCAAGCGGAGTATTTGCAGCAGCGTTATCAGGTGGTGGTGGCTAATCCGCCGTATATGGGTGGTAAAGGGATGAATGGGCGGATGGCTGCGTTTTTGAAAGATGAATATGCCGATGTGAAGTCCGATTTGTTTTCGGCGTTTATGGTTAGAAACACTACGTTGACGATGCCAAAAGGTGAAATGGGATTCGTAACGCCTTATGTTTGGATGTTTATTTCTTCTTATGAGAAGTTAAGAGAGTTCATTTTAACAAATACTACGATAACGAGCTTAATTCAGCTTGAATACAATGCTTTTGCCCCTGCGTGTATTCCTGTTTCTACATTCACGGTTAAAAATGTAAGTGACTCGAACTTTAAGGGTGGATATGTACGACTTTCTGATTTTAAGGGTTCAGAAAATCAAGCACCTAAAACTTTAGAAGCAATTAAAAATCCTAACTGCGGTTGGTTTCATCGGGCTTGTGCATTGGATTTTAAAAGCATTCCGAACAGTCCAATTGCGTATTGGGTAAGTGAGAAAGTGCTTAGAATTTATAAAAATGATGCTTTCTTGGGTGGACAGATTGTTGCTTCTGAAGGAATCAAAACATCTGACAATAATAAATATCTTAGGTATTGGTTTGAACCAAATCAAAAGGATACGAATATTATAGATGGTGATAAGTGGCATATTCATCATAAAGGTGGGTCATTTAGAAAATGGTTTGGAAATCTTGAGTTCGTTGTATATTGGGATGGCGATGGGGAAGAAATTCGCAGTTTGCCTAATTCTGGAATTCAAGGAGCGAAAATTTTTGAAGTTGATGGCTTTACATGGTCGGATATTACATCATCAGTCTTTTCGGCAAGACTGAAACCCAAAGGACATAAGTTTGATAGTGTTAGCCCTTCGGGATTCGTCATAGATAAAACGTTACATAAAAGCTCGTTGCTATACCTAAACTCATCTATAATCAAATACTTATCACCTATTTTGAACCCAACATTACATTTCAAAGTTGGTAACCTACGCTCATTTCCATTTTTATCAAAAGTAGATGATTATTATTTTGATAGTCTGATACACCTATCAAAATCCGACTGGAACTCCTACGAAACCTCATGGGACTTCACCACCCTCCCCCTACTACAAAGCAATTACCATCAACCCACCATCCAAGCCACTTACAGCCAACTCCGCAGCCATTGGCAAACCATCACCCATCAAATGAAAGAGCTGGAAGAAGAAAACAACCGTATTTTTATCGAAGCCTACGGCCTACAAGACGAACTCACGCCCGATGTACCGTTAAAAGAAATCACGCTCACCTGTAACCCTCATTACCGTTATGGCGGAGATAAAACCACTAGCGAGTTGGAAGAGAAGCTCCTTACCGACACCATCAAAGAATTTATTTCTTATGCCGTCGGTTGTATGTTTGGCCGCTACAGTTTAGACAAAGAAGGCTTAGTGTTAGCCAATCAAGGCCAAACCCTTGCCGATTATTTACAGCAAATTACCCAACCGCGTTTTATGCCCGACGAAGATAACGTCATCCCCATTTTAGATAAAGACTGGTTTAGCGACGACATCACCGAACGCTTTAAGGAGTTTCTAAAAGTCAGTTTTGGCAAAGACAGCTTTGAAGAAAACATCAACTTTATACAAGAAGCACTAGGCAAAAAAGGCAAAGCGCAAACCATCCGCGACTACTTCTTAAAAGACTTTTATAACGACCATGTAAGACGCTATAAAAAACGGCCTATTTATTGGTTATTTAGCAGTCCTAAAGGCAGCTTTAATGCCCTGATTTATGTCCACCGTTATCAAACAGATACCGTCAGCGTGGTACTAAACAGCTACTTACGCGAATTTAGAACCAAACTTGTTGGCCATAAAGCTCACTTAGAACAACTCAGCATTAGCGACTCGGCCAGCCAAAGCGACAAAACCAAAGCCGTAAAAGACCTCGAAGCCCTTAAAAAAGTGCTAACCGAACTCGACGACTACGAAAGTGACATACTGTACCCACTCGCCACTCAACAAATCGCCATAGACCTTGATGATGGCGTAAAAGTAAACTACGGCAAATTGGGTGCAGCCCTTAAAAAGATTGTAGGCTTAGATACAGGCGATGATTAACCATGACCAGCAATAACACCACGCCCAACGAGTCAACGGCTAAATTTAGGCTCAATAGCTTACAGCTCAGCGGCTTTAAGTCGATTGCCGCAACAGGTCAACACCTAGACTTTGGCGATGTCACGGTATTATTAGGCGCAAATGGTTGTGGTAAAAGCAACTTAATCTCTTTTTTTAAGATGCTCAATCATATTGTTCAGGACAATTTACCGTCTTATGTGGGCAAACAAGGCGGTACAGATGCGTTATTGTTTTATGGTTCAGCCATTACCGATAAAATAGACTTTACCCTGAACTTTAGCCAACGCCAAGCCGAAGCTGCTGCTTTTTCGATTGAATATCAAGCCAGCTTAGAATTTGGTATGCCTGACCGTTTGTTTTTTGCAAGGGAAGCCATTTTGCGCGGCTCACAGGGTTATCCGCCTTTAGATATTTCGGTTTTACATTCGGGAAATAGCACATCGGCCATTTTTAATCCGTCCAATGATGTACGTGTGCTAGAAGCGTTTGCCAGTATAAATACCTATCAGTTTCACGACACTTCCGACACCGCTAAAATCAAACGCAACAGCTTTAAAGACGATGCTCATTACTTACGCGATGATGCCGCTAATTTAGCCGCCTTTTTACGGGTGATGAAAGAAACGCCGTCTAAGCAAGCGTACTATCAGCGTATTGTGCGTCATATTCAACACGTCATGCCGCAGTTTGGCGATTTTGACTTGCAGCTTTTAGCCGATAACAACAACTATGTTCGCCTGAACTGGCGCGAAAAAGGCGGTGATTATCTGTTTGGCGCACATCAAATTTCTGACGGTTCGTTACGCTTCATGGCCTTAGCCACCTTACTGTTGCAGCCGCCCGATACCTTGCCGAGTGTGATTGTTTTAGATGAACCCGAATTAGGGTTGCATCCTGCCGCTATTGCCGAACTTGCGGCCATGATTCGCACCGCATCACGGTATAGCCAGTTAATTATTGCCACACAATCCACCCGTTTAGTCGATGAATTTGGTTGTGATAACTTGGTGATTGTCGAGCGTGATGAAGCGCAAAAATGCAGTGTCTTTAAACGCCTAGACCAAGATAGCTTGGTCGAATGGCTACAAAACTATAGCCTCTCGGAACTGTGGGAAAAGAACGTGTTAGGAGGCCGTCCATGAGCGGCATTCATTTACACGTCATTACCGAAGGACAAACCGAACAACAATTTGTGCTAAAAGTCTTAGCTCCGCACTTGGCGCATTACCATGTGTATGCCGATGCCCGTTGTATTTTAACCAGCAAAGACAAACACACAGGCCGACAATCACGCGGCGGCTTGCCCAACTATATCAAAGCCAAAAACGACATCCAACGCTGGCTAAAAGAAGACAGCCGAACCAACTGCCGTTTTAGCACCATGTTTGACCTATACGCCTTACCCAATGACTTTCCAGACTTTACCCAAGCGCAAAGCTATACCGACCCTTATCAAAAGATTGCCTGTTTAGAAGCGGCCTTAGCGCAAAACATCGGTGACAATCGTTTTATCCCCTACATCCAATTACACGAATTTGAAGCCTTAATTTTGGCTGATGCCCGTAAATTAGATTGGGAATACTTTGAACACGAAGCCGCGATTGACAGCTTGGTTGAAATGGTGGGTGATACGTGTCCCGAACTGATTAATGACGGTGCAGAAACAGCCCCGTCTAAACGTATTCTTAAACAGATTCCCGAATACGACAAAGTGACCGCAGGATGGACAGTGGTTGAGCAAATTGGTTTAGCTACATTACGGCACAAATGCCCTCACTTTAACCAATGGCTAACATGCTTAGAGCAATTAGGAGCAACGGGTGAGTAACAGCAAAATCAGTCAAGCCTTACAAGCCCTGTTTGAAAAACATCGTATCGTCTTTTGGTATGATGCCAAAAACGAATTTAAAGCCGACTTTGAACAACTCCAATTACACGGTGTCGAAAAAATCCAGCTCAACAATAATGAGTTTGGCGTTAAACATCGGCTTTTAAGACTAGAGCCAGACCACAAGTTTTTACTGTATGCCGCCTATCCTCAACCCGATGACCTCGAAAATTGGCTGTTAGACATACAACTGGCTCAAGGCGAATTTAGAACCGATCAAGTGGCCTTATGGTTAGCCGAATTAGAACTCGGTTTAGGTTTTGCCGATGTTATCAAAGCCCATAGCGAATTTTTTCAAGCCAGTAAGCGTAAAGACAGCCTAAAACGGCTATTAGTTGCGGATGACACGCCTCACCTTGTCCGCCTAAAAATGCTGTCTATTTGCAGCTCTGCCGACAGTGGCCTCGATACCATTTTAGAAAGCTTACTGGCGGAACTGGCCGACGACCGTGATGACAAAATACGCCTGATTCAGCGTTGCAGCCTAGACGGTTTTTTATGGCAACAACTGCAACGGCATTATAGTTATGAATCCACCAACCCCAGCATCAAAGACTTTAGCCTAGAACTGTTTAAGTCGTGTTATGCCCTTGCAACCGCACAAACGGCCAAACTCAGCCATCATGCCCTCGTCTTTTTGAAGCGTTGGAAAGATAGCGTCAAACATCGTCAGTATTTTGAAAAACTCTCCGACAACTGCGCCCTTGACCTTGGCATTGAGCAATTATTAGAGACACAAGACTTTCGTCAGCTCATGGACATGGATTATGTCGAAGAGATTGACCGTAAAATCTTGCGCGAATTAGTGCAAGGCGTAACCCAGCGTACTTTGCTTCATAACGAAGTCAGTCAATGGGTACGTCAACGCCGTAGCAGTTATTGGTACGATCGCTTTGCCCATGTCTATAACGCCATAGATGCGGCCTCAGCCTTTATTTATAGCCTCAACAGCACCAAGCTCGATATCAGCTCACTAGCGGACGGCATTCAACGCTATAGCCAAGAATGGTTTAAGCTCGACCAATACTACCGTAAATTTATTTACCACCTGCGCGAATCGAAGCAACCCTCGCTACTCCATGCGCTCAATACCCTGATAGACAACTTATACAGCAATAATTACTTGCTCACCCTCAACGACCGTTGGCAAGTGTTTGTGGACAATGCGCCGACATGGGATAGCACCCCCTTCCCGTCACAGCGTCAGTTTTTTAATCGCTCGGTCAAACCGTTTTTAGAGCGCAATGCCAAAGTCTGCGTCATTATCTCGGACGCATTACGTTATGAAGTAGGTGAAGAGTTATTGTCGTTGGTGCGCCAAGAAGACCGCTATGATGCCAATTTAGAGCCAATGGTGTCGATGTTACCTAGCTACACCCAATTAGGCATGGCCGCCCTACTACCTCATCAACAGCTTGCCATTGCCGATAATCAAACAGGCGAAACCCTTGTTGATGGCCAAAGTAGCAAAGGCAGTGACAACCGTAAAAAGATACTGAATAAACGCCTATCGGCCAGTGATGTCATCTTGGCAAAAAACTTTATGTCTTTAAAGCAAGACGACTCAAGAGCCATCGTCCGCGACAATGACGTACTGTATATCTATCACAACCTGATAGATAAAACAGGTGACAGCCTAGGCACAGAAGAACGTACCTTTGATGCCGCCGAACAAACCTTAGCCGAAATGATTAGCCTGATTAAAAAATTGACCAATGCCAACGTCAACAACATCTTGCTGACCGCAGATCATGGTTTTATTTATCAAGACCAAACCCTTGCCGAAAGTGATTTTTTATCCTCAGACCCACAAGCCTCAACGGTGTTATATCGCAATCGACGCTTTTTATTAGGTAAAGGCTTTCAACCCCATCCCTCGTTTAAGCACTTCCACAGCTCGCAATTAGGCTTAGTGGGCGATGTGGAAGTCATGTTACCTAAGTCGATTAACCGCTTACGCTTACAAGGCTCTGGTAGTCGCTTTGTACATGGCGCAGCCAGCTTGCAAGAAGTCGTTATCCCTTTACTGCACATCAATAAAAAGCGGCAAAGTGACCTGTCACAAGTTGATATTGAAGTGCTGCGTGGCTCGGCAAATAAAATTACCACTAACCATCTATCCGTCATACTCTATCAATTACAGCCAGTCACCGACAAATGTCGGCCTCGCACCTTGCGCGTTGGTTTGTATAGTGAAGCAGGCGCATTGATTTCTGATAGCCATGACGTGATTTTTGATCGTCACTCTGACAATGCCCGTGAACGTGAAATTGCTTTACGCCTCATGTTGACCAGCCAAGCCGACAACCTCAACGGCCAAACCGTTTCATTAAAACTGGAAGAGCAAATTGATGGCACATCCCATTACAAACCTTACACCGCACTGAACTACCTGATGCAACGTTCTTTTGCCCGTGACTTTGACTTTTAAGAGCAACCCGTTATGAGCCAGCTTGATAATAAAATTAATGAGCATTTTGCGGGTTTAGTGGTGCGTAAAGACCTCGTAAAAACGGTCAAAGGCAACGCGATTGTCCCCTCTTATGTCTTAGAATATTTGTTGGGTCAATACTGCGCTAGTAATGACGAGCTGACCATTCAAAACGGCATTGGCACCGTGAAAGAGATTTTACGCAAACATTATGTCCATCGTAATGAATCAGGCTTGGTGCGCTCGATTATCAAAGAAAAAGGTCGGCACAAAGTCATTGATCGTATCAGTGTCTCACTCAATGAAAAAAAAGATGCTTATGAGGCCGAATTTGCCAACTTAGGCATTAAAAAGGTACTCATCGACTCCGATACCGTCAAAGCACACTCTAAATTATTAGTCAGTGGCGTATGGTGTATTGCGGACGTGGAATATGATTTTAGCGAAGATAAGGATGCCTCGCCTTGGATTTTAGGCTCATTAAAACCCATCCAGCTCTCACATCTGGATTTTGACGCTTACACCCATGCCAGACGCTTTTTTTCTACCGATGAATGGATAGACCTACTCATACAAAGCATGGGCTTTGAACCCACTCAGTTCAGTAAACGCAATAAATTTAACCAGCTCGTGCGCCTGATTCCTTTTTGTGAACGGAACTACAACCTGATTGAGTTAGGCCCGAAAGGAACAGGCAAATCACACATTTACTCCGAATTTTCCCCACACGGGATTTTGATTTCAGGCGGAGAAGTCACCACGCCTAAATTGTTTGTTCACAATGGCACAGGCAAAGTCGGCCTAGTCGGTTACTGGGACACCATCGCTTTTGATGAGTTTGCAGGAAAAAAGAAGCGCGTTGATAAAGCCTTAGTCGATATTATGAAAAACTACATGGCCAACAAAACCTTTTCACGCGGCATTGAAACCCTCGGCGCAGAAGCCTCAATGGTGTTTGTCGGCAACACCCAGCACAGTGTTCCTCACATGCTTAAGCACAGCGACTTATTTGACGAACTCCCCGAAAGCTACCATGACTCTGCGTTTCTTGACCGCATTCATTTTTATATTGCAGGTTGGGAAGTCGATATTATTCGCGGAGAAATGTTTTCGCAGGGCTATGGCTTCGTGGTGGATTATTTGGCCGAAGTGTTACGCGCTTTACGCAGTCACGATTATTCTGATCGCTACAAAGCATATTTTACGTTGTCATCCGACATCTCAACACGAGACCGCGATGCCATCAACAAAACCTTTTCTGGCTTAATGAAGATTTTATATCCCGATGGCCAAGCGAGCGAAAGCGATATTCAAGAGCTGCTTGATTTGGCAATGGAGGGCCGTAAACGAGTCAAAGACCAACTGCTCCGCATAGATAACACCTATAGCAAGGTCTCTTTTAGTTATCGCAATCAACGTGATGAAATACACCACATCACTACCAAGGAAGAAGAAGCCTACCCGAACTACTATCATAAAAAAGCCAGCTCAGGTGACAGGCCAATTAGTGAGCCGAATCAAGATGATGCGTTATTTGCAATACCGACCACTATAAGCGACACCACCTTGTCATCACCCAATCCAAATGATCGTGATGACACTGTACTAACCGAGCAACAAATCAAATGGCCAGAAGGTAAATCAGGCTTTAGCCTAGGTGACTGCATCACCCCATATCTGCAACAGGCCACAGAAATTACTATCAGTGACCCCAACCTTGGTTTAATCCAGCAACAACACAACTTACTAGAACTATTAACCACGATTGCCAATGCCAAACCACCGTCTCAGCAAAGTAACGTCCAGCTCATTACAAGCACCGACTTGTTTATGGAAGAAGAACAAGAACTTGATTTACAACATATCGCCAAGGCTTGCTTAGAAGTAGGCATCCATTTGACATGGCAATTTATACCATCGACAGACATCACTGAGTATTTTTTGCAAACAAATACAGGTTGGAAAGTTGAACTAGATCAAGGACTAGATATTTATCAGCCCTATCAACGCCATGATAAATTCAACTTAACAACCCGTTTGCAACAGTACCGCCAGTGTAGAGCTTTTGAGTTGAGGATTGTGGCTATAACATTCTAACCAACGCAATTTGAAGGCCCGCATTAAGTGCTTTTATCGCGTAACTCAAGACAGGAATAATTGACACTGAGCCTGCATTGCATTTTTTCAGAACTGCATTTCATTATGCAGGTTATGCAGGTTATGCAGGTTATGCAGGTTATGCAGGTTATGCAGGT
>VIAD01000024.1:0-1843 GCA_006546595.1 Moraxellaceae bacterium AER2_44_116 | reverse complement strand
AGGTTATGCAGGTTATGCAGGTTATGCAGGTTATGCAGGTTATGCAGGTTATGCAGGTTATGCACCCCGAAAATATTAGCAAGCTTTAATTATATTATTTTATACCAACAAACCTTGTAATCTCGCGCTCAAATAAAAAAGCACATCTGACACCAAATTAAGTTGCATAACTTATGACAATTATGCAACTTAATTAACTTATGACTATTTTCTGATTTTTTGAAGAATTTCAATCAATTGTTCTTCAGGTAAATTTCTCAAATATTCTACGGCTGCCTTAACAACCTCAGAACGATTGATTTTAAAATTCCGTGGAATCAGTGAAATATCATCAATAGCCTGACTCACACTCGGATTTAAAGAGAAAGTGTATCGCTCAAACACTCGCGTACGTACTTCCTTTGACGAAACAGATAAGGCATCAACTCGCTCTTGTGCACCCACAATGAAACTTTCAGCCTGAGCTTCAACCTCTAGGCGTTCACCTTTTTTCAATCCTTTTAATCCAGCCATAATTAAACCCCTAAAAATTCAGCAACTAACGACTCTATTTCTTCTTTGGCTTTTGGATCTACACCAACTTCAAGCACGGAAGACCCATTTTCATCCGCATCATCATAAACATTACGATTACAGGTAATCGCAGATAACGGCTCTATCCCAAAAGACAAGCAGGCATCTTTAGCATCCAATATGCGCTGTACCTGGCTTGGTAGAGTTGGACATTGTGCGATGATGGCACGAACTTTCATGTCAGGATTAACGGCCTTGGCCAACTTCACCAACTGACTAACATTAACCAGAGTTTTTAAATCTCGTCGTTTTGGTCGAAAGGGTAATAACATGTGAGTAGCAACCGTCATTGCGGAGCGTAATGCCTCGGAGTCTTGCCCGCCGGCATCTACAACCACCACTTGATAACGTTTAGCGATATCCTTGAGCGTCTGGCGAATATTTCCAGATGCTTGCACACAGGACAAATTCATTAATTCATCATTCTCTTCCCTCTCTTTAGCCCAGTCTGTCGTCGTACCTTGTGGATCGGCATCTAATAACAAAACGTCTTTATTTTTTCGTTGAAGATAAACCGCTATATTTTGTGCAAGGCAACTTTTGCCAGACCCACCTTTTTCTCCACCAACGAGTAAAATCATGATCAACCTCAATTTCATAAACTACACTAGGTCAATATAAATTACACAACTTACGCCAGTTATGCAACTTTAGTAATTTAAATAACTGACGTAAACTTTAAAGAATGAGGAGCATTTATAAAGCGTTGTAACAGTGAAATCATGTAACTGACTTTAATTACAAGCTAAGATTAAGAATTTAGAGACGCATATCATTGCTCATTTCTTGAGCACTTACCAATATGATTCAAACATAACGGTGTTAAAAATAGCGTAATGTAGTCTCATATTTGAGAAAATGATAAGCTCAACAACTTCAAGACTCCAAAAATGCATTTTAAGGGCACTATTTCTCATCGACTATGACTTACCATTAAAAAAATTTTAAGGTGCTCGTATTGGCTCTAAATGGGGCTTTAATTGATTCCCTTTTAAGTTAAATTGTCCTTTAGCAATCTTATTACACCCAATGATCCGATAAATAACTAAAAATCAAAGTATTTAACACACAAAGCTAGGGGGGAATTGTCGAAAACAATTTCCCCCTAGTGTTTTTAATACTTTTTAATACTTTTTAATACTTTTTAGGCATTAAAAATTGAACTGAGTCAAAGCCTAGAGCCACATGGTGTTGAAGTGGTTTTTAAAAACGACAAAAGACGAGAAAATGAGGGTGAAAGACGAGAAAATGAGGGTGAAAGACGAGAAAA